>FUZG01000003.1 GCA_900168235.1 Lachnospiraceae bacterium | reverse complement strand
CAAAGAACCATAACTTGAATTTACCTGCTTCTGTTTATATCCGTTGCGATAATCATCTGACGCATATCGTTCTGACTTACTGTAACCTAGATGCTCGTCCATTTCGGATTCCATCATTTCTTTGATAGTACCGCCCAGAAGATCCTTCAGAGCATCCTGAATATCTTCTGCCGTCTGGATATCGTATTCTTGAAGAAGCTGTTGAATAATCTGACGTTTTCCGTCAGTCATTTGTACACGGTGTACAGGTTTCTTCTGTTTTCCCATCATTAAAGGCCTCCTTTGAAAAGTGTATCTCACAGGAGGCCCTAGGTCATGTATTTTTTATATTTACAGAAAAATTGTCACAGTCTCGGAAATCCTGCCAGGTTTTTTGTTAGTTGAACATCCACTTTTTAGGAGTATATTGTGGTTATCTTTTTGCTTTAAATGAACTGTGTCCACATAATCGGTAAACAATCAAGAGACTGATCTCTTTGATAGTCTTTCGTATACAGCAATATCTCACGAATTATTCGTGATGAAAATTTTGCTGAAAAAGCATCTATAGAAGGATGACTTTTATAACCTGAGCTTTTAACTTCTATTGCAGATATCTTATTTTTCTCAGCTATTAGAAAATCAACTTCATAATTATGTCGTGATTTTTCATTCAAAAAAGTATGATAGTATAATTCATGTCCATCAGTTGCTAAAGTCTGAGCAACAACGTTCTCATAAATATATCCTAAATTAGCCTGTAACTTACCGCTTAAAAGCTTGGAATATATATCATTTTCTGTAAAATCCTTATCCTTAAAGGCAAGTGTAATAAACAAACCAATATCAGCAGTAAACAATTTAAACCTTGTTAAGTCCTTATTTTGAGCCATACCCGGACCTGGATCATTGGCGTGATATGCTACTAAAACCGTTCCTGAATCTTTAAGTTCTGATATCTGTTCTAATATATCACCAGCTCTACTTGCACCAAGAACACTCGAAACCTGATACCTAGAAGCGTTTCCCATAAGCTGCGCAGGAATTGCATCAAAAAGAGCAGATATTTTGCCGGTTGGATCAATCTTGCGAAAATCATCCTCGTAAAGAGATAAAATATCTCTTTTGACATCATCTACTTTACTTAAATCATTTGTTGAAATGTAGCTTTCGACAGCTTGTGGCATACCACCTACAAGCATGTATAGTCTGAAATCAAGAAGCTGTTTTCTAAATGCAGCTTGCCCCAATGGTTTTTTGGATTCATATAACTGCTTTAGCATCTGTACAGAAACCTCATCCCCTAAAGCCCATCGAAATTCCTCGTAATCCATCGGATACATGTGAAGCTTTTTCTCTTCGCTTGGAATCAAAATATCCTTTACATTTTTTCGAATAGATATCAAAGAACCCGTTTCAATATAATCATATCGTCCATCCTTCACCAAAGCTTTTATTGCCTGACGCGCCTTTGGACACAACTGTACTTCGTCAAAAACGATACATGACTTTCTTTCCTTGAGGCTAACTTGATAAGTTAGCTGTAGTTGCAAAAAGATATAATTTAAATCCGACAAGTTATCAAACAATGCTTTGGTTTCTGGAGACGCAGTATAAAAATCCACAAGAATAAAGCTTTCATACTCGTTTCTGGCAAATTCTTCAACAACAGTAGATTTACCCACACGTCTAGGACCTTCTATTAACAATGCAGTTTTTCCATTTGAAGTGTTTTTCCAATGAAGTAAACTATCATATATTTTTCTCTTAAACATGATTCCACAGACCTTTTCTTCAAAATCGTTGATTTTATTATACGCAATTCCTGCAAAATCGTCAATTTTATTTCGATACCATTCTTGCAAAATCGTCCATTTCATTTCGCCATTATTCCTCAAAATCGTTATTTTTATTCTTCTAGATGTAGAAATCCTAAAAACAATATCTTTAACGTCACATCTTGCCGCTGATTATCAGCTTTCATAAAAAATTCCAAATCTGGTTGTAAAAATATCCCTCCCATCGGCTACCAAATGAGAGGAATACATCAGCAGTGATGAATGACTCTCAGTGAACATTGATAACTGAATAAGTCATTCATCAGGCACATTACCTGCACGGATCCGGTTTGCTTCCGGATCGTAGCCATCGGAACACACGCGATGAAGCGAAAGCTGAGCGGTCACGTCACCTCCGAAACTTATTCTTTTTATTTTAGGAATAAAGGGCGACGAAAAAGTGCGGAGATACTTCTGTCCAGCCACAACTATCGTAATGGTGCAGCTTTGTGCTGTATTGTGGGAGGAAAAAGCTTGTTAAACGCAAAGAATTAGAAAAGTTTTTGGATGAAAACATTGAATTAGATTGAAGACTTTGAATTTGATGGGTACACTTATCATTATGTAAAAGAACAGATGAAGGAAGGTGTAGTTTTTCCGGAATTTGGCGGTGGCGTGAGGATTACGGATAAGGAGCGGACGATAACGGACTCCATAAAGGATATGAATCTCATTGCCGGGCTGGAAGAGGTGCTTTCATGTCTCGTGTCTGCGAACAGTATTGATGAAACAAAAATGTTAAAGTATCTGGCCTTATATGACAATGCCTTTTTATATCAGAAGACAGGTTTTATCTTTAGTGAATATCAGAGGGAACTGGGCATAAGCGATGATTTTATAAAGATGTGTAAGGATAGGAGCGGAGATTCAAAACGATATCTGACAACTGGTATAAATGAGCCTGCTTATTCCGGCGAATGGAAGTTGGTCTATCCAAAGAATATTAAGAGTATAAAAAATGGAGGGCTAGAAGATTCCGCAATTTAATAGAAGAGAGCTTGATGTAAGAGCTCGGGAATATGGCTTTAATCGCGATACATTTGAGAAGGTTCTTCGATTGCGGACAATTCTTGATTTTTTAAATACGCATGAATATATGCGTGAACATCTGTTGCTTAAGGGTGGAACGGCAATAAATCTGACTGTTTTTAACCTTCCAAGATTGTCAGTTGATATAGATTTGGATTTTGTTCCAAATCTGACAAGAGAAGAAACGGTAAATGAAAGAGAACGTCTGACGGAGATCCTGAAGGGATTTATGTCGGAGCAAGGATATTCTCTCTCTGAGGCATCAAGATTCAGTCACAGCTTGGACGCATTTCATTATAATTATGTGAATGCGGCTGGTAATAGAGATATGATCAAGATAGAGATCAACTATTCACTGAGAAGGGCAAAGAAGAGGCCCGAAAAGCAGGAGCTCAGGCGTTATATATTTCTGCATGTTCTTCAGAAGAAACCATTGCATTTTACAAAGCTATGGGCGGCAAACTGACAGACTGTCCCATAAAAAGAATTGCAGATGACGAACCTTATGATTTGCAAATGGTTTGTTATTTGGAATGTTGAGAAACTTCGCGTTCCTTACGTGAAAAATTACTTCAAGTTTGTAGAAGTAGTTATATTGCAGCATAAACGACTAAAGATTTTCAGAAAACAAGTAATTGCACTTTTTTGAGCTTAGTATAATATTCATTGTTGTGACAATCTGGATAAATAGAGGTCATATGGGAGGTAATCATGAGAATACGAGATAACTACTCGGTGCAGTTTTAGTGCTGACAGCAGGTTGTACCGAGGTTAATGGAAATGTTTTGCTGTCACATACTGCACCGAACAAATAAGACTATAAACAATTATTTGAAAAGGAGCAGATATGAATACAGAAAGAATAACAGAATTAAGAAAAGATTGGGAAGCAGAGGAGAAGATAGCTCATATACATGGTTGGGATTTTTCTCATATTCATGACAGATATGAAGAGGAGGAAGATCTTCCTTGGGACTATAAGCAGATAATTGACGAGAATCGCATAGACAGTATGAAACTGTTGGATTTTGATACAGGCGGTGGAGAGTTCCTTTTATCTCTTGGACATCCTTATAGCAACACTGCGGCTACAGAAGGTTACGCACCAAATGTTGAGCTATGCAAGAATGAATTGCTGCCGCTTGGAATTGATTTCAAGTCTTGTGATGATGCTTCAAAGGTTCCTTTTGCAGATAGCTCTTTTGACATGATTATAAATAGACATGGCGACTTTGATCCTGTAGAAACAGCCAGACTGCTGAGACCAAACGGATTATTCATTACTGAGCAGGTGGGCGGTGAGAATGACAGAGACCTTGTAAAGATGGTCCTGCCTGATGTGCCAAAGCCATTCCCAGAGCTTGAACTATCTATTCAGAAGAAAAAGTTCGAGGTTGCAGGACTACAGGTTGTCAGAGCAGAGGAAACATTCAGACCAATTCGCTTTTATGATGTTGGTGCTTTTGTCTGGTTTGCTCACATCATAGAATGGGAGTTCCCAGGATTTTCTGTAGATAAATGCTTTGACAAGCTTCTTGAAATGCAGGAAGAGATTGATAAGAATGGATTTGTAGAAGGTACA
Source organism: Lachnospiraceae bacterium (assembly GCA_900168235.1). GTDB lineage: Bacteria > Bacillota > Clostridia > Lachnospirales > Lachnospiraceae > NK4A144. The sequence continues at coordinate 392,176 of FUZG01000003.1, read as the reverse complement.
ATCCACAGATATCTCATCGTTGCAAAGAAGATAAGTTGATGATTATGGGCGGTAAGTTACATAGACTTGCCGCTTTTAAATAGTATGCACAGTTAAATCGGAAGTTAATCGCACAAATTCAAGTTTATATGGAGTAGTGATGAAAAGATTTTTTGGAATATTATTAATTTGGGTTTGTGGTCTGTTGCTGACAGGTTGTGGTGATGATTTTTATATGCATACTGCAAAATATGATGAGAAGTATTTTAACAGCATGATTACCGCAATTGAAAGCGGAGATGCAGATAATATCAAGTCATTGTTTGCAGCAGATCTGCAGGAGAACTCTGATGACTTGGACGTGGGTATTCAGGAGATATTGAGCCTGTATCAAGGAAAAATGGTATCAAATAATTCGATAGGGTCAGAAATAAAATCTCTGAGCAATGGTTATAAACATCAATATTCTGTTTATGAAATTAAAACAGACAGGGGCGAATACTGTCTGGCTTATCAGTATCAGGCAGGCGGGGAAAAGGACAAAATCGGATTCCGGCATGTGGCTATGTGTTATCAGGAGAACTTTTTGGATGAAGATGTTGTTATAGCATATCCTCAGTGTGAAGGTGCGTATGCATATTGTTCAGACGAAGCAAAGAAAAGAATAAATAAAAAACTGGAAGAGGCAGGATATGATTTCGAGATGCAAGATGCTTTCTGATAAGGAGAAGGCTTTCTATGTTCTGATAGTATAACTTTAAGTTGATTTGTAAGGGTGGTATGGTCATGGAAATAAGAAAAGTCATACATTGTAATTGTGGCTATATTGATGGGGGTCAGCAAAATGGAACTGAAAGTAATAGATTATAAGTTGTCTGTTTGTAAAGTGAAGGAATTATCAGATATAGACCTGACATCGGATTTTTATTTTATTGGAAAGACGGATGAAGAGCTTTCGCTAGTTTGTAAAACAGAAGATGTTCCGTTAGAGTCGGTTGAACGTGATGATGGTTGGCGGGGATTTCGTATACAGGGAGTTCTCGATTTTTCATTAATTGGGATTTTATCAAAAATTTCAGGAATCCTTGCAGAGCATAAAATCGGAATCTTCGCAGTTTCTACATATAACACGGATTACATTCTTGTGAAGGAAGAGAATTTTGATCGAGCATTGGAGGCATTGATTTCTGAAGGATATACGGTGCTGTGATTAAGGTAGTTATGAATTCTCTTGATTGTGGTGGAGGAATTGAAAACTGCTTGTCGATGTCCCGGACCTTATGAGCGGATCACATCTATATGACTTTTATTTATTCGTTTTTCCTGACATTGTTCTTGTGAGAGGAAGATTTTTGTGAGGAAGCAAGAAAATGATTGAAAATATGAAATGGACAAGAGAGCCAAAGGATTACAATATAACTAACGATCGTATTGATATTATCACCGATTCGCACACAGATTTGTGGCAACGGACATATTATCACTTCCGTAATGATAATGCCCCTGTACTACAGATGGAAACTGATGAAAAATTCTTTTCGTTCATTGTTAAAACAGATTATAGTGACAGCCATCACCGTTTTGATCAGTGCGGGATTGTAATGTATTTGGATTCTGAGAATTGGTTGAAAGCTTCTGTAGAGTATGAGAATGAAAATTTTCAGCATCTTGGTTCAGTAGTTACCAATCATGGTTTTTCTGACTGGGCAACCACAGCGATTTCTGCTGATGTAAAGACAATGTGGTATCGATTTAGCCGAAGAGAGGACGATTACTGCATTGAGTGTTCTAGTGATGGTGAGAATTTTACACAGATGCGAGTGTGCCATATGTGGGAAGGTGCAGGAAAAATTAGTTTTGGTATTTATGCCTGCAGTCCAGAGGATTCTAGGTTTAAAGCAACATTCACAGATATGAGAATAACAGAATGTGCATGGAAAACACATGAAGGCCAACAGCCGGAGTGTTAAATTCAAATTTATAGAAACAACCTCTGTGATGGAGGTTATTTAATGGTTTTGGAGGAATGATTATGCGTAAAAGTGAAATGTTCGGAGTTTTATTAGCTTCGTGTCTATTGGTAGCATGTGGGGCAAATCCTATGGCTGAGATTTATGAAAATGATACTAAAATAGCAAGCGAGGGTAATAGTTTTAATTACTACAAGGATATAGAACAAAATATAGAGGACTCTAGTTTTACTGCATCTGTGCATGGAATGGATGGAATGGATACGGTATGGACTTACAATACTGAGACAGAATCTGAGATACAAGTAAATTTTGATATGGCGCTTAATGTTGGAAATGTAAAGGTTGTGTTTATTTCTCCAGATGGACAACTTGATACCATTGCAGAATGTACAGAAGAAGAGACATTGGAAGGAACTAAAACTGTTGCAGTCAAAAAGGGAGAAAATAGAATCAAGATTGTATCTCGTGAAAAAGCGGAATTTGACATTTCCCTAAACATAGATGAAGGTACTTTTGAAAAATTAAGCTTTTAAAGACAGGATCATTTAAGCAATTAAATCGGAGTTTGTAGGAGTGATAGAATTATGAATCCATGGGAAGAAATCAGTTTATCTGATTATGAAAATCATATGAGTCTTTCTTACGTAAATCAACTTCAGGCTATGAACAAAATGATGAAGTTTCAGTTTGAAGCATATCCGGTAACATCGGCTATTGTATTCGGAGTTGCCGGTGGAAATGGCCTTGAACATGTAAATTTGAAAAAGTACAGCAAAATATACGGGATTGATATTAACAATGCATATTTGGATAACGTAAAAAAACGATATTCATTCATGGAGGACATTCTTGAATGTAAAAGGATTGACTTGTGAACCAGATATCTTGCCAGAGGCAGAACTGGTGATAGCAAATTTAGTAATAGAATATGTAGGACTTGAGCCGTTCAAAAAGGGAATTCTTAAAACTGGAGCCAGATATGTATCCTGCATTATTCAAATAAATACGGATGAAGAATCTTGGGTTTCTGATTCCCCATATCTTCATTCTTTTGACGGTCTTGATGCTGTACATCATCAGATGGAGGAACAATCTTTGGTAATGGCTATGAATGAAATCGGATTTGATATGCTAAAAAAGGATGCGATGCCATTGCCAAATGGAAAGAAGCTTGTGATGCTTGATTTTGAACGTTAAATTCAAGTTTATATGGTTGAGCTGAATAGGAGATTTCTGAATGGCTAAAGTAGTTTTATTAAATGGCAGTCCGAAGGCTGATGGCTGCACAGCAACTGCGCTTGCTGAGATGATAAGTATATTTCATGAAGAAGGTGTTGATACGGAGCTTTTTCATGTTGGAAATAAAGCTGTAAGAGGCTGTATTTCTTGCGGATATTGTGGGAAGAATGGAAAGTGCGTTTTTAACGATGATCTTGTAAATGAGGTTGCGGCTAAATTTGAATCAGCTGACGGTCTTGTTGTTGGAAGTCCTGTTTATTATGGATCTCCAAATGGAACGATTTTATCATTTTTGGATCGTCTGTTTTACAGCACATCATTTTCAAAACAAATGAAGGTTGGTGCAGCTGTTGTGAGTTGTAGAAGAGGTGGAAATACTGCATCTTTTGATGTTCTGAATAAATACTTCACGATCAGTTCCATGCCGGTTGCGTCGAGTACCTATTGGAATCAGGTGCATGGTTTTACGGCAGAAGATGTAAAGAAAGATCTAGAAGGATTACAGTCTATGAGAAATCTTGCCAGGAATATGTCCTTTATGATGAAAGCATTCGCTGACGCAAAGGAGAAATATGGTTTGCCGGAGCAGGAGCGGGAGGCGTTTACAAGTTTTCCGGATGGGAAGTGAGTGTATTTGATGAATGGTATGGCTTCTATTAAAGAAGAGATTTCAAATTATATAAAGAAAAAATATGAGGCTGATCCGGAATACCTATGGAAAAGATACCCGGACTATGCAGTTTACAGGCATGATGATAATCGTAAATGGTTTGTAATCATTATGGATGTTGATGCTGATAGGCTGGGGCTCCATGGAACGGAGAGGGTGGATATCATTGATGTAAAAGTTGATGATATGATGCTTCGTGATATTTTGCTAAAGCAGAAAGGCTATCTACCCGGCTATCATATGAATAAGGGCAGTTGGATCACGATTCTTCTTGATGGTTCGGTTCCTTATGATGATATATGCAATATGATCGATACAAGTTTTATGAATACTGCATCGAAGAAGAAAAAGGATAAGTTCAGACCGGTAAAGGAGTGGATAATTCCGGCAAATCCAAAGTATTACGATATTGAGCATGCTTTCGATAATACGGATGAAATTGATTGGAAGCAGGGAGCTGGCATCATAAAGGGAGATACAGTATTTATGTATGTTGGATCATCTGTATCGGCAGTTCTTTATAAATGCAAGGTTACTGAGATAGATATCCCTTATGAGTATGAGGATAAAAATTTGAAGATTACCGCTCTTATGAAGATTAAACTTCAGAAAAGGTATGCACCGGATGAATTTACGTTTGACAAAATGAAAAAAGAGTTCGGAATTTACGCGGTCAGAGGACCGAGAGGAATCCCAAATAGTCTGAGTGAAGCGTTGAAATAGTAATAGTGAGGCAGTAGTTACAGTTGGATAAAGTGATGGGCAGGTAGTGGGGCTTTACATTCTGCATCCGAATAACGTGGGAAGATGCGGACATATTTGTAATGCAAGCTATGCGGTAAGTTCCAAATGCCGTGGTCAGCATATTGGAGAAAAGCTTGTAACGGATTGCTTGTCAAAAGCAAAAGAATTGGGATTTGTTCAGCTTGGAACGATCCCCGGTGGTTTCAGAATGAAAGACGGACATTACGAAAATATCTGTCCATACTATCATACACTGTAAGGGTGATGCATATGAACTACAAAGTAATTGATAGAGAGACATACTATAGAAAAGGCGTGTTCCGTCACTTTTCGGATGATTGTAAATGCTCGACATCTATGACGGCGAGAATAGATGTCACGGAGCTTGAGGCATACTCTAAGAAAATGGGGAGAAAGTAACAGAGAAAAGTTCAAAAGCGAGGCAAAGTATACATTAAAAGAAAGTAATGTGTAAAAAATGCACATTGCCGGCTTTGTTGTAAAAGAAGCGAACATTCAGAGAGGGAGTTAGGTGGTGAAAATGAAACAACATTGATAAAGGAAAGCGATTTTCATAAATCTCCATACACATCTATAAATGTCTTTAATTACGCATAAATACTGAGTTCTCAGTGAATTTTTCTCATATATAAATTGTTATAGATTCATATAATTTGTAAAAAATTGGTGCCTTTGTGGTGCCTGGTTCGGAAGTGCAAAATTTTGCTTTAAAACATCTTTTTTGACGCGAGTACCAGTTTTTAGATCATCATTTGACAATTAACTTGGATTAATAAGTTAAAGATCCCCCAGATTTGGCAGTATAAGTTTTGATAAATAAAGAACAAATAATTCTCAAAAATTCCTACAATTTGTATTCATGAAAAAAATGCGGTTAGCCGCAAAAATTTCATGCTAACGATTGAGGTGTAGACTAGGCCTGTTATAATATGTGCATGAAAAAAGTGCGGCTATCCGCGAAAAAATCATGTTGACGATTGCAATGTAGACTAGACCTGCTATAATATGTGCATGAAAAAAGTGCGGCAATCCGCAAAAATTTCATGTTGACAATTGGGGAGTAGATTAGGCTGGTTATAATATGTACATGAAAAAAATGCGGATAACCGCAAAAATATCGTGAGGTTAAAATGTTTGCAAGAAAGCAGTATTTAGATCAATTAATTAATAAAAGAGATAATGGCCGGGTAAAAATAATTACAGGACTGAGACGAAGTGGTAAGTCGATATTATTATTTCAACTTTATAAAGACTATTTATTGTCTGAAGGCGTAAAAGAAGGCAATATTATTACGCTTACGTTGGATACTTTAGAATATGTAAAATATCGTAATCCTATTGAATTAGATAAATACATTAGAGAAAAGATTGTTGATGATAAAAATAGATATTACGTTTTTATTGACGAAATCCAGTTTGTTTCTGAAATTAGGAACCCGTATGTAGATGATCCTGAGGCGAAGATTACATTTGTAGATGTGATTATGGGGCTTATGAAGATTGCAAATGTAGATGTTTATGTGACTGGAAGTAATTCAAAGATGCTTTCTTCAGATGTTTTAACTCAATTTAGAGATAGAGGCGATGAAATAAGAGTATATCCTTTATCGTTCGCTGAATTTTATGAGGTCTATGAAGGTGATAAAAGAGGAGCATGGCAAGATTATTATACATATGGAGGTATGCCTTATTTATCAAAACTAAGTTCGCATGAGGAAAAAGGAAAGTATCTTAAAGATTTATTTGAAAGAACCTATATTAGAGATGTTATTGAGCGAAATAAAATAAACAATAAAACTGAGGTGCTCGATATTTTGTTAGATGTATTAGCATCCTCGATTGGCTCATTGACTAATCCTAGTAAGTTAGCAAACACATTTAAAAGCGAAAGACAAATTTCAATTGGGGCAGAAACAATAGATAAATATATTGGATATTTTGAGGATGCATTTCTGATAAAAAAAGTTGCTAGATATGATGTTAAAGGACGAAAGTATATAGGAACACCAGCGAAGTACTACTATTGCGATATGGGACTTCGGAACGCTAGGCTAGAGTTTAGACAGCTGGAAGAAACTCATATCATGGAAAATATTCTATATAATGATTTGATTCGAAGAGGCTTAAATGTAGATGTAGGGGTGGTTGAATATAATACAAAAGATTCAAATGGTAAGAAAATTAGAAAACAGCTTGAGGTTGATTTTGTTGTTAATAGAGGAAATAAAAGATTCTATATTCAATCGGCACTGAGTATAGCTGATCCTGACAAAAAGGAACAGGAAATTGCATCGCTTAAACGTATACCTGACTCATTTAGCAAAATAGTTGTTGTAAGAGATTATTTGAAACCATGGCAAGATGATAACGGTATAACTTATATTGGAATTGAGCAGTTTTTGTTGGATGAAGAAATTTTGAAATAAGAAAGAAATTCGTGAGATAAATATGGAGTACATGGAAAAGTATCGCCAGGATAGGAAGATTTATTGAGAGGATTTTTTTATGCTAAGTGCACCGGAGATAAATGATTCTACAGTTGAAGAACGAAGAGCATACATAAAAGAGAGATTTCCCTGCATTGCAGACTGCGATATGTGTGGGCTTTGTAAAGTTTTCCATGGGAAAGATGCTAAGACTGCATACACAGATTACATCCAAGGGCACAGATCGTTTTTTGAGGTATCAGAAGACTATAAGTGAGGGACGTGAATAGAAGGAAGTTGTTCATAGTACGATGAACAGGTTCTTTGTGAAGGAGCTTTGATGGGAGAGAAAAATGCCGAATGAAAGCGGAACATGGATCATGTATGGCGTATCTTGGGATGATCCGGAGTGCCTTCATACCGTGGAAGAAGCAAGTGAATATATAGATAAGATCGGATTCCTGCCATTATTCAAGAATGATATTCCCGGGTTTTCTTTGGAAGAACGTACAGTTCCTGAGTTTTGGTGGTCGGGAGATGTTAAAGTGGATCCCTGGGAGTGGCGTGAGATTATTGCAAGAGAGGGCAAAATCGCATACGGTAAGTTTTTTGATAAAAAAGCCGGGTTCATTTCTAAGAAATGGTTGCCGTATTTTGTGAATTTCCGTAGGGATGGATATGATTTTGATGCTCTCTGGGAAGATGGAAAGGCTTCTTTCAGGCAGAAGAAGATAATGGATCTGTATTCCGAGGAGCTAATGGATGAGGAATACTTTTCAAATGAACTGAAGAAAAATGCAGGTTTTGGAAAGGGCGGCGAGAAAGGCTTTGATGGTATCATAACTTCGCTTCAGATGGAGATGCACCTGTGTGTCAGGGATTTTCGTCAGCGGAAGAACAAAAAAGGTGAGAGTTACGGATGGCCGATAGCAGTCTATGCCACACCGGAACATTTGTGGGGGTATGACTATGTGACATCAGCCTATAAGGAAGATCCGGAAGAGTCTGCTAAGCGAATTACGAAGCACATCATGGATACTTATCCTATTGCAACTGATAAACAGATTAGAAATATTATCGGAGTGAAGCCGGGGGAACGGAAGAATACAAAAAATGTCAGATAAAAATACAAGCAAATTTATATCTTTGATACTTCGCCATAAGCCGGAAACAAAGCCTGTATGAGTGTATTTGGTAAATCGTATGTCTAAATATAGTATTCGTTTTATGCCGGATTATTATTCGACAAGTCTCTGGCCAGAAAGTGAGAGTTCCTATGAAGAGTTTGAAAGCCCTATCAGATACGAGTCATTGAATCTATCTTCCGATCTGATAAAAGATCTGAAGGCTTTTGACAATAGTATTTTGAATATACTTGATTGGAATAATCCGGCAGCTCCATCACCACTGGCGAAAGAAGAGTGGCTGCAGATTTATAATGAAGGACAACGGCTTCTTAAGATGGTGAGGCAAGAACTTGGGAGTGATTTTGAGGTAATTGATTGTCTTGAATGGACTTATCCTGAAAAAGGAAGACTGGATGAATAGGTTCTTTGTGAAAGAGACTTGATGGGATCAATAAATCGGGAGTTTGAAAGGTGTTCAAGAAATATAAGGTGGGGTTTGATATTTGGGGAGCGGTTCTGTTTCTGATCATAATGATACCCAATTTTATGTGGTTTTTAGTTCCCGCACCCAATGACATATTAAGGACAGAGTCCATTACTGAGATACTTGATACAGTGGCTTCAGTATGTCAGGTCTTAATGATTATATTTTTATGCATATTCATTAACAAAGAACATGAGATGAAAAAAGCGTTCACGATGGATAATTGCTGTAATTATTTGTTGTTTGCTATATTTTATCAGCTGGGGATTTTACTATAACGGAGTTACAAATATACTTGTCATATTACATGAGGAGTATGTGGATCGCTGTCAGAGGGATGGCGAGATTCCAATGGGCAAAACCAAGTTCAACGAAGGGTACAATGATTACACAATAGCTAACAAGCTCACGAATCATATAGAACATAAGCCTGGTGAAAAAGCCGAGGTAGATTGGTCCGGTAAAACAATGCATTACGTTGATATCTCCACAGGAGAGATCATTACTGTGTATCTCTTTGTTGGGACGCTTCCTTACAGCAAGTACTCGTATGTGGAACCCTGAACTTCTGACGGAGTATGCAGATAAATCGGTACTTCCCGGTGGTAAAACCAAGGTGCTGAACAAATATGTATCTTTTAAGGTTCTTATCCTGGATGAATGGCTCATACAGGATCTATCAAAAGATGACATAGAGTTTATATTTGAGCTCTCAGAACGTCGTTTTGACTCTGCTTCCACCGTATTCTGCACTCTGTATCGACAAGAAGACTGGGTAAAACGCCTCGGTGGAGGAACTTATGCAGAATCAATTGTAGAGCGGTTTGCTCATAACAGTACATGGGTCGAAACTGGTGACGTAAACATGCGACAGATATTTTCACGTGCATAACGGCATGATCTGAACCGCGGTCAGTAGTATCTAAACAAGGAACACCATGCTCTGATCGCGCGGAATAATCACTGGCTGGGTATCCTTTATAGGACGATGCAGGAGTGGGAGCTTGGACGTAGGGTTATGCCGGATTATGTTCTTCGGCTGATAGCATATAAAGTGGCAAATGAGAAGATGAAGGGAAATTTAGAAGGTAGGTGAGCTTTTCGAGCACAAAGATAGAGCCTACTAGGAAAAATGAGATAGTATTACAAGACAAGTGTTGATTGCATGGATGTAGATATTACAGTAGCCCCCCTGCTGTAGATGTGAGGTGATCATGAAGGAGATCATTGATGATTTTTTGAAAAATGAGAAGGATGTAGCTAACTTTTTGGATGGGCTTGTTGGGAGATATAGGCTAAATGATTTTGTAATAGTGGATAGAACCACTAAGGCTTTTCTGGAAAATAGAGGGAAAGAGGGCTTTGAAGGTGTGCACGGATGTATGTATTATTGCCGTGCAAAACAACTATACTTGGACTTTGATAGTGTGGAAAGTCGATTACTGCACCAGTATTTGGACTTTTTATGGACGATTATGGCTTTGGAAGAAGAAAAAGTTGGATATATACTTGCATACCACTATCTGGAAATGATTAAACAGTGGGCATTCCAATTGACGATATCGTCTGATGCACCATTTCTTTTTGGCGGAACTGGGATAAGCCCGCGAGGTGAGAATGGGTATAAATCATATAAAGAGGTAAAGTATGGAATATTCCATGATATGCTTCCATACATTTCAGAAGAGAGTTTGGTGAAATATACTAGAATTTTCTATAAATACTGCCGCGATCATCATAAGGTAAAGCACTATTCTTTAATGGAATACGTATTAGAACGTGAGAATATCTTTAATATTGATTGGGAACTGGAAAGAGAATTTGTAGATATGTTGGATTTGTTTTTGTTTAGATATAAGGCAGTATTTACGACGGAGACTTTGCACATGTATATGTCTGGCTCAGATAGAGAAAAAGTAATTAGTAACTTGGTGGAAATATAGAATAATGCTTTTGAGCTTGTAAATGAGTTTGAGGATGATCTCATTTTTACAAATCTGCTTTTGCATGGTAAGATATTAACTGCTGTTTTAGGATTTATGCACCATTGTGTTACTGATTATATGTAGTATGATATATTATGGTGTCCGATGTGACCTACCGTGGCACTCGGTCGAAACAGTATGTCGCGAAAAGCCCATAAAATAAAGGAAATTTTAAGGAGTAATAGAGAGAAATGAAACTAGGCATTGTAGGTTTACCAAACGTAGGTAAGTCAACACTTTTTAATTCACTTACAAATGCAGGAGCGCTCGCTGCGAACTATCCGTTTGCGACAATTGATCCTAACGTTGGTGTCGTAGCAGTTCCCGATAAGAGATTGAAGGCTCTTGGTGATCTCTACAATTCAAAGAAGGTAACCCCTGCTACTATAGAATTCGTTGATATCGCAGGACTCGTAAAGGGTGCATCAAAGGGTGAAGGACTCGGAAACCAGTTCCTGGCAAACATCCGTGAGACAGATGCGATCGTACATGTTGTTAGATGTTTTGAAGATACAAACGTAGTTCACGTTGACGGAAGCGTTGATCCTGCAAGAGATATCGAGACCATCAATCTCGAGCTTGTATTTGCGGATCTCGAAGTTCTTGAGAGAAGGATCGCAAAAGTCACAAAGACTGCAAGAATGGACAAGACTGCTGCTAAAGAGCTTGAATTCCTTAAGAAGATCAAGGAAGTCCTCGAAGGCGGCAAGATGGCTCGAGAAATGGAAATCGATGATGAAGATGAGATGGCTCTTATGAATGGCTATGATCTTCTCACTTGGAAGCCGGTTATCTATGCTGCTAACGTAAAGGATGATGACCTTGCTGATGACGGTGCGTCAAATCAGTATGTGGCAGCGGTTAGAGAACTCGCTTCAAAGACAGGCAGCGAAGTATTTGTGATCAGCGCGCAGATCGAGGCTGAGATTTCTGAACTTGATGAAGATGAGAAAGCAGAGTTCCTTGAGAGTCTGGGACTTTCTGAGTCGGGTCTTGATAAACTTATCGCTGCAAGCTACAGAACACTTGGACTTATGAGTTTCCTTACATCCGGAGAGGATGAGACTCGTGCATGGACTATCAAGATCGGTACAAAGGCTCCGCAGGCAGCAGGTAAGATCCACACTGATTTTGAGAGAGGTTTCATTAAGGCAGAGGTAATTAATTGGGAAGATCTCATTCGTGAAGGTTCTCTGTCGGCAGCTCGTGAAAAGGGTCTCGTTCGTATGGAAGGAAAGGAATACGTTGTTCAGGACGGAGATGTTATCGTTTTCCGTTTCAATGTATAAATCAAGTGGATTATGAATGTAACAGATATTGAATTTCCGAATCTCCATTTATATCTGAAAGACGTACCTAAAAGTTTTTCGGTTTTTGGATTTTCAGTAGCGCTTTATGGCTGCGTGATCGGGCTTGGAATGCTTCTCTGCGTCCTGATCGCAGGATATGATAGGAAGAGCAGAGGGCTCGATGAGGAAATAATCTGGGACGCAGCTTTGTATGGAATAGTCTTTGGAATCATCGGTGCACGTGCGTATTACGTGATATTCCAGTGGGATTATTACAAAAACGATCTCCTCAGTATTTTTAATCTGAGACAGGGCGGTCTTGGCATTTATGGTGGTATCATAGCAGGTTTCCTTACGGCGTTTGTATATTGCAGGATAAAAAAGAAGAGTTTTCTTGAACTGTCGGACAGTGTGGCATTGGTATTTCCACTTGGACAGGCGATGGGACGATGGGGAAATTTCTTCAATCGAGAAGTTTTTGGCGGATGGTCTGATGGACTTTTTGCAATGAGGCTTCCTATCTCTGCGGTCCGTGAATCTGACATTTCCCAGGGAATAGCAGAGCATATCACGGAAGGAATGACATATATACAGGTTCATCCCACATTTCTTTATGAATCGGTGTGGAACATAATTTTGTTCGTATGCCTCTTTCTATATAGGAAGAAAAAGAAATTCAAAGGTGAAATTTTTTGTCTGTATCTTTTCTTCTATGGAATGGGCAGATTTTGGATCGAAGGAATCAGGACGGATCAGTTGATCGCGCCTGTTGTAGGTCTTCCTATCAGCCAGATCGTTGCGGCCGTCTGCATGATTGTGAGCGGAGCGATCATGCTTCGGCACCGTCTGGTTAAGAATATTTAGTATAAAAATTAATACATTCGCAAAGAATAGGCGGATGACACCATATGTTGTGGTGCCATCCGTTTTTTAATACCATATGAATGAAAATCGGCAAAAAAGCGCGTGAATTGGTCTTTTTTTATGTGTCATGAGGTACAAAAGTGCCTTGCGGTTGCATGATAATTGAGCTAAAATTGGGATGTGGTGGTAGAAAGTGTCACAAAGTGGTGAAATGTGGTGAACCAATAAAAATTGGTGAACCCGAAAGGCACGGTCGATTTTATGTTCATGGGGGAGTACAGCCATACAATCGATGCCAAGGGCAGACTGATAATTCCCGCTAAGTTTAGAGAAGGGCTTGGTGAGAAATTTGTTGTGTCCAAAGGTTTAGATGGTTGTCTGTACGCTTATGACCCTGTAGCCTGGAGTGAGATTGAGGAGAAATTAAAAGAACTTCCTCAATTTAAGCGAGAATCCAGAAAAATCATTCATTTCTTTCTTGCGGGAGCAGCTGAGGAAGAATATGATAAACAAGGAAGAATTTTGCTTCCGCTAAAACTTCGTGAATATGCCGGTCTGAAAAAAGATGCAGTTCTCGTCGGTGCAGGAAACAGAGTAGAAATCTGGGATGCAGAGAGATGGGCAGCAGAAGAGCCGGATAATATCGAAGAGATAGCAGAATCTCTCGGAGACATGGGATTTAGTTTCTGAGAAAAATAGTTCCTGGAGGAAATAATAATTGGAACATGAATTTCGACATAAATCAGTTCTCCTTGAGGAGACTGTCGGCGGTCTTAATGTAAAACCGGGTGGAATATACGTAGATGGTACACTCGGCGGAGCGGGACACTCATCACTCATCGCATCAAAACTTGATCCGGCTGCCGGAGGACGGCTTATAGGACTGGATCAGGATGAAGCAGCGATACAGGCTGCAACAAAACGGCTTGAACCCTACAGTGACAGGGTTACGATTGTTCGAAGTAATTACAGCAATGTAAAGGGAGTTCTTCAGGAACTTGGAATAGAGCAGGTTGACGGTATCATGCTGGATCTTGGCGTTTCGTCCTATCAGCTTGATACAGCGGAGAGAGGCTTTTCATATATGGAAGATGCTCCTCTTGATATGAGGATGGATCAGAGAAGTCCTTTAAGCGCGTATGATATTGTAAATGGATACTCAGAGCAGGAACTTTTCCGTCTGATACGTGATTACGGAGAAGATAAATTTGCTAAGAATATCGCAAAACATATCTGTATAGAGCGTGCAAAAAAGGAAATCCGCACAACCCTGGAGTTGTCAGAGATCATCAAGGGTGCGATACCCATGAAGATCAGAAAAACAGGCGGTCATCCGGCAAAAAGGACATTTCAGGCAATCCGCATAGAGGTCAATCATGAACTTGATGTTCTTGAAGGAACACTGGATACAATGATCGATCTGCTGGCACCGGAGGGACGTCTTGCGATAATCACATTCCACTCGTTGGAAGACAGGATCGTAAAGGTCAACTTTAAGCGGAACGAAAATCCGTGTGTATGCCCGCCGGAATTTCCGGTCTGTGTATGTGGAAAGAAGTCCAAGGGTCATGTGGTTACAAGAAAGCCGATACTTCCGTCTGAGGAAGAATTAGAAGAAAATTCAAGATCCAAGAGTGCTAAACTCAGGGTTTTTGAAAAAGTGAGTATTGGGGATTGATATTCGCTTTATAAAGAGTAGTAACGGTATTTGAAGGGGTTATAAGTAAAGTTAAGGGGAGAACCGGATATGGCAGTAAATAATAAAAACAGAAGGAGAGCCAGGGCGTATGGCCGTTCAGTCGGAAGCATCTATCTGGACGGAAATACAGTAAGAACTATTCAGCCTGGACTCGATGAAGAAGATGCTCCGGTTCGACGCAGGAGCAGACGGAAAAATAAAAAGGCAGCAGAAGAGGGGAATGCTGCGCTTTATAAGGTAAGTCCGGGGTATTACCTGTTTGTTGTAGCTGCGATCTTTATCACAGCGGCAGTCTGCATTTGGTATGTGGACATTCGTTCAAAGATCACGGCGAGTCAGAGACAGGTCTCCCGTTTAGAAAGCCAGCTTAACGAGCTGAAACTCAGTAACGACGAGGAATATGAGCGTATCATGGGCTCTGTTGATCTGGAAGAGATCAAGAGAGTAGCTATGAATGAGCTTGGAATGAAGTATCCTGACCAGAATCAGGTGGTAAATATCTCCGGCGCCGGAGATGATTATGTCCGCCAGTTTGGGAAGATTCCCGAAAAGTGATCTGCGTCTGTTTTACAGTTCGCTTTAGCTTGGCAAAACGGAGTATGGACCATTGAGAAAGAGAAGACAAAAACGGTTTCAGAAATTTACCATAAAGATGCAGAAAAAGCTGGTGGTACTGTTTATATTTGTGCTGCTGGCTTTTATTGCTTTATCATTACGTCTTATTAAGATTTACAGGGACAAGGGAAACGATTATAAAAAGCAGGTTCTTTCCCAGCAGCAGACGGATTCAAAGGTGCTTCCTTTCAGGAGAGGAGATATCGTTGACCGTAAGGGTAGTAAACTTGCGTATTCAGAAAAAGTTTATAACCTTGTAGTTGATGCAAAGCAGATGAACAGTGATGATGGAGTTCATCTCGAAGTGACACTCAATTCGCTTAGAGACAGTTTTCCGGAGCTTGATGTAGCAGCGATCAGAGATTATGTTTCAAAGAACCCTGCATCAAGATATAAGATTTTTGCAAAAAAGTTGACATACGATAGGGTAGAACCCTTCGAACAGCTTCTGAAAAACGGCGTATCTGCGAATACTGCGCCAAAGAGCAGTAAAGGCTCTAAAGATTCTAAGGATTCTAAGGATTCAAAGGGCGATAAGGATGATAAGGCGGCAAGAACGCTGGCGGGAGTCTGGTTTGAAGAGGATTACCAGCGACGTTACCCGTACAATTCCCTGGCATGTGACGTGATAGGTTTTGTACAGGGAAATAATGCCGGGTTCTTTGGCTTGGAGGAATACTACAACAGCACTCTGAACGGCGTGGACGGCAGACAGTACGGCTTTATGAATGAGGATGCTGTGATGGAGTCCTCTATCCGTCCGGCACAGGATGGAAATACCATTGTAACGACCATCGACACAAATGTTCAGTCCATAATCGAAAAGCATATCGCTATGTTCATGCAGGCTCATCAGAATGAGTATAGAGAGGGCCCTGCGGCGGATAATATAGGCGTAATCGTCATGAATCCAAATAATGGCGAGATCTACGGCATGGCAGGATATCCTGTATTTGACCTTAATGATCCGTCGAATATGGATGGCATAGATTTACAGTACTATATGCCGGCTCCGGTTTCGGCAAACGCAGCCGATGCAGCTGCAGCTGAGGAAAATACTGTAGAAGAAGTTCCTGTAGATACTGTCAGCGAAAACGGAGCGGAGGAAAAACAGGAAGACAGTCCTGAAACCAAAGCAAAGAACAGCATTTGGAGAAACTTCTGTGTTTCTGACTCATTTGAACCCGGTTCTGTTATGAAGCCATTTACTATAGCGAGCGCGCTTGATTCGGGTAAGATCACAGGAAATGAAACATATCAGTGTAATGGTTACCTTCCTGTCGGTGGATTCAATATTCACTGTCATAACCGTCTGGGTGACGGACTTCTCAATATCGAGCAGGGTGTTGCAAAGTCATGTAACGTGGTGCTCATGAATGTAGCGTTTGCTATGGGCAAAGATGAGTGGCTCCGTTACAACAGGATATTCAATTTTGGATTAAAGACAAATGTGGATCTTGCCGGAGAAGCTAATGCAAGTGAGCTTACTTTCAACGAAGATATGGGTCTTACAGATCTTGCCGTTGCTTCATTCGGTCAGGGCTTTAATGTAACGATGATGCAGATGGCTACAGGCTTTTCGGCGCTCATCAACGGCGGTTATTATTACCAGCCTCATATGGTGAGCGAGATCATGAATGCTGAAGGCGCTGTAGTTGAGGAAAGATCTCCGAGGGTTTTAAAGCAGGTTATCAGTGAAGATACATCTGCAAAGATGCGCCAGTATCTGAGGGCTGTCGTTATGAGTGATCCTAGTGAGTGTACAGGTTGGTCTGCGAGGCCGGCAGGATATACTGAAGGCGGAAAAACAGGTACTGCGGAGAAATATCCGCGTTCTGCGAAGAACTATCTGATTTCCTTTATGGGTTATGTGCCCGCAGAAGATCCTCAGGTGCTCTGCTACGTAGTAATCGACCGTCCTAATGTTCCAAATCAGGCTGAGTCAACAAGACTTGCGACAGTGCTTAATAAGGACATAATGACGGAGGTTCTTCCTTACCTCAATATCTTCCCTACAGAGCCTCTTACAGAAAAAGAGCAGGCAGAGCTTGCTGAAGCTGCAGGAGATTTCTCCACAGGATCAGATCTTGTGAGCGGAAATGAAGTGCAGGAAGATAGTGAAATCGGCGAAGCAGGATTAAACGAGGACGGTACTATCGTTATCCCCGCAGAAGAGGAAGTTCAGAGAGACAGCGCAGGAAATCCTATTTCAGAAAATAAGATCCGGTATGATCCTGAAACAGGTTATCCTCTGGATCCTGCCACAGGAGAAGCGCTTGATCCCAAAACACTTCAACCGCTTAACGGTGATTCGTCGGTACTTCCGTTCTGACGGAATCAGATAACACATTTTGTGCTTTGTATATTCAAGTTGCATTGAAATGTATGCAATTTTGATTTATAATTGAAAACTGTTGTAAATGAACTGAAATCAGAGGAAAAGATATGTTTTTCAATTTCTTGATCATAATGTTTTTTGCGTTCGTTTTGACGGCTCTTTCAGGTCTTGTCATACTGCCGTGGTTAAAAAGGCTGAAGGCAAGCCAGACCGAGAGAGAAGACGGACCGGCATCACATCTTCAGAAGACAGGAACTCCGACAATGGGAGGAGTAATGTTCCTACTGGTCTTTCTGGTGATCTCAGTGCTGCTTTCTTTCAAGTATCGTCAGGCAATACCGGTCGCTATATCGACTATCGGATTCGGTCTGGTCGGATTTGCTGATGACTATATAAAGGTAGTTATGAAGAGGTCTCTCGGTCTTACGCCTATCCAGAAGATGATCGGACAGGCGGCAGTGGCAGCAGCGCTTTTATACTACATAGCTAACTTTACAAGTGTATCTTTTGAAATGATGGTGCCGTTTTCTGCGCTGTTTTCCGCAGATGCAAATCCGGTATTCCTTAATCTTGGAATTTTTACAGTTCCATTCCTTTTTGTAGTTATACTGGGAACAGTGAATGGCTCTAATTTTACGGATGGTCTTGATGGACTTCTCAGTTCCGTGACCATTGTTATATGCATATTCATTGCGCTTGCATCTGTCCGTTTAGGACTTACGATCAATTATTCTGCAGCGGCAATGATGGGATGTCTTTTTGGATTCCTTATCTATAACTGGCATCCTGCAAAGGTATTTATGGGTGATACAGGCTCTCTTGCCCTTGGCGGATTTGTAGCAGCCTGCATGATCCTTATGAAAATGCCTATTTTCATCATTTTTGTAGCTTTTATCTACCTCATAGAGGTTATCTCCGTTATTATTCAGGTGCTGTATTTCAAGGCGACTCACGGAAAGCGGTTTTTCCGTATGGCGCCGATCCATCATCATTTTGAATTGGGTGGATGGACAGAAGTAAAGGTTGTTGGTGCGTTTGCTGCGCTGACTGCTTTTCTGTGTCTTATCTCTTTCTTTATGATCTGATGCGGAAATATTAACATAGCAATCTGTCTTACAGGCAGCACAAGAGTTTAGACAGGAAAGGTGCAGAAATGAATTTCAAGGGTCTCAATGTTCTGGTAATCGGCACAGGAAAAAGCGGCATAGGTGCAACGCGTCTTTTGCTCAAGGTTGGTGCAAATGTTGTATTGTATGACGCAAAAGACAGCATTGATCGGGTTGCTGTTATGAAAAATTTTCAGGAAGATGCAGAAGTACGTCTTATTCTGAAAGATATGCCCGATGATGTATGGCAGAGTATTGATTGTGCAGTGATCAGTCCCGGAGTGCCGATCGACAGTCCTATGGTAGAGGATCTGAAAGCACACAGGATACCTGTTTATGGAGAAGTGGAGCTTGCATATCAGTCTTCAAAGGGTGATCTTCTCGCTATAACCGGAACAAACGGTAAGACAACAACGACTACTCTTGTTGGAGAGATCATGAAGGCGTTTGCTGCATCAGAAGATGATCGGAAAGTTTTTGTTGTAGGAAACATTGGAAATCCTTACACAGATGCAGCTACTGCAACTGATGAAAACTCCATTGTTGTGGCTGAGATTAGTTCTTTCCAGCTTGAGACAACACATGAGTTCCATCCGCATGTTTCAGCAATCCTTAATATCACGCCGGATCATCTGAACCGTCATCATACAATGGAGAATTATGTTGCTGTTAAGGAGCGTATCGCAGAGAAGCAGACAGCAGATGATACCATTGTTCTTAATTACGACGATCATTACACAAGGGAATTTGGTGAGAGGACAGTTGCTAAGGTTGTTTATTTTACAAGAAGCGCTGATTTCGAGAAAGACCTGCCGAACGTTGATTTTGTTCATCTTCACGGAGATGATATTTACTACAACGGAACAAAGATCATCAATATTCATGATATGAATCTTATCGGTAATCACAACTATGAAAATGTCATGGCTGCGGTTGGAATGGCTGTGAGCTATGGTGTTCCCGTAGAGGTGATCTCTGATGTGATAAGAAGATTCAAAGCTGTAGAGCACAGGATAGAGTTCGTTGAGAATATCGACGATGTGATCTATTACAACGATTCTAAGGGAACTAATACAGATGCAGCTATAAAGGCGATCGAGGCTATGTCAAAGCCTACTCTGCTTATCGGAGGAGGCTACGATAAAAAGCTTCCGTATGATGACTGGATCAAGTCCTTTGGAAATAAGGTAAAGCTTCTGGTTCTCATGGGAGAAACAGCGGCAGATATCAAGAAATGTGCAGAGAAGTATGGATTTACAAAGATCGTTATGGTCAAGGATCTGAAAGAAGCTGTACAGGTGTGCCACGATCAGGCAGAAAAGGGTGATGCGGTTCTTTTATCTCCGGCATGTGCAAGCTGGGATATGTTCAAGAGCTATGAGGAGCGCGGAGAACTTTTCAAAAAATATGTTAGAGAGTACCTTCCTGCATAAGCAATAAAGGTAAATGGAAGTAATTGAGGGTGTACAATGAGTAAGTCCCGTAAATCTGCAATGGATGTGAATCTGCTGCTTGCGGTGATCGTTCTTCTGGTTTTTGGATTGATCATGGTTTATTCAGCAAGTTCATATGAAGCAAGTTTGAAATTTGATGATCCTTCATATTACCTCAGAAGTCAGGCAAGAGCTACAGCGTTGGGCGTTATAGTCATGCTTATAGTTTCAAAAGTGGATTACCATTTTCTGCGGAAGATTGCGGTTCCGTCGTACATTATTTCGCTGTTTTTGGTATTGTTGGTAAAGACTCCTTTGGGAATAACCAGAAATGGAGCACGCCGCTGGCTGGGAGTGGGCGCACTTTCCTTCCAGCCTGCGGAAGCCGCTAAAGTCGGAGTTATTCTTTTTGCAGCAGCATTACTTTGCGGAAAAAAAGGTGCAAAGATAACAAATGACTGGATAAAGAATATCATTACGATGGCAGCTATAGGTGGTATACCGGCATTGATGTTGTATGCCATTACTTCAAATCTGAGTTCCGCGATAATAGTATTTGGTATTGCGGTTGTAATGTTTTTTGTGGCATCTCCCAAGTACTGGTATTTTTTGTTGGGAGGAGCAGGTGCTATAGGTTTGGGAGCGTTAGTCGTAAAATTTGTGACGGGCGGAGAACTTTCACCCGGAGCAGGATTCAGACTTACACGTATCCGCGCGTGGCTTAATCCTGAAGCGTATGCATCAGGTACCGGTTATCAGACACTGCAGTCGTTGTATTCCATCGGTGCCGGAGGAATATTTGGAAAAGGTCTCGGACAGAGTACACAGAAGCTCGGATTTGTCCCGGAAGCTCAGAATGATATGATCTTTTCAATCGTATGTGAGGAACTTGGATTATTTGGTGCAACAGCGATCCTGATACTCTTTATGATCCTGATATGGCGTTTTATGGTTGTTGCAAACAATGCTCCTGACAGATTTGGAGCGCTTCTGGTTGTAGGGATCATGGGGCATATAGCCATTCAGGTGATACTAAATATCGCCGTTGTGACAAATTCGATTCCGAATACAGGTATCACGCTTCCGTTCATATCCTTCGGAGGCACGTCGGTGTTGTTTTTGCTAGGGGAAATTGGAATTGCACTTAATGTTTCGAGGAGTATTCAGATCTGATGAGGTGGTTTACGAGGGGACAACTTAAGTCTCTCAAAAATCTGATCCTGGTTCTTGCGGTAATCGCATTATTGCTGGGAGCAGTCTTCTTTTTCAGGTCGTTTTTTCTGGTTACAGAAGTGACGGTGACAGGAAATTCTCATTACACTGATCAGGAAATTCAGGAAATGATTATGACCGGTCCTATGGGGAATAATTCGCTTTATCTGCTGTTCCGCTATAGAGATCATCCTGTCAGAAACATTCCTTTTATCGAGCGGATGGATGTTGATATCAATTCATCACATTCCATTACGATCGAGGTATATGAAAAGGCGCTGGCTGGTTATGTAGGATTTTTGGATCACTACATGTATTTTGACAGAGACGGCATCATAGTCGATAGTTCAAGAAAAATGTTGGATGGCATACCATATGTCACAGGTCTTGAATTTGATCATTGTGTTGTGGGAGAACAGCTCCCTGTAAATGATCCGGAGATATTCAATGACATTCTTTCAATAACTCAGCTTCTGACAAAATATGAAATCGATACTGATTCGATATATTTTGGAAAGGACGACACGATAACGTTGTTCTTTGGAAAAGCGAGAGTTGCACTTGGAACCATGGATAACATTGATGAAAAGATGATCCGCCTGCAGTATATAGTTCCGTCTCTTTCAGGCTTGAAAGGCGTGCTTCACATGGAAAACTACAGTGAAGAAAGTTCGGATGGCTATATAACATTTGAAGAAGATGAGTGATGGGAGAATTATTCTGATAAAAGTCTGAGGCCCGTAATTGCGGTAACAGCAAAGGGTTTTGAGGATTGTGATCAACCGTTGAAGCTAATTAAGTGTTGATTTATTGTATCGGAATATATATTATTATAAATAGATTTAAAAGGGATTAATTTAGGTACAATCTCCCTGGGAGAGCCTAATGAAGGGTGTAAAGGAGGAGTTATTCCGTGCTGGAAATTAAGGAAGATGAGGCAGTAAATGGCTGCAAGATACTCGTAGTTGGAGTAGGTGGGGCAGGTAATAATGCTGTCAATCGAATGATAGATGAGAAGATCGAGGGCGTTGACTTTCTCGGAGTCAATACTGATAAGCAGGCTTTACAGCTCTGCAAATCTCCGAGACTCTTACAGATCGGTGAAAAGCTCACAAAGGGACTTGGCGCAGGCGCAAATCCTGAGGTTGGTGAGAAGGCAGCAGAAGAGAGCCAGGATGAGATCACAAATGCCGTAAAGGGTTGTGATATGGTTTTCGTAACCTGCGGAATGGGCGGCGGAACCGGAACCGGTGCAGCTCCCGTAATTGCTCGTATTGCAAAAGATATGGGTATTCTTACTGTCGGTGTTGTTACAAAGCCGTTCAAGTTTGAAGCAAGAACCCGTATGAATAATGCAAAATCAGGTATTGAAAAGCTGAAAAATGCTGTTGATACTCTGATCGTTATCCCGAATGATAAGCTTCTTGAGATTGTTGATCGTAAGACATCATTCTCAGATTCCCTGAAGAAGGCTGATGAAGTTCTTCAGCAGGCTGTACAGGGTATCACAGACCTTATTAATGTACCGGCTCTTATCAATCTTGACTTTGCTGATGTTCGCACAGTCATGAAGGAAAAGGGTGTAGCTCATATCGGAATCGGTATGGCAAAGGGCGAAAACAAGGCTATTGAAGCAGTTAAGCTTGCTGTAGAAAGTCCGCTCCTTGAGACTACTATTTGTGGTGCATCTAATGCTATCGTTAATATTTCAGGTGACATTTCTCTGTATGATGCATCTGATGCGGCTGACTATGTTCAGTCCCTTACAGGTGAGGATACAAACGTTATCTTCGGTGCGAAGGAAGATACGTCGGAAGCAGATTTTGTTAAGATAACAGTTATCGCGACCGGACTTGATGAGAATGACGGACAGCAGGCAAAGAGTGCTGCAATGCTGGGCGGGATTAAGTATCCCACACCCGGACTTTCAGCAGGAATGCATGGTTCAGCTCCGTTTAACCCGGGTACATTTTCAAATAATCTTAATGGCAGCGCTGCTCAGACACCATCTCAGAGCGCACCGTCAGGAAGTCAGATCGGGGCTCAGACTGCGTCAAGACTTCAGACAAAGACCATTAAAGTGCCTGATTTCCTGAAGAGGAGCTAACTGATGAAATGTCCATATTGTGGCCATGATAATACACGAGTTATAGATTCGCGTCCTTCGGAGGAAAATAATGCTATCCGGAGGCGCAGAGTCTGTGATGAATGTGGTAAGCGGTTCACAACCTATGAAAAGGTTGAGACTATTCCGCTTATGATCATAAAAAAAGACTGTAACAGAGAGGCTTATGACAGACGTAAGATTGAACGGGGCGTTCTGCTTGCATGCCATAAGCGTCCTATTCCGGCAGAAAAGATCACTAAGTTACTTGATGAGGTAGAAACTGAGATCTTCAATATCGGAGAGAGAGAAATACCTTCGTCAGTGATCGGTGAGCTGGTTATGAAGAAGCTCAAGGAACTCGAAGCCGTGGCTTACGTTCGATTTGCTTCTGTTTATCGTGAATTTAAGGATGTAAATTCCTTTATGGATGAGCTTAAGAAGGTGCTGCAGTGATGTGGCACCTTTTTATTGTGCGGAGCATTTAGCGAGGCGTTTTCGAGCTTTTTGACATTTGTTTTTAATAGGAGAACCGGAACGAATGGGTTTATTTGAAAAATTTTATCCGGATGAATATATTAGATCAACGTATGATATTGATTTCGAAGCGTTATATAAAGACGGTTATCGCGGAGTCATATTTGATGTAGATAATACGCTTGTACCCCATGACGCGCCTGCGGATGACCGTGCAAAGGCATTGTTCAAAAAATTGCATGATCTGGGATTTAATGCACTGCTTCTGTCAAATAATAAAGAGCCGCGCGTAAAAAAATTTGCTGAAGATGTGAAATATGCTTCTTACATCTATAAGGCAAATAAGCCTGCAAGAAGCGGATATTACGCAGCAATGGACAAGATGGGGACTGATAAGGAAACAACTCTCTTTGTTGGTGACCAGCTCTTTACGGATGTCTGGGGAGCTCACAGATCAGGCATCAGAAATATACTGGTGCATCCCATCAACCCGAAAGAAGAGATACAGATTGTATTGAAACGTCGTCTGGAAGCAATAGTATTAAAGCGCTATTTTAAGCGCAATTCCGGGCAAAAATAAAAATGAGTTGAAAAGATTGTATTTCTAGTGTAAAATGTCTTAGTATTTTGACTGGATTGTTCTAATAGGAGGATTATTTTTATGGTTTCTGCAGGTGATTTTCGGAATGGCCTGACCGTTGAGATCGAAGGCAACGTATTTCAGATTATTGAGTTTCAGCATGTTAAGCCTGGTAAGGGTGCCGCTTTCGTAAGAACAAAGCTGAAGAACATCATCAACGGTGGTGTTGTTGAGAAGACCTTCCGCCCTACGGAAAAGTTCCCGACAGCTCACATCGATCGTAGAGATATGCAGTATCTTTACAGCGACGGTGATCTTTACAACTTCATGGATCCTGAGTCTTACGAGCAGATCTCTATTGCAAAGGATGTTGTTGGCGATGCAATGAAGTTTGTTAAGGAGAATGAGAACTGCAAGATCAACTCCTATAATGGTTCTGTATTTGCAGTTGAGCCGCCTCTTTTTGTTGAGCTTGAGATCACTGAGACTGAGCCTGGATTCAAGGGTGACACAGCTACAGGTGCCAGCAAGCCGGCTACAGTTGAGACAGGTGCTCAGGTTAGCGTACCGCTTTTCGTAAATCAGGGCGATAAGATCAAGATCGATACACGTACAGGCGAGTATCTTTCTCGTGTTTAATTGATTTCTGTCTTGATAGTTTAGAAATCTTTCATCCGAGCAGATAGAATATGTCTGCTCGGATATCTTTTCCGATATTGTTCGGGTTATCTAATTTTTTCTTATCCCGTTTAAGGGAATCATTTTATACGTTTCGTATTTTATTTCTTGAAAAATCTTTTTTGATGATATTTTGTACGTTGTTTTTACAAGGTACGTCTTTTTGCCTTGCAGTTTTTCCTCTGCAGATCATTTCCTAATCAAAATTCAATTTTTTATTCATTTGTCACGGGCTAATGTGCGTATTGGTGTATTGTGCCCGAAAAGGAGTTAATTTATGGACGATACAAAAGTAAATCACTGTAATGAATTTTATTCGGATGCGGATAAGCTGGATTTTGAAGGATTTCGCGACTGTGTGATCGGGATACTGAGCGATATCTGCGGTCCGGAATTTCGTGTTGAGGAAAGGCAGGTTATAAAAAATAATGCTGTAAAGTTATATGGAGTCTCGATATCAGAAAATAATAGTGCCGTTGCCCCGACTATTTATCTGGAAGTATTTTATGAGGAATATTTGAAAGGAGTACGCGGTGTTCAGGAAATAGCAAATGAGGTTCTGAGAGTTTACAGCAATAATCGTACACCGGGGAATTTCGAGTTGGAAAAATTTCTTGATTATGAAAAAGTCAGGATGAATCTTGGGGTCAGATTGATAAATAGAGAAAAGAATAGGGAATTTCTGGGTTGTGTGCCGCACCGTGATTTTTTGAACCTTGCAGTAATATATACGGTGCGTGTTGGTGATAAGAATGGATTTGCTAGTATCACAGTAAGAAATGAGCATCTGGAAAAATGGGGTATTTCAGAAGATGAGCTTCGTAAAGACGCAGAAAATAACATGGAATCTATTATGGAGCCGCGGATCAGATATCTGTATGAGTTTATGGAGAGCCTCGGATGCAGCATAGGAGAGGAGACAGGTATGTCGGAGAAGGTACTTCCTATGTACGTTCTCACAAACCGGAGCGGAAATTTCGGGGCGGCAGCAGTTATTATGACAGGATTGCTCCGAGAATTTGCAGAAAATAAGGAAAGTGACTTATATATCCTGCCTTCTTCTGTGCATGAGCTGATACTTCTGCCTATCTCAGGAGATGTTAATGTTTCGGAGTTAAGATCCATGGTAAAAAGTGTTAACGAATCTGTTTTGGACAAAGAAGATTTTCTATCGGATGACGTGTATTACTATAGCCGTGAAGACGATGAAATAACGATAGCAGGCTAAGTTACAGGCAGGTTTTCTACAGCATAAGAGGTGGATAGATCTTGCGCTTGGGTACTTGAAAAAATGTAATATTTTCGTAACAATTCCGTTGCTAAAACAAAAGGATTATGGTATTATACTCAAGTACGTCAGACGGGATTGTATCCACCTGAGTACATGCGTTTGTAGCTCAGCTGGATAGAGCACAGGCCTCCGACGCCTGGTGTCAAGGGTTCGAATCCCTCCAAACGCACTGTCAGGAGAAAAACCAATTTCGGGGGAATATACAGGTATGCTGCAGATCAGTTTCGTATGACTGGCGAGTTTTAGAAGAGCGGCATGCCATTTCTTATGCTTTAACATCAGTGTTGGAAAAGGAAAAGAGAGTCAATGAAAAACCAGGATATCAAAGATTATAAGAATTTCGTTATCGAGCATTATCAGTATTTTGCAGTAGGTGTACTGTTTATAGTATTAGTTATAGTTCTTCTGGCGTTCAGAGGAAGTAAGAAAAATGTGACATCAGGAGCGAATGCGACGGAAGCGTCGACGGAAGCGATGGGAACGGAACCGATAGAAGTTCCGCAGGATGCAAAGCTTGAGCAGAATGCATACGAAAACGTTAATTCGTTCTTTACTGCATATTATCAGGCTGTTGCAGAGGGCGATGTTGACACGATGTCTAAAATGGGAATGACCCTTGATGAAGAAGATCGTGCCAAGGTCGAAGTAAAGGCAGGCTACACAGAAGAATACAGAGAGAGATCCTGCTATACTAAGCCCGGTCCTGAGAAAAATTCTTATATCGTTTTTGTATATTACGAGATCAAGTTTAAGAATATCGATACTGTTGCTCCGGGACTTTCAACATTCTATGTATGCACAAATGATGATGGAACTCTTTATATGAAGGATATCAGTTCTCTTCCTCAGAATATGAAGGATTACATCAAGGCGATCGCAAATCAGGATGATGTACAGGATCTTCTGGCACAGGTTGATAAGCTTTATCAGACAAATACAGACTCAGATCCGACACTTGCAGCATTCATGTCATCACTCCAGACTAAATCTGATGCAGCAGCAGCTAAGAGCGGTGATGATTCTGCAGAGGCTTCATCTTCCGATGATTCTTCAGATAATGATGGTGCACAGGTTCGTGTTAGAACAACAGATGCTGTAAGAATCCGTAACGCAACGAATCAGGATGACAGCTCAGTTATTGGTCAGGCATCCGCAGGCGATACATTTGTACGTCTCAGTGATGATGGTGAATGGAGTAAGATCCAGTACAAGGATGGAGAGGCATATATCAAGTCTGAGTTCCTTACAACAGCAGAGGGCGACACTGTAGAAGGCGGTGAAGTTCAGAATGCTGAAAAGAAGGAAGAGGAAGCTCCTGCAGCAGAAGCAACTACAACAGAGCAGCCTAA
The DNA here is from genome assembly GCA_900168235.1 of Lachnospiraceae bacterium. Taxonomy (GTDB): domain Bacteria; phylum Bacillota; class Clostridia; order Lachnospirales; family Lachnospiraceae; genus NK4A144. The sequence goes on along the minus strand of FUZG01000003.1, from coordinate 364,493 downwards.
GCAGGAAACAACAACATCTTCATCTTCAAAGAAGATCACAGTAAATGAGGCAGTATCTGTAAGAGCTTCGGCAAGCACTGAGGGTGAGAAGATCGGAAGTGCTTATAAGGGAGCTACATATGATCTCCTTGGTGAGGAAAGCGGTTGGTACAAGATCAGCTATGATGGTAAGACTGCTTACATTAAGAGTGATTACTGCACAAAGAATTGATAGTGATATGTGATTTTGAAGATCCGCAGTGCTTTTGCATTGCGGATCTTCTTTACACTTTCGTAATTTAACAATTTAATTCAAAAAAGTGCTTGAGTTTTTTACGGTGAAGTTGTATCATTCTAAATGGCAATGGCGCCGACACAAAATGCAGAAATGGGTCTGCGTTTGGAGTTGTGCGCTATTTTTTAAATTTAAGCTGCTTTAACGCTTTAAATTCCAAAGGAGGAAACACGATGTCTTACGTTGAGGAAGTATTTGAGGGCCTGAAGAAAAAGCATGCCCATGAGCCTGAGTTTCTGGAAGCTGCAGAGAGAGTTCTCCAGACTATTGCACCGGCAGTAGAAGCTAACGAAGAAAAGTTTCGCAGTACTGCACTGCTTGAAAGATTGGTGGAGCCTGAGAGAATTATCACTTTCCGCGTTCCGTGGACAGATGATCAGGGTAAGCATCATGTAAATATTGGTTATAGAGTACAGTTTAATTCTGCTATCGGACCTTATAAGGGAGGACTTCGTTTCCATCCTTCAGTAAACCAGTCTATCCTGAAGTTCCTTGGTTTCGAGCAGATCTTCAAGAACTCTCTTACAGGTCTTCCGATCGGCGGCGGTAAGGGTGGTTCTGACTTCGATCCGAAGGGCAAGAGCGATGCTGAAGTAATGAGATTCTGCCAGAGCTTCATGACAGAGCTTTGCAAGTACATCGGCGCAGATCAGGACGTTCCTGCCGGAGACATCGGTGTAGGCGGACGTGAGGTAGGTTACCTCTACGGTCAGTATAAGAGAATCAAGAACCTTTACGAGGGCGTTCTTACAGGAAAGGGACTTAGCTTCGGCGGATCTCTTGCAAGACCTGAGGCTACAGGTTATGGTCTTGTTTACATCACAAACGAGATGGTTAAGGGCGCAGGCAAGGATCTTAAGGATAAGGTTGTAGTTATCTCCGGATCCGGTAACGTTGCTCAGTATGCTTGCCAGAAGGCTCAGCAGCTCGGCGCAAAGGTTGTTACAGTTTCTGATTCTAACGGTTATGTATATGATCCTGATGGAATCAAGCTTGATGTAGTAATGGATATCAAGCAGGTTAAGCGTGGAAGAATCAAGGAATACGTAGATGCTGTTCCTACAGCTAAGTACGTTGAGGGTGAGAGACCTTGGAGCGTAAAGTGTGATATCGCACTTCCTTGTGCAACTCAGAACGAGATCAACGGCGCAGATGCTAAGACCCTCCTTGATAATGGATGCTGGTGTGTAGCAGAGGGTGCTAATATGCCTTCTGATGCAGATGCTATCGATGCTTATCAGGCAGCTAAGATCCTCTTCATGCCTGCTAAGGCTGCAAATGCAGGTGGTGTAGCAGTATCCGCTCTTGAGATGAGCCAGAACTCTGAGAGACTTTCCTGGTCCTTCGAAGAGGTTGATGGAAAGCTCAACGAGATCATGACAGATATCTACAAGAAGGTTGCAGCAGCTGCTAAGAGATATGGTCAGGAAGGCGACTTCGTAACAGGCGCAAATATCGCTGGTTTCGAAAAGGTTGCTGATGCAATGTCTGCACAGGGTCTTGTATAAATTAATTCTTGAATTGAATATGAGATAGTGATATAGTTACATCTCAGAAAAGAGGACTGTTGTTCCGAATGATATTATAGATCATTCGGTTCAGCAGTCCTTTTTGAGTATGTTTCTTTATGTGCGGAGGTTTTCAGATGTCTGCGGTTGTGGCTAAAAAAGACAAAAATTTGTCCCTTACAGAAGGAAAGATATCAAATCAGCTTCTGACGTTTTTCTTTCCGCTGTTGTTTGGTTCGTTTTTTCAACAGCTGTATAATACGGTGGATGCAGTCATAGTGGGCCGTACGCTTGGAAAAGTAGCACTGTCTGCTGTTGGTGGATCTACGGGTATCATCGTTGCCGTTTTTCTGAATTTTTTCATAGGTGTTTCCAATGGAGCAGCGGTCATAGTATCCCAGTATTATGGTGCGAGAAGAATGGACGAGGTGAAGAAGGCTGTTCATACGGCAGTGCTTTTTTCTATTCTTGCGGGATTTGGAGTTACTATTGCAGGAAGTCTTTTGACGCCTTTTATGCTTGGCATGATGGGAACGCCGTCAGACGTGTTTATAAGCTCTAAAATCTATATGAGTATATTCTTCCTTGGTATGATACCTAACTTCGTGTATAACATGGGAGCGTCGATCCTAAGGGCTACAGGAGACACGAAGAGACCGCTGCTTTTCCTTATCATATCCTGTGGTGCAAATATCGTACTTGATATACTGTTTGTTATCGTTTTTGGAATGGGTATCGCAGGAGCAGCTTTAGCTACTGTCCTGTGTCAGGTGATCAGTGCGGGAATGGTCTTAGGAACGCTTAGCCGTATGGATGATACGTGCCGTTTGCGCCTGTCTGAGCTCAGGATACATGGTGATACTCTTAAAAAGATAATCCGCATAGGTATTCCAAACGGGATGCAGTCTTTAATGTATACGAGTTCAAATGTGCTGGTCCAGACCTCTATTAATAGCTTTGGAACGAATACGGTTGCTGCATGGACGGCGTATGAAAAAGTGGATCTGATTTTTTGGATGATATTAAATTCGTTTGGAACGTCTATAATGACGTTTGTAGGGCAGAATTACGGTGCAGGTAAGAATGACAGGGTGAGGAGAGGAGTTAATGCCTGTATCGGCATGACAGCGCTCTCAACGGTCGTCTTAAGCCTTTTGATATATGTATTCGGAGGAACGGCATTGACTATTTTCACGTCGGATGCAGATGTGATCGCGATCGGAACGGATATGATAAAGTTCCTTACTCCTACATATGTGACGTATCTGTTTGTGGAAATATATGCCGGAGCTTTGAGAGGAATGGGAGATTCTGTAGTGCCGATGATCATAACCGGCATAGGTGTCTGTGTCCTGCGTGTTTTCTGGGTGTTGGGAATTTTGCCTTTTGTACATAGCACTTATGTTTTAATGGCGTGTTATCCGGCTTCTTGGGTGCTGTGCTCTATTGCTTTTTGTATTTATTATCATTACGCTGTGAGGAAAAGAAATATTGTTTTAGAAAAAGTTTGAATTTTTTTGATTTAATAGTTGACAGAATGACGGGACTGATATAATATATTATTCGTTGCGAAACACAAGAGTTTCGATAATATAAATAAACGCGGAAGTGTCGGAATTGGCAGACGAGCAAGACTAAGGATCTTGTGACGGCAACGTTGTGTGGGTTCAAGTCCCATCTTCCGCACGAACAAAAAGAGCAGATGCGAGAGCATCTGCTCTTTTTCGTTCGCGTGGAAGTGCGACTTGAACCCGTTTGCCTACGGCAAACGGGTTCAGATCTCGGAGGACATAAAGTCCTCCTCGGTCGGTTCGACACGATTGAAAAGGTTGTTTGTGAGTGTTCACAGACGACCTTTTTCTTTGAATAAAAAGATAAAAAACAGGTATTGACTCTCACATTATGGTAGAGTTTAAAGTAGTGGTGAGCTCAGGAAATAAACGTCCATGGAGGAAAATAAATGTTAAAAATCGGAGATTTTTCAAAGCTATCCAGAGTAAGCGTTAGGATGCTCCGCCACTATGATGATATTGGACTCCTAAAACCTGCAGAGATCGATGATTTCAGCGGATATCGTTATTATCGTGAGGAACAGCTGTTTATTATCGGCAGGATCACGACTCTTAAGGATATGGGATTTGCCTTAGCGGACATTATTCGTATCCTTGAGATATATGATGATAAGGACAAATTTGATGATTATCTGATCACTAGACAGAAAGAACTGGCGGATCAGGCGAGGGAAACGGAGTATAAACTGATGCTTCTGGATACAGCCAGAAAGAGGCTGAGAAAGGGGCAAAACATGAGTTATGATGTTACAGTAAAGACAATACCGGAGAGATATGCAGCAACAGTTCATATGATAATTCCGCGTTATGAGGATGAGCAGCTTGCATGGAACAGAATGAAAGAATATGGGAAGCCTATGACGCCGGCGGATCCATGTAGGGCTGGTTGTGATTTCCTTGATAAAGAGTACAAGGAAGAGAATGTGGAAATAGTTGCATGGATGACGGTCAAGGGAAAATATGAGGATACGGAGCAGGTTGAGTTCAAGATACTCCCTGAGATCGAGGTGGCGAGCTGCATAGTCAAGGGAAGTTATGACCAACTGAGTGATGCGACTGCAACCGCGCTTTCATGGATAAATTCAAACGGATATAAGATGAGTGATTCGCCTATGTTCTGTATATATCATGTGAGCCCGGCAATGACATCGAACCCGGATGAATATGTTACAGAAGTATGCTTTCCTGTGGAAAGATCATAAGGATCGATCTGTTCAGAACAGGCGTAAAGAAGTGTATAGTTTAAAGTAGAAAATGGAACAGGGCAAAATAAGTGAGTCTGAGAGTGTTAGGATGAGAATCCTGATACTCTTGGGCTTATTTTTCGGAGTACTTTATTGCCTGGTTTGATGGTGTGGAATAAAAAGTTCAAAAAAGTTAAAAAAGATTGTTGACATATAAATACAATCTGTAGTATCATACATTTCGTTGCGGCGCACTAGCGTCGGGCGAAACAATAGAAACGCGGAAGTGTCGGAATTGGCAGACGAGCAAGACTAAGGATCTTGTGACGGCAACGTTGTGTGGGTTCAAGTCCCATCTTCCGCACGAACAAAAAGAGCAGATGCGAAAGCATCTGCTCTTTTTCGTTCGCGAGGAAGTGCGACTTGCCCCCAGTCGCCTGCGGCGACGGGTTCCGATCTCAGGGGACATAAAGTCCCCTGAGATCGGCGCTAAGCGGACGTCCACTGGACGTCCAGCGCCCCCATCTTCCGCGGGTAGTGGTTAAGTGAAGGTGTGGAAATGCGACTTGGACCCAACTTGACAATGAAGATTGTAAATTGATAATATAGGAAAGGTTTGCATATTACTTGTTTCCCATATTAATATGGGTTTTTGAAGAATTTTGACATGAGTAGAAAAGTATCTGTTATTGATTATTTAGAGGAAAATTATTTAAATATTCCTGATAAAACCGCTGTTTCGGAAGAGAGCGAAAGCATAACCTGGCTTGAGCTCAGGAACAGATCCCGAGAGCTGGCTTATTCACTTATAAGCACATCTGATCCGTCAGGGAAAAAAGTACCTGTTGTCATTTTTATGGACAGATCTATAAGCCATGTCGTAAGTATTTATGGAACGCTTTACAGCGGTTCTTTTTATGTTCCGGTCGATGTCAGCACTCCTGTTGAGAGACTGAACAGTATCCTTGAAACACTTCAGGAATACAGGATCCTTACAAATAGAAAAGATGAAAAAAAGCTGTTGAAATCAGGGTACAGCGGTGAATATCTTGTTTACGAGGATTTGATCGGAAAAGCTGTTGGAAAGGCAGAATCACCTGAGATTCATGCTGCTGTCAATTCTATTATGGACAGCAGTCTTATGTACATTATTTTTACCTCCGGATCTACCGGTGTGCCAAAGGGCGTTGCTGTCCGTCATAGAAGCGTAATGGATTATATCAGCAGCTTCATGGATGAAGTTGGCATGCGTGGAGATGATGTATGCGGTAATCAGGCACCTTTTTACTCAGACATGTCCCTTAAGGATTTATACATGACGCTGGCGTCAGGGGCGGAGCTTTGCATCATACCGGCAAAGTGCTTTTCTTTTCCGTTAAAACTTCTTCAGTATATAGATGAAAAGAAGATAACTTACTGCATGTGGGTTCCCACGGTTTACCGTATAATTGCCCAGTTTAAATCACTTGGAAAGTTAAGACCTGATTCGATAAGAACTCTCTGTTTTTCAGGTGAATCCATGCAGCTTCCGGTTTTTGAATACTGGAAGGGATTTTATCCGGATATTGATTACTGGCAGTTCTATGGACCGTCTGAGATAACCGGATCATGCAGTTATTATAAAGTAGATAATAAGAGAAATTATGACGGGCTGATTCCTATTGGAAAGCCCTATAGAAACACCGGAATGATACTTGTTGATGGTGAAGAGATCATTCCGCAGTCGGATAGATCGAGAAAAGGTGAGATTTGCGTTTACGGAACTTGCCTTGCTGCAGGATATTATAATAATCCTGAAAAGACGGAAATGGCATTTACCGATCTTCCGTCAGAGCTTGGATATGGCGAAAAAATGTACCATACGGGAGACCTTGCTTTCTGGGATGAGGATGGAAATCTCGTATTCTCGGGAAGAATGGACTATCAGGTCAAGCATATGGGAAAACGTATCGAGCTTGGCGAGATAGAGAACGCTGTAGATTCGCTGGATGATATAGATGCATGCTGCTGTGTCCATAATAAAAATAAGGATGCACTTGTGCTGTATTATATAGGATCATTGTCAGAAAAGGATCTTATGCGTGCACTTGACTCAAAGCTGCCGCCGTACATGATACCGACGGTCGTAAATAAAGTAGAGACACTGCCGCAGCTTCCGAATGGAAAGCTTGACCGGAAGACTCTTGAAAAGGAAAATAATTAAGCAGATTAACTGTTGATGAAGAGGCAAAAAAATGCGTGATGAGATATTAAAGTTACTTGAAGAAACCTGTCCTACGATTGATTTTGAAAATGAAGATGCATTGATCGATGACGGATTACTCGATTCTTATGCAGTACTGTCGATCATTGGAGCTATTTCAGAAAAATATGATATAGAATTTGAAGCCGACGATGTACTTCCGGAGACTTTCAATAATTTAGACTGTATCACAAAGCTTGTTCAGGAAATTCTTGAAAGAAAGACAATGTAATGGGAAAGTTTGACGATAAATACTGCGTTCGCCTGGCGACTGAGGATGATATTGATTCCATTATGCAGTTCATTGATAAATATTGGTCTGCCGGTCATCTGATGTCGACTAACAGAAAGTATTTTGAATATGAGTTTCTGATCGATGGAAAGGTAAATTTCGTGATCGCTGTGGACCGTGCCACAAATACGATCCAGGGTATCAGAGGACTCCTTTTCAGCTCGAAAAACCCTGAAAAACGGGATTATTGGGGAAGTATCTGGAAAGCGAATACAGGTGATGGCAATTTCCCTCTTTTAGGAACAGAGATAAGAAAGAGAACGGAATCCCTGATCGGATGCAGATATAATCTTGGAGTTGGACAGAATATAAATACTACAATGATCGTTGGCAGCCGGTTTAAGAAGCAGATCGTCAGATTAGACCATTTTTATCGCCTCAATCCTGAAGTAAAAGATTTCAAGATAGCTGTTATTAAAGATCGCTTTGATGGTTCTTTTTCTTCGATGAGCTGTTCAACAAAAGTTGAAAAGGTTTCTGATATAGACGATTTAAAGTCTAAATTTGATGTAGAGGCGATCGATTCTATTCCGTATAAGGATAATTGGTTTATCAAGCACAGATATTTCGATCATCCTTGGTACGATTATAGTATTTATCTTCTCAGCAAGGATGGCGAAAAGGCATCTGCATTAATGGTTACAAGGCAGGTTGAAGCAAACGGTTCCCGTGTTCTTCGTGTGATCGATTACATCGGAGATCAGTCTGCAATGGCTGGCGCAGGGCAGTTTTTTGATGAGATGCTGAGAAAGACAGGCTGTGAGTATGTTGATTTCTATGTTTATGGATTTGAGGCAGGATACCTGAAATCCGCAGGATTTAAGAATAGATATGAGGGAGACGATGAAAACGTGATCCCGAACTATTTTGAGCCTTTTGTACAGGAAAACAAGGACATGGCCGGATTTTGCGATATTGGATCCGATGTCACTATCTGCAAAGGAGATGGTGACCAGGACCGCCCTAATTTTGATAGAGATAAAGAAAGACCTTCGCTTTAAGCGAAGGTCTTATATGTTTCACTTTTAGGTGGATAATCGTTTGTATTGAGTCTTGGAAGTGCGTAGAAATCATCCTTGTCGAGGTCGCATATACCGACCTTTGTTGCGATCGCCATCTTGCATCCGATGGATTTTATATATTCAACTGTTTCGCCGTTATATGATCCATAAGGATAATTCATTACCCAATTATTTCTGTCAATGAAAGGATCGATAACCTCGAGACCCTTGTTCACATCTTCGATCATCTTTTCTTTATTAAGATCACCGAGCCAGTAATGAGCATAACCATGCGCGCCTATATGCATACCGGCATCTTTCATGCATTTGATCTGATGCTCGTTTAGATACAGTTCGCGGCTGAAAACATCCTCTTTTACACCCACATACTTTGCAAAAAGTTCATCACAGATAATATCTCTGAGCCTTTCGGGAAGAACGGTCTGCAGCATCTTTTTTACAAAAACAGTTTCTGCAATGTCATAGCGTCCCGGTTTCTGGTACATCTCAATTAATGTATCGGTGTCGGGAAAATCAAATTCGCGTCCTCTATATTTGTCCATAAGTGCAATAACTTCTGATTGTAATGAGTTGATCTCGGCTGAAGCAAGTATGAAATGGATTTTGTTTACTGAAAGAATCTTGTGATCTTTTACAGCTTCTCCCGGGATGTAAAATGAACCTGATACTCCAAAGTTTTTTAAGACGGGGAAAACATTCATGAAGTGATCTGAATATCCGTCATCAAATGTGAGGACAGCGGCTCTTTCGGGTAATTTATCGCCGTTGACGCCGGCTGAAACAAGTTCATCCATGCTTATAATGTTAAAGTTGTTTTTCAGGAACTCAACCTGCTTTACAAATTCATCGAGTGCAAGTCCCTTTATCTCAGGATATCTCGAATGAAGCAGATCTCTAACATAGTGATACATTATTATATGTACAGAACGCATTTATTTCACCTTTCAAAAGTATTTTTTCTTTAGTTTATAGAACTCAAAAAGGGCAATCATTCCGAAGGCGAATGCCAGTGCCCAGCGCAGGAGCATGAACGGATAAAGGAACTGCAGTGAAAGCCCGATGATCATCATCGCGCCCATTACGAGGAATGTAAACCTGTTGTCATATATTTTTGTAAATCCGTATTTTCTGCTGATGCCATAATGAAGGAGCAGGAGCATTATAAAGCCTGCAAGCGTAGTGTATGCTGCGGCTGCATAACCGAATATAGGAAGAAAGATCAAATTTGTGACAATGTTGAATGTAGCTGCAATAAGCGTTCCGACTGAAACGATACCTGTTTTTTTATGGTATTGTTCTACATTAACGTAGCCGGTATATGCAAACTTAAATCCATATCCGAGCATTATAGGCGGGATAATATATTCGACTCCTTTATAACCCTTATCGCCCAGAACCCAGACGATCTCGGGAGCCATAAGAATAAAAGCCATGACCAGTATAACAAAAGAGATGATATAAACCCGATTTACTTTTTTTATCGCATCCTCTTGCTCTGCATGTAACTTCTGATAGAGCCAGGGGGTCATTGCCTGATTAAACGATGTCATCAGAGTGGAAACGATCATGCCGCACTGATATGCCAGGGTATAATTACCATTAGCTTCGGCACCTATCATATTTCTTATCATTATCTTATCAGAAGAACCTAAGATAATGTTAGAAAGCAGGTGAGGAATGACTGGTATTGAATAGGCTGCAGCATATTTCCAGTATTCGGTCGATATGATTTTTCTTCCACGGAAGAGAAGAATAGAAAAAACTACTATATAAATAATGATATCAGGAACTTCTCCGCCGATGATCCTTGCAAAAAGTTTGTCCTTGCAGATGAAAACCATTCCCACAGAGCAGAAAGTGCATGCAAGCGATTCAAAAATCGATAGTGCGACCTGTGTTTTGTACTCCTGCATTATTCTGTGTTTTGCCTGAAGTATATCAAGAGCCGGTGCAAACATAAGCTCTATGAACATGACATGAAGATATATCATATCTATTTTCAGGAGATTGACAAAAAAGTCCTGAAAAATAACTACTACTGCATAAAAACACGCTGTTGAGAGAGTTCCAAGAAATGTTATGGATGACAGATATCCGTCAAAATCATCCTCGTAGTCATATCTTGCCTTAAAAACAGAACTCTTCAGATTGAGAGTACAAACTACTGCGCAGATGGAGAGCCATACTGTAAAGTTACCGTATGAACCGTAATCCCCTTTTGTCATCAGTCGTGCAAAAATAGGTGTGGTTGCAAATGCTACACCCTTTTTTAAGAAAGAGGCGAATGTGTACCAAACACCTGCTTTCAGTGCTTTAACCGATGTTTCGTCTTTAACTTTTCCCATTAAAACTTCCTGATTTCCTTAAAATGTTTGCTGTATATTTGATAGTTATGTTCGAATTAACTTGGCGGGATTAAAGCTGATAATGAATGATTTGATCGGAACTTTATGCCGAATTTCACACGTTTTATGATTATATATAGAGAAAAAAACTTTGTCAATTTTGGGGGATTTTCATAAGACAGATGCAATTTTTTTAGGGGTTGAAAAATTCTTCAAAAAATTTTGAAAAAGATTGTTGACATATAAATACAATCTGTAGTAAGATACATTTCGTTGCGGCGCTGATGCGTCGGGCAAACAATAAGAAACGCGGAAGTGTCGGAATTGGCAGACGAGCAAGACTAAGGATCTTGTGACGGCAACGTTGTGTGGGTTCAAGTCCCATCTTCCGCACGAAATAAAAAGCAGATGCGAGAGCATCTGCTTTTTATTTTGCGTGGAAGAGTGACTTGACCCAGTTTACATACGGAAAAATGGTTGGATTTATGCGGAGCATTTGGCGAGGTATTATCGAGCCTGACGTAATTTGTTTCTGAAGTGCATAGAAGCACATAGGATATTGGGTTGATGGCTGAAGAAAAAAGTTCAAAAAAGTTAAAAAAGATTGTTGACATATAAATACAATCTGTAGTAAGATACATTTCGTTGCGGCGCTGATGCGTCGGGCAAACAATAGAAACGCGGAAGTGTCGGAATTGGCAGACGAGCAAGACTAAGGATCTTGTGACGGCAACGTTGTGTGGGTTCAAGTCCCATCTTCCGCACGAACAAAAAGGGCAGATGCGTGAGCATCTGCTCTTTTTCGTTCGCGTGGAAGTGCGACTTGAACCCAGTCGCCATGCGGCGACGGGTTCAGATCTCCGAAGCGCGCGGTAGCGCTTCATCGGTCGGTTCGCCGGGAAAAAGATCCACAGGATCTTTTTCTGAATCCGTCTTACCCCATCTTCCGCGGGTAGTGGTCAAGTGAAGGTGTGGAAGTGCGGCTTGAACCCGGCCTGTCTTAAGCAAATAATATGAATCTCCGAAAAATATATTGAAATATAGGAAATAATCGTATACAATGCGATTTGCAGTTTAGTGAATACTTGGACTCCCGAAATGATTCGGGGGTCTTTTGTGTTATATGGACATTTGAATATATGAACATATGAAAATATGTGAGCGAAAGGATTAATGATGATTGATGCATTAATGGATGGCGTTATTGATTCGGTAAAGCTTTTGCCGTTTCTGTTTCTTACTTATTTATTTATGGAATATCTGGAGTCACGTGCGGGAAAGAAAGTGACGAATGCCGTTGAGAAAGCCGGAAAATTCGGACCTCTTTTCGGCGGCGTTTTTGGCGCTTTTCCTCAGTGCGGATTTTCTACGGCTGCAACAAATCTGTATGCCGGACGTGTTATAACTGTAGGTTCGCTTATTGCGATCTACATGTCCACATCTGATGAGATGCTGCCATTGTTTATATCAAATCACGTGTCACCTGTGTTGATCCTTCAGGTGCTTCTGCTAAAAATCGTGGTCGGTATGATATGGGGATTTGCTGTTGATTTCACTAGGACAGCAGTTTTCCATGCATTGCCTGAGCATATGAATATTGCCCTGTTTTGCGCGAGGGAAAAGTGTCACTGCGAGACGGAGAAGGAGAGGACTAATCCCCATATTCTGGATCAGGGAAAGGATCTCCACCATCACGGAAAAGGACATGAGCATGCAAGTATCATAAAACCGGCACTGCGACACACTGTACAGATTTTTGCATTTATCCTTTTGATATCAGTTGTCTTAAATCTCCTTATCGCATGGCTTGGTGAAGACTCCATCAAAAACTTTATGATGGGAAGCGGTTTCCTCGGAGAATTTACCGCGGGGCTGGTAGGACTTATCCCGAACTGTGCGGCATCGGTGGTTATCACTCAGCTTTATCTTGACGGTATCATTGGATTCGGTTCATTAATGAGCGGTCTGCTTGTCGGCGCAGGAGTGGGTCTTCTAGTGCTTTTCAGAGTAAATGCTGATATTAAGAAGAATATAATGATAGTTGTGACACTGTATGCCGCAAGTGTGGCAACAGGTTGTCTGATATCCCTTGTGACCGGCTGATGCATTACGTTAAGTTTTTCTTAGGATTTATTTAAGAGCGGAGAGTTTGCTGTAAACTGTGATATGCTTTATCAATAAGTAATTGCAGATGGGTGGTTTATATCACTCGAATATGGAGGGGGAAGTCTGGAAAGCCTTCCTGCATTTGTATGAAGATTAGAAAATTTAAGAAACTTATAGGTGTTTTGGCGGCAGCTGCGGTGCTCAGTACAATGTTCACATCGTGCGGACATAAGGAAGATGACATTGTCAGTAACAGAGTTGAAACAGAAAGCTCGGCAGATGATGACTGGCAGGTAGAAACTGTGGCAGAAGAAAGTGAAGAAACTTTGTCTGCTGAAACATCTTCGGAAGAAATCGAGTCTGCTGAAGAGGAGAGTGCTTCCCATGAGGGAGGCGAAGCTGTGCTTGACAGCTTTGAAGGTACTCTTGAGTATATCAAAGTTCACGCCGGAGATAAGAGCAGGATAGATTACAGCACAAAAGTATACGAGGCAAAAAAGCGTGATCTTAAAAAGAAAGCGGATCATGATCTCGTAGATGTGATACAGGATCGCGCGAACTCTGATCAGAAAAAGAAGCTCAGGCTCGAGAGAAGCGATAACGGAGCTACTATCGACGCGCTGGTATATACCAACAGTGATTCGGGGCTCATTGATAAGATCGTGACTACTGAATACGGAAGCAGCGGCCGTGAGGTCACAGGATATTATTTCAACGATGCAAAGCTTGCATATGCTTATCGTTATACATGCAATCTTTATGGTACGAATGTGTCTGAGGCAAAGCAGAATGGCGGTCAGAGATGCTATTTTGTGAATGATTTCATGACGGAATGTTATAAGACCACAAAGGGTGAAAATGATTCCGTCAAAATGGACGACTATGACAGCGTAAATAAAGACCTGCAGAAGGAATATGATAAGCTTGAGCAGGAGCTCATAAACCGTGCATATGTTACATATGATATGGTTAAGGAAATTCCGGCTTTTGCAAGGATCTATGGTTACGTATCCGATGAAGAGGGCGGAATGCTTTCGGATGTCACTGTCAGCTTAAAGACAGGAGCCTATTCGTACAGGACAGAAACAAAGACGGATGGGGACGGTTATTACGAGTTTTATGTGCCTATAAATGATACGGACTGGTATAACCTGAACTTTACGTATGGAGACTATGTTCCGGTAGAAATCGATGATATCTACGTGCGACCATATACTATTGATTATTGTGCAGGCGTTGCCTACATGGCTCCTCAGGGTCAGACAAAACATGACACTGCTACATATCTTATGGATATTACAAAGCAGTCTCCTGATAAGCTCAAGGATAATCAGTATGAGATCGTTGTCACATATGATACGTCCAAGGCGGATCTTAAGCCCTTTACCCTGAATCTCGATAACGGAAAATACGACACCGCGACTACACAGATCGTGACAGTCGGTTCAGATAAAAATTTCCGCTATTTCCTTACGGATCAGAAGGGCGGAAGAGAAGATAATAAGATGTCGTATGAAATGTCTCTTTCCGGAGCGATGGTAAAAGTGTATAATAAGAATGGAATTGTTGCATCGTTCCAGGTTCCTGCGGGTTCAGCAGGCGTTGTCTGGGAAGTTTTTGACATAGACGGTTCAGCTATTAAGCCGGTCAATAACTATTACTTCGATGTAGGAAAGGATATTTTCTTCGAGTGATCAATGGTCCGTTCTAAGCGCTTGAGAAAACTAAAATTGAAAATGCTCACCGCAGCAGGTATTTTGTGCCTCGCTGCGGTTTTTCTCGTGTCTGCCGTGATCGCGCTCCATTTTTTTCATGGAAAGGGGAATATCACCGAGACAGTTGCAGAGGCAGCTACGGAATCCATTGTGCAGGAAAGCAACGGAGTAAGGACGCTGGCTGACAGCAAAGACTATACATATGCTGTCAGTGCGGATGAGATAGAGAATACTGACGAAGCACATGAGGACATTTCTGAAGAGTATACAGAAATTCCTGCTGAGACGAACGGTGAAAATTCTGAAATGCTTCAGAGCGGGATACAGGATGACTCGGATCAGGATGTGCGTTCGGCGGTTTCGGGTCAGGCTCCGGCAGGAAGCGGCGGTGCGGAAAAGGTGTACCTCACTTTTGATGACGGTCCATCCATATACACCGACAAAATTTTGGACATACTTAGTGAGAACGGGGTACATGCCACTTTCTTTGTGTGCGGTACCGGAGACAGGGATGAGAGGCTCAGACATACCTATAAACGCATAGTTGATGAGGGTCACACGATAGGCATGCATTCATATTCGCATGTGTACAAGGATGTGTACAAAACCCTTGACGGCTTCGAGTATGACCTTGATAAAATACGTAATCTAATTTATAATGAAACAGGTATAGCGCCGAAATTCTACCGATTCCCGGGGGGCAGCGGTAATACTGTAGCGAGCCTGCCGATGGATCGTTATATTTCAGTACTTTACAGTCAGGACGTGGAATACTATGACTGGAATGTCTATTGCGGGGATTCTTCCGGAAAGGCGCTCTCGTCGGGAGAAATAGTCCGGAATACGCTGAGGGGCGTAGACAGGTGGAGGTCTTCAGTTGTTCTCCTGCATGATACAGGAGCAAAAAAAAGCACTGTGGATGCTCTTCCGGCAATTCTAAAGGGACTTAAGGACCGAGGTCTGGAGATTCTTCCGATCGATCAGGATACACCACCCCTACATCAATACAAAACACAGTCAGAGGAATGATCATCTGCATTGTGATAAATTTCGGCACGCCGTCAGGCGGCCTTGTAAGGAGGAACAGTTTATGGGCTTTTTCAGTGATTTCAAGGAAGATCTTACACAAGCTGTTGATGGATTTTCCGCGAAACAGCCGGTGAAGGAGAAGGACGGCGCGCTGGAACAGTTATCTCAGGTATCTGAGGAGGAGTTATCTGTTGAAGCCGGTTCAGATGATGGATTCGGCACACCGGTCGTTGATATGAATGAATCTGCTATGGACGGTCCTATGTCTGACAGCCTTATGGCAGATCAGAATGAAGGAGCTATGGACGAGCCTCAGTCAGAGGCGGGCGAATTTGATTTTGACCTTAGTTCGCTTTTGTCCAGCGTCGGCGTTCCTGTAAAGGATGATGAAACATCCGAGACTGAGCAGGGCGAATCAGAGCCGATCGAAGCAGATGAGCCGTCAACCGAGGATAAAGAAGAACTCGAGACTATCGACATCGATCCGGAGATAAGCGCGGCAAATATGACATTTGAGGAGCAGCCTGCTGAAACAGTTGAGCAGGAAGTGAGCTCTGTAGATTTCTCATTTGGAACAGATTCTCTTGGAGAGATTCCGTCAGATGAGGAAATTTCTGTGAGTGAGATATATGCAAATGCTCCTGCTGAGGAATCCGTTGAAGGAGAGGTTTCTATCGAGCAGGTCCTTACAGAAGAACGTTCAGAAGAAGTACAGACAGAAGAAGTGCTTCCTATGGATTTTGCAGTTGATGCAGAATCTGTTGAAAATACAGCAGAAGCTGGGGAAGATTCGTTTGCAGGGGAAGTTGAGGCAGACGAAGAGGCGGTTGAGCAGTCTGAACAGCCGTCGGAAAATATTATTGCAGGAGAGGACGAAATAGATATGGGTGAGACAGCAGAGGTACTGGAAGAGGAAATTGTTACAGATGGGGTTGATCTGAGTTTTACAACGGAGCCTGAAGAGGTTACGGTTGAAAATATTGTTGAGGCAGAGGAGAGTATAGACATGAGTGACGACCAGCTTAAGAACCTGCAGATCCCGGAGCTTGAGGAGGGCGAGGTCGCTGACGAGACCGGCGCTATCACTCTGGGAATGAAGATAAACGGTGATATCACTTCCGAGGGAAATCTTGATGTTCTCGGAACTGTAAACGGTAATATCCACATCCGCGGAAAGCTCAATATTTCCGGAAGTGTTACAGGTAATTCAAAGGCATCTGAGATCTTCGCAGATTCTGCAAAGATCACTGGTGAGGTTATCTCAACAGGCGCTGTAAAGGTTGGCCAGGAGTCAGTTATCCTTGGCAACATCACAGCAACAAGCGCAGTTATCGCAGGCGCTGTAAAGGGCGATATCGATGTACATGGTCCGGTTATCCTGGATACATCCGCTATCGTTATGGGCGATATCAAGAGTAAATCCGTTCAGATCAATAACGGTGCTGTCATTGAGGGTCACTGCTCTCAGTGCTACGCAGAAGTCAGCCCGACATCATTTTTTGATGATCTGAAAAGCTCCATTGGGGAGAGAAAGAAGTAATTAGTAATGAGTATGAAACGTGTCCTTCTGAAACTTTCCGGCGAGGCACTTGCCGGGGAAAAGAAAACTGGTTTTGATGAGCCCACAGTACGTGCTGTGGCTCTGGAAGTAAAGCAGCTTGTTGATCAGGGTACCGAGGTCGGTATCGTGATCGGCGGCGGAAACTTCTGGAGAGGCCGTACGTCCGAAAATATCGACCGTACAAAGGCTGATCAGATCGGAATGCTTGCAACTATCATGAACTGCATCTATGTATCTGAGATCTTCAGATCTGTAGGAATGATGACAAGCATCCTGACACCGTTTGAGTGTGGTTCATTTACAAAGCTCTTTTCAAAAGATCGTGCAAATAAGTATTTCTCAAAGGGACAGGTTGTTTTCTTTGCAGGCGGAACAGGTCATCCGTATTTCTCAACAGACACAGGCGTTGTGCTTCGTGCTATCGAGGTTGAGGCGGATGCAATTCTCCTTGCGAAGGCTATCGACGGCGTTTATGATTCCGATCCGAAGGTAAATCCGAACGCAAAGAAATACGATAAGCTTTCTATTGAGGAAGTTGTTGCTAAAAAGCTCCAGGTAATGGATCTGGCAGCATCCATTCTTGCAATGGAAAACAAAATGCCTATGCGTGTATTTGGACTGAATGAGAAAAACAGTATCCTGAACGCTGCAAGCGGTGATTTTAACGGCACCGAAATTACAATATAAGAGAGGTATCCCTTATGGATGAGAGAATAACTAAGTACGAAACTAAAATGCAGAAGTCACTTGATAATCTGGACAGCGAGTATTCTGCTATCCGTGCAGGAAGAGCAAACCCGCATATCCTTGATCGTATCCGTGTAGATTATTACGGAGCACCTTCACCGCTTCAGGCAGTTGCAAATATTGCAGTTCCGGAAGCTCGTGTCATCACTATCAAGCCTTACGATAAGTCCATGCTGAAAGAGATCATCAAGGCTATCGAAGTTTCTGAGATCGGTATCAATCCCAGCAGCGATGGTGAGATGGTACGCCTTATCTTCCCTGAGCTTACAGAGGACAGAAGAAAACAGCTCTGCAAGGATGTAAAGAAGAAGGGCGAAGAGTGTAAGGTTGCTATCAGAAATATCCGTCGTGACGGAAACGATTCATTCAAGAAGCTTGCAAAGTCAGATGAAGTTTCAGAGGATGAGATCCACGACCTTGAGGATGCGCTTCAGAAGGTTACAGATAAGTACATCAAGAAGGTAGATGCAGCAGCCGCTGAGAAGGAAAAGGAAATCATGACTGTCTGATATGAGTCAGCAGATCGGAGAGTTTTAGCATAATGAATGTACCAAATCATATTGCAATAATCCTGGATGGAAACGGAAGATGGGCAAAGTCCAAGGGTATGCCGAGAACATACGGACATACCATGGGCGCAAAAAACGTAGAGACTATCTGCCGTGAAGCCTGGAACATGGGAATCCATTACCTTACGGTCTATGCCTTTTCTACAGAGAACTGGTCAAGACCTACGGATGAAGTATCTGCTATCATGGATCTTCTCCGCAACTATCTGAAAACATGTCAGAAAACTGCGAAGAAGAACCATATGTGTGTCCGCGTGATCGGTGATAAGAGCGCTCTTGCGCCGGATATTCAGAAGAGTATCGCTGATCTTGAGGAATACACAAAGGATTTTGACGGACTTCATTTTCAGATCGCTCTGAATTATGGAAGCCGTGATGAGATCACCCGTGCGGTAAACAAGATCCTGGCAGAGAAAACAGAGGGAACGATTCCTATGGACGCACCGGTCACAGAGGAAATGATCGCTGAGCATCTGGATACCAGAGGAATCCCTGATCCGGATCTTTTGATCCGTACCAGCGGAGAGGAGCGTCTGTCAAATTATCTGCTTTGGCAGTGTGCATATACGGAATTTTATTTCACAGATGTACACTGGCCTGCTTTTTCAGTCGAAGAACTTAAGAAAGCAGTAGAGGATTATTCTGGCCGCAGCCGCCGCTTTGGTAAAACAGGAGAACAGATAGAAGCAGAGGAAAAAAATGTTTAAGACCAGACTGTTAAGCGGAATTTGTCTCGTGCTGATCTTAGGAGCAGCTATATACATGGGAGGGTTCGTTTTTTGGGCCCTCCTGTTTCTTATTTCAATGATCGGTTATCGGGAATTTTGCCGTGCCGTGAGACAGATTCCCCTGAATGAAAAATACAAGCCGGATGTACCGGAAATCGTGGGATATATCAGCATCATAGCTTACGAGATCGTAATGCTCATGACTGCAAGTCCCAAAAATATGTTTTATGTTGTGATAGGTGCGATGATACTTCTCATGTTCACCTATGTACTGAAATTTCCGAAATTTGATTCTGCATATGTTATGCAGGTCTGTTTCGGAATCATTTATGTAGCGGTCCTTCTCGGATGCCTGTATATGATACGTATCCGTGACAGAGGCATAGTTGAGATACTGATGGTATTCATAAGCTCATGGGTATGTGACACATGTGCTTATCTTGCAGGAAGAACGTTTGGAAAGCATAAGCTTGCGCCGATACTATCTCCGAAGAAGTCCATCGAAGGTTCTGTCGGAGGAGTTCTTGGTGCAGTGATCGTCGGAATGATACTTGCCTGCATCGCAAAGGGAAATATGGCAGTATACTCTGCAGTATGCGGTGTGGGTGCTGTTATTTCACAGGTTGGTGACCTTTTTGCATCCGGTATAAAGCGCAATCGCGGTATAAAGGATTACGGAAATCTTATTCCCGGTCACGGTGGTATCCTGGACAGATTTGATTCAGTGATCATCACAGCCCCTGTTGTTTTTATAATGGTAGATCTCTTTATCGCCTGAGGAGGAAACGTGAAAAATATAGTTTTACTGGGTTCTACAGGTTCTATCGGAACACAGACCCTTGATATAGTTGATGCATATACAGATTCTCTGAACATCATTGCGCTTGCTGCAGGCAGAAATGCAGAGATGATGGAGGCACAGGTCAGAAAGTATAAGCCGGACGTAGCGGTTCTTTATGATGAAAAGGCAGCAGCCGACCTTAAAGAGCGCGTAAAAGATACCGACACAAGAGTACTTTCCGGAATGGATGGCCTTTTGGAGGCTGCGACACTTGCGGAAGCTGACATAGTTGTTGGCGCTATCGTGGGAATGATAGGTATCCGTCCTACACTTGCAGCTATTGAAGCCGGCAAGGATGTAGCGCTCGCAAATAAGGAAACTCTTGTAACAGCAGGCCACATTATCACAGCTGCTGTAAAGAAGCATGGTGTAAAGCTTCTTCCGGTAGATTCTGAACACTCAGCTATCTTCCAGTCTCTTCAGGGAGAAGAACATGAGAAGATCGAAAAAATCCTTCTCACAGCGTCAGGCGGTCCGTTCAGAGGCAGAAAGAGATCTGATCTCGAAAATATGACAGCTGCCGAGGCGTTAAAGCATCCTAACTGGGATATGGGTCCGAAGGTTACGATCGATTCATCAACACTTGTAAATAAAGGTCTCGAGGTAATGGAAGCCCGCTGGCTCTTTGATGTTCCTTACGATAATATCGAGGTCATGGTTCATCCTCAGAGTATCCTTCATTCAGCAGTTCAGTTTACAGATGGTGCTGTTATCGGTCAGATGGGTGTGCCGGATATGCATCTTCCTATACAGTATGCTTTATTCTATCCGCACAGGATGCCTCTTGATCGTGAGAGACTGGATCTTTTCAAGATGAAAGATCTCACTTTCGAGAAGCCTGATACAGATACATTCAGGGGACTTTCTCTCGCATTCAAGGCAGCGCGTACAGGCGGTACGATGCCTACAGTATTTAATGCGGCAAATGAAGAGGTTGTTAAAATGTTCCTTAAGGGAGATATCCGCTATCTGGAGATCCCTGACAGGATCGAGGAAACGATGCAGAAGCATCATCTGATCGAGAATCCTACACTTGATCAGATTTTTGAGGCTGAGAAGGAAGCCAGGGAAAGTTTTCGATAACGGATATTTGACCTGACGGGAGCGATAATAAGTGCAGATAATCTTATTTTTACTTATTTTTACGGTAATAATTCTGGTGCACGAAGGCGGCCATTTTATAATAGGAAAGAAAAGCGGGATTGGTGTTGTAGAATTTTCGCTTGGTCTTGGACCTACTATCTGGGGAATTGAGCGCGGTGGGACTAAATATTCCATAAAAGCTCTGCCCTTTGGCGGCGCGTGCCAGTTTGAAGGATTTGACGGTGATGAATTGGACAGCAGTCCGACTTCATTTGTTAATGCATCCGTATGGGCAAGGATCGCAACAGTATTTGCCGGTCCGTTCATGAATTTTGTACTGGCATTTTTTCTGTCCCTTTTTGTAGTAGGCAGTATTGGATACGATGCACCTGTGATCTCTCAGGTTATGGAAGATTATCCGGCGGCAAAAGCAGGTCTTCGGGAAGGTGATGAGATCGTAAAGGTTGGTTCTGATCACATAGCTATCTATCGTGATATCAGCCTTGATCTCATGCTTAATGAAGGCGAAGCAATGGAAATCACCTATCGGAGAGATGGGGAGCTTTTCAAGACGACGCTGACACCTGAGTATAATGCGGAAGCAGGACGATATCTTTTCGGTATTATCGGAGGACAGCGTGTAAAGGGAAATCCGCTGACAACTATCCGCTACAGTTTTGCGGAAGTCCGTTATTGGATCGAAGCTACCTGGAAAAGCCTTGGAATGATATTTAAAGGAAAAGTTACCAAGGATGACGTGGCAGGCCCGGTAGGTGTAGCACAGGTCGTGGGCGATGTCTATGAACAGTCAAAGCCAAGCGGTATTTTCTATATCTGGATAAATATGATGATGCTCACTATCCTTTTAACGGCAAATCTCGGAGTAATGAATCTGCTTCCGGTGCCGGCGCTTGACGGCGGAAGATTAGTATTTCTGTTGATAGAAGCTGTTGTAGGACATCCTGTTAATCGTAAAGCAGAAGCATTTATTCATTTTGTCGGAATGGTAGTACTGCTTGTGTTCATGTTCCTTGTTTTATTTAATGATATATCCAAATTTTTCCACTAATGGGAGATTGGATATTTTAGGCAGTTACTGCCCATAGGAGTGATCGGAAATGTATAGAGACAACACAAAGAAAATTCAGATCGGCGGAGTTACTATTGGTGGGGGCAGTCCTGTTGCTATTCAGTCAATGACAAATACCAGGACTGATGATGTAGATGCAACAGTGGCACAGATCCTGCGTCTCGAGGAAGCCGGATGCGAGATCGTTCGATGCACTGTTCCTACTATAGAATGTGCAGAGGCAATCAGGGAGATCAAGAAAAAAATTCATATTCCGCTGGTAGCTGATATTCATTTTGATTATCATATGGCGCTTGCTGCACTTGAGAACGGCGCAGATAAGATCCGTATCAATCCCGGAAATATCGGTGGAGAAGATAAGCTTGCAAAGGTAGTAGCAGCTTGTAAGGAACGTAATGCACCGATCCGTGTTGGTGTTAATTCCGGTTCACTTGAGAAACCGCTCATAGAGAAATACGGCGGAGTGACAGCAGAAGGACTTGTGGAAAGCGCGCTTGATAAGGTGCGTATGATAGAAGAGCACGACTATGATAATATTGTCATCAGTATAAAATCATCCAATGTCCTTATGTGCGCAAAGGCTTACGAGCAGATTGCAGAAAAGACGCAGTATCCTCTGCATGTAGGTATCACAGAGTCAGGAACAGTTATAAGCGGAAATATCAAGTCCGGTGTAGGTCTTGGTATCATTCTGTATCAGGGAATCGGTGATACTATCCGTGTATCACTTACAGGAGATCCTGTTGAAGAGATAAAGAGCGCACGTATAATCCTCAGGTCCCTCGGTCTCAGAGAGGGCGGAGTAGAGGTTGTATCCTGCCCGACCTGCGGACGTACCAGGATAAATCTCATCGACCTTGCAAATAAGGTAGAAAACCTTGTACAGGGTTACCACAGCAATATGAAGGTTGCTGTAATGGGATGCGTGGTAAATGGTCCCGGTGAAGCAAGAGAAGCAGATTTTGGCGTTGCAGGAGGCGATGGAGAGGGGCTTATTTTCCGTAAGGGCGAGATCCTTAGAAAAGTTCCTGAAGCAGAGCTTCTCGGTGCACTGAAAGAAGAACTCGACCGTGCAGAGCGCGGCTGAGACGTGTTAGCATTGTCATAGGAGTTTAGATGAGTACTGCTAAATCTTTTTATGAAGTATTTCCTACATTGAAGCTGTCCGGTGAAACCGGGCAGCTCTTTCAGTACGTAGGGGTGAGAAAAATAAGGACTACCACCAGCCGCAATTTTTTTCACGTATATATAGAAAGTCCTAACCTTATCGCAAAGGATCAGATACATCGCGCAGAGAGAGAACTTGCAAAGCAGCTTTTCCCGAGGGCAAAAGTGACATTCATGCTTCATGAGAAGTTTCTCCTGTCGGATCAGTATACGCCGGAAAGTCTGATGGCGGCATATAAAGAGTCTATTGCAATGGAGCTTCGTGAGCAGGAGCCTATCCTGAATCAGATGTACCGTCATGCAAATATTTCATACGGACAGAACGGGCTTGTGACCATGACGATACCGGATACTCTGATCTCCCATCAGGAGGGCGAGAGACTGGCGGATTATCTCGTCAATATCATGAATGTGAGATGCGGACTCCATGCAGATGTACGGGTAGCCTATAAAGCAGAGGAAAAGCCTGAGGGAGCAAGAGAGGCTGAGATACGTGTCCAGCAGCAGATCGCAGAGATCACAAGGCGCGCAATGGAAGCTGCAGGCAAAAAAGCTGAAGCTCAGGAAGAAAAGAAAAGCGAAAAAGAAGAAAAATCTCCCCAGAAAAAGGCTGCAGCTGGAACAAAGAGCGCAAGCACATTTCAGTCAGGCGGCGGATTCGGCGGAAAGAAGAGCGGAAGATTTGGAAAGAACGGCGGATTCCAGAAGAAATCCAATAATCCCGATGTTATCCGCGGCTCCGATTTTGATGAGGATACTATTCCTATCAAGGAGATCGTTGGCGAGATAGGAGAAGTTTTCATAAGAGGACAGCTCATTCACTATGACGAGCATGAAATACGTAATGAAAGGACTATCGTATCCATCGATATCACTGATTTTACGGATTCGATCACAATGAAGCTTTTCCTGAAAAATGAAGAGATTCCGGAATTTCGTGAAGCTATCGGAGCTTCAGGTCTCGAAAAAGGAAAGCCCGGACAATTTGTAAAGGTTCATGGATTTGCCCAGATGGATAATTTCGATCATGATGTGGTGATCGGAAGTATCCGGGGTATAAAAAAGATAGGATCCTTTTTACGTCCGAGAATGGATACAGCTCCCGAAAAAAGAGTGGAGCTTCATTGTCATACAAAATATTCGGAAATGGACGGAGTCAGCGACGTTTCCGATATTTTGAAGCGCGCGGATAAATGGGGATGGAATGCGTGTGCCATTACCGATCACGGAAATGTGCAGGTATTCCCGGTTGCAAACCATGTGAAAGCAGACCTCTCAAATCCTGACTTTAAGGTGATCTACGGCTGCGAAGGCTACCTCGTCGATGACATGAGAGAGGCGTTTTTTAAGCTTGGCAAAGATGACGGAAAAGCAGAGCACACTATAAAGGATACCTATGTGGTATTTGATATAGAAACAACAGGATTTTCTCCAAATAAGGACAAGATAATCGAGATCGGTGCCGTCCGCGTAGAAAACGGAGAGATCGTTGGTCATTATGACGAATTTATAAATCCTGAGATTCCCATTCCGTTCCGTATACAGGAGCTTACAAGTATAAATGACAGTATGGTGGCAGACGCAGGAAATGTGGAGGCAGTTCTTCCGGGATTTCTGGAGTTTTCAAAAGATGCCATCATGGTAGCGCATAATGCAAAATTTGATACAAGTTTTATATCAAAAAATGCAGAAAGGCTGAATCTGCCATTTGATAAGGCTGTTGTCGACACAGTGGAGATGGCGAGATTTTTGCTGCCTGAGCTTAAAAACTATAAGCTCGACACAGTTGCGGATGAGTTGGGAGTTTCACTTGAGAATCATCATCGTGCAGTTGATGATGCGGAGTGTACTGCGGAAATTTTTGTACGTCTCTGCCGTAAGATGGAAGAGGAAAAAAATATCCGCACAATGGAAGAATTGCAGGAAAACATGGAAGTAACACCGGATGGTATCCGAAAGCTTCCGACCTTCCATATCATTCTTCTTGCGAAAAACGAGATCGGCCGTGTAAATCTTTACCGTCTGGTTTCTATGGCGCATATTGATTACTGGAGACGCCGTCCACGTATACCGAAGTCAAAACTGCAGGAATACCGCGAGGGAATCATTGTAGGCTCTGCATGTGAGGCAGGTGAGCTGTTCCGTGCTCTTGAAAGGGAGATACCGGAAGAAAATCTTTCACGTATCGTAGATTTTTATGATTATCTTGAGATACAGCCCATCGGAAATAACCAGTTCCTTTTGGAAAAAGAAGACTCAGGCTTTGATACCGTGGAAGATCTGCAGGATATAAACAGGCGTATCGTAAAGCTCGGAGAAGAGTTCAGAAAGCCGGTTGTCGCAACCTGTGATGTACATTTTCTTGATCCTCAGGATGAGATTTACAGACGTATAATCCAGTTTGGAAAAGGCTTTGACGATGCGGATAACCAGGCACCGCTTTATCTTCGCACAACTGATGAGATGCTTCAGGAATTTATGTATCTCGGTGAAGATAAAGCGCGTGAAGTCGTTATCACAAACACCAACAGGATCGCTGATATGGTGGAGTATATCTCGCCTGTCCGCCCTGATAAGGCACCTCCGGTCATTGAAAACTCTGACCAGATGCTACGTGATATCTGTTACGGAAAAGCTCGTGAGCTTTACGGAGATGATCTCCCTCATCAGGTGTCGGATCGTTTGGAAGTCGAGTTGAAGTCCATTATCGGAAACGGATACGCGGTTATGTACGTTATCGCGCAGAAGCTCGTGTGGAAGTCCGTTGAGGATGGATATCTGGTTGGATCCCGTGGATCCGTAGGTTCATCATTTGTTGCAAATATGGCAGGTATCACAGAGGTTAATTCCCTTGCGGCGCATTATCTCTGTCCTGAGTGCCACTATTATGATTTTGAGTCAGAGGTGGTAAAAGATTTCCAGATGCGCGGTATGTCCGGATGTGATATGCCTGATGCTGTGTGCCCTAAGTGCGGTGCAAAGCTCATGAAAATGGGATTTGATATCCCCTTTGAAACATTCCTCGGATTCTCGGGAGATAAAGAGCCGGATATCGACCTTAATTTCTCCGGAGATTACCAGTCAAAAGCGCATAAATACACGGAAGTTATCTTCGGTGCGGGACAGACATTCCGTGCCGGAACTATCGGTACTCTTGCTGAAAAAACAGCATATGGATATGTGCTGAAATACTATGAAGATGAGAGCCATAATGAACACAAGAGAAGAGCGGAGATAGAGAGGATAGCTCACGGCTGTGAGGGCGTTCTGCGTACAACGGGACAGCATCCCGGAGGTATCGTAGTTATGCCCCGAGGCGAGCAGATCTATTCCTTTACTCCTATCCAGAAACCTGCGAATGATGTGTCGACAAATATCATAACGACACATTTTGAATACCACTCTATCGACCATAACCTTCTGAAGCTCGATATCCTCGGACACGATGATCCTACCATGATCCGTTTCCTTCAGGATGCTACAGGTGTTGATCCGTTGGAGATACCGCTCGATGATAAAAAAGTTATGTCTCTTTTCTCGAATACAGAGGCACTTGGCATCGAGCCTGAGGATATAGGCGGTGTAAAGACAGGTACGCTCGGTGTTCCTGAGTATGGAACAGACTTTGCGATACAGATGCTTTTGGACACAAAACCTGTGTCCTTCTCTGACCTTATCCGTATTTCGGGTTTGTCCCATGGTACGGACGTTTATGCAGGAAATGCGGAACTCCTCATCAAGGAAAAAGGTCTGAAGCTCGCAGAATGTATCTGCTGTCGAGACGATATCATGATCTATCTCATTGCAAAGGGAATGGACCCTGCGCTTTCCTTCAAGACCATGGAGTCTGTTCGAAAGGGTAAAGGTCTAAAGCCTGAGATGAAAGAAGCCATGATCGAGCATAACGTTCCTGACTGGTACATAGAATCCTGCCTGAAGATCAAGTATATGTTCCCGAAAGCTCATGCTGCGGCGTACGTTATGATGGCGTGGCGTGTGGCATGGTTTAAGGTATACAGGCCTCTTGCGTATTATTCGGCGTTTTTCTCTATCCGTGCCGTAAAAGGCGGAGGCGGTCTGAACTATGAGACCATGTGCCGCGGAAGAGGAAGACTTGAAGAGGAACTAAAAAAATATACGGATAAGCTCAAGGAAGTGGGAAAGAATAAAATGACCGCGACTGAGCTTGATACTATCCGTAATATGAATCTTGTTCTGGAAATGTATGCCCGTGGATTTGACTTTGCGCCTATCGATCTAAATACGGTTGATGCAAAATATTTCCGGCAGGTAGACGACAAGAGGATCATGCCTGCGCTGAATACCGTTCCCGGAATGGGCGGCAAGGATGCGGATGATCTCGTTAATGCCATAACCAATGCTGCGGATAAAGGAGAATTTTTGTCTGTGGATGACTTCTGTATCAGGACAGGATGCTCCAGAAATAAGGCAGATAAATTAAAAGAACTTGGACTGCTCGGAAATATTCCGGACAGTAATCAGCTGAGTCTTTTTGATATGGTTTTCTGAAAATGACAGTCTGATCACATAAAAAAGGGTTTTGGAACGAAAAAATCTTGCTTCTGAAACCCTTATTTTATGCGGTTTCTCGACTGTTCAATAAAAAAAGTTTCAAAAAAATGAAAAAAGTGCTTGCATAGATGAACATTTTTAGGTATTATCTTTCTTGCGCCTGACGCGAACAACAAAAACGCGACACGCACAGATAACTTTATGGCTCGTTGGTCAAGAGGCTAAGACGTCGCCCTCTCACGGCGAAAACACCGGTTCGATTCCGATACGAGCTACTCTACATCTTAATATTTGTTTATGGCTCGTTGGTCAAGAGGCTAAGACGTCGCCCTCTCACGGCGAAAACACGGGTTCGATTCCGATACGAGCTATTCTACTTCTTAATATTTTTTTATGGCTCGTTGGTCAAGAGGCTAAGACGTCGCCCTCTCACGGCGAAAACACCGGTTCGATTCCGATACGAGCTATTCAACCCTTGGGAAACCGGCAGGATTAACTTCCTGTCGGTTTGCTTTTTGCGTAGATCACGGACTTGTAGATATTGGTGCGGTGCATGGACAGGATATTGGAATACGTAGTTCGGGAAGAGGATCTTCCTGAAACTGTAAACGGAATAATAGGAAAGCTCTTAAAGTCAAGGATGCATCTGACAACAGGAGAAGTGAGTCATGCGAAGTTTCATGACGGCGGGATAATGCTTTTTAAGGATGAAAAGCAGGGAACCCGTGTGACAGTCAAGGACAGGGCAGAAGCAGGCAATCTGATCCGTGTGACACTTGCGGACGAACCATCGGATGAAGAAAAGACGGTCCCATGCGAAGGACCACTCGCGATACTTTATGAAGATCAGGATATGGTCGTTGTAGATAAGCCGGCGGGAACTGTGGTACATCCGTCCCATGGACATTATTTTGATTCAGAAGCAAATTTTCTTGCATTTTACTATAAGGCACAGGGACTGGATGTAGTATGCAGGGCGGTCGGCCGTCTTGATAAGGATACGTCGGGAGTACTGGTCTTTGCGAAGAACAGACCGGCAGCGGGAAGACTTTTCCGGCAGAAGGAGCAGAATATATGCAGGAAAGTATATCTGGCTGCAGTCCGCGGACATTTTTCTGAACATGAAAAAGAGGGCGTAAATGAGATCACGCTTCCGATAGGTCCGATACCCGGAGTACTGATGAAGCAGCAAGTGACGGAAGAACCGTTTGGAAAACCTGCGCTCACCAAATACCGTGTGCTTGCTGAAACAGTGGAAGCGGGGGTGGAGATGTCGCTGGTAGAAGCCGAAATACTTACGGGGAGAACGCATCAGATCCGTGTGCACATGTCGGCTGTCGGACATCCGCTTATCGGAGATCCGCTTTACGGCGAGATTGATCCTAAGTACAAAAGGGCTATGCTCCATGCAGAAAAGCTGATCTTCCGTCAGCCCTTTGAAGGCACGGAGCACTGTGTGGCGGCTGATATGCCTTCAGACTTCCCGTTATTTCAAGAGATTAGCTCAAAAAGCCTTGACGATGACACACACGGGTGATATAGTTTGTTCTGTAGGTGTTAAGTGGGCTTCAAAAGAGCCCACTTTTCTTATGTGCGCGTTTAAATCGCGACCGGAGGAAAAATGACCGAAAACCAGATTGCAGAAAAATTTGCAGAGATCGTAAGACCGGTTACAGACAAGAACGGGTTTGAGCTGGTACGTACAGAGTATGTTAAGGAAAACGGAAACTACTATCTGAGGGCGTTCATCAATAAGCCCGGCGGCATCACGATCGATGACTGTGTTCTTGTGAGCCGTATCGTGAGCAAGAAACTCGATCAGGAAGATTATATTGAAGATGCTTATACCATGGAGATCAGCTCACCTGGATTCATGGTCGATCCCAATGAGGGTGATGGAGATTCCGAAAAGGAGAATGAAGAATGAGAAAGAAAAAGACAGAGGACGCTCAGGCAAGCGCAGCAAGTGAGCTGAGACAGGCCCTTGATATCCTTGAGAAAGAGAAAGATATCAGCAGAGATATTCTTCTGGATGCGATCGAAAATTCACTGATGATCGCGTGCAAGAGCAATTATGGAAAGACAGAGAATATTCACTGCGACCTGAACCGTGATGACTGTTCTTTCTTCCTTTATGCGGAAAAGACAGTAGTACAGAATGTTTCAGATCCCCTCACAGAGATCAGCCCTGATGATGCGGCAGCTATCAATCCTACCGTTGGCATCGGCGATACTGTAAAGGTTGAGCTTAAGAGCCAGAACTTCGGAAGAATCGCAGCTCAGAGTGCAAAGAACGTTATCCTTCAGAAGATTCGTGAAGAAGAGCGCAATGCTGTTTACAACGAATTCATCAGCAAGGAGCACGAGGTCATCACTGGTACAGTTCAGCGTTTCATTGGAAGAAATATAAGTGTGAACC
Source organism: Lachnospiraceae bacterium (assembly GCA_900168235.1). GTDB lineage: Bacteria > Bacillota > Clostridia > Lachnospirales > Lachnospiraceae > NK4A144. The sequence goes on along the minus strand of FUZG01000003.1, from coordinate 334,467 downwards.
TTGGACATGCAGATGCATTCCTTTCTGAGAATGAGCAGGTTGCAGGCGAGATCCTCAATCCGAATGATCATGTAAAGGTTTATGTGCTTGAAGTACGTAACTCTTCAAAGGGCCCCAGAATCCTTGTTTCCAGAACACATCCGGAACTTGTACGCCGTCTTTTCGAGACAGAGGTTGCAGAGGTTTCTGACGGAACTGTTGAGATCAAGGGTATCTCCAGAGAAGCAGGATCACGTACAAAGATGGCAGTATGGAGCAACAACCCGGATGTTGATGCAGTCGGAGCATGCGTAGGTATCAGCGGCGCACGTGTAAATGCAGTAGTTGAGGAACTTGGCGGCGAGAAGATCGATATCATCAACTGGGATGAGAACCCGGCTATCTTTATCGAGAATGCACTTTCTCCTGCAAAGGTCGTTTCCGTTATCGTTGACGGTGATGAGAAGACTGCAAAGGTTGTAGTTCCTGACTATCAGCTTTCACTTGCGATCGGACGTGAAGGTCAGAATGCACGTCTTGCTGCAAGACTTACAGGATTCAAGATCGATATCAAGTCTGAGACTCAGGCTAAGGATGCACCCGGATTCCGCATGGAGGATTATCTCTCTGATGAGGATGATGAGTACGAAGATGATGAATATACAGAAGACGGTGAATTTGTAGAAGAGGAATCTGAGGAAATCTCAGAGGAGACTGAAGAGACCGTTGATGAAGAAGTTTCTGCTGAAGAAACAGAAGAATAATCTTTGTTTTTCGGCATGAAATGATGGAGAAACAGTTGGAGGAATCTGTCCCCGATGAAAATAAACCAGCCTGACAAGAAAAAAGAAGTTACACGGAAGTGCATCGGATGCAACACGATCCGTCCTAAAAAGGAACTGATAAGGATCGTGCGGACACCGGAAGGAGAGATAAAACTTGATCCTACCGGACGTGCAAATGGCCGTGGTGCTTATATCTGCAGGCAGGAGAAATGTCTGAAAGCGGCTATAGACCGTAAAGGACTGGAAAGATCGTTCAAGATCCCGGCAGGACAGAATACAGTGGATCATCTCATAAAGGAGTTCGAAGAGCTTGGAATTGAGTAAGATTGATTCTCTTCTGGGGCTCGCACAGCGGGCCGGAAAGATGGCGAGCGGTGAGTTTGCCGTCCTGAAGGCAGTAAAGGAAGGCAAGGCGCATTTAGTCCTTGTCACTCGTGATGCGTCAGAGAGAACAAAAAAGAAGTTTCGTGATAAATGTACATATTACCGCGTTCCATATTTCGAACACGGAACCATGGATGTAGTGGGACATGCGCTCGGAAAAGAGAAACGTGTTTCAGTTGCAGTCCTGGATCCGGGATTTGCTGATGAGATTGTGAAACGTCTGTCCAGGGAGGATAATACTTAATGGCAAAAATGCAGATTTTAAAGCTTACAAAAGAATTAAAGGAAAAGGGTATCAGCGTATCCAACAAGGATGTAGTTGAATACCTTAACGCTAATGGCGCAGACGTTGCCAACCACATGAGCAGTATCGATGATAAGTATATTGATATGGTACGTTCAAAGTTTGGCGGCGATGCAGCTAAGAAGAGTGATGCGGCTGCAAAGCCTGCAGCAGACAAGACGGCTGAAAAGGCTGCAGGAAGTGCTGAGGGCGGCGATAACAAGCCTAAAAAGAAGAAGCACATCATCTTTGCAACAAATAATACAGGCCGTGGAAACAGAAATAATAACGGCGGCCGTCAGATCGTAAAGATCAGCAACGGAAAGATCGAGCAGCCGAAGGCAAGAAAGCCTTTCCAGCATACAGAGGTTGCTTCTCCCGATGCTTTTGTCGGCGTGAAGAAAGAGAATGTCAGCGCGGAGAAGCCGGCAGCAGCTCCGGCACCTGAAAAGACAGAGGCACCGGCTCCTACAGTTGAGAAGGCAGCACCGGCAGCAGTAAATGCAGCTCCTGAGAAGACAGAGGAAAAGCCTCAGACAGAAGCAGCAAAGGACAATACAACTGCAGAGCAGAGCAGCCCGATCAAGAGAGTCATCGGAAATGTTTATGCCAATATGGCAGCAATGAAGAAGACCACTGGCAACGGAAATGGAAATGGCAGCAATAACCGTTCCGGAAATGGTCAGGGAAGAGGTGGCAATGGCAACCGTCCGAACAACAACAACGGCCAGCGCAGATCCTTTGGGCAGAATAATAACCAGGGTGGCGGCCAGCGCGGATCATTTGCTCAGAATGGTAACCGTAATTTCGGCAATAATAATAATCGTCCTGGCTTTAATAGAAGCGCTTCAAGACCGGGTTCCTTCAACCAGAACCAGAACAGCCGCGGAGGCTTTGCGGGGGGCGCTGCACCGGCACCCGCAGCAGGAAGCGGACGCGGAGGAGCACAGGGACACCGTTATGATGCAGACCGCAGAAGACAGTCCGAAGCAAGAAGAAGAAAAGAGGCTGTAGCAGAGGCTAGCATGGAGGAGAGAGCAAGAAAGAAGTTCAATCCTCATGGCTTCCATAAGCCTGCACCGGTAGAAAAGCCGGTTGAAGAGGAGATCAAGGTGATCACAATTCCGGATACACTTACAATCCGTGAGCTTGCTGATCACATGAAGATCCAGTCTGCACAGATCATTAAGAAGCTCTTCCTTGCAGGTCAGGTAGTTACCCTGAACTCTGAGCTCAGCTATGATGAGGCAGAAAATATCGCAGCGGATTATGATATCCTCTGTGAGCATGAGAAGAAGGTTGACGTTATCGCAGAGCTTCTGAAGGAAGACGAAGAAGACGAGAGCGTAATGTCCAAGAGACCTCCGGTTGTCTGCGTAATGGGTCACGTTGACCACGGTAAGACATCCCTTCTGGATAAGATCCGTCAGACAAACGTAACAGATAAAGAGTCCGGTGGTATCACACAGGCTATCGGTGCTTACATGGTCAAGATCAAGGATCGTAAGATCACATTCCTTGATACACCTGGTCACGAAGCATTCACAGCTATGCGTATGCGTGGTGCAAATTCAACAGATATCGCTGTTCTCGTTGTAGCTGCTGATGATGGTGTAATGCCTCAGACAGTAGAAGCTATCAACCATGCGAAGGCAGCTGGTGTTGACATCATCGTTGCTGTAAACAAGATCGATAAGCCCAGCGCAAATATCGACCGTGTTAAGCAGGAGCTTGCAGAGTATGAGCTCATCCCTGAGGATTGGGGCGGATCTACAGTATTTGTTCCTGTATCAGCAAAGAGCGGTGAAGGTATCGATACACTCCTTGAGATGATCCTTCTTTCAGCTGATATGCTCGAGCTCAAGGCAAATGCAAACCGTAAGGCAAGAGGTCTTGTTATCGAGGCACAGCTTGATAAGGGAAGAGGTCCTGTAGCTTCCGTACTCGTACAGAAGGGTACACTCCATGTCGGAGACTTCATCGCAGTTGGTGCATGTCACGGACGTGTTCGTGCCATGACTGATGAAAATGGTAAGAGAATCAAGGAGGCCGGTCCTTCTACACCGGCAGAGATCCTTGGTCTTGATGATGTTCCGGAAGCTGGTGAGATCTTTATCTCTCCTAATACTGATAAAGAGGGTAAGGAATTTGCTGAGACCTTCAAGGAACAGCATAAGAAGGAACTTCTCCGTGAGACAAAGCAGAGAATGTCTCTTGATGATCTGTACTCACAGATCAAAGAGGGCGATCTGAAGGAATTTAATGTCATCATCAAGGCTGACGTACAGGGTTCTGTAGAGGCTCTGAAGCAGTCACTTCTGAAGCTTTCAAATGATGAAGTTGCCCTTAAGGTCATCCATGGCGGTGTTGGTGCCATCAATGAGTCCGACGTTATCCTTGCCAGCGCTTCAAATGCTGTCATCATCGGATTTAACGTTCGTCCTGATGCACTTGCAAAGCAGACTGCTGAGACAGAGGAAGTTGATATCCACCTGTATAGCGTTATCTACCAGGCTATCGATGCAGTTGAGTCTGCTATGAAGGGTCTCCTTGCACCGGTATTCGAGGAGAAGATCCTTGGCCACGTAGAGATCCGTCAGATCTTCAAGGCAAGCCAGATCGGAAATATCGCAGGTTCTTATGTAACAGACGGTACAGTAGAAAGAGGCTGCAGCATAAGGATCAAGAGAGATGGAGAGCTTATCCATGAGGGTAAACTTGCCAGCCTGAAGAGATTTAAGGATGACGTAAAGGAAGTTAGAGAAGGATACGAGTGTGGTCTTGTATTCGAGGACTTCAATGATGTTAAGGAACTCGACGTTGTAGAGTGCTACAAGATGGTCGAGGTTGCGAGAGACTAATATATGAGAAAAAACAGTACAAAGAACAACCGTATAAACGGTGAAGTTATGCGTGCTCTTTCCTCTATCATCCGTGAAGTTAAAGACCCCAGAGTAGGTCTTATGACTTCTGTTATGGATGTTTATGTTGCACCGGACCTGAAAACCTGTAAGGTTTATATCAGTGTCCTTGGCGGCGAGGAAGAGAGGGAGAATACTCTTGCAGGACTTAATTCTGCAAAGGGATTCATTCGTCACGAGCTTGCGCGTATTGTTAATCTCCGGAACACTCCGGAACTGAAATTTGTCATGGACGAGTCCATTCAGTATGGTGTAGACATGGCGAAGAAAATTGATGAAGTCATGAGGGAAGATGCAAAAAAGGCATCTCATGCAGAGGAATCTGAAGAAGATTCTGATATATAAAAAATGAGGGGCGGACTTGCCCACCTGTCAGAAAGCGATTATCATTAATCGAAGGGACAGGCGGGTAGGTCCGCCTTTTGAAAGGGAAGATATGATTAATTTAAGAGAGTTAGTAGAAGGGGCTGAAACTATTGGTATAGCAGGTCATGTTCGTCCGGATGGTGATGCGGTCGGATCAACACTTGCTCTTTATAACTATCTGAAAAAGGTATGGCCGGAAAAAAAGGTTACTTTATTTCTTGAGAAGCCGGCGGACATATTCGCTGATCTGAAGGGCTTTGATGAAATACAGTGGCCGGTTAAGCTTGATCCTGCAAACTTCATGGGCAAAAAGCAGGAGTTCGAGAGTCTTGATCTGTTTTTTGCACTGGATCTCGGTGATCTCGGACGACTTGGACTCGCAGGTGAGTATTTCACAAGAGCGAAGACAACAGTGTGCATCGATCATCACATCAGCAGTAAGGGTTTTGCGCGTTACAATCACATTGTGCCTGATGCAAGTTCCACATCTGAGCTCGTTTTTGATCTCATCGATGAAGACAAGATCGATGTAGAGATCGCAAAGTGTCTTTATACAGGTATCATTCACGATACAGGTGTGATGCAGTACAGCAACACTTCCAGAAAGACGCTGGAGATCGTAGGAAAGCTTATAGAATACGGATTTGATTTTACAGATATAATCAACCGTACTTTTTATGAGAAGACATATCTGCAGAACCAGATCATGGGCAGAGCAGTCATGGAAAGTATCCTTTTCATGGACGGAAGATGCATTGCTTCTGTGATCGATCACAGGGTAATGGAGTTCTACAACGCAAAGAGTTCTGATTTCGAAGGAATCGTAAATCAGATGCTTCATACAAAGGGCGTCGATGTTGCGATCTTTATGTATGAGAGTTCACATGAACAGCTTCTCTATAAAGTTTCAATGCGTTCAAATGACAAAGTAGACGTTTCAAAGATCGCACAGCTTTTCGGGGGCGGCGGTCACAAGAAAGCTGCCGGTTTTAGTATGACCGGTACATACCATGATATTCTGAATAATATTTCAGAACAGATTGAGAGACAGCTCAATGAAAAAAGAAATTAATCCATTTAATGGAATCCTGCCTATATATAAAGAGGCAGGATTTACCAGTAATGATGTGGTGGCAAAGCTCAGGGGTATCCTTCATATGAGAAAGATAGGTCATACAGGAACCCTTGATCCGGCGGCTACGGGAGTTCTTCCGGTATGTCTTGGAAAGGGAACTTCCCTTGTGAGCATGCTCACAGATACTGATAAAACATATGTGTGCCGAATGAGACTCGGTATAACTACTGATACTGAAGATACCACAGGAAAACTCCTGAAGTGTCTGACAGGAACGCAGACCTGGACTGCATCCGATACTGCGGAAATGTCATCACCGGAAGAAGATGATTTTACAGGCGATGAATTTCTGGCACGCCGCCATCATCTGATACATTTAAGTGAATCGGATGTGAGAAAGGCTGCACAAAATTTTGTAGGTGAATATGATCAGATCCCGCCGATGTACTCTGCAAAAAAAGTAGACGGCAGAAAATTGTATGAGCTTGCAAGAGAAGGTAAAGTGATCGAGAGAAAGCCCAGCAGGGTCACGATCTATTCTATTGATGTGCAGGATTTCACATGGCAGGCACCGCCGGTCATTATGCAGAAAGAGTACACAGATCAGGATGGTGTTACCAGAGAAAAAACAGTCATGGTAACAGGACCTGTAGTAACCATGGAAATCTCCTGCGGAAAAGGAACATATATCCGTTCGCTCTGCAGAGATATAGGTGAGAAGCTTGGTGTAGGTGCTGCGATGGAGGAACTTACGAGGACCCGTGCCGCAGGATTTACAGATGAAGAGGCACTGACACTTGATGAAGTGGAATCTCTCATGAAAGAGATTGGTGTTTCGGGAGTAGAAAAGCATATTCACACGGTTGAGAGTGTATTTGCAGATTATCCTGAGCTGACAGTGTCCGGAAGGACAGAGCATCTTGTTTGGAACGGAAATGCTTTTCAGACAGACGCACCTGACGGAACATACAGAGTAAAGATCGCTGACGGTGCTTTTGCAGCCCTCTATGAGATAAATGGCGGCAATGCAAAGCTCATCAAGTATTTCCTTGATAAGGAAGCGCATACAGCACCCACAGCAGAGACAGAATAAGAAGGTCTATCATGCGTATTTTTCCGGATATTCCGGCATTTCATAAATATATTCAAAACGAAAAGAACTTTCCCGGAACAGCGGTAGCCATTGGAAAATTTGATGGTGTTCACCGGGGTCATCAGAAGCTTCTGGATACTATTATCAGACTCAAAAAAGAGCGCGGATATAAAACAGCGGTATTCACATTTGATCGTTCCATAGCATCCTTTTTCACAGGAAAAGAGCAGAAGGTTCTGACTACAAATCATGAAAAGAGAGAGACTCTGGCAGATCTTGAGATCGATTATCTGATCGAGTTTCCTGTAAACGAAGTCACTGCCGGTATGGAGCCGGAAATTTTTATACGGGATGTTCTCGTAAAAGGGCTAAGAGCAAAGGCGGTAGCAGCCGGTCCCGACTGTAGTTTTGGTAAGGGCGGCAGAGGTGATCTCGCACTCCTAAAACAGATGGAGCGTGAGATTAAGGATGGCGCAGGACAGGTTCTTTCCTATGAAACGATCGAAGTCGACAAGGTTAGGTATCATGACGAGATAATCAGTTCGACTCTTGTACGGGACCGTGTTTCAAACGGTGATATGGAGATGGTTCATACTCTTCTCGGCAGACCTTACAGTCTGGAAGGAAAGGTGAGTCACGGACGCAAGCTTGGAAGCTCCGTTCTGGAGATGCCTACGGTAAATATTGTGCCTGAGCACGATAAGCTCCTGCCTCCGTATGGCGTTTATTTTTCTAATGTTGTTATAGGTACGCAGGTATTTCACAGCATTACAAATATCGGACAGAAGCCTACCATAAAGGATGATGACGCAGTTAATGCCGAAACTTTCCTGTATGATTTTGACGAGGATCTGTACGGAGAAGAACTTAGAGTCGAACTTCTTCACTGGCACAGGGAAGAGAGAAAATTTCCTGATCTGGAACATTTGAAGAAGCAGATGCATCATGATATGATGGCGGGTAGAGATTTTTTTATCAGAAAAGAGAGAGAAGGCGGAGCGGCGGCTCCGGGAGTGAGGTAAGATGAACGCGACGTTGATATTGTCCATGTTGGGAGGCCTTGGTCTGTTTTTATACGGCATGAAGCTCATGAGCGAGAGTATTGAGCGTGCTGCCGGAGCTAAGCTTCGTAATATCCTGGAAACACTGACCAGTAACCGTGTACAGGGTATGTTGGTAGGCCTTTTATTTACTGCTGCGATACAGTCATCCAGTGCCTGTACGGTAATGATCGTATCCTTTGTTAATTCAGGACTTATGACCCTGTATCAGGCTGCAGGCCCCATTCTCGGTGCCAATATCGGTACCACTGTAACGTCACAGCTCGTTTCATTCAATCTTAGTGAAGCGGCGCCTGTATTCCTGGTTGCAGGTGTTGTAGTAAATATGTTCTGCAAAAATGCGACTGTTAGAAAAGTTGCAGATATTGTTGCAGGTTTTGGTGTACTGTTCCTTGGTCTTTCATCCATGTCAGGTGCAATGAAAGCGCTGAAGGATGTGCAGGCAATAAGAGATATACTTGCAAGTCTCAGCAATCCTATCCTTGGAGTAATTGTAGGTACAACACTTACATCTATCATCCAGAGTTCTTCCGTAACTGTATCGATCTTGCTCCTCATGGCGAATCAGGATCTTATCGGACTTCCGATCTGTATGTATATCATCCTTGGATGTAATATCGGTGCATGTATGCCGGCGCTTCTCGCAGCGATTTCCGGAACAAGAGATGCAAAGCGTGCGTCCCTTATCCATCTGATTTTTAATATCATTGGAACGATCATCGTATTTGTGATCCTTATGTTTGCGATGGATCCCATTATTCAGGGTATTTCGCTCCTTTCAGGCGGAAATCCGGGCCGTATAATCGCGAATGCACACTCTATCTTTAAGGTATTCCAGGTTATCGTACTCCTGCCGTTTACCAGACAGATAGTAGAGATGACTTACATGATCGTGCCGAAGTCAGGGGACAAGGATGCTCAGGTTGGATACCGCAGTCCTTTCGAGCTGCAGTATATCGGTTCAAAGGTCATCTTTTCACCTGCAACAGCGGTTGTTGACGTTATCAAAGAGCTTAACCGCATGGCAAATCTTGCCAGTGAAAACCTGAACAGAGCCATGAATGCGCTCATAACTCTTGATGAAGACGATATAGAGATGGTGCGTGAGACAGAGAAAAACATTGATTTCCTGAATCACTCCATTACGAATTATCTGGTAAAGATCAACCAGACAAACCTTCCTGTCGACGACTTGCGTCAGATCGGTGCACTTTTCCATGTGGTAAATGATATCGAGCGTATCGGTGATCATGCGGAAAATGTGGTCGACATGGCAGAGACAAGAAAAGACCATAATGTAACGTTCACAAAAGAGGCTCAGAAGGAGATGGGACTGCTGCTTGATAAAGTAAACACCATCGTCCGTTATTCCATTGACATATTCTCAAATGAGAATACAGATCATATGGAAGATGTAAAACATCTTGAAAATGAGATAGACCTCATGGAGCGCGAGTTCCAGAACCATCACGTAGAACGTCTTGAGAAAAATGCATGCAGTCCCGAAGCCGGTATGATATACTCTGATGTCATAAGCGGTCTGGAACGTGTTGCAGACCATGCAACAAACATTGCATTTGCTATAAGCGATGCAGAGAAGGAAGATGCCACTGTTAAGACGGCATCTGTAAAGATGTAAGCAAAAGCTGAAGTGAAAAAGATGTTAAATAAGAAATTTTACGAAATGATGAAAAACAGGCATCGTGATACGGTGCTCACAGCGATCCTTGCGGCTGCAATGCTCTGTTCAGGGCTTACAGCCGCTGTTCCTGTAAAGGCGGCGGAGTATACATATGTTTCCGCAGGAGCAGGAACAGTAATGGATACTGAAAGCAGTATTGAAGCTCTGGAGCTTGCTTCAAACATTACATCAGAGGAAATACCTTCTGAAGAGATCTCTGATGAGGTAGTTGTGGATAACGGCTCCGAGGCAGATACCAATACCCATGCTATCGAGACGGATGAGGATTTGGAGTCCAAGCTCAATGCGGGTGCAGGTGCGGAAAAAGATATCCGTGAAAAAGCAGAGGCGCTTGCTGAGTACGATCAGGACCAGGACGGAAAGATCGCAGGATATGTAAATATCGGTGTGGCTCATGTTGATAATCATCTGAATATCCGTGAAGAGGCTGATGAAGAGTCAGACCTCGTAGGTAAGATGACAAAGGATGCAGGCTGTGAGGTTCTGGAAGTATCCGGAGACTGGGCAAGGATAAAATCCGGCAAGGTTGAAGGATGGTGTAAAACAGAATTTCTGTACATGGGTGAAGAAGCTAAGAAGCGTGCAAAAGAAGCTATGAAGCTTGTTGCAAAGGTTCAGACTACAACGCTCTACGTTCGTGATGAGCCCACAACAGAATCAGCTGTCCTTACAATGATCCCCATTGACGAGGAATATGAGATCGAAGAGCAGGATGGTGACTGGCTAAAGATCGCAGTCGATGACGATGAAGGATGGATCAGTGCAGATTATGTGACTATTTCCGAACAGCTCGATAAGGCTATGAACCTCACAGAGCTGAAATATGGCCAGGGTGTATCGGATGTTCGTGTAAATCTTGTAAACTATGCAAAGCAGTTCATCGGAAATCCTTATGTATGGGGCGGAACGAGTCTCACAAAGGGTGCGGACTGCTCAGGATACGTGCAGGCTATCTATAGAAAGTACGGCATCTCACTGCCTCGTACCAGCGCAGCGCAGTCTACCGTTGGTAAAAAGATCAGTGCGTCAGAAGCACAGCCCGGAGATCTTTTCTTCTATGCGAAGTCCGGCGGACGCATCAGCCATGTAGGTATCTATATCGGAAACGGTCAGATCGTAAACGCACATTCCAGAAAGACCGGTATCCGTATCAATTCTGCATACTACAGAACACCCGCAATAGTGCGCCGTGTACTTGATTAAAAGGCTTGACGGCTGTCAGGCTGTGTGATATATTATCTCAGTACTGTGTATACAGGCATTGCCGTTGCCCAGTTCCTGGTATCTCTGACCGGTGCTTAGCAACAGGCGTAAATTCAAGTATAAACAAAGGAGAACGTTCAAATGATCACAAAAGAAGTAAAAGCTGAGCTTATTAAGAAGTATGGTAAGTCCGAAGGTGATACAGGTTCACCGGAGGTTCAGGTTGCTATCCTCACAGAGAGAATCCGTGAGCTGACTGAGCACCTTAAGCAGAACACACACGATCACCACTCCAGAAGAGGTCTTCTGAAGATGGTTGGTAAGAGAAGAGGTCTTCTTGCATACCTTAAGAAGAAGGACATCAACCGTTACAGAGAGCTGATCGAGAAGCTTGGTCTTCGTAAGTAATTTTGTACGGAAAGGCGGGAATTTCGATTCCCGTCTTTTTTTGCAATCGGTGAGGATATAACCTTATCGGTTGATATTGCAGAAATGTAGTCACATTCCGTGACAGAAGGAGAACAGATGGCATACAAGACATATTCAATGGAACTCGGTGGAAAGACACTTTCGATCGATATCGGAAGAGTTGCAAAACAGGCAAACGGTGCTGCTCTCATGCACTACGGTGATACGACCGTTCTGTGTACAGCGACCGCGAGCAAGGCTCCCAGAGATGGAATCGATTTCTTCCCTCTCTCTGTTGAGTACGAAGAGAAGTTTTATGCAGTTGGCAGGATGCCGGGCGGATTCAATAAGAGAGAAGGCAAGGCATCTGAGAATGCAGTTCTTACAAGCCGTGTTATTGACCGTCCTATGCGTCCGCTTTTCCCGAAGGATTATCGTAATGACGTAACACTTGACGCTCTCGTAATGAGTGTTGATCCTGAGTGCAGACCTGAGATCACAGCAATGCTTGGCTGTGCTCTTGCAACTACTATTTCAGATATCCCGTTCGACGGCCCTTGTGCAATGACACAGCTCGGTATGATCGATGGTGAGTTTATCGTAAACCCGTCTCAGAAGGAATGGGATGAGGGTGATCTGAGACTTACAGTTGCATCAGTAGGTCAGAAGGTTATCATGATCGAAGCCGGTGCAAATGAGATCCCGGATGACAAGATGCTCGAGGCTATCTACAAGTGCCACGACATCAACCTTGAGATCATCGAGTTCTTCAAGAAGATCGCTGCAGAGGTAGGTAAGGAAAAGAGCGAGTACATCAGCCAGGCTATTCCTGAAGCAATGTTCGAGAAGATGAAGGAGATCGTTCCTCCGGAAGAAATGGAGAAGGCAACCTTCAACGATGACAAGCAGGCTCGTGAGGCAGCAGTTGCAGCAGCTCAGGAGAAGATCCAGGAAGCACTTGCTGACAATGAAGAATGGGCTCCGCTTGTACCTCAGGCAGTTTACCAGTATCAGAAAAAGACAGTCCGCAAGATGATCCTCAAGGATCAGAAGAGACCTGACGGCCGTGCTATCACAGAGATCCGTCCTCTTGCAGCAGAAGTAGATATCATTCCCCGTGTTCACGGTTCCGCAATGTTCACTCGCGGACAGACTCAGATCTGTGATGTCATCACTCTTGCACCTCTTTCTGAGAAGCAGAAGGTTGACGGACTTGATCCGAACGTAACAGAGAAGAGATATATCCATCAGTACAACTTCCCGTCATACTCCGTAGGTGAGACAAAGGTTAGCCGCGGACCGGGACGTCGTGAGATCGGTCATGGTTCCCTGGCAGAGAAGGCTATGCTTCCTGTACTGCCGAGCCCTGAAGAGTTCCCGTATGCAATGCGTGCGGTATCCGAGACATTTGAGTCAAATGGTTCTACATCACAGGCTTCTATCTGTGCATCCTGTATGGCTCTCATGGCTGCAGGTGTTCCGATCAAGGAGATGGTTGCAGGTATTTCCTGCGGTCTCGTAACAGGCGAGACAGACGATGACTACATCGTTCTGACAGATATCCAGGGTCTCGAGGACTTCTTTGGTGACATGGACTTCAAGGTGGCAGGTACACACGATGGTATCACAGCTATCCAGATGGATATCAAGATCCACGGTCTTACACGTCCGATCGTAGAGCAGGCTATCCGTCAGTGTCATGAGGCACGTAACTACATCATGGATGAGGTTATGTGCAAGGCAATCGCTGAGCCCAGAAAGACTGTTGGTCAGTATGCTCCGAAGATCGTTCTTACAAAGATCGATCCTGAGAAGATCGGTGAAGTTGTAGGTCAGAGAGGAAAGACCATCAACGAGATCATCAAGCGCTGCGGCGTTCAGGTTGATATCGACGATGACGGATCTGTATCCGTATGCGGCGAGGACCAGAACGGAATGGATAAGGCTCTTATGTACATCAATACTATCGTAAGCGACTTTGAAGAAGGTCAGATCTACGAAGGTGATGTAGTATCCATCAAGGAATTTGGTGCATTCATCGAGTTCGCACCGGGTAAGGAAGGCATGGTTCACATCAGCAAGGTAGCAGATCACAGGATTGCTCACGTTGAGGATGTACTCACACTTGGAGACCACGTAAAGGTTCGCTGCATGGGCAAGGACCGCATGGGTCGTATGAGCTTCTCTATTAAGGATGCAAACTAAATCTGCTTAACAGCATCGTAAGTAATATATAGAAGGGTCGGGGCATTGTGCCTCGACTCTTGTTTTCGGAGCACTTAGCGAGGTATTTTCGAGCTTAGTGCGTGTTATGCAAGTTCGCTTGGCGAGGTTTTGTCGAGCCTAGCGTAACTTGTTGTATACATCCAGTACAATAAATATGCAATTTTTTGTCTCAGCAAACAATAAAATGTGCCGATAAATTTTACAGGGAATAAGAGTAAGGGTAACGATTAATTTTCAGTGGGGAGGAAATTAATCAGATGATAGTACAGAATATTGCGATATCAAAAAATAACATAGAGCGTATGGATAAGATGCTGCCGGATGAGCATCAGCAGTCCGGAGCGGGTTCCGGTGCAGAGAAAACGCTTAAATATACGGATGATGCGGCAGTTGAGCTTTATATTTCGGATAGATTCGGGCATCAGAGAAATGTGAGGGCTGCGATCTTTGCAGAGGCTCAGGATGAGATATGTCTGCTTCAGATAGCTGAGAAGGGGCTTTGTGATACTGACGATGCACTGACTAAGATCGAAGAGCTTGCACGGAAAGCCGCGTTTGACAGTCCGAAAGCAAACGAGCGTGACATTATCCGTGAAGAGGTAGACAAGCTGATAGAGGAGATTGACCATATTTCCGAATCAACTAAGTTTAACGGAATGTCACCGCTTGATTCCAGAGTGACATATATCAGCATGAATGATGATCCGGAGCGTAGACGCATCGATGAAATGAGACAGAAGCTCGGTACATCTTTTTGCGATGCATCAGCAGAAAATCTGGGTTTAGGTGAGCTCGATCTCTCTACAGAGAAGAACTCAGGACGTGCAGCAGATGCAGTACGTGAAGCGCGAAACCGTGTTTTGGGATTTCAGAATGATTTTGATAAAGAAAAAGACAGGCTGGAAAAACTCCTGAAAGAGCTTCATGATATGAAATCAGCAGAGCAGGAAACCGAGATGTCAGCTAGTCAGAATAGACCGGTAGATGTGCTTGATGTATCAAAAAAATCCATCATAAAGCAGAAAGAACAGTCTGTTATCGCTCAGGCAAATTCTGCTCCGAATGGTGCGATGCAGTTGCTGAGTTAAGTTAATAAAAGGTAAGTAAAACCGCTGCAGGTTATGTATCTGCAGCGGTTTTCTACGTGAAGACTGTTTTGAAATTATTTCAGGAGAGTCAGAACAGTCTCAGGGTTTTTAGTTGCCTGGGCCAGCATGCTCTCGCCGGCCTGAGTCAGTATCCGGGTCAGAGAATACCAGTATGTAAGCTCTGCCATATCTGCATCGCGTATTCGGGATTCAGAAGCTGTAATATTTTCAGCAGTGTTCAGAGTTCCGTTATATGCGTGCTCCAGACGGTTCTGATAAGCACCGAAAAGTGCCCTTGAATCACTGACCATTTCAGCGGCGTACTGGATATCTGCCAAAGCCTCGTCTGCCGCTTCGTGGGTCAGGACATTTGTATCCTGAAGTCCGAGGATTTCCAGCCGGAGGATCGGATAAGTGATATTTATCCTGACATTTTCCGTGCTCTCAGGGGCTGTGTGGATCGGTATGGTCTTATGGGTTGCGGTGTCGCGCAATATCTCGGTGCCGTAAATCGGATTGGCAATTTTAGGAGTACTACCAACAAGGTATGAACTTTCGGAATGATAACCAACTCCTCCGGTATCGTTATTAGAACCTGAAAAGATATCTGTTCCGCCCATTTGAAGGAGACGGCTCATTACTTCGTCCAGGGTTTCTTTCTCGTTTACGGACATAGTAAGAGTCAAGGTTCCAACATTAGTATATGTCTTTGGATTTGTCCCTATAGTAAAGGGGCTGTCAGCGGTGAGGTTAAAGCTTATGGATATTGAACCGCTGTCACTGTTGTTTCCGTTAAGGTCTGCAGTTAACAAGCCGTCTGTTGGGTTCGTGAGAGCATAAACAACACCTTTGACATTATTACTTCCGTCAGCTGAACTGACAGTCTTGGTTTTTCCGTTTTTCCATTCCCACGGTTTTCCCTTATCCACCCAATCCCACCAGGTTGGATTGTCTTCATCAGTACGGCTGGACAGAGTATAGGAAACACCGGTCATGGTTGCTGTTACAGTATTTATATTGTCAAATGTATAACTGAATTTCCAGGTTCCGGTGTAATTACTTCCGCTTTTGGCAGGCTCGGATTTGAGATTTTTATTATTAGCAGGATTTGCTCTGGCAAAAGAAGTATCGGAGACATTATCAAGGTCGCGTTCTGCAGCTACCATAGCTTCATATGTGAGCGTAACAGTCGCTGATATTGTATTGTAATATGTATCTCCGTTGTCCTTATATGTCCAAGCAGAATGACTAAAGTTTATCGGAAGAGATAGATAACTGCTGTTCAGTGAATTTACCAGATTTTCCTGAGATGCATAGGCGTTAGTATTATATTTCAGGATTCCGTCAATTCCTTTTGCGTCCGGAAAAACATCATAGTCCATTAGTTCTGATACTTTCACACTTACCGGGCCGGGATGAGTTATTGTTGTAAACTTATTGGGATCGTCAGGATCCCGAATGGTATCGGTAACATCATCCGGCCATTTCTGCCACTTAGACTCGTACTCGGTCCCATTATATCCGGTCCAGTAAAACTGGATGCCTTGTGTTTCATCAGTTCTTATATGAATCCTACCATCTATCGGCTGAGCGGTTGAATTAAGGTTTGATAGATTAAGACTCATAGTCGTACTGGAGTAATTCACAGCATTGACATTGGTGCTGCCGGTACGTTTGTAATTGACTTCCGGATCTTTACCTCTCCAAATATAAATCTCATTATACTTAGTCGTATCGAGTATCCGTTCAGTCTCGGCTTTTAACTGCTGAAACTCCTTATCAATAGCCTCCAGATCACTTTTAGAATTAGTGCCGTTTGCTGCCTTTACAGCCAGTTCCTCCATGCGGTTTATCATGGCGTTGACTTCGTTCAGTGCACCGTCAGCGACCTTGCAGTAGGAGATGCCTTCCTTGATATTCTGCGCACCCTGAGTAAGCCCTCGGATCTGCCGTCTCATTTTTTCTGACATGGCAAGACCGGAGGCATCGTCTGCAGCGCGGTTGATCTTGTATCCGGATGACAGCCGCTCTGTTAAAGTCTGTTTAGTTTTATTATTTATGCCCAACTGCCGTTCGGCGTTCATTGCCGTGAGGTTATGGGCAAGAATGTTGGTACCCATAGAAAACTCCATCCAATCCCCGTGAAAAAGTTTCTTTGTATGTTTATCGGTAGAAACAAAGTTATGATTTATACATTGATTGGCATTATTAAGAGATAGATGGTATTATATGATGTCAGGGTTCAAAGGTACAAATCCGATTGTGCCTGCACAAAGAGGATTTGGAACCTGGGACCCGCTAAACACGAGCAAGTAGCGTTATTGCGCGGATTGCGAGTGTTTTAGAAGCGCGAAAGCTGCTGCATGGCAGCGAAGCGATTCGTGACATCAGAGGAGTAAAACAGAAAATGATCAGAAACAGAAATACCGATTTTAGTTTTAAGGATAATAGAGGAAAACTGACACAGCTCGTTCACAATGGCTTTGAGCAGTTCAACATTTTGGAATCAAATAAAGGCGTGATGCGCGGAGGTCATTTTCATAAGGTGTCTACAGAGGCATTTTTTGTAGTAAGAGGATCTGTGGAAGTGGGTTACTATATGCTGGATAGTGCACCTGACAGCGAGTGCGGTGAGGACGCTCCGAAGGGACGTGAAAACGAAAAAAAGATCACCTTTTCCCAGGGAGATTTCTTTGAAGTAACACCGTACACCGTTCACAGCATGTATTTCCCGGAAGACTGCATCATGGCTCAGATGTACAGCATCTGCGTAGAAGCACCGGACGGATCAAAAGATATTTATCAGGATAGCGAATCAGTATGAATAAAAACGACAGAATCTGTGTAATAGGACATAGCGGTGCGCTTGGACACGCCATAAAGTCACAGCTCGCAGAGCAGGGATATACAAATGTGATCCTCTGCAGCCGTGCGGAAGTCGACTGCACGAATCAGGCAGCTGTAGATGCGTATTTTGCGGAAAATAAGCCGGACTTCGTATTTTTCCTGGCTGCGATATCAGCAGGTATCGAGTACAAGAGAAAGTATCCGGTAGAAGTTCTCCTGCAGAATATGCAGATGGAAATGAATGTTATATCCAGTGCGCATACACATGGAGTAAAGCGTCTTCTTAACGTGTGCAGTGCGCTTCTTTATCCCAGCACTGCAGCGATCCCTATTGAGGAAAAAGATGCCACATTTACAAACCTGAATGAGATAGATACGCCTTATTCGCTTGCAAAGGCAGCGGGCGTACAGCTCTGCAATTACTACCGTCAGGAGTACAACGACGATTTCTTCACCGTAATACCGTGCAATTTCTTCGGCGAATATGCAGCGTTCAACGGCGATAAAGCAGGCGTGGTACCGTCACTTATAAGACGTATCACAGAAGCAAAAGAGCAGGGGCTCGACACTGTAACAGTATGGGGAACAGGCAGAGCATGCCGTGAATTTTTGAATAGTAAAGATGTGGCAAGCGCATGCATCTTCCTCATGAATCAGGAGTTTGAGTATCCTCTCATCAACATCGGACGCGGCGAGGAATTTTCCATAAGAAAGATCGCAGAGACCATAAAAGAAATGATCGGCTATGAAGGAAATCTTTTCTTTGATGTAGATAAGCCGGAGGGCAGACTTCATATGCAGCTCAATACAGAGAAGCTCTTTTCGCTTGGCTGGAGACCGTCCATGGATCTCCGTGAGAGCGTAGAGGATGCTTATCGCTGGTTCATTGAAAACAGAGACTATACAAGGTGAATTATCATATGAAGAAAGTAAAATATCTGATCCTGGGGGCAGGCCCGTCAGGACTTACATTTGCAAATATGCTCCTTGATAAGGGCATCGAGGACTTTGCAGTCCTGGAGAAAGAAGACAGGGCTGGCGGACTCTGCAGGACAGAGTATGTGAACGGACAGCCTGTAGACTTTGGCGGCGGACATATCCTTGATACCAGAAGCCGTAAAGTTGATGAGTATATGTTCCGATTCCTTCCGGAGTCAGAGTGGAACCACTTTACCCGTGATTCCCAGATCTACTTCAAGGGTCAGCTCATGGGAAGTCCCTTTGAAGCACATATCTGGCAGCTTCCCACAGAGGAACAGGTAAAATACCTGAAAGCTATCGCTGTAGCAGGATGCAATCTTGGTACAGAGAAGCCCGAAAAATTCGTTGACTGGATCACATGGAAACTCGGAAGCAAGATCGCTGAGGATTACATGCTCCCTTACAACAGAAAAATGTTCTCAAAGGATCTGAACAGTCTCGGAACTTACTGGCTTGCAAAGCTCCCGGACGTTTCCTTTGACGATACGCTTATGAGCTGTCTCGAGCACAGATTCTACGGAAAACAGCCCTGCCACTCAAATTTCCTCTATCCGAAGAATGAGGGATTTGGTGACTGCTTCGTACGCATGGCTGAGAGGCTCGGAGACAGATATTTCGGTAATACTGCCGTAGATACAGTTGACTTTGATACGATGACCGTAAATCACGAATTTCAGGCTGAGAAGATCATCGTAGCTATGCCGTGGACAGAGTTCAAAAATGTCTCCGGCATGCCGGCTGATGTTCAGGATGCAATGTCCCGCTTAAAGCACAGCGAAGTTCAGATCGACTACTATGCAAAGTCACTTCCCTTTGAGACGACAGCACAGTGGATCTATTATCCCAGTGAAGAGTTCAGCTATCACAGGATCATGGCGATGGAAAACTTCGCGCTTGGTTCAAAGGGATACTGGACAGAGACAAACGGTGAAAGAGTATCTCTCAAAAAAGAAGAGAGCGATTTCAGTTACTTAAACCACTACGCATATCCTCTCAATACACTTGAGAAGCCCGAGATCATGGAGAAACTTCTCAGCTGGGGAAGAGAGAACAGTGTATACGGTCTCGGACGCTGGGGCGAATGGTCACACTTCAATGCAGATGTCTGCATGGAGCGTGCAATGGATCTCGCAGACGAGCTTACAAAATAAAAACAAGATTTTCCCAAGGCGGTTTACGAGTTTTTTCGAATCGGGCGTGACTTGTCTACTGCATACATTAGCTTCAGATATTAAAAAATAAAGTGCCTCCACCGATATAAAAGATTAAGGGATAAGGTACACTAGTGTGAAAGAGCACCTTGTAGACTTATAAATCTGTATGGGAGAAATGTATGGGTAAAAACAATTCTGGTAACGAAATGGGAAAAATCAAGGCAGGAGCCATACGTATAGGCATTATCGGAACAGGAAGGATCGCCGCATCATTTGTGGAGTCAGCCGACAGGATGGCTGGGCTTGTGCCGACTGCAGTATTTAATGTAAGGAGAAGCAGTGCTGAGAAATTTGCAGAGGAGCATGGCATATCAAAATATACGGATGACCTCTGCACATTTATGAATGATGTGGATGCGGTCTATATCGCGTCGCCTCATGAGACCCACGGAGATTACGCAAGGATCGCCCTTGAATACGGAAAACACGTACTCTGCGAGAAACCCATGAGCCTGAACCGTGAAGAGGCGGAGAAGCTCTGCTATCTTGCGGACCAGAAGGATCTGATCCTAATGGAAGCCATAAAGACCGGATTCTGCGATGGATTTTTACGGATGATGGATGAAGCAGAAAAAGGTGTCGTGGGCGAGATCCATGACATAGAAGCCTCATTTACGAAGGTCACAGGGCTTGATACCAGGGAACGCACCGACAAGAAGTACGGAGGATGCTTCCTGGAGCTTGGAAGCTACAATTTATTGCCCATATTCAGGCTGTATGGCACAGATTATAAGGAAGTTAAGTTCCAGTCTGTTTATGCAGAAAACGGACTTGATATATACACGAAGGTCTTTTTTGATTTTGGGGAAGGAAAGTACGCATCCGCAAAGTGCTGTTTTGATGTAAACACCGAGGGACAGATAATCATTTCCGGTGATAAGGGCTATATCCTTGGAGAAGCACCATGGTGGCATACAGATCACTATAAAGTGCATAAAGGCAATTCCGAAGTTATAGACAGCAATACTTTCCTCTATGAAGGAAACGGACTCCAGTACGAGGGCGTGGCATTTGCCCTTAGGATCAGGGGAGAAGAAAAGCACAACCGTAAGCGTGACGAGCGTGAGATCATAGCGCGGGCTGCGGTCATGGAACAGTTTATCAGGGACAACCGTTCAAAGCGCAGGAGAAATTCGGGAAAAACTCTGAAACCTGTAGAAGTGGACTAAAATCATATATATGGTAAAATCAAGAGGTGTCATGGATCTATCGGTTCATGGCACCTTTAGTGTGTTTACTATATTTTGGAGGAAATAGATTGGTGATGGCGGATGATCATCGTTCTGAAAAGAAATTAAAAGCAGTACATTTCGTGACTTCGGCAGCGGGCGGTGCGGCAAGAGCGGCTGTGCGCATTGCAGAAGCAGAGAGACGTGTTGGGATAGATGCAGTCATGCTCTATGCAGAAGGAAATACCGAGGCAGAGTCGACTGCGTGGCGATGGAAAGACAGGCTGAAACTCAAGCTGTACAATAAATTGAACCATCGTCTGATAAAGAAAAGTGTAAAGGGCGGACAGCCCGTAAGGTATTTTTCGCCTGATCAGTATGGGTTTGACATCTCAAAACTGCCTGTTGTACAGCAGGCGGATGTAGTGCACCTGCACTGGGTATCAGACGGGATGCTGTCACCGAAAGCACTTGAAGGGCTTGCCTCTATGGAGAAAAAGGTGGTGTGGACACTCCATGACCAGCGCCCGTACACCGGAGGATGCCATTACGCGGAAGGATGCACCCGGTACAAAAAAATGTGCGGAAACTGTCCTGTTTTTCAGGCAGGATACAGCGAAAAAGTGCTTTCAAGTACGGAAGACGAGCCGGGGAGTGTGGCACGGGACCTGTCATCAAAGTGTCAGGATACTATGAGGCAGGCGGTAAAAAATCTTGATCTCACAGTCGTGGGCTGCAGCAGATGGATCACGGACTGCGCTGCAGAAAGCAGTGTTTTACATGGAAAGACTTGCATAAACATTCCAAATCCCATCGATACAGAACTTTTTGATGTTCAGGACAGAAAAACTGTGCGTGAACTTCTGGGACTTTCTCAGGATAAGAAACTGATCCTTTTCGGTGCGGAAAATTCCGACAGCGACAGGAGAAAAGGCTATGCGGAACTTTTGGCGGCATTAAAAGAGCTTCCGTCTGATCAGTACAGCTGTGTAGTATTTGGAAACAGCAGGGAAATAAGAGAAGAGATCGAGATGGAAGTCATTTCCCTTGGATATATCAGGGATGATTTTCATTTGAAGTGTGTTTATAACGCCTGCGATGTGTTTGTGAGTCCGTCACTTTATGAGAACCTTGCCAATACTGTCATGGAGTCCTTGTCCTGCGGTACACCTGTCACGGCGTTCAATATCGGCGGAATGGCAGATATGATAAGGCACGGAGAGAACGGATATCTCGCAGAAAACGGGGACAGCGCCGATCTGGCAGCGGGTATCCGCTTCTGCGCAGAACACGACCTTAGGGAAAACGCCCGTAAAACTGTGATCAACAACTTTTCACCGGAGATCATCGGGGAGAAGTATAAGAAGTTGTATTGCGAAACAAATGGTCGACAGAACAAGGGATTTTAAGATATTATATGGTGTCAGGGTTAAAAGACCGGGTCTGATGATGTTTGCATAGATTCGTGACATCAGTCATGGAAAAATTTTATAAATCTGAGGAAGAAATGACAGATAATAAAGCAAAAAAAGGTACAATAAAAATAGCAACAGTCGTAGTGACTTATAACCGTCTGGAGCTTCTGAAGGAAAATCTGAAAGCTGTCTTAGATCAGACTGTTGATTCGGATATCCTGCTTATAGATAACGCAAGTACGGATGGCACTAAAGAATACGTAGAGTCATTAAAGAATGACAGGATCGGATATTACAATACAGGAAAAAATATCGGTGGTGCAGGAGGCTTTTCTGCAGGAGTACGCCTTGCGATCGAAGGCGGATACGATTACGCATGGCTCATGGATGATGATTCTATACCGGAAGCAGATGCTCTGGAGAGCCTTGTAAAAAAGGCAGCTGTATTAAAAAATCAGTTTTCATTCCTGTCATCACTTGTTCGCTGGACAGATGGCAGTATCGCAAAAATGAACGTTCAGGAAGCCCGGGATTTCGGCGACCTGGATCTGTTAGACCATGAGAGGCTGCTCACAATAAGAAGATGTTCATTTGTTGGCTGCTTCGTGAACTTAAGTCTTGCAAAAAAAGAAGCGCTGCCGATCGCGGACTTCTTTATTTACGGGGATGATGTAGAGTATACACGTCGGATACAAAAAGATGTACCGGCGTATCTGGATCTCGACAGTGTGATAGTCCACAAGATGGGGGCTAATGAAGGAACAGATATCATAACGATCCCGGCGGAAAAAGTAGAGCGGTACTATTATGACCGCAGAAACAGCATGTATATGGCAAAGGTGAAGGGCATCATGCCTCTTCTTCGTGAAATACGTGATGATATCAAGCTCAGCAGAAGGATCGGAAAAGAGGCAGCGGATAACAAAGCACTCCGCAAAAAAATGCTCAGGACCGGAGCGGTCGCAGGACTATTTTTTAAGCCTCATATAGAATACGCAAATATTAATGAATAAGGAACAAGATAGATGGTTGATCTTAAGATAAAAATTCCGGAAGGATTTCTGGAACCGGAAGAAAGAAACGGATTTCTCGTAACAAAAAAGAGAAAACAGGTATGGGCAGTTGAACTGGATCTCCTTGCTGAGATGGATCGTATATGCAAAAAATATGATCTGAAATATGCATCCTTTGCAGGGACTCAGCTCGGAGCCGTGCGTCACGGCGGGTTTATCCCGTGGGATGATGATATCGATATCGCAATGCTCAGAGAAGATTATGAGAAATTCTGTGAGGTAGCTCCAAAGGAGCTTTCCGGTCCGTATTTCCTCCAGACAGAGTATACTGACAGAGGAAGCCTCCGGCGTATAGCTCAGCTCAGAAGAAGTGATACAACAGGTATCCTGAGCTCTGAATACAATGAAAACGTTGTTTTTAATCAGGGTATCTTTATAGATATTTATCCCTTCGATGCGGTTGCTGATACAGAAGAGCAGTTTGCGGAGCAGGAAAGGGAAATGGCAGAGCTCAAGCTTAAATACGAGCGCATGGCATACTATTCTGAGTGGTATAAGGATCAGGCGACCACATTTGTAAATCGCATCGGAAAAGCAGTCTTCCACTGGCTTGTAATGACCGGTATCGGCAAAAAGATCTATGACTATGACAAGATCTACCGTCAGTTTGAGGAAGTTTCTGAGAGATACAATGATCACAAGGACAGCACATACGTAACTGCAATGACCTTTGGTTCAGGACGTATGTACAGGCACCGTGAAGATTATGAAAACCTGGAATACAGGAAGTTTGAATTTATGGAGATTCCTGTGCCGGTAAACTACGACAGGGCACTTCGGGCTGAGTATGGGGAAGGATGGAGAACTCCCCATGCGGCGCCCAGTGTTCACGGCGGCACACTTTTCGATGTGGACAGACCGTACACATATTATCTCAAAAATAAAAAGAACCATCCGGTTTTAACAGACGAAGATCTTACACTCTAAAAACACTCAGGCGGGACAATATTTATGAAAAAGGTTATCACATACGGAACATTCGATCTCTTTCATGAGGGACATTACAATCTTTTGAAGCATGCAAAAGAGCTGGGTGACTATCTGGTGGTGGGAGTCACGACCCAGCACTTTGATGAGGCGCGCGGTAAGGTAAATGTAGTCGATCCCATCATGACAAGGATCGAAAACGTAAAAAAGACCGGATTTGCAGACGAGATCATCGTAGAGGATCATGATGGACAAAAAATTGAAGATATCCAGAAATATGACGTAGACATATTTACGGTCGGATCAGACTGGGTTGGACACTTTGATTATCTGAATGCATTCTGCAAGGTGGTTTATCTGCCCCGGACTCCCGGTATCTCAAGTACCATGAAGCGGAACAATTCAAATGAGCTCGTGAACCTGGGACTTGTAGGAACAGGCCGTCTCGCTCCGAGATTTTATGATGAGTCAAAGTTCGTGAGCGGAGTTGAGATCGTAGCTGCGTTTAATCCGGATACAACAGACGGTACTGCAGAAAAGTTCACTAAGAGATTCAACGTGCCTGTAGAGCATCAGGATTATGATAAATTTCTTGATTCGGTGCACGCGGTTTATATCGAGTCTCCAAATGAGACTCACTATGAGTATGCAAAAAAAGCACTTCTTGCAGATAAGCACGTCCTTTCTGAAAAACCGCTCACCTTTACAAGAGAGCAGGCAGAAGAGTTGTATAAACTCGCTGAGGAAAAAGGAATCGTCCTCATGGAAGGAATCAAAACGGCGTATTGTCCGGGATTCCAGCAGCTCATCAATGTGGCAAAGAGCGGAAAGATTGGTGAGATCCGCGATGTTACTGCGGTTTTTACAAGAATCGCGAGTAAAGACTCCAGAGAGATGACTGATGAAAAGTACGGCGGAGCATTTCTCGAAAACGGAAGCTACCCGCTTCTGCCCATAATAAAGCTCATGGGTATGGATTTTCAGGATATCAGGATCGACTGCATCGACGGACCGAACGGCATCGATCACTATACCCAGATAATGATCCGTTACAAGAACGGTTTTGCAACAGCGAAGGCAGGAGTAGGCGTAAAAAGCGAAGGACAGCTCGTCATCGCGGGCACAGAGGGTTATATCATTGCCCAGTCGCCCTGGTGGCTCACTCATAAGTTTGATATCCGATATGAAGATCCAAATAAGATAGAGCATTATGAGCCTGTTTTTCAGGGTGACGGATTCCGCTATGAGATCGCAGAATTTGTGCGCAAGATAAATGGAAGCTCCGAAAACGGCTACCGCCTCACATCC
The DNA here is from genome assembly GCA_900168235.1 of Lachnospiraceae bacterium. Classification (GTDB taxonomy): domain Bacteria; phylum Bacillota; class Clostridia; order Lachnospirales; family Lachnospiraceae; genus NK4A144. The sequence continues at coordinate 308,959 of FUZG01000003.1, read as the reverse complement.
GAGGAATCCATTGCCATGGCGGATGTAGTTGAGAAATTTTTACGGCAGCGGGGAAGACTGTAATTAGACTGATGGTCAGATAGTGTGATATAATCACGGACGTATGCGAAAAAACAGTGTAGAAAGTGCTCTGCCTCTGATATCGGTATTGGTGCCGGCATACGAGGCAGAGAAATATATAAAACAGTGTATAATGAGTATTTCTCATCAGTCCTGGGAAAATCTGGAGATCATCGTAGTAGATGATGGATCAAAGGACAGGACAGGTGAAATAGCTGACGAGTGTGCATCATCCGATGGCAGGATAAGAGTCATCCATCAGGAAAATGCAGGAGTCGCATCAGCGAGAAACGCACTCATAAATTCTGCAAAGGGTGAATATATCCTGCAGGTAGATGCGGATGACTACATAAGTCCGAAAACTGTCGAGACTCTTTACAAAACTTTAATAGAAACTGATGCGGATATGTGCGTCTGCACAATGACGACAGGTGATCTGCCGGATTATGAGTTTCATGTAAATGAGAACCGCAGAGTAGATACTTATGAAGGCGCGGATAAATTCCTGAAGCTTTTTGATGACAGGAAGTTCGACTCTATAGTTCCTTGGGAGAAGCTCTGTAAAAAAGAGCTTTTTAACGGTCTGCATTATCCTGACGGAAAAATCCATGAAGACGAATATCTGGCGCACTACCTTTTAGATCATGCGAAGCGCGTCACATATACGGATGACGTGCTTTTCTATTACAGGGTAGAAAAAAAGAGTATCACAAAATCAAGTTTTTCTATGAAAAGACTGGATTGCATACCGGCACTTCTTGACAGGATACGGTTCTTTGAAGAAAAGGGAGAGCGGGAACTCGTACGTATCTGCTATCTGGATTTCCTGAAAAGATTCCAGTACTACTACTACGGCATCAGATATCACTTTCCGGAGAAAACCGGGCTCAGACATGAACTCTTTGATACCTATGCAGATGTATATAGAAAAGCTCATGGGAAAAGGATGCTGTCACCTGTGCAGACTATCCTTTTCGGACTTTTTATCGTGAGCCCGTATCTCAACTATCAGGCAAGAAAGGTCCTTCATAAGAAGGCGATAGACACATGAATAGTTTCTTAAAAAAATTGATAACGGATCATCCGAGACTCGGCGCAGCACTCTACGCCTATAAGCATAGTGCAGATCCCGACTATATCACAAAAGCGATGCAGACTGATCCGGAGGTGTTTCGGTTTAGATGTCTCGGAGATAAAAATCCTGATCGGAATATTTATTACATAGTAATGGGCGACAGAGGAGACGGCTTCTTTGCGGAGTACGGCAGACTCCTTATGTATCTCTATGTGGCGGATTACTATCATATGACTCCGGTGGTGCGTTTTACGGAAGACTATCTTTATACGGAAAAAGAGCCTGTAAACGGACACACTAATCCCTTCCGGTATTTTTATGAAGAACCCGCAGGGATCGAGCCGTCAGATGCAGAGCAGAGCCGGAATGTCGTGAGATCCGAGTTTGTACATACCCTTAATGAGAACATCATGAGGGAGAGAGATGGTATATACGGCTATTCCGACAGATATATCGAGATCATGGGCAGAATTGATCACAAGTATATCCGTCTCAATAAAGCAGTCCAGAGTTATATAGATGAAAATCTCAGTAAACTCTATGACGGAGACTGGAATCGCGTGATCGGTGTGCATTTCAGAGGTACAGATTATAAAAGAGGGCTTGATGGTCATCCGGTATATGCAGGACCTGCGGAAGAGATGGAGAAAGCTGAAAACTTGCTGAAAAAAGGCACGTATGATAAAGTTTTCCTCGCTACGGATGATAAAGAAGCGCTTGCTTCCTTCAAAGAGAGATTTGGTGAGAAGCTCCTGTGTTACAGTGATGTGTACAGGGCAGAGGGAGATACGTCAGTGGCATTTTCAAATGATGACAGACCTCTCCATCACTACAATCTGGGGCTCGAAGTACTGCGCGATATGGAGACGCTCGCTCACTGCAGCGCGCTCATTGCAGGACAGTCACAGGTAAGTCTCGCTGCCAGGATCACGAGGTCCGGCAGAGGCGATAAATACCGTGATCTGATACTTTTGGATCATGGAATAGTTAAGAATGGGAAAAATCCTCAGCATTATTATAATAATGCCAGGAAATGAGCTTTTGCTCACGCTTAACAGAAAGGCAATAGAAACAAATGTGGAACATATTTAAGAAGATCAACTACATTCTGGACAAGCGTCAGAAACGAAACCTGATGATCCTTGCAGTATGTATCGCGATCGGATCATTTTTTGAGACCATCAGTATTTCAGCGGTTCTTCCGGTTGTAAACGTAGTGACAAAGCCGGATATCATCGAGACCAATAAGTACTACAGGTTCATTGGAGAAGTGCTTCATATCAGTGAAGTACGAGAGTATATTTTTGTACTTGCGATGATAATGATCGGGGTATATGTGGTAAAAAATCTGTACCTCATCTTCCTTTATAATCTGCAGTTTAAGTACACCACAAATAACCAGAGACGTATCTCATATAAGCTCATGCAGTGCTATATGTCTCAGGATTATCTCTTCCACGTGTCACACAGCGTGGCAGAGCTCCAGAGAAACTGCAGCGGTGACGTAGGAAGCTTTTTCCAGGTGCTCTTAAATATCATCCAGCTTGCTACAGAGATCATGACAGTATCATTCCTCGTTGTGTTCCTGATGCTGGAAGATATAGGGACTACAATGTTCATCCTCGTCCTTATGCTTTTCTTCCTGTACTTCGTACTCGTAGTATTTAAGAAAAAGCTTGTTGCTATCGGTCAGAAACAGCGTGTGATCGGTGCTGAGCAGAATAAGTGGTTCATCCAGTCATTTCAGGGAATCAAGGAGATCAAGGTAGCAAACCGTGAGCAGTATTTCCTTGATCACTACAATGAAAACTATATTAAGTCCACAAATCTCTCCAGACAGTCACTCCTTATCTCTATCGTGCCTCGTCCTATCATGGAGGTGGTTGTAGTATGCGGACTTCTCGGATATGTAGCATTCCGCGTGCTTTCCGGTGAGGATATGGTGAGCTTTGTTCCGATCCTGTCAGTATTTGTAGTAGCAGCATATCGTCTGCTCCCGTCCTTTAACCGTATCAGCGGATGTTTCTCTGTCATCACAGGCGCAAAGTCCTCTGTAGACAGTGTTTATAAAGATCTCCATGACATTGAGGGTCTTCGTCTGGAAGTTCTGAAGGACAATCAGGACACTACAGAGCTTTCCATGAAGGACGGCATCCGTCTTGATAAGGTGAAGTTCTTCTATCCTTCTAAGCCTGAGGCTGTGATCCTGAATGAGATCGATATGGAGATACCATACAATAAGTCTGTGGCATTTATCGGCCCGTCCGGTGCAGGTAAGACAACACTTGCAGACGTGATCCTCGGAGTTCTGAAGCCTGAGGGCGGACATGTAATGGTAAATGGTCATGATGTATATGATCATCTCCATGCATGGCATAAGCACGTGGGTTATATTCCACAGAATATCTATCTTATTGACGATACTATCCGTGCAAACGTAGCTTTTGGTTATTCAAAGGAAGATACCGATGATGCGCGTGTATGGAAAGCGCTGGAAGAGGCACAGCTTGCTGACTATTTCAGAGAGCATGATATGGACCTCGACAGCAACATCGGTGCAATGGGCGTAAAGCTCTCCGGCGGACAGAGACAGAGAATCGGTATCGCAAGAGCACTTTATAACGAGCCTGAAGTACTGATCCTTGATGAAGCTACATCTGCTCTTGATACTGAGACAGAGACAGCCGTTATGGAGTCTATTGATAAACTTGCAGGTTCACGTACACTTATTATCATTGCTCACCGTCTCACAACTATCCGTAACTGTGACATCGTTTACGAAGTTCGTGACGGAAAAGTTCATGAGAAGGATAAGCGTGAAGTAATGGAAGCTGCATTTAAGCAGACAGTTGAAAATGCGTAAGTTAAAGTTGGGGTCATTTTATGATCCCAACTTTACGGCGTTTTGCGGGGATAAATATGAACGGAATAATTAAAAAAATCGTAAATAAGCTCACAGAAAAAGATATCCGTCTGGGTGTCATAGGTACAGGCCGTATAGCTGAGAGATTCGTGCAGTCAGTCGGGGACGTAAAATTTCTGGAAGTGACAGCGGTGTACAATGTCCGCAGGAAAAGTGCGGAACGGTTTGCAAAGCTTCAGGGATTGAAAAACGCATTTGACGATATAGAGGAATTTCTCTCAGCGGTAGATGCCGTATATATCGCGTCACCTCATGAAACACACGTGGGATATGCACGCACTGCACTTGAACATGGGAAGCATGTGCTCTGTGAGAAACCTATAAGCTTTTCAAAAAGCGATGCAGAGGAACTGTACAGTCTTGCGGAGGAAAAAGGTCTGATCCTTTTAGAAGCGCTGAAGACAGCCTACTGCGAGGGCTTCCATAAAATGATGGAAGAAGCTCACTCAGGACACATAGGAGCTGTCCGAGATATAGAGGCAGCATTTACGAAGCTTGAAGGGAAAAACACTCGAGAGCTTACAGATCTGAAATATGGCGGAAGCTTCCTGGAACTTGGAAGCTATAACATGCTCCCGGTATTCCGTATTTATGGCACGGATTATAAGGATGTTCATTTCTACTCGACCTATGCTGAGAACGGGCTGGATCTCTATACCAAGGCAGTATTTGACTATGGTGACGGAAGGTTTGCTACAGCTAAGTGCGGACTTGGGGTAAAGAGTGAAGGTCAGATACTTATATCAGGAACAGACGGATATATCCTCGGAGATGCACCCTGGTGGCTCACAAAGCGTTTCAGTGTGCGATATGAAGATCCGAACAGGCAGGAAAAGCATGAGGCTTCATTTGAAGGATCTGGACTTCAGTATGAGGCTGGTGCCTTTGTGAGACACATCAGGAGTCTCGTGAGAGATGACAGTTCGTCTGAGGCTGAGCGCAGAGTACTTAAAAAAGAAAGCATCGCAAGGTCAGCTGTAATGGAACAGTTCCTTGCGGAAAATGCAGAGCGGAGAGGAAAAGTGCAGAAGGCGATAGATGAGATGCCCCCTGTGCGTGTGTGGGCTCACCGCGGTATGTCCATGGAGTATCCGGAAAATACCCTTGAAGCCTTTAAGGCAGCAGCAGAGCTTGGAAACGCTCTTACAGGCATAGAGACAGATATCCAGCTATCAAAAGACGGAGAAGTCGTGGTCTTTCATGACGAGACCCTCGACCGTGTGACAGTGGATGGCAAGGGGAATCTCAGGGACTATACGTTAGATGAGCTTAAGCGCATAAAGATCGATAAGAGGGATGGAAGCTATACAGAGATCCCGACCCTTGATGAGACCCTCGAGCTCTTAAAACCTTATATGGAGAAAAACGGACTGCTCCTTAATATCGAGCTCAAAACTTCTGTTTACAGGTATGAGGGGCTTGAGGAGAAAGCTCTGGAGATAGTCCGCAGGCATGGCGTAGAAAAGTACATCGTATGGTCGTCATTCCTCATGGAATCCATAAAGCATATGAAAGAACTTGATCCAAAAGCGAAGACCGGAATGTTGGCAGGAAGTCTCGCAGCATGCGTAAAAGGTGCTGACGAGGCAAATGCAGAGGCTCTGCATCCTTCATGCTACTGCCTGGATACAGAAGTGCCTGAGCGCTTCAAGGGCGGTGATCACGCTGTCAGAGCCTGGGGCGGTCAGGAACCCTTATTTATACAGGGAGCAGATGCGCGTCTCGTAGAGAAAAATATGACGAGATTTGCGCGAAACGGAGTAACAGACATAATCACAAATGTACCGGACAGGTACGTGGAAACTAAGAAAGAGGCGTGATGATTACCGGAATTAAAACAAAGAGTAATCTGATAGCTGCGGTAAAAGAAGCGGGATTTCGGCATCTTGAGATCCCGTATGAAAACTTAAAAGAAGCAGAGGCTCAGATACAGAGTGTGGCTCACTGTGATGATCTGAGCATCGGCTGCATAACAGTGTCTGCGGGAAAAACAGACAGTTTCAGAGACGTGATCTCTGATGCACTTGATAATGCGGACAGGCTGAAAGTGCCCTATATCCTTATAGAAACAGAAGGCATTAAGGATGTGAAGGACATTATTGAAACACTTATAGGCATTATGGACCGTATAAAAAGGTCTGATTGTCGTATAGTGCTGGAAAACGGCTACTATGTGGAGCAGGGAGACGTCAGGGTACGACGTAACGGTCTTTGTGATGCAGAGGATTTTAGAAAGGTTTTAGCAGAACTCCGTAAAGCTGAGAATATTAAAAATAGTAATAATTCTCGATTTTGGGCTGGACTTAATATAGGTCATGCAATGCTTTTCTCTGCAAATGTAGTGGAACTCATTACAGGACTGGGTTCTGAACTAAAATTCCTCCATGCAAATGACAACGACGGTATCCACGATATGCATCAGATGCCCTATACCTTTACGGTTGGACGAGGCATACTCCTTACGGACTGGAGGCTCGTTATAAGAGAGCTTCATAAGGTCGGATTTGACGGAGGACTTTTCCTTGATATTGATGGACTTACGGGCAGTGTGCCTTCACCGCTCGCAGGCACTATGCTCCGTATGGTATATCGTATCGCAGATGAATGGGATAAGTCATTTCACTGGGATCAGATACTTGATGCCATTGGAGATAAGAAGCTCATAACCTTCGGTGCCGGACCATTCATGTACAAATTTATGGAATTATATGGTGAGAGACATACCCCGTACTTTATCATTGATAATGATGAAAAGCGCTGGGGAGAAAAGATCGGCGGTGCTGAGATAAAGAACCCTGAGGAAGTGCGTAAGATACCTGGGGATGAGGTCTATGCGCTGGTGTGTCTCGCTGCATATCGCGATTACGTGAGGCAATTCCATGAGCTTGGAATAGCAGACGTAGATGTGTTTGATGCAGGATGGTTTATGGAGGATGACAAAAAATATGCTGAAACTTGGTGTCCAGACAAAGGGGATACTGGAGAGGGAACTCTCAACAAATGGTATAGATATGATAAAGAGGGCAGGCTTCGACTGCGTAGATTTCAACTTAGACGTCTTTATCATGAACTCAGAAATATATGGAGGAAAGTTAAATCCCTTCTTCGACGCATCGTTAGACGAGATAAGGGATAAGTTTCTGCCCTATAAAGAGGCACTGAAAAAAGCCGGTATAAAGATATCTCAGATGCATGCTCCCTATCCTGTATTCGTTCCGGGGCCTGACAGGGAGCGTCAGAACGCCTATACGATGGAAAATGTCATCCCGAAGAGCTTTTATTTCGCAGGATTCATGGAAATCCCGTATATGGTGATACACCCATGGAAACTCCAGTATCATCTGGGAAAAGAAGTTGAGATACAGAAAAATTTTGAATACTTCAGGTCACTTATCTCCATGGCGAGGGAAAACAATGTGGTAATTTGTCTGGAAAATCTCTATGAAGGTCAGGCAGGGCGTATAGTAGAAGGTGTATGTGCAGACCCTCATGAAGCCTCAGCGCTGATAGACAGGCTGAATGAAGAGGCAGGAGAGGAGAGATTTGGCTTCTGTCTGGATACAGGCCATATGAATCTCGTAGGCAGAGATGCGTATGAGATGGTCACGACTCTTGGAAACAGGCTAAAGATCCTGCATATCCATGATAATGACGGCATAGGTGATCTCCACCAGATGCCGTTTACATTTCGTTCAGAGGGTGTTGCGGATATCGGCGTAGATTGGGAAGGCTTTATCAGGGGCTTAAGAGACATAAAGTTCGACGGAACGCTGAGCTTTGAAACATTTCCGTGCATGAACAGCTTCCCTGAGCTCGTGAAGGATCAGGCGCTCAGGACCATCGCGGAGATAGGCGAGTATCTTAGAAATGAGATATGCATATAAATGTACAAAAATCTGTACAAACAAATGCTGGATTGTATGTGTAAAAGTGCAATATTCCCAGGGTTTTAATTGATTTTGTATTTATTAAAAAACAACAGAAAATATTAAAACCAAATGATTTCTCTTGGTACTTTCTTACATAGCGGTCAAAAATGACAGGCCGCTACGTAAAAATTTATCTATGGATTCCTGTAGGCGGCACAGCCTGTAGGAACCGCTCTGATGCACGGCGGTGGGCACACACCGGACACGACTTCAGGGACATGGATGGCCCCGAAGAGGGAGAAAAGGAGAAGAAACATATGAGGAAATGGACACGTACAAAAAAGATTTTAGCTGTTGTTCTCTCAGCAGCAATGGTGCTGACACTGAACACAGCAGCATTCGCAGAGGAAGCTGAAAGGGATGTTATAACCTTTGCTGATGACGGAGATGCAATCGTCAAAAATACCACTAATCCTCTTTCATGGAATATGGTAGATAATGCAGAGGCAATTCATGCGGTATTACAGGGACAAAGTACAGATGAGCATCTTGCAAATAATAAGAAGATACCGGTAAGTTCAAATGATACATCGACTATTTCTGCCAGCGTAATTAAGTTAGATGGATATGATGATCTGACTCTTTGGTTTGGATATAAAACCGAAGATGGAGGTTTGAATGCGGTTGAAGGTGAAGAAGGAAAGATTCCGACAGCTCATTACGACGGAAGAAAGAAGGAGTTTAATAAGAAGGGTAAGTCTTCTGGATCAAAGCATGAGGATGTGGATGCATATCTTGCACTTGTAAAGTATGATGCTGCTTCAAAGATAGCAACAGAAATCGGCGGTGTTACAGTAGGCAGCCTTAAGATGAAGGACAATGTTGATGCGAATATATCTCTCAATGCTATCACTAAGAAGGAAGGAGAACGTGCCGTTCATCCTAAGCTTGAGGGAAAAGATCTTGCAACATTTACAGTAAAGCCTAAGATTAAGTTTGATAAGGCTGATTCTGTTGATAAGGGTGTTAAGAAGGCAATCACAGCTGCACTTAAGGATAAGACTTATAAGCTTGCAATCGAACCGATGGAAATTATGACAGGGGATTTGGTGAGCTATGCTCCTAACGGAAAGGTTTCAGAGAATACTGTAAAGTATGTTGGTGATAATTTTGATTGGAACGTCTTTGCAACAAAGCTTAATATAAAGGGCAGCACACCAAAGGCAGACCTTGCTTTCAAGATTGAGCTTGAGAACCACAAAGAGGTTATTAAGAAAATTAACAAAAAGGACTATACACTTACAACAGGTACTGTAGGTGGTGAGACAGTTGCAGTTGTTGATGCTTTTACCAGCACTAATTATGTATTCTCAGGAGCATATGTACGTGATGGTTTTGAGTCACATTATGATCCTGGCTACAAGATTGCTATGCGTCTGAAGGGCAAGAAGAATATCGTATACGGCGCTTACAAGGCTGATAACGACGCATACGTTGATTCCGTAGAATAATCTCACAGAACCAACAAACAAGAATTAAAACGGATAACTCTCATCATTAAAAAGGGGCTGGTGCAAAATAAAATTGCACCAGCCTTTTTCATGTAACTTACATAAATGAACAGAGCATCGTCACATTTCTTTGGGTTCCTCATCAGGACGAGGCATCTGCTTCACAGCCTCGTCATAGAGCTCCTTAGAGTACTTGCTGAGAATCTTCTCCGCCGGCACCCCAAATGAGATCATAAGAGCTTAAAAAGTACATAAATTTGTACTTTATTTATACGGGGAAATGCGTGTGGAAGGTGTATAATTTCAGTAATGGCTTAAGATAGAATCTTTGATCTGGTCGGCATTGATATGCCGGGAAAGGTGAGGGAAACATGAGCGAGATGAACACGAAAGCAATGTACAAATTGTCCTATGGTCTATTTGTATGTACAGCGGTTCGGGGTGACAAGAAAAACGGATGTATCATAAACACCGCTATTCAGGTTGCGTCTGAACCGAACAGGATCTCAATAGCCGTAAACAAGGCAAATTACACCCACGACATGATAAAGGAAACAGGTGTATGCAACGTATCGGCTATCAGTCAGAGCGCTTCGTTCGAGCTTTTTAAGCACTTCGGATTCCAGTCAGGACGTGACGTGGACAAATTCGCGGATTTCGCATCTGAAAAGTACGGAATCGCTGAGAATGGCGTTCCCTTCATAAAAGATGGTACAAACGCATACTTCTCACTGAAAGTTGAGTCCACCGTGGATCTTGGTTCACATACACTCTTCATCTGTGAACCTACCGCCATGGATGTGCTCTCGGATGAATCATCCTGCACATACGAATACTATCAGAACAATATCAAGCCGAAGCCTCAGGCAGTGGGAACGACTCCGAAGGGCGAGACCATATGGAGATGCCGTATCTGCGGCTACGAGTACGTGGGTGAAGAGCTTCCGGATGATTTTATCTGTCCGATCTGTAAGCACGGAAAAGCAGATTTTGAGAAGGTTGTGAAGTAAATAAAGACAGGATGCCCGAACAGGACATTTTGCAATATATACTTAGGAATAAGCCTACGGTGTTTAACTGCTCCGCAGGCTTATTTCTTTATTATGCGGAGCACTTAGCGAGGTTTTTTTCGAGCTTAGTGCGTGCTATGCAAGTTCGCTCGGCGAGGTATTATCGAGCCTGGCGTAACTTGTTATGTATTATTGGGAGGTGGGTTAACACGAAAAAATGGTTTGACTTTCATAAAATATAAAAAAATATAAAAAAAACGTAAAGCCTAAGCAAAAAAATGTTTTAACCGATATATTTGATGGTATAATCAAGTCGAAAGAAGGAGATTGTTATGCTATTAAAATATGAATTTGAGAATTTTAATTCATTTAAAGAAAAAGTAAGTTTTTCTATGCTTGCACCTAGTACTAAGGTAAAGAATCGTTTCAGGGATAACTATGTCAAGTTGACAAATGGGTTTGATGTTCAAAAAACTGCAGTTATCGTGGGTGAAAATGCGGGTGGAAAATCTAATTTTGTGCATAGCTTCAGTTTACTAAAGTATTTTTTTACAAATAATGATTCTGTTAATTCGCGGAAGTATCTGATTAATTCAAATTATTGTCATACTGATTGCCCTCAGAGAGCGGATACAATACAGAGTTTTTTTGTTGAAATTTCTGACCAAGATGATGTGATTTATTCTTATGAGCTTAAATATGATTTTTTGGGAATTATCAATGAAAAACTCTCCTTAAAAAAGAAAAAGAGCGAAAAGAGTAAAGTGGTATTTGATGTAAATAGGAACGACAAAGATATAAAATGTGATAGAAATAATTGTGAGTCGGAAAAATGCCATATAGATAAAGTTCATATGGGTTATAAACTTGGATTAAATAGTGATTATATAAAGGGGTTTGACAAGAGATTATTTGAGAATAGTTCACCGGATCAGAGAATGGGGTTGTTTGTGACGAAATTTTCTATTTTGGATTGCGTTCCTGCGGTGAAATTTGTCAAATTGATAAAGGATAGTTTGTTACCGGAATCGAATTATATTACATTTGATTTGTATAAGGCAATAAAGAAGGAACAGGAAGATTTGGATGTTTTAAGGGACGATCGATATTTTAAGATATTCAGACTTGTGGATTATAGTATTTTCAAGGTAGATATAGATGAGGATGATCCGTTTAAGAAGTCTATTGTATACCGTAAGGGACGAGATGGTCGTGTTTTTACTAGAGAATTGGGAAAAGATTCCAGTGGTGTAAGAGAATTTTTTGCTTGGGCGGTACAAATTTTCAAGGTCATATATGAAAATAAAATAGTGATTGCCGATGAGATGGACAGGGTATTGAATCCTGTTCTGGCAGATAGAATTGTTTCTTTGATAAATGGCACGGATCATAAAGGCCAATTTATTTTCACAACACACAATGTTTTGCATCTTGATCTGAAAAACTATATGAAAGAGCAGATTTATTTTATTACAAAGGATGTCGAAACATTAGAATCTGAAATGTACTCACTTTCTGAATTTCCTGAAGTAAGATATGAAACCTCAAAGGTTTATGAATTTTATATGAAGGGAATTTTAGGAGGAACAGCAAGTGAGTAGGGTTACAAAAAAAGTTCTAAAAATCTTTTGTGAGGGCGATACTGAATATAATTACTTTTCGTCTTTTAAGCAAAAAAATAAGCTATCTTTGGCAATTAGACCGGTTAATATGCATGGGGGCGGGTATAAGAATTTTTTGAAGGAACTTCGGACTGATGCTAATAATAATTGTCTTGCTAAATTCATCGTTGTGGATGGTGACCGTGCAAATTTTGAAAGCGAAAATCTGTATGAATTGATTGAATATTGTGTAGTACAAAATAAAAGTGGAAGAATACCGCATATATTAATCATTGATAATCCTGATTTTGAGTATGTGGCGTGTCTGCATTCTCCAAAATACAAAGGAAATGATTACAAAAAGTTTCTTGTGAAGGAATTTGGATATAAAGAGATTAGTGACTTTAAATCAGATGAGAAAGTGTTTGAAAGGCTAAATTCTAAGGACAATTCATATAGTTTTTTGTTAAAAAATATAAATAAGAGTAAGACAGTCATAATCAATCACATTACAGTTAAGAAGTCATTGTTTCAGATCATTGTTGAGAGCAGAATTAATAAGGATAACCTCGAAAAAAGAGGGACAAATATTAATGATTTATTTGATGTATTAGTAAAACTGGGTGAACAGGTTTAAGGAGACTGTGACATTTTTTCTGTAAATATAAAAAATACATAATCTAGGGCCTCCTGTGAGATACACTTTTCAAAGGAGGCCTTTAATGATGGGAAAACAGAAGAAACCTGTCCGCCCATAACTTCATCGACTCCTTTCCGTACATGAGTGTATTTCATGATAATAATCAAAATACGTGATTGTGATATCAAAAAAATGTTCTAATGTCAATGCGTCGATTTCTTGCATACATTCTGATTATGTTATGTCAGTAATTGGTAACTGAATCATTACGGATAGTGATAGGCATAACAGGATTATACGGATTGTGGTACAATTATAAAGTTATTTTTTAATACGAACGTCAAGGAGCACTTTAGTTGACCAGCGAAGATAGATATATACAAAAAAGAAAATCAAAGGCATTTTTTCATAGCCTTGCATACAGAGCGTGCAGGATATTCCCAATAAAGAAAAACAGGATCACGGTAGTGACATTTGAGGGAAGAGGAGGATTTTGCTGTAATCCCAAGTACATCATAGAGGAAATGCATCGCAGGAATCCGGATCTCGAGATTTACTGGCTTGTAAATGACATGTCAAAGCAGTTTCCGTCATATATAAAAAAGCGTGAGGAGACTCTTTGGAATCGGGCATATTACCTATCAACATCAAAACTCTGGATAGATAACTACAGAAAGCCGCTAGGAACCCTGAAGCGCAAAGGTCAGTACTACATAAACACCTGGCACGCGGGTCTTGGGCTTAAAAACATAGGAATGTGGAGAGGAAAGGGATTCTCAAAGATAGCACATCTGGTAAGCAAAAGAGATTCGGAACTGATAGACTATGTGGTTACAGATTCTAAGTGGGCAAAGGAGTACTTTGTAAAAGGTCTTGTCTACGATGGACCTATAAAGGTCATAGGTCAGGCTCGTGAAGATATCCTGTACGGGGACAGGTCAGAGATAAAGCATATTATCAAAAGTACATACAATGTTTCGGATGACGTCAAAGTAGTCTTATATGCCCCAACTTTCAGGGAAAAAGGGCAGAAGACAAATAGAAGTGTGTATGAAGAAGACACTACGCTGGATAAACAGAGGGTGCTTAAAAATCTGGAAGAAAAGACCGGGGAAAAATGGGTGATGTTCGAAAGACTGCATCCCCAGATAGTAGCAGCACGCAAGAAAAATGCAGTAAAGTCAGAAACCGGAGTGATAGATGTCAGTCAGTGGGACGAAGCTGATGAAGTCATTGCAGCATCAGATATGCTGATCACAGACTACTCCAGCATGGCATTCGACGCAGGATGCAACGGAATCCCTGTATTTCTCTACGCAGATGATCTGGATGAATATCGAAAAAATCGTGGTGATCTGAGTTTTGACATTTCAAGTGATGCTGTAATTTCAGCAAATCATGAAGTGACCCCCAATATCAATGCGATAATTCCATTTCCTGTTGCGCAGGACAATGATCAGATTGAAAAACAAATCCGCGAATTTGATCCCGCTAAATACGCAGATGCGATAAGGAAGATGAATGAGGATCTGGGATACATCGGAGACGGCAGAGGGTCAGAACGGGCAGCGGAACTTGCGGAAGAGCTGATGGGAAGGAGCAGCCTTTCGAGCTAAGAAAGAATCTAGAAGTGCTATGAACATAAAAACTGTATCAGAACTATTGACTGAAATGTCCCGTAATAAAGTCATGATCTACGGGGCTGGTTATACGGCGAGACGCGTTTATAAAGCTGTATGTGAGCATGGCTTAAAGAAAAATGTGTTATGCTATATCACATCTAAGGAAAGTGAAGAAAAGGAAATTGATGGTCTTGAAATAGTTCCTGTAGATCGTATAAAGAATGATCCGAGAACTATGATTTGTATTGCGGTACATGAATCGATAAGAGATGAGATCATCGGATTACTTCAGGCAAGGGGATTCACGGAATATGTATGGGTGTATCCCTTTTTGTATGGTTTAATATTGGGAGAACCTATACAGAAAAATGTACATATACCGCTTCGTGATATATGGAGGGCAGCACGGAATACATATTCCGCAGCATTCAGATATCTGGCGGCGGAGCAGTATTATGGGTTAAGAGATGACGGATATGAAATCTATATACGCGGTCTGTCGATCTTTAACAGCGAAGAAACATCTAAAAAGAGACTGGAAAAATACATAGAACTGTTGAAGAGCTGGGATGAGAACGGATATGATGAAAGCCGGACTGTATCCCTTATGGAAGACAAGTACCCGATAGATGGAACGCACAGGATCGCAATCGCTATGATCAAAAAAATGGACTATATAGTGTGCGATGTATATCCGTCGAGTAAAACCATAGAGGAAGTTCATGGGGATGCTTCATTCTCGAAAGACCGTGCGTTGGAGATGGGGCTTGATGAAGACACGATCCGCATTTTGGAAGAAACAAACAGACGAATCGATGAGCAGTACAGGTAAGGCAGATGGTTAGAATAATCAATAGGGGACCGGAGGAATTTAGAAAATATATAGTTGATAAGAAAGTGATCATTTTTGGTGCCGGAAGGGCGACGGAAAGCTCACTTGATATATATTTCGCTGAGAAGAAACCGGAGATGATAATAGATAATAGTCCGGATAAATGGGGAACTTATATAGAACATCTTGGTCAAAAGATTCCGATAGTCGGTATTGAGGCACTACGAAATATAACAGATAAACAGAACTATCTGATATTTATATCATCACCATTTTATGCAGCAGATATTGTGGAGCAGTTGGATGGTATTTGTGAAATAGATGGGATGGAGTGTTTCCTGCAGGTGCTCATCCGTTATGCTAAAGAAAAGATAAACGATTATAGCTTTTCGGAAGGCGAAGAACGTATTCCTAAAAAGATACACTATATATGGCTCGGAAATAAAGAAATACCCCGAGAATTTCGGGAAAATATAAAATCATGGAAAATGCATAACCCTGACTACGAGATAGTAGAATGGAATGAGGATAATTATGATTTCGGAAAGTGCGTATATGCTAAAGAAGCGCTGGAAGCACACGCATATGGCTTTGCTTCAAACTATGCCAGACTCGATATCATATACAATGAAGGCGGTATATACCTCGATACGGATGTAAAGGCTTTGAAAAATTTTGACTGCCTATTACACGACAGAGCATTCTTTAATATGGGTTCTGCAGACAGAGTAAATAACGGCTGCGGCTTTGGCGCAGAAAAGGGAAGCAGTATAGTAAAGGAATTACTTGATGTGTATAACGGTAAACATTTCCTGCTGCCAAACGGAAAGCCCGGGAAAAAGCAGGGACATACATTCCTGCATCCGGTACTGAAAAAACACGGGTTTGAGATAAAAAACCAGTATCAAAAGATTGATGATGTAGTCTTGTATCCATCAGAAGTGATGTCACCTAAGACATTAGAGGGAATGGAAGATATGTTCTCTGATAAAACGGTTTCGGTGCATCTGGAATCTGGATCATGGAGAAATGAAAAAGAACAGGCAGGAATGGAAAAACTGCTGGGACTGTTGAAGAGTGGAAGGATTGATGAGTAAGGTTTCAATTATAATCCCTGTGTATAATGCAGGAAAATATCTGAAGAAGTGCCTTGATAGCGCTGTGGGACAGGACTTTGAGGATTTTGACATAATATGCGTAGACGATTGCTCAACAGATGATTCACCGGCTATTTTAGCTGAATATGAGGATCAATATAGTAACGTAAGAGTTATAAGGAATACATGTAATAATGGTGTGGCATTTTGCCGTAATCGAGCAGTTGAGCAAGCTGACAGTGAGTATATTCTTTTCCTTGATTCGGATGACTGGCTTGAAAAAGATACATTGAAAATCACATATGACTGTGCGTTAAGGAATAGCTTAGACATGGTGATTTTCCAGATGAGATTATTATATGAAGATCAGGAACTTGAGAAATTTTATGAAGCATATTCAAAAAGGTCGAAGTATTTAGTCGGACCGATAAAAAGTGGGAAGCAGATGTTGATCGATACAAATGGATGGATTGATATGATCTGCACGGCAAAATTGCTTTCACTTAATATGATCAGAGAGAGTAACATACGTTTTACAGAGGGATTTGTGCATGAAGATAATGCATATTCTCTTAAGATAATGTTATCCGCGAAGCGTGCGAAAGTAATAGATGATGAGCTTTATATATATCTTAGGAGGGAAAGTTCAATAACAACTTTGGCTAATCAGGAGAAAAGGCTAAAGGGAAGCATTGCTGCGTATGCAGATATGTTGAGGTTATTAACAAGTAAATATTACGATGACCAGGAAATATCACCCGTACTGTCACACATTCTTGACAGGAAGTTCAATACAGTTTTATCTGATTTTCCTGATATAAATTCGTTTGGTGATTTGAAATTTGATAATCCATATTATCAGCATATTTATCATCTCTTTAGGCAGAGTCAGGGATTATTTTCTGGTGAAGAGATAGAATCGTTCAAAAAATATGAGCACATCATAATATACGGAGCAGGCAGGCTCGGAAAGCGAGTGCTCAGAGATCTCAAAGGATTACGAGTAGATGGTTTTGCGGTTTCTGAAACAAGAGGAAATAAAAAAGAAGTGGAAAATCTTCCTGTAAAGAGCATTGATGATTATATGAGCTATAGAAAGAACTCGCTAGTGATAATAGCTATCATGTCTGATGAAAAGAATAGAATAAAAAGTAATCTTAGGGAACATGGTTTTGAGAATGTCTGGTGTATGTGACTCGATATTTTGTCTAGGCGCTTGAGTGGGAATATCATTTGTTTAATATAGGGGCACTGAGTAGAGGTGTTGGGATAATTGAATTGCACGGAGTGTGATACAATAAATACAGTAGCTTGTGAAATTTGCTGTCTGTGTTCAATTGTTAAGAGTCAAGAGGGAGAATTGCATGGATCTTGTGTTTGGCGTTGGTACTTCGGACTTTGAAGTTTTGAGAAAAGAAAAAGGTTACTATGTTGATAAGACTGAGATATTGTACGAATTAGTAAAAGAAACTCATAACGAAGTAACGTTATTCAATAGACCAAGACGCTTCGGAAAGACTCTAATGATGAGTATGTTTGAGAATTTCTTCAATATTCGAAAGAGTAGTAATGAGATATTTGAAGGTCTCGATATTACAAGAAATCATCATGAATTCTGCGAAGAATGGATGAATAAGTATCCGGTGCTGTTTATTTCGTTTAAGGATGTTGAGGCAGATACGTATGAAGTTGCTTTCGACAAGTTAAAAGACATAATAGCCGGAGTATGCAAAAAGAACGCATATATTGCAGATGACGAGAGAGTAAATCCGGCAGATGCTGAGATTTTTCAACGATTGATGTTTGGAAATGCTTCAGAAGCGGAGGTGCATGGAGCGTTAAAAACTATCATGAGAATGTTGAATAATATTCATGGCAAAAAAGTTATTTTGTTGATAGATGAGTATGATGTTCCGCTCGCATGCGCCAGTGAGAAGAATTCAAAAGAGAATAGATACTATGCGCGTATGCTTGATGTGATCAAGGGGATGCTTAGCAGTTCATTAAAGGACAATGAATTTTTGAAATTCGCAGTTGTGACAGGGTGTCTTAGAATTGCGAAAGAGAGCATATTTACAGGTACGAATAACTTTGTCGCATATTCTGTATTGGATGAAAGATTTAGTCAATATTTCGGCTTTTCAGAGAATGAAGTAGATACCTTGCTGGAAAGAGCTGGTTATGAAGATAAGTCTTCGGTCGTTAAAGAATGGTATGATGGGTATCTTTTTGGTAATAGACATGTTTATTGTCCATGGGATGTCATAAATTATCTCTCGGACCTTACGTATAATAGTGATGCAAAACCATCAAATTATTGGAAGAATACAAGCCATAACGGTATATTGCTGACATTTGTTCAAAGAACAGAGTTTAAGGTAAAGGGGAAATTTGAGGCATTACTAAACGGCGGTACTATAGTGCAAACTGTGTCGGATGATATGACGTATGACACTCTACATTCATCGGAGGATAATTTGTGGAGTGTGTTGCTTATGACAGGTTATGTTACTAAAGCAAATGTAAATGATCAAGATGATACAGTTAGTTTAAGAATTCCAAATAAAGAGATTTTATCGATATTTAAGGATACTGTTATTAAACTTTTTAGGAAGACAGTTAACAATAGTGATCAAAAGCAAATGATGAGTGCTTTATGGTCTAAAGATACTGTTAGAGCAGGTGAGATAATATCTGATTTTTTATGGAAAACGATTAGTTATAATGATTATCATGAGGACTATTACCATGCATTCCTAGCTGGTATTTTTCTCGGTTTGGGATATGAGGTCGAGTCTAATAAGGAAAAAGGTCTGGGACGTCCTGACATTGTAATAAAAGATCAAGATAATCGTAGAATGATCATAATCGAGGCTAAACGTTCAAATAGTGAAGCAGAGATGGAGAAAGATACTATCGATGCTGTAGATCAGATTTCAAAAAGAAGATATTACGAAGCGGATGACTTCGATGGATATAAAGAACGGTTATGCTTTGGTATAGCTTTTTTCAAGAAGAAAGCAATGGTGAAGTTGATGGTAAAATAAATCCGTAATTTTATTTCGATTGAAAAAGACTTACCACTATGTAATCTTGTTGCAATGTATGATGAGTATCTGGATCAGTAAGATCCCCAAATGTAAGCGAAATGTACTTCCCGGTAAAGAAATATCGGAAGTACATTTCGTTTTTACGTTCTATTACTCACTAGATTTTTAGTATACCATGCACATGTGCAAGGGAATATAAAATATAATATTCAAAATACGTGTTCGAGGCTGCGATATCAAAAAATGTTCGTGCGTCAATTGTTGGTTTTCATTAAATTGGTGGCGGGAACGCGGCGAATAGAGATTGCAATAACTGAATTGTTTGGAGTGTGGTACAATAAGAAGAACTTATGAGGTATATATATCCGCAATATAATCTTAACAAGCTTCTAGATGATGTAACAAATATGTATTATTTAATAGACCTTATTACGTTTAGCTTGGTAGAAGGGTGGCTGATACCTTCAAAAAATTGTCAGTTGAAAGGTTATAAATGAAGATAGAGTTAGATGAAGATAAGTTGCATAAAATCCATAAGGTTGAGCTTGAACTGTTACAAGAGTTCGACAGGGTTTGCAAGAAAAACAACTTGCACTATACAGTAACCGGAGGAACATTACTGGGAGCAGTACGACATGGTGGATTCATACCATGGGATGACGACGCTGATGTTGTTATGCTTCGAGAGGACTATGATAAGTTTCAGAAGATCTGCAAACGGGATTTGGATCACTCCAAGTTTTACTTTCAGGATATAGAAACCACACCGGGTTATCGTTGGGGATATGGTAAACTCAGAAGGAAAGACACTGTCTTTCTAAGAGAAGGCCAGGAAGGAATGCCATATGAACAGGGGATATTCATGGATATATTTCCGAGAGATGGTATTCCGGATGGAAAAATTGCAGGAAAAGTACACACATTTTTGTGTTTCTGTCTTCGAAAGATAATGTGGTCAGAGGTTGGAAAGACGCGCGAACCAAATAGAATAATACGACTTGTTTATAGGTTAGTAAGTCATATACCTCAGAAAACTATCGTGTGGATGTACAGAAAATTGATAGGTTACAGTAACCATAAAGAAACAAAACTTGTTCGGGCACTTACTTTTCCTCTTCCAAAGCGTTTGGCGGGGAAAGGGTATCTTAGAAAATGGTATAATAACTACCAGCCGATACAGTTTGAAGATATAACAGTACAGGCAGAAGCAAACTATCTTGACTGGCTCAAGGCAGAGTTCGGAGATTATATGGCGCTTCCGCCTGTTGAAAAAAGAAAATCACATCCGGTGACTCAGTTAAGATTTCCGGAAGAAGGAAATTAAGAATGAATATAGTATTATTAACCGCTGCTGGAGTAGGTTCCAGAATGCATAATGAGATACCTAAGCAGTTCATACACGTAAAAAATAAACCAATCATACTGTATACTATGGAAGCTTTTCAGCGACATCCGCAGATAGATGCGATAGTTGTAGTTACTCTTGAAGCGTGGAAGGATATGCTGTGGGCATATGCGAAGCAGTACAATATAACGAAGCTTAAATGGGTTGTCACAGGTGGAAGTACCGGTCAGGATTCCATAAGAAAAGGTCTTGAAGAGCTGGAAAAAGATTGTGCACCGGATGATGTAGTCATGGTTCACGACGGAAACAGACCGTTGATATCAGATGAAATCATATCAGACAGTTTGGCAACATATAGGGAACACGGCAGTGCAGTTGCTGCTATTCCTTGTATTGAGGCCATTTTCAGAAGTTCAGACGGGATAGAATCTACGGAGTCATTGGACCGTGACGAATTATTCAGAACACAAACCCCGCATACTTATGCTCTTAATAAACTTATGTGGGCGCATAAACAGGCAGAAGAAAAGAATATAACCAATACCACTGCGTCATGTGTTCTCATGTCCATGCTTGGTGAAAAGATATATTTTTCAAAAGGCTCAGAAATCAATTTAAAGATAACAACAAAAGATGATATGAAAATATTTGAAGCAATCCTGGAGAAAGGTTGAAAATGGAATACTACAAGCACGAAATCTACAAGGAAGAATTGAATCATATCATTGAAAAAGAGTATTTCGTTAAAAAATTTAAGGGTGTAAAAGTTCTGATCACCGGAGCTCGTGGAATGATCGGCAGTATGCTGATCGATGCTATTATGCTTGCAAATGAAAAAATAGATTTGTCTTGCAGAATATACGCGCTGGTCAGAAGTGAACAGGCAAGAGAAAGGTTCAGTGAATACAGCCATAATCCCTTATTCAATCTTATCTTCGCAGATATAAATAAGGATCGTATAGATATTCAGGATGATGTTGATTATGTGATCCATGCAGCAAGTAATACTCATCCGCTCCAGTATTCACAGAAACCCATAGAAACATTACTCACAAATGTGATCGGAACAAATAACCTGCTGGAGTTTGCTGTAGAACATAATTGTAAACGCTTTGTTTTTTGTTCCTCCGTGGAGATATATGGCGAAAATAAAAATGATATAGGGTCTTTCACTGAAGAGGATTGTGGATATATTAACTGTAATACGCTCAGAGCAAACTATCCGGAAGGAAAAAGAGCCGGTGAAGCGCTGTGCCGTGGGTACATGCAGGAGAAAAAACTTGATGTTGTAATACCGAGATTAGCCAGATGCTACGGGGCAGGTCTCCATACAGATGATAGTAAGGCACTTACCCAGTTCCTTAAAAATGGATTGAGAAAAGAAGATATAGTATTAAAGAGTGCAGGTACACAGTATTTCTCCTATTGCTACCAGGCAGATGCGGTTGATGCTATAGTTTCCATTCTTGCAAAAGGAGAAAGCGGGGAAGCATATAATATCACAAGTAAAGATTCGGACATTCACTTAAGAGATCTGGCAAAGTTGATAGCAGAATCATTTGGTGTAAAAGTGATATTCGATCTTCCAAAAGAAGACGAGGCAGCGGGATTCTCAAAGGCAAATGATGCGCGTCTTGATACAAATAAGATACATGGTATCGGATGGGAGTCAGAGTATGGTATTTCTGATGGAATACGCAGAACATCAGAGATACTTTCGAGCGTACATTTTTCGCAGAAAGATGAATGAGATAAATGAAATTTAGATTAAAGAATGTCGGTAGAATACATAAAGACAGTGAAATTGATATCAATGGAATAACTGTACTCTGCGGTGATAATGGAACGGGGAAAAGCACTATTGGAAAGGCCCTGTATTGTGCCTTTAGTACGTTTCATGATTATGAGGAAAAAATTCTCGAGGAAAGAGTTGAATCAATATACCGATTTATAAGGGTTTTCGGAAATCTAAGGTTGATTCCACGCTCAAAAATGCAGTGGATTAAAAACAGAGTTAGAGACTTTGTGGCAACATATCCATGCGACAAAAGAAGTGAAGCAATCGATCAGTTATTATATGAGGTTCTTGGAGAAAAAGCGGATGATATAGATCAAACCGTACGTGTTCGGATTCAAGATTCATTGGATGCAAATGATCTGGATATATTAAAAGCTATTGCATCAAGAAATATTGAGGCAGAATTTGGATCTCAGTTAGGACATATTAATTATGCTGATCATAATTCTGAAATTGAACTGTCTATTAAGAATGAAAAAATCTCATTTTCTGTTGATGAAGAACAAAAGATTGAAATCACTGAAAAAATAAATCTGATAAAAGATATCATATACATCGATGATCCTTATACTCTGGATGACATGACAGAGGGGGCATTTCCTAGAGGCGGAGGACATAGACATGAACTGGTTAGAAAACTTATAAGGAACAGTTCGGAAAATGTCTCTGCGGTAGACGATGTGATAGCTAATAATCGACTCGAGAAAATTTATGAAAAGTTAGATACGATCGGTATTGGAAGTCTTGTGTCTGATCCGGAGACGGGTTTTGTCTATTCTGAAAAAGGATTAAAGAAAGGTGTTTCAGTTGTTAATATTTCCACGGGAGTAAAGGCTTTTGTAATCCTTAAATCATTACTACAGAAAGGTTTCCTGGAAGATAATGGGATAGTTATTTTAGATGAACCGGAAACGCATCTGAACCCGGAGAGTATGGAAGTGTATGCGGAGATTGTTGTATTACTGCACGAATTGCTCGGGATTAATTTTGTAATAAGCACACATAGCACGGATTATATTAGTTTCATAGAGTACTTCACAAAAAAGTATAATGTCGAAGATAAAACGAAAATTTACTTACTTGAAAAGAACAGCAAAGATTTCACAACTGAAATCAGAGATATAAGCGGTGATCTTGAACAGATCTATTCAAAGCTGGCGAAACCGTTTTTAAGAATAAGTGAGGAATTGGATTATCTGGATGAGAAAAATTAAAGATTTTGAATTATTCCGAAAAAACGGCGCGCTAAAACAGATAAGTGAAACTTCAAAGAATACAACCGCAGACAGGTGCATGGTTGACAGCGGAATAATTGTCATCGATTTTGATCAGGCAAAAACAAATTACTGCAATAGCCTTAACCATTCGGAAGAAAATTCTGCTTCAGCAGATGCACTTTGTGAAAGTATTAGTGGAGATAAATATTTCCTCATAGAGTTTAAGGATGGGGACTTTAGTACAGAGGAAATAAGGAAGAAAGCTGCGGATAGTGCGTATATAATCAGTGGAATCACGTGTAAAGATGTTAATTATATCAGAACAAAGGTCGCATTCGTATTAGTTTACAACGGTGATGCAAAGAAACTTAGTACCCGTCAGAAAATTGCGATTGCAAAAGCTAACAGGGGAAAAGAAAAATATGATATTTGGGGCTTAGATGAATTATGCGGATTCTATTTTGATGATGTTTTGGTAATAGAGAAAAGTGAATTTGAGAAGAAGTTGTTGGGGAAGATAAAGTCGATTGGATGAAAGAGAGATTTTTATGGAATTTGATGTTGAAGGAAAAATGCAGGATGAGCTGTCTAAGTTAATCTATCGTAATCGTGTGAAGTTTTCTGAAAGCGGCGGAACAGACTATAGTTATATTTGGAACATTGCATAGAAGGCGAGAAAGGGAGAAAAAAGATGATTGTATACATATGGGGGGTAGGAAGGTTAGTTGGAAAGGTGGTTGATCGAGTACTTCCTTTAGAAAAAATAGCAGGATTTATTGATAACGATCGAAGTAAAAAAGAGTTTATGGGTAAGCCGGTGTATAATCCGGAGGAAATGGTAAATAGGGAATATGATGCAATATTAATATGTAATTTATATGCAGAGCAAATACTTCAGCAATGTAAGGAATTATCTATCGATACAACAAAAGTTATCTGTGTATATAACAATTGGAGCGTTCGTGATGTTAATACGGATTATTCATTTGTTGAGCAAGTTGTCGGAAAAAAGTATGCAAAAATCATTAAAGAGCGATATAAGCTTATTCGTGGAACAGAAGCGTACGGGGAGCTTTTCTTAGAAAATTGCGATTGCAAAGAAATGCTACAGGGATACATGCGGACAGATTATGTTCGTGTAAAATGCTTTGAATTAGCTGTAAAAGAAATGCGTAAGCGCAATGTACAGGGAGCTGTTGCTGAATTAGGTGTATTCAAGGGGGAGTTTGCCCAATTTATTAATGCTGCATTTCCAGATAGGAAGTTGTATCTTTTTGACACGTTTGAAGGCTTTGATGCAAATGAAGCATTACGAGAAAAACAAAAGGGTAATTGCAGTGAGTCTTTTATTCAGGCATATAAGGATACGACTATAGAAACCGTTTTGAATCGAATGACAAATATCGATAAAGTGGTGATTAAACAGGGATTTTTTCCTGAATCGTTAGATGGATTAGAAGATAAATTTGCGTTTGTTTCATTAGATGCTGATTTTGAGGAGTCTATATATCAGGGATTAGTATATTTTTATCCGAGACTAGAAAAGGGTGGGTATATCTTTATTCATGATTATTCTAGTGATCTATTGGGGGTTGAGCAGGCAGTAGATCGTTATGAAAGGGATTACAAAGTGGCGTTGGCCAAAATGCCGATTTGTGATGCGAGTGGAACACTGATTGTGACTAAGTGATTATATAATAGTTGATTTATATAGAAAGAGATCTATGGATTTCAAAAGTAAATTTGATTTAGAATACGATAACTTTTGCAACGATTGTAGTCATTTAAAAAATAAAAGAATAGTCCTATATGGAACAGGGCGAATGACAGCAACATTGATTGAAAAGAATAAAGATTTTAATATTGTCGGTGTGTGCGATAGATATGATGAGAAGATAGGAGACAAGATATTTGGCTTACCTATTCTTTCGCAACAAGAGGCGGAACATCTGGCTGATGTAGTAGTAATCAATACGGCTCCGACATATTGGAATACTATTTTTACGAGGATAGCTGATTGGAAGGTGCCTGTTTATTATAAGAATGGACAGAGGGCTATTTTAGAGAATAGAAATTATAAAGAAGATGAGTACTGGAATGTTTGCGAAAAAGATTTGAATAAAAAAATCCAAGATGCAGATATTATCAGTTTTGATGTGTTTGGTACACTTGTAAAGAGAATCTATAGTAATGATATTGATTTATTCAGATTAGTAGAAGAAAAAATTGTAGATGAAATTAGCTTTGATTTTGTCAATATGAGAAAACAAGCAAGCGTTTTGGCAGGAAAAAATGCTACTTTAGTTGAAATATATGATCACTTAAGGGGATTGACGCATATTGATAGTGAAGATATAGAGAAGTTAATCAAGTTGGAATTTGAAGTTGACTATTCATATATGGTCCCTAGAAAAAATCGTTTCAATTTTTAATGAGGTTGCACTAACAAAGCGAACAATAATCGTTTCGGATATGTACTATAGTACTGAACAAATAAAAAAAAATTTTAGAAAAAATCGGAATTCGTACAGAAGGAATCGATATTTTTGTTTCGTGTGAAGAGAGATGTTTAAAAGAGGATGGTGGATTATGGGAAAAATGCAGGATGAGCTGGCTAAGTTAATCTATCGTAATCGTGTGAAGTTCTCAGAAAGCGGTGGCAATGACCTTTCGTATATATGGGATATGAGTGTTGATGTTTTTGGCTAATACTTGTGTTAGTTCAAGATAATTATTAAAGTAACAATATTTTGATATTGATTGACGGATTGTATTCCCGCTGTTTTTAAAGTTGAGGTAAGATAGTATATTATACACATTCATGATGATTACCTAAGAACAATTTGAACATATGGAGGCTTTTAATTATGAAAATTGTATCATTTATTCCTATAAAACTAAATAATCAACGACTTCCTGGAAAAAATACAATGCTTTTAAACGGAAGAC
Source organism: Lachnospiraceae bacterium (assembly GCA_900168235.1). GTDB lineage: Bacteria > Bacillota > Clostridia > Lachnospirales > Lachnospiraceae > NK4A144. The sequence continues at coordinate 282,360 of FUZG01000003.1, read as the reverse complement.
CTACTTGTGATTATATATTTGAGACAATCTGTGATGTTGATAATATAGATGAGAAATATGTCTATTGTAGCGATGAAGCAATACTACCGTATATAAGTCCTTATGAGAAAAAAGGGTTAAAATTTCTTAAGAGAGACGCTTATTTAGATGGGTTTCAGGTTAAGGGATTAGAGATAATAGAGCGATTTGTTAAGGATGTGGATGCAGATATTTATGTTCTTACACATGTTACGCAACCATTCACTAAGAGTCAATCAATTAAGAAAGCGTTGAGTAAGGTGATATCTGGTGAGTATGATTCTGCTTTTTCAGCTGTGATTCTTCAAGATTACATGTGGAAAGCGGGCAAGCCATTAAATTATGATATGAAAAATATAGTGAGAACTCAGGACCTTGAACCAATATATATGGAAACGGGGGCATTTTTTATTTTTAATAAGGAAGTGTTTACTGAACTGGGGCAAAGAATAGGAAATAGACCATATATTTACGAAATAGACCAATTTGAAGCGGTTGACATTGATACTGCTGAAGATTTTGAATTTGCAGAAGTTGTAGCTGAATACTTACAGAAAAATAGAAAATAAGCTGGTTATATATGAAAAATATTAAAGTATTAGATTGCACTCTTAGAGATGGCGGTAGGATTATTGATTGCGCATTTCCAGATCATGAAATATCAGAGATATCGAAACGGTTAGACAATGCCAAGATTGATATTATTGAAATTGGATTTTTAAGGGATTCAAGGAAATGGAAATATGAAGGTGATTCTACTTTCTTTACGCGAGTAAGTCAAATTGAGCGATTAATTGATAAGGAATCATCAAATGCAATGTATGTTGCTTTTATTGATTATGGAATGTTTGATATAGAGTGCTTAGATGAATGTAATGGCAATAGCATTGAGGGTATTAGATTAGGGTTTACAAAACGAGACTATATAAATGAAAAGGAGGGGGTAATTAGATGGGCTAAAGCTATAAAATCAAAAGGGTATAAGTTGTTTGTACAAGGAGTTAACTCATTAAGCTATACAGATCGAGAGTTATTGGAAATAGTTGATATGGTCAATGATCTTCATCCATATAGTTTTGGAATTGTAGATACTTATGGTGCTATGTATATGGATGATGTTGATAGATTGTATGGCCTTATAGATCATAATATGCTTCCTGAAATTTGCATTAATTTTCACTCTCACAATAATTACCAGCTTTCATTTGCGCTTGCACAGGAGATAATAAAGCTGAGTGGTTCCAGCAGTAGACAGATAATAATTGATGGAACATTGGGTGGAATGGGTAAAGTTGCAGGAAATCTTAATACTGAGTTAATAGTGGATTTTTTGGTAAGGAAGATGCACTATGATTACGAGTTTGAAAATATACTTGATATATTAGATGATTATATTTACAAATATTCTTTCAAGCATAAATGGGGATATTCTACAGCGGCCATGATGGCAGGAGTTTATAAATCCCATCCCAATAACGTAATTTATCTTACAGATAAATTTAGATTAGATACCAAAGATATTGGTGAGCTCCTTTCAATGATTGATCCCGAGGTCAGACAGAGATATGATTATGATAATATCCAAAGATTATATACAGAGTATGTGTCTGATAAGATTGATGATTATGATGTTGTCCAAGATTTAAAAAAGGAAATATCAGGAAAAGAAGTTTTAATACTAGTTCCAGGGAATACGCTAAATACTCATAGAGAAATAATAGATGATTATTCTTCTGAAAAATCACCAATTGTTATAAGTGTGAATTTTGTTGCGGATGATAAAAAAGCAATAGCCTTTTTTGGCAATTCGAAAAGATATTCAAGACAAAAGGAAAAGAGAAAAGGAAGAAAAGTTATTCTCTCGTCAAACGTTAGAACGGATAATACAAAGGATATTGTAGTTAATTATCATAGCCTAATAAATAGGCGATATAAATATTTTGAAAATTCGACTATGATGATTTTAAATCTTCTTAAGAGGGTTAATCCGTCAATGATTACTTTTGCCGGATTTGATGGCTTTAACACTGAAAGTGGAGAGAACTATATGGATGATTCGTATCAGAATGACCGACATATTTCGGAGTTTGATGGTTTGAATTCTGATATTTCAATGATGCTAAGAGAGATTGTAGAAACGATGTCGCCCAATTGCAAATTCAAATTTATAACTCCAAGTATTTATGAAAAATGTTTGGAGTAGTATTTAGAGAGCATTCCTGCAATTCATAAATTGCGCCAATTGAAAAAAGAATCTCAAGGTAAGATTGATATGCATCTTGGCGGATGTAACAAATCACTCAATATACCAGAGCTCCCACATGAATAATTCTACACAGAATGAAATAATCCAACAAGTAAGTGATACAACGCTGGTAATCGGCATTGATATTGGAACCTGGGTTCTCGGATTAACATGACGAGGTTGGTAGTTCCACTCCGAGAGTCTTGTAAATATCTGCTTGCCTCGTTAAAAGCTCCCCAATTCTGAGTGCGTGCTTTTCATCCTCATAACACTCAAGAATGTCAAGCTTATTAAGCAGTTGTTGCATTGTGTAAGTTTTGTATAAATCTGTTTCCTTCATCTTGTAATCAAGATGGGAAAACAGAATTAGTGCTATAAACGCGTTAAATATTTTGCCATCAAGATTTTTCTTTGACTTGGCGAGAAGCCTTCTCGTGTTGAGCATTTCCTTGAGATTGCCCCACTGAGCCTGCTTAAGAGTTTTTGAGTAATTGGAGAAGCTTGAATTGTCATAAGCCCAGTACTCATCCTAGACACGCCTCTTAGCATGCAGTCTAAGGAACTTGGTTATCTGGGCATCAGTGATTGAGGCAAACATCTCACTGCTTTTGGGTGAAGCTATATCTTGTCCATAAGGATGCTTATGGTTAAGATTCCATTTTTTAAATATGTACGGAGGATAGTTATCCTCAAGTACAAGGTAGAAAGTTACTGACAATATCTTTTTGTATATAGATGGAAGGCACTACTTTTGACTTTATATGGAACTGTCAACCGTTTATCAAAACCATGATAAACCAAGGAATTTTGGTAAACATGCAATAAAAAGAATTGAGAGATATTAGTTGTATAGTATTAGATTAATGGTTATGGATGTCGATGGGACATTAACAGATGGTGGAATTTATATTGGTAATGATGGGGAATTAATGAAAAGATTTAATGCTAAGGATGGCTATGCTATTGCTAACATGCTTCCTCAAATGAACATCATCCCTGCAATTATCACTGGAAGAAAATCACATATTGTTGAAAATAGATGTAAAGAATTGGGGATACGCAATCTTATCCAAGGGAGTTCTGATAAATTGAGCGATTTAAGAAATCTCTGTAACAGATTAGATATTGATTTCCAACAAACAGCATATATTGGTGATGATATGAATGACTATTCTGTAATGAGTATTGCAGGGTTTAAAGCATGTCCAGCTGATGCAACAGAAGAAATAAGGGGCATATGTGATTATGTTTCAAGTGTGAAAGGCGGGGACGGAGCTGTTAGAGATATAGTCGAATATTTGCATTCAAAGGAGTTTTGAGTAGATTTGGCAAGAATTGATAAAAGAAAAATAATAATATGGGGCGCAGGATATTTTGGTGGAAAACAGCTTGTAGCTTTAGGTAGGGATAACGTGGAATGTTTTATAGACTCTAATAAGTGTAAGGTAGGGACTTTTTATTGTGGAAAGAGGATTGTTCATCCTGAAGAAATAAACGATTGGGAGAATTATTTTGTATACATTCCGAAAAACTATTATGAGGAGACTTCTCGATTTTTGAGTGGGAAAGGTCTTTTGGAAACAAGAGATTATGCTCCATTTTGGAATCGGTTCGATATTACTAGGGCAGTTTTTGAAGAAAACTATGAGAAGGCAGTTAAGGAACTTGAAGTGAAGAGTGAATCTATGAAGAATAGAACTCTTTATTGGGGGTGGGATTTTATACAAAAAACAAACTATAAGCCCTTTTTTAAAAAAATGTATGGAGATTCTTTTTGGGAAAAGATGGGGGTTGTTTCAGAGGGATTTTGGAATTTGCCGGGGGAAGAAGAGACCGAGAATGAAGTTCCAACTATTTCTGCACCATACATATTTGAGAGGGATTTTTATATTGTTGATCCACCGATACTAGATGAAAATGCACAAAAAGTAATTTATGATAATTCCTTTTTTAGAGCAGCGGCTATTAAGATTCAGGAGCTTGGGGATAACAAGATTTCATTTGGTGAAGCGTCATATACTGTTTATATGATGATAAGGTATATTGAGAAAGTGATTCAGGAATTAGAGCCCGAAGTGATTATTATGCTTTCTTCAAGATCTGCTAAAGGTGATGTTGTTAGAGGTTTAATTCATGACAAAAAAATCCCGTTGCTTTTTTCTCATGCCGGATTTCTGTATGGAACATTTATATTTGATGAAGATGGAGATTCTTCAGAAGGAGTCACAAATATTGATTCTGATGCTTTTATGAAGTTACCTATTACAGAAAAGAATTTATATGATGCTAGAGAGGTAATTAGCACAATAAGAGAGAATGGTTTAAGTAGAAAAATACAACCAGTAAATGAGATAGATAGTTTTTTACGCAACAAGCTAAAGAGAGATAGACCAACCGTTTTATTTGCAGCGCAAATAGATAGCGAGTTCAAGCCATATACTGATTTTATAAAGAATACCTATTCACCAATTTTTGAATCATCTATTGATGCGGGGAAAAGAATTTCACAAATATGTTATCAGAATGATTGGAATTTCATATATAAGCCGCATCCATTTAGTATCAATAATGAAGTTGAAAAAGATTTAGCACCAAATAGTATTTATTTGGCTCAAGGTAATATTAATACCTTGATAGACGTAGCTGATGTGGTAGTTACTATTCAATCGTCTACTGATTATGTCGCACTGATTAGAAATAAACCGGTGGTGCTTCTTGGATATGATCAAATGAAGCGCAAGGGTATTACATATGAGGTTGATAAGTATGAAGATATTGAAAATGGCATGATTAATGCAATCAAATATGGATTTACAGATAAGCAGAAAGCAAATTTTGAGAGGTTTATTGCAATCTGCTTAAAATATTATTTATATAACTCACAAGATGGAAAATGCAAGTTTGGTAAAGAACCCCCTAAAACACCAGAGGGATTTTTTGAGTTAAAAAAAAGATTTAAGGACAACAATTCGAATTTATAGGTGAAAAATATGGAAATGATAATTAAAGGTATAGCATATAATTTCAGGTAAAGGTATCTAATAAAAATTAAACTAACAAGGAGATGATGAGGGAGAAACGAAGGCCATCATACGGGAAAAAGAATGACGTTCTTCTGTTTGTACCATAATTCATCAAAAAGGAGCTCATAGAAGCCACTTCATATCCAGAGTCTGATCCAAGGATCAGGTGGATATTTGAGTTTTCCATATTTGCAAATGAAAACTTATGAATGAAATTGAAGCATTTGATTTTCAAGGGAATCATATTAATGTTAACAAAAATTCGTTGCTTTTAATTGAGGTAGACATGACTATGAAAAAATGTAAAATATGCAGCTGTAATGAGGCGCATATAATATATGACGGATTAATTAGAGATGGTGGACTTGGTAAGTATACTAAAGAACCTGTTAAGATGTATCAATGCGATAAGTGTGGCGCTATATGGCATGATCAAATTAAGAATGTTGAAGAATATTATGAAAGTACTGAGTATAGAATGGAACTTGAGGATACAACATGTGAATCTGATTTTTATAGAATGCATGATCCTGAAAGTATGAATAAGTTTGAATATACGGGTACTACAATTTTTAGAAATAAGGTTGTCGCAGATATTGGCTGTGGATGTGGCGCATTTTTGGATTATGTGAACGGTGTTGCAAGCAATGTAGTTGCGATAGAGCCTTCTTCAACTTATAGAGAAATCATGGATAGAAAAGGATTTATAACATATCCGTATATGAGTGAGGCAAAAGATTTTTTCGCCAGTGTCGATGTAGTGACATCATTTGATGTTATAGAACATGTTGAAGATCCTGTTAAATTTATGGAGGAAGTTAAGGCTTTGCTAGTGGATGGTGGACAAGCGATTATTGGTACACCGACAGACGCACCAGTGATGAGAGAAATGTTAGGAGAAATATATGAAAGGGAGTTGCTTTTTTCCACTCAGCATATTTGGATATTAAATGATAAGAGTCTAAAGATGATTGCTGAAAAAATGGGGTTTAGAAATATATCTATAAAATATTATCAGAGATATGGCTTGAATAATTTTATAGGATGGATTAAGGAAAGGAAGCCTCGGTCTGAGGTGAATGCTAATTGGTTATCAAATCCACTTGAAAACCTTTGGAAAGATGAACTTAGTAGGCAAGGACTGTCTGATTACATAGTGTTATATTGTCAGAAGTAAATGATGAGGCTAGTCAAAATGAGCCTTTGCGTGACAAATATTTTTATTAAATTTGTCACGCAAAGTATTTCTTCTTTTCAGATGCGTATAGTTTTGCAGATTCCCTAGGCAATGGCAAGTATGAATAAAGATTCTTAAAAGGATAAAAGACAGTATATATTTGATGAATTAGTTCATTTTCAGGGATGACAAGAATTGTCAGCGTATTGTAGAAGCTTTAGACATTCAATAAGAAGGAAGGAGAGTATTCTGTTAGAGTACTTTTATGGATCAAATGAGTTCGTTGGTGAGTATCATTATTCCAGTTTATAATAGAGAAAAATATATAGAGAAATGTTTAGATAGTGTATTAAATCAAACATGGGATAATTTGCAGGTAATATGTATTGATGATGGGTCAGTGGATAATTCTAAGCAAATTCTTGAAGCGATAGCAAGTGTTGATTCGAGAGTACAAGTCATCAGTAAAGACAATGGTGGACAATCCAGTGCAAGGAATTCAGGTATTCGTGAAGCAAAAGGTGATTATCTTTTCTTTTTAGATAGTGATGATTGGATTGAAAGGAATTGCATAGAACAGCTTGTCGTTGGAATTGAAAGAAATGATGATATAGATATTAGCATCGGTATCATGGATTTTGCTTTTCCGAACGGTGAATTTAGGGCTGTGGTGAAAAAAGATTGTCCGAGATTAATGATGCGAGATGAAGCAATAACAGAGTTGTTTAAAATACGTATTTTCACAACAAGTTTGGGAGGAAAATTATTTAGGCGAGAATTATTCAATAATTATACTTGTGATGAATCAGTGATTGTTGGAGAAGATGCGAAAACAAATTTTGATGTTTTTATGAAAGCCAATAAATTTTATTATACGGGGGTAGTTGGATACCATTATTATCAGCATGAAGATAGCGTTGTTCACGAGAACGCCAGTGAGAAATCATTGTCTATATTGGATGTATGTGATTATGTCGGGGCAATTGTTGATGGGAAGAATTATGTCTGGGAAGAAGATTTTGTTAAATGGGCATTGTGGCATTATTTAAAACATATGGGGGTTGCTTACTTGGATTATTATGGAGAATTAAGTAGCTTATTGAAGGTATATCAAGAGAAGTTCTATCGTTTCATAGTTAAACATGGAATCAAAAGAGATGGCCTTTTTTCTGTATATTGTACTGCTGATTCGGGGACAGTATACGCTAATATTTACGAGGCAAAAAAGAATCTGTTAAATAAAGTCTCTGAAGAAAAAAGTGATATTTATATATATGGAAGTGGTAGATATGGGCTCAGATTGGCACGTTTTTTTGAAAATAATGATGTCGAATTTAAGGGGTTTGCTATTTCAGGTGAAGTTAAAGGGTTAATAAAACCTGACGGAAAACATAAAGAATTCAATATTGATGATGTTCCAAAAAACGGAGAAGTAGATAATGTGTTTGTGCTTGCACTTAATAGTAAGAATACTAGGGAAGTGAAGAAAGTATTAGAAAAGCGTAAGTTGAAATGGATATCATTAGAGGAATATGCTGACATCTTAGGTTGGGTAAGATAAAATGAGGGCATATAATGTAAATCATTGCATTAAAAGAGTGCATTAATGTTTTACGATAAGCATCCAGAAGCACGTCCAAAATGGGGAGATAGACACTTGTGGGCACGCGGATATTACGTCAGCACGGTAGGGAATGTAAATGAGGAAAGCATAAGGAATCATATCAGATTTCAGGAAGAGTATGAAAAAAATAGAAGTGTAATAATGGAGCCCCCTACGGGGGCAATTGGTACTATGGTATTGCGAACACCGGCCCTTGGCGGAACCGGTACTATACAGCGGAGCTGTCAATAATACCCCCCCCATTTGAAATGGGGGGTGCTAATTTTTTTACTTCTTCGCATATATCATATAGCGCAGGCGTTGCAAAGCTGTTGTCGCCACGAAAAGAAAGATGAGGAGGTTTTCGTGTCAACATATTTCTTTCCACAACGTGCTGATGAGAAAAGATTCGAGACTTTAATTGCAGATATTTTCAGATGCGAGCAAAAAAATGCTGATGTTGATGAATATGGAAGACGTGGACAAAAGCAGTATGGTATTGATATCACGATTCAAATGCCCTTTAATCTCTGGTGTGTTTAATGCAAGAACCAGCGAATTATGACCACAGCTGATATAGACGAATTGATGAAGCAATGTACTTACTATAGCATTAATCGTTTCGATAAACTCATTATAGCTACAGCGGTCTTGAATGATACAGCGATAGTTGATCAGTTGATAAGACTTCGCCCATTACATCCCTTCAATATTGAATATCTGCCGTGGGATAAGATCTGTGATTATATTGAACAGTTTCCACAGATAATCTCAAAGTATTACTCACCAATAATTGACCCACTGAAGACAAAATTTGCAGACATAATTGTCAAATATAGCATACAGTAGTTGTTTTTTGAAATCAGGAATGACAGAGGAACAGTTGACAAAAATAACTCAAAAGAAGAGAGGCAGAAAGCCTAAAAATAGAGTTTGAGTGGAACTTTTTTAGGAAGTTAAGATATACTGATGCATCAGTCATGAGATAGGGGTATATATGATGTCGAGTTGGAGCAAGGTAAAAGAAGAGGTTCTTGTTGCCTGTAAAAGATATTGCTGTTACTGTGAAAGGTATAAAGGAATCAATATAGAAGTACATCATATAGTTCAGAGAACTGATGGTGGAGAGGATTCATTTGATAATGCTATTCCACTATGTTTTGATTGTCATAGTATGATAGGAAGTTATAATCCAAAACATCCGAAGGGGAATAAGTTTTCTTCTGGGGAATTGAAGCAGATTCGTGATGCATTTTATGTTAAAGTACAGGATCTGCCAAGGTACGAGACATATTCAGAACATGATAAGAATCTTATCGATGAGTTCAAAAAGAGTTTTACTAAATATATAGAATACTGCATAGATACGGACTTTTCTGCCGAGCCAGTGAATATGTATTTAGCTGATGAGCTGAGTAATTTGATAAGGTATTGGCATAAGAAGAAAAACACATTTGAAAGTGTTTGTGTTGAAAACACAAAAGTAGAGATATTAAGGGCTTTGTCAGATTTATGTAATTATTTGACACCAGTATATTTTCATGATGTGGGTTATGGAAGAATTCTGTTTAATTCCAGTTCTCTAGAAGATGGGGTGAGAATTGAAAAGCTAAGGAATGCAACAATGAAAATAAGAACGAATTTAGCGTATTTGTTGGAAAGACTTTACTCTTTATAATTGCATATAGAGAGTGTGGTTTTCGAGGGGTTGGTAGGTAATCAACAAAGAGAACCTTTCAATTTTTCAAACCCCCCCTGAGGTTATGACAGAACCTGATGGTTTACCAAGGTGTAAACTGTACTCTGTTTTTCTATAGTTAGTGTCTGATTTTGTTAAATAAAATGTTGTAAAATCCTTGAAAACACAGAATTTCTCAGCATTCTCTTGTATAATGTAAGTGCACGAAAAACTAATGATTCCTTCATAAAATTTTGCACTTCGGAGATGTCTAATGTACAAATTTGATCGAAACCATCAGTTCAAGCTTTCAGATTTTGACCAGCCCTTTGGGCTTCATATGAACCCAGAAAATCGCTGGGTCAAAAAAGCTGGAACCATCCCTTGGGAGGAAATTGAAGACAGGTATGCCTCTCTGTTCCCTGCCAAGAAGGGGGATGCCTGCTAAACCGCTTCGGACTGCATTGGGTTCGCTCATAATCCAGAAGCAATACGGATACTCCGATAGAGAGTTGGTAGATCAGATCTACAGGAAGCGAAACAATCTCACGTATTGTAGGCAATGTGGAATCCGGATTTCAGGTCCTGCGCTTGGTCGTCCGAAGGCTATGAGTTCAGAAGAGAAAAAGTAAGCGTACCTCGATAATATGGATCGTATCGAGGTTGAACGCGGATTCAGTCTGGGAAAGAGATGCTACGGTCTTGGCCTGATCCGAACAAAGCTTGATATCACCACGGCGTGGTGCCATAGCATTATCCATACTGACAATGAATATCAACCGCCTGGCTGCTGTTCATTTGTGCTCAAAATTGATAACAGTCTTTTCAAGGATTAGATGGCAGATTTTCTGCTTAAAAATCGGCTCAGCGGAAGCGAGATTTATTTCGCAGTTTATTGAGCAGACACTACATAAAAAATAAGAAGGTTATTGTGTTCGGAGCCGGAAAAGCCTTGGATAGTGCCCTGGATATTTATTTTGAGAATAAGGAATTGGAGTATGTTGTAGATAACAGTTCCGATAAATGGGGCAGTACTATTGAACATTGTGAAAAGAAGGTTCCTATAGTAAGTGTTGATGCACTAAAAAAATTGGAAAATATTCATGACTATCTGATTTTTGTTTCATCTCTTTTTTATGCTGCGGATATAGTGAACAGCTAGATCAGATTAATGAAATAGATGGAATAGAATGCTTTTTGCAGGTAGTAATACGTAATACTAAGGAAGTAGTGCCGGACTTTGAATTTACTGTGGGAGAACAGAGAATACCGAAGAAGATACATTATATTTGGTTAGGTGGAAAAGAGTTACCACGTGAGTTCAAAGAAAATATAGATACTTGGAAAAAATATAATCCTGATTATGAAGTAATTGAATGGAATGAAGATAATTATGATTTTTGGAAGAATGAATATGCAAGAGAGGCGATAGAGGCTCGCTCATATGGGTTTGCTTCTAACTATGCACGATTGGATATTATATATAACGAGGGTGGTATTTATCTTGATACAGATGTAAAAGCTATAAAATCTTTTGATTGTCTTCTTAATGATCGGGCTTTTTTTAACATGGGATGCGCAGACAGAGTTAATAATGGATGTGGATTTGGTGCGGCTGCCGGCTGCGACATTTTGAAGGATTTGATAGATGAATACAATGGAAAGCATTTCTTGTTGCCGAACGGGAAGCCGGGAAAAAAGCAGGGACATACATTTCTTCATCCTGCAATAAAGAAGTATGGTTTTAAGATTATTAATCAATACCAAAAAGTGAATGATATTGTGTTATATCCGGCAGAAGTAATGTCACCAAAGACGATTGAAGGAATGCCGGATTTTTATTCGGATAGGACTGTTTCAGTTCATTTTGAGTCTGGAACATGGAAGAATGATGAGGAAAAAGGGAGTGTTACGAGACTTGAGACATTAATCAAAAGTGGGCGTTTTTGATAAATGTAAGAATATAGTTGTTGTAGATAGGTAAGGATAAGCGCTTAATTTAGGTCATACACAAATAGATAGAAAGTTGTGGGGTGTTATGAAAGTTGTATTATTTGGAACGGGAATTTTATATCGCCAATATAAAGATTTAGTACGGAAAGATGACTCTATCATAGGAATAATCGATAATGATATAAATAAGATTGGGACTATGTTGGATGGTATTAAAATAGAGTCACCTAGTGAAATAGTAAATTTTGAGTTTGATATTGTAATTTGTATGAATGCTGATCCTGTAGAAATGATAGATCAGCTTCTTTCTTTGGGAATTGCGAGAAAAAAAATTAAGTTTATAAGAGAGTATTTTGGAGATGTGTATGCAGGCGTTATGGATATACATAATAATTGCAAAGTAAAAAATAAGTCAAAAAATATATTGTTTTTTTTACCGTCTGTGAATACTGTTGGGGGAAATTTAGTTGTTTTAACAGCAGCTGATTGTTTAAGTTCAGCTGGATATAATGTAGTGTTCGCATTGCCGCCGCAGAAACAGATACAGGAAAAGAAACTTATTTATGATGAATTGGAAAGAAGAAATTTTGACTACGTAATAATGTATTCGATGCCGTATCTTTCTGACGAAGAGATTAAGTATGCACAGCAATTTGATTATTTAATAGTTAATTCTATTAATCTTATAAGATGTGTTTATTTGCTCCAAAAAAGAGTAAAAATGATTTGGTGGATGCATGATCCGATATCAAATTATCAGCGTACAAAAAACGAATTTGAAGAAGTATTTAGTGAAAAAGAATTACTAAATGTTCCAACGTATGCGGTAAGTCATATTGCTCAGAAAAATTTTCAGGAATACTTTCCTGAATCTGATATAGGTCTTTTGAAATTTTGCGTACCGGATATAGCTAAGGAATTGAATTACCCAAAAGATGATGAACTGGTATTTGCGGTTATTGGATATATAGATGAAATTAAGGGGCAAGACATTTTTCTTAAAGCGTTTAGATCTATTCCTATGGAAAAAAGAAGAAATGTTAAGTGTTATATCGTAGGGAGAAAAGTCAAAGATGCATACTACAATTATGTCAGAAAATTAACAGGTGACGACGAAAAGATAGTTTTCACAGGAGAAATTTCTCATGAAAAGATGAAAGAAATATATAAGGAAATTGATGTTGTTGTGTGTACATCAAGACAGGAGACAATGTCAGCTGTTCTTATAGAAGGGGCTATGAATGGTAAAGTGATGATAAGTTCTGATATAACAGGAATGGCGCCTTACATTACAGAGAAGGAGAATGGATTAATCTTTGAGTCTGAAGATTATGAAGATCTTGCAACGAAGATGGAGTGGATGATTGATAACAGGGATAAGATAAATACAATGGGAGAGTGTGCTAGACAGCTTTATGAGAGAGAATTCACACCTGATGTATTTACTTCGAATATCAAGGGAATATTAGGAAGGTTGTGACATTTTGCAATGGGGCTGTGGATTACTATGATAAAAACGTGTAGCCTTTGGTATGTGTTTCCACTTGCATTGCTTATTCTGGTTAATGTTGCCGTAATGATTTCGCTATGATATTTCTAAATGATGTTGTTAAAATGATAAGAAAGAGTTTTTGACTAATCTATATTTGGGATAGAAGTATGATATTTAAGGAAAAAAGTGACTGTATGATTTCGGTTATAATGCCAGTGTATAATGCGGTGAAAACAATTAAGAGATCAGTTAATAGTATTTTGAATCAAACATATTCGGATTTTGAGTTTATTATAATTAATGAGGCGTTGACAAATGACGGTACAACTGAAATATTAGAGCAATATGCTGAAACAGATAGTCGAATTCGATTAATCCAGAAGACTAATCAAAAAAAAGGTGTAGCAGTATCTCTTAATCTTGGATTAGATGTGGCTACAGGGAAGTATATAGCACGAATGGATGCAGATGATTATTCATACCCGGAGCGTTTTCAGAAGCAACTTGAGTATATGGAAAGTAATCCTGATGTAGCAATATGCGGAACTCAGATGAAAGTCTATAATAGTTCTAAGTTTCATTATTCTGAATATTATAGCAATCCTGAAAAAAATAAGGCATTTGCGCTTTTTGATTCACCAGTCTCCCATCCTACAGTTTTTATCAGAAGACAGTTTTTAATCGATAATGAATTGAGATATGATGAGGAATGTTTAGCGGAGGATTATGATCTGTGGATTAGGGTATTAAAATGTGGAGGCAGGATAGGTAATCTAGATAAGGCATTGTTGGATTATCATAATGAAGGTGTAAGTAATGTCACAAGTTCCGGTAATATCCCATTTTTTCAAGATGTTACGAGAGTAAAAAAGAATCAGTTGAAGGATAGTCTTGGAATTGACATTGATTACGAAACAGAAAAAATTTTAATGCCTGTTCAGGTTGATTCGTTTTCTGAAAATAGTGCGGATTTGATTATTAGAGCGTTGGACTTGATGGATCGAATTGAAAAGGAAAATGAAGAGAAGAAAATTTATGAACCCAAAGCACTCAGTGAGGTTATGATCAATAGATGGAATATGTTCATCAAAAAGTTCTATATTTTAAATGGAATAGAAGATATAGATTCTCAAGCAAATCTCGATATTTCTCTTGAAAAGGATACTTGTAAAAAAGATTCTTTTATAGGTGCTGTTTCTGAAAAGATTGGAGTTAGTGAAGCAGAACTTAGAAATCATATTCTCGAAAATATTAATTCTTTGAAAGCAAAGGCAAATGAAATTAATAGGGTGATTGTTTTTGGTACAGGGATGGTTGTTAAAAGGTATTCTTCTTTGCTAGCTAAAGAAATTGAAGTTGTAGCATATTCCAGAAATGGATGTGTAGATAATGAAGAATTTGAAGGAAAGCGTGTGATTGATCCTAGTGAGATTACAAGTGAAGAATTTGATCATATTCTTATCGGAAGCAATGTGTTCTATGAAGAAATAAAAGAGCAACTTATTAATGAATGTGGAGTTGCTGAAAGGCACGTGCTTCCGATAGAAATTTTAAAGTTCAGATGATTCTGTTTAGAGAATTATCGAGATGTATAATTATAGAATAAGATTTTGTTCTTACGATAATGAAGAAAAACTGACTAATAAGATAAAATCTATTATACAAGTGGCTTATATGAAGCGTTTAAGTTGGAATTAGTATAGATATAATAAAAATCAACTAATAACAAATAACAGCTTGAGTTCATATTATGTCTAAAGTTGAAACACATATTTCAATTTCGGAATAATATGTTTTAATTGCGAAAAATACAGGATATTTTATGAATGTGAAGAATAGGATGAAACAGAATGAACTTAAATGAAAAAATATGTGTAATTGGGCATAGCGGAGTTCTAGGGCACGCGATAGTGTCAGAACTTACGAGTATTGGCTATTCAAATATCGTATGCTGTAGCCGTTCAGAAGTTGATTGTACTAATCAAGCAGTGGTTGATAGCTTTTTTGAAGTCCATAAACCGTCTTATGTTTTTTTTCTTGCGGCAATTTCTGCGGGTATTGAATATAAGAGAAAGTATCCGGTCGAGGTCCTTCTTCAAAATATGCAGATGGAGATGAATGTGATTTCAAGTGCGCATAATCATGGGGTTAAAAGGCTTTTGAATGTTAGCAGTGCACTATTATATCCAAGTACAGCCGCCGTACCCATTGATGAAAAAGATGCAACATTCACAAACTTGAATGAAATTGATACACCGTACTCTTTGGCGAAGGCGGCGGGGATGCAACTATGTAATTATTACCGAAAAGAATACAATGATGACTTTTTTACAGTGATTCCCTGTAATTTCTTTGGGGAGTATGCGGCGTTTAATGGGGATAAAGCTGGTGTTGTACCGTCTCTTATACGAAGAATTTTAGAGGCGAAAGAACAGAAGATTGGTGAAGTAGTTGTTTGGGGGACAGGTCGCGCGTGTCGAGAGTTTTTGAATAGCAAAGATGTAGCGAGTGCATGCGTGTTCCTTATGAATCATGAATTTGAATATCCTTTAATTAATATAGGACGTGGGGAAGAATTTTCGATTCGTGAAATTGCGGAGACGATTAAGGAAATAATTGGATATAAAGGGAAATTGATCTTTGATGCGGATAAGCCAGAGGGAAGATTGCATATGCAGTTAAATACAGAAAAAATTTTTTCATTAGGGTGGAAACCGTCGATGAATCTTAGAGAAAGCGTAGAAAATGCCTATCGTTGGTTTATTGATAATAGAGAATTTGTTCGTTAGGATGATATCATAATTAGCTAATTTGAAGAGAAAAGACTCAATAGTTAAAGGGCAGTTGGAAAGATAGGCGTTTGATGATGAATAAAATAAGAAATGGTTTTACGGAAGATAGTTGTTTGCATATCCCTCAGATAATTATGTTTACGTTCACAATAGAATTGTTGATTTCAACTATTCTATTTACTGTTGGACTAACTATTACATGGCATTTTTTTATTATGTCATTTATATTTTCTGTGTTAGTTGTCAATTTATGTGACAAAAAAGAAACAACTTGGCTAGAAATATTAATTTCTGTTGCTATTTTTATTTTTTTCTCGTGGATTGCAGGAGAGTTTTTTGACTGCTCTTGGGATGGAAATGCATATCATAAACTTGCTGTTGGATTGTTAAAGAATCACTGGAATCCACTAAAATCAACTCCTAGTTTAAGTATAACGGAAGGTGCTGGAGTTGAAAGTTTTGGCAATATTCGGTGGGTAGAAGCATATTGCAAGGTAACTTGGATTTTTGCATCTAGCATATATTCAATGACAGGAAATATAGAAACTGGAAAAAGCTATACGATGTTAGCTATGATTTGTGCTTTTTTTCTTTCATTTTATTATATGAAAAAGAAGAAATATAGGACTTGGCAATGTATTTTATTTTCAAGTATTTTGATGATTAATCCAATAGCTGTTCAGCAAATGTTCACATTTTATGTTGATGGCTTTTTGCATACTATTCTTTTTTTGACTGTGCTAGCATTAGTTATGCTTTCTGATAGAGAGACATTTAGTGTTGTAGAATCAGCTAGTTTGGTAGCTGGCATAATGATTATATGTGGAAATATTAAATTTACAGGACTTTTATTTGGTGGATTATACTGCATAGCTTTTTATTTGCTTGATTGTTTTAAAAGTATAAGGAAGCAAAATCGACTGTCAAAAGAAGTTATTTTCGAAAGTGTTTTTTACTTTGCTATATTATTAGGAACGGTTTTTTGGGCAGGGGCAACATCGTATGTCACCAATTATTTTAGGCACGGATCAATAACATATCCATTAACAGGAAAAGAAAAAATCGATATTCTTACGGATAATTCACCGTTTTATGAGCAAAATCACGTTAAAAATATGTTGATATCTCTATTTTCTAAGGTTGATAGTTTTCAAAGATCGAGTGGTAAAAAGGCTGTTATTAAAATTCCGTTTACGTTTGACGGTAGTGAAGTGAGTTGTATTAAAGCTACAGATTCAAGGATATCGGGATTTGGTGTCATATTTGGCGGTTTGTTTATTGTTGCAATAATTATACTTGTTATATGGTATATGATAAAGCAACACGATAACAGAAAGATAATTGCGACATTGGTTTTATTAGTATCAGTGGGATTAATGTTTGGAATAAAGGAAAGTTGGTGGGCAAGATTTTCACCTTATATTTATCTTATCGTCGTAGTTGCTTTGTTTGTTGTTTTAACAAGTGAATCGTTATTAGTAAAGTATGTTGCAGTATTATTTGCGTTATTAGTTTTATTTAATAACTGTGTTCCCTTAGTTCACTTTCCACAAATGTATAAGGAATCGGCTCAAATTGATGCATATTATTGTAAATTAAAAAGTAGAGATGAAATAGAGATATGTAATCCGGATTTTGAGGGTGTTTATTACAATTTTAAGGATTATGGTATTAAATATCATGTAAATAATGCATTGGTAAATTCTAATGACTGTAATTTGTTTAGACATAGAAATACAAAATGGATTGAGAGATGACAAACGTTGATTTAGTGATAATACAATTTTGTTTCAAGTATAGGTTTGCAGTTTTATGCATGATGAATCAGGTGATAAATATTTGATAAGAGGATTACTGATAAATGAGCAAGTGTCTAGGTGTGGGCTGATTGTGTTTTTTAGGTCTAGTTTGTCAGTATGTTGGGACATATCTAGATAAAAGAGGTAAAAAGAATCATTTATGATTCTTATAATATATTGAAAATTTGTAGAATATATGGAAGTTTATTTTTGATAGAATAATTGAATGATGGGCCAAAGATGGGAAGGCGGCATAGTAGTAATAAAGGAGTTTTATTAAATGAGTGTTAAGGTTTCTGTTTTAATGCCAACACTAAATGTGGTGAAATACTTTAAAAAATGTATAGAGAGTGTTTTGAATCAAACGTTGAGGGACATTCAAGTTATTATTATAGATGCAGGTTCAACGGATGGAACACTGCAAATCGCTGAGCAGTATGTGCGAAATGATTCACGGGTTATGTTGATTCATTCTGAAAAGAAGAGTTACGGATATCAGATGAATTTAGGGATAAAGGCAGCGGAGGGAGAGTATATTGGAATTGTTGAAACGGATGATTATATTGCCCTAGATATGTATGAAAAAATGTATTTAATAGCTAGTGGAAATGGTGTTGATTTTTTAAAAGAGGGGTATACGTCATTCATTGATTACAATGGGACGGAATTAGTTCAGAAAAATATTTCAGAGAGAATTAAATCAATATCCGGAAAGGTTCTGGATGTATGTTCAGATCTGAGTTTGGGAAATCTAATATTTGTTAGTATTTGGAGTGGAATTTATTCTAGGAAATTTTTGATTGATAATGACATTTTTTTTAATGAAAGTCAAGGTGCATCATATCAGGATATTGGTTTTTCTTTACTGACTGGGATTAATGCCAAAAAATGCATGTATTTAAGTGAGTGTGATTATTATTATAGGCTGGATAACCCAAATTCATCAGTGAAGGACGACAATAAGATTTTCTGCGTAAAATATGAGTTTGATTTTTTAATAGATTGGTTTAAGAAAAGAAATTTACTAAGTGATACGGTTGAATCAATTATTGATTCTGCAAAAGTAGGGTCTTATTTATGGAATTGTAAACGACTTAGTAATGAGGGAAGGATTTCGTTTTTAAGTGTTGTTGGTAGTGAAATAAAAAAAATAGAAAAAAAGATTCAAATAAAGCCTACTTACATTTCAGATGATGCACTAAATAGGCTAAATGAGTTGAATTGTTTCATAAACTACAAAGAAAAAGAATTTAAGAAAGATGAGCTATCATTTTCGGATTTTATCGAGATGGTAAGTCAAAAAAGAAAATTTGTTATTTGTGGAGCAGGAGTTAGAGGAAAAAGTATATTAAAATACGAAAGAATTACGGGACAGAAATTTGTAATAGGTCTAGGCGATAATTCAAAAGAATTAAGGGGAAAAGTTATAGAGGGGTATACAATTGAAAGTATAGATGATCTAATAAGCCTTTTTCCGAATGCAGACTTTTTAGTTGCAAATAAAAAAAATTCTAATGATATTAAGACGCAATTGATAAGTTGTGGAATAAATGAAAATAAAATTTATATATTGAATGAATCATTTTCGTTACAGATGCTTGTAAATTAAGAAGGAGAATGGAAAGAATGACAAATAAGATTTCTGTTATTATACCTGTGTATAATGTTGAAAAATATCTTACGGAATGTTTGGAGAGTGCGATTAATCAGGATTACCCTGACTATGAATTGATATGTGTTGATGATGGATCTACAGATCGTTCATCAGAAATACTAGACGAGTATGCGGAAAAGTATTCAAATGTTAAGGTTATTCATAAGAAAAATACAGGATATGGCAATTCGATGAATGTTGGAATAGAGTATTCATCTGGAGAATTTATTGCGATTTTAGAACCTGATGATTACATTAGTAGTAACATGTTCAGTTCTATCATGTCTGTATTTCAAAAAAATAAATGTGTTGATTTTGTTAAGTCTAATTTTGCATATATAACTGGAGAGGAGGGAAGTTATGAAATAAAACCGACTAAAATTATTAATGTACCAGGTATATATGATCGAATAATAGAGAGTGACGATATTCATACGCTGTTTGGAGGATATATAGCGCATTGGACAGCAATTTATAATAAAGCATTTTTAAATAAATATTCGATTCGGTTCAATGAAACACCAGGGGCTTCTTACCAGGATACGGGATTTTGGTTTCAGACATTGATGTATGCTAAAAAAGCATATATCATGGATAAATATTTTTATCATTATCGTATTGATAATCCTAATTCTTCAATGAGCAATAAGGAGAAACTTTTTTGTGTATATGATGAATATGATTTCGTACAAAATAAATTTATAAAAGATGAAAAAATAAAAGAATGGATTTTGCCATATTACACAATGTGTCGTTATGCGGCATCTAGAGATACATATCGTCGTATTGCTGATGAGTTTAAGTTGGAATTTTTACATCGAGTTCAGGTTGATTTTAACAAGTTGGAAGAAAGAGGATTGTTAGATATATCAATTTTGGGAATTAAGGATCGTGAAACATTATTTAAGATAATGGACTCGTCAGATTTATTTTATAAAGAACAAAAAAAATGTTCAGATATGTTACATATGGAAATTAAGGACTATAATTTCGTATATCTTTATGGAGCTGGTGTTTATGCAGATAAGGTTTATTGGAAATTTAATCAGGAAGATCGCGAAAAGATAGATGCATTTGTTGTCAGTAATCTTGATGCTGGGAGAAAATTTCATAATAAACCAGTTGTTGAACTAGAGGAAGTAGTTAAAACTGGAAAAACGATAGATAGTATATTCATTATAGCTGTATCAAAAAAATATCAGGCAGATGTTATTGGTAATTTGAACAGATATGGTATAGAGAATTTTGTTGTTTGGGAGGATATGTATAAATGACCCCTGATATTTCGGTTATAATTCCTGTTTATAATGTAAGAACGTATTTGGAAGAGTGTTTGGATAGTGTTATTGGTCAATCATTTGAAAATTTTGAAATAGTTTGTGTAAATGATGGATCGACGGATGGCTCAGATATAATACTAAAAAAATACGCGTCAATGGATAGTAGAATTCGGGTTGTTGATCAGAAAAATCAAGGATTAAGTGTAGCTAGAAATACAGGGATTGATAATGCGTTGGGAGAGTATATTTGCTTCGTTGATAGTGATGATATGTTGGAAAAAGATGCATTAGAAAGATTATGGAGATATGTAAGAGAGAATAAGGGAATAGAAATAATTGGTTATGAAACAGGAGATTTGGTATATGAATCAAATGATCTTGACAAAAAAGATAGTTATTATGATGTAATCAATTCTTATCCTGGAATTCAAAGGGGAAGAGAATTATTTACTGAATTGATAGAGAATAATGAATTTGTTGAATCAGCATGGCTGATTCTAGCGAATAAAGCATGGTTAAATAAGGAACGTATTCGTTTCGTGGAGGGAGCTCTTTTTGAAGATTCTGCCTTTGCGTTAGAATGTTATTTTAAGAGTAACAAAATGATGCATGTCAGTGAAAAAATATATCGTTATAGGGTACGTAGAAATTCGATTATGACAAGGACGCTTACATTTGATCATGAAAAATGGAGAATATGGCAGTTTGTCGTTTGCTTGAAATACATTTTTTCTAAAGCAGAGAATGATAGAGAGAAAGCAGCGCTTGTTAAATATGCAAGACAGATACTTGGTAATATAAAAGACATTTATTCGCGAATTAGCATAAAAGAAAAAGAACGCTTTGATGAGTTAAATATTGTTGAGTCCCTGATGTTTGATGTTTTATCATTTGATCCATTAGATGAGTATAATGAAGATTTGGAATTAAGAGGATTAATTTCTCTTGTGGAGAAGAAAAACAGAATTTTAGTATATGGTGCTGGTAAAGTTGGAAGAAGAGTTTTTTTCTATTTAAAAGAAAATGGCTTAGAGGATCATATTGCGGGGTTCGCTGTCTCTGAGACAAAAAATGAGTCTATGATAGAGGGGAAGATGGTTAAATACATTGGGGATTATGATCCGACTGAAATAGACTTGATCATTATATCGGTTGCAAATGAACAAAAATCCTTGTTAGAAACGGCTAAAAGAATAGGATTTACAGAGATTAGAATTGCAGATAAAAAGATTCGAAAAGAATTAGTAAAACTTCAAGGGAATGAAATTTAAATAAAATAATTGGAGAATTAGTAATGGACTTGAGGGAAATTGAAAATGACATTTTAAAAGGTTCTTTTACATGGTATGAAATTGGTAAGGATAAAACTATACTTTTCTTTAAATCAGGACATGAAGATAAGTTCATTAATCATTGGATTAGTGAACTGGAAGAGTATTATAGAAATCAAGGAGCAGATGCTGTTTGCGTGACAGCATCTGCTTTTGACAGCAAAAAAAAATTTGATGTGGTCATCTTACCTTGTTCGATTGAATTTGTAGATGATCCTGTTTCATTCGTGAAAACGGCGTTATCATATTTGAGCGTTAATGGTAGATTGCTGATTATGGCAAATAACCGATTGGGATTACGATACTTTTGTGGAGATAAGGATTATCATACAGGAAGACAATTTGATGGAATAGATGGGTACATCAAGATTTCTGAACAAAATAAGAAATATGTATCGGGACGTGCATTTTCAAAAAGGGAATTGATGAACGTAATACATGATGCAGGAATTAATAGAACATGTATATATTCCGTTTTTCCAAATTTACAGCTTCCACAGCTTATTTATAGAGAGGATATAATTCCTTCTGTCGATAAAATTCATGCGCAGTATTGTCCCTTATATTATAATCGCAATTCGGTTTATCTTTATGAAAATAGTCTTCTTGATGAGTTGATTCAAAATGGAGTTTTTCATGCTATTGCAAATGCATATGTTATAGAATGTTCAGTTGATGATAATTTTTCAGGGCTTGCATATGCAGAATATTGCATAAATGGTTTAAGAGAGGATGCAATTGTTAAAAGGTGTAATGATCGTTTGGACAAAATGCAAACCATTGCAATTTTTAATGATGGAATAAAAAAGATTCGGAAAATTAAAGAGAACTCTTTAATATTAAGGAATAGAAATATACCCGTAGTAGAAACATATTATTCAGAATCTGCCACAGAGATGAAATATAATGGAACAGAAATGGGTATAAATTATCTTAGTAGGCTAGTGAGGCTGGATAAGGATAAGTTTCTTAAAGAATTAGATAGATTAAAGTCTATGATTTTTGAATCATCTGAATCATCCAACTTGCTTAATCCGGATGTATCAAAAATAGTAGACAAATATGGTGAAAAAATTGAAAATTTAGGAAAAATATTAACACATGCCTTTCCAGATATGTGTGTATCAAGAGTTGTTTATGAGAAAGGTGTATTTAAGTTAAGTGAGCAAGAACATAAGATAGATAATATTCCGGCAAATGTGCTCGTTTTTGGAATGATACGGGATGTATATGCAAACATTAAGGATTTATCAAAGTACGTGGAATGGGATGAATTATTAGATCGTTATGGTTTGCTGGAGAAAAAAATGCTATGGTCAGATATAGATTGGATGTATGTATGTAGATATCGACATGATGATATAGTGAAACTATGGCGTGAGAGATATGAGCTTTCTGAAAATGCAGTTAATTCAAACCGAAAAAAGATGGAATTATCAATTCAAGAATATGTACGTGTGTTTGTTGATCTTTTCAAGAATATCGGAAATAGAAAATTAATTATATTTGGGTCAGGGCAATATGCTGCAAAGTTTTTGCAAAGATATGGGAAGCGGTATCCGGTTTATAGAGTCTTGGACAATAATGAGAAACGTCAGGGTGAAGTGTTAGAAAATGTGATGATAGTTAGTCCGGACATTCTAAAAGAAATGAAACCTGATGAGTATAAGATTATCATCTGTGTTAAGCAATTTGAAAATGTTTTAAATCAGATAAGGAGTATGGGGGTAGTGAACTATAGTGTATTTGACCCAGAGTCTGATTTACAGTCTGAACCAGAACCGAAAATGGATAGAAGTATAGTGAATGGAGAGAAAAAAAAGTATCATATTGGATATGTTGCAGGTGTTTTTGATCTGTTTCATAAGGGGCATCTAAATTTACTTAGAAGGGCAAAGGAACAATGTGACTATTTGATAGCAGGAGTATGTACAGATGAATGGGTGAGTGAGAATAAGAATACTTCGACATTTATTCCTTTTGAGGAGAGATTAGAAATAGTTGGGGCTTGCAAATATGTGGATCGTGCCGTGGAAATACCGCTATACGATAGTGGGATTCGAGAAGCATGGAGATTATATCATTTTGATGTGCAGTTTTCAGGTAATGATCATGATGATAGCGCAGGATGGATTGCGGATAAAAGGTTTTTAGAAGAACGTGGAGCGGACATTGTATTTTTTCCGTATACTCAATCAACTAGCTCCACGAAATTAAAGGAGCTTATAAATAGTCGATTGAAAAATAGGAGTTGATGTGAAAAGTATATTTACAGATACGGCTGACTCAATAGAAGCACTTACATCATCGGGGATGATTGCGTGGACAGATTTAAGTCCTTCACAAACGGTTTTGTATGTTAATAATTGTAATGATAAATGGAATCAAGCATTAATAGGATATCTTGAATTAAATGTACATAGAGTGGATGTGATTGATGTTTGTGATTTGGGAGAGGACTCTTTTTTGTGTGAAAGAGTCGATGTGTATGATAGGGTTATAATGATTGGTGCACTGGAAATATGTAGTGATCCAGTGAAAATACTTACTGGTGTTAAAAGGTGTCTAAATGATAATGGACATTTGTTTTTAGCAACAGATAATCGTATGGGACTTCGATATTTTTGCGGCGATAGAGATCCATTTACAAATCGTAATTTTGATGGTATAGAGAATTATCAAAGTGTACCGGAAGAAGTATCGATTAAGATGAAGGGAAGATGCTATTCTGATTATGAGGTAAAAGATTTTTTAAGAGTTTCAGGATTTAAAATGAGACGCTTTTCTGTTATTCCATCGGTTCAATTTCCTCAATTGGTATATGCAGAAGATTATTTGCCGCGAGAAGAGCTCAGTATAAGGTATTTTCCTGTATATCATAGTAATCGATCTGTTTTTATTGAGGAGCAACTGTTATATGCTGATTTGATAAAAAATGGATTGTTTCATCAGTTAGCTAATGGTTATTTTTATGATTGCATGCGCGACGAAGAGGATGAAAAATTCTTAAATGTTGAGCATGTTACATTGGCAATGAATCGTGGAGTTGTGAATTCGGGATTGACGATTATTAGAAATAATAAGACAGTCGAAAAACGGCCGGCACTTCCAGAGGGACGGTGGAAGACAGAAGCATTGATTAATAATGCAGATAAGCTACAGTCTCGAGGAATTTCTGTTTTGAATGGTATAAATATAAACGGAAACTATACTATGCCATATGTAGAAGCAGAGAGTGTCGTTAATTACTTTGCCAGACTTATAATAATTAATTCAGAATCCTTTATTGAAGCGATGGATAAGTTTATGGATATTGTTCTTAGATCTGCAGAGCATGTTGAGATGCCAGATATTCATAGATTAAAAGAAATTATTCCGGAAAAATTAGATGTGATGGAAATAATTGATTCTGATGGTAAGTCTGGAGTGTGGCTTTCTAATGGATATTTAGATTTGGTACCACTAAATGCGTTTTTCATTAATAATGAATATGTTTTTTATGATCAAGAGTTTTGTACAGGTATTTATCCGGCGAGGGCTATCATATTGAGGGTGATTCATATTGCTTATGCCGATAGAAAATGGATGGAAGAAATTGTTCCAAAAGATTTTTTCTACCAGAGATATGGATTGCAAGAGTGCTTAGAAGGTTGGGAAAAGTATCAATCTGCTTTTACGGATAAGCTCCTTTATTGGAAAGAAAGAGAAAAATTTTGGGGTGAACACGGACCGGAGGTACATAAATTCAATGAAAAACGGGATCGCCTAAATAATCTTAATTTAAGCTATCGCAATGTGTATATGGAAATTTTTGGAAATATAGAAGGAAGAAGGCTATTTATATTTGGCGCAGGAAAATATGCAGAACATTTCCTGAAACTTTATGGTGCTAATAATAAGATAGAAGGATTATTAGATAATAGAGTGGCTGAGAGTAGCGCAAGATTTATGGGAATACCAGTATATTCGCCAAACATATTAAAACAGTATAAATCAGATGAGATAAAAGTGATTATCTGCATTGCAAATTATCATCCGGTTATGAAACAACTTTTAGAGATGGGAATCGAAAATGTTAGTGTTTATAATTGGAATTTAGTGTATTTAAAAGGAAAGCCTAATATGGAAAATATTATCTGAGGGGGATGGCTAAACAATGGATATGTCAAAAATTTGTTTTGACATCAAATTATCAAAATTTGGATAGGAATGTAATGAGTAAAGGAGATTTCGTAACGTATCTCAATGCGGGGATAGCGGTTTTGAATTGAAATAACGGTACTGGATTACTGAAGAGAGGACAAGAAATGTTGAATATTTTTTATGGCGATATGAAGGATGCTATATATAATACATCTGCATATTTTAAGTTCAATTTCGATAAAGAATGGATGTCTTCGCCTGAAGTGATCCAGATGATAAGAGATGTGGACGATTCTGAGGTTTTAGGAAGTGGTGCGATAGATAGTCCGGTTCTTGGTATCATTGCTCCGGTCAGTCTTTCGGGTGGAGTAAAAACTCTGATTCTTATTGATAAGGTACCGGATAAAGTATTTAATGCATCTAACTGTGGTGATAATTGTGCCAGATGGTTGCTGCGTCTTTCTGAAGAAAGAGAAATAACTGTTAATCTTAGGCATTTGATGGATTTTGGAGAGGAACCTTTTAAGATTCGAATTTTAAATAATAATGAAGTTGTCTCAAATATGGGTGAACTTAACAGGATCGCAGGAGGATATGTGTGATGAAGGGAGCACATCATTTAGTTGTACAAAGTGCTCATTTAAAGTATGAGATGGATATCGTGAGGAATATCACTATCATACAGGGAGACAGCGCGACTGGAAAAACAACTTTTGCAGATATGATCCGTGAGTATGTCTTAAATGGTTCGGATACGGGAATTACAGTTAGTTGTGATGTTCCATGCAGGCTGATAGAGGGAAATACGTGGAAAGAGCAGTTATCCCCCATACATGGAAGCATAGTTATTATTGATGAGGGAAATAAATTTGTTGCATCTGTAGAATTTGCAGAAGCTGTTAAAAATTCGGATAATTATTATGTGATCATTACGAGAGAAAGCCTGCAGGCATTACCATACAGTGTTACTGAAATATATGGTATACATAGCTCTGGAAAATACAATTCGCTCGAACCCGTTTATCACAGCTTGTATCGTATTTATAATTCAAAGAATGTTGTTCAGGGAAGTTATGATACGGTGTTGGTAGAGGATAGTAATTCCGGATATGAGTTCTTTAGTGGGATTTTGGGTGATAAGGTAAAATGTATTTCTGCAAATGGTCGAGATAATATATTTGCGATATTGAATGACAGGGATAGCTCGGAAAGAATGGTTGTTGTTGCAGATGGAGCGGCATTTGGCTCACAGATGTCCAGAGTTTCTGATGCGATCAAGAGAATAAAGGGAGCAGAGTTATATCTTCCGGAATCCTTTGAGTGGATATTGCTTATTTCTGACGTTCTTAATGATAAAGAGGTTCAGAGGATAGTTGAAAATCCGGAAGATTACATCAGTAGTGAAGATTTTTTTAGCTGGGAGCGTTTTTTTACACATCTTTTGGTATCAAAGAGTAACGGAACATATCTTAAGTATTCAAAAGACCATCTTAATAAAGCTTATTTGCAGGATAGACTTGTGGAGAAGGTAGTTTTACGTTTACCGGATGCAATAAAGAGGATGCTTGAAAAGGCGTGATTCATAAAAAACAGAAAGATAAAATTTACACATGAACATTTTACTTAATTCAACATCATATATAGACCGCATGCGTCCGAATCAGGGCGTGGGTTATATCGGTGAATCCGGTTTCCAAGAAATGCTTTTGAATTTCAATATATGCAGCGGCGGCGGTGAATATGTGGAGATCGACAAGGCCCGAAAAAATATTGCGGAGTATGGTTTTATTTTCCTGCCGGATCATCCTGATCAGGTGCAGGCGTCCATTCAGAATATTCTTGATGCATTTCAGAAAAATAACCTTCGAATTCCCGCAGCCAGAGCGACTGAGCTTGGATGGGGGTCAGAAGTTGATAAAAAGGGTATGGATCTATACATGTCTGTAGTTGAGGAACAGATAAGATTGGCTGTTCGACTCGGCTGCAGATCTATTATAGTACAGCCTTTGGATTTACTGGATTCAGATAAGGATGCATTTGAATTAAATAGAAATTTTTATCTGAAGCTGGCTGATGTGGTCTTAGATGAACATGAAAAGCAGCAAGATAAAGTGAAGCGTTCACCAATGAAGATCCTTCTGGAGAATCAGTGCAAGCACTTCGAGGGTCATCTGGTACGCGGGATTCTTTCTGATCCGGCTGAGATCAATGAATGGCTCGACAAGCTTAATGGAGAAGCAAAGTATGAGAATGCTTTTGGTTTCTGCATGAATATCGGAAACTGCAATCTTTGCTCTCAGGATATGTATGAATTTGCTATGGCTCTGAAGGGCAGAGTTGATGCGGTGTGGCTCAGTGATAATGATGGAAATTACAGAGATGCGTGTATTCCTTTTTCATGCATTTCAGCCGGTATGGCAACCACAAACTGGCTCGAGGTGATAAGGGGGCTCCGGTCAATCAGCTTTGATGGTGATCTTATACTTGATATCGGTTCGACAGCGTATAATTTCCCTTTGACTTTTGCATCTGACATTTTGCGGCTGACATATCATGTGGCGGATTATCTTCGTTGGCAGATCGGTATGGGGGACGCCATGAAGAAGTACGATCATGTGGTACTTTTTGGTGCAGGAAATATGTGCAGGAATTACATGCTGAATTACGGAGATGAATTTCCTCCGCTTTTTACCTGTGATAATAATTCTGCCCGCTGGGGTGAGGATTTCTGCGGACTTACGATCGAGTCACCGGAGAAGTTGAAGAATTTGCCGGAAAATACCGGTATCTTTATCTGCAATATCTACTATCGTGAAATCGAGCAGCAGCTTCGCGATATGGGTATTAAGGAGAATATAGAGTACTTTAATGACCAGTATCTGCAGACTTCTTATATGGATCGTCTGAAGGGATTATAAGGATTGAGAATGTTAGAGATAGGCGTACAGACGCATAATGTTATAAATGACGAGAATCCGGAAGAGGGATTCAGACTTTTAAGGGACACAGGTTTTACATGCTGTGATTTTTCGCTTAATTTTTATCTGAAAAATACAGACCTTTATAAGTTCACACTGAACCGTTTTTTTGATAAGTCTGCGGGCGAGCTTAAGGAATTTTTTAAGCCGCATAAAGATGCTGCTGCAAAGTATGGGATACGTTTTCATCAGATGCATATGCCGTATCCGAATTTTGTCCCGGGAGCACCGAAGGAATTAAATGATTATCTGGTCCGTGAGATGGCTCCGAAAAGCATGGAGATTTGTGATTTTCTTGGCTGCAAGTACATCGTGGTTCATGGGCTTAAAGTAAAGCAGTATTATGGTTCTGAGGATGCGGAATGGGAGGCTACGGAGAAGTTTCTGGATACGGTGCTGCCTTTTGCAAAAGAACGTGGTATTGTGATATGCGTTGAGAACATTTATACTTCTTCAGGGAGACATATCCTTGAAGGACCATGCTGTGATGCCAGAAAGGCGGCAGAACGCATCGACAGGATAAATGAAAGATATGGAGCAGAAGTTCTTGGGTTCTGCTTTGATACGGGACATGCGAATCTTGTAGGAATTGATTTCGAGAAATTCTTAAATATCATCGGTCATCGATTGAAGGTGCTTCATATTCATGATAATGACGGCATCGCAGATCTGCATCAGATTCCATTTACGTTTACAAAGACAAGAGAAAATCATCCATCCACAGACTGGGATGGATTTATACGTGCGCTTAGGAATATCGGATTTAATGGCGTGCTGAACTTTGAGACAGCCCCGGTTCTGTCATCATTCCCGGAGGAACTGAGACCTGAGGCGCTTAGGATGATCGCTTCTATTGGGCATTATTTTGCGGAGAATCTTAGCTAAAGAGGGTTGCTGCAATCAGGGTAGAGGAGAATGAGATGTATTTAAGAAATTTTCTAGACAATAAGTTAATTGAGGGCGTGTTAAAAATAGGTGGTGTTTTGGTCGCAGTTGTAGGCTTCTTGATAAGTTTATATCTGTGGCATTCATCCTTTTTTACAGTATATGAGCTTTTTTTATCGTTGTTTTCCAGTGCTGTTTTGTTTTATTTTGCATTAAATATGAAAAATGGGACAGACAAGATAGATATTTTATTAAAGGCGATATGTGCGATAGCAGTTGGTGTTTCAGCATATTCGATTTTGACTTTTGGACAGACCTTCGTTCACTCAGATGTTGCTACAGCTACATTATTGGCGCAATCTCAGTTGAGAACACATTCATTGTTCCCGGCGACGTGGAATTATGTCAATGGTGATGTATGGGTGATAGCGATCAATCTTTTTACGCTGCCGTTCACAGCATTTATGAAAGATCAGCCCTTGGCGAGAGAGTTAGGATCGTTGGTCTTTGTTTTAGTTACGGTCTTTTTTATATATCTTTTCAATCGTTTTTATTTACAGAGTAAGGCGTGGTTGTTTTCCATCCCATTCTTTTTACTATTTCTTTCAGGGTCGTTAGATTTTACTTTGTATCAGGCTGCTTATACAGGACAGATGATATGGCTTCTCCTTTCTGTATGGTTTTCTTACGAAATGATGTATGGAAAAAGGAAGGGGAGGGCATTTGTTTTTTATTCGGTTGTGAGTTTTCTGACTATTTTAGGAGGCATGCGCGCAGTAGCGGTTCAAACCCTTCCGATAATCGCAGCAATGGGGGCCTGTCTGTGTCTTAAATATTATAGAGTTGAAGAAAAAAGCATTGATATTAAGTCGATCGTTTCTAATGGAATGAAAAACTTATTATTAATCTTTCCATCATCGATCGTTGGCATAATCGGATATAAAATGATTTGCAGTACCCATACTATTCAGACGGGAAGAAGTAGGCTTGCGATTGTAAGATCAGTTAGACAGATGATCAGATTAGTTATAGCTTATCTTGATGGCCTGTTTGGATGTTTTGGTTATACTTCGTTTGGAATGGTAATATCAGAATACGGATTGAGAAATATCGTGACTATTTCTTCAACGGTTATTCTTATATTTATTATTCCAATCCTTCAGTTCAAGAACTGGAAAAAAGAAAATGATAAAATTCATTTCTTACTGCTGTTTACAGTATTTCACGCAGTGGAAATGTTTATTTTGTTTGTTTTTTTTGACAAATCAGAACCAAGATATTTATTAACAACTATTTTTCTGCTTTTAATCATTTCTGCTCGTTACATTTATGAGTATTGGATTAAAAATCTATTTCATCAAAAGAAATTGGTAATTGCACTATATTCATTTGCAGTATTGATATTTGTTGTTTCTCTTACTTATTCAAACAGGGAATGGAAAAATAATCTTGCAGAAAAGAAGGCGTTGAGTCAGGCATTGGTTGACAGAGGGTTGACCAAAGGATATGCAGGTTCCTATTGGGATGCATATAATAATGAGGTTTATTCTGATCTGAAGTTGAAAGTTGGAGCAGTATCTTTGGGAACAAAGGGTGCTATGCCGTATAGATGGCTTGTAGATGATAAAGCTTTTGAACCAATAGATGGAATAAAGTCTTTTCTGATAATAAAAAAGAAGGATAACCCCTTAATATCATCAAAATTGGAACAGTTTTTTGGACATACGACAGATCATTTTGTTGTGAAAAGCTATCATATTTATGTTTGGGATTATGACATAAGCGAGAAATTTGTAGATGATGTGGGCGAGATAATTGTGAACGTAGAATAAAACAGATAGTACGTATTGAAGTGTAAGAAGAATTAAGAAAAAGGTAAATTCAGAAAGAAAAAATATAAATATGGAACGATTATCTGAAAGAATAAAGAAAATTAATTGGGCAAGTGTGATTCTTGGAATCTGGATTTTTTGTGCATCATCCTATGTAACTTATATGATGATCACAGCCTCTAATGGTGAGGGGTTTGTGTCGGATTATCCGGAACATCTAATGTCTGCACTGGATGGTCAGGGATATTCGCTGATGTCTATAGTTATGGCTGTTTTATATAAGCTTCCGGGAAATACAAAGTTAATTGCAATGTTCATGGGTGCGATCATATCTTTGACAGGTGTAGCTATCGCGTTTTTTCTTAAGGCGTTATTTCTGGATTACAAAGATGATACATTTCATAACAATATAGATGAAGAATTTTTGACCTTTTTTTCATTTGCGTTCCTTTTTCTGGGATCTGTGTTCATTCCTAATAAATCACCCTTTTATATCCTGAGTGATTGGGAGGGGACAATGGGAGGCAAAGGTGGTGTCCTGTTTGGTTCATTTCTGACACAGCCATGGCATAATTCTACATATCTTGGAATGCGTCTTTTTGCGATTCTTTCATTCGCTGCATTAATAAAAATGTTGAGGAAAGAGGAAAAGATTATGACCCGGGAATATGTAATCTTTTTTATTCTTCTCGCACTTACAAACATGTTTAAGCCCAATTTTGTAATTGCATTTGCTCCGGCTGTTTTTATTGTGTGCTTAAAGGATCTTTTTGAAGGAAAAGGAAGAAAAATCTCAGAATATTTCAAATTGGCGATTGCGTTTGTAGCGAGTATGATTGTCTTGGGATACCAATATTTAGTATTATTTTTGTCAGAAAGTGATACCGGCAACAAAAATAGTGTTATTTTTTCAATAGGAAGAATTAAAGATTATATTCACAGTGGTTATTTGTTGTACCCTTTAGTCGCTAATTTTTCGTTTCCCATTATCGTTACCGTAATTTCGTTCATTAAAGGCAGAAGAAATAAGGTATTATTATTGGCGTGGTTAATGGAGATTATTACTTTATGTGAGTCCATGTTTTTGATGGAGAGCGGAAGCAGGGCAGCACATGGGAATTTTGGATGGAATCTGCCATTATCAGGGTTAATCCTATTTGCAGTGTGTTTTGCAGAAGTGGTAATTATGTTTCGGGATGAAAAGATGAAGTGGATTTGCAAGATAGCGATCAGTTTATTGGTAATTCATATCATAAATGGAGCGATCTATTTTGGTAGAGTTTTTTCGGGTGGAGGCTATATTGGTTAAGCCGCGTAAGGGTAAAATAAATTGATATTGAAAAAATACAGAAAGGTAGAATAGTAATGATTCCATTTAATATACCACCTTATATAGGTACGGAACTTAAATATGTAACAGAAGCAGCTGAAAATCACAAGATCTGCGGTGATGGTCCGTTTACAAAAAAATGTAATAAGTGGTTAGAGGATAGATTTAAGGCACAGAAGGTTCTTTTAACGACTAGTGGAACGACTGCTCTGGATATGGCAATGTTACTTTGCGATATTCATCCGGGGGATGAAGTTATTTTACCTAGTTATACTTTTTCAAGTACTGCAACATCAGCAGTTCTTGCAGGAGCGAAGCTGGTATTTGTTGATATCCGTCCGGATACAATGAATATAGACGAGAAAAAAATTGAGCAGGCGATCACGCCAAAGACGAAAGTCATAATGGCAGTTCATTATGCCGGTGTTGCGTGTGAGATGGATACGATCATGGATATTGCTCATAGACATGGTTTAATGGTGATCGAGGATGCGGCTCAGGCAGTTATGAGTACCTATAAAGGAAAGGCACTCGGAACAATAGGTGATTTTGGATGCTACTCATTTCATGAGACAAAGAATTATTCAATGGGTGAGGGCGGAGCTATTGTAATAAATAATGAAGCCTACAATGAAAAGGCTGAGATACTCCGTGAGAAGGGCACAAACCGCTCGAAGTTTTTCCGCGGCCAGGTTGATAAATATACATGGGTTGACTTTGGCGACAGCTATCTGCCAAGTGAGCTCAATGCTGCTTACCTCTGGGGACAGCTTGAGGCAGCAGATC
Organism: Lachnospiraceae bacterium; assembly: GCA_900168235.1. Classification (GTDB taxonomy): domain Bacteria; phylum Bacillota; class Clostridia; order Lachnospirales; family Lachnospiraceae; genus NK4A144. The sequence continues at coordinate 248,361 of FUZG01000003.1, read as the reverse complement.
AGATAAATAATGATCGCTTAGATAGCTGGAATAGATACAACAGCGCTTTTCAAAAGCTGAAAGAAGCCGGTAAAGTCGATCTTCCGGTTGTTCCGGATGGATGTGTTCATAACGGACATATGTATTATTTAAAATGTAAGGAGCTTCAGGAACGAACAGCGTTGATAAAGTTCTTAAAGTCACGTGATGTTTTAGCAGTATTTCATTATGTTCCGCTTCATTCAGCTCCGGCAGGATATAAATTCGGCAGGTTTGATGGAGAGGATAGGTATACAACATCAGAAAGTGAACGACTTGTTAGATTGCCTATGTATTATGGACTGACTGAGCAGGATCAGAAAAAGGTGATCGATGCTGTTTTGGAGTTCTATTCCAAAAATGATTTGAGAAGTGTATTACACAAATAATAATATAAATTGAGTATGTTGCGTTTTAGGGCAAAGGTAAGATTGTGATAATTGATGGAGAACGTATTTATCTAACAACGATAACGTATGATGATTGTGAAGACTTTGTTAGATGGAGAAATAGCAGTTTTATAAAGTCTAAATTCATTTACCGTAAGGATATTACGGTTGATGAACAAATTAGATGGATAAAGACGCAGGTTGAGACCGGGAATGTTATCCAGTTTATCATTTGGGATAAGAATGATAAAAAGAAGATAGGAAGCGTTTATTTACAGCATATCGATTCAGAGAATGGTAAATGTGAATTTGGTATCCTGATAGGAGAAGAGGAATATCTTGGATTAGGGTACGGTACAGAGGCTAATGATCTGATATGCCATTATGCTTTTGAAAAAGTTGGAATGAAGAAAATATATTTACGAGTTCTTAATGATAACATAGGTGCAATGAAATCATATAAAAAAGCAGGATTTGAAGTCGATGATAATATTCGGAAAGAATTGATGGAAGATTCCAGCCAGGACAATGTTGTATTTATGTCTAAGTATAGGGGGAATCAATGAAAGTATCATTTGTAATACCTTGTTATAGATCGGCGCATACTATTGAGCAAGTAGTGGAAGAAATTGAATGTAAAATGAGTAGCATGGATGCGCATGAGTATGAAATTATCTTGGTAAATGACTGTAGTCCGGATGATACGTATGAAAAGATTAAAGAGTTGTGTAAAAAGTATGGTGAGGTTATTGGAATAAATCTTGCCAGAAATTTTGGACAACATTCAGCTATTATGGCTGGACTGAGCATGATATCAGGAGATGTAGTTGTTTGTTTGGATGATGATGGTCAAACACCACCTAACGAGGTTGATAAGCTTTTAAATAAGATTGAAGAAGGCTATGATGTGGTGTATGCAGAGTATGGTGAAAAAAAACATTCAGCGTTTAGGAATTTTGGAAGCTTTTTGAATAAAAAAATGACGGAGATAATGCTGAATAAACCTAAAGAACTCTATATTTCCAGTTATTTTGCAGCTCGCAGATATGTAGTTGATGAGATGTTGAAGTATAGCGGTGCATATCCCTATGTTATTGGACTGATATTACGTACAACGAAAAATATTTGTAATGTTAGTGTTAATCATAGAAAACGGCTTGAAGGTTCATCAGGATATACATTTAGAAAGCTTTTAGCACTTTGGGTAAATGGTTTTACATCGTTTTCGGTTATTCCGTTAAGGATAGCTTCATATGGTGGATGTGTGGTTGCTTTTATTGGATTTATGTATGCAATCTACACGATTATTATGAAACTGTTATATTCAGACAGATTGATCGGCTGGAGTTCAACAATTTCAATTATTCTAATTCTGGGCGGGCTTCTTTTATTGGTGCTCGGTATGATAGGAGAATATGTTGGAAGGATTTATATTAATTTAAATAATTCTCCGCAATATGTTATTAGGAATGTTGTACGAAAGGATGAATAAAAGGAGAATGGGAATTACGCCTAAGAAAAAGATAAAATCATTAATTCTGTTGCATTTGATACTAATGATTTATTCGCTTAGTGGTATATTCAGCAAAATGGCGGCTCAGGAAAGTTTTCTGAGCCTCAAATTTTGTGTGTTTTACGGAGCAGTAATTCTTTTGTTAGTGTTTTATGCTTTTTTTTGGCAGCAGATAATCAAGCGTCTTCCTCTCACTACTGCCTTTGCAAATAAGGCGATCACCGTTGTTTGGGGGCTTGTATGGGGAATGATCTTTTTTGGAGAGCATCTTACTGTTGGCAAAGTACTTGGTGTGAGTCTGGTTGTTGCCGGTGTTGTTATTTTTGCTCTGTCGGATAAAGAGGTGAGTGAAGAATGAGATCGTTTTATTATGCATTGTTACTGCTCACAGGCGTTTTCATCAGCAGCATTTCTCAGGTCATGTTAAAGAAAGCAGCATTAAAGAATTACGATAATCCGATAAAAGAGTATCTTAACCCGCTTGTGATATTTGCGTATGTACTGTTTGTAGGCACAACGTTTTTATCGGTATTTGCATACAAAGGAATACCGCTTTCTATGGGACCGGTTCTTGAGGCAACCAGTTATATTTATGTGACATTTTGGGGAGTCAGGATTTTCGGGGAGAAGATTAATAAAAAGAAGATTTTGGCTATAACATTGATATTATTGGGGATTATTATCTACTCTTTCATGTGATTTCATCGAAAGGAAAAGAAAAAATGAACAAGGCGCTAATAAGGAATTGTATATGTATATTATTATCCGTTATTGTGGCTGTAATTGCCGGTTCGATCATGATGTTTTTGGTTTATGCGTTGCCTAACAATATTATTCGAGCAAATGCCCGTAAGGATGCGCAAATGTATGAAGAAGAATATGATAACACCAGTTGGGCGGATAAAATTGCAGGTGCGTCTCTTGACATATTTACAGATACTTTGATGATCAATACCGCCATATATTCGGGCGACAATATTATTAGAGATGCAATGCTCAATCCGAGGGTTAGACATAAAGATGCGAATCAGGCCGAAAGTTTGGTGATGGGCTTATCGGATGAAGAAAATGAAAATAGTTTTGTCGTTACATATGCAAGATATTGGCATGGTTATCTGATTTATTTGAAACCCTTGCTCTGTGTTTTTTCTTTATCGGAAATAAGAGTTGTAAATATGTTTATTCAGCTGGTGCTATTTGGGGCATTGGTTATTGAATTGTATAAGATAAATGGGCTCAGACTGGTTCTTCCATTTTCGGCAGCTATCTTCGGATTGAATCCAATAAGCACGGCGTTGTGTCTGCAGTATTCAAGCGTGTATTATGTTACAGTGATAGCCGCATTAGTAATGATATGGTTCAGATTATACGATTCCGAGACTAAGATCATTCAATTTTTTGCGTGGATAGGAATAAGCACGGCATTTGTTGATCTGTTGACATATCCGGTTGCTGGATTAGGAGTAAATCTGGCTTTGATGCTGGTTTTGAATAGAGATGGATCAATTATACAGAGGATTAAGAAAGTGGTCCTTTGCTCATTTAGTTGGGGTGTCGGATATGCAGGCATGTGGATCGGAAAGTGGATCATATCATTTTTACTGACTGGAAACAATACACTGACAGATGGATTTAAAAATGTAGTTCATAGGGTAGCGGATAAGGACGGCATGGAGGCCGGAATTGAGAAGATAGAAAAAATTTCTACAATAAAAGATAATATGTACGCTTACTGTAATCGACCAATTATTATGCTTATGATTCTAGTTTTTGTTTTGGTGGTGGTTCTACTGTTGACGAGGAGAATGAGCATAACCGTTGATATGGGACTGCTTATTCCAGTGGCTATAGTCGCATTGTACCCGATTGTGTGGTATTTGGTTGTAACAAACCATTCCGCGATTCACAGTTGGATGACTCATAGAGATTTGGCCGTATCAATCTGTGCAGCGGTAATTATGCTTACCTATTCATTAAACATGACCAAAATGGTGAAAGAACAGAAAAACTGATCGCTGGAATTTATAAAAGATGTGAGAAAGATACTTAATATTGGAGTGTCCTTCGTTATTAAAGGGTTAAAATTGGTTGATTGGAGAGTAGAGCAATGTCAAAAACAGCAGTATTGATACCGTGTTACAACGAGTCAAAGACCATTGAGAAGGTTGTGACTGATTTCAGGAGAGTGCTTCCTGATGCAGATATCTATGTATATGATAACAATTCATCTGATGGAACAGATGAGATAGCACGCAAAGCCGGGGCGATAGTCAGATATGAGCGTCGCCAGGGTAAGGGAAACGTTATTAGAACAATGTTCCGTGAGATAGAGGCAGATTGCTACATAATGGTGGATGGTGATGATACCTATCCGGCAGAGGATGCGCCGCGTTTACAAGAGGCAGTTCTGCAGGAGCACGCAGATATGGTCATTGGTGATCGTCTGAGTTCTACGTATTTCACCGAAAATAAACGGCCTTTTCACAATTTCGGTAATAGAATTGTCAGATTCCTGATCAATAAGATATTTAAAAGTGATATCAGGGATATCATGACAGGATATAGGGCGTTCTCTCGTCTTTTTGTAAAGTCATACCCTGTACTATCAAAGGGATTTGAGATTGAGACCGAGATGACGATCCATTCTCTGGATAAAAACTTTTACCTGATCGAAACTCCTATCCAGTATCGTGACAGACCAAGCGGAAGTGAATCAAAACTAAATACTTTTTCTGACGGCTTTAAAGTCTTGCTCACGATCTTTAATCTTTTCCGTGATTATAAGCCGTTGGCGTTCTTTAGCATTGGTACAGTTATTTTGTGGATTATTGCCCTTATTTTGTTTATACCGGCTTTTGTAGGATATCTCGAGACAGGACTTGTTTTAAAATTTCCGTCTGTGATCGTCTCTGTGGCATTTGCCATAATGGGGGCACTTTCACTGGTGTGTGGTCTTGTCCTTGATGTCATAGTGAACCAGCATAGGAAAGATTTTGAATTATGGCTCAATGTGATAGAAAAAAATAGAGTGGAGAGAATATGATATATGCACTGATACCTATACTGCTTTTCTACTTTGTATTAAGAGTCAACAGCATAGAGAGTGTCGGAAATAATGAAAACAGCTCAGGCTGCTTCAGGTTGTTTTCTATATCTTTGTGTATATGGGCGGTTTATCTGTCTTTATTAACAGAGGCGCTTTCGATTGTTAGGTTGTTGACCAAACCTGTTTTATTAATAGCCTGGGGTATTACGGATATAATATTGGGATATTGTCTGTATAGAAGTGTGAATAAAAGAAAGATTGACCCGGGTAAATTTTTGGGGGACAGTGTTGCACAAAAAATTCTGGAAATCAAAGAGTCCTCTATAGGAATTAAGGTTTTATATGGATTGATACTGGTGACGTTTGCAAGTGTATTGATCCTGGGAATTCTTACCGTGCCCTATAATTGGGACAGTATGACATATCATTTGCCTCGAATAATGTTTTGGGCGCAGAATCATTCGGTTGCACACTATTCAACATATGATCTCAGACAGTTAAGCAGTCCTTACCTTAGTGAATATATCAATCTTCATCAGTACATACTTATTGGAAAAGACTGGTTTTTTAATTATATTCAGGGCTTTTCATTTTGTTTTTGTACGATAGGAATTTACTATGTGACGAAGAAAATGGGGCTTGATAAAAAGTGGTGTCTTCTGGCAGCAGTTCTGTTTTTATCAACTCCCATCGCTTATGCAGAAGCTTTATCTACTCAGGTTGATGTGTTTACTACGGTCTGGATGGTGATCTTTGGATATTTTTGGATAGACATATTCGAGCAGGAAAGTCTTCGGTTTAGTAAGGATATTCTGACAGATGTGATCGTAATGGGTACATGCATCGGATTAGCGTATATTACGAAGCCGTCAGTATGTATTTCAATGGCTGTTTTTCTTTTGATACTATTAGTGAAAAGGGTAGCATCAAGGGATAAGGTTTATGTGCTTGCAGTTTCGTGCATGATCGCTGCTGCAGTTATCGTTATCATTGCATCTCCCGGTATTATCAGGAATCTGATGACTTTTAATGCTGTTTCAGCGAAAGAAGTTGGCGCGAGACAGCTTATCGGCACTGCTGATCCAAGGATGTTTATTGTCAGTTTTATAAAAAATCTGTGTTTCACACTGCCTTCCGCATGGATCAGGAAAAGTGACAAAATATTTTATGCGATACCTTTTGCAGCAGCAAAAATACTGAAGGTGGATCTGAATGATGCAGCTATCTCTGAGGACGGTAGAGAATACAGAGTTGCTGATGCATATGATTTTGGCCAAGATACTGCAAGCAATTCGTTGATAGTATGGTTGATATTATTGTCGATCATCATCAGTATTTTTATGCTCATTAGAAAGCAAGCAAAGAATATAAACTGGTTTAACGTTGGCGCGGTTGTTTCGTTTATGATCTTTCTTACGGTTCTGAGGTGGGAACCGTTTGAAACAAGGTATGAGATTTCATATCTTGCTATGTTATGTCCGTTTATTGCGCATGTTTTCTGTAGATTAACGAATAAAAACAGAACGTGTGAGGTTTCGGTTATTTCTATAATTCTGTTTTTATGTGTATCAGTGATAGGTAATATGTATATCTATCACGCTATAACATGGTACACAAAGGCTCGTATCAGACCAGAGGGATATTTTAGCGAAAATCCTATTTGTGATGACTGGTATAAGGTTACAGATCTTATTAATGAAAATGATTACAAAAAGATCGGTATACATTCCGGAAATAATTATTATACCTATCCGTTATGGAGAATGTGCAGCGGAATCAGTAGAGTTGAAAATGTATTTGAGGATGAAAATGAGACGAGCAGATATGCAGATAATGAGTTTTGTCCGGATGCAATAGTGTGGTTTGGCGAAAAGGATTTTAGCGGCGGTTTTATCTGGAATGGACAAAAATATGTCGTTATCTATACGGATGGTGAGCATAGCCTTCTTGAAGCAGAAAAGTAAGGAACAGCAATGAAAAAGATAAAGATTAATTTCAAAGGTTTCTGGGATAATTTTGACCCCGAAAACAACTATTTTATTAATATCCTTAGGAAATCATATGACGTTGAAATTTCTGATGAACCTGACTATCTCTTTTATTCAATTTTTTCTGATGAGTATATCAATTACGATAATGCAGTAAGGATATTCTTTACAGGAGAGGCTCAGAGTCCGGATTTTAATCTCTGCGATTATGCTATAGGGTTTGACTATATTGATTTTGGTGACAGGTATTTTAGATACCCGTTATACATGATCTATGGCAGGGTTCCGGAAACAGCAGCTGTTCGTAATGGTATGATAGAAAATACTGTTATTAAGGATAAGTTTTGCAGTTTTGTATATTCTAATTCAAAAGCATTTTCAGAGCGTACGGAGATATTTGAGAAGCTTTCTAAGTATAAGAAAGTTGATTCCGGCGGAAGATATTTGAATAATGTTGGCGGTCCGGTGCCTGACAAGCGAGCGTTTGAGTCTGGTTACAAGTTTTCGATAGCTTTTGAAAATTCTGTATATTCAGGGTATACATCAGAGAAAATATTAGAGGCTTTTGCTGCGGGAACTGTTCCGATCTATCTGGGAGATCCGGATATTAGCAGGGTTTTTAATGATAAGGCGTTTATAAATGTGAGAAACTTTGCTTCTATCGATGAGGTTGTGGAAGAAGTGAAACGCCTTGACGGTGATGATGAGTCTTATCTGGAAATGCTGTCTCAGCCAATCTTTCGAGAAGGTTATGATATTGACAGTAAACGCTGTGAGTTTGAAAAGTTCCTTATCGGAATCTTTGAAGGTGACAAGGATAAAGCTTTTAGAAGAAATCGTACGTTCCGCGGCGGAAATTATGAGCTTTTTTTCAAGAGATACTGCAATATCAACATGAGGCTCAGAAAAATGAAGGATCTGTTTAGGAAAAAGTAAGGGAATCATAAAAATGAATTATGATCGGTTCGAGGTCAGATTATGAATAGAAATGCTTATTATGACAGATTGCGTGTCCTTGCGATGTTTCTTGTAATAGGAGTTCATTCTGTCGGATCTATTGCACAGTTTGCTGAAGGAACATTTCAGGAGACGGTCGTAACGGTCCTTGGGCGCATAAATAGTCTCGGAGTTCCGACATTCTTTGCGCTTAGCGGTATGTTTATACTGGCGAGAGAATATGATGATCTAAAAGGTTTTTATAAAAAGCGTCTGGTAAGAATAGGAATACCATATTTAATATATGCCGTAGTTTACGTCTGCTATTTTACAGGGATTGAGAAAAACGATAAATTCGGTGTGCCTTTAGCGTATGTCAGGGATGTGATCACGGGAAACGTTCATCCGACACATTGGTTTGTTTATACTATTTTGGGTTTTTATTTTGCAGCTCCGTTTTTATCAAAAATGATGCATGCACTTAATGATACCGAATTAAAGGTTCTCGTGTGCGGATGCTTCATCGTCATAGCAGCAGGCTGGATACTTTCCTATTTCGGGATGGGATTTGGTGTCAGTAGTGTTGTATTTAACTCTGACAATTTGTGGATGTTCATAGGTGGATATGCGATAAACAGGATCATTGTATCAGATAGACGGTTTGAATGGATAAGACAATATCATCTTATCTCAGCACTCACTTTTTTGGTTTTATTTGTTGTGACGAATGAATTATTTTTTGGTCATATCGCGGTTTTTCTCGCGCTGATCGATGGCGGAAAAGAAGTCGGTACATCAAAGAGTTTATTCGACAAGGTCATAGGAGATTTTGCCGGACATTCATATTCTGTATATCTGATACATGCAGCCGTTATATCGCTTATACTTAGAGTTTATAAAAACTGGGAATCATTTTTTATCCTTAAATGCATATTGATCTATCCTGTAGTTTTTATTGTCAGCTATCTTATTACGAGAGTGGTAGATTTTGTACTCACGGACAGATTGATATCAATAGCTTTGATAGGGGCCGGAAAAAGTAAATGAACAAAGAATTTATAAAAAGAAATAGATGGATCATAGGTGGATTTTTGATCCTTTTTGTAGGGCTGTTTCTGTATTTTACATACGCGCATCCCTTAGTAATTTTTGATACCGATGATTGGAATTATGTTGGTGAGCCACGTCATGCGATTCCGGGTTTTGGTCGTGGAATTTGGAATCCGATAAAGGTTTTCCCTGAGATATTGCAGTGTCTGATATCTGAGTTAGGCGTTTGTTTTATCATGCCGTTTACAAAGGATTTCTTTCTTGCGACTTCATATGCGTATGCAGTGTTCGGAAGTTTGATGATTCTTGGTTTTTTTGTTGTTTTTCTGAGGTTCATTGATAAGAAACTCCACATGAATACTTTTCGGAAATTGCTGGTCCTTGGACTTGCTGTTTCATTATTCTTTCTTACGTTTGTGAGTAAAGACACAGGAAATGTAAATCTGTTTTCTGAAAACAATCTGACATGCTTCTTTAATTACACTGTACCGGCTGTACTTAATATGGGTATGGTTCTTTTCTTTATGACTGACGGGATAACTGATCTTCTGGATAGATCTGTTTCGTTTTCAAAAAGAGCGGTGGTATTTGTCCTTTGTTATCTGTGTATCTGTTCTAATCTTTGCGAGAGCTACTTTTTGGCAATTTATCTTGGACAGGTGATCTTGTTCGATATTCTCAGGGATCACAGGGATGTGAAGAAAATTGTACGTAGAAACAGAACTCCGATAATACTGTTTTTGGGCTGGATACTGTCCCTTGGCCTTGAACTCAGCGGAGGAAGATCTGCTCAGGTTGGCAATACAAATATGGCAGAGACGTTACCGCTTGCTTTAGGGTATTTTGTGAACCGTTTTGCAGGAAGTAATGTCTGGGTTGTTATAGCTGTCGCAGTGATAGTTATGATATCTCTCACGCTTTTATTGCGGGATATGAAAAAACAGATAAAGCTGATATCAGGAAGATGTTTTTGGGATTTATTGCGCCTCTTGCATTTTATGCAGTGATTTCATTTGTGTTCATTATTTTGTTATCAGCAAGAGTTTCATTCGTTAATGCAGGCAGGCCGAGTGTGTTCTTTGGCTTTTTTACAGCTCTTTCACTCATTGTCTGTGCAGCTTTGTGGTATTCCATGGAAAGTATCCAGGAAACAGGTTTTGTGCTGACAATACTTGTTCTGGTTTTACTAAACGAGCTGATAACTGGAAAAGCCCTTTTTATGGAATATAATTCGAGCCAGATTTCTCCTGGACTTTGCAGGGAAATCGGTAATGATATGATCGGTCAGATGGTGGAAGCGGACAGAAGTGGTGCAGAGCATGCGGATATTTATGTTCTTAAGTCGGAAAGCGATGATAACTGGCCTATTGCCCTGGGTGGATTACCTATGATAAAGAATACACTTCGGCATTATAAGATCTTAAGGAGAGATTTTGATATCACACTGATCCCGTCGGATGAAATAACAGAGAAATATCATTTGATAAATGAAAAATAATAAGTTGGATGTAAAGGATAACGATATCCTCCGGCTTTGGTGCAGAAGGGAATGATGTTCATGAGGATTCTTCTTGTACATAATTTTTACCGTGTTCCCGGTGGTGAGGATACGGTTTTCAGAAATGAGAAAGCGCTTCTGGAGGCTCATGGACATGAGGTTCTGACCTATACCCGTGACAATCGTGACATGAAGCCATGGCATATGCTGACAGAGGCGGTTTATTCCCATAAAACTTATAGAGAAGTGATGTCCATCATTCGTGAGAAAAAGCCGGATGTGGTGCATGTTCATAATACACAGTTCCTGATCTCCGCATCTGTTTTCAAGGCAGCGCGTGATGCAGGAGTACCGGTTTTTCAGACATTGCATAATTTCAGGACGATATGCTTAAATGCCATGCTCTGCAGGGATGGAAAGGTCTGTAGGGACTGCTGTCCGGGGAATGGATTTGATTTTAAGCAGGGAGTCACTCATGCCTGCTACCGCGGAAGCCGTATCTACTCGGCGCTTTCTGCCCGTATCCATGAGGAGACCATGAGGCGGAGGCTTTATGACGGCGTAAATTTGATATGCCTTACGGAGCTTAATCGGAAGATAATTCTGGAGAGTGGTCTCGCGGATGAAAAAAGGGTATTTGTAAAGCCGAATTTCACGGATTTTAAGGTGAAGAAAAGTAACACGAGAGACATGCATAAGTTTCTATTTCTCGGCCGTCTGGACCCGATGAAAGGGATAGAAGGGATCATGGAGCAGTGGACGAAGGTTCCGGAAACTGAGACTCTTCTCGTATGTGGCAGCGGGGACGCGGACTACGAGGAAAAGCTCCGTGAGAAATACGGTCACGTAAAAAATATACGGTTTCTCGGAGGAGTTGCTCACGACAGAGCGATGGAAATCCTTTCAGAGTCTGCGGCGCTGATTTTTTCATCCACATTGCTTGAGGGCTTACCAATGACGATCATCGAGAGTTTTTTCACCGGAACGCCGGTTCTTGCAATGGATTTTGGAAACGGCGGAGATATTGTTTCGGAGATTTACGGTTCGAGGGAGCCTCTCATGAAAAATATTGCGGAGCTTCCGGACAGGATACGTTCATTTGAGAGAGATTCAGAGGGTGGAAGGTATGCGTTTTCGGCGGATTCGTTAGGGAATTTTATGCCTGACAGAAACCATGAATTTCTGATGGAGATATACAGAAAGGGGCAGATGGGTGTATAATACCTATTTACGTGGGTAAATTGTGTAAAATTGCCTGTTGAAGGACTTTTTTCGCCAGGCGTTAAGAGTCTTACTTTCTGAAAGGATCATATGGATAAAATCTTGGTTACACGTTCCTCTATGCCAAGCCTTGAGGAATATACAAAAGAAATAGCTCCGGTCTTTGAAAATCACTGGCTTACAAATGCCGGTATGAAGCACGAGGAGCTTACTGAAAAGCTTAAAGAATATATGGGAGTCAAGGGGCTTTCGCTCGTAGTGAATGGTCACGAGGCTCTTGAGATCGCTCTGCAGGACATGGATCTTCCGGCAGGAGGGGAGATCATTACTACTCCTTATACATTTCATTCAACAACTCATGCCATCGTGAGAAGCGGGTTCAAGCCTGTTTTCTGCGATATAGATCCTGTGACATGCACAATGGATGTGGATCAGCTGGAGTCTCTTATTACTGACAAGACAGTTGCCATCGTTCCTGTTCATGTATATGGAAATGTGTGTAATGATGCGGTTATCCGCGATATTGCAAAAAGACACGGTCTGAAGGTGATGTATGATGCTGCACATACTTTTGGTGAAAAGGTCGGCTGTGATGCGTCAGGTCGTCCTCTTGTAGGCAGGAAGGGCGGAGAGGATGCTTCATGGGTAGGAGTCGGCACTCTTGGTGATGTATCCTGTTTTTCATTCCACGCGACAAAGGTATTCCATACTATCGAGGGTGGTGCAGTCTGCAGCGCAGATACAGCTTTTACAGACCGTATAGCTATACTCAGAGACTTCGGTATCGTTGATGCAGAACTGGTAACAGATATAGCTCCTAACGCAAAAATGAATGAATTTGCGGCGGCAATGGGTCTCTGCAATCTCCGTCACCTTGACGGCGAGATAGAGAAGAGACGTCTCGTGGCAGAGCGCTACCGTGAGGCTCTTGCGGACGTTGAGGGCATCCGCCTTAATCCTGTACAGGAGCATGTTCAGAGTAATTATGCTTACTTCCCGATCTTTGTGGAAGAGGATAAATACGGCGAGAGCAGGGATGGTCTTTTCGAGAGACTTATGAAGCATGATATTTATGCCCGCAAGTATTTCTATCCCATGGTAACAGAGCTTCAGTGTTATAAATCTGACTATGATGCAGATGCTACACCTGTTGCAAAGCGTCTGTCATATGAGGTTCTTACGATCCCTATGTATGCGGAGCTTTCACCTGAGGATCAGGACCGTGTGATCTCTGTGATACGAAGAGAGGCATAGATCATGTCAGAGACTTTTTCGGGACGGCAGGGATGCCGTCTGTGTCCCAGAAACTGCGGGGACAAGGTTTCAGCGTCAGGTATTGGTATATGCGGCGTTCCCCGTGATCTCATGATCGCGCGCGCCGCACTTCATTTCTGGGAAGAGCCCTGTATCTCCGGTTCGCGGGGATCCGGGGCTGTTTTTTTCAGCGGATGCTCCATGCACTGCGTTTTTTGCCAGAATAGTGATATTTCAGGAAATCTCGATGACATCACGGGAAAAGTGATATCGAGGGAACGCCTTACAGAGATATTCTGGGAGCTTCGTGAAAAGGGTGCGAACAATATAAACCTCGTGACACCGGACCAGTATCTGCCGGATGTGGCATGGGCGGTGAGAAAAGCAAAGGATGAAGGCTTTGATCTTCCGTTTCTCATGAACTGCAGCGGATATGAGAAGGTTGAGAGCATAAAGGCGTTGGAAGGCCTGATCGACATTTACCTCCCTGATTTTAAGTATATGGATCCTGAAGTGGCAGCGCGTTATTCGTCTGCGCCTGATTATCCTGAGGTTGCGAAGGCTGCCATAGCGGAAATGGTACGTCAATGTCCTGTTCAGGAATTTGCTCCTGAAACGGATTTTTCTAAAAAAAACATTGACATATCTCATGAAACAGAGGAAAATGGGAGTTCGTGCACTTCAGTAGATGAAGATGAAAGGACCGCTCTCATTAAAAAGGGCGTTATTGTTAGAAATCTCCTGCTTCCCGGGAACGTGATGAACTCAAGGGAAGTTGTGAAGTATCTCTACAATACATATGGAGACAGCATTACCCTGAGTCTCATGAGCCAGTACACGCCGATGCCCGGGATAGAGAAGAGATTCCCGGAGCTTTCGCGCAGGGTACGGGTCAGTGAGTATAGAAAAGTAGTGGATTATGCGATACGTTTAGGCGTGACTAACGCATTTATCCAGGACCGTGAGGTCGCAAAAGAGAGCTTTATACCGTCTTTTAACTACGAAGGTGTAGAAAGACAATAAATAAGACGATATTAATTAGACAAGGTATCGTCAGAGAAATACCGGCGGGGGCTGTGAATAACAGACGGGACCGGTTGCAGACGATGCAGAGAACTGCATCGGAGAAAGGATTTATTTTTGGAAGAATTAAGATACGAAGATGCGGCACTCGATGACAGAATTAAGCGTGCGGTTGCAGAGCTTGGATTTGAGGTAATGACTCCTATCCAGACTCAGGCGATCCCCACAATGATCACAGGTGCTGACGTCATCGGTCAGGCACAGACCGGAACCGGAAAGACAGCAGCTTTTGGAATACCTCTCCTTATGAGAGTGGATCCGGAAGACCCCTCACTTCAGGCGCTTGTACTCTGCCCGACACGTGAGCTTGCTATCCAGGCTGCAGAGGAGATCCGTAAATATGCAAAGTACATGTCAGGCATCCGCGTACTTCCGATCTACGGCGGACAGGACATCGTAAAGCAGATCCGTTCACTTAAGGGTTCTGTACAGATCGTTGTCGGCACTCCGGGACGTGTGATGGATCACATGCGCCGTCATACATTAAAAATGAGCAATCTCAAGACTATCGTTCTCGATGAAGCAGATGAGATGCTCGACATGGGATTCCGTGAGGATATCGAGACAGTTCTTGCAGGATGTCCTGAGGATCGTCAGACAGCACTTTTCTCAGCTACAATGCCGAAGCCTATCCTCGATATCACAAAGCAGTATCAGAAGCCGGATGCAGTACATTTGAAGATGCCTGCAAAGGAGCTTACAGTACCGGCTATCCGTCAGTACTATTATGAGGTCAGCAAAAAGAACAAGACTGAGGCTGTTGCAAGACTTCTTGACTATTACAATCCGAAGAGATGTACTATCTTTGTAAATACAAAGAGAATGGCTGATGAGCTTACAGAGGATCTTGTCGGACGCGGATATTTCGCAGCTGCACTTCACGGTGATCTGTCTCAGATCCAGCGTGATCACGTTATGCAGGGCTTCCGTAACGGATCTGTAGAGATCCTTATCGCAACAGACGTTGCAGCCCGCGGAATCGACGTTTCTGATGTGGAAGCAGTATTCAACTACGACATTCCGCAGGATATTGAGTACTACGTACACAGAATCGGCCGTACGGGTCGTGCAGGCCGTACAGGTCGTGCGTTCACACTTGTTGTTGGACGTGAGATCTACAAGATCCGTGACATCGAGCGTGTCTGCAAGACAAAGATGAAGGCTCGTACGATTCCTACAAGCAGTGATATCAAGGCTACGAAGTCAGATAAGATCCTGACACGTATGCTTGACATCGTTAGAGATGATGAGAAGGACCTCGGCGAGATGATCCGTATCATTTCTGAAAAGCTTGATGATGAGGATGTTACAGCAATGGATCTCGCAGCTGCATTCCTTAAGGATGCAATGGGAGAGGAACTTCCGGATATCCCGACAGAGAATTACTTTGAAGAGAGACGGAAGAGAAGAGGCGACAGAGGTCGTGACGGCGAAAAGGGCAAGAGCAGATTCGGAAAATTCGGCTCATTTGGACGTTTCGGACGCGGCGACCGCAAGGATGGTGACCGTGGCGGACGCGGAGATCGTGACCGCAGAGATGGAAATAGATCCGGACGCAGAGACGGCGGACGCGATGGACATAAGAGAGATGAGCATGAGGGAAGACGCGGAAGCAGATTCTTTGAGCGCAGACGTCCGAAGGATGATGGAGATCGCCCGTTCAGAAAGAAGGTCCGCAGCAAGGATATCCGTAATGACGGCAGCCTGAAAGACTGAGGTTTTCTTTCTAAAATATAGGTTAAAAGACGGGCAGAGAGCGATAGTTCTCTGCCCGTTTGTTATAAAGGAGAAGAACATACACGGCTGTGAGAAGGAGGTAATGTGGTTTGAAGATCGACATGCATTGCCATACGAAAGAAGGGTCTCCCGACGGAAGTATCCCCATCGAGGAATACATCCGTAAACTTAAGAGCCTTGGATTTGGTGGTATGGTTGTTACTGATCATGATTCCTATGGGGGGTATCGTGTCTGGAAAGAAACTATCCGCGGTAAGAGACATCGGGATTTTGTGGTGTTTAAGGGTATCGAGTATGATACAATAGATGCCGGACATATCATTGTCATAATGCCGGAATATCTAAAGCTCAGGATCCTTGAGATGAGAGGACTTCCTGTTAATATGCTGATCGATATAGTTCACCGTTACGGAGGCATCCTGGGACCTGCACACCCCTGCGGTTCAAAGTACATGAGCTATGAGAACAGCTTAAGGGCACGTCAGGTTTCGACTATGATGAAGTTTGACTTCGTAGAGGCGTTTAACGCCTGCGAGACGCGCGAAAGCAACTTCGAGGCAGAATGTCTCGCGCGGGTATATGGAAAGCCTGGAACGGGCGGCAGCGACGCTCACAGGATAGCGTGCGTAGGACTGGCGTGGACTGAGATACCGGACAGCATCAGGCATGAGTCACAGCTCATAAACTATATCAAGTCCGGCGGTACAGTAAAGTGCGGCGGAAGGTACTACGGACACACTACAAAGGACAGGATAGGACCTTTTAACAGGATCCTCGTAGAGATGTTCTGGTTTTACAATAAGTTTACCGGATGGTCCAAGATAATGAAGCGGAGAAAAGAAATGCGGAAGCCGACGCTTTCTCTTGCTACGGATCAGCCGAGACGCAGAGATGAATAAAGGAGGTGCCCGGGAGTATACCTTCGGGCGTACAAAAAAATGTTACTTGCGATCGACATGGGAAACACGAATATTGAGGTGGGCGTAGTAGACGAGAATGGAAGCATCTACTGCACAGAGCGTATCTCAACAGATATCAACAAGACAGAGATGGAGTATGCCGTTGTTATAAAGACTGTTTTTGAGCTCCATGATGTAAAGGAGAGCGATATTGACGGATGCATCATTTCATCAGTTGTACCGCCTCTCACACATATCCTTAAGTCTGCTGTGAGAAAGCTCTTAAACATCTCTCCGATGGTTGTAGGCGCAGGTCTTAAGACCGGGCTTAATATCCGTCTGGATGATCCCCGTACAATGGGTGCGGATCTGGTAGTTGATTCTGTTGCAGGTCTCACAGAGTACGGCGCACCTCTTATCGTTGTCGATATGGGTACAGCCACTACTATCACTGTTATCGATAAAGATAACTGTTATATCGGCGGTGTCATCCTTCCAGGTGTGCAGGCATCTCTGGAAGCACTGGTATCAAAGACTTCACAGCTCCCGAGAGTTTCCCTTGCAGCTCCGAAGAACTGCATTGGTACAAACACTGTTGACTGTATGAAGAGTGGTATCATAAACGGACAGGCGTCTCAGGTAGACGGTATCGTTGAGAGATTCCAGGATGAGCTCGGATATAAGTGCAAGGTCGTTGCAACAGGCGGACTTGCAAAGGTTATCATCCCGAAGTGTAAGAGCGAGATTATCCTTGATAACGATCTCATGCTGAAGGGATTGAAGGTCATTTACGACAAGAATACTGATAAGGCTGGAAAGAAGCCGAAGAAATAAATAGAGGTACAGATAAAAACTCCCGCAGGTGATCCGATTCAAAGGTATCGGAACTGCGGGAGTTCTTATATTACAGGTTTTATTACAAGTTTTACTTTCTCATGCTGAGGATCTGGTCAAAAATAGCATCTGACACATCGTCCTTACTCATGATATCGAGTTCTTTTTCTTCATCAGCAGTGATGATGGTGATACGGTTCGTATCTGTTCCAAATCCTGCACCCGGAGCTCTGAGAGAATTTGCGCAGATAAGATCTGCATTTTTTCTGGTGAGCTTTGAACGGGCATTTTCGAGAAGATTCTCAGTCTCCATTGCAAAACCGCAGATAACTTCATCGCCGTGGCGGTTGTGACCGAGCCAGTTCAGGATGTCCTGAGTGCGGACTAGCGGAAGAGAAAGCTCTTCATTGTCAGCACCGGCTTTTTTCTTTATCTTTTCAGCTGCTATATTTGCAGGCCTGTAATCTGCTACAGCAGCCGCGAGAACAAAGATATCTGTCTCATTTGCGCGTTCCATGACTTCGCGTGCCATATCGGCGGCAGAGGTCACAGGAACGGTATTTACGCCCAGAGGAGCTTTCAGAGATACAGGTCCGCTGACGAGTGTCACATCAGCTCCGCGGCGTGCGGCAGATCTTGCGAGAGCGTATCCCATTTTTCCTGTAGAGTGATTAGTGATGAATCTTACAGGGTCCATGGCTTCTTCTGTAGGACCTGCAGTGATAAGGACCTTTTTACCTGTCATATCATGATCGTGGGAAAGCTCCAGCATCAGAGTCTCATAGAGATCTTCGATGGGAGGGAGTTTTCCTGCACCGACATCACCGCATGCAAGAAGTCCGCTTGCGGGCTGGATTATGTGATAACCGAACCGCTCGAGCTTTTTCAGATTATCCTGCATGATAGGATTCTGGAACATATTTGTGTTCATGGCAGGAGCGATGTAGATCGGGCACTTGCACGCCATGATGGTCGTTGTAGCCATATCATCGGCGATGCCGTTTGCAATCTTTCCGATGATATTTGCGCTTGCAGGGGCTACGAGGACCGCGTCGCTTGACTGTGCAAGGCTTATATGACCGATCTTGAACTCAAAGTTCCTGTCAAAGGTATCGATTATGCATTTATTGTGTGTCAGTGATTCAAATGTGATGGGGTTGATGAAATTCGCTGCATTTGCAGTCATCAGCACGTTCACATTTACACCGGCTTTTACGAACATGTGAGAGAGGTCTGCGGCTTTATAAGCTGCGATGGATCCGCTCACAACGAGAAGCAGGTTTTTCATAGTGTTTTTTCCTTATGATCGATAAGATTTATGCACGGCTGTCTGCGTGTGTAACTGCCATGATAGCAGAGCCGACTGCTGTTACGATTACTCCGGACACGATCGCTTCCAGAAGACCCTGAACGAATACCACACCAAGGATAGCGTTGAATACATCTGCCTGTGACATCTGCTTTGCCTCAGCATAAGCTGCAGAGTAGAGGACAGCGATACCGCCCATTACAAGGATGGTATTTGTCATCGCTCCGATAACGCCTGAAGCTGCGAGAGCGAATGTACGTGAAGGCTTGCTGTACTTAGCTGCCTTACGGATCGCTTTATATGCGTAGTAAGCAGCCACGCCGATCATGATACGTGATACAAAGCATGTGAAAAGTGTACGGAAGATTCCGCTCACACCAAACATTCCAAAGGAAATGACAGGTGAGAAAGCGAAGCTCATAACACTGGGGTTGATAGTATTATTCACGAAGCTTGTTGCACCAAATACACCGCCGAGAAAAGCACCTTTCTTAGGTCCAAGGAAAATTGAACCGATGATGACCGGGATATGGATCAGTGTAGCTTTGATAAGTATCAGGTTAATGTAACCGAGATTGGGAACAAATGCCATTATCATAATGATGGCAGTGAAAAGAGAAAGAAGTACCAGACTCTGGGTACGATTGTGCACACCGGTAGAAGCGGATGCAAGTGTTTTACGATTTTCCATAATAAATTCCTCCTTAGTTGCTGTTCCACAGTGCGCTCTTCACGCCTGTCGAAATACCGCGGCAACCACTGCCTGTACGGCTTCGATACAGATACAACACATTTGAAAAACCTATCATATCGTTATTCTATTGTCAATCAGTGCACGATCTTTTCGTGACTTCTTACATATTTTAATCGTCATATATATTGAAAAACACAAGAGGTGATGATATATTATTGGACGTGTGTATCGCATACGGACTAATGTCTTTATTACACGAACAATTCTGGGCGTTAATCCGCTAAAGAAAGACAGTTGAAACATCCAAAACTCAACTTTTATCAGATTGTACACACGAATACGGCAGGCGGTTGGACTAAAGGAGAGAAAACAATGGCATTGACACTATCGGAAAAGGCAAAGAACGTAAAACCTTCATCAACTCTGGAGATTACTGCGAGATCTAAGGCTCTGAAGGCAGAGGGAAGAGATATCGTGGGATTCGGAGCAGGCGAACCTGATTTCCCTACACCGAAGAATATCTGCGATGCAGCAGTTAAGGCAATTCAGGAAGGTTTTACCAGATATACTCCGGCATCCGGTATTAATGAACTTAAGGAAGCTATTTCAGAGAAGTTCAGGAGATTTAATCATCTGGAATACGCTCCGGATCAGATCGTGGTAAGTAACGGTGGTAAGCATGCGCTTACAAATATTTTCACTGCTATTGTAAATCCGGGTGATGAGGTCATCATTCCGGCTCCTTACTGGCTTTCCTATCCTGAGATGGTAAAGCTCGCAGGCGGTGTTCCGGTGTTTGTATACGGTGAGTCTGCTAATGACTACAAGGTTACAGCAGAGCAGCTTGAGAAGGTTGTGACTGACAAGACAAAGGCTCTTATCATGTGCAACCCTAATAACCCGACAGGAATGATCTATTCACGTGAGGAGTTGAAGCCTATCGCAGACTTTATCGTGAAGCATGACATTTACTGTGTTTCTGATGAAATGTATGAGAACCTTATCTATACAGGCGAAGAGTATGTGAGCATGGCTTCTTTCGGACCGGAGGTTTACGACAGGACTATCACATGTTCCGGTCTCAGTAAGAGCTACTCCATGACAGGTTGGAGAGTAGGATATACAGGTTCCTCAAAGGAGCTTGCACGCGCTATGGGCGCTGTTCAGTCCCACAGCACATCAAATATCAACTCTGTAGCTCAGAAGGCTGCTGTTGAGGCTCTGAACGGTCCTCAGGACGAAGTAGAGTCCATGAGACAGGCTTTTGAGGAGCGCGGTAACTACATATATGAAAGAGTAGCTGCTATGCCTAAGGTAACAGCACCGAAGCCGGAAGGCGCTTTCTATATCTTCTGTGATTTCTCTGAGGTACTTGAGGAATATTATAAGGGCGAAAAGATCGAGACAACTCAGAAGCTGGCACAGATCCTTCTCAATGATTACGATGTAGCAGTTATCCCGTGCGCAGACTTTGGCTTCCCGAAGCACGTTCGTCTGTCATACGCTATCTCAAAGGAGTCCATCAAAAAGGGTATGGACAGAATTGAGAAGTTCATAAATGATCTGGCTCTTGAAGACAGCGGAGAGATGGCAGGCTGATGTTTGTCAAGTTTCTGTAACTGATTTACATAAAATCTGATATTTATTAAATTTATTTAAATTTCTTAGAATCACAACATGTTGCGTCCTATTTAATTATGACAACCGACATGTTGTGATTTTTGTCTTTTAGAGCGAAAAAATGCCCAATTTTCGGGAAAAAACGTGATTGATTTTGGTGTAATTCATAGATATAATAAATTAACTAACGGTGGAATGGAGAGGCATCGTAGTTGGAGAAAGTGTGTATGGGGAAGATTGACGACCAGATTCTGGAGTTCATAAATTATTTACATAATACCAAAAAGGCTTCAGAGAACACGCAGCTTTCATACAAGCGTGATCTGCACAAGATGTCTGGCTATCTGCAGGCACACGGTGTAACTGATGGTGCTGAAGTCACAGAGATAACTCTGTCTTCTTATATCATGGATCTTGAGAATAAAAACTTCACAGCAGCCACAGTTTCACGGAACATCGCTTCCATGAAGTCTTTTTTTCACTATTTTGTGAAGGAAGGACTTTTCGCCCAGAATCCCGCAGAAAATCTGAAGGCACCTAAAATCGAAAAAAAACTACCATCCATTCTATCGACAGCGGAAGTCATCAGACTTCTGGAACAGCCGTCAGGTGATGCACCAAAGGATTACAGGGACAAAGCGATGCTGGAACTTCTCTACGCTACAGGTATGAGGGTTACAGAGCTTATCACATTGAAAACAACGGACGTGAACCTTGCTATGGGGTATGTAGAGTGTCACGATGCTTCCAGAGAAAGGATAATTCCTTTCGGAAACGAAGCAAAAGCTGCTCTGCTGAATTATCTCGCTCATTCAAGAGACGTCATGGTGGACAATAAAGAGGAAACTGCTTTATTTGTAAATTGCTCGGGAGTTCCAATGTCCCGTCAGGGCTTCTGGAAGCTTATCAAGTATTATGCAAAAAAGGCAGGAATAGAAGCAGATATCACACCGCATACGCTGCGTCACAGCTTTGCGGCACATCTCATGGAGAACGGAGCAGATCTCCGGTCGGTGCAGGAGATGCTTGGACATTCAGATATTTCTACGACTCAGATATATGCGAATATCTCAAGAAATCATCTGAAAGAAGTTTATGAAAAGGCTCATCCGAGGCGTTGAGTCTGAAAGCCTGGTATTAGAAAGAGAAGAGGCAGGACCGAGAAATATCGGTTCTGCCTCTTTTACATTACGTTTATACCATTTCTGCGATGTCGTAGATAAGCCTCTCGCTGTCATCCCAGCCGAGGCATGGATCGGTGATGGATCTTCCGAAATCCATGTGATCGCTGATCTTCTGGTTTCCTTCTTCCAGATAGCTCTCGATCATTACGCCCTTGACCATTTTTTCGATGTCTTTATTGTGACGGCGTGAAGTCAGGATAGACTTTACGATACGGATCTGCTCATAGAATTTCTTTCCGGAGTTTGAGTGGTTCGCATCAACTACACATGCGGGATTCTTGAGGTCACGCTCTGCATATTTTTCGCAGAGGAGTTCCAGATCCTCGTAGTGATAGTTAGGGATACTGTTTCCATGCTTATTTACAGAACCTCTGAGGATAGCGTGAGCAAGCTCGTTGCCGTCAGTTTTAACCTCGAATCCTCTGTAGGTGAAGGTGTGTTCATCCTGCGCCGCAACGATGGAATTGAGCATTACGGAAAGGTCGCCGGATGTGGGATTTTTCATACCTGCCGGAACATCAAATCCTGAAACCACGATACGGTGCTGCTGGTCCTCTACGGAACGGGCGCCGATGGCCACGTATGAAAGGATGTCGCTCACATATCCCCAGTTATCGGGATAAAGCATCTCATCTGCGGCGGTGAGCCCTGTTTCGCGGATGGCGCGTGTGTGCATGTGGCGCATGGCAAGGAGACCCTTTTCGAAATCTGTCTCGCCCTCGGGATCAGGCTGGTGCACGATGCCCTTGTAGCCCTCTCCTGTTGTACGGGGTTTATTTGTATAAATTCTGGGGATAAGGACGAGCTTATCCTTTACTTTATCATTAACCTTTGCCAGACGGCGGATATACTCGCATACAGGTTCTTCGCTGTCAGCAGAGCAGGGACCGATGATCACGAGAAACTTATCGCTTTTTCCTGTGAGCACGTCTGAGATCTCTTTATCACGCTCGGCTTTTGCTTTCTGCATCGCTTCTGTCATGGGGAGAGCATGTCTTATCTCCTCAGGAGTGGGAAGCTTTTTCACAAATGTAATGGACATTGTAGTACCTCTTATCATGTGTTTATCGCTTTAAAGTCGTAAATTATAATAGCACCGCCCGATATGAAAAACAATGCATTTTGTGAAATAAATCAGTGCATTTTAGCTATCGATACGATAGGCTGGATATATATGCCACATTCACATGGGTAAGTGTGGTATAGTATGGTGTCAGGGTCAAAATTCGGAAATTAATGTTAGCTTTTGGACCTTATATCATCGTAAATGATCAAGAGGAAGTATTATGATCTATTTAGACCACGGAGCAACAACTCCCTGCGATCCTTCAGTCAGGGATGCAATGCTTCCGTTTTTTACTGATAAATTTGAAAATCCCAGCAGTATTTACAGTGCTTCGGGTTCTGTGAAAAATATAGTGATGGATGTGCGGGAGACGGCAGCTGCGCTTATCGGTGCATCGCGTGAGGAGATTTTTTTCACATCAGGCGGAACTGAGGCGGATAACTGGGCTCTGATGGGCGCCGCAGACATGTACCGGAGAGAGCACGCTGAGGGTGGTCATATCATAACCGGCAGTATCGAGCATCCGGCGATTCTGAATACCTGCGCATATCTGGAAAAAATGGGTTTTGATGTGACTTATCTGCCTGTTGACCGTGATGGATATGTGTCAGTGAGTGACCTTGAGAGCTCAATCCGTCCCGATACCTGTCTTGTGAGCATAATGCTTGCGAATAACGAGGTCGGCACTATCGAACCGATAAAGGAACTTGCAAAAACAGCGCATGATAAAAATGTACTGTTTCATACTGACGCTGTGCAGGCATTTGCGCAGATTCCCATAAATGTTGAGGAGCTTGGCATTGATATGCTTTCTGCATCTGCCCATAAGTTTTACGGACCTAAGGGAATCGGACTTTTTTATGTAAAAAAAGGTATCTCCATGGGCTCTTTTATCCATGGCGGAGCGCAGGAGCGGGGAAGAAGAGCCGGCACGGAGAATGTACCGGGGATTGTCGGTCTCGGCGCAGCGATGAAGCTAGCATCAGAAAATATGGAAAAATATGCGTCTCATGAAGCAGAGCTCAGAGATCACATGATAGAGCGTATTCTGAACGAGATCCCGGGAACGCATCTTAACGGTCCGGAAAAAAACAGGCTTCCCGGCAATGTTTCCATATCTTTTGATGGGCTGGAGTCGGAATCACTGGTCATCGGGCTTGATTTCAGAGGAATAATGGCATCTGCGGGATCTGCATGCTCTGCGGGTTCTGCGGAACCGTCCCACGTCCTCACAGCGATGGGCAGGAGCAATGCAGAGGCGAAGTCAACAGTCCGTTTTTCCATAGGACGCGGAAATACAATAGATGAGATAGATGAAGCGGTGGATGCTGTAAAAGCTATCGCAGAGAATATGAGAAAGAGGTGATACAGGTGAGCAAAGGAACAGTTGTAGTAGGTATGTCAGGAGGCGTTGATTCCAGCGTGGCGGCATATCTCCTTAAGGAAGAAGGATACAATGTGATCGGTGTCACCATGCAGATATGGCAGGCGGATGATGCGGAGGAGACCGCAAGGGATAATGGATGCTGCGGCATCACTGCGGTTGATGATGCGAGACGTGTTGCGGAGCGTATCGGAATACCTTATTACGTAATGAATTTCAGGGAAGAATTTCAGCAGAACGTCATTGATTATTTCACAAGGGAATACCTTGCGGGACGGACTCCGAATCCCTGTATCGCATGCAACAGATACGTTAAGTGGGAGTCTCTTTTGCAGAAAAGCATGGCGCTCGGTGCTGATTACATCGCAACGGGTCATTATGCGCAGGTGGTGAAGCTCCCGAATGGACGCTATTCTCTGCACATGTCAAAAACTCAGGCGAAGGATCAGACTTATGCACTTTATAATCTCACTCAGGAACAGCTGAAGCACACGCTGATGCCTGTTGGTGCGTATGAGAAGCCTGAGGTTCGTGAGATCGCGGAGCGTATAGGTCTCCCCGTTTCACATAAGCCTGACAGTCAGGAAATCTGCTTTATAAATGATAATGACTATGCAGGATTCATCGAAAAAGAAGTTGAGCGCGAGAATGAGCGTACAGCGGATGCGGGCAGTAAGCTTGTGGTCCCGGGACCCGGTAATTTCGTGACAGCCGACGGAAAGATACTTGGACAGCATAAAGGAATCACTCACTACACTATCGGTCAGAGACGCGGACTTGGTCTTCCCATGGGGCATCACGTGTTTGTGACGGAGATCAGACCTGAGACTAATGAGGTTGTGATCGGTGAAAATACAGATGTATTTACGACGTCACTTCTCTGTAATGCTCTGAACTTTATGTCCGTAGAAGATCTGCCAATAGGCGAAAAAGCCCGTGTGATGGGAAAGATCCGTTATAAGCATGGGGGAGAAATGTGTACATTGACCCGTGTTGACGAGGATACTATCCGTGCGGATTTTGACACTCCGGTCAGAGCTGTGACACCGGGACAGGCTGTTGTTTTCTACGATGGTGACGTGGTTTACGGCGGCGGAACTATCATGGGACCGGTGAAGTGACATGGAACATATGAAAAAGAATTTAGGAGCCCTTGTGTCATCTTTTATTTCGGTGCTTTATCTAGCGCTGATCGGCGTAACATGCCTGCTCCTTGCATTTTATGCACCAAAAACTGACTACTATCTGAAACCCGTATTTATGAGATCTAACGGTCTGCTGATGGCAGTGGGGCTTATCCTTACCGGGCTTATATGTTTTATCGGAAGTCGCTTCAAAGCAAAGCTTGGAGCGCTTGAAGGGGTTCTAACTAAGCACACGGCGAAGATTTTTCCTGCGGCGGTACTACTGCTTTTTATCGCTGAGTGTGTATTTGTGACCAGCGGATTTTTCTATTCGGACTGGGATCCGGCGGGGGTGCTTGATGCAGTGTACAAAATATTGCATCATGACCAGATGGCTGTGAGCACCGATTATTTTTCGGCGCACCCGAATAACTTGATGATCGTCTGGATATATGTGACAGTGCTGAGAATAGCCGGGATCTTCGGTACAGAATCTGTCATTGCGCTGTCGGTATTTCAGTGCATTATCTTTTCGATTACGGGAGTGCTGGTATTCTGCACTGTGAGCAGGGTTCTAAGGAGCATCGGAAAGGGACTGCCATATATCACAAGCTGGATCGCATGGATCATTTATGCAGTGATGGTCGGCATGTCACCATGGCTTATCATCACTTATTCCGATCAGGTGGGACTGGTGATACCTGCGGCGGTTTTATATATCTCAGTCAGGATGCATTACAGACTTCCGGAAGAGAAGACAGCGGTCAGTGAGGCCGCGAATCAGTCAAAGGTGCAGAAATTTGTATGTGACCACGCAGGATGGATGCTGATAGGAGTGCTTGCGGCAGAGGGTTATGCGATAAAACCCCAGTCCGTTATAGTTACTATCGCGGTCATTTTAATTGAGGCTGTACATTTTTTTGAAAAGCGGAAAATAAATCCGGCACCGGTTGTTTTTGCCGTAGCATTTATCGTTGTACATCTCTTGATATCTAAGGGCGTGTATCCTTCGCTGGGGCTCACTCTCGACCCTGATAAGGCTTTTGGTATGCCTCATTACTTCATGATGGGACTTAATCCTGAAACGGATGGGGTCTATTCAAATGATGATACGAACTTTACGAATGGGATCCCTCATGATGAACGTACGCGTAAAAATATGGAAGTTGCAAGGGAACGTGTTCATGAGTATGGGGCAGCGGGACTTGCAGGACATTTAGCCCGTAAGACCATGATAAACTTCGGAGACGGAACCTTTGCATGGGGAATTGACGGCAATTTCTTTGCGGGAACTGATTTCGGAAATATGCCCTATGTGAAGAGCAATGGATTGACCCCTCACATAATGGCGTGGATACAGCTGGGCGGAGAACACAATCTGTTTTTCAGCACTATGGAGCAGTTTGCATGGCTCACGATCCTCGCGCTTTCACTGATGCTTGGTGTAAGTGTTTTTGTTAAGAAAAAAGAAGAGCAGGAACCACATGGAGAAATCGATCATTTCTCGTCTGTGATACTGCTCTCCCTGGTGGGACTGTTTATTTTTGAACTTCTTTTTGAAGCAAAAGCCAGATACTTATTTACTTACGTGCCATTTTGGATCATGGCTGCTGTGATCGGTGTATCGAGAATTGCTATGAGATATAAGTCCCGTCCGTAATAGATTTTGGGAACGGGAAAGTTTTGATCATACCGTTATGTTTTTCTCGGTGATAAAACTTTGGATCTTCTCATATCTATTACAGATTGCGCGGTGGGCAGGATCCGGGATCCAGCTCCCGTTGTGGTGGTGTATGGTATAGCTTAGATCCGTATTATAGATGATTCCTGTATCGAAACTTTTACAGGTAAGCGTCTCGAAGGGATAAACGGTTATGTCATCAACAAACTGGAAGTCTCCGTTTTTCTTGAGACCATATTTTTCAATGACTTTTGTGTAACGCACAGGGCAGGTGGAATTGTCCCAGGTTCCATCTGCCTTTAAGTATGGTCTTTTTTCATAGCTTTCGCAGATTTCCTGAAAGATTGGATGCCCGGGCTTTGCTCCCATTCCTGAACCGCATTCTATACGGTCCGGTGATTCAAAGCTCATGTAGGCATCGTTATACAGCAGATCGTCGATAGGACGGAGCATTTCCACATCCAGATCCATATATATCCCGCCATATCTGCGGAGCAGGTCAGCTCTCGTATAATCCGATGCAAAAGCCCAGTTCTTATGGGCGACAGCCTGCTCGAAAAACAGGCACTGATCCGGTTTATACGTTTCCAGATTCCAGATTTTTATCTCATGATCCGGAGCATATCTTTTCCAGGACTCCAGGCATCTCTGATACAGTTCCGGCATAGGTTCGTCGGAAAACCAGATGGCGTGGATGATCTTTGGAATCATCGGGGTATCGTGTTTTCGGTAATTGCGCGGAGGCTTGACTACTGATAAAAGCTGAAGATCCTCATACAAAAATTCCAGAAAAATGGACGGAATGGCTTCAAACAAAGCCAGTCGGGCGTCTGAACGTAACTGGGAAAGAATCTCTTCATATCCTGTAACGGCGATAAGGATCACGGTGTTTTTACTGTCCATCGCTGCCAATTCTGCTTTTCCTATGGTTTTGTAGGAACTCTCTCCAAATTCAGCGACAGGTTTCCCTGTAGCTGTCACAAATCCCTTGAGATTATTGATCAGACCGCTTTTACGTAAAAACGGTTCGGTGCTGTTTCGGAAATGCTTTCCGCTTCCCCAACAGATGATATCCTTTGTTTTTAGTTCCTTAAAATAATCAGTGATAGTCATTTTGTTTTTTTAACGTGCGGTATTACCATCTTCATTGCTCTATGAACAACTTCGTGAAGAAGCACCCCGACAGCGAGGATCAGGATAAATATCGGAATAAAGAACAGCAGGGCAGTGATCCTGTTGAAGGTCACTGAACGTACCAATGCCATGACGCCGTATAGGATCACGTGATGCACGAGGAAGATTCCGTAGGAATATTTACTCAGAGTCTTCGTAACGACGTTTTCTGCTGTGATAGGGCAGAGGTTTGCTATCGCAGTGAACAGCAGATAAAAACAAACTGCAAGTACGGTACAGCATATGATCTTCGGTACAGGCATTTCTACAGAAGCGAGGATGATTATGATGACCACTGACAGTACAGCGGTGATCACATTTCGCTTTTTAAAATCTTCCTTTGCCCGGTCGAGAAAAGGAACCGCGTAGGTGATGAGCGCAAAGCCCAGCCAGAAATTCATCATACATGTCCACAGGCACATATTGTCGGAAATAGTGATGTGGCTGTTGTAGTACTTTATAAGGATGATGAAAATATTGGTATCCGGCGCGCTGGAATAATTATTTCTGTAGAGATTAAACACATAGAAAAATGTGAGTATCACTGTTCCGGGGATGCGGATGTGCTGCCATGCCCACTGTAGCAGAGGATAGAGCAGGTACAAAAAAATGATGCCGCCAAGGAACCACTCACCTAGGCAGTAGTAATTCTGCCCAAGGTGCATGAAATAACCGTCCATGCCAAAAAGTGAGAACAGGAAGTTTTTTCTCGGTCCGCCCCAGTACCATGAACCGACTCTTCTGGAATTAATGACGTACATGATGATCCATGCGACATAGAACATAGGAAAGAGGCTGAGCCATCTTTTTTTCCAGAATGTTATGAGATTTCTGAAGCCGATCCCTATACGGCCTGCAAGTGAAGCGGAAGAGTCAGCTGACTTTTCGGGAATGAATCTCGGGTGGTTATAGATCAGGGCTGCACCTGACAGCATGAAGAATACGGCTACAAATACGCCGCCCCAGTCAGAATTAACTGAACGCAGGAAATCGGGTCCTTTGCCGGGGATGGCATATTCATAAAAGGTGTAGCTGTAGTGGAACAGCACGATCGCGACAGCGCTCACGGCGCGGATAAGATCAAGCGACGGCTGGATTTTTCGTTTTGTTGTTGATGACAATTTTTTGTATCAGGACAAAAAGTCCTTCTCCTTTCAGTTTCTTTTTACTCGTCAAAATCAATACGGACAGGCTTTCTGTTCCTAAATATATAGTGACCTGTGAATCCGCATGAACGGAGAGCTTTTTCGGCAAGGTCAAAATCCGCGGCGATGTCGGTGGTGACATGGGCATCTGAACCGATGGTAAGTATCTCTCCACCGAGTTCCTTATAACGCTTAAGGATAGAAATGTCGGGATTTGGACGGTGGAGCCCTTTCCTATATCCTGCGCTGTTAAGTTCGATTCC
Organism: Lachnospiraceae bacterium; assembly: GCA_900168235.1. Lineage (GTDB taxonomy): Bacteria > Bacillota > Clostridia > Lachnospirales > Lachnospiraceae > NK4A144. Next base: position 218,252 of record FUZG01000003.1, on the reverse strand, counting down.
TTTTCCTTTGCTGATAATTGTCTTTAAGAGCTCGTCAAGGATATCGCCGTATTCATCATATGAAAACTCGCGGGTTTCGCCTTTTTTAACGGACGGGGCATATCGGAGTGCATAGTCGATATGACCGTACACATCGTAGGTATCAAATAATGATGCGCACTTATACTCACATTCAAAGTATGCGAGGACAGCATCCTTTTCGGTCCTGTAGCCTTCCCAGAACTCGGGAAAAGCAGGGTCGATGCCGCCTGTCACATGGGATGAACCTATTATAAAATCGAAGGGATAGGATGCCGTGTACTTTTTGTAATGCTCCACAAGATGAGGCTGGAGACCCAGTTCCACGCCGAAGAGTACTTCTACAGGTCCGTACATATCGTCAGGAGCAGACTGTCCTGCTCCGAGAACTGCATTATCCGGGTTTTCGCGGAACTGAAGCTCACGGACACGCTTCATATAGGAATCGGTGTCCACGACGAAGGTTCCCTCGCCCTCGGGGTAGTGAGTATCGTAGTCCATGTGCTCTGTAAAGCAGATGGTCTGTATACGGCGTCCTCTCGCAGATTCGATCATATCCGCCATTTCGGATTTTCCGTCAGTAGAAAAAGTGGTATGTGTATGAAGATCTGATCTTATCATTATTTTTCTCCGTTTGAAAAATTGATCCGTTATTCATTGCTACGTTGCATTATACGTTTTTTGAGGCAGGTTGTAAAAAAGGACTTATAACATATCAAACGATCATGTGGTCAAAAAAATGATTGATCGTTCATATTAATCGTTAATTTATGCACAAAGACTTTTATGTCATAAATGTATAAAGAATACAAAAATGACGAAAAAGGTATTCGTGAAATGGCTGTATAGTACATATTTAGATACAATCACCTAAATGTACGCAAGTTGCATGAAAAGGCACTTGTATTTTTTTTATCAATCATTTAGAATAAATATTGCTGACTGGGCACACTGATGATAAAGGAGTTTTTGCTATCTCCTGAATTGTTCCGATATGCCCGGCAGGCCTGAATCTAGTGTATCTAGAAAAAAATTAATCATTCAATTTCAGGAGGATTACAAAATGGCAGTAAGAGTAGCAATCAACGGTTTTGGCCGTATCGGACGTCTTGCATTCCGTCAGATGTTCGGAGCAGAAGGTTACGAAGTAGTAGCAATCAATGACTTAACTAGCCCTAAGATGCTCGCTCATCTTCTTAAGTATGACAGCTCACAGGGTAAGTACGAGCATGCTGATGAGGTTTCTGCAACAGACGATTCTATCATCGTTTGCGGCAAGGAGATCAAGATCTATGCATTCCCGGATGCAAACAACTGTCCTTGGGGCGACCTTAAGGTAGACGTTGTTCTTGAGTGCTCTGGCTTCTACACATCCAAGGAGAAGGCTCAGGCTCACATCAACGCTGGTGCTAGAAAGGTTGTTATTTCTGCTCCTGCAGGAAATGATCTTCCTACAATCGTTTACAATACAAACCACGAGACACTGAAGGCTTCTGACACAATCATCTCAGCAGCTTCCTGCACAACTAACTGTCTTGCACCTATGGCAGCAGCTCTTAACAAGTATGCTCCGATCCAGTCTGGTATCATGGTAACAATCCATGCTTACACAGGTGATCAGATGACTCTTGATGGACCGCAGAGAAAGGGCGACCTTCGTCGTTCACGTGCAGCTGCTATCAACATCGTTCCGAACAGCACAGGTGCTGCAAAGGCTATCGGCCTTGTTATTCCTGAGCTTAACGGCAAGCTTATCGGCTCTGCTCAGCGTGTACCGACCCCGACAGGTTCTACAACAATCCTTACAGCAGTTGTAAACAAGGCTGATGTAACAGTTGAGGGTATCAACGCAGCTATGAAGGCAGCAGCTAACGAGTCCTTCGGTTACAACGAGGATGAGATCGTTTCTTCCGATATCGTTGGAATGAGATTCGGTTCTCTCTTCGATGCTACTCAGACAATGGTTAGCAAGATCTCTGATGACCAGTATGAGGTTCAGGTTGTTTCTTGGTACGATAACGAGAACTCCTACACATCTCAGATGGTTCGTACAATCAAGTACTTCTCAGAGCTGGCTTAATCCAAATCTGATAAAAAATGACGCAGGTGCGGCGTAAGCCTGTCCTGCAAAAGTGTTCGAATAGTTCGGAAAATCAAGAGGTCCGGAGCCTTTTAGGGGCCCGGACCTTTTTCCTTCCTTTTGAATGATCGATCTATGGATAATTCATGCGTAAAGCATGGTAATCAATAAAACCTATATGGAGGTATTAGAAAATGGCTCTTAACAAAAAGACCGTTGATGATTTTAACGCAAAGGGCAGAAGAGTACTTGTAAGATGTGACTTCAATGTTCCGCTCAAGAATGGTGAGATCACAGACGAGACACGTATCGTTGCAGCTCTTCCTACAATTCAGAAGCTTGTTAAGGATGGCGCTAAGGTTATCCTTTGCTCCCACCTTGGTAAGGTAAAGAATGGCCCGAATCCGGGTGAGTCACTTGCAGCAGTTGCAAAGAGACTTTCTGAGAAGCTTGGCAAGGAAGTAAACTTTGTTCAGGATGACAACGTTACAGGCGAGAAGGCTACAGCAGCAGTTGCAGCTATGAACGAGGGTGATGTTGTTCTTCTTGAGAATACTCGTTTCAGAGGCAAGGAAGAGACAAAGCCGCAGGATGCAGGCGAGCAGTTCGCTAAGGAGCTTGCTGATCTTGCTGATGACTATGTATGCGACGCTTTCGGTTCTGCTCACAGAGCACACGCTTCCGTATCCGTTGTTACAAAGTTCATCCGTGAGAAGAACGGCACATGCGCAGTTGGATACCTTATGGAGAAGGAGATCAAGTTCCTCGGCAACGCTGTTGAGAACCCGGTTCGTCCTTTCGTAGCTATCCTCGGCGGTGCTAAGGTTGCTGATAAGCTTGCTGTTATCGATAACCTTCTTTCCAAGTGCGATACCCTCATCATCGGCGGTGGTATGGCATACACATTCATCAAGGCTCAGGGCGGTAAAGTTGGTAACTCCCTCGTTGATGATACAAAGCTTGATTACTGTAAGGAAATGATGGCTAAGGCTGAGAAGCTCGGCAAGAAGCTCCTTCTTCCTACAGATACTGTTGCAGCAGCAGGTTTCCCGGATCCTATCGATGATCCTAACCTTGAGACAATCGTTGTTCCGACAGATGCTATTCCGGACGACAAGGAAGGTCTTGATATCGGACCTGACACAAGAAAGATTTATGCTGACGCTGTTAAGTCTGCAAAGACTGTTGTATGGAACGGACCTATGGGCGTTTCCGAGAACCCGGTTCTCGCAGCCGGTACTGTAGCAGTAGCAGAGGCTCTTGCAGCAACAGACGCTACAACAATCATCGGTGGTGGTGATTCTGCAGCAGCTGTAAACAACCTCGGCTTCGGCGACAAGATGTCCCACATCTCCACAGGCGGCGGTGCTTCCCTTGAGTTCCTTGAGGGCAAGGAGCTTCCGGGCGTATACGCAGCTGACAACCGTTGATCGATATTTAGAAAGGACAATAAAATGGCAAGAAGAAGAATCATTGCCGGCAACTGGAAGATGAACATGACTCCCAGTGAGGCAGTAAAGCTTTGTGATACACTTAAGGATCTCGTAAAGAACGATGCAGTTGACGTAGTATACTGCGTACCCGCAATCGACATCGTTCCTGTAGCTGAGGCTATCAAGGGAACAAACGTAAATCTTGGTGCAGAGAACTTCTACATCGAGGATAAGGGTGCTTTCACCGGTGAGATCTCTGCTCCGATGCTCAAGGAAGCAGGCGTAAAGTACATCATCATCGGTCACTCTGAGAGAAGAGATATCTTTGGCGAGAACGATATCCTCATCAACCAGAAGGTTAAGAAGGCATTCGCATCAGGTCTTACACCGATCCTTTGCTGTGGTGAGTCCCTTGCACTTCGTGAGGCAGGAACATACACAGAGTGGATCAAGAGACAGATCTCCTGGGATCTCGAGGGTGTAACAGCTGATCAGGTTAAGGAGCTTGTTATCGCATACGAGCCTATCTGGGCTATCGGAACAGGTAAGACAGCTACAGCTGACCAGGCTCAGGAAGTATGTAAGCTTATCCGTGATCACATCGCTGAGATGTACGATGCAGCTACTGCAGAAGCTGTACGTATCCAGTACGGCGGATCCATGAACGCAGGCAACGCAGCTGAGCTTCTCAGCAAGCCTGATATCGACGGCGGTCTTATCGGCGGCGCTTCTCTGAAGCCTGATTTCGGTCAGATCGTAAACGCATAATTTTGAACTTTTTTCAGACCCCTTTTCGTTGCGCATACCTGCAGGTTGATGATATCTGCAATATGTTGTAAAATGTAAACGTTAATGATGGCCTGGCGCAGTAATAAAAACTGCGCCGCCGGATTTAAGCGTTGACAGGACATAGATAAGGGGTTCTGCCACAATGATGAGAGGGAATATACCACGAATGTGTGCCCATTCGTGGTATATTCCGTTTTAAACGTGTATAACTAACGTACATAAAAATGCTCCGAGGCGGTTAAGCCCCGGAGCATTTTATGTACATTTTTTTATATGGATCAGAGCTTTACAAACATCTTTGTCTGATCGTGAAGATCAGCTGCAACACTGTTATTTTCATCCATAGCATCACTTACACTCTGTATCTGGTCAACGATCTCGGAAGAGTTATGAGCTGCCATATTAATGGCTGTAGAGCTTTCCTGGACAGAGTTGGTGATAGAGCCGACGGAATTTGTCATGTCTTCCATGATCACGTGAAGATTCTCTGCTTTTTCACTGAACTCATTAAGTACATCGGTCATAGCTGTTGCAGTGTTTTCGTACTTCTCGCCGGTATTAACAAAATTATCATAGTCCGGCAGCACTGTCTCGTTGATAAAGTTGATAACTTCGTTTGCATGAGTGGAGAGTTCATTTACAGCCTGCGTAACCTTGTTGCTGATCTCCTGGATATTTCCTGCTGTCTGACGGCTGTTGTCGGCAAGGGCACTGATCTCCTCTGCAACTACCGCAAAGCCTCGTCCGGCTTCACCGGCCCTGGCTGCCTCAATGGATGCATTAAGGGCAAGGAGATTGGTCTGGCTTGCAATATCAAGGATAACTGCGGTGAGTTCATTGATCTGGGTTACCTGCTCACTGTTCTTTACTGCAGACTGGAGTACGCCGCTAAGACGCTCAACCTGAGCTCCTGTATTGGACTTTTTCTTAAGAGCCTCAGCTTTGATTTCATTAGCTTCGATCTTTATCTGATCTGCAGTTTCAGAACCTGCGCTGACAGAAGTTTTGATGCTGTCTGCAGCATTCTGTACATCGCTTACCTTATTGCTGATCTCCTGCGCTGTAGCAGAAACAGTATCCATGCTTGCGGCAAGCTCTTCGAGAGCTGCGGAGCTGTTTGTAACGTTATCGTTTACAGCATGGATCTTATCAGTCATTGTAGAAGAGGTTTCGGAAAGAGTATCAACTCCTGAACTAACACCCTTCATTGTGTGCTGGAGCGTTTCAATAAACTTATTTATGCCGCTTACAATATAAATAAGTTCACTGGAGGTCCTGGTCTTGATCCTTGCTGTGAGGTCGCCCTGGCCTTTATTGATATCTTCGATGATCGCCTGGATCTCATTGGAAATGCCGGAGATCTTTTTACTTACAAAGAAGTAATTAACAAGGGCGTTCAGGATGATGAAAATTATGAAGATGATCAGAGTCGTAACCTGTTTTTTAGCGATGACTGTATACTTGCCGTTGAGGTAATTACTCAGTGAATCCAGAGCTTCCGTATTTGCTGCGTCAAGACCCTCGATGGCGATAAATACATTCTGGATATCTTCGGTATACTCTCCGCTGGCTGCAGCCTGCATTGCATGGAGATCACCGGTATCAGCTTTTTCGAGGAAGGTATCTACGTCGGCGCTGTATTTGCTGTATTTTGATTTGAGATCTGCAAATGCCTCGTTGCATGCGGGACTGTATACATTACTAAGATAGGATTCTACTTCGGTCATGGAGGCGTCAACGTTTCCTCTGGTGGTTTCGAGGTTTTTTCTGTGTCTTTCAAGAGTTGCATCATCATTGACTGCTTCAAAAGCAAGCACACCGTTTATCGCACTGTCCATCTCTGCGATGGCAACTTTGATATTTCCGGAGTAGAGAACAGCTTTGCCTACATTTCCGGCAGCTGACGTTGAGCTCTTTACTATAGACTTTGTACCGCTGGATGCTACGCTCATGGCGATGATAAATAGTATCAGCATGATGACGTTCATCGATGTCAGGATAAAAAGTATGCGCTGAAAAAATAAAGGCTCGTTTTGAACAGATGGATTTTCTTTGCTACTCATGTAAATTCCTCCTGAAAAAACAGAAAAAACCGTATCAATGGGCAAAAATACTTATCATCAGTATCGGCATATTTCGGGATTGAAATTAGTTATATACAATTTGTGTACTAAAAAATGTGTAAGATTTTTGGCTTGCCGGAGTTGGCGTGATATCAAAAAAGAGGCGCAATGAGACGGAGTATACATTGGATCGAGCGTTTAAGGTAAGAACGATTATCTTTTTTATACTGTTCTGTGACTTCTTCAGATGCTTCGATCATATCTATAAAATCGTTGTGGATAGCATTAAGTGCTTTGCAGTGGCTTAAGAGGACACCGTTTTCGAAATGAAGGTAGAAACTCCTGAAGTCCATATTGATGGTGCCGACAGTACCTGCTATGCCGTCTGTGATGCACATTTTTGCATGGGAAAATCCGGGAGTGTACTCGTAGATCTTTACTCCCGAGGAAACAAGAGATGCGTAATATGAGCGGGTCATCTGATAGACAAATTTCTTGTCAGGAATGCCCGGAGTGATGATCCTCACGTCAACGCCCCGTTTTGCTGCGAAGGTAAGAGAGCGGATCATGTCGTCGCTTAGTATGAGATAAGGGGTCACGAACCACACGTAATTACGGGCGCGGTTTACAAGGGATATGTAGACATTTTCGCCTACAGGCTCGTGGTCCAGTGGAGAATCGCCGTAGGGCTGCACGAAACCATTGTCTTTTGAAGTGTAGTTTATTTCAGGGAAAAATTTTGTGAAGTCCTCGCGGTCTGAAAAAGAAGGTTTCTTCTTTTCCATGGCGTACCACATGGTAAGGAAGAGTGCAGTAAAGGTCGCTACAGCATCGCCTTCCAGACGGATCCCGGTGTCCTTCCAGTAGCCGAAAGGATGAGTCAGGTTAAAATACTCGTTTGCGAGATTGTAGCCGCCTGTGTAGCCAACCTTTCCGTCTATCACAAGTATCTTTCTGTGGTCGCGATTATTCATGAACATATTCAGGAAAGGGACTATGGGATTAAAGACACGGCACTTTATGCCTGCATCTTCCATCTGGCGTTTAAATTCACCGTTAATGAACCAGAGGGAGCCCATGTCATCGTAAAAGATACGGACATCCACACCCGCTGCCGCCTTTTCGATAAGGATCTCCTTCATGGGCGCAAAGGATTCTTTATCCTCTATGGCGTGATACTCAAGGAAGATAAAGTTCTCGGCATTTTTCAGGTCCTCTATCTGTGCATGAAGTCCGTCTATAGCTTCTGCATAAAAATGTACATCAGTATTTCTGTAGACAGGGTAATTATTCCAGCCTGAGAGGTACTCTGCGAGATCCACTCTTTCCGGGGCTTCTTCCCGCATTTCTTCAACGATCTCCATGTCCTGCGGAATGGCTTCATTCAGTTCTTCAGCGATATCGTGGAAACGGTGACGGAGTGTCTTATAGAGACGTGAATGACCTGTTAAGAGATAGAGGGTCAGTCCCATGACGGGAAATGCCAGGATCACGATGATCCAGGGCATTTTGAGGGCGTTGTTCGTGTGACGGCTGTAGAGCCGGACCGCGATAATGAGAGCGACCACGCTGAATCCGATAGAGATATACGTGAAGTAAGCACTTAAGCCTACGACCAGAACAGTAAACCATGACACCTGGAACAGGACGGAGAGCGCAGCAAATACAAGCCTTTTAACTCCGTTCTTTACATTGGTCTTCTGTTCAACTCTCATTTTCTGCACGGACAACGTCCTCCTTTTGATCATGCAAAAATATCAGAGCCGGAGGATGTTTTCTCCGGAAATTTCATGAAGTGAGCTTACACCGCACATTTTCATGGTGTCTGCGAGTTCTGCACCGAGTTTCTCTGTGATGCACTTTACGCCTTCCTCTGCACCGCCGTAAACAGCAGTTACATAAGGTCTTGCGATTATGACGCCGTCAGCACCGAGGGCAAGAGCCTTGAAGATATCTACGCCGGAACGGATACCGCCGTCTACAAGGATCTTTATGCCTGTACCGAAGAGGACTTCAGCGATGTCAGGAAGAACTTCTGCGGTTGACGGGCACTGGTCGAGCACACGTCCGCCGTGGTTACTTACTACGATGGCTGAAGCGCCTGCGCTCTTTGCCTTAACAGCTCCGCGGACTGTCATGACGCCTTTTACGATAAAGGGTTTTCCGGCGGTCTTTATGATATCGGACAGTTCCTCGACTGTTTTGCTTCCTGCCGGCGGATCAAGATTTTGCAGGAAAGGAAGACCTGCGGCATCTATATCCATTGCGACTGCGAAAGAATCGGATGATCTTACCAGATCAAACTTTTCCTTTAGTGTATCCGCATCCCAGGGCTTTACTGTAGGAATTCCTGCACCGTTATTATTCTTTATCGCTTCGCAGGCTGCCTTCATAACGGCGGGATTTGTGCCGTCTCCGGTAAAAGCAGCGATACCTGCCTCTGCGCAGCCTTTTACGAGGATATTGTTGTAGTCAACGTCATTCAGACAGTCGCCGTAGTGGAGGCTCACAGCGCCTACAGGACCCGCAAAGATAGGATAGCGGAATTTCTTGCCGAAAAGCTCCAGTGTTGTATCCGGAGTCTTATTCTCGTTGATGGTGTCCATGTTGACACGGATAGTTTTCCACTTGGCATAGTTACGGATCGCAGTGTCGCCAACACCCTTTGATCCGGGCCCCGGGATCTGGTTTCTGCATGCTACTCCGTCGCAGACAGGGCATGCCTTGCAGTACGGACCTATACAGGTCCTGGCTTTTTCCAGTAATTCCTGATACGTCATACAGATTTCTCCTTTTATGCTGTTTTTGCCTGAATATCGTAGATTACGGGATCGCACGGCTCACGCAACAGCAAACGCGCGCTGACAACCCAATTATGTACATATTTTAGCATAATTGATCAGTATTATTCATGACTTTTACGGCGTACAATCTAACAAGTTTTAAGTTCGATAAAACCTCGCTGGGTGCTCTGCATAAAAAAGCAGGCCTCAGATGAGACCCGCTGCGTTTTTCAGAGCCAGTATCACGAAACCGTGGAAGAGATATACGGGTTTCGTTTTACTGCCCAGTTTTGTAAATAACCGGAGCCTGATATTAGGTACCAGTAAAAATATGAAAATGATGCAGATTGATGCGATAAGGAGATGCAGGAGTCTTGCAAATGGTGTTTCGTGGGTTACGGCGTATGGCGCACATTCGTAGAACCACACGTAGGAATATTTCTGCATGAAGCGGATGATATAGCCCATGACTGCGCCGAAGGATGCTCCGGCAGCGATAAGTATCGCATAGAAATATCTGTGGTAAAAAGCAATTATCCGTGTCTTTGCATCTTCATCTTTCATGAGTTTTGCGATATAGAATCCAAGGAGAAAGAAAGGATAGTAGACAAAAACTCTTGAAAGAGTAAAGTTCATGCCAATCTTTCTCACATATCCGATGCCTATGGCACCTGCAGCAGACAGTATAAAAAAGGCTGCGTGAACTATGTGTCCACCTCTGTCTATGAGGGGGATAGTAAGGCACCATATAAACATTGCCATCAGATACCAGAGTATCCAGTATGGTTTTGTATATTGAAGGCGTGTCGGTTCATGAAGGATGAGATTGAGAAATAAGATATATGCCGTCTGAAAAACGAAGTATGGGGCCAGAAGACCAATGATCATTTTTTTGATCCGAAATCTTGCAAAATATCCTGAAATGAATATAAAAAGCGGCATGTGGAAGGAATAAATGATCTTGTAGACGGTCTTCACTGTACCTGTTTTAAGGTACAGCTCCATAAGATGACCGATAACGACCAAAAGGATCAGGATGGCCTTTATATTGTCCATCCTGAAATCTCTTTGGCGGGAGCTCATGATCTCTTGCCTCCGGTAGGACGATTGCCGCCTTTACCGCCCTTATTTCTGTTTTTAGCTGCGCGGGATGCCTGAACTGCCTTGCTTCCGCGGATACGGATCTCGTGATTGCCCTTGCTCGTCCATGAAGAGCAGAGGAGCTTTGCGCCGTTTTTACGAATGTACTTTACAAATTCGTCGAGTCCGGCAGTGTGAAGAAACTCACGTGCTTCCTTACGGGCAACCTCCTCGTTGATACGGGGCTGGTTTACAGAGAATGAGCAGATCCATTCTTCACCGGACCAGACTGTGACCACGTACATTTTTCCATCAAGGAAAGACCGGAGATCACGAACGAGTTCAGTGTGACCTTCGTCTGTGGGCTCGTAGTGGGCATTCCAGTCGTTGAAGTCAAGTGTCCATCCGTTCTCAAGCTCCAGGTAGAGGTTTTCGCCTCCGATAGGATTACGGATCTCTATGCAGGACTGACCTTTTTTCAGAAAGTCAAAATCTGTTTCTTTACTTGTGTGTGTAAGTGTTTCATATCCATCGATAAGAGCTTTCAGCTCATCTGTAAGCGGGCTGGCTGCTGCCATATTTTTCCTCCTTAAAAAACCTTGAAAGTCTAATCATTATAGCACCTGTTTCAAAACTTGTCCGTTTTTTCTTTTTTGACATTGTACAAAATTCAGAAATATGCCTGTAATACTGCGGTAAAGCTAAAGAAAAGTCATTTTTTTGTCGAAACAACCCATGACGACACAGAATGTATCTGTCGGCAAAAAAGAAATTTTTTTGAGTGAAAAATACCGGATGTTCACGAGAAAGGGGAAAAGATGAAGAGTAAGGTAGGATTCAGTATGGCCGGTAATGCACAGGCGGCTGTTGAGGAGGCTTCCAGACAGGTGCAGAACCCGCAGGGTATCATTTTTTTCACGGATTATAATCTGATTCCTCAGGTAGCGGAGCTCCTAAAGAAAAAGTACCCTGATGCGGAAATCATCGGGACTAGCGGAAATGCATATTTTAATACAAATATTTCTGAAAAAATAACTATAATTACTTCTTTTGAAGCTGAGGCAAAGGTTGCAGGCGGAATTATCGGAAAGCTTGATAAGTGCCCTGTTGAGGATATTGGTGTACTTGAGAGAAGTGTGAAGGCAGTGGGCCCCGGTAAAGAAGATACAGTTACTATTGAGTTCTGTACCAGTGAAGAGGAACGATTGGTAACGACGATGCGCATGGTGCTTGAGAAGTATGGTATAGGTCTATGTGGCGGTACGGTTTTTGGCACGCCAAATGGAAAACCTTCTCTGGTCGTATATAACGGAAAGGTATATGAGAACAGCTGCGCATATATGGTTATAAAGAACACTGCAGGCAGGGCGAGAGTTTATGCTGAAAATATCTATGCAAAGGATAAAGAAAATCCGCATATCGTAACCCGTGTTGACCGTGCAAGAAAGGCTCTTATCGAGCTTGATCACAGACCGGCAGCTGATGTATATGCTGACGAGATGAATCTTTCCAGGAGTGAGATTGTTGGAAATGTTCTTAAGAACCCATTGGGACGCTGCGTTGGAGACCAGATCTTTATTTCGTCAATGCATACACTTGAACCGAACGGTACTTTGCTTAATTATAAAAAACTTAATGAGAATGACACGATCTATATTTTAAAGCTTCTTGATTATGATGAAGTTAATCGTGAGACCAGGAGCAGGATCCAGAGCGAGTCAAAGAGAATAGATCTGATCATCTCATTTAACTGCATTTATCGTTATATGCTTTTTACCCAGGAAAATTATTTTGGAACACTGCTTCAGAATATGTCCACGCTTGGTCCGTATGTAGGATTTGTGGCAGGCGGTGAGCAGTTTAATAATCAGCATGTTAATCAGACTATGGTCTGTGCTGTATTTGAATAAGGGGGAAGGCATATGTTTGGATTTAAGAAAGCAGTAAGCGAAGAGCCGGCAGAAGTTAAGGCTTCCGATGGCATTAAAAGATCAGATGCAATGCACACGATAGCTGCAATGGGTGATTATATCAATAAAAGAAAAGAAGCGCTTCAGAAGGAAGAAATTGAGACAAGTGATGAGCTTAAGTCTATCAGGTCTTCTTTTGATATAGTACAGCAGAAGTCGGAGGATATCTCTGCATCTATCGAGGCATTTAAGGATCAGTTTGCTGAAGCGCGTGAAGTGACATCGGGCTTTGATCAGATCATCAGTAAAATGATCAGCACTGCAGATGAGACTCATACAAATATGAGTAAGGTCCGGCATAGTTCTGATTCTGTGGAAGATACAATTACTGCAGTTCAGGAAGTTTTTGAGGAATTTCAGAAGAGTTTTGATGAGATCCAAGAAAAGGTTAATGCAATAAACGGTATTGCTAATCAGACTAACCTTTTGGCTCTTAACGCATCTATCGAGGCTGCGAGAGCCGGTGAGAGCGGACGCGGATTTGCGGTTGTTGCGGATCAGGTAAATAAGCTTTCGAGTGATATCAAGGAACTTGTAAGTTCTATTGGTGAGAGCATGGGCGTACTGAACAGCAATAACGGAAAGCTCATGGATTCTATCGAGTCCACAAGAAGTGCGATGCAGGAGTCTATCCAGCACGTAAATGAGACAGAGGAAGTTGTTGATAATATAAAGACGGTAGCAAATGAGATCGAAGGCGGAAACCAGAAGATGAATTCTGTATTTGATGAATGTGCTAAAACGATCGGCGATATTACGGATACGGTGGAAGCTTCCAGTAAGTACTATGACAATGTGGAGAACAATATTCAGGAGATGAGTACGAATATCACGAGAAAAGGTTTTATCTTCGAAGATCTGACAAATCTCCTAGAGCAGTTCGATCCGTTTGTTGATGATCTGAGAAAGAGCAATAACTAAAAAATAAAGATCCCCGGGATGAAAGTTCCGGGGATCTTTTACGTGAGCGTATATTTCGTATGAATTTAAAGATTTTTGTCTATAAAGCTCCAGACAGAGTTCCAGTAGCGGTCGGGTTCTGCGTAACTGCAGTAGCCGTGACGCGCGCGTTCAACTACCATTTTTTCTTTTATCTCACATGCATCAGCTTCATATACTTCATCCAGCATATAAAAAGGATTATAGTCGTCGGCGTCGCCGTGAACGAAGAACATGGGTGTCTTATTTTTCTTCAGGGCTTCGATACACGAGCCGTCACTGAAAAAGTAGCCATTATTTATCCTGCACATTATATTTGCAGTGTACAGCACAGGGAATGCAGGAAGGTGAAAAAGCTTATCGAGTTTATCGGCGTACTCTGCCCATACGGATGAGTATCCGCAGTCTTCGACAATGACTTTTACGTTTGATGGCAGGTCGTCTTCGCCTGATACCATCATTATCGTCGAAGCGCCCATTGAGATTCCGTGAAGAACGATCTTTGCATCAGGGTCCATGTCTATGACTACATTTATCCACTGGATGATGTCTCTCTTGTCGAGTATCCCCATGGTTATCTGCTCACCCTCGCTTGTGCCGCATCCGCGGAGATCCGGAGTCAGGACGTTATATCCCTTTTCGTAATATTTTTTCGCAAAGGGAAACATGCTCGACATATTGTTCTGGAATCCGTGAACGCCTATCATCCAGAGATGAGAGGGCTCGGGGTTCCTGTGAAGGAGTGCATTAAGCTTAAGTCCGTCAAAGGATGTGATCGTGAGTGTTTCGCCCGGAGTTTTATCAGACCAGAGAGCGCTTTCTTCGAGGAGATGCCTTTTGGTCGCGCGGACTTTTTCTTCGAAAGCCTGCTGCTCAGGATCGTCAAAAACTGTAAGAGATTTAGAGATGCTGTTCGAAGCATTGCTGCTTCGTCTGGAAGCAAACTTTATCATATAATCGCCTGCGATGAAGCTAAGTATCGTAATGATCAGTACGAAACTGATCACGATCCGTAGTATAAGGACATTTTTCTTACTTGATCTATTAGACATAAATCCCCTTTCTTACCACTGATGCCGGGGTAAAAGTTGTACGTCATAGAACCCTGACATCATCATATTTTTGCAGTGAGAAGTATTATATGACATTTATCGGCAAAAAAACAAGTAAAACTTACGAACGAGTGTTTGCAAAATCTTTGGAGACGTGCTATATTAGCTGTGTTCAGATTATTGTGTACAAAAAACTGATCGTTACACTGTTTTAAGAAGAGGAAAGAAGGCAGATGCTCGGACAGACGCACCGATTGGCGGGAATCGCCGCAGGAATAGCTTTGGCAGGCGAATTAAATATCATCCCGATAGAAAGACCTTTTGCTTTTGCAGGGGTGATCTTTGTGTCTGCAATGGGGAGCCTCATGCCTGACGCGGATCAGCCAAACAGCACAATAGGACGGAGATTTTTCCTGTTGTGGCTGCCTCTTTATATCCTGAGGATGATCATCCGTATAATCGCGTTTTTTGCGCCTTCCATGAAACAGGTATCCAGGGGGCTTGCCCATCGGGGGATTTCACACTCGCCCTGGTTCTGGGGAGTATTCGGTGCGCTTCTCTGGTGTGTGCCTTGGATGAGGAACGAGGGAGTCATATATTTTTACGCATTTTTTGCGGGGATAGCTACACACCTCCTGCTGGATTATCTGACAGGCGGTATCCCGCTCATCCCTTTTTCACTGAAAAGAAATCATCCGCCCATCGTATTCAAAACAAAGGGATATTTTGAATTTCTGACAGCCAGTGTACTTGGTATATGGATAGGGATTATGGTATTGTCGTATTTGGGGCTTCGTCCGGCAATCAGACGTATCCTTGTTATGCTTATAAGATATGTTTAATTTTATAGAGGAGAATTGTATATGAGTAAGACAAACAGCCGTGAGATAACGGAAGATCTTTTGAAATTTATAGAAAAGAGCCCCACATGCTTTCATGCGGTACAGAATATCTGTGAGACGTTGGTGCATGAGGGTTTTGAGGAACTTACAGAGGGTAGTGTATGGCAGCTTTCACCGAGCAAGGGATATTTTGTGTCAAGGAACGGCTCATCCGTCATTGCGTTCAGGATGCCGGAGAGCAGTATCAAAGGTTTTATGATCGCTGCAG
Source organism: Lachnospiraceae bacterium (assembly GCA_900168235.1). GTDB lineage: Bacteria > Bacillota > Clostridia > Lachnospirales > Lachnospiraceae > NK4A144. Next base: position 202,935 of record FUZG01000003.1, on the reverse strand, counting down.
CCCACAGTGATTCGCCTTCTTTTAAGATAAAGGAAAATCCGGAGATAAAAGGAGAGGGCGCATACACCAGACTCAATGTGGAAAAGTACGGTGGTATGCTCATGTTCCCGTGGTTTGACAGACCCTTATCCGTTGCGGGACGTCTCGTTATCAGAGAAGAGGACGGAGTTATCTCAACAAAGCTTGTAAACGTAGAACGTGATCTCATGATGATACCGAGCCTTGCGATCCATATGGACAGGAAGGCAAATGAGGGACACGCCCTTAACGCACAGAAAGAGATGCTTCCGATTTTTGGCGATGAAACTGCAGAGAACCGCTTCATGGAAACTGTGGCGAAAGAAGCTGGTGTCGAAGTAAAGGATATCCTGGGTCACGACCTGTTTTTATATGTGAGGGACAAGGGCTCTGTATGGGGAGCATCGGAGGAATATGTGTCTGCGGGACGTCTGGATGATCTGCAGTGCGTATTCGGTGCTCTTCAGGGATTTATCCATGCGGAAAAAAATGTACATGCTGTCCCGATGATCGCTGTTTTTGATAATGAGGAAGTCGGCAGCGGTACAAAGCAGGGCGCGGATTCTACGTTCCTTTCGGATGTGATGGACAGGATCGGTGCGGCAGCGGGTATCAGTGAGGAAGAGAGAAAATCACTCACTGCGTCAAGTTTTATGGTCTCTGCGGATAATGCCCATGCAGTTCATCCGGCATACGGCGATAAAGCGGATCCGGTGAACAGACCAAAGATCAATACGGGAATCGTGATAAAATATCATGCAGGACAGAAGTACACTACAGATGCGGTCTCAGGTGCGATCTTTGAAGAAATATGCAAAAAAGCAGGAGTGAGCGTGCAGCACTTTACCAATCGTTCGGATATGAATGGCGGATCTACCCTTGGTAATATCTCAAACGCTCATGTGTCCTTAAATACTGTTGATATAGGACTTCCCCAGCTTGCCATGCATTCATGCGTGGAGACTGCCGGAGTGCATGACACAGCGGATCTCATTGATGCTATGAAGACTCTGTTTGAATCAGGGCTGGAGGAACTTGGACAGGGAAGATACCGTTTGATAAAAGCTTGATTTTGATGATAGGAGAGAGTATATGAAGTATTTGATGCCGGCAGTTGTTTATGAGGAAAATGAAGCAGTATGGAATCACAGAGCAGAGCTTGCAGCGCTGGGTAAATGTGCGCTCATCATGACAGGAAGACACTCTGCCATGGCAAATGGTTCGCTTGATGATGTAAAAAAGGCACTTGATGACCGGGGAGTGTCTTACACTGTTTTTTCTGAGGTTGAGGAAAATCCGTCTATTGAGACTGTGGCGCGTGCAGCAGAGCAGGGAAGACGTGATAAGGCTGATTTCGTCATTGGAATCGGCGGAGGATCACCCATGGATGCTGCAAAGGCTGCGGCATTTCTGATAAAGCATGAGGGAAAGGGAGCAGCAGATCTCTATGATGCGTCCATTGATTCATCAGCAGTGCCTGTTGCGGAAGTTCCTACCACATGCGGCACAGGTTCGGAAGTTACTGCGGTTTCTGTTCTTACGAGAGACAATGGTACAAAAAAAGGTTCCATTCCCCACAAGATCTTTGCGGATCTCGCGCTCATTGACGGAAAGTACTTAATGAACGCGCCTCTGTCTGTTATCAGAAACACGGCAGTTGATGCGCTGGGACATCTGTTGGAGAGCGGATTAAATTCCGATAGAAATGATTATAGTATTATGTTCGTCCGTGAAGGTTTAAGATTCTGGAATGGTATCCGTGACATTCTCACAGGCGACAGAGCGATAGACAGTGACTCAGCTATGAAGCTCATGCACGCTTCTGCCCTTGCAGGAATTGCTATAGCGCAGACCGGTACGACTGTGCCGCATGGTTTGAGCTATACGCTTACATGTGAGTTAAATATGCCTCACGGTGCTGCTGTGGGCTATTATCTCGGAAGTTACCTTAAAGAGGCTTATGAGCTTGACCCTGAGTACGCTCGTGAATTTTTGGAGCTTGCAGGATTCTCGGATCCTTCGGAGTTTGAAGAATTTTTTGCAAAGGTATGTGACACGGGAGAGGCTCCGTCAGCGGTCTTAAATAAAGCTTATGAGACGATCTTACCTGACAAAAAGCGTCTGTCCACAGCCTCATATGCGATCGATGCTGAAGTATTAAAGAGAATTGCAAGGATTTAAAGGTAGTAGACAGAATGCTTAGATCTGCCATTAAGAAAAGAACATACGAAGCGATCTACCGCTTTCTTGACAAGGTATCGCCTGTGCCCTATGACTGCGGGGCACTCTGCGGTGCGGCGTGCTGTGGGACATCTGAAACGGAGTTTACAGGGGATACGGGAGATATGGGTATCTATCTCCTTCCCGGAGAGGATGCGGTGCACGACAGAGCGGACGATTGGCTCCGATGGAGTGAGCACGACGCAAGTGAGTACGATTTTCCTGCTTCCTGGGATGGAAAGGTTTATTTTGTGAAATGCAAGGATGCACCAAGGTGTCCCAGGGATAAGAGACCTATCCAGTGCAGGACTTTCCCGCTGGAACCGCATTTCACGCCGGAGGGTGAACTCGTGATGGTCCGCTGTGACTGGGACCTGCCCTACAGCTGTCCCCTTATTGACGGAGAAGCGAAACTCAGCCCTGATTTTATAAAGGCAACGGGTACGGCATGGAAGCATCTCATACGGGATCCTCTCATACGGGATCTGGTGCAGTATGATTCCGACAAAAGGCGGGAAGCAGGCGGTGAACCGGAGGTGATTTACAGGATCTGAACACACATGTTTTAAGGGATTTTTGTATGCCGGAATACCGTGTAAAAATTTTTTTGAAATTTGTTTTTGCAGCACGGACATTTTATCACTTTAAATGGGTGAAAACCGCATGAATACTGAAAAATGGTCAAAAATCGGCAGTTAAATAACATCAAAAAACCGATTAAAATAGATCAAGAAAAATAGAAAAGCCCCATTTTTCGGGCTTGCAAAAGTTTTTCCCCATGTTATAATAAATCAAAAATAAGCCTCTGACGAACGATTGTACGCGTCAGACGCTCACCAATGCAAAGATGCAGTCAGGTAGAAATGTTAGTTTTTTATTTGGCTGCGATTTTTGTATAAAGGTATCACAGGAGGAGAAGAAATATGAAGAAATTCACGAAAGCAGCTAGTGTAGTTCTTGCAGCTATCATGACAGCATCCATGGTAGCAGGTTGTGCGTCTTCCGGAGCATCAGGCTCATCAGGAAGCGCAGCAGCATCAGGGGAAGCAGCAGAGGGCTCTTCATCAGAGCTTACTTACAAGATCGGTGTTATCGGACCCCTTACAGGCGGTGCTGCAGCATACGGTTCCTGCGTAGCAAATTCTGCTCAGATCGCTGTTGATGAGATCAACGCGGCAGGCGGTGTAAACGGCTACAAGCTCGAGCTTAAGAGTGAAGATGATGAGCTTGACGCACAGAAGTCCGTAAATGCTTACAACTCCCTTAAGGACTGGGGCATGCAGATGCTTCTCGGTTCAGTAACAAGCGCATGTTCACTTGCAGTTTCTGAGGAGACAAAGAACGATAACATGTTCCAGCTCACACCTTCAGGTTCTGCTAAGGAATGTGTTCAGTATGACAACGTATTCCGCGTATGTTTCTCAGATCCTGCACAGGGTACAGCATCCGCTGAGTACATCGGTACACACAAGCTTGCTTCAAAGGTTGGTATCATTTACGACAGCTCTGATGTTTATTCATCAGGTATCGCAACTAACTTCGTAGCAGAGGCAGCAAATCAGGGATTTGAAGTTGTTTCTCAGGAAGCCTTTACTGCTGATAACAACACTGATTTCTCTGTACAGCTTCAGAAGGCTAAGGACGGCGGCGCAGAGCTGGTATTCCTTCCGATCTACTACAAAGAGGCTTCTCTGATCCTTCAGCAGGCAAATACAATGGGATACAAGCCGGTATTCTTTGGATGTGACGGTCTCGACGGTATCCTTGGTGTTGAGAACTTCGACGTTTCTCTTGCAGAGGGAGCAATGCTCCTCACACCTTTCGCAGCTGATGCGACAGATGATCTTACAGTAAACTTTGTTTCTACTTACAAGAAGCTTTACAACGAGACACCGAACCAGTTCGGAGCAGATGCTTACGACGGTGTGTATGCAATGAAGGCAGCTCTTGAGAAGTCCGGTGTTACACCTGATGCAGGCGTTTCTACTATCTGTGATAAGGTTAAGGCTGCTATGACAGAGATCTCAGTAGATGGTCTGACATCTGAGGGAATGACATGGGATGCTTCCGGTGAGCCGAATAAGAGCCCGAAGGCTGTAACTATTAAAGACGGTGCATATGTTTCTGCTGAATAAGCAGTGAATCGAGGCAGGGTGCACATTACCTGCCAATAGAACCGCTCGGAATGGGAGGAGAGGGCATTGTCGTCTCCTTCCATTTTCTATTAAAAATCCTGTTGGAGGAAAGAAGTTATGCTCAGTTTTTTGACGTCGCTCGTGAACGGTCTGAGCCTTGGAAGTATCTACGCAATAATCGCACTCGGTTATACCATGGTATATGGTATTGCAAAGATGCTTAATTTTGCGCATGGTGACTTTATCATGGTGGGCAGTTACGTAATCTTCATAATTGTATCTAATCTGGGACTAAGCCCCGTCGTGGCAATCCCGGTTGCTGTCGTGCTGTGTCTGATCCTTGGTGTCACTACTGAACGAGTGGCTTACAGACCGCTTAGAAATGCAGCATCTCCGCTTGCAGTTCTGATCACGGCTATCGGCGTCAGCTACCTTCTTGAGAATCTTGCGCTCCTTTTCTTCGGCGCAGATACAAAATCTTTTACATCAGTGATCCCGTGGAGCGGTATCACTCTTGCAGGAGGCGAGCTCAGGATTCAGGGTGTTACGATCATAACTATCATTACGAGCGTGGTGATCCTTATCGCTCTGCAGTTTTTTGTACATAAGACACGCGAAGGTCAGGCAATGCTCGCCGTTGCTCAGGACAGAGGAGCTGCGACACTTATGGGTATCGATGTGAACAGGACTATTTCTCTCACATTCGCCATCGGTTCAGCCCTTGCAGCCATCGCAGGTGCATTTCTCTGCAGTGCATATCCTTCACTTACTCCTTATACAGGTGCGATGCCCGGTATAAAAGCTTTCGTGGCAGCGGTACTTGGAGGTATCGGCTCCATCCCGGGTGCCATGATCGGAGGACTTGTACTCGGTATCATTGAGATTCTTTCCAGAACCTATATTTCTACACAGCTTTCAGATGCGATAGTTTTCGGAATCCTTGTTATCGTACTTCTCGTGAAGCCTACCGGTATTCTGGGCAAGGTTATTCAGGAAAAGGTCTGAGAAAGGGGATGACGGACAGATGAAAGATAAGAAATTTTCTTTTCTTAAAAAGAAAGAGAATGTGACTTACGGGATCGTTATTGCAGTTTGGATAATACTTGAGATCCTGTTAAAGGCAGGAATGGTATCCAGTCACCTTGAAGGTCTTCTGGTACCTATGTGTTACTATGCGATAGTTGCAGTAGGTCTCAACCTCTGCGTAGGTATCCTTGGAGAGCTTTCCCTGGGACATGCGGGATTTATGTGTATCGGTGCGTTTTTCAGCGCGACCTTTTCACAGATCTTTAAGGATGTGCTTCCGGGCGGAGTCCGCTTCTTCCTTGCACTTGTTGTCGGAGTCGTATTTGCGGCTATCTTCGGTTTCCTTATCGGTATCCCGGTTCTGAGACTGAACGGAGACTACCTCGCTATCGTAACTCTGGCATTTGGTGAGATCATAAAGAATATCCTTAATGCTCTGTACCTCGGACTTGATTCAAAAGGTTTTCATGTTTCTCTCACAAGTGTGCTTGAGCTCGGAATGGAGCCTGATGGAAAGACTCTGATAAACGGAGCTATGGGTATAACCGGAACTCCGAGAGATGCGAATTTTACAATAGCAGTCATCATGCTCATCATCACTCTTGTGATCGTCCAAAACCTTATCAATTCAAGGGACGGAAGAGCGATAATGTCTATCCGTGACAACAGGATAGCAGCAGAGTCCATAGGTCTTAATGTGACAAAGTACAAGATGCAGGCATTTATCATGTCCGCAGCTATTGCCGGAGCGGCAGGCGTGCTTTTCTCACATAATATTTCCACACTTCAGGCAACCAGCCAGTACTTCGGGTACAACGTGTCCATCATGATCCTCGTATATGTGGTACTTGGAGGTATCGGTTCCATCCGTGGTTCCGTGATCGCCGCAGCGGTTCTTTATCTTCTCCCTGAGCTGCTCCGCGGTCTGAATAAGTATCGTATGCTTATCTACTCCATCGTGCTCATCGTAGTAATGATCATCAACTGGGCACCTGCGATCATCGAAAAGAGGCAGGAGCTTATGATGAAATTAAGAAAGGGGAACAGGAAGAATGGCACTGCTTGAGGTTAATGATCTGTGCATCCAGTTCGGAGGCCTGCGTGCCGTGGATGACTTTAATCTGAAAATAGAACAGGGAGAGCTTTACGGACTCATCGGACCGAACGGAGCCGGAAAGACAACTGTTTTCAATCTGCTCACAGGAGTTTACCGTCCTACAGAGGGACAGATACTTCTTGACGGAAAAAATATAACCGGTCATAAGACTGCTGAGATCAACAGGGACGGTATTGCCCGTACTTTCCAGAATATCCGTCTTTTTCACAAAATGTCCGTGCTGGACAATGTAAAGGTTGCCCTTCAGGACAGGTACCATTACAGTACTCTCGCAGGAATCCTTCATCTTGGTTCATATAAGAAGCTAGAGAAGGAAATGGATGCGGAAGCAATGGAGATCCTTTCTGTATTCGGTATGGAAAAGGATGCTGAGCTCCTTTCTTCAAATCTGCCTTATGGACAGCAGAGAAAGCTCGAGATCGCGAGAGCCATGGCTACGAAGCCGAAGCTTTTGCTCCTTGATGAGCCTGCAGCCGGCATGAACCCTAATGAAACAGAGGAACTCATGGATACGATCTCACTTATCCGCGATAAGTACAAGATGACGATACTTCTCATTGAGCACGATATGAAGCTCGTGTCCGGAATCTGCGAAAAGCTCACTGTACTGAACTTTGGACGTGTTCTTTCTGAGGGCGTTACAAAGGATGTACTTTCAGATCCGGAAGTTATTAAGGCTTATCTTGGTGATGAGTAAACATATAGGAGATACAAGATGCTTCTTGAAGTAAAAAACTTAAGTGTATATTATGGCGTGATCCAGGCGCTTAAAGGGATTTCCTTTCATGTAGATAAGGGAGAAGTTGTGGCACTTATAGGCGCCAACGGAGCCGGAAAGACCACAACGCTCCACACGATCTCAGGTCTTCTGAAGCCGAAGGACGGCGAGATCCTTTATAAAGGTAAAAATATCGTGACTGTTGCGGGAAATAAGATCGTTTCAATGGGAATGGCTCACGTTCCTGAGGGACGACGTGTCTTCGCAGACCTGTCTGTTGCCCAGAATCTCCGCATGGGCGCATACACCAGACGCGACAAAAAAGAGATAGAGGATACTCTTGCAATGGTTTATGACCGTTTTCCTAGACTTAAGGAACGTCAGACACAGAGAGCAGGTACGCTTTCCGGCGGTGAGCAGCAGATGCTCGCTATGGGACGTGCTCTTATGTCTCATCCTGATATCATCCTTATGGATGAGCCTTCCATGGGACTTTCTCCTATTTTCGTAAACGAGATTTTTGATATAATAGAAAGTGTTCATAAGGACGGAACAACGGTCCTTCTTGTAGAGCAGAATGCGAAGAAGGCACTTTCTGTCGCAGATCGTGCATATGTTCTTGAGACAGGCTGTATCTCAACGGAAGGACGGGCTTCAGACCTCCTTAATGATGATGCCATCAGAAAGGCTTATCTCGGAGAGTAACAGGAAAAGAGGATTACTGAATGAAAAAGAATATCGTATTCACTATTTCACGTCAGTATGGAAGCGGCGGTCGTACTGTCGGTAAGATGCTCGCAGATGAACTTGGTATCCACTACTATGATAAAGAGCTCATGAAGCTCGCAGCGGAAGAGAGCGGTATAAATGAAAGACTTTTTGTCAAGGCAGATGAAAATATCTATGACAAAAATCCTCTGCTTGCGCGCATCATGAAGAATATTTATCAGGGTGAGCTCATTTCTCCCAATAGCGATGATTTCGTGTCCGGCGAGAATCTCTTTAACTATCAGGCAAAGGTACTGAAAAAACTTGCAGAGACCGAATCCTGCGTGATCATCGGAAGATGCGCGGACTTTGTCCTCAAGGATTATGAAAATGTAGTGTCGGTATTTGTTCACGCTCCAAAGGAATTTCTCATGGAGCAGGCTGCTAAGAAACAGAGCTACAGAGATAAGGAACTTGAAAAGTTCATCGAAAAGACAGACCGGTTCAAGGCAGATTACTATCACTACCACACAGGTCAGATCTGGAATGATGCGAGAAACTATGATCTCTGCTTAAACAGCGGACGGCTTGGTTTTGACAAGTGCGTGGAAGAGATCAAGGCATATACGCGCGTCAGATTCGGAGAAGATATTTTTGACTGATTCTTAAATTAAGCGGGTGTAAGGAGAGGTACAAATGAGCGGAATAGAAAAAGAGGCAACAGAATACCTATGGACGGACAGAAAGCGTACGCTTTTCGGACTTCCATGGAGTTTCACAAAATATTCTCTTACAAATGAGAGACTTTTTATCGAAAGCGGATTTTTTAATCTGAAAAGAGATGAGGTCCGTCTTTACAGGATCATGGATATATCCTTAAGCAGGACTCTCGGCCAGCGCATGCTCGGTCTCGGCACTATCCATTGCAGTTCCGGTGACCGTACTCTTGGAGATTTTGATATAAAGAACATCAAAAATTCCAAGGAAGTTATGGAAAAGCTTTCTGAGCTTATTGAGATTGAGCGAGACAGAAAGAGGGTCAGCAGCAGGGAATTTCTTCATGACGAGCATGATGACGACGATGATATCAGATAACAGAATATGAAGTTGTTCTTTTGGGAGAGCCGGCGGATGAGCCGGCTCTCTTTTTTCGGAGCACTTAGCGAGGTATTTTCGAGCCTAGCGTAACTTGTTGCGGAGTTTGTGGAGAGGTATTTTATAGAAAATATACACATTGTTATAAAAGTGTCGAAATTCTTCTGTTGAGTTAGTTCAATGTATTTGTGCAAAATAGTCATTTTTAAGGCGCAGTGTATAAACAGGAGTGTGTATCGATCAGTTTTAAACAAAAATGTACATTATAAATACAATAATCTGAAACGTTTCATATGCATTTTGTACATAAATATGCCGATATATATTTGGATTCTAAGATAGAAAGGGAGAATTTTAGTATTTTCTAAAAAAAGGGGTGTTTGATACATTCCAACTGTGATACGATAGGTCGCGTGCTTTAGAGCGAGAGAAAGAACACAGCCTGCGGCGAATACGGGCATGAGAAAGGAAAAAACGAATGAGAAGAACCAAAATTGTATGTACTATCGGACCTGCATCCCAGAGCGAGGAAATGCTCAGAAAACTTATTAAGGCAGGTATGAACGTTGCCAGATTTAACTTCTCTCATGGTGATCATGAAGAGCACGGCGCAAAGTTCAAGAACCTTAAGAAGGTTAGATCAGAGATGAATCAGCCTATCGGAACTCTTCTTGATACAAGAGGACCGGAGATCCGTCTTGGTACATTCAAGGAAGAAAATAAGAAGTATCAGCTGAAGAAGGGACAGACCTTTACTCTTTCAACAGAAGAAGTTGTTGGTGATGAGACAAAGGCTTTCGTTAATTATGCCGGTCTTGTTAATGACGTAAAGGAGGGTGGTTCCATCCTGATCGATGACGGTCTCATCGAGCTTCATGTTGATAAGGTTGGTTCTACTGAAATCGTTTGTACTGTAATGAACGACGGACCTGTTTCCGATCGTAAGGGTGTAAATGTGCCCGGTGCAGACCTTTCCATGCCGTTCATCAGCGATAAGGATCGCGAGGATATCGTATTCGGATGCAGACTTGGTTTTGATTTTATAGCAGCATCCTTCACACGTACTGCAGATGATATCATGCAGGTTAGAAAGCTTCTGGATCGTCACGGAAGCAAGATGAAGATCATTGCAAAGATCGAGTCTGTTCAGGGTGTACGCAACATTGAAGAGATCCTGAAGGTTGCAGACGGTATCATGGTTGCAAGAGGTGACCTTGGTGTTGAGGTTCCCCTTGAGGAAGTTCCTTCCCTTCAGAAGGAAATGATCAAGCTCGCAGAGAGAGAGGGCAAGATCGTAATCACAGCTACTCAGATGCTTGATTCCATGATCCACAACCCGCGTCCTACACGTGCTGAGACCACTGACGTTGCAAACGCTATCTATGACGGAACAACAGCTATCATGCTTTCCGGTGAGACAGCAAACGGTTCTTACCCGGTAGAGGCAGTTGAGATCATGTCCCGTATCGCTGAGAGAACTGAGGCAGATATCGACTACGAGCAGCGTATGATCAGCCGTTACCGTGATGCTATCATCCCGGAGACAACAATGGCTATTTCCCATGCTGCATGTACTGTAGCACAGGATATCAAGGCTGACGCTATCATCGCAGTTACGATGTCCGGATTTACTGCTGAGAGACTTTCAAGATTTAAGCCTACATGCCCGATCATCGCATGCAGCACAGAGAGCGGAGTTGCTTACCAGACAAACCTTCTCTTTGATACTATCCCTCTTGTTATCAAGCAGGAAGAGGATGCAGAGGCTCTCTTCGAGTCTGCTATCCATCAGGCAGAGCTTGCAGGTATCATTCATCATGGAAGCAAGGTAGTTCTTACAGCAGGACTTCCGCTCGGCGTATCCGGAAGAACAAACATGATCCGTGTAGAGGAAGTTTAATTTCGCGGCAAACTATTTGTTAGCGTGTTGTAATTGAACAAGAATGATTTTGTGAGGCGTGCTTAGCTTTACACGGCATCGTATCCACATTATAATTAAAACCGCTGCAAGGTCAGTAGATTCTGACCCGCAGCGGTTTTGTGTTGTTTAGAAGAGGTGTTTTTATGTCATGCTGCGATTCCTGTGTGAATTATGTCTATGATGAAGAAGAGGAATATTATACCTGTGAAGTAAATCTGGATCAGGATGAAATGTATAAATTCCTTTCGGGAACTAATTTTTCGTGTCCCTATTATTCAGCGGACGACGAATATGCAGTAGTGCGTCATCAGCTTTGACAGACGCAGTAAAAATGTGGTATCATTCATTCTACGGTATCTCACTAGGAAATGTCTGAAATCATACAAAACCTAGTATATATAGGGGATATAATCCAAGGAGAAAAAAATGGCTTTACTTGACGTTAGAAATCTTTCAGTAGGAGTGGAGGACGGCGAAATCCTTCACGGAGTCTCACTTGAGATCAATAAGGGCGAGACACATGTCCTGATGGGACCCAACGGAGCCGGAAAGTCAACTCTCGGCTACGCCCTGATGGGAAATCCAAATTATAAGGTCACAGGAGGAGATATCTTCTTTAACGGCCTTTCCATAAAGAATGAATCAGCTGATAAGCGTGCAAAGGCAGGAATGTTCCTTTCTTTCCAGAACCCGCTCGAGGTTCCGGGAATCTCTCTTTCCAGTTTTATCCGCAATTCTATCGTTCAGCAGACAGGTGAAAAGATCAAATATTCTGAGTTCAAAAAGAACCTTAAGGAAGCAATGGAGGTTCTTTCCTTTGATTCTGCTTATAAAGACCGTGATCTTAACGTTGGTTTTTCCGGCGGTGAGAAAAAGAAGGCAGAGATCCTGCAGCTTCTCATGCTGAATCCGAAGCTTGCGATCCTTGATGAAACAGACTCAGGACTCGACGTTGATGCAGTTCGTACTGTATCCAGAGGTATCGAGGAGTATCAGAAGAAGCGCGACGGTGCCCTTCTCATCATCACTCACTCTACACGTATCCTTGAGTCACTCCATGTTGACTATACTCATGTCCTTGTAAAGGGAAATATTGTAGAGACAGGAGACGGTTCTCTCGTAACAGAGATCAACGATCATGGATTTGAGCGCTTTATCGGCGGACAGGAGAATAACTGATGGCTGAAATCAAACCTGATGTAAAGGATATTGACCGAAGCCTTTACGATTTCCGTTATGAGGAAAAGGATTTTTACAAGGTCAAAGAGGGACTGACAGAAGACATAGTCCGTCAGATCTCAAAGGAAAAAAATGATCCGGAGTGGATGACAGAATTTCGTCTGAAAGCTCTTGAGACTTATAATAAGCAGACTGTTCCTGAGTGGGGACCTGATATCTCGGGTCTGAACATGGACGATATCGTAACTTATGTGCGTCCGAATACAGCCATGAAGGGAAAATGGTCTGAGGTTCCTGATGACATCAAGAACACATTTGAGAGACTGGGTATCCCGGATGCAGAGCGTAAGAGCCTTGCAGGTGTGGGTGCGCAGTACGATTCCGAGCTTGTTTATCACAACGTTAAGGAAGAGGTTCTGGCTCAGGGTGTTGTTTATACAGATATGGAGAGCGCCCTTAGAGATCATGAAGATCTCGTAAAGACTCACTTTATGAAGCTCGTTCCGCCTACAGATCACAAGTTTGCAGCGCTTCACGGTGCTGTTTGGTCCGGAGGATCATTTGTTTACGTTCCGGCAGGAGTTAAGGTTGAGATACCGCTTCAGTCATATTTCCGTCTTAACGCTCCCGGAGCAGGACAGTTTGAGCATACCCTCATCATTCTCGAGGAAGGTGCTGACCTTCACTTTATCGAGGGATGTTCTGCGCCTAAGTACAGCGTGGCAAACCTTCATGCGGGCTGCGTAGAGCTTTTCGTTGGAAAGAATGCGCGTCTTCGCTATTCGACCATTGAGAACTGGTCCAAAAATATGTACAACCTGAACACCAAGCGCGCCATCTGTGAGGAAGGTGCGAAGATGGAATGGGTAAGCGGTTCCTTTGGTTCACATGTGAGCTATCTTTATCCTACGACTATCCTTAAGGGTGATGATTCTCATATGGAATTTACAGGAATCACTTTCGCAGGAAAGACTCAGAATCTGGATACAGGTGCAAAGGTCATACAGATCGGTAAGAATACTTCCTCAAGCATCAGCTCCAAGTCCATCAGTAAGGATGGCGGTATCAGCACATACAGAAGTTCTGTCACTGTTATGCCGGAAGCGAAGAATGCGAAGGCAACTGTTTCCTGTCAGTCTCTTATGCTTGATGACATTTCAGTATCTGATACGGTTCCTGCTATGGATATCCGCACAGATGATGCAGATATCGGACATGAGGCAAAGATCGGACGCATCAGTGATGATGCAGTGTTCTACTTAATGAGCCGTGGTATTTCCGAGGATGAAGCGAGAGCAATGATCGTAAGTGGTTTTGCTAATCCTGTTTCAAAGGAGCTTCCTCTTGAATACGCGGTTGAAATGAACAATCTTATAAATCTGGAAATGACAGGAGGCTGAGCAAATGGAACTTAAGGGTGTGTTTAATCCGCTCCCGACGCTGACCTGGAACTTTCTGGATCTGAACGGAGTCGGAATCGACGAAACGGTAAAGCTTAATAATCGCGGAGATCTGGTGATTCAGGATCTTCCGAACGGTATCACTGTTGAAAAGGACGGAAGTCTTTTGGATGAAGTCTGCGGCGGTGTTGGTCCTGAGATGGACAATATCATGAAGCGCGAAAATGTTCCGACTCTCGTGATACGTGCACAGAAGGGCAAGACTGTGTCAAAGCCCATCTGTCTCGATTATAAGCTTGGCGAAGGCGACGGACTTTTACGAAAGCAGGAGATCATTGCAGAAGAAGGCAGTGAGATCACTGTTATCATGAATTATGTTTCAAAGAGGACTGAATCAGGTTTCTTTGGAATACAGACAAAGCTCAAGGCTGAGGCAGGAGCTACGATCCACCTCGTTAAGACAAATCTTCTGGGTAATCAGTACCTGCATTTCGATGATATCGGAGGAGTTGCAGAGGATGATGCGCATATCGATGTGATCCAGATGGAGCTTGGCGGCGGCAGGACTTATACAGGAACACGGGTTGATCTTCGCGGAAGAAAGAGCCGTTATGACGGTAACGTGGGATATCTTACCCGCGGAACCCAGCTCCTCGATATGAACTACAATATCCAGCACTTTGGAAAGAAGAGCGAGAGTGAGCTGATCCTTAACGGTGCCATGATGGATGAATCCAAGAAGAATTTCCGTGGTACTATCAATCTTGTCCGCGGTGCAAAGGGTGCTGTGGGCGATGAGCAGGAAAATGTACTTCTCCTTTCAAAGGGAGTGCATAATAAGTCTCTTCCAAATATCCTCTGCAGTGAGGAAGATGTGGAAGGAACTCACGGTGCGACTATCGGACGTCTTTCCGAGGATATGCTTTTCTATATGAAGTCCCGCGGTATTCCGGAGAAAGAAGCTGAGATCCTGATGACAAAGGCAAGACTTAACAGTGTAAACCGTCTCATTCAGGATGAAAATACACTGGGACGTATCCAGCAGTTTATCGAGGAAGCGTTTTAAGACCGAATAACATAGTATTTTCAATGGCGGCCGTTCCGTACGCGGGATGGTCGCTTTCATAAAATAAAGATTAGGAGTTTACAGGTTCATGAAAGAAAATCAGTTCCGAAAGGACTTTCCGATCTTTGCGGAGACCGGTGTTACATATCTTGACAGTGCGGCTACTTCCCAGAGACCGCAGGTCGTGATCGATGCAGAGCGTGAATTTAATGAAAAGATGAATGCGAATCCCTTGAGAGGTCTTTATGGGATAAGCATAGAGGCAACTGATGCCTATGAGAACGCAAGAGAAACTGTAAAAGAGTTTATCGGTGCTGATTCTGCAAGAGAGATCATTTTTACACGTAATGCGTCAGAGTCCCTGAACCTCGTGGCTTACAGCTATGCATGCAGTGTTCTAAAGCCTGGGGACACAGTGCTCACTACTATTATGGAGCATCACTCCAATATCCTTCCATGGAGAATGGCTGCGGAGCGTACAGGCGCCCGTGTGGAGTATCTGGAGCCTGAGCATGACGGTACATTTACAGATGCAGAGCTTCAGAAAAAGATTGTTAAGGGCGTAAAGATCGTGGCAGTAGGCCATGTGTCAAATGTCCTTGGATGTATCAATCCTGTAAAAAAGATCTCTGATATGGCTCATGCAGTGGGCGCGGTGACTGTTGTGGATGCAGCGCAGTCAGCACCTCATATGAAGGTCGATGTAAAAGAGCTCGGCGCAGACTTCCTTGTTTTTTCCGGACACAAGCTTATGGCACCCTTCGGAATAGGCGTGCTTTACGGCAGAAGAGAGCTTCTGGAGGAGATGCCTCCGTTCCTTCGAGGCGGTGAGATGATCGAGTATGTGACTCATGATACAGAGAAGTGGGCAGAACTTCCGCATAAATTTGAGGCAGGTACAGTAAATGCTACAGGTGCATATGGCCTGGACAGGGCTATAAAGTATCTGAAAAATGTAGGCTTTGATTTTATCCGTGAGACTGAGGACAGACTTACTTCCATTATTTTTGAAGAGGCAGCTACGCTTCCCTACTTTCATATCCTTGGAAGCGATGACCCGAAGAATCACAATGGAATTGTGTCATTTACTATTGACGGAGTGCATCCTCACGATATATCATCAATCCTTGACGGTGATAAAATTTGTATCCGTGCAGGACATCACTGCGCGCAGCCGCTCCTTGAGTATCTGGGTGAATCCAGTACGGCTCGTGCAAGTCTCTATCTGTACAATACAGAGGAAGATGTGCGGTTCTTCATGGATAAGGTAAAGAATATAAGAGGAATCATGGGTTATGGCAATTAATAATCTGTACAATAATACTATCTTAAATGAGCACAATCTGAGACCTTCCCACAAGGGAAAGCTCGATAATCCTACGATGATCCTTGAGGGCGTAAATCCTACATGCGGTGATGATATCTTCCTTGAGCTTCAGATCGAGGATGGCGTTATCACTGATGCTTCTTTCTCAGGAAGCGGATGCGCGATCTCTCAGGCATCAACAGATATGATGCTGGATCTCATTATCGGTGAAGATAAGGAGACAGCGCTGGATTTTGCTGATAAGTTCATGCGTATGATAAGAGGCGAGGCTTCTGAAGAGGATATAGATGACCTTGATGAAGCAGGTATCCTTCGTGATATCTCACATATGCCTGCGCGTGTTAAGTGTGCGGTCCTCGGATGGCGTACTCTCCGCGAGATGATGGAGAAGGACACAACAGAGGGTTATGCCCACGAAGATCATGATGAATGTGCTGCAGGTAGATAAATAGCAATAAAAGACACGGCGGTATTATCCGGACGTGTCTTTTTTGTGCAGAACATACCGCACAAAAAATTGTATCTGTCGGTCGTTTTATGGAGAGGAACGGCCGATAGGAGAATTGTGGAGTATTAGGACAATTTTAGGAATGGAGAGAATACAAGTGGACGAGGATCAGAGATTTTTTGGAGAACTTTACAAAGCGGGAAAAGAATCAGGGTGGAACTTTATCCATATGGCGCGCTGGATCTTATTTGCCATCGCGGTCGGTGTCATTGTAGGAATCGTTAGTGCGGCGTTCTCGATAGGAGACAGGTTTGCTAATGCGGTACGGGTGGCGAATTTCCCTGTGACACTGATAATGCTGCCTTTTGCGGGACTGCTCATTACTTTTTTGTATAAGCATGCAGGTGAGTATAAGATCAGAGGTACAAATCTGATACTGACAACCCTTCGTGCCCAGACGGAGCTCCCTGTGAGAATGGCACCGCTTATTTTTGTGTCTACGCTTTTAACACATCTCTGCGGCGGTTCTGTCGGACGAGAGGGTGCGGCGCTGCAGCTCGGCGGAGCACTTGGTTCCGGAATCGGAAGGATTCCGTTTTTGAAGCTGAGTGATGATGACCGGAGAATGATAATCCTCTGCGGTATGAGCGCAGCTTTTTCGGCTATTTTCGGCACTCCTATAGCAGCAGTGTTCTTCCCTGTGGAATTTATAAGTGTTGGTATCGTGCAGTATTCTGCGATACTTCCATGTTTTTTTGCGGCGGTTACGGCAGGCGCAGTAGCGGCCTTGGCAGGAGTGGAAAAAGAAAAATTTAACCCGGTGGAAGCGCCGGACATGAGTTTTGCTGTTGTGGGAAAAGTGTTGGTCCTGGCAATTTGTGTGGCATTTATCAGCATCTTTTTCTGCCTGGTATTAAAGAACAGTGGAAAATTCCTTGCAAAGGTGTTTCCGTCACCGTATATCCGTGCTTTTGCCGGAGGATGCATATTTATTGCGGTTACAGCATTTACAGTGTGGATCGGAACACCGAGATATATGGGCGCCGGAATGGATATCATTGAAAAAGCGGTAGAGGGCGATGCGTACTGGTATGACTTTATTTTTAAGATATTCCTTACATCGCTTTGTATCGGCGCAGGATTTAAGGGCGGAGAGATCGTTCCGTCACTCTTTATCGGCGCGACTTTTGGAGCAGTTTTTGCCGGATGGACGGGGCTTCCTGCGTCACTTGGCGCGTCCTGCGGTATGGCTGCGATGTTCTGCGGCGTGACTAATTGTCCGGTGACAACAATGTTTATCGTGTCAGAGCTTTTTGGATTCAGGGAAGCTGCGGTCTATTTCCTTCAGGCAATAGCTGTGAGTTATGTGATGTCCGGATATTTTGGACTTTATTCCGAACAGAAGATAGTATATTCAAAATTCAGGACACAGTACATTGACCGGAAAGCGGGAGCTCTTGATATTTCTCTTGAGGAAAAGAAAATGAAATGATCGATGTGTCCGCATATAACGGACGCGGGTTTTAGAGGATCTTTGTAGAAAAAAATGTACATAAAACTTAATACATTACTATTGTCCTATATTAACGCGTTGATGCTTTAGTTCAAAAAAGCCTGATAATACAATGAAAAATAATTGATTATTTGATCAGATTTATCTTGTATTATTTCAAAAAATTAAGTACAATAATGCAGTTGCGCGCAAGATATAAGTTATTCACTTTATCTAAATGCAGTTTAGAAGTGTAAACGGCTGGCGAACAGAGAAAAGACTTCAGCTGCGGAGATCGGTGAGAGAGGGTCTTGCGCCCTGGTAATCAACTCGTAAGGAGAAATAGTTTTATGGACAACAAAGAACAGTTCAAACCGTATGTTCCGGCGGAAAAGATCACACCGGAATTTACAGTGACTTCCTGCATCATGGGTATTATTCTTGCAGTGGTATTCGGTGCAGCAAATGCGTATCTCGGACTCAAGGTAGGTATGACAGTTTCAGCATCAATCCCGGCTGCTGTTATCTCTATGGGAGTTATCCGCGTGATCCTTCGCAGAGACTCCGTGCTTGAGAACAACCTGGTACAGACTATCGGTTCTGCCGGTGAGTCTCTTGCAGCAGGTGCTATTTTCACACTTCCGGCTCTTTTCCTTTGGGCCCGTGATGGTGTGATGGATAAGCCGAGCATCATTTCAATTACAGTTATTGCTCTTGTCGGAGGTTTCCTTGGAATCCTTTTCATGGTTCCCCTCAGAAATGCTCTTATCGTAAAGGAGCATGGTACTCTTCCTTATCCGGAAGGAACTGCATGTGCAGAGGTACTTCTTGCAGGTGAAGAGGGTGGTTCAAGCGCATCAACAGTATTTGCAGGACTTGGTATCTCTGCTGTATTTAAGATTATCATCGATGGATTTGCAATCGTTCCTTCACAGGTTACAAAGACCTTTAAGGGTTATGCAGGTGCTATCGGAACTCAGATCTATCCGGCTGTATTTTCAGTAGGTATGATCTGCGGCCCCAGAATCGCTTCATTCATGTTTGCAGGTTCACTTGTGTCATGGATGGTAATTGCGCCTCTTCTTGTAATGTTTGGCGGAGATGCAGTGATCTACCCGGGTACAGAGTCTATCAGTGCAATGTTTGCTAAGGATGGCGTAAGCGCTATCTGGGGAAGCTACCTTCGTTATATTGGTGCAGGTGCTCTTGCTGCCGGTGGTGTTATCTCCCTTATCAAGTCACTTCCTCAGATCGTTACTACCTTCCGTGACTCAATGAAGTCTCTTGCGGGTGGTTCAGACGTTGAGAATATCAGAACAAACCGCAATATCGATATGAAGATCATTCTTATCGCTGTTGCAGCGCTTACAGTTCTGATCTGGCTTCTTCCGGCAGTTCCGGTAACACTTATCGGTGCTATCCTTGTAGTTGTATTTGGTTTCTTCTTTGCTACAGTATCTTCACGTATGGTAGGTATCGTAGGAAGTTCAAATAATCCGGTTTCAGGTATGTCTATTGCAGCGCTGCTCTTTACATCTCTGATCCTTAAGGCTACAGGTGATTCCGGAGTTCATGGAATGCAGGGCGCTATCGCTATCGGTTCTATCGTATGTATTGTAGCAGCTATTGCCGGTGATACATCACAGGATCTGAAGACAGGTTACATCCTTGGTGCGACACCTGTTAAGCAGCAGATCGGTGAGCTTATCGGTGTTCTTGCATCTGCATTTGCAATCGGTGGAGTTCTCTATCTCCTTGATTCTGCTTATGGTTTTGGTACAGATAAGCTTGGTGCTCCTCAGGCAACTCTCATGAAGATGATCATTGAGGGTGTTATGGGCAACAACCTTCCTTGGGGACTTGTGTTTGCAGGTGTATGTCTTGCAATTGTTGTTGAAATCCTTAACATTCCGGTTCTTCCGTTTGCTATTGGTGCATACCTTCCTATCCAGCTCAATGCCTGCATCATGGTTGGCGGTCTTGTTCGTTTCGTTCTTGAGAAGACTGCTAAGTCTGAAGAGCAGAAAGAGTCCAGAGTTAATAAGGGTATCCTCTATTGTTCAGGACTTATCGCCGGCGAGGGTATCATAGGTATTCTTCTTGCTGTACCTGCAGCATTTGGTGTGGATCCGGCGAAGATGCTTAATTTCTCCCTGACAGGAACAGCAGGAGATATCGGAAGCCTTATAACTTTTGCTATCATGATCGCACTTGTTTTCAAGTTCTCGCTTTCTGAGAATAAGAAAAAGGCATAATAAGATTTTTTGGAGTTTTATGAAAGAAAAGCGCAGCAGGCAGCAGATTATTGAAGATTACAAAAAGGCTGTTCCGTGCCGGAAGGACGGGATAAGCTGGGACAGTGATGGTGACGGACTGGTTGTGATCCATATGGAGAACACCGGGCTGTTCAATAAGATTGCGCAGGTGGTCTTTAAGAAACCGCGGATCTCACATATCCATATGGAAGAGAATGGCAGCTTTATCTGGAATCTGATGGATGGTACCCGTACGGTCAGTGATATCGGTGAGCTGGTACATGAGCATTTTGGGGAAAAAGCTGAGCCTCTCTATGAGCGGATGATCCGGTATTTTGAGCTGCTAGAACGATATGGATTTCTTTCGTGGAAACAGTGATCATATAAAATAAATAGCACCGGACTCAATAAAATTTGACCGGGGCTTTGAGCAGAAAAGGCAGTTGATACTTCGAAAGAAGTGTCAGCTGCTTTTTGTATATAACAGGAAACAATTATCAATCGATTTTGTGGAAATTGATAAATAAATAACAGTCCGCAGAAAATCGCCATTTTTTCAATAGTGAATAATTCACAATGTTAGCCTCTGCTATCGTTTACTTTTATGTAACTTCGTGCTAAACTAGTCTATGCGGTAGTTTGCGTCCAATAGGCGCTTTCAACAATTACATAAAGGTAGGAGGAATTATCAAATGGCAAGATTTAAGAAGACCATGGATGGTAATGAGGCCGCCGCTCATGCATCATATATTTTTACTGATGTGGCAGCGATCTACCCCATTACGCCTTCATCACCGATGGCAGAACACACGGATGAGTGGGCAACACAGGGTCGCAAGAACATTTTCGGAAACACGGTAAAGATGGTAGAAATGGAATCAGAGGGAGGCGCTGCAGGTGCAGTTCACGGCTCACTGGTTGCTGGTGCACTTACATCTACTTATACCGCTTCACAGGGACTTCTTCTGATGATCCCGAATCTCTACAAGATCGCAGGTGAGAGACTGCCCGGTGTTATCAACGTATCTGCACGTTGTGTAGCTACACACGCTCTTAACATCTTCGGTGATCACTCAGACGTTTACGCATGTCGTCAGACAGGATGCGCAATGCTCTGCGAGTCCTCCGTACAGGAAGTTATGGATCTGACTCCTGTTGCATATCTTTCCGCAATCGAGGGAACAGTTCCTTTCATCAATTTCTTTGATGGATTCCGTACATCTCATGAAATACAGAAGATTGACTGCTGGTCAAACGAAGACTTTGACGACATCCTTCCTCGCGAGGCGATCGACAAGTTCCGTGCAAACGCACTGAACCCGAATCATCCTTGTGAAAAGGGTTCCGCTCAGAATCCGGACGTTTTCTTCCAGACAAGAGAATCTTGCAATACTGCTTATAATGATCTTCCGGATATTGTTCAGGATTACATGGACAAGATCAATGCAAAGATCGGCACAGATTATAAGCTTTTCAATTACTATGGTGCAAAGGACGCTGAGCACGTTATCGTTGCAATGGGTTCTGTAAACGATACTATCGAAGAGACTATTGATTATCTTGCATCTCAGGGTGACAAGGTTGGCCTCGTAAAGGTTCGTCTGTTCAGACCGTTCAGCAAGGATGCTTTCATCAGCGCTCTTCCTACAACAACAAAGGTTATTTCCGTACTTGACCGTACAAAGGAGCCGGGTTCTATTGCAGAGCCTCTGGCACAGGATGTAATGACAGCAGTTCGCGGAACCCAGTTTGCTGATGTTCCGATTCTCTGCGGCCGTTATGGTCTTGGTTCCAAGGATACAACACCGAATCAGATCGTTGCTGTATACGCTAATAAGGCAAAGAAGGAATTTACTATCGGTATTAAGGATGATGTAACACATCTGTCACTTGATGCAGGTCCGGATCTTGTTACAACACCTGAGGGAACCGTTTGCTGTAAGTTCTGGGGTCTTGGTGCTGACGGTACTGTTGGTGCTAATAAGAACTCCATCAAGATTATCGGTGATAACACTGATAAGTATGTTCAGGCTTACTTCGACTATGACTCCAAGAAGTCCGGCGGTATCACAATGTCCCACCTGAGATTTGGTGACAAGCCGATCAAGTCCACATACCTTATTCATCAGGCTAACTTCGTTGCATGCCACAATGCTGCATACGTAAGAAAGTACAACATGGTTCAGGAACTTGTTGATGGCGGTACATTCCTCCTTAACTGCCCTTGGACAGGAGATGAGCTCGATGAGCATCTTCCGGGTCAGGTAAAGGCATTTATCGCTAAGCACAACATCAAGTTCTACACTATCGATGGTGTTAAGCTCGGTATCGAGTCCGGCATGGGCCCGACACGTATCAATACTATCCTTCAGTCAGCATTCTTCAAGCTCACAGGCATCATTCCTGAGGAAAAGGCTATCGAGCTCATGAAGGCTGCTGCTAAGAAGACTTATGGTCTTAAGGGTGATGACGTTGTTCAGAAGAACTGGAACGCTATCGACCTTGGCGCTACAGGCATTACAGAAGTTAAGGTTCCTGCTTCCTGGGCTGATGCAAAGGATGAAGGTCTTGACTATGCTAAGGCAACAGAAGGACGTAAGGAAGTTATCGACTTCGTTAACGATATCCAGATCAAGGTTTCTGCTCAGGAAGGTAACTCCATCCCTGTTTCTGTAGTACAGAGATATACAGATGGTTCTACTCCTTCCGGAACAGCTGCATACGAGAAGCGCGGAGTTTCTGTTGCAGTTCCTGTATGGAATCCTGATAACTGTATCCAGTGTGAGTTCTGTTCATATGTATGTCCTCACGCAGCAATCCGTCCGGTTGCTATGACTGAGGATGAGTGCAAGGCTGCCCCTGATGGAATGAAGGCTAAGGATCTCACAGGTATGCCGGGATACAAGTTCGCTATCGTTGTATCTGACATGGACTGCCTTGGATGCGGATCCTGCGCAAATGTATGTCCTGGTATGAAGGGTGCTAAGGCTCTCGAGATGAAGACTCTCGATGACGCTCTTAAGGCTGAGCAGAAGTACTTCGACTATGCTGTATCTCTTGATGAGAAGCAGGAAGTTATCGACAAGTTCAAGATCGATTCCGTAAAGGGATCTCAGTTCAAACAGCCTCTGCTTGAGTTCTCAGGCGCATGTGCAGGTTGTGGTGAGACACCTTACGCTAAGCTCATTACCCAGCTCTTTGGTGACAGAATGTACATTGCAAATGCTACAGGATGCTCATCTATCTGGGGTAACTCTTCACCGTCCACACCTTATACAGTAAATAAGGAAGGACACGGCCCGGCATGGGATAACTCCCTGTTCGAGGATAATGCTGAATTTGGTTTCGGTATGTATCTCGCTCAGAAGACTCTGAGAGGCAACCTGAAGGATCAGGCACTTGCTCTCGTTGAGAAGGATTCTTCTGTAAAGGCTGCTGTTGATAAGTGGATCGAGACATTTGATTCTACAGCTACTAATACTGAAGCTGCTAAGGAACTGGTTGCTGCTCTCGAAGGAAACGATGCTCCTGAGGCAAAGGAACTTGTAAAGAACAAGGACTTCCTTGCTAAGAAGTCACAGTGGATCTTCGGTGGTGACGGCTGGTCATTCGATATCGGTTTCGGCGGACTTGATCACGTACTCGCTTCCGGTGAGGATGTAAACGTATTCGTATTCAATACTGAGGTTTACTCCAACACAGGCGGACAGTCCTCCAAGGCTACACCTACAGGTGCTGTTGCACAGTTCGCTGCAGGCGGTAAGGAGATCAAGCAGAAGGATCTCGCAGCTATCGCTATGTCTTATGGTTATGTATATGTAGCTCAGGTTTCCATGGGCGCAAATATGAACCAGCTTGTAAAGGCTATTTCCGAGGCTGAGGCTTATCATGGACCTTCACTTATCATCGGATATGCTCCTTGTATCAACCACCGTATCAGAGCAGGTATGGGCAAGGCTATGGATGAGGAGAAGAAGGCTGTTGAGGCTGGATACTGGAATCTGTTCAGATTCAATCCTGACGGCAAGGACAAGAAGTTCACTCTTGATTCCAAGGCTGCTACAGTACCTTATCAGGAATTCCTTGATGGAGAGGCTCGTTACACAGCTCTTAAGAAGGTTAATTCTGAAAAGGCTGATAAGCTCTTCAAGGCTGCAGCTGAGAATGCTGAGAAGCACTTCAAGCACCTGCAGGGTCTTGTTGATCTGTATGATTCCTCAAAGGAATAATGTCCAAACGTTAAATTGAAATTTAATACTTTGCGGTAGTGAATTTTTCAGGCCGGGTGCATTGTAAAAGATGCGCCCGGCTTGTTTTTTTGAAAGAACATAGCAATGAAAGTGCCTATACAAGATTGCATACTGCATACAAATTGCACTATAATAAAGATGAATCTAACGTGGGAAAAAGTATTTTTTTATAAAAATACTAAGGGCATCATTGTTTTTTGACGATACAATCCTTGAACAGGGTGTTTTGTCTGCTGCAAATTGACACGGAAGTCGGCCGGGGCATTATCCGGTTATATAAAAGGAGTGTGGTTTTATGTCATCAGTAAACAGCATCTTTTCAAATGATTATTCGTACCTTCTAAACAGTTCTTCATCAAACAGGAATAACTATACAGTAGGTTCTGCAGATTCTACGGGTATCATCGGTATGCTCGGTAATTATTCCAGCATCCGTAATGGCAGCTACGGCAAGCTTTTGAAGGCTTACTATGCACAGCAGAGTGGCTCTTCAAAATCCGGCTCAAAGCTCTCGGAAGATTCTAAGAAAGCGTATAGTCTTGTTAAGAACAATGCATCAGATCTTAAAAAAGCGGCAACAGAGCTTGAGAGTGACAGCCTTTATAAAAAAGGCGAGTATGAAGTGACCAATAAAGATGGATCAAAGACTACCGCTGAGTATGATTATGATACGATCTACAAGAAATTATCCAATTTTGTAGACAGTTATAATTCGCTTTTAGGAGCTGCAGCATCAGAAAGCGCACCGGCAACTAATAATCTGGCGCTCAGAATGGTAGCTACTTCGGCAACAAACGTATTTATGCTGGAAGATATCGGTGTTACTGCTGATAATGATGGTAAACTCTCTATTGACAGAGATGTATTTAATCAGGCGGATATCACCAAATTTAAGAGCTTGTTCCAGGGCAGCGGTTCCTATGGTGATATGACATCATCAAGAGCATCGATGATGGAATCCATCGCTTCCAATAAGCTGGGTTCGGCTACGTACAGCTCCAGCGGAAAGAATAGTTCGGACGTTCTTAGTTCACTTTACACTTCCTCAGTCTGACTGCTATTGGTGTGACAGCGTGATAAACAGAAACAGATCTGATCATGCGGAGGGGATTGCCGATATTTGTCGGCAGAATCAGGAGGGGTCTGCAAATGAAATGCAAGAGAAGAGTCATGGACGCAAATGTCGTAAAATATGAGGTGGGAAAGGGTCTCGAAGATGGATTTGAACCCTATACCGATGTTGTGACAAAGGGATGGTTTGTTACAGAGCGTCTTGTTCAGATCAAGAAAGAAAACGGGCTTATCATATCTCCCTACATTAACGACAGGAGAGGCCGCATCTTTATTTGCGAAGGTGACTACATCATCGAGGACGCGGATCACACAAAGCATGTTTGTGGCGCTGATAAGATCTGGGACAGATATGAAAAAGTTGAGGAATAAAAAGTTTAAAAAGTTCTTGACGTAGATAAAAAACGTGCTATAATTTCAATGTGTGTTTTGTGAGACACATAAATACCCATTCAGATTTTTCTGTTGGTCTGAAGGGAGGTCAGGTGAGAAAGTATGTCAAATGTTATCGTAAAAGAAAACGAGTCTCTTGACAGTGCTTTACGCCGTTTCAAGAGAAACTGCGCTAAGGCTGGTATTCAGCAGGAGATCCGCAAGAGAGAGCATTATGAAAAACCGAGCGTAAGACGTAAGAAGAAGTCTGAAGCTGCTCGTAAGCGGAAATATAACTAAGTTTCTTAGGCCCCGGCATATATGTCGGGGCTTTTTTCCGTTGGAGACGAAAAATAAGCGAAAAAGCGTCCGCAAGGAGCTTTTTTATGGTATAAATAAAATATGAAGTAAGGGTCCCAGGTTCCAAATCCGTTACGTGAGCGAGCTGTAAGCGAGTGAACAGTAACTCTTTTGACCCTGATATCAAATTATAAAGACATCTTATGTTGCATCAGTTTAAACTTTCCTGTAAACTGTCATAGCATTGTTTACGTAATTTTTAGAATTGACGATAGGGGATGATCATATGTGGGAATTATCTTTTTTAGGAATTGATTTTTATCATATTGCGCTGTGGTTTATTTTCTACAGCATCATAGGCTGGTTTCTTGAAAGCGTGTATATGTCCTTCTGTAATAGAAAGATCACAAACAGAGGATTTGTAAGAGGACCCTTCTGTCCGATATACGGATTTGGTTTTGTGGGAGCTTTCTTCATTTTCAGACCGATCGCATCGCATTATGTGCTGCTCTTCGTGTCAGCTGCGATCGTAGCTACCGCGTTTGAGTATCTCGTGGGCATACTGATGATCAAGACTCTGGGTGCTCTGTGGTGGGATTACAATGATAAACCCTTTAACTACAGAGGAATTATCTGCCTTGAGAGTACGCTTGGATGGGGACTCTACGCATGCTGTTTCTTTGGATTCCTTCACAATATCGTGTGGGAGTTCTCTGATAAGATCGATATGAGATATGGTAGGGCATTTTGTTACATGATCGCAGTGATCTTTATGCTGGACTTCAGTACACAGCTCATGCATGTGCTTCACTTTAGAGCAGAGGAGCGTTTCAGACAGGTAAAAGATACCTATGCAAAACTTAAAGCAAAGTTCTATTGATACTGATCAAAAGAAAAACACAACAGCCGCAGGAATCAGACGCATGAAAAAAGCTGACTGGTTGATTCCTGCGGCTGCTGTTATGACTGCGGTTCTGTGGTATGCTTTTCTTTTTATCAATTCCACAGATGGAAGCGAAGTAAGAGTGCTGGTTGATGGAAAAGAATATGCGGTGTATTCGCTGGAAAGCGAAGTAGATACAGTGATACCCGGCGTGCATGGCATGAATAATCATCTGGTGATCCATGACGGATATGCGGATATCACGGAAGCCGGATGCCCCGATGCTCTCTGTGTGCATCAGAAAGCTATTTCAAAAAAAGGCGAGACCATCGTATGTCTCCCGAATAAGGTTGTGATCGAGATCACAGGCGGAGAGAAGGGAGAATATGATGCAGTTGCAAACTAATAGGATCGCGAGGCTTGCGGTGTTTACAGCGCTTGCGATGATACTGTCATGGATGGAGAGCCAGATACCCGCATTTTTTCCATTTCCCGGGATGAAATTAGGACTTACAAATCTTGTTGTAGTTTTTTCTCTATATGATTCAGGTCCGGCTGATGCATTCTCGGTAAATCTTATCCGTATTTTTTTGTCCGGAATCCTTTTTGGAAATCCATATAGTATTGCATATAGTATGGCAGGCGGTGTGCTGAGCTTTGTGTTTATGATTCTGACCCGCAGGAGCGGGCTGTTTTCGGTATACGGAGTCAGCATGGCAGGCGGTGTCTTTCATAATGTGGGTCAGATACTGGTTGCTGCTGCGGTCGTTCAGAATTACAGGATCACGTTTTATCTTCCTGTGCTGCTTGTGACAGGGTGTGCCACGGGATTTCTCATAGGTTTCCTGTCAGATGAGGTGCTCAGACGCATAGGACAGAAAGCTTTCTAAAAAATTAAGTGTGAGGTTCATATGATCGGTTTTTTAAGAGGAAAAGTGTTTTCATTAACGGAGAGTATGCTGCTCCTTGATGTGAACGGAGTCGGATATGAAGTTGTCATATCCGCAGGAACAGCGGACGAACTTCCGCCTGTTGGTGAGGAAACGCTTATATATACGTATCTCGCGGTTCGTGAAGACGGCATGACTCTTTACGGATTCCCTACGAGAGATGACCTTGATATCTTCAGGATGCTGATAACTGTAAGTGGAATAGGACCAAAGGGCGCGCAGATGATATTATCTGTGCTTTCGCCGGATGATCTGAGATTTGCCATCCTTTCAGGAGATGCAAAGGCTATATCACAGGCTCCGGGAATAGGAAAGAAGACGGCAGAACGTGTTATTCTCGATCTGAAAGACAAGATCTCGCTTGAAGCGACCTTTGAAAGCGCTGTCAGCGGCGGAGCTAAAAGCGGCAGGAAAGAAGCATCTGCTGTACAGAATGTGCGGGATGATGCAGTTGAAGCGCTGGAAGCACTTGGTTACTCTGCTACAGATGCGTATAAAGCTGTGAAGGCAGTAAATATCGAGGATGGAATGGATGCAAATGACATCCTGAAAGCTGCACTTAAACAGATGGTAAGATAAACCTGATATAAGGGGAACAGATGGAAAAAAGAGTGATAGAGACAAGGATCACGGAGGAAGACGTAAAAATCGAGGGCTCACTCCGTCCCAAATGTCTGGAAGACTATATTGGTCAGGAAAAAATAAAAACGACTCTTAGGATTTATATAGATGCTGCAAGAAACAGAAGCGATTCGCTGGATCACTGTCTTTTTTACGGTCCTCCCGGCCTTGGAAAGACTACTCTTGCGGGAATCATCGCAGAAGAGATGGGAGCGCATTTAAAGATCACCAGCGGACCTGCCATTGAGAAGCCAGGTGATATGGCGGCTATCTTAAATAATCTTCAGGATGGTGATATTTTGTTTGTGGATGAGATCCACAGACTGAACCGTCAGGTGGAAGAGGTGCTTTATCCTGCAATGGAGGATTTTGCTATCGATATCATGATCGGAAAAGGTCCTACTGCAAAGTCGCTTCATCTGCCGCTTCCGAAGTTTACGCTTATCGGAGCAACAACAAGGGCAGGACTTTTGTCAGCGCCTTTGAGAGACAGATTTGGTGTCATAAATCATCTGGAGTTTTATTCTGTTGAGGAGCTTTCGACTATCATCATAAATTCGGCAAAAGTCCTTAATGTAAAGATTGATACAAAGGGCGCATATGAGATGGGACGCCGTTCCAGAGGAACTCCCCGTATCGCGAACCGTCTCCTCAAGCGTGTGCGTGATTTTGCAGAGGTGAAGTTTGGCGGTGAGATAACGGAAGAAGTCGCAAATCTCGCCCTTGACCTTATGGAAGTCGATAAATACGGTCTCGATAACCTTGACAGGACGATCCTGAATACCATGATAAGCAAGTTTGACGGCGGTCCCGTAGGCCTTGATACACTTGCGGCATCTATCGGTGAGGATTCAGGAACCATCGAGGATGTTTATGAACCGTATCTCTTAAAGAACGGATTTATCAATCGTACACCCAGAGGACGCGTAGTCACAGACAGGGCATATGAGCACCTTGGCATATCCGGATAATCCTATAGTTACAAAATGAAGTCAGTTTGCTATAATATGAATGGAAATATATACATTTGCTTTCCGTTACGCAGATGGGGTACGGCGGAAAGCACAGGCAATGCATAAAGGCGGGAGAGTGTAAATGGCTGCAAAAACGGATACAGATGTCCTGATCGGCGGGAAGGTATACACGCTGACCGGAAATGAGAGCAAAGAGTACCTTCAGAGGGTAGCATCTTACATCAATGGGAAGATATCGGAATACAGCAAGATCGAGAGCTTCATGCGTCAACCTGTTGATACTCAGAATGTTCTGCTGGAACTGAATATTGCTGATGATTATTTCAAGGCCAAGCAGCAGGTGGATATCCTTCAGGAATCCATAGATGCAAAGGATAAGGAACTCTATGATGTAAAGCACGATCTCATTACTGAGCGGATCAAGCTGAAGAGCATGGAGGAAACCTTGCAGCAGCTTCAGGATGAGAATAATGAAAATCAGAAACGTATCGTTCAGTTGGAAACAGAACTTTCGGCTGCAAGAGAGATGTATGATGATAGTGTGACAACCACCACCGGCAGCAGAAGGAATCGGAGCAGAAGATAATAAATTGAACGAATGAAAAAGCTGCCGCTTTATTTTGGCAGCTTTTCTTGTGTAAAAAAATGGAAAAAAGAACAGAACTTTTAGCGCCTGCAGGAACACTGGAGTGTTTCTATGCGGCGATGAGCGCAGGAGCCGATGCGGTATATGCAGGCGGAACCAGATTCGGAGCAAGAGCATATGCAGGAAATTTCACGGATGAGGAACTTATCCGTGCGATAGACTATGCGCATATTTTTGGACGTAAATTTTATCTGACACTGAACACCCTTACAAAAGAGTCAGAAATGAAGGATCTTCCGGGATTCCTGAAACCCTTGTATGAAGCGGGGCTTGACGGCGTTATCGTGCAGGATATAGGAATATTCCGGTATCTGAAGGAGCATTTTCCGCTGCTTCCCCTTCACTCAAGTACACAGATGGCACTGACCGGAGTATACGGCGCAGAGCTCTTGAAGAGCATGGGAGCAGTGCGTATCGTGCCCGCACGTGAGATCTCTGTAGGAGAGATACGTGAGATCCATGAGAAAACAGGGCTTGAGATCGAAGCTTTTATCCATGGAGCAATGTGCTATTGCTACTCAGGAATGTGCCTCATGTCCTCAATGCTCGGAGGCAGGAGCGGAAACAGAGGACGATGTGCAGGTCCGTGCCGTCAGCCCTATGGCGGAAAGGGAAGTGAGCGGTATCCTCTTTCGATGAAGGACCTGAGCTCTATAGAGCAGCTGCCGGATATGATAGAAGCCGGAGTTGACAGCATGAAGATAGAGGGACGTATGAAAGCTCCTGAGTATGTGGCGGGAGTTACGTCCATTTACAGAAAATATCTTGACCTTTATTACGAGAAGGGTAGGGATGGTTTCAAAGTGGATAAAAAGGATGAGGAAGAGCTTCTCAGCCTTTACTCCAGAAGCGGTCTGAATCCCGGATATTTTGACAGACATAACGGTCAGGAAATGATAACCATGAGACGCGGAAGCTACAGCAGATCTCTTTCGGAAGATTATGAGATGAAGATCATGCAGCTCCCCATAAAGGGAAACGCTTATATCAAGGAAGGCGAGCCCATGGTATTTACGCTTTCTGCGGTAAAGGCACATGCTGACGGAAGTCAGGAAGAGGTTACGATCGCAGAAACGGGCGCTGCAGCGGACACTGCAAAAAATCGTCCCATGGAAGAAAAACAGATACGGAAACAGCTTATGAAGACCGGCGGAAGTTTATTTGATCTGGAATCACTTGATATCAGTATCGATGGGAACGTATTCGTACCGGTCAGCGCGCTGAATGACTTACGGCGCAGAGCATTTGATAAATTATCGGAGGAGCTTTTAAGTGAATTTAGGCGTACTCTTTGAAAACCAGAATACAGCAGAGGAAGCGGCAGCGCTTTTTAAGAAGAGGGGTCTTTTAGACAGGATTTCATGTTTCTATGCACCGAAATGTCCGGGGGGATTAAAAGAAGAGTCTCACGTAGATTTTGTCCGTGTGATGCCCTGGATCATGAGAGGCAAGGATGACCCTGCATTTCGTGAAAAAGACAGAGCTGCTCTCTATGAAAAAACTTACGAGATCCCGGAAGATGCAGATGGCATCCTGGTCCGCAATTACGAAGAACTGGGATATGTGAAGTCTTCGGGATTTAAGGGAAAAGTGATCTCTGATTTTTCGCTCTACGCCTTTAATGCCGAGGCACTCAGTGCTCTTAAGGAGATGGGCGTTGACAGGGACACAGTACCTCTTGAGTTAAATATCCATGAGATGCGTGACAGAGGAATTGAAGGCTCTGTCCTCGTTGTGTACGGAAGAGCGCCGCTCATGATATCTGCCCAGTGTATCTACAGGACCCGGAACGGAAAATGCGGAAAAGATCTCGAAAACGGCAGGAAGGAAACACTTACGGACAGGATGAACGTGGATTTTCCGGCAATCCTTAACTGCAGTGCCTGCTACAATGTGATACTTAATTCTGTACCGCTGTCTCTTCATGGAGAAATGGACAGAGTGAGAAACACAGATCTTTCAGGTGTTCGTCTGGATTTCACAACGGAGTCCGCAGAAGAAGCTGCGGATATCACAGAGCTTTACCTTGATCTCATAAACGGTAAAGAAACTGGAAATGATGCAGTAAGCAGGCTTATCCCTCACTTCACAAAGGGTCACTTCCGCAAGGGGGTGGAGTGATAATGAGCACTGCTTTACTGGGACTTTCCAGATATATTCTGGCAATTCTTATGGCATTTTATACGTTTCACTGCTTTATGCCATTTGCGTATCGGTCGGAAAAGGAGAGAGGAGGGTTTTATCTCTTCCAGATCCTTTTTCTTATGCTCATTCATGTGATCGGGATCACAGTATTGTATCTGAGGAGCGGAAATCCTCATAGTATTTACTACGGAGCTTTCCAGTGCGTGCTGTTTATCGGAACGATCCTGCTCTATCGAATCATCTATCCTTCATCCAGCCCGATGATCGTAAATAATATGTGCCTTTTTCTGTCGGTTGGTTTTATAATCCTAACCCGCCTGTCAGAGGGAAAATCGCTCAGGCAGTTTCTCATAGCGGCGGTTTCGGTGGCGCTGACCATGGTGGTGCCCTATCTCGTGTCGGATCTGAGACTTTTATCAAAGTTTACATGGGTGTACGGATTTGCAGGGCTCGGGGCATTGTCTGTGGTACTGGTGCTTGGTGCAGTGACCTATGGATCAAGGATCTCGTACTCTGTCGCAGGTATCACTTTCCAGCCGTCGGAGTTTGTAAAGATAGTTTTCGTGCTGTTTCTTGCGGGAATACTCACGGATGTGAGCAGAAAAAGAGCCGCAGGAGCAGATTGGTTCATATACTTTGCGGGTGCTATGGCGCTGGGGCTCATGCATGTAGTTGTGCTTGCGCTCTCAAGAGACCTTGGAGGAGCCCTGATCTTTTTTGTGATACAGGTATTCATGGTATATGCGGCGCTGGATAATCCGCTGGTGCTGGGAGCCGGAGCCGGCGGACTCGCAGGCGGAACGGTTTTAGGATACCTCCTTTTCTCTCATGTAAGGACCAGATTTCTTGCGTGGAGAGCACCTTTCGCCTACATTGACGGACAGGGCTATCAGATAACCCAGTCACTTTTTGCCATAGGTACAGGCGGATGGTTTGGAATGGGGATTTGCATGGGATCTCCCGACAAGATCCCGGTTGTTGAGCAGGACTTTATTTTTTCTGCAGTATCAGAGGAACTTGGATGTATATTCAGTATCTGCCTGATATTTGTGTGTCTCAGCACATTCCTGCTCTTTATGAATCTTGCAATGTCGATGCGTCAGCTTTATTACAGGCTTATCGCATTGGGAATCGCCATAAATTATGTATTTCAGGTGTTCCTCACCATCGGAGGTGTAACGAAATTCATACCGCTCACAGGTGTGACGCTTCCGCTTGTGAGCTACGGCGGTTCGTCGGTTTTGGCAACGCTCATCATGTTTTCTGTGATACAGGGAATTTACCTTATCCGTGCAGAAGGGGATGAAGTACAGCAGAGAGTGACAAATAAAAAGACAAGGGCGGTGGTACGAAATGCGTAATAATCATGTTTTTTACGTGATAATTTCGTTCTTTATGGCATTATTTACCGCTATGATGGTTTATTTTGTCTGGTATGTGCAGTTTAATGCACCGAAAGCTATCAACAGTTCATATAATATGAGGCAGAATGATCTGGAAAAACAGGTCATCCGCGGAACGATATTTTCCGCAAAGGGAGAGATACTTGCGGAAGAAGCCATGAACTCTGAAAACGTGGAAGTAAGATATTATCCGTATAAAGAGCTGTTCGCTCATGCGGTAGGTTTTTCGACTCATGGAAAATCAGGAGTTGAAAGCGCGGCGAACATAAGTCTCCTCACATCCAATGCGCCTCTTGGAGAAAGACTCCAGAAAGAGATGGATGGACGCAGGAATTACGGTGATAATGTTTATACTACCTATGATGTGGAGCTTCAGCAGGCTGCATTTGATGCGCTTGGTGCATATAAGGGCGCAGTGATCGCAATGGAACCCAAAACCGGAAGGATACTTGCGATGGTGTCAAAACCGGATTTTGATCCAAATACTGTTTCTGAAAACTGGGCAGAAGTCAGCGCGGATTCAAAAAATTCTCCGTTGGTAAACCGCGCGGCACAGGGACTTTATCCGCCGGGATCAACCTTTAAGATGGTGACTCTTCTGGAATATTTAAGAGAACATCCGGAAGATTATGAAGATTACAGCTATACATGTAAGGGCAGACTGCATTATGATGATGTGGACATCGAGTGTTATCACGGTTCGGTGCATGGAAAAGAAAATCTTCTGGATTCTTTTGAAAAATCCTGCAACTGCTCATTTGCAAATATCGGTACGCTCCTAAAGATCGATAAATACGCAGATACTGCAGAGGATCTTCTTTTTGGAAAGACGATACCTACGGATCTCGCATATTCTAAGAGCAGTTTTGTTCTTAATGATAAGTCCGGGTCGGAAGAAATCCTTCAGACTGCCATGGGACAGGGAAATACGCTGATAACACCGCTTCATATGGCGCTTATCACATCGGCGATAGCAAATGACGGTGTCCTTATGAAACCTTTTGAGATAGAAAAGAGAACAAACTATCTCGGGGTAGTGATATCTGAGACAGAACCGCAGAAATACAGGCGTCTCATGACTCAGAAGGAAGCCGGTATCCTCAAGGATTACATGAAGGGTGTTGTTGAAAACGGAACAGGAAAAAGACTCCGTGGATTATCATATTCTGTTGCGGGAAAGACAGGTTCGGCAGAATATGGTACGATAAAGGGAAATAGCCATGCGTGGTTCACGGGATTCTCAAATACAGATGATCCGGAACTGGTTGTGACCGTGATAATGGAAGGCGCCGGAAGCGGAGGAGATTACGCGGTTCCGGTCGCAAAAAGAATTTTTGATGCGTATTACAAAAGGTAAGAGGGCAAAATGCCCGGACGGAGGTTTTATGGAAGCAGTGAGAAGGGAGCATGTGATCGAAGCTACCAGCTGCGGCGGAATTGTTATATACAGGGGAAAAATACTCCTTTTGTATAAAGATTACAAAAATCATTACGATGGATGGGTTCTTCCGAAGGGGACTATGGAAACAGGCGAGACGGAAATGCAGACAGCTCTCCGTGAAGTAAAGGAAGAAACCGGGGTTGATGCAAGGATCGTCGATTACATTGGAAAGAGCGGATATACTTTCAGAGTGCCGGAAGGCGTGGTAAATAAGACAGTTCACTGGTTTCTGATGGAGTCTGACAGCTATTTCAGCCATCCTCAGAGACAGGAATACTTTTTTGATTCGGGTTATTACAAGTATCATGAAGCGATACATCTGATACGCTTTCAGAACGAGAGAGAAATTCTCCAAAAGGGATATGCTTTATTCCAGGAGAGGAAGAGAAGAAAGCACCGTAAGGAAGAGGAACGCAGAGCCAGGCAGGAGCGTCAGCATAAAGAAAACTGATATCCGGTGTCTTAGGAATAACATGAAGGGAGGGGAGAAACTTGAGATTTATCCGTGAATTATACTGCGGAGAAACGGCACAGAAAAAAGCTCGGAAAATAAGAAGAAAGCTTCTCTCCGGAGCAGGCATGTTAAATGTGTACTGCATTGCTGTACCGCAGGCGGGAAATGATCTTCTGGAAATATATCATTCATCCATGATGCAGCAGGCTTTTTTGCGGAAAAACATACTGATCGCCGGGATAGCCTGCGGATATAACGAGGCGGTAAAAGTCGTCCAGAGGATCCTGGAGGATACCATAGCTGAGACCGGCGGCATGGATGTTCGTAAGTTTCTCGAAGGTAAGCAGAGAAAGTATATATTGATCGATCATACTATAAAAGTTGAGGGCACCGCGGAGACTCAGGAAGGAGATCAGGAAGAATGATGATATTCCTTACAGTCTTAAAGGTTATTGGGATAACCCTGCTGGCGGTGATCGGTCTTGGTATACTGATCCTGTGCATGATACTTTTTCTGCCCGTCAGATACCGCATAAATGCATTGTTCGATCAAAATGCAAAAAAATATGAAGGGCATGTGGATGTAACGTGGCTTTTGAAATTTCTGCATGCAGAGGTATGGGCGGAGCCCGGAGAAGGCGGTCGCGGAATAGGTTATGAAGTCCGTGTGGCAGGTATCCGCATCATCCCGGGAAAAGAAGAGCAAGACACGGATGATGAAGATACGGATCTTCCGCCGGACTATGATCCTGTGCCGGATGGGACAGATCTTCAGGAGACGACTCTTCCGGCAGAGACTGGTGAAAAAGGTACAGTATCGGAGTGCCCTGAATCTGAATCCCCTGAACCGGAGAAGGATATCGTTGATATAGAAAAAGAGCTGTATGACGATGGGTATTCAGAAGAATCCGGGGACGAGCAGGAACCGCAGGTCAAATTTACAGATAAGATCCGCGGATTCTTTAGGAAAACAGCGGAAGCGCTGAGGAATCTCGGCTACACAATAAAAAGGTTCTGTGATAAAATAAAGCAGATTTTATTGGATATTTCCTACTACAAAAATCTGTGGAATGATGCGGAAACACAGGAAGTACTGGCATACGTACTGGATAAGACAGGATTTTTATGGAGACGGATAAAACCGCGGAAGTGGAAGTTAAGACTCCATTTTGGCTTATCGGATCCAATGACCACAGGAGAGGCTTTCGGAACGCTCTGCGCCGTGGGACCTGTTTTCGGCAGGCATCTGCAGGTACAGCCGGAATTTGAAGACGAGGTCCTTGAAGGTGATCTCTGTATAGCGGGTCATATTCAGTTATTTTTCCCGATAGTTATCGGAGCAAAGCTTTATTTTAATAAAAAGCTGAAGAGGGTTATCAGCCGTTTTAAGAGAGGACGTCGTAAAGATATCCAAAGACAAGCGGCATAAAGATTTGAAAAAATATGTGCGGCATGCGCACGAAGGAGCATAAATGGCAGATAAGAAGGTTGATGAAGTAATTGGACAGCTTATGAACGGCATGGGATCTTTCCTTTCCTCAAAGACAGTAGTGGGAGAGCCTATCGTTCTCGGTGATACAACACTGATCCCGCTCGTGGAAGTGAGCTTCGGCATGGGTGTAGGAACAGGTATCGATGACAAAAAGGGAAAGAGCGGCGGCGGAATCGGAGGAAAAATGTCTCCTTCATCAGTCCTCGTGCTTCACGACGGCAAGGTGCGCCTTGTAAATGTAAAGAATCAGGATACCATGACAAAGATCCTGGATATGATTCCTGAGCTTGTAAATAAGTTTACCGAGCCTAAGCCCGATTCTACTGATGTATCAGATGCGGATGCTGTAGATATAGCATTTGACCGCACAGAAAACGGCTGAAGCCTGTAAAAACAGCGCAATTTCAGGCGCTGACAGATTGTTCTAAAAATAAAAAGAAAAAGTGCTTGCATTTGCAAAACTGTTCTGATAGAATATCGATGTTGCGGGTCTGAAAGATGACCCCCAAAAACTTCGTCTGCAAGGAGGTGTTATCATGGCAAAGTGTGCTATTTGTGGTAAAGACGTTCATTTCGGTAATAATGTCAGCCATTCTCATAGAAGGTCAAACCATATCTGGAAGTCTAATATCAAGCATGTTAAGTGTAAGGTGAACGGCGTTCCGAAGAGGCTTTATGTTTGCAGCCGCTGCCTGCGTTCCGGCGCAGTTGAGCGTGCATAACATCTTCTTTATTATATTGAGATCGGTAAAGTCGGGTGATGAATGTCATCCGACTTTTTTGCTGTTTTCAAACCACTTTTCATTTTCTGCTAAAAGCGATATAATATTGTAGATTTTGACTGCGGGGCAGAATCTGATCCGCTCCGGCAGGCTGTCGGCGATGGAGCGCAGCAGGCAGCATAATCTTTGAAAAGACGCTTCGGATTGGAGACAGACATGAAGGGACGCATGAGTACCGAACTTGGCAATATTGTCATTGACACAGATGCGATTGCGCAGTACGCAGGCAATGAGGCAACCGAGTGCTTCGGAATTGTCGGAATGGCTGCTGTATCTGTAAAGGACGGTCTGGTAAAACTCCTCGGAGGAGATAATCTCTCAAGAGGAATAAACGTCACATTTAATGCTAATAAACTGATCATCGATCTGCATGTTATCGTAGCTTACGGAGTAAGTATACAGGCTGTTGCAGAAAATCTGGTCGATGCAGTAAAATACAAGCTTGAAAAATATACAGGCTTTGAAGTAGAGAAGATCAATATCTATGTCGAGGGCGTCAGAGTTATTGATTGACATTCAGGAGGATTTTGAAATTGTCCATTGAAAAGATCGATGCGCGTGCTGTTCGTCAGTGCTTTCTTTTTGCTGCGAACAATCTGAACGCCAACAAAGAACGGATCAACGAATTAAATGTATTTCCTGTGCCGGATGGTGATACAGGTACGAACATGACTATGACCATCACATCTGCAGCAAAAGAAGTGGCAGCACTTCCGGAGACAGCAGATATGAAGACTGTATGTAAGGGCATTTCCATGGGATCTCTTCGCGGAGCCCGTGGTAACTCAGGTGTTATCCTGTCACAGCTCCTCAGAGGATTTACAAAGGTAGCTCAGGAACATGAGGAGCTTGATGCACCGGTTCTCGCAGCATCATTCAATAAGGCTGTAGAGACTGCATACAAGGCTGTAATGAAGCCGAAGGAAGGTACTATCCTTACAGTTGCGAGAGGAATTTCCGAAAAGGCAAACGAGCTTGCAGAGGATAAGTCCCTTTCAACAGAGGAGTTCATCGTTCAGGTTCTTCAGCATGGTGAGTATGTTCTGTCCCAGACACCGGAGCTTCTTCCGGTACTGAAAGAGGCAGGCGTAGTTGATTCCGGCGGAGCAGGTCTTATCGAAGTTATCCGCGGCGTTCTTGATTGTATTCAGGGTAAGGAAATCTCACTTGATCTGGAAGTGAGCCAGACATCTGCAGAGCCTCAGGGCATCAACCGTGATGCAGTTGCAAATGCAGATATCAAATTCGGATACTGCACAGAGTTCATCGTAAATCTGGAGAGAGTATTTAATTCCAAGAATGAGGCAGATTTCAAGGCATTCCTTGAGTCTATCGGTGATTCTATCGTATGTGTAGCAATGGAAGATATCGTAAAGGTCCATGTGCACACAAATCATCCGGGCCGTGCTTTTGAAGAAGGTCTGAAATACGGTTATCTGACCAACATGAAGGTCGATAACATGAGAGAAGAGCACAATGAGCGTCTCTTCAAGCTCGACGGCGGTAAGTATCAGGAAATCGACGGAAACAGCGAAGGAACAGTTGATAAGGCTGAAGAACCTGAGATTCCGATGGAGAAGAAGGAATTTGGCTTCATCACAGTATCTGTAGGCGAAGGTCTTACAGAGGTATTCAAGGGTCTTGGCGCTGATGTGGTAATTTCCGGCGGACAGACAATGAATCCTTCCACAGAGGATATCCTTGATGCTGTTGAAAAGGTAAATGCAGATACCATTTTCGTTCTGCCGAACAACAAGAACATCATTCTTGCGGCAAGCCAGGCAGCAGACCTCAGCGAAGACAAGAAGGTCATCGTTATCCCGAGTAAGTCTATCCCGCAGGGTATCACAGCAATGATCAACTTTATTCCGGATCATTCTGCTGAGGAGAACCGTCAGGAAATGACAGATGCTCTCCAGACTGTAAAGACAGGAGAGGTTACATACGCTGTACGTGATACTGAGATCGATGGACACACCATCCATTCAGGCGATATCATGGGTATCGGCGATCATGCTATCCTCGCTGTTGGTCAGGAGATCAACAACACAGTAAAGGAAATGGTAGAAGCCATGGTTGATGAGGATTCAGAGCTTATCACACTTTACTATGGAGATCAGGTAACTGAAGAAAAGGCAGAAGTCCTCGCAGGTCTCTTAGGAGAGGCTTATCCTGATGTCGAGATCGAAGTTCAGGAAGGCG
This sequence comes from Lachnospiraceae bacterium, assembly GCA_900168235.1. GTDB lineage: Bacteria > Bacillota > Clostridia > Lachnospirales > Lachnospiraceae > NK4A144. Next base: position 162,824 of record FUZG01000003.1, on the reverse strand, counting down.
GACAGCCTATCTATTACTATATTGTTTCCGTGGAATAAATCAGATGAAATTATCGGATTCTATTCAAAACTTAAAAGGAATCGGGGAAAAGACATCCACTTTGTTCGGCAAGGTGGGCGTCTTTTCTTTATGGGATCTTTTACTGTATATCCCGAGGGATTTTGTGATAAATCCCGAAATCAGGACTGCATCATCGCTCCTTGAGGCAAAAGAGGGTGAGCTTGCGGCTGTAAGGCTCACGGTTCAGGGTGTTCCCTCACTTATCCATGTGAGACGTCTATCTATCCTAAATGCCTTTGGAAGTGATGAAACAGGAAGCGTAAAGCTCTCCTGGTACAATCAGCCGTATCTGAAAAAGACCCTGCAGCCCGGGAGTACCAGAGTGTTTCTCGGGAAAGTGAAGTTTAACAGAGGTACGGTATCGCTGGAGCATCCAAAGATGTTCCGACTGGATGAGTATGACAGGCAGAAAGGAGTTCTCCATCCGGTTTACCCGCTTACGCATGGCCTGACATCAAAAGGCATAGAGAAGGCTGTTAAGGGGGCGTTTGATGCTGTATCACCTATAGCGGACTTTCTAACAAAAGAAGAAATGGATAAGCTTGATCTTCCGGAGCTGGAAACTTCTTTACGAACCGTACATTCGCCTGCATCACCGGAGCGCATGACGAAAGCCAGAAAACGTCTTGCGTTTAATGAGTATCTTTCGTTTTTGCTGTCTATAAGACGCATGAAGACAGAAAATGCTGCTTCTCATAATGATTTTCATATGGAAGAGGCAGATGAGACAAATAAGCTCATTGGAAGTCTCCCGTACAAGCTCACCGGAGCCCAGATGCGTGCTTTTCGGGATGTGCTGAATGATGTAGGCGGAGAAAGAGCCATGAACCGTCTGGTACAGGGTGACGTGGGAAGCGGAAAAACTATCGTTGCGCTTCTTGCGATGCTCACAGCGGCTGCGAATGGTTATCAGAGTGCGATGATGGCACCAACTGAAGTATTGGCGTCTCAGCATGCAGAGAAGATACGTGGACTGTTTGAGGAGTATGGCATAGATTACGAGGTGGAGCTTCTCACAGGATCTCTTACTGCAAAGGAAAAGCGTGAAGCAAAGAAACGTATAGAGAGTGGAGAAGCCCGTATTGTAGTCGGAACCCATGCTCTCATTCAGGAAGATGTAGTATTTCAGGATCTGGCGCTCGTTGTAACTGATGAACAGCACAGGTTTGGTGTGAATCAGAGACAGGTTCTTGCGGATAAGACCATAAATAAAAAAGTGCCTCATGTGCTGGTTATGTCTGCGACACCGATCCCGCGTACACTTGCGATAATCCTTTACGGAGATCTGGATATATCTGTTATGGACGAACTTCCGGCTGCACGACTGCCTATAAAGAATGCTGTTGTAGGGATCGAATATCGTAAGAAAGCGTATAATTTTATCCTGAAACAGGTGCAGGAAGGACATCAGGCGTATGTTATCTGTCCTCAGGTAGAAGAGTCCGAGATGGTCGAGGGCGAAAATGTCACGGATTATTCTGCGAAATTAAAGGAAATCTACGGCGACAGCGTACGCGTGGTCATGCTTCATGGTAAAATGAAACCAAAAGAAAAAAACGAGATCATGAGGCAATTTTCTGAACATGAGATAGACGTACTTGTATCAACGACTGTAATCGAAGTCGGTGTAGACGTACCTAATTCAACGGTAATGATGATAGAGGATGCGCAAAAATTTGGACTTGCGGCGCTTCATCAGATACGCGGGCGCGTGGGACGAGGAAAAGCACAGTCCTACTGCATCTTCGTAAATACCGCAGGCGGGGAAGAGGACAATAAGCGCTTAAAAGTCTTAAGCTCCACAAATGATGGATTCAAGATCGCATCCGAGGACCTTAAGCTCCGGGGGCCGGGAGATTTATTCGGAATCAGGCAGTCCGGTGTCATGGACTTTAAGATCGCTGATATTTATAATGATGCGGACATGCTGAAGGCGGCATCGGCTTTTGTGCATGATATTTCAAAAGAAGCCGAGGAACGTCTTATGGTATACGAAGCAGATACCGGAAGGATCACGCTCTAAAGGGGAGAGAGTATGAAGTCTGGGGGAAAGCTCATAACGGCGGCAGCGGGTGCGCTGGGAGCAGTTATTTTTGTACTGATCTTCGGCGTACGGGTGCTGTCGCCTGTATATATAGATTTTCTGACAAGGGGTGACCCGGGACAGCACTATTACGGGTGGCTGTTATTTCGTACGGCTCCGTGGCAGCCTCTTATCGGGATGATGAACACAGCAGATCATCCGTACAGCGTGTCTGTGATATTTACAGATTCGATCCCGCTCTGCGCTGTGTTTTTTAAGATATTCAGGGGCATATTGCCGGATTCATTCCAGTATTTTGGGATGTGGGGGCTTCTATGCTTTATCCTGCAGGGCATCATAGCGGAAAGGATCCTGTCCCGTTATGTAAAAAATCCTGTGATACGGCTTATCGGCTGTATATTCTTTATCATCACGCCTGCATTTATACGGCGTTCGTTTTGGCATATCGCCATGGCTTCACATTGGCTTTTATTATTATCCATATACTTTTACCTCGTGGATGGGGATGACCCGGCAGGTATTTCGGAAAAGAAATGCGTGACAAAAACGGCATTTCACTGGGCTGTGCTCGGGGCACTTTGTGCGTCGATCCATCTGTATTACCTGGGAATGTGCGGTCTCATAGCGGTGATCCTTGCGGTCCGTATCCGGTATGAAAGACAGAAGGTCATTCGGGCGGTCATGGTACCTGTGTCATTCGTGGGTTCATCTGTGGCTGTTTTATGGATACTTGGTGCATTTCACTCAGGAATGAGCTCAGATGCGCCGGGGCTTGGGTTTTACAGCTTTAACCTTCTTGGGTTCTTTATCCCCGACGGCTGGTCATCGATCCTGCCGAAGATACCATATTATGCGGATGGCCAGGTTGAGGGCTTTTCCTATATGGGGCTTGGCTTCATAGTCATCATGATCATTTCGGTATTTTATGCTGTAAAGGCTAAAATATGGCAGAGACCCGTGGTGGGATTTGGCTTAGGTATCATTTTTGCGGCAGTCCTTATAGGAGCATCTGCGAAGGTGAGTGCAGGTCCGTGGCTTTTATGGAAGTATGATGTGTCAGGTGCGGGAGTGATAAAAAAGCTGTGGGAAATCTTCCGTTCATCGGGACGGTTCGCCTGGATACCACTCTATCTTATAATGGCAGGGGCGTTTTCAGTCATCGGTCATAGCGCAGATAATGAGCACAAAAAAATGATCATCGTATTGGCGTCCATGTGCCTCATATTACAGGTTGCAGATATTTATCCCGGAATAAAGAAAAAACATGATGAGGTTATTAATACAGAACCTGTGCAGGATATGCTTCCTGCAAAAAAATGGACAGAGCTTGCAGAAAGCGGTAAGTTCAGGCACATAGTTTTTATGGATAAAGATAAACTTTCTCAAGAAGAGCTTTATGGTTTTGCAGGGTATGCGGCAAAGAACGGAATGACGCTTAACGATTTTTATTTTGCGCGCTCTTTTGACCTGCATATAAGGGAAATAGCTGAGGATTCCGCATATCATCCGTCAGAAGACACCATGTACATATTTTCGCTGTCCCAGCAAAATGTGCTTGATAACTACGACCTTACTTATTATGCTTATGATGGATATTTTATAGGAATTAAGGAGAACTAGGATCAATGGGTACAAAGATTGAGAAGCGCCTCAGTAAACTCAGAGAAGCGATGAGACGAGAGGGAGTCAGCGCGTATTACATTAATACAGCGGATTTCCACGATTCAGAATATGTAAATGACTACTTCAAGGTTAGAGAATATTTTTCCGGATTCACCGGTTCTAACGGAGATCTTGTTGTAATGCAGGGTGAAGCCGGACTCTGGACAGACGGAAGATATTTTGTTCAGGCAGAGCAGGAGCTTCAGGGCAGCGGGATCACTCTTTACAGAATGGGTGAGGAAGGCGTTCCGACAGTAAGAGAGTTTCTTGCGGAAAAGCTTGGAAGAGGCAGTGTTCTGGGATTTGACGGCAGAACTGTCAAGGCATCTTTTGGAAAAGAATTAAAGAAGCTTGCCAAGAAAAACGGATTCCGCCTTTCCTACAAGAAGGATCTGTCAAAAAAGATCTTTGAAAGACCGGAATTTCCCGTGAGTACTGCGGAGGTACTTCCGCCTGAGCTTACAGGAGAGACCACTCTTAAAAAACTCGAGAGAGTCCGTCATGAATTAAAGACACAGGGTGCGGCAGCTCTTTTTATGAGTAAGCTTGATGATATCATGTGGCTCTTTAATATCCGTGGAAATGATGTAGAGTGTAATCCTGTACTTATGAGCTACGCTTATATCACAGAGAAGAGCGCCATGCTTTTTGTACAGAAAAAGGCTGCGACAGAAAAACTCCGTTCTGAAATGGATAAGGCAGGGGTCATCATTGCTGATTACGATTATGTAAAAAAATTCCTGAAGAAGGGAAGTCTCGGAAGCAATGTGGCATATCTTCCTGAGAATGGTGAGGTAGTAACAGGAAGCCATCTTCCTATAGACGATCTTTATCCTGTGATGGTCGATCTGTCGGAAGTGAATTACACTTTTTACAAGATATTAAAGAAGAGAGTAAAGCTCCTTCCGGCGCATAATCCTGTGGCTGCGATGAAGGCTGTGAAAAATGCGACTGAGCTTGCTCATATGAGAAAGATCTACTTAAAGGACAGTGTTGCCCTTACAAAGTTTATCCACACTCTTGTGACCAGGATCGGAGAGGGTAAGTTTACTGAAATGAACGCAGCGGATCTCCTGCTGGAATACCGCAGGGAGATACCTGAGTTCCGTGATCTGTCCTTTGGAACCATAAGTGCATACGGTGCAAATGCTGCCATGATGCACTACGAGCCTTCGGAGGAAAATCCAGTGGAGCTGAAAGCTGAGCACATGCTCCTCGTTGACTCCGGCGGACAGTATAACGGAGGAACAACTGATGTGACACGGACTATCGTACTCGGACCTATCACTGATGAGGAAAAGCATGCGTTTACGCTCACAGCATGTTCCATGCTGAATCTCCTTAATGCAAAGTGGCTTTACGGATGTACAGGACGAAATCTCGATATCCTTGCCCGCGAGAGGATGTGGAACGAGGGTATTGATTATAAGTGCGGAACCGGACACGGTGTCGGCTATATCCTGAACGTACATGAGGGACCTCAGGGTATCCGCTGGAAGCCTCTTCCCGATGAAGCAGTTCTCGAGGAAGGAATGGATGTCACCGACGAGCCGGGTGTTTACAGAGCCGGAAAGTTTGGTATCAGAACAGAGAATGTGCTCATAGTCCAGAAGGATGTCCATACAGAGGACGGACAGTTCATGAAGTTCGAGAACATCACTATGGTTCCCATTGATGACCGTGGAATGGACCGCTCCATCATGAGTGAAAAAGAGCTGTCACAGTATATCGCATATCAGACAGAGGTTGTGAACGCGATTAATCCGTATCTCACAGAAGACGAACGCGCATGGGTAAAGGAATACGCCGGAATCTAAAGATATCATGAATATATAAAAACTGCAGTGTTGGGAATGATCCCGGGCACTGCAGTTTTTCTTGTTCTCTATGATCGGCGAAAACAGCCGCTTAACGGATAAGCGCTGGTGTCTTCGCGTCTTTTATGTTTGGTTTTTTACAGCGAGGCTCAGCGGATCATGGATTTTCTTACATATCCTGCATGCTCATCCACATTTCTGCTTTCTCTCATGAACTCTTCCTGAAGGATAGGAGAGCGCATATCAAGACTGTTTGTCAGTGCATGATCCGAAAGACCGTATTCCCTTGCCTCTTCGGGGCTGATTTCATCACAGAACCTGAACATGATCAACACCTCCCGGCCGAAAGCCGTTTCGACTTTTATTTATATATCACATTATAGATCATTCCCCATACTATTCCATAAAGTTTGTTAAAAATGACGGACTTTTTTAAATACATGCATAAATATGCAAGATTGATAATATTTAATGTATAATTGATCTGATTTATACATGTATACATGTATTTTTATTCGAGAGACGGAAAATGAACAGGGTATTGTCCGCCGTGGGCGAACTATTGTATCTTGACATAAATACAGCTAATGATAAAATATGATCGATTGTGCAGGTTGTAGTGCAAAAGAGGTGCGATGGAGCATGTCTTTTTAAGGCTGTTCAGCATCGCCTTTTTTATTACTTTGTAGCTTTATTAAATTAAAGCGTTGCATTAATAATACAATAACCTGCTGAAATACAGGATAGGAGAAAGATCGTGGCTAAATACATCATCAAGCGAGTGGTCCTCGCAATTTTATCAATCCTCATAGTCAGTGCCATCACATTCTTTGTAATGGAGCTGATCCCCGGAGGTCCTTTCAACAAAGAAAAAGCTACAAGTGCGCAGGCTCAGGCAGTTCTTGAGGAACGTTACAACCTGGATAAACCTGTTCATGTGCAGTATGCGCTTTATATGAAAAACATCCTTCACGGCGACTGGGGTGTTTCACTGAAGACAGGCCGTGACATTTGGACAAATATTACACAGAAGTTTTCAGTTTCGGCAAAGCTTGGCGGAACGGCAGCGATCCTTGCTATTATCGTAGGTCTTATATTAGGTTCGCTTGCAGCGCTTACGAGAAACAGGTGGCCGGACAGACTGATCGTCTTTTTTACAACGCTTGCTACAGCAATGCCGTCGTTCGTACTGGCAACGCTTCTGCTGCTGGTGTTCTGCTTACAGCTTAAGCTCATTCCGGTGTGGAGCTCACAGAATCCGAATTACATTTTGCCGATCATCGCACTGAGCCTTTATCCTATGGCGTATGTAACTCGTCTTACAAAGACAAGTATGCTGGATGCACTTGGCCAGGACTACATCAGAACAGCTAGAGCAAAGGGTGTTTCAACACCGAAGGTTATTTTCCTTCATGCGCTTAGAAACGCACTTATCCCGGTGATCACATATGTGGGCCCGATGGTTGCTTATATTCTTACAGGTTCCATGGTCGTAGAGAATATTTTTACGATCGGAGGTCTCGGTACAGAGTTTGTAACATCTATCGCAAACCGTGACTATACGACCATCATGGCTGTAACACTGTTCCTTGCGATCCTCATGGTAATTGCAAATCTGCTTACAGATATCGCATATAAGCTCGTTGACCCCAGGATCACATTTAACTAAACCGGATATTAGTCAATACACAGAGAAGGAAATTGAAATGCAGAATAATATATCAGATCTTCCGAAGAAGAACCTGCTCTCTGCTCAGGTGGATCTTTCAAAATTTAATGCAGAGGATTTTAGAGCGGCAACAGATGATGAGAAAAAACAGCAGGATGTAATGGGTGAGTCAACCACATTTTTTAAGGATGGTATGAAGCGCCTCATGAAGAATCCGCTGGCAGTTGGAAGTATCATCGTACTTTTCCTCATCATCGCAGGCATCATCATCATCCCGAAGGTGTGCCCTTACAGCTATTCACAGATCGTTACAGTAAACGGTACGAGAGATAAGCGTGCTAATAATCTGGCACCTTTTGAATATTCAAAGCTTGAAACACAGTATATGCAGAAGAGCGGAGAAAAGCTGTTTCCGCATATCCTTGGTACAGACAGTCTCGGACGTGACTACTTTATCCGTGTCGTTTACGGAACAAGAGTATCTCTGTCCGTAGGTATCGTAGCTGCGATCATGGTACTTATCATCGGTCTTATCTATGGTTCGGTCGCGGGTTACTTTGGCGGTACGGTCGATCTGGTAATGATGAGAATAGTGGATATCATTTATTCACTTCCTGATATGCTTCTTATCATCCTGCTGTCAGTAGTGCTAAATGAAAGACTTACACCTTATATCGCAGGCACACCGCTTGCTAAGCTCGGTGCAAATATGATCTCTATGTTCCTCGTGTTCGGACTCCTTTACTGGGTAAGTATGGCACGTCTTATCAGAGGTCAGATCCTTTCTATCAAAAATAATGAATATGTACTTGCTGCACGCTGTATCGGAACAAGCGATGTGAAGATCCTTATGAGCCACATCATTCCGAACTGTCTGTCTGTAATCATCATTACAACAGCTCTTCAGGTTCCGAGTGCGATCTTTACAGAGAGCTACCTGAGCTTCCTTGGACTCGGTGTTTCCGCACCTCTTACAAGTCTTGGTTCTCTCGCAAACTCCGCACGTGAGGGACTTCAGTCCTATCCTATGCGACTGATCGTTCCGGCAGTTCTTATCTGCCTTATCGTTCTTGCACTGAACCTTCTCGGAGACGGCCTCCGCGATGCATTTGATTCAAAGCTGAATTAATAACATGACAGTGAAAGTTACGACAAAAAAATGCCCATTTAAGCGGCGTGAAAGGTAAGTGCAAATCTTATGAGTGATGAAAAAAATTATCTCCTTCAGGTGAAGGATCTTCATACAAGTTTCTTTACAGATAACGGTGAAGTAAGAGCGGTAAATGGTATCTCTTTTAATCTGGAAGCAGGAAAGACTCTCGGTATCGTAGGTGAGTCCGGCTCCGGAAAATCAGTAACAGCATATTCCATCATGCAGATCCTTGCGTCAGCAGGAAAGATCACAGGCGGTGAGGTTCTGTATAAGGGTGAAGATATCACAAAGTGGAATGAGAAGAAGATGGAGAAATTCAGAGGTGAAAAGATCTCCATTATCTTCCAGGATCCTATGACAAGCCTTAACCCTGTATTTACAGTAGGTTATCAGCTGGAAGAAGCGGTGCTTCTCCATACAAATAAGACAAGGAAAGAAGCTGAGGCACGTGCTATAGAAATGCTGACTCTTGTAGGCGTAAACGAGCCTGAGAGCCGTATCAAGCAGTATCCTCACGAACTTTCCGGCGGTATGAGACAGCGTGTCATGATTGCTATGGCACTTTGCTGTGAGCCTGACATCCTTATCGCGGATGAGCCGACAACTGCCCTTGATGTTACCATCCAGGCACAGATCCTTGAACTGATGCAGGATCTCCAGAAAAAGCTTGGAATGGCTATCATCATGGTTACACATGATCTCGGTGTCATTGCGAGCATGTGTGACGAGATCATGGTAATGTACGGCGGACGCGTATGTGAGAGAGGCGTAGCTGATGACATCTTCTACCGTCCGGCGCACTCCTATACAAAGGGACTTCTGCGTTCCATTCCTACAACTTCAAATATGAATGAGAAGCTGGTTCCCATCGGAGGAACTCCGATCAACCTGTTGAACATGCCTGAAGGATGTGCATTCTGCCCTCGCTGTCAGGATGCCATGAAGATATGTCTGACAGAGAAACCGGAAGAACTTAGGATCAGTGATTCACATCTCGCCAGCTGCTGGATGAATGTGAAGGCACTCTATGAATCAAAGGAGGGCGCAAAAGCATGAGCGAGAGTGAAAAGAGTCTGCTCAAAGTAGAGCATTTAAAACAGTATTTTCCTATACAGAATGGATTTAACAAGACATACCTGAAGGCTGTGGATGATATCTCATTTTCCATCAAGCCGGGTGAGACACTTGGCCTCGTAGGTGAGTCCGGATGCGGAAAGACCACAGTCGGACGTACACTTCTCCGTCTTTACGAGCCCACAGCGGGAAAGATCACCTTTGACGGTGAGGTACTTTTCGACAGCGGTGAGCAGTACGACGAAAATGGACGAGTTATCGTCGATGCCAGCGGAAGACCGGTTCTCGGTAAGAAAGTAAACAAAAAAATGCTTCCTTATCGTAAGGAAATGCAGATGGTTTTCCAGGATCCGTATTCATCACTGGATCCCAGAATGACAGTAGAAGATATCATCGGAGAGCCTCTTGATGTTCATCATCTTTATAAGTCAAAGGCAGAGAGAAGAGACAAGATCCTGTCACTTATGGAACTCGTAGGACTCAACGCAGAGCATGCGATGCGTTATGCTCATGAGTTTTCCGGCGGACAGAGACAGAGAATCGGTATCGCAAGAGCACTTGCGGTCGATCCGAAGTTCATCGTATGTGATGAAGCAGTTTCAGCTCTTGACGTGTCTATCCAGGCACAGGTCATCAACATGTTTGAGGAGCTTCAGGAGAAGCTCGGGGTTGCATATCTCTTTATCGCACATGACCTGCTGGTAGTTCATCATATTTCTGACCGTATCGCGGTTATGTATCTCGGTCATATGATGGAGGTCGCAGAGGCAGATGAGCTTAATGACAATCCGATCCATCCGTATACTTTAAGCCTTCTTTCAGCGGTTCCGATCCCTGATCCGGAAACAGCAAGAAAGAGTAAGCGAATCATCCTTGAGGGTGATGTTCCGAGTCCGCTCAGGATGCCCACAGGATGCCCGTTCCGTACCAGATGCCGATATGCGACAAAGCAGTGTGCAGAAGCGATGCCGCCGCTCAAGGACCGCGGAAACGGTCACATGGTAGCGTGCTGGAACAAGTGATGTTTCACCCGAAATGGGTAGACATAAATATTCCCAAAAATAGGAGGAAAATTATGAAAAAGAAGATAGTTTCAGTTCTTCTGGCAGCTTCTATGGTCCTTGCCCTTACAGCATGCGGCGGATCAGGAAATGCCGGCAAAGACGCAGCAACAGAAGCAGGCGCTGACGCTGCATCAACTGCAGCACAGGCATCTGTGACAAACACAGCATCAAACGTTCTCGCGATCAACCTCGCAAGTGAGCCGGATTACCTTGATCCGATCCTTTCATCATCAAGCGACGGCGGTACTCTTGCAGAGAACTCTTTCTCCGGTCTTTATACTTATAGTAAGGATCAGGAACTCATTCCGGCAGTAGCAGCAGAGATGCCGGAGGTTTCCGAGGACGGTCTTACATATACAGTAAAGCTTAAGGAGACAAAGTGGAGCGACGGTTCTGATCTCACAGCTAATGATTTCGTATACAGCTGGAACCGTGCAGCAGACGAGAATACAGCGGCTGACTACGGCTATCTTTTCGATGTAGTTGCACGTAAGGATGACGGCAAGCTGGATGTTGAAGCAACAGATGATTACACACTTGTTGTAAAGCTCAACGCTCCCTGCCCGTACTTCACATCCCTTATGGCATTCACAACATTCTTCCCGGTTCCTCAGGCTTCTATCGAGGCAGCTGATCCGGATGGAACAAATCCCGGTGCATGGGCTCAGGAAGCAGGTTTTGTTTCTAACGGTGCATTTACTCTTAAAGAGTGGAAGCATAATGAGAGCATGGTTTATGTAAAGAACCCGAATTACTGGGATGCTGACAACGTAACAATGGATGAGCTTCACTTCATGCTCAGTGCTGATGATACAGCTATCTATGCTGCATACAACAGCGGAGACCTTGATTTCGCTGATACAGTTCCGAACGACGAAGTTCCTGCTCTTAAGGAAAATCCTGAGTTCCACGTTGTTGATAACCTTGGTACATATTACCTTGCATTCAATGTAGGTTCTGATCTTTTCGCAGATAAGACACCTGAGCAGGCAGCTGATATCCGTCATGCTATCGCTCTTCTTATCGATCGTCGTTACATCGTTGATACTGTTGGTCTTTGCGAGCAGGTTCCGGCTGATTCCTATATCCCGCTCGGAATGTCCGATGGTAACGGCGGTGAGTTCAAGACATCTGATATTTCTTACTACGATGCAGAGTCTACAGACGTTGAAAAAGCTAAGTCTCTTCTTGAGGGTGCAGGCTACAGCTTCACAGACAATGGTGACGGCACATACGCTATCTCACCTGCTCTGACACTTCCTTACATCATCAACGAGAATACTCTTCACCAGGGCGTTGCTGAGTGCATCCAGCAGGATCTCGCTGCTCTTGGTATCGAGATGACAATCCAGACAGAGGACTGGAACGTATTCCTTGAGGATCGTAAGAAGGGTAACTACACATTCGCCCGTGAGGGATGGCTCGCTGACTTCGATGACCCGATCAACATGCTTGAGATGTTCGCTTCCAACTCCGGAAACGATGATCCTCAGCTCGGTAAATCCACAAGCCCTGCAGCTCCGAAGTGGGATGAGTACGATAAGCTGATCTCTGACATCAAGACATCAAACGACTTTGCTAAGCGTGCAGAGATGATGCATCAGGCTGAGGATATGCTTATGGATACATGGGCAGTTATCCCGATTTACTACTACAATGACCTTTATGTTCAGAAGGCAAATGTAGACGGAGTATTCTCAACAGTATTCGGCCACAAGTACTTCATGCATGCTACAAAGAACTAAGTATCGGTTGATCTGATCGGTCAAAAGATATAAGTTTATTTAAGACGGCGCTGTCTGTATACACAGACGGCGCCGTTTGCATATAAATTTGAACAAATCGACAAAAAAATAAATAAAGAAGTAAAATTGCATAAAGAAATAGTGATTTCTACGGGCAATATGATGTATAATCATTTTTGGCGTTTTAAAAATTTGTGTAGGATTTTAGCGCAAATATTAATATTTTTTTAATAAAAAGAATTTTTTGTACAGTATTTAACGCCATTTTCTGATATTCTGTTGGATAGGTTGTTTTGCATTTAAGGATTACTAGGACATGTCTTGTTGTTGGAACAGATGGCCTTGAGAATTGAAATGCTGTTTTAAGCAGGGAGAGAGGGTTATATGGGAGAGAGAAAGAAAATCGGTTTTATTGCCTCCTCAGGAGGTCATCTCGAAGAGATCTCACGTCTTAAATCAGTCGCTGAAGGTGCAGATTCATTTCTTTTGACAGAGAAAAGTGATTTTAAGGTTAAAAACTTCTGCGATGATATATTCTTTGTAAGCCAGATGAATCGCAGACAGATTCTTTTTATTCCAAAGTTTATATGGCTTTTTATCTATGCCATTTATTTTTTGAATCGGGAGCGTCCTGATTTTATCGTAACGACGGGCGCACTGATCGCATATCCCTTCTGTGTTGTAGGAAGATTTTTTGGGGCAAAGATCATATATGTAGAGTCTTTTGCCAGGGTGAAGAGTCCTTCTCTTACCGGTCGTCTGCTTTATAATTTTGCTGACCTCTTTGTGGTGCAGTGGGAAGATATGCTGAAGAAATACCCCAAATCCGTTTTGGGCGGAGGAATTTTCTAAATGATCTTTTTTACATTAGGTACTCAGAAGTTTCAGATGAACCGTCTTGTTCAGGCAGCGGATGATCTTGCAAAGAAACTTGATGAGGAGATATTTGTACAGACCGGACACTCCGGTTATACACCGGTAAACTGCGATCATACGCAGTTTATGAACGAAGCTGATTATAATAACAGGATCAAAAACTGCAGGATACTTGTTACACATGCGGGAGTAGGTACTATAATTTCCGGATTGACAGCAGGTAAGCCTGTTATTGTTGTGCCGAGGCTTAAGAAATTTAACGAGCATGTTGATGATCATCAGCTCCAGATCGCAGAGGCATTTGCAAAGAAGAAAAATGTGCTCAGCTGTCCTGATGTTGAGGAACTTGAAAAATTTATCAAGAAAGCTGAAACATTTTCATTTGAGCCGTATGTTGTGCATGGCGGGAAAATTGAAGATATCGTACAAAATTTTGTAGATATGTTTTAAAGATAAAAATAGCGGAGAGAGGGAACGAAGGTTCCAAAGGGTGTTTTATTTATGAACCGGAGAAATAGAGGAGCGAATACAAATGTCAGTCAGATAATCGTAGATGCAGCAGTACTGTATCTGGGATTTGTGATAGATATGCTGATAATAGCGGGGAATTTTCCTTATCTGGACAGGGCTAGATGTCTGGCAATGACTTTGCTTTTTATCGTTATTTTTATATTGGCGAATAAAGAGGGCAGGATTTATAATGTCACACTGTTCTTTTATTTGGATCGGTTCTATAGGATCATAACCAAATCTTGGCTGATCGCCGCATCTACAACGGCGGTCGTTCTTTTTGTATTTAATTCCGGAAATAATATACGCACATTTTTTTACGTATATACAGCGACTGCATATATATTAATGTGCATAAATACTATCGCAAGCCGTATCCTTCAGACCATGACAAACAGGTACCAGGCACCGAGATCTGTATTTGTAGGAGTTTTTGAGGAGTACGAAAAGTTTAATTACTTCTTAAATAAGACAAGCATGCGCTTAAATGAGCTTGGCTACGTGTTGAGAGAACGCGGCGAAGAGCAGGGCGTCGGTATATTTAATGTACTTGGATATATGGATGAGATTGAGAAGATCATCCGTGAGAATGAGGTGGACCAGGTTTATTTCATGGTCCATAAAGATGAATCACCATTGAGATATCAGAAATATATAGATCTCTGTATTGAGATGGGAGTAACTGTAAGAGTGATACTTGATTCACAGGAAGTAATGAGGGCGGATAGTTTTGTGAGTTCGGTTGGAATCTATCCTATGATCACCTATCATACGGTTGCATTAAATTCCTATGAGCAGATGATAAAGAGATTATTTGATTTCATTTGTTCATTCGTGGGGCTCGTGATCTTGTCACCGTTTCTTCTTATCGTTGCATTCATAATAAAGCTTGATTCTCCGGGACCTATTATCTTTAAGCAGCTCCGTGTTGGTCAGAATGGAAGAAATTTCTATATGTATAAGTTCCGAAGCATGGTAGCTGATGCGGAAGAGCGAAAGAAAGAGCTCGCGGATCTGAATGAGATCAAGGACGGAATGATGTTCAAGATGAAAAATGATCCTAGAGTCACAAAATTTGGAAAGTTCATCAGAAAAACAAGTATTGATGAACTTCCTCAGCTTTTTAATGTGCTAAAGGGTGAGATGAGTCTTGTGGGAACCCGTCCTCCGACGGTAGATGAAGTTGCAAAATATCAAAGAGGGCAGTGGCGGCGTATAAGTATTAAGCCCGGAATCACAGGTCTCTGGCAGGTTAAGGGCAGAAGTGATATCACAAATTTTGATGATGTAGTTCAGTTGGATCTGGAATATATCGATAGTTGGACGCTTTTGCTGGATCTTCGTATTTTATTTGCAACTGTAGGTGAACTTTTGAAGCATAAGGGAGCGTACTGATTTGAAAAAGCTGTTATATGCATTTCTTGCTATGACAATGATTGTGGTCACGAGTTGTGGTATTGGGTCTGACAGTGGGAGTGAGCCGGCTAATGGCATCCTGAGCGATACATCCACAACAGCAGGCGCAATGCAGATGTACTACTACGATGGAAAGACCATAAAGCGTCGGATTGAATATGATTCAAAGAAAGAAGAAAAAATTCTTGAAAAGATTCGGTCCAAAGAAGCGTTGAGCGGAAATGAGGCGCCTGACTTCAAGGTTCCGGCATATGGTATTTGGAGTGTTTCTGCAGACGGAACAGATCTGTATCTTGCAATGTCAGGAAATAACTGGCTTACTGCAGATGGATTGAACTGGAATGTTGAAACTGATCCCGGGCAGATATGGGAGATGTTTGATGATTCCGGTGAAACGGAAGTGAAATCTATTACTGAATTTCCTCTCCAGAGTCAGCTGGTAAAGTATGACACAGTCTTTGCCGACAAATCTGCATCTGTAGATACGACAGGCCTTTCGGATGTACAGAAAGACCGTGTGATGGTGTGGCATGATGAGTTTGATGGAACGGCTTTAAATGAAGACAACTGGGAAACAGTAGGAAGTCTCGAATCAGGGAACTTTGACGAAAACAGTGTTAAAATCGAAAATTCTGTACTTCACCTAAAGTCAACTCCGCTAAAGGAAGGTGCTACCGCAGGTGAATGGTACGATCCTGTAGTGATACAGAATCCTGATAAAGGAATTAGGCAGGGACGTATCGAAGCAAGGATAAAGATGGACCAGGTGAATGGTGCGGATGTTGCTTTTTGGACAATGGGTACTGGTCAGTGGCCTTTGTTTGGTGAGACAGATATGTTTGAGACATATCCTGATGGTACATTTGCCAGTGCACTTCATTGGTCAGACGGTACTCCTTGGAATAATTCACAGATACAGCCTGGATGGGGTTCGTTTGACGGACAATTCCATATCTATGCGTTTGAAATGAACGGGTCAAACTATACGATGTATGTGGATGACAGGAAATTGTGGTCCTATGATACATCTGCGGCATCGTACTATGACGGGATAAATCCTTTTGAGAATATGCAGAAGGTTATCAAATTAAATATAGGCTTTATGGACAAGAGCGTAGTTATTTCTGATGCCAAGGAAATAAATATGTGGATTGACTGGGTCAGAGAATATGCACCTAAAAAGATAAATGATCCTGAAAAGGAACTTTTACCAAAGAGTGTAACTCTGACGTATCTCGGTCAGGATGGCAGAGCAAAGGTCAGCAAAGATGGAAAGAGCGCGGTCATGAGTCTCGGTGATATTGCCATCTTTACGCCTGTGTATGAACCGGAAACTGTGGAACAGAGAGGCGTGATCATCACTTCTTCTGATGAGGATATTGCTGAACCAACAGGAGATTTTGCTGAACATTCAGGACTGATCCTTGGAAAGAAAGTGGGAAAGACCAAATTAACAGTTACGGATGTTAAGACTGGAGTAAAGAGCACGTTGGAACTCACTGTCACGGATGATGCTGATAGTAAGAAAACCGTATCGGGAAGCTCAATCGATAGTCTGAATCTTGGAGATCCTTCATATTGGCTTGCCCATGGTGTTTTTGATGAACATTTTTCTGTGATACATACGAAGGGAACAATGGATGTAGATGCGTCTTCGAAGTATGCATTCATTACTACGATCGAGGGATGGGCAGACGGCGCAAGATTCATGCGGGTCCATTTCTTTGACAAGAACAATAAATATATAAATTATGCTGAGGTTCAGCCCGGAGATATATTTACGACACCTGATAATGCTGTGACAGCTGTGCCGGAGATAAGCTGGTTTACCGGTGATGATGGGTATTCCGGTACATTTTATACACAGCTTATGAAGAAAATAAGCAGCGAAGAAATCCGTTTTTATAAAAATGGAAGTATAGAGTATTACAATGCACTTGCGTTGGAAAAACTGGCTGCTCAGGCAGCTGCAGCGGATCAAGGGGCAGGACAGTAAAAACTGTATTTTGAAAAGAAAAAGCAGGAAAGGGAAAAATGGAAAAACAGATTCTGGAACTTTATAATTCCGAAGATCGTGTAATGAACGATGCCATCGACAGAGTGGTTGTACGACTTTACGGCATCAGAAAAGAATGTAATGCAAGATCATTTATTTTTACAGGAGTCGGAAGCCATGCAGGAACAACCTCTGTTGCGCTGAACGTAGCAATAGCTCTTGCAGAAGCCGGATGGAAGACTGTATTTGTAGACGGAGATCTGAGGAAGGGAACAGATTATAAGAGGATCAAAGGAGATAACAGCGACTGCAGTCTTTCCGGTTATCTTACAGATCACTCCATTTCAGTAGAAGATGCACTTAATGAAACAAATTATGATGGACTAAGCTATATTCCTTCAGGTGACTGCATTGAGAATCCGGTAAGACTTCTTTGCACAGAACGTATGGAGAAGCTTGTTAAGACTCTTAAAGATACATACGATTTTGTGATCTTTGATATGCCGTCCATTAATACAGTAAATGATGCTGAGATCCTTATTCCTGAGACAGATCGTTATATTCTCGTAGCATCTCTGAATGTTTCAACCAAAAAGGAAGTTATGGATGCACGTCTCGAACTTGATCGGTACAGCGATCGTTATGCAGGCATGATCGTAAACAGGGTTGAGATGCGACAGTATCGCCGCCAGATAAAGGACTATGATTATTTCTCACGTGACAATCTCGAGCACATGCAGAAGCAGGCGCTTGCACGTAAGAATAAGGGGGCTGTGAAAAAAGAAGGAGGCATCAGATGAGAGCAAGTAAGAATAAGCTGAAAATGCTCCTTTCAGCAGTTTGTGTCGGAATAGTTGCCGTGTCATCAATGATACCGGCAGCAGCCGCTCCGGTATTTACTGCTGAAGAGGGCGTTATCACTAATGATGAGCCTCTCGATAATTCAACCATTATTCTTGAAGAGTACAAGATCGATGGAGCTGATGCCATCACTCCGGGTGAAGAATTTAAGCTTGATATCACATTGAGAAACACAAGTTATACCGGAGGAACAGGAAATATCTACGCAACTTTCTCTCAGGATGAAAAACTGATCTATCCTGCATATGGTGAAAGCAATGAGTGCTATGTAGGGTATCTTAAAAAGGATGATGAAGAGGAAGGCTCATTTAGTCTGATGGCTTCTGATGATATTACAGATTCTTACGTACTTTGTAATATTACAGTTACTTATTCGGATGCATACAGAACCTATAATACAAATTCTTTCCAAATCCAGCTTCCCGTGTCATCAACGGGTATCCTGGCTGTTCATGGCTTTGATATGGATAGTAACGCTGAGGTTGGTTCAAACAACCGAGTTGGTGTAACCGTTACGAACAGCGGACGTACTGCGCTGAATAATGTAGTACTTCATATGGAAGGTGATTCCATAGATGCTCAGCAGCAGAGTTTAGGCTCACTTACAGGAAACACTACTACAAATACAGACTGTTATGTTGCGTTCAAAAAAGTGGGTCAGCAGAATGTAAACTTTTATTTCACATATACAGATGTTGATGGTGCGGCGCATGAGACACGCCCTCAGACCTACTCATTTAATGTAGGTGTCCGTGAGGAAACACAGCCTGTAACAGGAAACAGCAGGAGAAAAGTAATGAATCTTGTTATGACGTGTACAGCGCTTGCAGGGTCGATCGTATTTTTGGGTATCCTTTTCGGAATTATCAAAATGCGTAAAGGAGGTATGAAATGAATCTGAATGAGGATATTCGTTTTGCAGATTTTGAACTGAGTTTTATCGCAGTATGGAAAAAGAAGCTGATCCCGCTTATTGTTGGAACCATATGCTTTATTCTTGGAATTGTGGCAACAATGGGTCATTCTGTCGAGAACTTATTCCGTGCATCTGCAACTGTTTATTCTGCACAGGTGAGCAGTCAGGGAGAAAAAACTTTGAGTATTGCACTGCCGGATTACGTTGACCTCGCAAACAGCAGCCGTGTTTGTGAAAGAGCAGCACAGATGATTCCTTCATACGGTCTGTCAGCTTCTGATGTTCAGGCGATGGTCAATGTAAATACTTCATCGACAGGACTTATCATGTCATTTTATGCAATGTCCACTGATGCGGCGCTTGCAGTTGATGTTTCTAACGCGGTTGCTGAGTCTTTTGTGATCGAGATGCGTTCTGCGACAGGAACAAATATGGTGCAGATGCTTGATTCTGCGGAGTATTCATCTAAGACTTCAGACGGACTCCGGGCACTTTGGAAAACACGTATAGTATTCTTTTTTGCCGGATTTATTCTTGCTGCATTTGTGATTTTTGTAAAAGAGCTTTTCTCGGATAAGGTCAGACTTATCGAGCAGTGTGCATTGGAAGATGAGGATGTTATCCTTGGAGTCCTTCCTGAGGTTAAAGATAAAAAATGAGTTCTCCGTTATTAAGTATCATCATACCTGCATATAATGCTGAAAAATATCTGGTGCAATGTCTGGATAGTGTGCTGTTGTCAGATTATGCCGACATCGAAGTTGTCGTTGTAAATGATGGAAGTACGGACAATACACAGGGATTGTTGAGTATAGCAGAAGAGAAAGATAAGAGAATACGGGTTATTCATCAGGAAAACGGCGGAGTGTCAAAAGCCAGAAATAACGGTCTTAAGAATGCATCAGGGCAATATATAATGTTTCTCGATGCTGATGACATGCTGACGGAAGATGCACTGGACAGGATTCTTGATTCTATCAGAAAAGAAGATATAGATTTCAGGGCATTTGCGTATGAAACATTTTATGATGATGGGACAAGAAAATCTGAGTACTACGACTTTAGTGAGAAAAGCTGCAGTGATACCAGAACGGCTGACCGCATTATGTATGCATCTTCCAGATGGAATGAGTGCTGGGGGAAGATTTATAAGAGAAGTATAATCGATACCCATGAGCTGAAATTCCCTGAAGGAGTCCCTATTGGAGAGGACTTTCTCTTTGTGCTCAGATACTATGAGAAGTGTAGGACTTTTTATATCTCAAATGACGCTATTCTGTTGTATCGTCAGCATGCGGGAAGTGCCATGCGTCGTTACGGAGCAGAAGACCGTCTGCGCTTTACGGAGCCTCTTTATGATGCAGCTATAGGTGATGTGAGAGCGAAGGAAGACAGGGAACTGCTTCATGAAGCAGATACATATTATTTCAGGGTTGTAACAAATCTTTTCCGTGAGTTTTCCGTGAGTTCGACTGCAAGACACGATTTTAAGCTGATACTGGATCATCCGCTGGTTCAGGAAATCCTTTCACATGTACGTTTGTCGATGGTTCCCGGATATAAAAAGCATGAGTTCATCATGATAAGACTGAGGCTCATTTCACTGGCTCTGATTTATTTCAGGTTGAAAGCGAGGGCAGCGACTTGAAAAAGTGGCTTATAAGTATTGGGGTAATCTTGTTTCTGGGCTTCACTGCAGTTTTTGTGTGGGCAGCCTGGTACGTTATAGGTATTCCCGAAACACCAACAGAATATAAGGCTGCTAAGGTGATATATGTCTCTGCCGATAATGAAGAGTCCTATGTTTCTGAAAATTCAGCGGATTATCTTATGTCGGAACTTGGTGCAGGTATCAATATAGGAAATTCTCTGGATGTATGTGATTGGAGCAATAAATTCTATATGGCGGCTAATGCTGAAACATACGAGAATTTATGGGGAAACCCCAATATTACGCCGGAGATGCTGCATGCTATAAAGACTTCGGGTTTCAGTACAGTAAGGATTCCTGTCACTTGGATGAACCACATTGATAAGGATGGAAATGTGGACCCGGCATGGCTTAAAAGAGTAGGAACTGTTGTAGATCAGGCGTTAAGTGAAGATCTGTATGTGATAGTTGATATCCATCATGATACCGGAAATGATGGATGGATCAGGGCTTCTGATACAAATTATGCGGATAATGAAGAACGTGTTACAAACATGATCTCTCAGATCGCATCTTACTTTAAGGACTATGATAAAAAGCTGATCCTTGAAGGCTTTAATGAGATGGTTGATGAAAAATCCAGATGGGCAAAAATACCAGGGTATTCATTCAGAGCCTTTAACAGGTGGAATCAGCTGTTTGTAGATACGGTAAGAGCTTCCGGCGGTGAAAACAAGGACAGATACTTACTGGTTAATCTTTATTCTGCAACTCCGAATGACAGGAACATATCTCATTTCCGGCTTCCGAAAGATACGGTTGACGGTCGTCTTTTGGTAGGCGTACATATTTATTCAGAGTTAAAAAAATTGGATGATGCGTTCAGGCAGGTTGCTGAGATACAAAAGAACGGCTATCCGGTGGTGATAGGTGAATACGGACAAACGGCACATGCCAAAAACAGATTGGGATATGCACAGAAATTCAGAGAGAAGTGTCTAAATCAGAAAATAGCATATATCTGGTGGGATAATGGCGGAAGTGCTGCTACTGCAGATGGCGTTAAGGAATATGCACTTATGCACAGAGCAGACAGTACTTGGTACTTCCCTGATATAGTTCATGCTATTACAGGGGTTGATGAGAAACAGACAAAGGGCATTTTAAGAGATTCGGTTTCATCGAACTGATATCATGCTCAGAGTTTTTTGGAGCAGTAAATAGATGAAGGTACAGAACCTAAAAGAAAGAAATCAGGAAAACAGAATACGGTTCCGTCAGAATCTTTTTACCGGCGCAATGGTAATACTGGCAATAAAAAATGTTACGGATTCATCATTTATAATGAGAAAACCGGGCATTCTCGATAATGCAATGATACTTGCGTTTATGGCACTTATCGGTATAAAGCTTTTGACTCAGCGATATACCTGGCAGAAAATGCTCATGTCAGTTGCACTTGTCAGCGTGTGTACATATACATGTATAAAATGTTCTTATTTCTATCTGGTATTTACGTCGTTGATCATTTGCGCCATGCAGGATGTAGATCTGAAGAAAACACTTCGGGCGACAAGCTATGTAAAAATGCTTCTGCTTTCAGTTCATGTACTTGTTTATACTTACGATCTTTTTGCCCGGCCATGGAAAGTCATCTATTCCTACAGAACGGGCGGTAATCCACGTATGACCTTCTATCAGGGGCATGCAAATACCTTTGCCATGTATGTTTGCTGGACTTCTCTTGAATTTCTCTATGCAAATGAGGAAAGACTAAAAACCTGGCATATAGGTGTTGTCTGGTTCGTGAATTATATTTTTTATAATTTCTGCGATTCCAATACTTCGTTTATTGTTTCAACATTCACATGTTTACTTCTCGTAGTCAGAAAGATCCTAAAGAATCGTTCGCTTCAGAGATTTGAGAATATTATTGCTTTCTTATCAAGATATCTGTACGGATTTCTTTCAGTATTCTTTGTTGGTATTATCATTGGATACGTAAACGGCCTTTTTGAGCAGGCATTTAAGGTATTGGATAAGCTTTTTACAGGAAGACTCTTATATGGGGCGGTCGCCTATGATCTTAGGGGCATTTCATGGATAGGAAAAGCGGTATGGTTTGATCCAAAGATATATTGGAGAGGCCATTGGATAGATGCAATGATATTTGATAATTGCTTTATCTGGATGTTTATCAGCTATGGAGTTATATACCTTGTGCTGATCTCCATAGCATTTGCTTATTATGGTAAAAAAATGTCGACTGTTGACAAGATATTTGTACTTGTTTACACGATGTATACAGTTATGGAGGCATACGTAATGAATGCCGCCATCTGCTTCCCGCTGATGCTTGTGGGACTGCTTTTTTCAAAGCATTATTCTTTAAAGGACAGGGCATATAAACGCGCCTTACAGGTTAAAAATGGATAGTAAGATCAGTATCATTATCCCGGCATATAACATTGCCGGATTCATAGGAAGAAGTATCGAGTGCGCTTTAGGACAGGATGTTCCGAAAGAGGCTCTTGAAGTCATAGTTGTAGACGATGGTTCTACAGACGGTACAGGAGCAATAGCAGACCAGTACAGTGAAAAAGACAGCAGAGTTCGTGTCATCCATAAGGAAAACGGCGGAGTATCTGCTGCAAGAAATGACGGAATAGCTGCGGCAAAGGGCGAATTTATTTTCTTCTTTGACGGAGATGATTTTGAGGAATCATATACCTGCAGTGAAGTGGCAAAAATGGCTGAGGAGCAGGCGGCGGATGCTGTGATCTACGGCTACAGCCGGTACGAAGACGATAAGGTCAAGGAAGTATGCCATCCTCATTTTTCTGAAAGTCTTTATATCGGTCAGGACATTGTCAAGAAAGTTGTTCCCGCATTTATCGGTCTTTCAAATAGAGACATAAATAACTGGCTCCGGGGTGAGAAGGATGCGTTGTACGTAGAGAATCCGGCACTTTGGAGAATACTCGTACGAAGAAGTGTGATCCTTCAGAATAATCTGAAATTCGATACAACTCTTAAGGTAGGAGAAGACACGGTATTTATCTCAGACTACCTTTCATGCTGTAAGAGAGTAGCTGTTACAGATAAGTGCTACTACTATCTGGTGACTCGTTCCACATCTGCGATCTATCGTTATGAAAGAGAACCCTTTTCAAAGCTCGATGGCAAAAAGAAGCTGAACGATGCAAGGGAAGCCCTTACAGAGCGTATCATCAAGAGAACCGGCATCGATGTTACGGAGTATTATGCCGGAACCATAGTGATGTCAGCTGTTGAAATGGCATTTAAGCTCTCAGCAAAGGGTGATAAGTCCCGAAAAGAGAGATACAAGGCATACAGGTCATACACAGATGATCCGAGGGTTGTGCGTGCTGTAAAGAATTTTCGCCCGGGCAGAGGTTCGCTGGTGAAGCGCGTACCATTCATGATGATGAAGAGCGGTGCATACGGACTTCTGTTTTTCGCAACATCACTGTTAAATGCAGTGCATTATGAATTTAAGAGATGATCTCATATTTGGGGAGCAGTAAATGAGAATTGCATTTTTGAATCTGTGTCATACAGATCCGGATTTAGTTGCAAGAGCGGCAAGGAGGCTTACGGCTGATCCGGATTTTGACATGTTTATCCATGTGGATGCAAAACAGGATATAGAGCCATTTCGACAGGCTGTAAAGGATATTCCGAGAGTGTACTTTACGGAGAAGCGGGAAAAGGTATACTGGGGCGGCTACAATGCAATAACCGCAACATACGATCTTCTTCGTGATGCTCTTAACAGTGACCGGCATTACGATTACTTTGTCACCATGCAGAATCTCGATTATCCGCTGAAATCCAATAGAGAGATAAGAGAGTTCTTTGAAAAGAATGAAGGACGGGAATTTATCAGAGGTTGTCCTATTGCCAGAACAGAGGACTGGGAATTTGCCAGAAAGTACCGCCTTTTTTATAAAAAAGACAATCAGTATGGCAAGACTACGGAAAAGAGTCTTAAACGAATAATGATGAGACTTTATGAGATGATGATGAGTCTCACCACAATCGGATGTGACGGCGTGATAAGGGAAGACGACGGAGAGTATCCTATTTATTACGGTTGTGCACAGTGGGCGGTTACACGTGAGTGTGCGGAATATCTGGATGATTTTGAAAAGA
The DNA here is from genome assembly GCA_900168235.1 of Lachnospiraceae bacterium. Lineage (GTDB taxonomy): Bacteria > Bacillota > Clostridia > Lachnospirales > Lachnospiraceae > NK4A144. Next base: position 138,134 of record FUZG01000003.1, on the reverse strand, counting down.
CGCATTCTAAATTCAACAAAAAAATGCGCATAATGCAGTTTCCGGATGAGGAATACTTTCATACGGTCGTGCACAATTCAAAATATCGTACACACTGCCTGAAATACGATGAGCCCGAGCAGAGATGGCTCGTGAACTGGCGAAACCTTCATTACTTTGAGTTTCCGAAGGAAGTCACGACTCTTACGGAAAGGGATTATGAAAGACTGAAGGACAAGGAAGAACTCTTTATCAGAAAAGTCAGAACGGGCATATCTGATGGACTGCTCAATATACTTGACGGGGAGAACTCTTAAAAGAGAAATTTACTATTGATTATGACTGAACAAAACATGCAGAAACCACTTATATCCGTGATCATTCCCGTGTATCACGTTGATAAATATCTGGGACGGTGCCTTAATTCAATATTGGATCAGACTTATGAAAATCTGGAATTGATCGTTGTAGATGATGGTTCTGATGATAAATGTCCGGAAATTTGTGACAGCTTTGCTGAAAAAGACAGCCGTATCATCGTTATCCACAAGGAAAACGGTGGAGTTGCGGATGCAAGAAACTGTGGTCTTTCAAAGGCTTCCGGTGAGTTTATCACATTTGTGGATCCTGATGATTATATAAATAAAAATATGTATGACGATATGATGCATAAGCTGTTTGAAAATAATGCAGATATCGTTATGTGTGATTTTAAGTATGTTTATGAAGATGATGTCGTTTCGGAGATAAGTGATCATCCGTCGGATGTAAATGTTGATATTATAAGCGGCTCAGATGCACTTTATCAGTCATATAGTTCGTATAAAAATGGTGTTCTGTACTCTGTTCTTTGGAATAAGATCTGCAGAAGAGAGCTATACGAAGATCTTGTTTTCCCGACAGGGCGGATATATGAAGATGAAGCCAGAGTTTTTATGATCTTGTATAAGGCGGCAAAGATCGCATACATAGATCATCCGTACTATTTCTATCATCAGCATAGACAGAGTATTGTAGGTAAGCGCTGGAATCAGACAAATCTTCAGCTTCTCGATGCATATATAGATAAGCTTGAATTTTATGGCAGAAAAAAAGAATATGAACTGTTCGAGAAAGAGTTGATCCATATACTTCATATGTTTTGTTATACGAAGAGCAAACTTGATGAAGAAGGGATACAGATGGATCTCTCTGAGGATTCACAAGGCAGACGCTGTATAAAAATTGTTAATGAACTGATGTCGGATTGCAGGTTGTCAATAAAATCCAAGATAGAGTACGTTCTATTCAGTAAATTTTCAAAAGCCTATTACTATATGTGGCAGATCAGGCAAAAAAGCTAAAAAGGATGTAAATAAATGGAAAAGCTAGTCAGTGTGATCATCCCAATGTATAATGCAGAACTTTATATATCAAGGTGCCTTGATTCTGTAGTTCAGCAGACATACAGAAATATTGAAATATTGCTGTTGAATGATGGATCTACAGATCGGAGTGAAGAGATATGCAGCTTTTTTGTTAATGATGATCCCAGAGTGAAACTCATTAATAAAAAGAACAGCGGACAGGCTGATACCAGAAATCAGGGTCTGGAGCTTGCGAAGGGCGATTACATTCTTTTTGTAGACAGTGATGATTATCTTGCACCTGATCTTATTGAAAATAGTCTCCGTGAGATGGAGCTCTATAGATCAGATCTCGTGATCTTTAATTATTATCATGTTTATTCTGGTAATGGTGTTGAAAAGGTATGTCCGGAACGTGAATTTTTTGAAGGTGCCTATACCGTAGATACAGATGAGGAAAGACTTAAGTTCATCACAAATTCTTTCCTGAACTACAGATGCGGTTTTGAACTTTGGAACAGGCTCTACAGGGCTGATATTATCCGTGAGCATAACTTAAGGATTCCGGACTTTTCGCCTGTAATGGCAGAGGATCTGTGCTTTAATCTGCTGTATCTCCTTCATGCATCAAAGATCTATGTGTCAAACAGAAGAAGCTATTACTACATACGACATGATGATTCAACGGTCGGTAAGGCAGCGGGAGTGTCCCAGATCGACCGCTACAATGACATCAGTAAGTACGTCTATGAATATGTTTCTGATAAAGGAATGGATTACTTTAAGGATAGATTTTATATGATCCATATGCTTCTGATCTATCACGAGATCATGGACAGACCTATAAGAGAGATGAAAAAGCTTTTAAGAAGTGTTACAGATCTTGATTATTGCAGAAAGGCAATCAGGAGTACAGGGAAAAATATCGTGCCTGAAATAGAGATAATGGGTGCAGCCAGGGGAACTAAGTATTTCCTGCTCGCAGGAATACTCAGTTCTATATGAAATTAAATTGGACCATTATAAGAAAGGCAATACAAAATGGAAAAACTTGTAAGTGTGATCGTACCCATATATAAGGTGGAAAAGTATCTTCCAAGATGTATAGAAAGTATTTTGGTACAGGATTACACAAAACTCGAAATACTTTTGGTAGATGATGGATCTCCGGACCGGAGCGGTGAGATCGCTGATGAGTATGCAAAAAAGGATCAGCGTATCCATGTGATCCATAAGAAAAACGGTGGTCTGTCTGATGCACGTAATGCCGGTATCGACGCTGCGGTCGGAGAATATCTGGTGTTTATCGATTCGGATGACTATGTCCATCCTGAAATGATCAGCAGAATGATGGAAGCCGTTCAACAGACATCTTCTGATGTGGCAGTGTGCTCATTCAAATTTGTAAAAGAAGATGAACCTATGCCGGAGGAAAGCGGTAATGATGAAATAACAGTGATATCGGATGATGTTAAACGCACAGAGTATATGTTTGAAAAGTATATACCGGAGTTTAATGTAGCGTGGAATAAGCTTTATCCTGCACAGTTTTTTGAGAAGATCAGATACCCCTTCGGAAAGATCCATGAGGATGAATTTACTACATGGAAAGTTCTTGAAATGGCAGAGAGAATTGTTTATATTGGTGAGCCGCTTTATTTCTATGTTCAGCGTGAAACAAGCATCATGGGTGAAAGGTTCAATGAGAAACGCTTTTTGGCTCTTGAAGCGTATGATGAAAAACTTGATCATTATTTTAATATGGATCGTATGGTCTGGTTTGAAAAAACGCTGTTTCTATATAGAGTATGCCTGATTAAATTTGCAAAGGAAATGAGGAAGAACGGTCTGGATGAAGCGATTTTAAGGAAATACAGGCAGCATTTTAAACAGCTCGTTCTTAAGTCATTCATAAAATTACCAATATCCTTTAAGAAAAAAATGGGATATCTGTGTTGTGCGCTGATGCCGGAGGTGTATCTTAAAGGGCATTGAGCATTGGGTAATACAAAGAAGCAATTAAAGGAGTGTTGGATTTTTGGAAGGAAAGAAAAGAATAGCCATCAATATGGTGGCTCAGTTTATTTCGTTTGTAATAAATATTGCTATAAATTTTTATCTTACTCCATATATCACGGCTAACGTTGGTAAGGAAGTTTATGGATTTGTTAATCTGGCATTCCAGACAACAGGTTATATTACGATTTTTACAACTGCACTTAATGCTATGTTAGGTCGTTACATCACTATCAGCCTGAGTAAAAAAGATTACGAAAGTGCAAATATTTACTTTTCGTCAGTAATTTTAGCGAATATTATTATGTCTGTCGTAATGGCCGGACCTACAGCCATAGGACTCATGTTCCTTGATAAATGGCTTCATATTCCTGCTCAGTATGTGTCAGATGTTAAGCTGTTGTGGTTCTTTATATTCGTTGATTTCTTTCTGGGACTTTGTACAAATTGTTACGGAATCGCAACGTATGCACGAAACAGACTGGATCTCGGAGCAAGGCGAAGCCTTGAAAATAATGTCATCCGTGTGGTTATGCTTCTTGGTCTTTTCTACTTTTTTGAACCAAAGGTATGGTATGTCGGTGCGTCAAAATTTGTAGTCGGATTCTGGATCATAATAACCAATGTTTACTATACAAGAACTTTGACACCGGAGTTGAGGTATGACAGAGCAAAGGTTCGCTTGAGCGCAATAAAGGAACTTGTCAAAGTTGGTGTATGGAGCTCTGTTCAGCAGCTCTCAACAATCCTTATAAATGGATGCGATATGCTCATAACAAATAAGTGTATTGATGCAGCATCGATGACTCTTATGGGATTTTCAAAGACAATACCAAATTATCTCATGTCCATAATCGGTATCGTAGCAGGCTCTTTTGGACCGCAGATGATGATCATTTATGCGGAAGGGGACATGAATAAGTTTGTAAAGTACGTTAAAAGTGCCATAAAGGTATGCGGATTTATCTGTTCAATACCTATAATCGGATTTACAGTTTTCGGATCATCGTTTTTCTCACTGTGGATTCCGGTCCTCTCAACAGGCGAGGTGCGTACAGTACAGATTCTTTCGATAATGATTCTTGCACAGACAGTATTTGATGTGTATATCTATCCGCTTTATTCGGTGACGCAGGTTACTGCCAGACTCAGACTTCCTGTGTTGGTATCGATTGGAATAGGTGTTGCAAACGTTATTGGTTCAGTTGTTCTCTGTTTAAATACTAACCTTGGTGTATATGCTATTCAGATTGTGAGTTCAGTGCTTCTTATAGCCAGAGTATTTTTCTTTGCGCCGTTGTATGCAGCATATATTTTGAACCAGAAGTGGTACACATTCTATACGCCTCTTTTCCGTGGAATGGCAGCAACCGCAGTGAGTCTTGTCATATTTATCGCGGTAGCAATGCACGTGACAATCGATTCCTGGGTAGATCTTTTCATTTGTGGTGCTGTATGCGGAGCTATAGGATATGCAGTGAATTATATTATTGTTCTTGATAAAGAGGAGCGTGAAATGGTCGGAAGGATGATACGAAGGAAGCTTCCGATGTTTAGGTCTTAAAAGTAGAATGGTGGATATTGATGAATAGTAATGAAGAGGCTGTTATTTCAATAATTGTTCCGGTTTATAATGCAGAAAAATTTCTTGATCGATGTATTCAAAGTGTTATTGATCAGACATGGTCAAATTGGAAGCTGATCCTTGTCGAAGATTGTTCGGCAGACGGGTCTAGAGAAGTCTGCAGAAAGTGGAGCGAAAAAGATGAACGCATAGAGCTGATCTGCCACGAGAAAAATGGCGGAGCTGCAGCGGCCAGAAATACTGGACTTAATACATTGGACTTTACCGATGGATATATTGCGTTTCTTGATAGTGATGATTATCTGCATCCAAAGTATCTGGAATCTCTTTTTGACCTTTTGCAGAGACGTAACGCTGATATTTCATGGGTGTCTGTACATAATACTTTTGAGAAGAAAAAGTTATTATTTCCGGAAATAGATTTTAACGGAGCAAATGAGTATGAGCTTACCGGAAAGCAGCTTCTAATGAGAGAAGACTTGCGTATTATGTACTGCATGGTGTGGGGAAAACTATTTAAATCAAAGCTGTGGGAAAAAATCAGATTTTCGGAAGATTATCACTTTTATGAGGACGGAGCAACTACTTTCAAGGTCCTTTATGAGGCACATAAAGTTGCTGTGTCGGATCTGAAACTATATAACTATTTCTATTCAGAGGATTCCGCAACTAGAAGCAGGGTCAGCAGGGTAAAGCTGTATGACGGTCTCCGTACAGAGGAAGATAAGATTACATTCTATACAGAAAAAAGGGAGCCGCAATTAGTAAGAATGGCATATGTAGCTTATCTAACGACTGTGCTCAAGATAATGCGTGATTGTGATGAACTTCCGGATAGAAAAGAAATATATCGTGAAATGCGAAAACTATATCGCAGAAATTATATGAAGGCTGTAAAAAATCCTGATCTTTCAAAGGGTCAGAGAATTAAATATGTGATATATCGTTTCTTTCCGGGACTTCAGAAGTATTACATACATATGAAGATGAAGAAGATGGGCTACTAAAGATTGTGGGATAAGGGGGAAGATGGCTCAGATAGATATTATTGTGCCGGTATACAACGCTGAAAAATATATCAGACAGTGTATAACCAGTATACAGTCTCAAACGTTTAGAGATTTCAGACTGATAATTGTGAATGATGGATCGACAGACCAAAGCGGATATATATGTGACAGGTTTTCGGATGAGGACGAAAGAATAGAAGTGATCCATCAGAAAAACAGGGGTGTTTCGGCAGCGAGAAACGTAGGGCTTGCGGCGATCAGAAGTCCGCATTTTTGTTTTGTGGATGCGGATGACATGATTCATGTGGATTATCTGGCTAATATGTATCAGCTCATGAAGGAACATAGAGCAGATCTTGTTATATGCCGGTTTAATATTTTTGCTGAAAATGAGATTTCTATCGATTTATCTGAAGGGAAAGAGATATCTGGCATAGAGGTTTATACAGATACATCACAGTATGCGGAAAAGTTCAAAGATGATGCAATGGTACTGGTCTCACCCACTAATAAACTTTATAAAAGAGGATTATTTAAGGGAATATCTTATCCGGAGGGAAAGGTTTTTGAGGATGATTACGTGTATTACAAAGTCCTGGACCGTTCAAAATGTGCAGTATTTACAGATGCAAAATTATATGAGTACCGTATGCAGTGTCAGTCGATCACCCATGAAAAATATAACTTGAAAATGCTCAACCATGTCGAAGCCAAGAGTCAGCAGATTCGATATTTTCATGAAATGAAAAAACAACGTTTAATGGAAATATCTTTAGATGCCTATATGTATTGGGTTTGGTGGAATATAGGGAATATGAAAAAAGATGGGATTGATTATCGCAGTAAGATGAAATCACATTTCAGATTTTTGAGAAAAGCGGTTGTATATTTAAGACCAACAAGTACATTTCCGGTAAAAAAGGTATTGAAATACTGGTATTTGGCATATATCAAGAAAATTTGATTGTGTAATTTAGGGATTAAAAATGAATAATAAGAATCAATTTTTGGATACTCTTAAAGGAATTGGCTGTTTCTTTGTTGTTTTTATGCACATCTGTTTTCCGGGTGTGGCAGGTAGTTATATTGTTAATATCGGTGGATTTGCAGTACCTGTTTTTTATATGATTTCCGGATACTATTTACTAAAAGACTCCGGAGAAAAAACGAGTCAGGCACTAAAGAAAAAGATATTTAGAATGGCAAAATTATGCGCAATAATTTCTGTTTTATATTGCGCATGGAATATGGTCATTTCAAGATTTGGTGATGGAAAACAGAGTGTGGCGGTTTTTGTTCAAAAGCATTTTACCATCACAAATTTTGTAAAATTTTTGATGCTTCAAAATACGGATATTTTTGGTGGAAGAAGCCCATATTGGTTTTTGTATGCGCTGCTTTTTGCATACATAATTATCTGGGTGCTGCTGAAAAACGAGAAATGGCGATATGTTTATCTGTTAATACCCGTTTTGTTTATTGGTAAATTTTATGTTCATAGCATCGAGTTAGGTTGGGATTATTTCAACAATGTATGGTTATCAGCTCTTCCCTATATTCTAATAGGTATGTTTATAAGAGATAAGGATGCTGTTAAGAACGTATCTTCCCATATTATATATACGATGACCTTAATGTCTGTGGGTGCTATCACATTGTGTACATTTTTTATTCAGGATAATTATTCTTGGATATGCCAGATTGCGATTTCGGTATGGGCAATATGTCTTTTTTCTTTAGCAATAAGAAAACCGGATACTAATATCGGTGTATTTTCTGTTATTGGAAGTAAATATTCATTATTTGTTTATATATTGCATCCGTTTGTTATCAGTATAGTTAATAAACTTATGGAAATGGCGCATATTAATAATACTTTGTTTATTTGGATCGTTCCGGTAATAGTAGCAGTTATTACGTTGATACAATCGTTCTGTATCTACAAAATGCGTAAGTTGTTTGTGTTTTCATAAATTTGGATTATAGTTTACAGCCAGGAGATTTTGTAATGATTAGGGATAAAGAATTTAGGGACAGGATGGTAACAGGTATACGTGAAAACAGACTCCGCGAGCTATATCTATATTTTGTGAAATGCGCTCTGACAAAGACGAATCCTGACGAAAAGCTTAAGGATGTATTTCGTGCAATGGATTGGCGGGCATTTTTCTTGATAGCGAGATCAAATAAAGTCGCGTCCCTTATTTATCCGGTAGTTAAGTACTGTGTCGAAAACTTTGGTATCGATGATCAGGAAATGTATGACGGATGGATAACTTATGTAAAAGTAAGTATGTTCTCTGAGATTCAGAAAAACGCTCTAATGGCAAAGATAAAGGCAGAAGCAGAAAAAGAAGGCCTTACATTTGTGTTTTTTAAGGGAATGCTTCTCGCGGATCTTTACCCTCAGTTTAGTGAGCGTCCGGGGTGTGATACTGATATTTTTGTGTATGAAAAAGATAGAGAACCGGCAGAAAAGCTGTTTCAGCGTATGGGTTACGTGAAAGATGAAATAGACAGTAAAGAGCAGGTGCAGGTTTATCGATTAAGAAGACCGGTGGAGCATATGATCGAGCTTCATACAAGGCTCTGGGAAGACTATAAAGGACGCAGAATAGATATTTTGGATTCTATGAATCTCACGGATAGAAATTCTCTGATTCGCACAAGAGCATGTGGTATGGAGGTCACAACCCTGGGATACGAGGAGCATTTAGTGTTTCAGTTATTCCATATCATTAAGCATTTTTCTCTGGAAGGTGTAGGAATCCGATATCTCGTAGATATCACATTATTTGTTAATAATTATTTCGACAAGATCGATAAGAAAAGCTTTTGGGAAAAGATAGACAGGTTAGGCTATCATCGCTTCGTGACATGTTTCTTTACGATTTGCGAGAAACATCTCGGAATGAGAGGAGATATCTTCCCGGATAAGCGAGAAATAATAGATGAAAACCTTGACGAGTTTCTGGAAGATATGTTCAGTGTTGGTGATGGCATGGACAGAGATGCAAAATGGCAGATTCTCGGTGCAATGGAGGCATATTTCCTCGGAGAAGCCAAGGTAGAAGGCTCAAAACTAACACGAAAGATCGAGATGATCTTCCCTAATCGTGATAGTATGCCATATACATATTCCTATGCGAGGAAATATCCGGTACTTCTTCCTGTGGCATGGGTGCATAGAGGAATTAAGTTTATCATTAATTATTATGTCCACAAGAAAAACTACTATAATCCGGCGGAGAAAGTTAATGTTGCTGAGAAAAGAATGTATATGGTGAAACTGCTTGGATTGGATGAGGTTAAAGATATGACATAAGTTTAGAGCTGCCATTATGGCAGCTCTATGATATAGAGTTTATTTTCTGTGTGAGAGCAGCCATGCTGCAAAGGGATAAGTCACAGGAGTCATGGCACGCATGAAACGACCGTTTCTGCCGGGGAATGTCTTTAAGTACTTATTCTTCTTCCAATCAGGGAATAGTTCGTTAAGTTTATTCCAGTTTTTTCTTACGGCTTCATTTCGGTCTGCCGGAGCAGGAATACGGGACATTCTTGACAGAGAGCTGCACAGAATGATGCGTGTGGTGAGAAACTCCAAAGCGTCACGGTATTCATCATAAAAACCGTTAGATTTATAAAACTCTATAATGTGATCTAATATATCAAGAATCTGCAGAGTTTTTAAGGTTTGATAATTATTGATCGAAGTACTTCTCTGTACATAGTGACAGAATGCCGGTTCCACATATTCTATACGGTTTATGAATGGAACAATCTTTGAGAAAAATTCAACATCCTCGTAGATAAATCCCTTTGGAAACAGTGCTCCTGTAGAAAGCAGCCATTTTCGATTGTAGATCTTATTCCAAACTACAGAACGACCTGTCATCAGCATCTCTTTACGGGCGGTAAGATGCGGACCGATTTCGGTGTCCTCATGATCTTCCCAAGTGTGATGAAGGTTACATTCAACTATGTCAGCCTGTGTTTCATCTGCTTTTCGGCTCATGACTTCATACATTTCAGGATCAACAAAGTCGTCTGAGTCGATGAAACCGATATAGTCACCGTTGGCATATGGAATACCGTAGTTACGGGCATCAGAGAGACCACCGTTTGGTTTATCAAGAACAATGATACGAGGATCCTGATCAGCGTATTCGCGGAGTATTTCAGGAGAAGAATCTGTTGAGCCGTCATTAACTGCTATGATCTCGATATCATTCAGAGTCTGGCTGATAAGTGAGTCAAGACACTTAGGCAAATAGTTTTCTACATTATAAACGGGTACAATGATACTGACTTTCATATATGTGAAAGAACTCCTTTTCAAAGGATTTATGAAGAAATTTGTCTATAACTAATATAGCATATCATAGCTCAGGGAAAATAAAAACTGATGAGGAAGGGTTTATGATAGATTTTTACAGCTTTTTAACGAAGAACGGTGAAAAGAGGCTCACGATAAAAGCCTATATTTATTCATTTTATTATCGGTTTTTGGTAATGAAGGTTCCAATGAAGAAACTTCAAAATAAATTTGGTATAAGGGGTGAGGAATCAACCTATGACTTTCCGGAAGGGATGGGGAGATATGTGAGGCTGTGCGCATTTCACGTAAATCGTATTACCGAGCATTTACCCTGGGATGCAAAATGTTTTGTACGTGCGCTTACCCTGAGAAAGCTCCTGAATGAAAAAAATATTTCGTCAACGATATACTTAGGTGTCATGGAAGAAGACGGAAAACTTAAAGCACATGCATGGCTCAGATGCGGCAGTTATTATCTCACCGGAGGAAAGGGTGAAGGTTTCGCTGTTGTTGCGAAATTTAGAAATTCAAATACTTGAAGTTTATCTAATATAAATGTAAAGTAATAAATAGTGATTTTTTGGAAACGAGGAAATATATGAGACTCTTAAGCGTGATCGTGCCTTGCTACAATGAAGAAGAAAATGTAAGGGACTTTTATGATGAGCTGATGAAGACGGAGAAGTTCTTTTGTCAGAAGGATGTAGACTTTGAAATAATTTATATCGATGACGGTTCAAAGGATGGAACTGTTGCAGAGGTTCGTAAGCTTCATGAGTTTGATAAGAGAGTCCATCTCGTAAGCTTTTCCAGAAACTTCGGAAAGGAAGCAGGTATCTATGCAGGTCTCCAGCATGCAAAGGGTGACTTTGTAGTAATGATGGATGCCGATCTGCAGGATCCGCCGGCACTTCTTCCTGAGATGTACAGCTACCTTGAAAGCGGAGAATATGATTCTGTCGCTACCAGACGTGTGGACAGAAAGGGCGAGCCGCCTATCCGCTCATTCTTTGCGCGTCAGTTTTATTCTTTGATCAATAAGATGTCAAAGGCAGATATTGTTGATGGTGCACGTGATTACAGATTAATGAGCAGAAAGTTTGTGGATTCGATTCTTTCAATGGGAGAGTATAACCGTTTCTCTAAAGGTATATTTGGCTGGGTCGGCTTCCGTACAAAGTGGCTTGAGTTTGAAAATGTTGAGCGAAAGAAGGGTGAGACAAAGTGGTCCTTCTGGAAGCTTTTCCTTTATGCTATTGATGGTATCATTGCATTCACTACAGCCCCGCTTGCATTTGCATCTATTCTTGGATGCCTTTTCTGCTTCCTCGCCTGTGTGTTGATTCTGGCTATTATCGTTCGCACATTGGTGCTCGGAGATCCTACGAGCGGTTGGCCGTCTATGGTATGCATCATTTCACTTATAAGCGGTGTGCAGCTTTTCTGTATGGGAATTATTGGTCAGTACTTAAGTAAAACATATCTTGAGGTCAAGAGAAGACCTATCTACCTGGTCGGTGAAGAGTTCTAAGACCGAAATATAAAGAAAATGTAAATAGCGAGACAGCTATGGCTGCCTCGCTTTTTTGAGGGAAGAATGAGTAAAAAAGTTTCTGTTATAGTTCCGGTTTATAAAACTGAGAATTATATTGTGCGGTGCGTGGAGAGCCTCATCGGTCAGACATACAAGGATCTTGAAATACTGCTTGTGGATGATGGAAGTCCTGATAATGCTGGTAAGATTTGTGATGAATATGCTGATAAGGATGCAAGAGTTAAGGTCATTCATCAAAAAAATGCAGGACAGTCTGCAGCAAGAAATAATGCTTTGAAGTTAGCGACAGGAGATTATTTCTGCTTCGTGGATTCGGATGACTATATCGCATCGGATATGATAGAAAAGCTCTATCGCCTCACTGAGGATAATTCTGCTGATATCGCCATGGTGGATTATCTCACTTTTACAGGAGAAAAAGCTGAAGCATCCGGTGAAAAAGCAGAGATTTCTTTTATGAACAATATGCAGATGATACGAAATATCCATACGGTAAAGGATGAGCTGTATGTTGTTATGTGGGGAAAGCTTTTCAAGCGTGAGCTGTTTAACGGGATCGAGTTTGCTGAAGGACGTATCTGTGAGGATCTGGACGTTCTTTACAGGCTTTATGACAAAGCACAGAAGTCCGTTTACAGCAGCGAAAAGCTTTATTATTACTTCCGCGGGAATGTGAGCAGTTCTACTTTTGGATTAAATCAGAAATTTTATGATGACGTATTCTGGGTGCTTGAGCGTGAGATCAGATATATTGATGAGAAGTATCCTGATCTAAGTGCCTATCCCCGCAGAACATATATGTACTGGATCGTGGATCTCGCTAAAAAGAAGGGCGGTATCATTTCTCTTGGAGAACTGAAACAGGTTTATAAAAGGTACAGAGAAATGTATAGAGAAAGCCGGAGCCTTAAAAAAGAAAAGTTCTTTACATTTTTCTATTATCTTCCAAGTCTCTATGTTTTACTCAAAAAAAGATAAATATATAAAGGAATGAGGGAAATGGTAAGTGTTATCGTACCTGTATATAATCAGGAAAAATATCTGAAAAAATGCGTAGACAGTATTCTTAACGGAACTTACAAGGATATAGAGTGCATCATTGTTGATGACGGTTCAAAGGACGCGAGCCCTGCTCTCTGTGATGAGTATAAGAGTGATCCGAGAGTAACTGTGATCCACAAGCCAAACGGCGGGCTAACAAGTGCCAGAAAAGCCGGATTTGATGCTTCAAAGGGCGAATACATCTGTTTTGTGGATAGTGATGACTATGTGGCACCTGAGTTTGTTGAGAAGCTTTACAAGGCTCTTACAGATAGTGATGCTGACGTGAGCGTATGCGGTCATTTTCGTGATGATAACGGAGTGATCATCGAGCATACCTATGAGATGCCGGACAGAGTAATTGAAGGCAATATCATTGATGAGTACGTACTTCCGGTAATTGGTAAGGTTTATGCAGTGGGTTACGAGAACTATCCCGGATATGTCTGGGGCAGGCTCTACAGGAGAGAATGCATTTCGGAAAAGTGCTTTATTTCTGAGAGAGAGGTTTATACAGAAGACGATATTTTTCAGATGTTTATTGCAGAAAATGCACAAAAAATTGTGTTTATAAAAGATAAGCTGGTCTATTACAGGGATAATTCTGAATCTCTTACAAGAAGATACAGAAAAGGCATGTTTGACATGCTGAAAAGAAGACACGGTATAGTATGTGATTATTTTAAGGAACATAAGATCAATAATGACGTGAGACTCATGGGCTCCGCGTTTTATACGCTTTATGTTTCTATAACAAACGCATATCTGCTTGAGGGAGAAAAAAGTGCTGTTTCGGAAATAAAGAGCATAAGAGAGGATCGATTCACGGAGAACGCGCTTAAAACGGTCCGTTTTTCTTTGTTAAGACCCAGACAGAAAATGTTTTACATTTTGTTTAGATTCAAACTTTACAAACTGGTATATCGAATGAGAAATCTGATGTTTTGAGGTTTATGGCTGCTATGAAAAAGAAGATAGGTATTGTTACGCTTGTTGATCTGAATCTGGGAAACAGACTCCAGAACTATGCTCTGCAGGAGTATCTTACGGATAAAGGGTACGATGTAGAGACGATCGGATGGAAAAAATACAGCAGGATAAAGGTTATAGTAAAGACGCTTATAAAAAATGTTTATCTAAAGATCAACAGGAAAAAGAAGTCCTATAATTACACGTGGGAGATTTTTGATCTGAATATCAAATGGTCTCCGGCGGTCATTCCTTATGAGGCAGAAAGGGTTTCTGATGATGTGAGGGATCGCTATGACTACTTTATGGTAGGAAGTGACCAGGTGTGGAATCCGAATTTTTATTATTATGTTCCGAGGGCACTTCTTAAATATGCAAGAGATGAGCAGAAGGTTTCGTATGCTGCGAGCTTTGGCGTCTCTGAAATTCCTGAAAAGTATAGAGATGAATTTAAAGCATGGCTTTCAAAATTTAAGACGTTGTCCGTAAGAGAAGAAGCGGGTGCAGATATAATAAAAGACCTTACAGGAAGAGATGCGGCAGTATTACTTGATCCTACAATGTTGATCAGCAGGAGCAAGTGGGTTAAAGCATCTTCAAAAAGTAAAGTAAAGGTTAAAGGTAAGTTTGTAGTTAAGTATTTTCTGGGTGAAAAATCCAAGGAATACGATGAATTTATCAATATGAAGGCTGCAGAACTTGGTGCAGTGGTTATTGACATTCTTAATTGTGAGGAAGCCTGGAAGATCGGCCCTGCAGAATTTTTGTATCTTTTCCTGAATGCAGAAGCTGCTTTTGTTGATTCTTTCCACGGAACAGTTTTTTCGATACTATTCCATAAGCCTTTTGCCGTATTTGACAGGATCGGTACAGATGGTACAGGAAATATGAACTCCAGGATCGACACTTTGTTAAAGACTTTTGGGCTCAATGATCACAGGATCACAAATACTAGTGGTGACATAGAGTTTTCATTTGATACTGACAAAACAGAATCAATTTTAAGGAAAAAGAGAAAGGAAGCATCGGAATACATAGATGCTGCTTTAGAGGGTTGAAAGAGTGAACGAAATTGAGAGTTATCCTGTCTGTTATGCGGGGTACAGTGATAGTGATGAGAGAATGCTGTCCTCATCCGGAGGCATCTTTTCTGTGGCAGCTAAGCATGTCATAAAGACAGGTGGTGTCGTTTGCGGCGCGGCCATAGATGAGAAGGGCAATGTCTTCCATAAGTGTGTTGAAAATATAGATGAACTGCGTGATCTTTACGGAAGTAAATATGCTCAGAGCAATGTTGGAAGATCGTATGCAGAAGTGAAAAAGTACCTGAAAGAGGGAAGGAAAGTCCTTTTTTGCGGAACTCCATGTCAGGCAAATGCGCTTGCAGGTATCGTTGGTGATGACCGTAAAAATCTGATAATTATGGATTTTATCTGTCATGGTGTGCCAAATCCTGAGGTTTTTAGACGATATATAGAAGAGCAGTCAGGTGGTAAAGCTGTAAAGTCCATTTATTTTAGAAATAAAGACAAGGGATGGAACGACTTTACTTTTAAGATCGTTTACCGGGATAGCTCGGAGTATGCAAGAGTATTCAATGATGATGAATATATGCATGGCTTTCTGTCGAACCTGTACCTTAGACCGTCATGTTATAAATGCGGAATAAAGGGACAAAATAGAAAATCCGATTTAACAATCGGTGACTTTTGGGGTGTTCAGGAGGAAGAACCGGAAATCTACGATGAAAAAGGTGTTTCTGTGCTGTTGGTAAATAATGAGCAGGCAGATAGGTTTCTTTTAGAGATAAAAGATGAGTTGTTCCTTAGAACAGTGGATATTAATAAAGTTATAAAACATAATTCGTGCCTTGTAAGGCCGGTTGATCCAAATGTGATGACAGGTGTTTTTTACAGGGATTATACCCGCAAAGGAGTAAAGTGGGCTGTTAATGCTATATGGCGTCCGTCCATAACATATAAGGTTAGGAATAAAATAATCAGGGGGCTTAAGAAAGTATTATGCAGGTAGATAACAAAAAGACACCCACGCTCTATACAAAGAAAGAAGATTGCTGCGGGTGTTATGCATGTGAAAACATGTGTCCGGTAAATGCGATAAAGATGGAGCCGGATGAGACAGGATTTATGTATCCATTGATCAATGCGGATATTTGTGTAGGATGCGGAATGTGTATAAAAGTGTGTCCGATAAAAAATGTATGATAAGTATAAAAAGTGCCTTCGCCGGACTGAAACTATCCGGCGAGGGCACTTCTTATGTACTGGATCCGTTGTATCTTTTCTCAAGGGTCTTAAACAGCTCACTATCAGTATCCTGAATCTTTCTTGCAAAAAAAGCATTTGATGAGGTGATATTTTCGAGGTCTGTGATATCGAGGATTTTGGGACTGTTCACGTGCTGTTCATCCCAAAGCGAAAAGCGGAGATTATCGGTGACAACAGTGTCTTTTAGAGGACTTTCAAGTATAGCATTGGTAAGCCAAAATTCTTCGGAATTTTCGCAATATTTTAGATTATTAATCCGCTTGGCGCTAAGGTAATCCAGGCATATTTTTGCGGCCTCTCTTGTGATCGAGCCCCAGACAAGACCTTTATAGGAATATTTGGTCTTTCTCTTAATACCGATGAGAAACTGCAGGTGTCTAAGAATCTTATCTAAAAGAATGATCAGTTTGTTGGGACTTTTTCTATCGAAAATATGCTGGAAATGAAAGATCTGATATCGTTTCTGCATTACCGGCATGTCAGTAATATCAGCGACTTCGAGGTAATTATGGTCATTATTTTCAAAAAAGTCTTCAAATTTGGAGAATGGCACGATCGGAACATCAGAATCGCTGATAAAATGAAATCTTGTATTACCAGGATCTTCCATTGCAATTTTCAAGAGATGATAGAGCGCCAGGAGATGATGATAACTACCCCATAAGATCTCATATTCTGAGATCACATACACATTTTCCTTTTGGTTAAGGAGATTGATATGGCGTGTATCAGAAAATGAAGACCTTTTATCAATGTGTACATAGCATTTAAAATTACGTGAATACATATCAAGAAGCTTATTAAGAGAATCGAAATCCCTATAAGCTGACATTATTATAGCCTGCATAATACTCCCCCGGCATATTCAATTAAATCTTGTAGTCACCACGGTTCCAGGTGATATTCCTTTTAATGATCTTTGCAGGACATCCTGCGAGAATGGCGTTTTTCTCTGAGTATATGCCGGTAACGGTACTTCCCTTTCCTACAATGCAGCCATCAGGAATACTGACACCTTTCATGATACTGGAATCAGATGCGAGCCAGACATTATTACCGATGTTGATCTCACGCGGCTCGTTAATGATTTTATTATCTGTGTCAAATATAGGGTGACCGTCGCTGTCCATTAGTAAAACATTCCAACCCCACATATTATCATTTCCTATGGTCACTTTCTTACGTGAGTAGATAGTGCAGTAGCCGTTTGTGTATATTCCGCGTCCGATTGTGAGGGTGGCATTATCATGACAGTAGATTGAAATACCCTGAGACAGATCAGCAGGACCCTTAAAAATCAGCTTTCCGTTGTGTTCGAGATTTATTTTTGATTTTTTAGAACCTATCAGACCTTTAGCAATCCGGTCATGTCCGATCTGGAGCATGCCTTTATAGATGTTATCAGAATCAATTTCGATGGAACCTTTTTCGATACCTGTCCAATCTACATGCCAGGAGCAGTAGATTGGCATTTTATCTGCGAGTTCTTTTGGAAAAATGAGATGGTTGATTCTATAAGACACAATTTTGTTAAGAATTCGATCAATAAATTTCATGGTAAGATATCCTCATACTATAATTTGCACAAAACCGACGATAGCAAAAAGCGGCGTGATTGTCAAATACTTACCAGTTATTACGTAAAATGTCACATATAAGGTTACTGTTCAGAGGCAAACTGCGCACTACGCTGCGCAGTTATGCCCCAATAACGAAGGCGAGCCATTGGATTTTGCCCATCGCCAGAGGCGATTTAATTGGCAAAATCCGTTACTGGAGCGAGCTGTAAGCGAGTGAACAGTAACCATATAAGCATATTTTACGAGAACCTAAAATGGCTGTCACACCGGACTTTGTTACCGGTGCGACAGCCATAGTTAATTATTCTGAAACAATCTGACCATCAACGTGCCAGCCGTCCCAAACTTCTTTAACGGAATACCAGCAAATGCGCTGTCCGTCTGACAGATATGAAGAATAGTCAGGTACTTCGCCAAGTGCTGCGAGAATAGCATCTTCATCATCTGCAAGACGTTCTGTTTTAGTAATTGTTCCGTTGCCGAGACTTATGAAGTTGTCAGGCTTGAAATTTGTGCGGTCTCCCTTACAGATGTAAAACTTTGCTGTTGTTGTTGTATGTGCAGGTTCTGATTCTGATTCGGGTTCATTTTCGGGATCCTCGAGTTCTTCCTCAGAAATATCTGCTGCTTCCTCAGATACTGCTTCCTCAGCAGCTGCTTCGGATGACTGAGCTTCTTCATCTGTAATGATCTGACCATCAACGTGCCAGCCGTCCCAAACTTCTTTAACGGAATACCAGCAAACGCGCTGTCCATCTGACAGATAAGAAGAATAGTCGGGTACTTCACCAAGTGCTGCGAGAATAGCATCCTCGTCATCTGCAAGCTGTTCTGTTTCGGTAATTGTTCCGTTGCCGAGGCTTATGTAATTATCAGGTTTAAAGTTTGTGCGGTCTCCCTTGCAGAGGTAAAATTTTGCTTCTGTTTCATGTGCATGCTCTGATTCCGGCTCGGGGTCAGGAGTTGAAGGAGCAGGCGCACCAATTACCATTGTCCAAGGAGACAGATCTTCTTCGTCTTCGTCCTCTTCTTCGTCATCAGCGGGTTCCTGTGCTTCTGATCCGGGATTTTCGTCTTCTGCATCTTCTGTAACTTCCTGTGCTTCTGTATCAGTAAGACGTCCTCTGTAGGTCTTTCCATCCTTGGAGTACTGCCAGTAACCGTCCTTAAATGTCATGATTCCAACATTTTTAACGTTGTGGATAAAGCTGTCTGAGTACTTTGTTGAAGTAGCGCTGATATTATTTCCTGCGCTGTCTTTCATGGTGTAATTCAGATGGCGGTCTGCTGCCACAGGGTCATTCTGAAATTCTTTATCTGTTCTGAGGAAAAACTTGTGATCCACATCTGCACTTGAAATGGGATCATCCCATGTAACATCAACGTGATACCATTCGCCGTCGAGCTTAACAACACTCCAAGTGTGTGCTTTATTGTATGCTCTGACAGACTCAATGCCTGCTCTCTTTAAGAGATATGAATATGCCAGTGTATAGCCAAAACAGTTTCCGCGTTTGAAAAGAAGCGGTCCGGCTTCGCATCTGTCACGCATTTCGGCATTGGTGACAGCTGTTGTTCTGTTAATTAATGCTTCATGAAGATACAGGGCTTTGTCTGCATCTGTCATGTCGTCGGTGATTCCGCTTAGAATAGAATCTACAGTTTCCTTTATATCAGCATAGTTTTTATCAAAGTCTTTTTCGTTTTCAAAGCAGGAAAGGCTGACCTTTGAAACGTATCCTTTGGAGTTTACGGTATCTATATGGGTTGTTGTATAGCAGATCGAAGCTAATTCGCCTTCGTTTTTGCAAACTTCTTCAAAAATTTCTCTTAAATCTGTATAATTTTTGATCTTGTATTTGGAAACATCGTGCTCAGAAGTATCTGTAGTCTCAAGCATTTGGAGAAACATAGATTTTAATTCATTTTTATCTGAATCGCTGATAGATGCAGCATGAATATTATTGTTTATTCCTGCTGTTATGATGAAGAACATGATCAAAAGTGCTTCAACCAACATAAACCTCACAATTTTGCCTGACACTGTGTTTCTGAGCATTATCATATGATTTCCTCCTGGTTTTGTAAATGTCTGTTCCTTCAGACGTGTGAATAATGTTCTAGTTTTTTAATTACTTATCAGTGACTGCATCTTGTATATCGTATACTGTATACAAAACTTAATGCCTTTCTTAGCACATTATTTCATACAATCTTTAAAAATAACGACAGAAACCGTGTACAATTTTTTGAACATATAATTGTGGAAATCTTATGTAATACGGTGTTTGTGGACTGAAAATCTTAAGAAAATGTTGATTTGATTTAATGACTGGATTCAGTATTGCGCAAAAATAAAAGCAAAAACGGTCGTGAATCAAACTGCAGGAGAATGAACGTTGTACAATCTTTTTTTAGGATGTGTTAGATGCTATAATTCTAAATTGGTGTCGTAAATAAAGTATTTGAAAAAAGAAGAGGTTTATTAATGTCGATAATTTGGGGAGCAGTTAGCCTTGATGGCAGACCTATAGCAAAGGAACAGCAGGATATATTGAAAGCGCCTGCACTGAAGTGTCCTATAGATAAGTTTTCAGAGATTTATGATAATGGTATTTATATGGGATGTGTGACACAGTATTTTACGGTGGAATCTCATAAGGAAAAAAGTCCGTTGCGGGACAAGGAAAGCGGTATATGGTTCGATGCTGATGTAGTTCTGGATAATAGGGATGAGATTGGACGTGCACTCGGAATGGCTTCTGAGACCTGGTCCGATATGGCTGATGGAGATCTTTTATACAGATTTTTCAGAAAGTTTGAAGACCGCAGATTAAACGATCCGTTGGGAGCATATTCATTTGCGTATTTTGATGAAAAAAGGAGAAAGCTGTTTCTTGTTGGTGATGCAACCGGATATAGATTTCTTTATTACAGGGTGATCGGCAAGACTTTGTTCTTTTCGACCTTTATTGAGTCGTTGAGACCTCTTGCGTCAAATACCATTAATGAGCGATGGGTTTCTTATTATTTAGGTGAATCAACTCTTGGATTATTCCGTGATATTAATGAAACGATCACGTGTGAGGTAAAAAGGATCTCGCTTGGCTCATATCTGATATTTGATGATGAAGGAGTGCATGAAAAGCAGTACTGGATGCCTATGATGGATGGCAGGGAACTGCGGCTTAAGAGTGATGATGAATATCGTGAGGCATTTCAGGAACTGATGCATGATGCAGTAACAAGAGTTCTTCGTTCAGAGTCAGAAACAGGAATATGTCTCAGCGGAGGGTTTGACTCAAACACAGTAAATGCTTTTGCTGCACCTTTTCTGGAAAAGCAGGGAAAGAAACTTCATACATTTACAATGATACCTGAAAAGGGACTTCTTACAGAAAAGGATGGACGCGGCGGTGCTACGGACGAATCCGGATTCGTTAGAAAAACGGCGGAAATTTTCAAAAATCTTGACTGTTCATTTCTGGATATGAGTGATATCAATATTTGGAATATGAATAAAGAAATGGTTGATTATGCCGGTCAGCCCATAAAGTCAGTTTATAATATGGCATGGTTCCAGAATACCTATAAAAAAGCCCGTGAGAAGGGGATAAAGCTGATCCTTACAGGCGAATATGGTAATCTCAGCGTTTCATTTGGAGATTACGCTCTCTATACAAATGAATTATTTAGAAGTCACAGGTACATAAAATTACTCAGCGAATCCAGAGCATATTGTAAAAATAACGGTTATAGCTTTAAATATTTCCTTAAAAGTTTTTTGAAGGATAAAGCCGGCTTGATCAAGCATGAATATCGTGGAATAGATGAAACGTTTTTGATGAAGGATGCTCCGGGAAGGGCTGAAACAGAAAGATATCTGAGAGAGGTTTTTGAAGAGAACAGACGGACCGGTGAGAATTTTGCTGAGATGAAAAAAAAGCTGGATAAAATGATAATTCTGAGGCAGATCAGTGATTTTTCGTCGACACTTACATCTAAAGAGGGAATCCTTGAAAGAGATCCTACCCGTGATAAAAAGGTTATAGAATGGTGCATGAGTCTTCCTGTAGAGCAGTTTACAAAGGAGGGCAGGGACAGGAGACTGATACGGGAGTACATGAAAGGAATCGTTCCGGACCATATCCTCAATGTAACAAATAAGGGAGTCCAGGCATCTGATAAAAAGCAGCGTCTCTCTAGAGAATGGGATGCAGTAAGGCATGATGGCCTTGCATTGATAGACCGGGTGGGTTCAAATAAGTGGATAGACGTGGACAAGCTTAGAAAAGCTATTGTTGATGACCCAAAGAATTATTCGGGATGGAAACTTGCTAATATCATGGGTATAATTCTTTTGCTTGATGTAATGGACCGGGCAACATCATGATCTTTAATTGTTACAGTTACGTTAGAATTTAAAATTGGTCAAAGAGATGTGTTAATATAAATGCATCAAAGGGAAAGGAGATAAATACTATGAGAAAGTGGAATACACCTGAGCTTCAGGAACTTGCTATCAATGCTACAGCAGGCGGTCCGCAAGATAATCACACAGAGGACGGAAAGACAGTTTACGATCACGAAGAGAATGCTTGGTATCATAGATTTGGTGAGGATGGAAACTACACTCGCAACTAATTTATGTTACTAAGAAGAATGACTTCTTGAGAAGCGTATATTGTAGTATAGGAGATAGACCGGCAGATCTGGATAGTGAGCCAGACTTCCGGTCTATTTTTGGATTTAGTTTTTATAGAAGGATTCATAAATGAATACTTTTAAGTATAGATTATTTGGTTTTGACGTTTTGTCAGATACACCGCTTTATGGTGTTCCGGCTGCGGAATTTGAGTCACCCGATGTTATATTGGAAAGACAGGATAGTCTCTGGGATGAGTCGCTGGTTTCGTCTGAAGGAATGGTGGGAATGGAAGCGGCTTATATTTATGGAGAAGATTTCATAAAGTTTTACAAGGTAGATACAGGGTTCTACAGAGTAAGTGAAGGAAAGCGGATCGCATATAGTCTTAAGGAAGACTGTGATCCTACGAACTTCTATCTGACCCTCATGAACTTTGCATTTCCCCGCATTATCATCGAGAGAGCAAATCTTACTGTTCACGGAAGTGTTCTTTCATATAATGATAAATCTGTTCTGATATCAGGTGAGTCCGGTGCAGGAAAGTCTACCATGACAACTGAGCTCATAAACAATGGTCTTGGATTTATGTCTGATGATGTTATGCGTATCGGATTTAATGATAAAGAGGAACCGGTTGTTTACTCATCGCACCCTATCAGACGTCTTTGCAGGGATACGGTAGAACACTATGGATTTGATCCGAAGAAGTTAAAGCCGGTCACTTTAGATGAGAGATTCAAGTATTTCGTAGATAGTTCGGATGTCTACGAAGATCGCGTCCTTCCTACATCGGTGATGTTTTATCTCACCATAAATGATGGAGATAAGCCTGAAATCAGGGAGATTACCGGTGCTGACAAGATAATGATGCTTTTAAATAATTTTTATCGCTCAGAGGATTATGTGAGATTTGGTACACAGCCTCAGATGTATAAGCTTATTTCAAAGATGGGGGCTGCGCTGAGAATCTATGAGATTTCCCGTCCCAGGGAAGGAATGACCATAAAAGACAGAGCTCAGATGGTTATGGATGTGCTGAAAAAGGACTTTCAATAAGATAAAAAAATCTGCATCCACACCGTATTGGTAAATACGGAACAGTGGATGCAGATTTTTGCTTGTATGATCTTATTCGCTAAGAGCTACGAATCCGTTTGAATTAAGCTGATCCAGGAAAGTTTCAATTCCTGAGATACATGTATCATCATCAACGTCATAAATCTTCTGAAGTTCGATTTTAACGTTTTCAACGGTTGTGTCAGACTGGATAAGATTCCAGATATCTGCAGCGGTTCCCTTCAACATAAAATATTTGCCGCTTTCAAAGTCAACCATGACCTTGTCTCCGGCCAGATCAGTTACATCGAGGTTTTTAACTAGCTTGATCTTTGTTGATTCCCTCATTTTTTATTACTCCTATATTTTATAACTTTTTAGTAAGTTACAGCGTTTGAACCCAAAGTTGCATAAGGCTAACACTGTTGCTCAAAACATGGTTATTATATCAAATAATCATTGTTTAAGAAATGCTTAAATAAGATTTAAGAAAATATTTCCTTTTCTTGATATATAAGTTGCAAAATAGTCTTTTCACAATTATCCTGTTTAAGGAGTGTACAAGTGTATTGAGGGAAATACAAAGATGGATATGAATTAAGAAATAGTGATGAAATAGTTTTGGTTGCAATTATAAGGCAGGGGGAGAAAAGTGAAACCAGTATTATGGATCGTGATTCCGTGTTACAACGAGGAAAAGGTGCTGCCGGTAACGGCCCCTATGTTTAATGAGAAGTTGAATGGATTGATCAGATCAGGGAAAATCAGTGAAGACAGCAAGATTTTGTTTGTTAATGATGGTTCAAAGGATGGAACCTGGGACATAATTGCTCGTCTTTCAAAAGAAGATGAACATTATATAGGCATTTCACAGTCACGCAACAGGGGACATCAGAATGCTGTGTTAGCAGGAATGATGGAAGCTAAAGACGTTGTGGATATTATCATTTCCATAGACTGCGACGGGCAGGATGATATAAATGCCATGGATGAAATGATAGAGCAGTATCTTGGCGGATGTGAAGTTGTTTACGGTGTTCGTTCAAACCGTGACACTGATACCTGGTTTAAGAGGACTACAGCTCAGGGGTTCTATAGATTTATGAATTTCATGGGGGCGGAGGTTGTTTACAATCACGCTGATTACAGACTTGTCAGTGCCAGAGTTCTTAAAGAGTTAGATCATTATAAAGAGGTTAATCTGTTTTTACGAGGAATGATACCGCTTGTTGGATTTAAGAGTACCGCGGTGTACTATGAGCGTCATGAGAGGATGGCGGGAGAAAGTCACTATCCGCTGAAAAAGATGCTTTCATTTGCTTTTGACGGTATAACAAGCTTATCAACCAAGCCTATAACTATGATCACGGAATTGGGTTTAGTGGTGAGCTTAATTGGTTTTGCTTTTCTGATATGGGCAATTATACGTGCATTTCAGGGCGATACTGAAAATGGATGGGCTTCGCTTACCTGTATAGTGTGCTTCCTTGGAGGCATTCAGATATTCAGTCTGGGGGTCATAGGTAAGTATGTTGGAAAAACATATATGGAAACAAAACATAGACCCAGATATATCATAAGTGACAGGACATGGGAAGAAAACGAGCTGTCTGAAAAAACAGACAGGGAATAATGTTCGGATATTTTAGGAAGATTCAAGTGAGGAGGGAAATGATGTAATGATCTGTGAATTACATCATATAAAAATATGACGCAGCTCGATCAAAAACTTAGCAGGATAGTAGAAATTCTTGCAAAGGCTTCAATTTTATTATTGCTTTTATTATATTTGTTTTGCATATTTCGCCAAAATAAGTTTTCTTTTGGTAAAGAATCGCTGCATTTTGGGGTAGGTATTGCATTGTTATTGACTGCGGCAGCCATGTTTTTATCAGCCAGGATAAAATCCGAGAAGGCAGCGGTTATTATGATTGCCGTTTTATCATTTGGACTGTATTTTGTCTGGAATAGTTTTGTTAAACCTGAACCGATCAGTGATTATAAGGTTTTATGGGATGGAGCCGGACAAATTGTTAATGGAACATTTCACGATAGGGCTATAAAAAAGGATGACTATTTTTGTTTCTATAATTTTCAGATAGGATATGCATTTTATCTTTCGATTTTATACAGATTGTTTAAGGGCAGTCTGGCAGCGGTCAGGATTGCCAGATATGCGGTCCTTACGGCAACAAATATAGTTTTGTATAAGACGCTCCGTTTATACGTGTCCCGGAGGGCTTCTTTTTTCGGAAGCATGCTTTTTCTGATGTGGCCGTTCATATATATTGGTTCAGGAATCCTGAATAATCAGCATGAAGCATTGTTTCTCGAGGCATTGGCTATATACATTTATCTGAAAAATTCAGGGAAAAACGCACCGTTTTATAAGTGGATCGTATGTTCCCTGATTCTCAGCATAGCTATCGTATTACGTCCTACCGCCAATATTCTCTTGCTTGCAGTAATAGTTTTACCCGTTCTGCAATTTATCCTAAAAAGAGACAGGCAGTATCTGATCTGTACGGCCGTGATGCTGGTTACATATTTTGTCAGCAGCAATCTTATAAATGAAGCCTTTATCTTAAGCGGTCTTGCACCGTATGGACTGAAGACCGATAATTTGTGGTTTAAGCTTTTGCTTGGACTTACAGGTGGAAATATAACAAATCAGCCTACGATAGATGCAGAGCATACAGATCTTTATTTTGATCTCAAGGCCTTTGGATTCGATTATGATGCATATAAATCAGCGGCGTCTTCGTATCTGATCGATCTATTCAGATCTCATAAGTTTAGTATGAACTATCTATTTAATAAAGTCGCTAATTATGCGGGCTTTCTGGATAATATAAACGTATTCCTGGGCAGTAAAGATATTCCTTCAGATCACATGGTCATAGAAATATTAGAATATACAGGAATGACGGTATATTTTGTAGCTGTCTTCTTTGCAGGCATATGTTGTGCGGTCAATAAAGTTATTGAGAAAGATGAGATATGTCTGCCGGCGATCGCTTTTGGCGGGTACTTTGCAATCTATGTTTTGTTTGAAGCAGTTACAAGATACAGATATGAGCAGTATTATCTTTTGTTCATAATGGCTGTTCCTGCGATGTCTTATGTATGGAACAGGATTAGAGAAAAAAGGCAATTAGGAAATGGGTTATGCAAATTTTGAAGAGTCCGGCAGTATCTGTTGTTGTTCCTGCCTGGCAGTCAGAAAAGACAATAGGAAGGTGTCTTACCTCGCTTCGGGAGCAGACGTTTTCTGATATAGAAATTATCGTGATAGATGACGGATCAACTGATTCTACCGGAGATGTAGTTATTCAGGCTGCAGAGATGGATTCAAGGATAAAGTATCACTATCAGGAGAATCAGGGGGTGTCTGTTGCCCGCAATTTGGGGATTGATAGGGCTTCCGGAAAATACTTAATGTTTCTCGATTCAGACGATCATGTACGAAGGGATTATGTCGAGAGACTGGTAATGACTATGTCGGGAGATGATCGCTGTGATCTGGCGATCTGTTCTTACGACAGAAGGATTCATGGATGTTGTGTTCCTGTGGAAAGACTCATTCGAGGCGGAAAAAGGTCCGGAAAAGAGTATCTGGAAGAGACCCTTATAGATCCCGGTCATCACTATTTTGGGGTGGTGTGGAATAAGATTTTTCGTATGGGGATCATAAAGAGTCACAATATTCGATTCCGGGAAGGTATCACTCTTGGGGAAGACTTTGTGTTTTCACTCGATTATCTTGCATTTGTCAAGTCGGTCTATGTAATTACGGATCGGCTGGTAGTTTATTGCTATCAGCAGCAGTCCAGCTTGTCCAGAGTTATCGAAAAAAAGCCGGAAGACTGCAGAGATGAAATGGAAAATCGAAACAAGATTTTTAAGTTTTATCATAAGACTCTCGAACATGCCGGTATTGCGCAGAAAAACAGGAAGAAGATATATCAGTACTGGATCATGTTTGAGATACATCAGATGTATGGCTTAAATCACGAATACCATTGGAATGAAGATGTTAAAAGGTCCTGGAAAAATGAAATCATGGCAAATCTGTTTATAAAAGAGGCACACAGTTATTTTTCTGATAAAGAGGTTATGTCATATTACAGAAAATATGCCTTAGGACAGATCGTCCGACGGAGCATAAAAAAGGCTATGATCATAATTGAAATTTTGAAGGGAAGAAAGGGACAATATGCAGAAAAATGATCCGATGATAAGTATAATATCGCCTTGTTACAACGGGGCTAAATATTTGGAGAGATATTTTGAAGGTATATTGTCTCAGAAGTATAAAAACATCGAAGTGATTTTTGTTGATGATGGATCGACAGACGATACAGCCCAAATTGCCGGTTATTACGGAGACAAATTAAGGGAAAAGGGAATCAGATTCATATATATTTATCAGGAAAACGCAGGTCAGGCGGCAGCCATTAATAAGGGCCTTGAGGTTTTTAATGGTGATTATCTTATGTGGCTGGATTCGGATGATATCATTCTTCCGGATAATATTTCAAAAAAGCTTGATTTCTTAAACAATCATCCGGAATGCGGTTTCGTGTTACATGGTATTGAAATTGTAAACGATGATGATCGTGATGTTGTTGTTGACAGATCTATCAGGAAGAAGCCTGATGGGGAGGATACCTTTTTTAGCGATCTGATTTACAGTCGTAACATTGTATGGGTTCCGGGTACTATGCTTGTCAGACGAGAATGTGTTTTGGCTGCGATACCGCACAGAAATATTTTTGTGAGCAGAGAAGGGCAAAACTGGCAGTTATGGCTGCCTTTAACGTATAAGTTCAAGGCAGGATATTTAGATGAGTATCTTTTGAAATGTGTAGCTCATAATGGAAGTCATTCAAGGCAGACAAGAACTCTTGAAGAAATAATGAAAAGAGAAGAAAAATTCATAGAGATTTGCTGTGAAACGGTTGATAGAATTCCGGATATGACAGAGGATGAAAAGAAATATTGGAATCGGGAAATCAGAATATTTCATTATAAGAATAATTGTAATTATGCGATTGATTATGGAAATAGGGATAAATTTAACTATTATGCCGGACTTTTAAGTAAAGAAAGCTATCGCATGACCTTTAAGGAAAGCTATGATTATTG
Source organism: Lachnospiraceae bacterium (assembly GCA_900168235.1). Taxonomy (GTDB): domain Bacteria; phylum Bacillota; class Clostridia; order Lachnospirales; family Lachnospiraceae; genus NK4A144. The sequence continues at coordinate 109,592 of FUZG01000003.1, read as the reverse complement.
CCGGGTCAGAAAGCTTTGGTGGGCCGTTAAATATAGAATTATAAAAAAGTGAAGTAAACAGCGAAGGGTATTTGCCATAGGACAAATACCCTTCATTTTTTATCATATTTTGAGAATGATGGATTATCTTATTACAATTCTTTTTAGTGCTGAAAATATAAAGTCGTCGAACAGATTTATTAAGATACCGGAAACAATACTAAGTATGATGCACACAATACCCGAAATACCGTAGCGGTCTTTGCAAACGGAATAATAAATCGAATAGATAAGAGGATGAATTAAGAATAATTCCCATGAAGCAATGCCTATTCTTTTTAATATTACGGATCTTAAGACTGCATATTCGTCAAAAAATATTACCAATATTAGTATAAATTCTCCACAGAGCATCTGAATGCTCCAATGCTGGTATCCTTTGGTAGTAAGGAAAAATAATGCCGCAGCAAATATAGCTGCCAGTGGCAGCAAGAATATTTTTGTACGATTTAGGAAGTCGGAGATAATTGGTTTAAATCTGGCATACATTATTCCTGTAAAAAAAGCCGGGGTTGTATTAAACCAAAAATTATTGTGATGGAGCACAAAAATATTTACAGCAGCGTATGCCACAGATCCAAGTAAAAAGATTATCAAAGCGTACTTTTCTTCTTTGACAAATCTGAAGCTGGCCCAAAAAAGAATCGTGAAGAAAAGGATGGCTGCTAAAAACCATATTATTATCCATTCTGATTCGTTACCTAGGATGCGCTTGAGAGAGATCATGGCCTTAAGGTACATAATTGGTGAAGGCAGATAGAATATAGATGCAATAGTATTTATTATTACAAATGGAATAAGTAATCGTAAAAAACGATTAATAAAGTATTTATTCCAAAATGTATCACCTTTTCTTTTTAATTGAGTAAAAGATGCATAGCCCGATAAAAAGAAGAATATAAAAACCGCAATATACCCGGTATGCCAGAAATAATACATTTTTGACGGATTCACCATTCTGAGTGAGTAATGATGGATCATAACTATAATGGCAGCTATTCCTCTAAGTATTAAGGAACTGTCAATGGAAAGCAGTTCATCTGGTGTTTTAAATCCTTTTAATGAAATCTTTTTTATGGAAGAAAGTATTAAAAGCGGAAATAAACAAAATGAGAATATGATAATTGGATAAGCAGATACCAATTCGTAGTGTTGTGGCAGTAAAAATTTAGCGTTCATATAATTCTTTCCTCTAAAATAAGCATGCAGAGAATAATATAAAGTATTTTATGTTTTTTTGCAAAATCAAGATCATCACCGAATAAAATAGGATTTCTGCAAAAAATATCTGTGCGGGATGTGTGAAATCATCCCGCAGGCAAAGTGATCTTGAATGCTGCTGACATTTCATTTTCGGCGTCGGAGAAAGCTGTGACTGTACCGTGGTGCTGTTCGATGATGCTTTTTACAATGGAAAGACCCAGACCGATACCGCTCTTTGAATCCGGTGTTCGTGAGGATGAACCGGTCCAGCTGCGGTCAAATACGTGGGAAGCGTCTTCGTCGCTCAGAGGTAATCCGTTATTTGATAAAATGATCTCGACAGTAAGATTTTCTTTGGAGCCGCCTTCTTTTGCAGAGAGGCAGATCTTATCGCCTTTTTCGGTGTGGCGGAGCGCATTGTTGAAAAGGTTGTCGAGAGCACGTTTCATATAGTCAGGATCGATCTTGATGATCAGATTTAGATCATCAGGTACATCCAGCATGAGGCAGCGGTCATGGAACCGTGAATCAGCCTCTGTCATGAAAAAGAAATCTTCGAGGAAATCCCGGCAGGGAATCTCCTGCAGCTGCATGAGAGAATCTGAAGTGTCGAGTCTGGTGATAAGAAATATCTCGCTTATCATGCGTTCCAGAGCCGATGTACGTGAAGACATGAGCGGAAGTACAGAGCGGACATCCTCTTCGGTGATCACAGGGAGACTGTCCAGATACTCGATGGAATTATGGATGGCTGTGATGGGAGAGCGGAGATCGTGGGAAATGTTTTGGTAAATTTCCATTTTTAAGCGGATATTATGCTCCAGACGCTGATTGGCTTCGTCCAGAGCTTTATTGGATTCCTCGAGTTTTTTATTAGTTTCCGCAAGTTTTTTATTTGCTTCGTAGAGCGCATGTGAGAGTTCTTCAACTGAGAGCTCCGGCTGTTCAAAATTTTTCTTGTTTTTCATGGTATGAAAGAATAGCCCTTTCCGTAAGCAGTTTCTATGCAGTCTTCAAGTCCTTTGTAGAGCTCAAGCTTTTTCCGGAGTCTGCTCATCATGACCATGATAGACCTGCGGTCAGATTCCTGATATACATTCCAGATGGCGTTTCCGATGTCTTCAAAGGTTACAATATGGTCGGGTTTTTCGGTGAGGAGTAAAAGAAGTTCATATTCTCTGTTAGAAAGGTTGATTTCCTCGGTTTCGTTGTAGTACACTTTCCGTTGCATGAGGTTTATCGTAAGCGGCGGAAATGAACGCTGATCAGTACTTGGAAGAGGGATTCTACGGCGAAGCTGTACCAGTATTCTTGCGGACAGCTCCTTCAGACTATAGGGTTTCACGATATAGTCATCTGCGCCGGACAGGAGTCCTTTTACTCTGTCTTCTTCCGTGTCTTTGCCGGTGAGGAAGATAACGGGACAGTCAGTAAGCTTCCGGATCTCAGGAAGGGCACTGAAACCGTCCAGACCGGGCATCATCACATCAAGGAGAATACAGTCCGGTTTTTCCTTTGGAATCATCCTCAGGGCATCAGCGGCGTTGTCGTGGACAGAGATCTTATAACCCTCGTTTTCAAAGTATTTTTGATTCAAGAGAAGAACTTCTCTGTCGTCATCGATCATCATAAGTTTATGCATATGGAACCTCGCAAAAGTTAATGTAAACTGATTTTAGCACACTATCAGTATTGAGAGTTTAGAAAAGTTATAGGGAGAGTAGTAATGGCGTCACAATCTTTAAGGCAGTTAAAATCGTTTGTCGCAGACAGGGAGAAGAGCAAACAGTATATCAAATGGCTCATGCATTATACTTCACCGTTCAAGTTCAGAATCGGCGGAATGATGGCAGTAAGGCTGTTCATGACATATATTTCTATATATGCGGCTCTTATTTCAAGACAGCTTGTTGATACTGCGAGCCAGGGAAAAACAGAAGCCACAGTATATCTGATCTTTGCAGGGGTAATGATCGCTCAGCTTGTTATACAGGTTTGTCTGGATCTGGCATCTGCTATGATCAATGAAAAATATAGTTTTGGCATCCGTAAGCAGGTATATGATAAGCTGCTTTGTTCTGTGTGGATCGGAACACAGCGTTTTCATACCGGAGATATGATGACCCGTATGACAAGTGATGCGGGCAATATCGCAAACGGAATGGTCAATGTGATACCGGATATAATTATCCTGTTAGTTCAGCTGGTTTCTGTTTTTGTAACATTGTTTTATTTTTCACCGGTTTTGGCTATTTCAGCTCTGTTTTTGACACCTATCGGAGTAGTTCTTTCGTGGGTTCTTGGACGTATTCTCAAGAGATACCAGGTAAAGGTTCAGGAAACAGAGACGGCGTATCGTTCGTTTATTCAGGAAAGTCTTGCAAATCTTCTTGTTGTAAAGGCTTTTAACGGGGAAGAACATTTTTCTGAACGTCTTACAGAGCTTAGAGAGAACCGTTTTTACTGGGTCTGGAAAAAGAATAAACTTGGTGCGGCTACAAGCTTTGTTATGAATGGAACCTTTTCGCTGGGGTATATGCTGGCGTTCCTGTATGCAGCAACACAGATAGCAAAGGGAAATATCACCTACGGTACGCTGACACTCTTTATTACACTCTTCAGCCGTATCCAGTCTCCTATAGTAGCTCTTGTCAGCAAGTTTTCAGGAGCGGTGTCAATCCTGGCATCTGCGGGCCGTGTGATGGAGATACAGGCGATCCCTCTTGAAGAGAGGAGAGAGATCGCAGAAATGAGCGGTGCAGTCGGTGTAGAGATATCTGACCTGAGCTTTGCATATGACAGAGCACTTATCGGAGCAGGATCAAAAAAGACCGAGATTGAGAATACTTCAAATGATGTACTTAGTCATGTTTCATTAAAGATAAATCCGGGTGAATTTGTTGCAGTAATGGGTAAATCCGGTATTGGTAAGACAACTCTTGTAAGAATCCTTCTGTATTTCCTTCAGACAGACAGGGGAAACATAGTTTACCGTGATATAAACGGTCATGAAGCGCATGTAAACGGTGCTGTCCGTTCATTTATTTCATATGTGCCTCAGGGAAATACACTGTTCTCAGGTACGATACGGGAAAATCTCCTTCTTGGAAAGGGAGATGCAACGGAGGAAGAGATGGAAGAAGCACTCCGTATTGCTGACTGTCTGGATTTCCTGAAGGATCTGCCGGATGGCCTTGAAACAAGAGTAGGAGAGAAGGGTGTAGGCCTTTCTGAAGGACAGGCACAGAGACTTGCCATCGCAAGAGCTGTCATCAGGAAGTCGCCTTTTATCATCCTTGATGAGTCCACATCCGCACTTGATGAGGATACGGAGAAGCAGGTAATGCAGGGAATCTGCGCGCTGAATCCCCGCCCGACATGTCTCCTTGTTACACATAGAAAGAGCGTGTTGAATTACTGTGACAGGGAGATCGTGATCTCGAATAAGAGCATCACAGAATGACCTTGAAATCGTCATTCTGACGAAAATGTACAAATATCTGTACAATATCAGGACATTGTTTACGAATTAACGAAATTTGCCCTACTGTACGGGTTTAGAAACTTGAATATAGTACAAGTTGACATTATAATATAGCTATAAAAACCTGGAGGGAGCGACAACTCCTGTTTTATTTGAACCTACATTTACTTTAAACGGGATGCCGTTGTTACAAAATCAAATGTCATGCCACCGCCGAAAGGGCACGGATGACCGCGCAGGAGTGGAAGACAGCCGATCCGTATAGGCGACCCACCTAGCAAAAGCTAGGAGTCAACTGGCAGGAAACGCCCGTCTGGGTTAAAAAAAGAATTAAAAAGGGACTTCGCATTATTTAAGTGCGAAGTCCCTTTTTTGTTTTCGGAGCGCTTGGCGAGGTTTTGTCGAGCCTAGCGTAACTTGTTATTCAAATTCCATCGGTGTAAGGGCACTTAGAGGCTTGGTTGAGGCCAGTACGTATCCACCTACGGAATAATAGTTGAGTTTATCGCTGTTGCAGCCGACAAATTCGTCGTCCGGCAGCATGATGAACAGATCGGTATCCTTAGGGTCGTTAATGATTTCCTTAAAATCGTTATGCTTTACACGTCTTGCAAAATAGAACGTGTTTATCTTAATTTTTGATTTTTGAGCATACATGGCAAGCGGCATAAATTCTTCCATGTGCCATTTAGAACCAAAAACGAATTTCTCAGTTCCCTGTTCCTGTACCAGACTGTCCATGAAGTTGTAATCAATAGTGGTCAGGTACTTTTTCTCGCCGTCAAAAAGGTCATGTGTATTGGTGATCATTGGGCTGAAATCGAAAAGCTGGATACAGAGAGCTAAAACGGTGATCGCCATTTTGTACTTTTTGATCCGGGTATTTCTGTCAGCGCAGAGCGCCGCGAACATGATGAGATAAATGCATATCCATCCAAGTCTCCGGCTGCATCTGAAGGTCATCCACATGTTTTCCAGGGCTTCAGGGAGCTGATATGTAAAAATAATTTCTTTATTCAATCGGATTTCCGGAGTAAGTGCTATTATATACGAAACTATGAATATAAAGCTGAAACCGATGACCGCAGGGAGGTGACGCTTGATCTTTTCCCTGTTCAGTTCCCTTAAAACTGCTACGATGCATACGAGTGAGAGGAACATCATTCCTGCGCCCAAATAAAACGTAGGTATAGTATGGTAGTGAGGTAATTCATCAAATAACAGATATTTGTTAAAGCTATTGAAAAAATAGTTGATATCCATACCCGGTGCTATGTATCCGGCGCTATATCTGGCATTTGAAGAAAATCCGCCTACGATCGCAAATAGGAACACGGAAACGGATAAAAATGATGCGAGATACAGCAGATCTTCAAGGATCTTCTTTTTCTCAAGAAAATCGATCAGTAAAAATCCGCAAAGGATCACACCTGACATCAATAAGAGATAAAGATGTATGGTAGTTGCGAGGCCGGATATCACGCCCCAACCAATGAGTTTTTGCTTGAAAGAAAGGTCATTTCTGTAGGCGATGATGCAGATAGACATCAGGATCAAGTAATGTGATGAAAGCGCTATAGCTTCGATCATCGTACACATCATCTGTGCTGAGATCACAAAAAACATACTTCCGAGAATTGCAAACATATCGTTTCCGGTGTATTTTTTGATGACCAGTGCAGAGAAGAGACCATTTAATGCAAATACCACAATTCCATAAAAGCCAAGATACTGGAAAGTACTCGGAAGAATGGGTGATAACAGCTTAAAAAATATAGCTAAAAGTGGAATGGAATCAGTATAGATCACACAGGCTTTGTCCGGATACGTAAGTGAATCCATTACTCCCAGAGGGAAATACCAGGGAGAATTTCTGTAGCCCATCCATCCCGTATAATGCTGCGCCAGATCATATTTTCCGATAAAGATCCATTCGTCATATAGTGGATTTAATATCTTTATTCCGTAGAAAAATACGAATATGACTGACGACAGGATCACCGAAAGTGCAAGCGGGTGTTTCTTTATAAATGACATAGTGCCTCCGTTTTTGCTTTCATATATTTCAGATTGAGTATCAATCTTGTATTGTATTTTTTCTGGTGATAGATGTCAATTTACTATTAAGAAGCGATCTGATAAATCAGTGTAAAACAGGTTGGATAGAGTGCAGAATGAGGTTTTTTTTAGCCTTGCAGGTATCATGTTTCCTGTGCCGTCCGGAATGTAATAGTTTGGAGGATATTATTATGAAGGGGTATATAAAAAATATATTGAAGATAGCGATACCAATAATGCTGTCGAATCTTATATCTCAGCTTCAGATGCTGATAGACCGCATCTTTATCGGTCATCTCTCTATTGAAAGCATGAGTGCGGTTGGAAATGCTTCTACACCCATGTGGACCACCATGAGCGTCATCTTTGCCCTGACAACAGGTGCGACAATACTCGTGAGTCAGGCATACGGGGCAAATGACATTGAAAAAGCAAAGTATACGCTGGCATCTTTATTTAAATATAATAATGCGCTGGCGCTGGTACTGTTCATGTTCTGGTTCCTGTGCCCTGGAGCTGCATTTACGCTCATGGGAGTGGATTCCAGCATAATAGGCATGAGCATCGATTATGCGCGGTATTTTGCACCTATATTTATCCTGACGGGAATAGGCGCGTCCATAAGCTGTATGCTCCAGGTGAGCCAGAAAACTCAGATAATGATAGCCTACGGCGTATCAAGGTCCCTGATCAACGTGGTGCTGGACTATGTGATGATATTTGGACACTTCGGATTTCCTGCGATGGGAGTAAAGGGCGCTGCGCTGGCTACGACTATCGCAGAGCTGATCGGTGATCTGATAGTCCTGATCTATGTGCTTGTGTCTAAAAACCTGACCTTAAGACCGTCATTTGATGAGATACTCAATGCAGATTTTAAGCCTTACATCGAAACCATAAAGTTCGGTGCACCGGCTGCAGGTGAAGAATTTGCATGGAATATCGGAAATCTGTATCTCATTGTGATGCTGAATCAGATATCCATAGCGGCAGCGGGAATACACTCAATAGTATTCAGTGTGGAGCTTATCGCAGTATGCCTTGCAGGCTCCATCGGAACAGCCACACTAACACTTTCGGGTTACGAAACAGGACGAAAAAATATAAGAGGCGTCTGGGATGTTGTAATGAGCTCCACATTTCTCTGTGGAATCATAAATACAGTAAATCTCGTAATGTTCCTCTTGATCCCGAGGCAGATCCTTGGGCTCTTTACCACAAATACGGATGTACTCGTGACGGCACCGCTGTATCTCCTGATCGTGGGCGTGGATCTCTTCCCGAAAGCCGGAAACATCATATTCGGTTCCGGCATAAAAGGATACGGAGAGCCGGGATGGATGCTTAAAACCCAGCTTTTCGGCACATTCTTCGTAGTCGCAATGAGCACAGTCATGGTCCTCTTTATGCATATGGGTATCATAGAGATATTTGGTCTGGTTGTCCTCGATGAAACCCTGAGGTTCATCCTGAACAGCAGAAAGCTGATCCGCATAAAGAACGGGCATGGAGCACAAATGGCCCGATCTGTAGATGACAGGGCATGATATTTTTAACATTGTATACAAAAAGTACATGACGGGCGTACAAATCAGTGGTTTAATGTATTTTTTTACGTAATTTGTTAAATTTTTGATGATTTTGCTTGGCAATCATGTATAATATACCTTGGTTATCTCAGAATAACTGCAGTATGAGAAATCAATGTAGTATCCGTATTTCTCCGTAAAAATCAATATCAATCAAAAAAAGAGGTTGAAATTATGGCAAAAATTGATTTAACAAAGTATGGTATCACAGGAACAACAGAGATCGTTTACAATCCTTCTTACGAGATGCTTTTCGAAGAGGAGACAAAGACTGATCTTACAGGCTACGAAGTTGGTAAGAATACAGAGCTTGGTGCTGTAAACGTTATGACAGGTATCTACACAGGAAGATCTCCTAAAGATAAGTTCATCGTTATGGATGAGAATTCCAAGGACACAGTATGGTGGACATCTGATGAGTACAAGAATGATAACCATCCTGCTTCCGAGGAGACATGGAAGGCAGTTAAGGAGATCGCTCAGAAGGAGCTCTCTAATAAGAGACTTTTCGTAGTTGATGCATTCTGCGGTGCTAATAAAGATACACGTATGGCAGTTCGTTTCATCGTTGAGGTTGCTTGGCAGGCACATTTCATCAAGAATATGTTCATCCAGCCGACAGCTGAGGAAGAAGCAAACTTCGAGCCTGATTTCGTTGTTTACAACGCATCAAAGGCAAAGGTTGAGAACTACAAGGAGCTCGGCCTTAACTCTGAGACAGCAGTAGTATTTAATATCACAAGCCGCGAGCAGGTTATCATCAATACATGGTACGGCGGAGAGATGAAGAAGGGTATGTTCTCAATGATGAACTACTACCTGCCTCTTAAGGGCATCGCTTCCATGCACTGCTCTGCAAATACAGATATGGATGGAAAGAACACAGCTATCTTCTTCGGCCTTTCCGGAACAGGTAAGACAACTCTTTCCACAGATCCGAAGAGACTTCTCATCGGTGATGATGAGCACGGCTGGGATGACAACGGCGTATTCAACTTCGAGGGTGGATGCTACGCTAAGGTTATCGGTCTTGATAAGGAGTCTGAGCCTGATATCTTCAACGCTATCAAGAGAGATGCTCTTCTTGAGAACGTTACAGTTGCTGATGACGGCAAGATTGACTTTGATGATAAGAGCGTAACAGAGAATACACGTGTTTCTTATCCGATCAACCACATTGAGAATATCGTTCAGAAGGTTAATCCTGTTTCTGCAGGTCCTGACGCTCAGAACGTTATCTTCCTGTCAGCTGATGCATTCGGAGTACTTCCTCCGGTATCTATCCTGACACCTGAGCAGACAAAGTACTACTTCCTGTCCGGATTCACAGCAAAGCTTGCCGGTACAGAGCGCGGCATCACTGAGCCTACTCCTACATTCTCAGCTTGCTTCGGTCAGGCATTCCTTGAGCTTCATCCTACAAAGTATGCTGAGGAGCTCGTTAAGAAGATGGAGAAGTCCGGTGCAAAGGCTTACCTTGTAAACACAGGTTGGAACGGCACAGGTAAGAGAATCACAATTAAGGATACTCGTGGTATTATCGATGCTATCCTTAACGGTGACATCAAGAAGGCTCCTACAAAGAAGATCCCGATGTTCGACTTTGAGGTTCCGACAGAGCTTCCCGGAGTTGATCCTAAGATCCTTGATCCTCGTGATACATATGCTGATGCTTCCGAGTGGGAGACAAAGGCAAAGGATCTCGCTGGCAGATTCATCAAGAACTTTGCTAAGTATGAGGGCAATGAGGCTGGTAAGGCACTCGTAGCAGCTGGCCCGAAGCTTTGATCCTATTCTGAAAAGAATTATATATTGAGATAAAAGATCGGCGGTACCGTAAGGTATCCGCCGATTTTTTATATTAATTCATTTGTTTATGCGCTTTACAATAACAGAAATTCCACAGGGAAAACATGACAAATGTCGTTATTACCCATGAAACAGGGAAGATAAGGTACAGGTTTTCAAGAGTTCTGAAACCCTGCCAGATGGTCCCTATGTAGAAAAGGCGAACGCCTACAATGCCCAGGAGCATTGCTATGACGGGAGAGGTGCTGAAACCCATTCCTCGGAGTGAAGATGCCGGTATATCGAGGAGTGCGTTTACCCAGAGCCAGAAGACCACAAACCACATGCGGAGCATTCCGGAGGTTATTACGTCAGCATCGTTAGTGTACAGTGACAGGAGTTTTGTACCGAAAAGCCATGATGCTCCTCCGACTACGAATGAGACGACTACATTCAGGGCGCAGAAGATGAACATGAGCTTTTTTATGCGGCCCCATTCCCTGGCACCCCGGCACTGGGATGTGAAGGTGGTACATCCCTGCGAAAAAGCCTGCATACCGATATAAACAAAATTTTCTATATTCTGCGTAGCGCTGTTTCCTGCAACAGCAATGGAACCAAAACTGTTTATGGATGACTGGATCACAACATTTGAAATGCACCACATCATGCCCTGGAGTCCTGCGGGGACGCCTATCCGGAGTATTGAACGGAAAAGCTCGGGATCGGGCTTTATCCTGTTCAGGAAGAGCTTTGTGCTGTCAGTCTGGCGCATGAGGCTTAAGGTTATAAGAACTGCTGAAAGTATCTCGGATATAACGGTAGCCGTTGCAACTCCAGCAACACTCATATTGAAACCGATAACGAATACCAGATTCAGTATCACGTTCAGTATGCCGGATATTACGAGTATCACTGTAGGACCTGTCGTATCGCCCCGTGCGCGGAGGATAGAAGAGCCAAAGTCGTATATCAGGAGAGGAATGCTTCCTACAAAGTAGATACGCATGTAGAGGGTGCTGAGTGCGATTATATCGGACGGAGTGTTCATGAGCTTAAGAACAGGCTCAGAACAGAAGAAACCGATGATGCTCAGGATGAGACCGCCTGTGATCGCCATAAAGTATGCAGTGTGAACGGAATCAGAGATGCGTTTGTGCTCTTTTTTACCGATCTGCATCGCGATAAGAATATTTGCACCCACGGAAAGACCGTTAAAAAGGGCAACAAGGAGGCTCACAATGGAACCTGTGGCGCCTACTGCGGCAAGCGCCTGCTGACCTGAAAACTTTCCTACAACGATCGTATCTGCCGCGTTAAATGCGATCTGCAGCAGATATGAAAACATTAATGGGACGCAGAATATAAAGATATTTTTCATGAGAGGCCCGTGGGCCATATCCATAGCTGTACTATTTTTTGTCATTGTGCTTACCGCCTTTGAATTTTAGCGATAAATACACTAGCACTTTACGGGAAAGTGCGCAAACACGTGCGGTCACGCGCTGACGCACTAAAATCCGTTACGGGGTCTTCTTAGCGAGTGAACAGTAACAGTCAGCTTTCTTCAGTTGAAAGCATATTCTCAAGCTCGTCCATATAATGGTCTATGGTTTCGAGTGTCTGATCCCTGGAATAGACATAGTCAGAACAGATACCAAAATCATTTCCCATATATTCAAGGAAGTCGACAAGAGAGTCTGTAAGGGCAGGCTCATCTATCTCCAGATATCGGAATTTTTTTTCATTATGATCAACTGCCAGTAGAATAATGCGCTGGTCGGATGTGGACTGGATAGTGATATTTGTCTTCATGGGGAAGCTGATGGGATTCGTGATGCGGATCTTACAGCTTTCCTTCATGCATTCAACTCGCAGGCGTTCCAATATTGTCATACGGTCTTCGATCGGGACAGGAGCTACATATTCGTATGGGATATCTGTTATGCGCCCGTTATATACCAGATCATCAAGTCCCGTTATAGGGAAGAAACAGGTGCGGTTTTTTATACTCATAAGCCGTGTCAGATGATTTTGGAACAGTTGTTCAAAGAACTGTGAAGTGGCGATATCTGCACGGATCATATGAGAAAGTATAGATTTATCAAATATGTTTACGATACGAGGATGTGTTGATATGGTAGACGTACTGTACTGATTTGTTTCTGATGACGTAAAGTTACTCATGATCTCAGAGAATGAACTATGTACTTCTACGAGCTGCCTTGTTTTCTGACGGAGAGCCTCGAAGGAGTTTCTGTAATGCTGGACTATGTCAGGGTCTGAGGTGAAGCGTGCGGATGAAAAGTCGTATGCCAGCTCTATCAGCATGTTTCCGATTATTACGTAAAAGGGAAACATTATCTGTGACTCATTGGAAACTGTATTATTAACGTAAGAATAATATGCATGATAATCGATGTCCTCTGCGAGAGCCAGGGGGAGCACATGTGAGAGCACAGATAGGTTATAGTTTACCTGCGTGATATCTGCAGGCTTTTTTATGAGGTGCATCATGTGGTGGATGTGCACTTCTGACAGGGTGTTCCGGCTGAAGTGGCCGAAGAATTCTGACAGGAAATCATTCTGAAAAGGCGCAAAAATGCAGATCTCTTTTGCATCTTCCGAAAGCATGATAAGAGAAAGGGCATGGGCGACTTCATATTTTCCTGACATGATACACGGAGTCTCTATGGGGTCAAAAATTTCTCCTGTATCAACTCGAGCGGCGCGAAAAGGCGAAATATGCTGCCTTTCAGGGGGATTATATATGGCGAGCATCATGTCGAGCACATATTGTCTCTGATAAAAGAGCTCCTCACCGCTGCTCATCATTTCGTAGGTTCGCCACAGGTCTTTTCGCTCATCATTAGTGAGTTTCAGGTATGGAATGAGGTGTTCCATGTTTCTGCGCTCGGGCAGACGGTTGGCATTTAGCATCCGTACAATGGTAGTTCGATTAACACCGGAGATCTGAGACAATTTGTATACTGTATAGCCGCTGGCGTTTATATATTGGTTTAGTTTGTCGCCGAGGATTGACATACGGGACTCCTTTCTGCACATTTTGATGAAATGATCATATATTTTTTCGGAAAAATAATCGTCATTCTGTTGATGCAAAATGATGAAGTGTAGACTTTTTTGAAAAATACTAGAATATGGGAGTTTTACGAAAACGTTTTAGTGGGTAAAAAAACCGCAAACCCGCTCTACGTCTATAATAATGCGTAGGTAGCACACTTGCAAGCACATATTGAAACAAACCATCTGTATTGGTATTCTGTATACATCTGATGGCCATGCCAAAGAACAATATTCACTGAGGGGTGTATATTGACATAAAAAAATACTACGAGTATTTAGAGAAGACCGACACAGGAATGGGGGTTCCGGTGTCGGTCTTCTTTATTTTCGGAGCACTTAGCGAGGTAGTTTCGAGCTTATGGCTGAAATAGCAAATCTATTGATTTGCGTGATTGAAGCTATGCAGAGCTGTGCGTGTTATGCAAGTTCGCTTGGCGAGGTTTTGTCGAGCCTAGCGTAACTTGTTTTCGGAGCACTCAGCATGGTCATTTTAAACATAACACAGTGTCGGATTGTACTTAGTAACATGTGTTTTGGGCATTATTGGGTATCAGCCCTGATGTGTTCGTTTTTATGTACATATCCGTTTTCTCTGATTGTCGAAAAAGCCCGTAAATATCACATTTCTGTCTTGAAGATCATAGTTTATTCACAGATGCATCCCTGAAAAAACATAATATTTGGATACAATGCCATCTAGAAAAAAGAGTGTAAAAGTCCGATTCTTATATATGAAAGATGGACAGGGAGTGTGCATTTTTTGGACCATAAAGGTCAGAAAGGAAATCATGGTAGTCAGAAATTTTGAAACAGCTTATGCTGCAATACTTTTTGCAAAAGCCGTTTCTCCGAAGAGAGCGTATCTCACTCGTACCGCCGGAGAACACGGCTGGACTCTTCGTTATTATCGCGCTGCATAAAGCAGAGCGGTAGGTTTCTGAAAACTGAATAGTTATACATAGTCCCGGATCATACAACATGATTCGGGACTTTTTTGTGTCGTTTCATGGGATGCATTGGAAACAACCCTCTGCACCTCCGTGAACATGAAATAGTAATCATTTTGAAGATGTGTCTTGCGTTGACCCGTGTGTTATTTTGATTTATACTATAAATTGTTTATTTAGGGATACATTTCTATTCGGTGAAGACTTTCATACGAGTATATTCTTGACCGGCAGCTCTGTCGGTATTTCGATAAATTCTATGTTACGAAAGGGAGAGGTATAATGGCAGATATCAGACCGTTTGGCGCTGTTCGTCCCAGAGAGGACCTTGCGCAGGACATTGCGGCTTTACCATATGATGTATATACAAGGCAGGAGGCGGAAGCGGAGATAAAGAAGTCGCCACTGTCTTTTTTGCGTATAGACAGGGCGGAGACCAATTTTCCGCCTGATGTAGACACCTATGATCCGAGGGTTTATACGAAGGCAGCGGAGCTTCTGGATGAGATGATCCGTAATGGCTCCTTTGTGACAGATGAAAAGCCTGTGTATTACATTTATGAGCTCACAATGAATAAGAGAGTTCAGACAGGAATCGTCGCTGCATCATCAATAGCTGATTATGAAAAAGGCGTTATCAAAAAGCACGAGAACACACGTGAGGATAAAGAGATAGACCGTATCCATCACGTAGACACCTGTTCCGCGCAGACAGGCCCCATATTCCTCGGTTATCGCGAGAATGAGGTCATCAGTGAAATCGTAGATCAGGTAAAACAGCATACTCCTGTGTATGACTTTAAGAGCCACGACGGCGTAGGCCACAGGGTATGGATCATAGATCAGGACAGAAATGTCCGCAGGATCCGTGAGGCATTTGAGGGAATCGATGCTATCTATATCTGTGACGGTCATCACCGCTGTGCATCTGCCGTGAAGGTCGGACAGAAGCGCAGAGCGGAGAATCCAAATCACACAGGAGAAGAAGAGTACAATTACTTCCTTTCCGTTCTTTTCCCGGAAAATGAATTAAAAATCCTTGATTATAACCGCGTTGTGAAGGATCTGAATGGTCTTTCAGAAGATCGTTTCCTTGACCGCGTGAGAAAGAAGTTCACAGTCGAAAAGGTTGGTCATGAGAAGTACAGACCTGAAGCAAAGCACCATTTTGGACTGTATATGAGCGGAAACTGGTATCACCTGTCTGTCCGCCCGGATGTTATCGTGGACGATCCGGTTGAAGGGCTGGATGTTTCAATCCTTCAGAACGAACTGCTGGCGCCTATCCTCAATATCGAGGACCCGCGTACGGATTCCAGGATCGATTTTGTCGGAGGAATACATGGTCTCGGAGCACTGGAAAAGAAGGTAAATTCCAGACAGTATGCCGCAGCCTTCGCGCTTTATCCTACTGATATAGGGGAACTTTTTGCAGTAGCAGATGCGGGCAGGCTGATGCCTCCGAAATCCACATGGTTTGAGCCGAAGCTCAGGAGCGGACTGTTCATTCATAGATTTTGAATAGTGTCCGATGGGTAGTTTTTAGAGTTATATCGTTAATAGGTAAAGGGGAAAATATAAATGAGCATGAGCAGTAAACTTTATGATCTTATGGACTGGGCTGAAATCGAAGCTATCACTTATTCTGAGGAGAATCATCCGAAAAGACTTCTCGGCAGCCGTCCGGAGGGGAATAGTACTCTGATCGCAGCTTATTTTCCGGGGGCAGACGGGGTATCGATCCGTGCGGACCGCGCAAGGAAGGATGTTCCCATGGAACTTGCTGATGAGGCGGGATACTATGCTGTTCTTTTGAAAAAGAAGCATCCGTTTCACTATGTTTTTAAGGTTCATTATCCTGACGGACGTGAGGTGACAGTTGAGGATCCCTACGCATTTCCGAGAGTGATCACAGAGCGTCAGGAAATTCAGTTTACAAGCGGTATCGCTGAGAATCTCTGGGAGTTCATGGGTTCTCACAGGATGCAGGTGGATGGTGTTGAAGGCGTGCACTTTGCAGTGTGGGCACCAAATGCCATGCGTGTAAGCGTTGTGGGAGATTTTAACGACTGGGACGGCAGGATCCACATGATGGAGCGCCTTGATAAATCCGGCATTTACGAGCTTTTTATCCCGGGAGTTAAGGATGGTGATCTCTATAAATACGAGATCAAGGCAAAAAATGGTACAGTGACTCTTAAAGCCGATCCTATGGCATTTGAGTCAGAACTGAGACCTGATTCTGCGTCTGTAGTCCGCAGTATCGGCGGATTTGCATGGAGCGATATCAGCTGGGTAAAGGAGAGAAAGAAGAGGCAGAATAGCAACGCGCCCATGGCTGTATATGAGATGAACCTCGGTGCTTTTGCACCGAAAAAGGAGGATGGCTCATACGCAAACTGCCGTGAGATTGCAGCTCCTCTTGCAAAGTATCTCCTTGATATGGGATATACCCACGTGGAGCTCATGCCGGTCATGGAGCACCCGTTTGACGGCACATTCGGATATCAGACGCTTGGTTATTACGCATTTACAAAGAGATTTGGTTCACCGGAGGATTTTGCATGGTTTGTAAATTACATGCATGAGAAAAAGATCGGTGTCATCCTTGACTGGTGTCCTTCAAACTTCCCTGAGGATGAGTATGGACTGGTTGATTTTGATGGCTCATGCCTTTATGAGAGCGAAGACCCGAATCGCAGTTTCCATCCGCAGTGGGGAACACGCACTTTTGACTTTACAAAGCCTGAAGTCAGGAGCTTCCTCATGTCTTCTGCAATCTTCTGGGCAGAGACATATCACATTGACGGAATCCGTGCAGACGGCATTGCATCAGCGCTGTATCTCGATTATGGTCGTGAGAACAGACCCTGGTCTCCGAATATCTATGGTGGAAAGGAATATCTGGAGGCTATTGATTTCTTCCGCAGTACTAATAAAGCTCTTCACAGACATTGTCCTGATGTTATCAGCATCGCAGAGGACAATTCCGGCTGGCCGGGAGTTACGAACCCTGTTGAGGAGGAAGGTCTCGGATTTGACTACAAGTGGAATGAGAGCTGGAGAGATTCCTTCCTGGACTACATCCACTATGATCCTATCATCCGTACACATCACTATGGACAGCTCTGCTTCTCCATGGTTTATGCGTATGCAGAGAAATATATGCTGCCTATGACACATGATGTGTTTACAAGAGGTCAGGAGACATTCTTTGGAAGGCTTCCCGGAGCATGGGATGACCGTCTCTCTGCATTCAGGGCTTCTATGGCATTTTTCTTTACTCATCCGGGCAAAAAGATCCTGTCCCAGGGACTCGATATGGGCGACCCGGAGGAGTGGGATGAGAATAAGTCCATTAATTTCGACCTTGTGAAGAATGTTGATAATCAGCGTATGCACAACGTTGTACGCGACCTTATCCATCTTTATAAGGAAAAGCCTGCGCTTCACGAGCTTGCTCACGAGGAGAATGGCTTTGAATGGATCAACTGTGTATCTGCAAATGAGAATATCCTCGTATATCTCAGAAAGACTGCAAAGAAAGAGGATACACTCTTGGTTCTCGTAAACTTTGAAAATATCCCGAGAAAGGAATTTCGTATCGGAGTACCTTTCGCAGGAAAGTACAAGGAAATATTTAATTCTGATTCGGAGAAATACGGCGGATTTGATTTCCGTAATCACCGCATCTTAAAGAGTGAGGAGCTTAAGTGGGACGGAAGAGATAATTCTGTCTGCGTAAAGGTTCCGCCTCTTGGAGTTTCGATTTTTGAGGTAGAATAAGTAATGTTTTTTGGTAATCCACTGTTGACACTTACAGTTTCCGGGGCAGAGGAGTTGTCCCAGACTATTTCACAGATAAGCGACCTTGATCATCTGCAGGAGAATCTTAAAAATCCTACGGTTTTTGAATCCTTTCTCGAAGGTCTTCCTTC
The DNA here is from genome assembly GCA_900168235.1 of Lachnospiraceae bacterium. Taxonomy (GTDB): domain Bacteria; phylum Bacillota; class Clostridia; order Lachnospirales; family Lachnospiraceae; genus NK4A144. Next base: position 91,459 of record FUZG01000003.1, on the reverse strand, counting down.
GAAGGCGCTGAATCTTGGTTTCAGGGTTTTGATCTGTGTTGTGATCCTTTTTATCGGTACAAGGATCATAAATATGGCAACAAAGCTTTTCCGTAAATCGCTTTCTAAGGCTTTTGATGACAAAGGAATTGTTGGTTTCATCACTACTTTTGTAAAGATGATTCTGGACATTATCCTTGTGATGATGGTCGCGTCTACATTTGGCGTGGATGCTACATCCATCGTTGCGGTGCTCGGTTCTGCGGGTCTGACCATCGGTCTTGCCCTGCAGGGCAGCTTATCAAACTTTGCAGGCGGTGTGATACTTCTCTGGATGAAGCCCTTTAAGATCGGTGATTACATCATTGAGGATGCGCATAAGAACGAAGGTACAGTTACGGATATTCAGATCTTCTATACGGTTCTGAATACGATCGATAATAAGTCGATCATGATCCCTAACGGAACACTGGCTAATACCTCTCTCACAAACGTGACTAAAATGCAGAAGCGTCAGATCGACTTCTCTGTTGGTATCAGCTATGGTTCGGATCTCTTAAAGGCAAAGGAACTGCTCAGGACTATTGTTAAGGCGGAGGAACATATTGTTCCCAATGCAGAACCGCTGATATTTGTTCGTGAGCTTGGAGACAGCGCTGTTGTTCTCGGCGCGAGAGCGTGGGTAACTACATCACAGTATTTCCCGACACTCTGGCATCTGAATGAAACAGTTAAGCTGGAATTTGACAAGAATGGTATTGAGATTCCCTTCAATCAGGTGGATGTTCATATCAGATCAAATGAAGAAAATGTATAAAATATCTAAGAATAAATTCGCGGAGTTTGTCGGTAATCTTCAGAATGAAACGCTTCCGTACAGTGAAAAAAACAGGTATCAGATGGATAAATATCTATTGATGACGGGAAAAGGCCGGGAATTTGATATTTATTATACGGGGAAAATAGGCCATCCGACAGTGAGCGTGCGATACGATATCGAAAAGTGCGACGACGGAGATTATGTGCTGAAACCATCGATCAGATTGACCCGAATAGTGCGATATATACTTCTTGGCTGGATGGGGCTTTGTTTGGTAGCAGCATGCCTGACACTCGGCTGGAATCCGGCACTTTTGGTCGTTATACCAATTATTATATTGGCTACTGGTTTCATGTCGTTCGTATATCGGGTAGTTGGAAAGGTGCATAGTTATTCTAAGATCGATACATTAATCAAAAATCAGGTGGAGAAAGTTAGTCACAGCAATCCGTGACATCATCAAAAAAGCGTGAGAACTCAATTATGTGGGTTTTCACGTTTTTTTTGACTTTAACAATAAAACCATAAGAAAAACGTAAGATTTTGATTCTATAATGACTAATTGAAATGCACATTTTTATGAACATTAGTTATAAATATGGGCAATGACACTATAGAAAAATTTTTAGGAGCAGTAGTTATGGGATCAAAAGAAACGATACATTGGGATAAGGAGAAAGTTAAGAATTACTTTGATGAATGTAATAGGCGGTATGAAAAGTATTATACCGGGTTAGAAGAGCTTGAAAGAGCATTTAGAGGATTTGTAAGTGATGACTGGCATGAAGGCGATGAAGCAGAAAGTGCAAATTTATTTGTAAAAAAAGTTATGATTCCGATGGTCAATGAGATCATTCGTGTTATAAGGATTCTTCAAACAAAGCAGGAAAAGTTGATAGATGAATTTCCGGATTCGGCCGATAACGCAATCCTGGATGAAGCACATCTGAGTAAAGTCATAAAAGATTTCTCGGCGTTTTTAAGATCATATAAAGATATTTCGTCTCAAATCCGTGAGATTGCGATAGCGCTTAATACTGAGTGTACAAACGGTGGCATGTTCCGTTATAGATATCCGTGGGTTTATGATGGAAGTCCCAGTCCTTCTTCGAATAAAATATTTGATCCTGTGGACCCGTTGCCTATGGATTTCGGAGATCAGGAACCTTGGATGTATGATCTTCCGTATAACAAGCCACTATGGGATCTGATTGAATGTGCATTTGCTAGTATGACGGATGAGGACGGAAAGACCGGGGACGTGCCAAGGCTGAAAAACAATCTGATAAATTTTGATACAGATCATCAATATGATTTTGGTGTTGGAACCGAGTTTTACTCACTTATAGAACTGATCAGTACTAATATAGAAAGAATCAAAAATGCCGCGCAGGGTTCAGATCTTGAGATGGTTATTAAAGGGTACAAGTACAACACCGCTCTTCAAAAAGCAATCATTGAACCGAAAGATATGCTTGGTAAGGAGCAGCTTTATTTCTACAACAAATATATTTTGCAGCTTGAGAAGTATTTAAAGGGACAAGTAGACCGTGTAACTGTTTTTGGCAGTGACCCTGTCAATATGACTGAGGGAAATTATGTAGCGGATCATGAGGATATAAAGATCAATGGAATTCCGTCACTTTCTTTTTCGCGTTATTACAATGCCCGTTCTGAGTATGTTTCTGTAATGGGACGCGGATGGAGCCATACTTATGATCAGAAACTCACAGTTTATACGGATGAAAATAGCGGTGACACAGAATATATAACTGTGAGCAAAGCGGATGGGGGTGAACTCCTATACTTTAAGCAAAATGATGGGACTATTACACAGGAAGCACATGGAGAACCTGAAATATTAAAAAAGTCAGGCTCGAGCTGGGTAATGATCTTTCCTGACGGAAAAAAGGCTCATTTTGGAAAAAACGGATGGCTTAAAGATCTTGTATATATGTCAGGTGGAAAGGTGAAAATAGTTCGTGATCCGGAACATTTGGAACGAGTGCTCAGGGTGTCATCCATTAACGGGAATGAGCTGATCTTTACATATGATGAGTCAGGATTTCTTTCGTCTGTTGCAGACCAGACAGGGAGAAGTGTCAAGTATGGTTATTCTGATGGAGATCTTACAGAAGTTTATGAGTTATCGGGGAGCATACGCCATATCAGCTATGATGATGAGCATAGACTTTGCTCTATAGGCCGGGATGATGAACCGAAGCGTGTTCGGAATGTTTATGGAGCTGACGGACGGATAAGTAAACAAAGTTACGCTGATGGTAGTAGTGTTGAGTTTAAATATGATGATGAAAAGGGTGAAACAATATACACTGAGCAAAATGGAAATGTGATCAGGTACTTACGAGATGATAAACGTCGTCACATAGCGACCATATATACAAATGGGACGGAATATTTTAAATATGACGACAGAAATAATCGTATATCATATACAGATCGAATGGGAAACACGACACGATTTACATATGATGATCATGACCGTCTAACAGGGGTGATTAATGCACTGGGAGAGAAATCGTCGGTAACATATGATTCGGAAGGTCATATATATGCATTTAAGGAAGCCAATGGGGCGGAATGGAGATTTTGGTATGACTCCAAGGGAAATGTTATCAAAGTAAAGAATTCTGAAAATCATATTGCACAATTTGAATACGATCCTCTTGGACAGTGTACTAAGATACAATATCCGGATGGCTCATGCATGAATATGAAATACGTTATGGGATGTTTGACAGAGATTTCTTATGCCGATGGAAGTAAACGTGTATTTGAATACAATGATCGTAAAAAGTGTATTGCGGAAACAGATCCGGAAGGAGGAAGAACGGAGTATTCGTATGATGAGGCTGGAAATGTCACTTCTGTTACAGATCCTTTGGGAAATATAACTCGTTATACATATAATTCGAGTGGGGATATTTTGTGTGTAATATATCCGGATGGAACGAAGAAGGTAAATGAGTACAATTCTATCGGAAAGTTGAGCGGATTTACTGACGAGAACGGCAATCGCACGGTTATTACATATAATAATATGTTTAGAGAGTCAGAACGTATCCTGCCAAATGGCGGTCATATTATGAAGGAATATGATGCCTTTATGAATGTTGTGTGTGAAACAGATGCGGTCGGTAACAGTTATAAATATACATATGACCCCCTGGGGAATATTCTTACCGAATCATCGAATGACCGGCTTGTTCGTGAATATGAATATGATGATCTTGGAAGGATAATTTCTGAAAAAAACGGAAATGGACAGATCAAACGTTTTGAATATGATCCTTCCGGTAATCTGATCGCGGAAATTGATGCAGCCGGAAATCATACAAAATATGAATATGATTCTATGCATCATATGATATCCAAGGTCGATGCTAATGGTAATGTGACCTTGAAAAAATATGATTCAATGGGGAGAATTTCGTCAGAAACGGACGAGAATGGAAAAGGCTATTCATACAGGTATGACAAAAGAGGAAACTTAATAGAAATAGATTTTTGCGGAAAAACACAGGAAATACGAGATTACAATGCAAATCGGAAGATCACATCGAGAAAAATTTCTGATGGTTTTTCTTATAAATATATATATGATGCTGCATCGAGACTGGTGGAAATACTTGATTCTTGTGGTCGTTCGATAAAGTTGGGTTATGATCGCAGAGGCCGGATCATAGAGAAAAATGATAACGGCAGGATTACATATTATACGTATTATGCTGATGGTAAAATACGATCGGTGACTGATGCAAATGGGCATACTACCGAATATGAAAGAAATGAAATTGGTAAGATATCGGCTATAAGAAGTCTTGATGATGGATCACGTACTACAAAATATGAATATGATCTGATGGGACGGTTATTAGCAACGATAAATGCTCTCGGTGAGAGTAACCGATATGAATACGATGCTCTTGGAAGGCTTATTTCAAAAGTTGATCGTGATGATAAACGCACGGATTATGATTATGATGATGCAGGTTATCTTACGAATATTTTGTATTCGGACGGGAAGGCCGTACATTTTTCTTTTGATGAGCTTGGTCATATTTCCGGCTTTACTGATTGGACAGGAAGGACGGGAATGGTCTGCGATGCAGCGGGGAATTTGAAAGAGATCACATATCCGACAGGGCAGACAGCAGCATTTGAATATACTGTAACCGGTGATAGGAAATCTATATTGTATCCTGATGGGTCACATGCGGATTATATTTACGATGAAAGAAACCGGTTGATAAAGCTTGTTAATGGCGATCGTAGTGTTAAATATTTTTACGACGATCTCGACAGACTTGTAAAGAAAGAATATCCAAATGGAATTTGTGCGATATATGAGTATTATAAGGGCGGAAAAATACGTTCTATGACATCAAAAGATGATCAGGGCGTTCTTGATCAAAATGAATACTTCTATAACGTCAACAGTGAGTGTGAGAAAATACGTAGATTTAGAAGAAATATGCCTGAAGCTTCCGGAGTTTTCTCTTATAAATATGATATGATGGGGCATCTTACAGACATAGAAAAAGATGGAGAAATTCTTAGAAAATTCAGATATGATGCTTTTGGAAACCGGATTTTGATGGAAGAAGCAAATAATTGTACCAGCTATCAGTATGATGTGCTTGACAGGCTCGTAGAGTCTACAGATAAGCGTTCTGATGGTCTGATATCGAGAACTTGTTTTAAGTATGATGAACGCGGCAATTTGACCGAAGTAGTGAAGGATGACAATCTGCAAAAATATGTGTATGATGTTGCAGGAATGATGGTTAAAGCCTCAAATTCGGCCGGAGATTCTCGAGAATATACATATAATGGACTTGGCTTCAGGGTAGCTGATAAAGTAAGTCATTCAGATCCTGAACGTTGCGACGATATTAATGAATATCTTTGTGATCTATCAAGGGATTCATATAACCTTCTTCAGTTTACTCATAATGGAGAAAAAGAGCAGTTTTTGTGGGATGACAATGTTATCGGTTTGAATCATGGGAATGATGACTATTATTTTGTTCGTGATGTTATAGGAAGTCCGGCTTATCTCACAGGTGCGAACGGAAAAGTGGTTTCTGCATATAGTTTTGATGAATTTGGCAGGGAAGACTTTACCGGCAAACGATCAGAAAACACGAGTGTTGTGCAGCCCTTTTCGTTTACAGGCTATCTAAAAGATGAAATAAGCGGATTACATTTTGCACAGGCAAGATATTATGATCCTAAAAATGGACGATTCATATCTGAAGATCAGGTACGAGGTACAACAATAGATCCAGAAAGTCAGAATCATTACATCTATTGCAGAAATAAAGTATTGGATCATGTGGATCCAAATGGTAAAACAACTGTTACGGTAAAACTTGGAGGTTCGATTTTCTACTATTTGGGAGTTGGAGGTGACATAGATTTATCTATAGATGATGAGTTTAACGTTGCTGTACAAGGCTCTGCGTCGGGGCTTGTGCCTAATGGAGATTTTATGGTTGGTATAAATGCAGGTGTAAGCGGTGCGCTGCAGGTTCAATATACGACATTAGACAGGGTTAATGATCTGGAAGGACCCTCAACTGCAATAGGTGCATCCGGAGGAGAAATTGGTCGTGTCGGTTTCGATTTTATTATTGCTAAGCCGTTTTTTGAGTCTAGTATTAAGGATTTAAAAGGGTTTCAGCTAGGTGTAGGTTTTGGAGCTGCAGCACCCGCAGAAATACATCTGGGTCAAGGGAATACATCTAAATCATGGTATTGGGTGAAAGAAAAAGAGGACGGAACGATTTGTTTAAAATAGAAAAACGGTTTATTGGAAAGTTTATCGGGAATCTTCAAAAAGATACACTTCCATTTAAATACAGAAATATGTTTAAGCTGAACAAATTTTTATTGAAAGTAAGGAAAGACAATAGCTTTGACATTTTCTATACAGGAATGACTATTAATTCACGCCCAAAAGTGATAATACATTGTGAAATGGAAAAGGTTGATGGAGATCTTATCATTTCTCCTAAACTATGTTTGTGGTGGACGCATTTTTGGGGAAAGCTTATGGCAGGAACGATGGCAATGTGCTATGCGGGTTATATTAGTGGAGCAGCAGTTAAGCTTTTTGTGATATATACACCATTGATGTTAATATGTCACATAGTTTGTGAGACAATTTACTACAGAAAGGGAGAATTGCAGATTTATCCGGCTGTTTGCGCCTTTATTAAAAAAGAAATAAAGAAAAGCAGTAAAGAGCAAAATTGAATCGCCGCTAGGGTGTAAAGAATAGCTTTGTAATTATCGTGTTGGTGTAAAAAGCGTGGGAATCCCGCATTATTGCGAGATTCCCACGCTTTCTCCGTCCAGAGTGATGGTGATATCACCGTTTCTGGTGTTGTAGGTATTGACCCCTGCTGAGTCGAGTAGTGAAGTGGTGTCGAGGTCTTCCGGTTCCTCGTCGGATGCTGTGATGAGTGCGTATCGAGGAGACGCGGATTTAACGAGATCCGGGAGGAGTGAAAAGTATCTGCCGTGGTGCGGCATTTTTAAGATCGTGGACTGTAGGTTATCGAGCTTCAAAATCTCTGAAAGTCTTTCATCCTCGGCATCGCCTGTAAAGAGCATTGATGTAGTGCCTATTGTGGCTTTTACGAGGAGAGAAGAGTTGTTGTCTTCCTTCTCTATGTAGGATGAAGCTTTTGGAGCATCTACGAAGTATGTGACATTATCTATAGAAAACTCGGTATCTTCGGTGATGACCTCGTTTTTCTGGTTTGTTTTACCCAGCGCCTCGAGAAATTTAGTAGTGCGTTTGCTGTCATTAGTTACTCTGGTAGTCAAAATCCGGCCAACTTCCAGATTTTTAACGATTTTAGATGCACCGCCTACGTGATCCTTATCAAAGTGGGATATTATGAGCATGTCCAGATGGTCGTAACCGCTGTTTTTTACAGCATCTACGAGATCATCGCCATTATCTTTATATCCTGTGTCTATCATTACCGCAGAGTTCTTGGTAGTAAGGAGAAAAGCGTCGCCTTTTCCTACGTTGAAGCACTTTACGGTGAGGAGAGTGTCTGTGATAGAGGACGATGCAGGAGCAGTTGATATGGTGCTTTCCGCATCTGTGTGTGTCTCGGTCGGAAGGGATCTGCATGAAGTAAATCCCAAAACCAGAGATAAACTAAGGAACAGTATAAGCAGCTTTTTCATAGAATTGATTTTTGTTTTCATCAGAGCACCTTTCTTAATAGAGGATTAGTGTTCATTTTTTTGCTTCCATCTGCTTTAGTTCCGGAAGGACGGTGAGGAGCATAGTAGCAAAGCACGCTGTACCGCCTAAAACATTTGAAACAGGCTCAGCTGCAAAAACTCCGTTTGTTCCCATGTGTCCGACAGTCGGAAGTAATATAGTCAGAGGTACGACTATTATAACCTTTCTCAGCAGAGAGAAAAATATAGCAGGCTTTCTTTTATTCAATGATTTGAAAGTAGTCTGTCCGCTGAACTGGAACATCATAAAGATAAAAGCGAAATAATACAGATGCAGTGCCGGAATGGCATCCTTCAGGAGTTCTGCATCTGAGCTGAAAATACGGATGAAGAACGCCGGGAAATGGATGATAAGGAGCCATGCAGCGAGGGCATAGGATGTTCCGAGTATCGTCATTGTGGCGATGGCTTTACGCACTTCGGTGGGCTTTTTTGCGCCGTAGCTAAAACTGATGATAGGGGAAGATCCCTCAGCAATGGCGAGCACAGGCACTTCTGTAAGCTGGCGAACGGACATAAGTATAGTCATGATAGAGATATAAAGGTCGCCGCCGATACGTGACAGCATATTGTTGCAGACGATGCTCACGAGGCTGTTTGTGACCTGCATTGTAAATGCAGAAACTCCAAGGCTTACGATGTTTTTTGTCGTTGTGAGGAAAAGCGCCTTGTCCTTGTTAGTGAGCGTTCTTATGCGGATATCAGCCTTTTTTGTAAGGAAAAACATCACAAACAGGGCGGAAAGAAGCTGTGAAAGTACGGTCGCAATCGCTGCGCCTTGAACGCCGAATTTTAAACCAAAGATAAATATAGGATCCATTATAAGGTTTGAAACAGCGCCGAGAGTCACTGTCAGCATACCCATTCCCGGATAGCCCTGAGCATTGATAAAGGGATTCATACCCGTCGATATCATTGAAAAGACCGTTCCTATGAGGTAGATCCTAAGGTAAGGCACAGCGTACATCAGAGCAGTTTCTGATGCTCCGAAAAGACGCAGGATGGGAGCGGTAAATATCAGTCCTATGACCATGAGCACTGCGGATGTGTAAATGAGCAGGCGGAATGAGGTGTTCATGATCCGCTCAGCTTTTTCGCGGTTTCCTTCACCCAGGGAGATGGAAAAGAGGGGAGAACCGCCGCTTCCGTAGAGCACTGTAAATGCAGTGATAAGGATGATGACCGGGAAACTCAGTCCAACAGCGCCGAGTGCAGAAGTGCCGATTTTTGGTATACGGCCGATATATATCCTGTCGATAATGTTATAGAGAAGATTCATTACCTGTGCGAGGAGCATGGGTAATGCAGTCTTAAAAATGTTTCGGACGATGTGTCCGTCAGAAAAATCCACTTTTTTCATTAATAAAACCTGATTTCTTGAAAAATAGAAAAGATACAGGACGGAAAAGAATCCCCATACCTGTACCATTTCTCGTCAATTATATGCCTATTTTTAACAGGTGTAAAATTAAAAACAATTAAGATGGGCTTTATCCGCTTGGATACGTGCTAAAATGAGGACAGGATAATGCACAAAAAATTGTAATGATATATCGATCACAGGGGGTACAAAATGGACGAAAGAGAAGTGACAAGGATGCCGATGATAGGTGACACAGCGCCTTCTTTCAGGAGTATCACAACGAAGGGAAAGATCAATTTTCCGGAGGATTATAAGGGTAAATGGGTCATTTTCTTTTCCCATCCTGCGGATTTTACTCCTGTATGTACTACAGAGTTTATTGCGCTCGCAAAGAGGTACGAGGAATTTAAGGAGATCGACACAGAGCTTCTGGGGCTTTCCATAGACTCGCTCCATTCGCACCTCGCGTGGGTTAAGAACATCGAGGGTATAGACTGGAAAGGAGAGGGCAGGGTTGAGATACCTTTTCCTATAGTCGCTGATATCAGCATGCAGGCTGCTAAAATGTACGGTATGCTCCAGACTGTGGCAAAGACCCAGACGGTCAGAGCTGTATTCGTGATAGATCCGCAGTCTATCGTGAGAGCGATCCTTTACTATCCCATGTCGACGGGAAGGAATATTGACGAATTGAAGCGCGTGGTGCTTTCTCTCCAAAAGCATGACGCGGAGAATGTATCTACTCCCGCAGACTGGCGTCCGGGCGATGATGTGGTGATGGGTTCGCCCCTCACTCTTGAGGAAGCGTCAGACAGGATAAAGGATGCATCTGATGAGATCGTTTCATACGAATGGTATCTCACCGCGAAAAAAGAAAAGTGATGGTGCAGTGTAGATCAAGGGGCTTTTCATATTTGCGAAATATATTATAATGTAAAAGATAAACAACACAGTGTCGATTTATGCAAATGCACGTGATCGTTACAGGAGCGAACCGTATGCGTGTGAAGAAACACTTGATCTATTGGAGGAATTGATAATGAGAAGAACACCGGAAAGACATAAGAAGCTGACCGCGGTCATACTTGCAGCGGCGCTTGCAGTGGTATCCGTTATTCCGGTCATGGCGGAAAATACAGGTAAAATTGATAAGGATACTGAGATAGAAGAGTATGCTGATACTGAGCAGGTTACAGAGCTCATTTCGGATGCAGCGGATTCGGACAATGAAGATGTACAAATTTCTGCCGCAGGTTCAGGAGTTGTGTATCTCGATCTCTCGGCAGCGGGCGGACCTGCAAAATTCCCTGTACTGAAATACAGAAGTTCAGTTACGGACAGCGCGTTTAGAAGCTATCTGGAATCAGAGATTTTCCCGCAGATGTATGCAGCGATCCAGCAGAAAGCTGCAGCAGGTGACACATCATCTCAGCAGCTTATGGGACTCATGGGAAATATTGGTGCGGATAGTTTTCCGTTCAGTCTGGATGCGCTTTTAGCTCAGATTGGACAGCCGAAAGTCGGCGAAGATATCGTTCCTCTTGCAGTCATAGCGTCTGTTCCGGGGCTCGACCTCAGCAATAAGGGCGTGAGCTCTATTGACGGAATAGAGTATTTCACAGGTATCACAAAGATCTCTATAAGCAGCAACAATATTGCATCAGCGGATTTTTCTGCAAATACAGCCCTCACAGCGATAGATGCATCCCATAATAAGCTCACGGGCATAAATATATCAGGATGCAAAAATCTCGAGGCGCTGAACGTGATGAATAACCGTCTCACAGCGCTTGATATCTCAAATAACAAGAAGATCACTCAGTTTGCCTGCACGTTTAATGCGATTTCGCTTCTGGATTTCAGGGGGAATACAGTGCTTGATCCTTTTGATAAGGATAAGTTTAACATCGCATTTCAGAGCGGAAATCTGGTAGTCCTTTGTGATCCGGGCTCTGCCATGGAAAAATATTGTAAGATTTACGGCATTTCATACGCCTACAGGATCCTTTCAGCACGTCCGTCAGTTTCAACAGCGAGTCAGAATCAGGTGGTAGTTGTAAAGGAAAAAGCGGATCTCTCAGCTGTGATAGGAACTCTTGCAGGCGGCAAAAAGATCACAAAATACACCGTATCTCCCAAGGGGCTGGCATCTATCAGCAGTAAGGGTGTTCTCAAAGCGAAAAAGGCAGGAGATATACTTGTCACAGCCTATACAGGATCTGGTTCAAGCCGCACAGCTGTCGCAGAATACCCTGTGACTATCGTAAAGGCTGAGTTTAAGGAAAAGAAGATCGAGAGCGTATCCATGGGCGAGATAATATACGCAGAGGACAACCTCAAGGGTATTGAGTACCGTCCTGAGTCATGGCTTTCGTCCAATAAGGATGTGGCAGAGATTGACCCTGCTACAGGCACCATCACAGTTAAGGGGCGCGGTACAGCAAAGATCACAGCGTACTACGGCTCGGGAAAGAACGCAGCGAAGCTCACATTTAAGCTTAAAACAGTTGTTCCGGCGCTGAATAAAACAAAGCTCTACCTGACAGAAGGAAAGACTGCTAAGCTTAAGCTCAAAAAGACGAAGAAGGCTCCGCTCTGGGTTTCTACAGACACGTCCGTAGTAACAGTTGACCGCACCACAGGCCAGCTTACAGGAATCAGTCACGGCACCGCCAAGGTCATAGCCTACTTGGACTACGGTACACCGTCCCAGACCGCCTACGAGTGCAAGGTGACGGTTGTTTCTAAGTGATGCCTCGCACGTGTTGACGGCAAAAAAGGATTGACAAGCAGCGGGTGAAAACGTATAATAACATCTGTTGCTAAGCCACTATGGCTCAGTTGGTAGAGCAACGCATTCGTAATGCGTGGGTCGCCGGTTCGAGTCCGGCTAGTGGCTTATATAGAAAGCGGAAGTACAGAAAACTGTACCTCCGCTTTTTTTATTTTCGGAGCACTTAGCGAGGTATTTTCGAGCTTATGGCTGAAATAGCAAATCTTTGATTTGCGTGATTGAAGCTATGCTGTGCAGTGCGTGTTATGCAAGTTCGCTTGGCGAGGTTTTGTCGAGCCTAGCGTAACTTGTTTTGTATTATGAAAAATCCCCCGCAGACAGACCACTGCGGGGGATAAAGAAAAGAAGAGACTGCTAACGTCAAGGAATATGATCACATGATAGCTTCAACAACATATTCCTTAACAGAAGCATCATACGGAATAACATTTCCGGAAATCTCTGTGCCGTTCACGATAAGCTTCTTGATGCCCTTCTGAGAACCATTAGTCTTTACAGAAATCTTGTAAATTCCATCCCTGTACTTACGTGTAAGAGAGAAATCACCAAATCCTTCAGGAACACAAGGATTAATAGAAAGACCATTGTGTGTCGGGTAAACACCAAGGATAAACTGTGAGATATTTACGAATGTCCATGCAGCTGTACCTGTAAGCCAGCTGTTTTTGCCCTGTCCGAAGAACTTCGCGTCACGTCCGCCGACCATCTGGGAGTAAACATAAGGCTCTGTGCAGTGAACCTCGCTGATCTCCTCGATGTAAGCCGGGCAGGTCTTCTTGTAGATCTCGAAAGCTCTGTCGCCGTGACCAAGAACAGTCTCAGCGATAGAAACCCAAGGATTGTTGTGGCAGAAGATACCGCCGTTTTCCTTGTATCCCGGCGGATAAGAGCTTACTTCACCGAGCTCAAGGTGATACTTGGTATAAGCAGGCTGGAGGATCATTACACCGTACTTGGTATCAAGCTTCTCCTCAACGCTCTTAAGAGCCTTCGCAGCAAGACCTTCCTCAACACCGATACCTGCAAGAACACAGAAGCCCTGAGGCTCGATGTAGATCTGACCTTCCTCGCACTCCTTGGAACCAACCTTGTTGGAGTGAGCGTCATAAGCTCTTACGAACCAGTCGCCGTCCCAGCCGTACTCGAGAGTCGCATCATAAACCTTCTTAACCTCGGCACGTGCTCTCTCAGCTTCGGCAGTGTCGCCGAGAAGCTCAGCGAGCTCAGCATACTCTTCACCGTACTTAACGAACATTCCTGCGATAAATACAGACTCTGCAACAGGTCCTTCAGAAGGTCCGAAAGTCTGGAAAGATTCACCCGGATGCTCTGAGAAGCAGTTCAGGTTCAGACAGTCATTCCAGTCTGCACGACCGATAAGAGGCAGACCGTGAGGACCCTTGTGAGTAGCAGTAAAGTTAAATGAACACTTGAGGTGCTCCATAAGAGTCTTTGCAACGCTCATATCGTTGTCGAAAGGAACCATTTCCTTAAGGATGGAGAGGTCACCGGTCTCTCTTATATATGCGCTTGTACCTGCGATGAGCCACAGCGGGTCATCGTTAAATCCGGAACCGATGTCGGAATTACCCTTCTTAGTAAGGGGCTGATACTGGTGATAAGCGCTTCCGTCCTGGAACTGAGTAGAAGCGATGTCGATGATACGCTGTCTTGCTCTGTCCGGGATAAGGTGAACGAAGCCCAGAAGATCCTGACAGGAATCTCTGAACCCCATACCTCTGCCGATTCCTGACTCATAGTAGGAAGCAGATCTGGACATATTGAAAGTAACCATACACTGGTACTGGTTCCAGATATTGACCATACGGTCAACCTTCTCATTAGAAGATGAAACGTGGTAGATACCGAGGAGATCGTTCCAGTAGTCAGCAAGCGCAGAAAAAGCACTGTCAACATTAGCTTCTGTGCTGTACTTATCAAGCATCTCGTAAGCAGCCTTCTTGTTCACAACAGAAGGAGCCTCCCACTTGTCATCCTCTGCATTTTCTATATAGCCCAGAGTAAAGATAAGAGTCTTTGACTCGTTGGGTTCAAGTGTGATGTCGATCTGGTGAGAAGCGATAGGAGACCATCCGCTTGCTACAGAATTTGTGGCTTTACCTGCTGCTACGACATCCGGGCTGTCCGGACCGTTGTATGCGCCGAGGAAAGCGTCACGGCTTGTATCGAAACCGTTTACTTCACTGTTTACGCCATAGATCGCGTAGTGATTTCTGCGCTCTCTGTACTCGGTCTTGTGGAAGATGACAGAGCCTCCGCGTGTGACCTCAACCTCACCTGTGCTGAGATTACGCTGGAAATTCTTCATATCATCGTCTGCATTCCAGAGACACCACTCGACATAAGAGAAGAGGGACAGCTTTGCTGTTGTGTTCTTCTTATTTGTAATAGTGAGCTTTGAGATCTCACAGTTGTCATTCATGGGAACAAAAGTCAGGAGATCAGCTTCTACATCATTCTTAGAAGACTTAAATTTGCTGTAACCCAGACCGTGACGGCATTCGTAGCTGTCGAGAGCAGTCTTTACAGGCTGCCAGCCCGGATTCCAGACAGTTTCGTTATTTTCGGTAACATCCTTAATATAGAAATACTTACCGTTGTTGTCATAAGGAACATTATTGTATCTGTATCTTGTGAGCCTTAAAAGCTTTGCATCCTTGTAAAATGTGTATCCGCCGCATGTGTTGGATATCAGGGAAAAGAACTCCTTGTTGCCAAGGTAGTTGATCCAGGGTAAAGGTGTCTTGGGTGTGGTGATGACATACTCCCTCGCATCATCATCAAAGAAGCCGAATTTCATAAATACCTCCTAATACTTAAACGTTTAAGATGATTACATAGGGGAATTATATATGTGAAAACGACATTATGCAATAGGAAAATATTAAAAATTACCCTTATAAAGCCTAATAATAGAAGGAAAAGTACAGAAACGGGTACATATAGACGGTAAAGAGGACTGTGTTTAGTTATTTCACGTAAACGTTTAAGAAAAAGAATAAGAAAAACGAGTTGAATCAGAAAAAATCCATGAAAAATTTAGCTTGTTTTGTAGAAAATACACAAAATCGACAATGATGCACAAAAAATTAAATGTTTAACTTGTGTATCGGGGCAGAATGATGTATATTTGACTTACGAAAACGATTAAGTGAACTGAACGGGAAAAATTATGGCTAAAAGAACAGTATCTTTGAAAGATATCTCAAAGGCCTGCGGGGTTTCGATCGCTACAGTATCAAAAGCATTAAATGATCACAGCGATATCAGCGAGGAAACCAAGGAACACGTCAGAAAAGTTGCTGACGAACTTGGATACAGACCAAACGCTGCAGCCCAGGCTTTGAAAACCAAAAGAACCAATAATATCGGAGTCCTCTTCGTTGATGAAGCGAACAGCGGACTGACACATGATTACTTTTCGCGTGTGCTTGACAGTTTCAAGACCACTGCTGAGAAGAATGGATATGACATCACGTTCATAAATTCCAATAGGAGCAGAGTGAATAATATGTCTTATCTGTCACATGCTCTGTACAGAGGCTTTGATGGAGTGGTGATCGCCTGTGTCGACTTTACCGATCCACAGGTTTATGAACTTGTAAGCAGCAGTATACCGGTCGTGACCATTGACCACATGTTCAATAACTGCATTGCAGTTATGTCAGACAACGTCAAAGGCATGCGGGAACTTGTCACATATGTGTACAAGCAGGGCCACAGGAAGATCGCTTACATTCACGATTCCAAGAAAACAGCGGTTACACAGAGCCGACTCTCATGTTTCTATAATACGCTTCAGGAATTATCAGTTTCGGTGCCGGATGAATATATAGAGCAGGCACCCTACAGAGACACGATAAGGACTTATGAAGCTACACAGAAACTTTTGGATCTTGCTGATCCGCCAACATGTATTATATATCCTGATGATTTTTCTTCAATAGGCGGAATGAATGCGATCCGGGAGAGAGGTTTGAGAATACCGGAAGATATCTCTATAGTGGGATACGATGGTATCGACATTGCAAGGAGGATAACTCCGAGGCTTACAACGGTTGTACAGGATACGAAAAAGATCGGATCTCTGGCAGCACAGAAGCTTATAGCACTTATCAATAATCCGAAAGGAACACTCATCGAGCACCTTTTAATAGAAGGAAAGCTTGATGAAGGCGAATCTGTATCAAATCTTAACAATGTAGAAATGATACGTAAGAATAATTCTTCTGATTTAATTCGACGTGTGTCGATTTAAATACTATAAAAAATTGGAGCAAGAAACTTTCAAAAGAAAAGGGAGGCAAAGTAGTTATGAGAAGAAAAATGCTCGGCGTACTGCTTTCAACAGCAATGGTAGTAGGTATGCTCTCAGGTTGTGCGAACGCAACAAGTTCAAACAGTTCTGCAGCAGAGAGTCCTGAGTCAGCAGCATCTGCACAGGCAGAAACAGGTGATTCAGCAGTAGCAACTGCAGACGGTGGAAAGGTCCTTAATATTTGTGCATGGAACGAAGAGTTCAAGTCACGTCTTATCGATCACTATCCCGGATATGAGGAAGTAGACGGAACAACAGGTAAGATCGGTGATGTTACTGTAAAGTGGCTCATCACTCCTAACCAGGAAAACGCTTATCAGAACAGACTTGATGAGCTCCTTCTTGCACAGGAGAGCGCAGCAACAGATGAGAAGATCGACCTCTTCCTTGTAGAAGCTGATTACGCTGTTAAGTATACAGATACAGATTATACACTTCCTGTTACTGATCTTGGTGTTACAGCTGATGATATGAAGGATCAGTACAAGTACACACAGGACGTTGTTACAGATTCCAATGGAGTTATCAAGGGTACTTCATGGCAGGGCTGCCCGGGCGTTATGATCTACGACAGAGCGATCGCTAAGGAAGTATTCGGTTCTGATGATCCGGAAGAAGTTCAGAAGAATTTCTCTGACTGGGATAAGTTCAATGAGTCAGCAGCTAAGCTTAAGGATGCAGGATATCACGTAGTTTCTTCTCATGAGGATACATTCCGTGTATACCAGAACAATGCAGCACTTCCTTGGGTTGATGAAAACAACAAGATTCAGGTAGATGACAACCTCATTAAGTGGGTTGAGGATTCCAAGAAGCTCGTAGATTCCGGTTACTGTGATACATATGCTCAGTGGTCTGATGACTGGACAAAGGGATTCTATCCTGAAGGAAAGGTATTCTCTTACTTTGGACCGGCTTGGCTTATCGACTTCTCAATGGCTAAGGATACAGAAGGTTCTGTCGCACACGACGGCGGCTGGGGCGCTATCGAAGGTCCTCAGGGCTTCTACTGGGGCGGAACATGGATCTGCGCAGCAGCAGGAACAGACAATGCAGATCTCGTTGCTGATATCATGAAGAAGATGACATGTGATCCTGAGATCATGAAGGACATCGTTCTTAAGGATAATGATTTCGTAAATAACAGAACTGTTATGGAAGAGCTTGCAAACGATGATTCTTATTCAAACGAAGTTCTTGGCGGACAGAATCCTCTGAAGATGTTCTGCGCAGGTGCTGACAAAATCGATATGGCTAACCTTACAGCTTATGACCAGGGTCTTCTTCAGGACTACCAGTCTGCTATGGGTGACTACATCAAGGGTAACTACAAGTCGATCGATGAGGCTATGGACCAGTTCTATACACTTGCTACAACAAGATATCCTGATCTTACTTATTAATAACTATAGGTAGCTTTTACTACTATTAAGCGGTATTAGTTCGTGCATTAAAATTGCCTGCCGGTTATTTGTCTCCGGCAGGCAATTCTGCAAAAAGCTCACTTGATTTTTGGAGGTAACACACTATGAGCAGGAAGACGTCCAGCGTGAGTAGATGTGATCGGTGGGGATACATATTCCTTATTCCATTCTTCTCTGTGTACACAATCTTCAGTTTTATTCCCCTTGTTTCTACAATTTATAACAGCTTTTTCGAAAATTATCGTTCAGGTCTGACACAGATTGGTCCGAATTTTGTTGGTTTAGAAAACTACGTAAAGCTTCTTAGCGCTCCGGAGATATGGAAGTATCTCGGAAATACACTCATTATGTGGGTGGGCGGTTTCATACCGCAGATCGTAGTTGCTTTACTTTTAGCATATTGGTTCTCAGATCCCAGCCTCAGGCTTAAGGGACAGAGATTTTTTAAGACAGTCATTTACATGCCGAACCTCATCATGGCATCTGCATTTTCTATGTTATTCTTTGCACTCTTTGCAGATGCAGGCCCGGTAAACCAGATTTTAATAAGTCTTCACATCATTTCTGAGCCGTTCAAATTTATGAACAGCGTGGCAGCATCCAGAATCCTTATCATGCTCATGAATTTCCTTATGTGGTTTGGAAATACAACAATACTTCTCCTTGCAGGAATGCTTGGTATCGACAGCTCACTTTATGAGGCGGCAGAGGTTGACGGAGCAAATGCAACACAGATTTTTTTCCGTATAACAATGCCTATCCTTCGTCCCATCTTTATTTATGTGCTGATCACATCACTTATCGGTGGTCTTCAGATGTACGATGTACCGCAGATCCTCACAAATGGTAAGGGTACACCTGCAGGAAGCACGATCACCGTTATCATGAACCTGAATCAGTACCTTACAAGTAAGAACTTTGGTATGGGTGGTGCTCTTTCAGTATTCATGTTTATTGTAACAGGTATCCTGAGTCTGATCGTATTCCGTATCAACAGTGCAAAGGAATGACAAAGGAGGGTGTGAAATGAGTAGCGCAGAAAGTTATATAAGTCACGGTCCTTCAACAGAGATGAAAGAAAGTAAAATGAATAAAATAGAAAGTCACGTAAACCGCGGCCTTTCAGTAAGGGCGCGGCGGGTAATTGCATACGCGGTACTGGTGTTTTTTACAGCACTTTGCCTTATCTGGTTTTATATACTTCTCATAAACTCCACAAGATCCCATGCCGAGATGACAAGAGGTTTCACGGTTCTTCCGAGCACACATGTCCTTGAAAACTGGCAGAATCTTGTAAATGGAACTATTCCGATAGCAAAGGGTTTTGTGAACAGTATCACAGTATCTGTCCTTGTTTCTGTTCTCAGTGTTTACTTCTCCGCAATGACAGCTTATGCGGTAAACACATACAGATTTAAGGGAAGAGAAGCTGTTGCGGCATTTATCCTTGCGATCATGATGATCCCGGGACAGGTTACTATCCTTGGTTTCATCCAGCTTATAAACAAGCTTGGAATGGATGATACTATTTGGCCGCTCATCATCCCGACTATCGCTGCGCCTATAACATACTTCTACTTCAGACAGTACATGGCAAGTAATCTGCCTATGTCTCTCGTGGAAGCAGCGAGAATCGATGGTTCAGGTGAGTTCCGTACATTCAACACTATCATCCTGCCGCTTATCAAACCGGCTATCAGTGTTCAGTTGATCTTTAGTTTTGTAGGAAGCTGGAACAATTACTTCACACCGGCGCTTATCCTGCATACTGATACAAAAAAGACCCTTCCGGTCCTCCTGGCACAGCTCCGTGGTGCTGACTGGCTGAGATTTGATATGGGTCAGATCTATATCATGATCGCTGCATCTATTTTCCCGGTAATCGTAATATACCTTTTCCTTTCAAAGTATATTGTAGGCGGTGTTACAGCCGGTGCGGTCAAGGGTTGATCTTCATTTAAAGGATTTGCACGAAAATGACAAAAGAACAGATTAATGAAATTGTTCGGAAGATGACTCTGGATGAAAAGATCGGAATGATCCACGGAAGCGGATTTTTCCATACAGAGGGAGTTGAGAGACTGGGGGTTCCCCGTCTCATGACTTCCGATGGTCCTATGGGTGTCAGGGGAGAGTTTTTTGATGCTAAATGGCTCTTCCTGAACCAGCAGGACGATCTCGTGACTTATCTTCCGTGCTACAGTGCTCTTGCAAGCACTTTTAACAGAAAACTTGCTTATGAAGAGGGAGATGTACTTGGTTCTGAGGCCCGGGGCAGAGGAAAGGATGTGATCCTTGCTCCGGGCATCAACCTGAAGAGAAGTCCGCTCTGCGGAAGAAACTTTGAGTATTTCAGTGAAGACGGATATCTCACTAGCGAACTTGCAATAGAGTTCGTAAAGGGAATCCAGCAGAATGATGTGGCGGCATGCGTAAAGCATTTTGCCTTAAACAATCAGGAAACTGCCAGAATGGCTGTAAGCTCTGAAATCGACGAGGAAATCTTCAGGGACACATATCTCGAAGTCTTTAGAAGAGTTCTTTTAGAGGGCGATGCACGCTCTGTAATGGGAGCGTATAACCGTGTTTACGGCGAATACTGCTGTGAAAGCGAGTTCCTTTTAAATAAGATCCTGAGAGACGAATGGGATTATGAGGGCGTAGTGATCTCCGACTGGGGTGGAGTTCATGATACTTATAAGGCAGCATCTGCAGGATGCGACATAGAAATGTCCGTAACAGACAATTTTGATGAATATTATTTCGCGGAACCTCTGAAAAAAATGGTCGAGGAGAAGAAGATCGACGAGAGTATCATTGATAAAAAGGTATTCCGTATCCTTCTCATGATGGACAAGCTCAATATGCTGGAAGGTGATAGAAAGGCGGGCGCATATAATACCCGTGCTCATCAGGAAGCAGCATACAGAGTAGCTTCTGAATCCATCGTCCTTCTTAAAAATGAAAGTGACGTACTTCCTCTTAAGGCTGAAAAGCAGAAGAGGATACTTGTTATCGGTGATAATGCTATAAGACAACATTCTCTCGGAGGCGGAAGTGCCGAGATCAAGGCACTTTACGAGATCAATCCTATCCTCGGAATAAAGGAATATCTGGGCGGAAATACCAGAGTTGACTTCATCGCAGGCTATGACGCGGAGATCGCGCCTGATGCGACTGAGATCAGCTGGCAGGAAAAGAGCCTGGAAGTGACCGAAGAGGAAAATGAGCAGATAAAGAAAGTCTCCAAGGAAAAGAGAGAAGAAGTTGAAAAGGTTCTGAAGAGCGTGGATTATGACAGCGTTATCTATGTGGGCGGTCTTAATCACGTGATCGACAGAGAGGGCTTTGACAAAGATGATATGAAGCTGCCTTACGGACAGGATGAGCTCATAAGTACTATCCTGGATTGCAGAAAAGATGCAGTTATCGTACTGATAAGCGGCAGTTCAGTAGAAATGGGCTCCTGGATCGACAAGGCTGACACTGTTCTCTGGTCCTATTACAACGGCTGTGAGGGCGGACGTGCACTGGCTCATATCATTTTCGGTGAAGTTAATCCTTCCGGACGACTTCCCGAGACCTTCTACCTTAAGCCTGAGGACTGCTCAGCATTCAGCGTAGGCGAATTTGGAAAGAAGGATAAAGTCCACTACACTGAGGGCTACGAGATAGGTTATAAATACACGGATAAGCACGGCGTCAAGGTGCAGTTCCCGTTTGGATACGGCTTATCCTACACCACTTTCAAAGTGACCGATGAGAAAATTTCCGGCGACGGCAAAAAAATGCATGTCACTGTAAAGAACACCGGTGACAGAGAGGGACTTGAGACAGTTATGATCTTTGGTGACAATGAGAAGACCTGTGTTCGTGAGCTCATTGGCTTTGAGAAGGTCATGATCAGATCCGGCGAGTGCGCAGAAGTCGAGTTTGAACTTCCTGATGGATACTCAAATATCAGCACTTCGAGAGTGAAATAAAATATCATATTTTTTCTAATAGAGTCATCACTTTAGGGTGGTGACTCTTTTTAATTGGCTAATCCGGACGGCGGAGTGACGGAAGCGGAGAGCGTTGTTTCCAACGTATCCCGGTGAACCGACACAACGGTGAACGAACATACTGCTGCCTCTTGCTGCGTGAATTTGCTAAAAATATCAAAAAATGACAATTTGATTAAATAAAAAAGGAAAGATATTGACCCTTGAAAAAGGCATAATTACACTATCAAATACAAGTTTCACTTTCGGAGGGTCACAATGGAAAATAACAAAAAGGTGTCACTGCTTGAAAAAATAAGCTATGGCTCAGGTAATATGGGTATTTGTCTCGCAACCACCATCATTTCAACATTTATCATGTATTTCTACACTGATGTGATAAAACTTGGACTGATACAGGTAGGTACCATCATGATGATGGGGGGAATAGCAGACGCTGTTTCGGATATGCTTATGGGTATAATCGTTGATCATACAAAGTCACGCTTTGGAAAGTGCAGACCGTACATCATGGCATTTGCCGTACCTCTTGCTGTAGTGTGCTTTTTCATGTTCCACATTCCTACAGCTGATGAAGGAACAAAATATGTATATGCTTTAGTCACATATATCCTTTATACTCTTGCATATACGGCTGTACTTATCCCGCAGAACGTGCTTTTAACAGCTATCACAGATAATGATAAGGACCGCCTCGGTATCAATATGTTCGGAAGCCTTGGTACAAATTTTGGCCAGCTCGCAGTTGCAGCATTCGCTCTTACTCTCGTAAAGGTCCTTGGAAAAGGCAATGAATACGCAGGTTATGGCGCTGTTGCCACAATTTTTGGTATCATCGGCGCGATCCTCATTTTTATTGATGGCTTCAACACAAGAGAGAGAATGAACCTTGCTTCTGCTAAAAAGATCTCCCTCATGGATTCCATCAAGGCAATGAACAATGGTCCCTGGATCATCTGCACATTAACATCACTTTTCACTATCGCAGTCGTAGTTATCAAGGCACAGACCACAGTATATTTTGCAGGAAATGTATTAAATAATGAGGGAATCGCAACAACACTGCTTTCCATCTCAAACGTGATCGGTATTCCCATCACATTCTGCATCCCGTTCCTTGCGTCAAAGCTTGGTAAGAGAAATCTTGTCTGGGCAGGAACAGTTTTCTCCATCGTAGGTTCTATCGGAACACTCGTTGGAAAAGAAGCAGTAGGTCTTGTTATCCTGTTTTCCGTGATCAGCTCAGTAGGTCTCGCGTTCATCAACGGCATCATTTACGTAATGTGCGCAGAATCCATTGACTACGGCGAATGGAAAAACGGCGTCAGAGTACAGGGATTCCTGATGGCATTCATCGGATTTGCTATCAAGATCGCAAATTCCCTCGTATCAATGCTCATCACAGTAGTACTCAATATGGGTGGATACGTAGGAGGCGCTGCAGTTCAGACAGCTTCAGCGATCCGTGCGATCGAGTTCTGCTACATCGGTTTACCGGTGATCTTAATGGCGGGAGTTTTAATAATAAATATTTTCTATCATCTGGATCAGCAGTATGCTGATATCAGAAAAGAACTTGAGGACAGAAGAGCGGCTTACACCGCTGCATAAAGGAGATTCACAATGGCTACAGGAAGAATGCGTTTTTATTCTGAGTGTCAGATGAAACAGGTCGATTTTACATACGTTTTACCAAATGATTATCCGGAGCTCATAACAGGAGAAAATCCGCACTATAAGAGACCTGCGAAGGCTTTGTATCTCCTTCACGGTTTTTCCGGAAACGATCAGGACTGGGAATTAAACGGAGTCGCAGAGGATATCGCGCTGAACTACAATATCGCAGTATTTATGATCACAGCCGGAAATAATTTCTACCTGGACCGTGAGGCTACAGGATGTAAATACGGTACCTTTGCAGGAAAAGAGATCATTGATTTCACACGAAAGACCTTCCATCTGTCTGATAAAAAAGAAGACACTCTGATCGGCGGACTTTCAATGGGCGGATTCGGAGCGTTCCACACAGCGCTTTCCTATCCTGAAACCTTCGGTGGCGTGATCGCACTTTCTTCCGCATTTATCATCCACAATATTCAGGGAATGAAGGAAGGCGATTCCGACGATATCGCAAACTACTATTTTTATAAAGAAGTATTCGGAGATCTGGAGAACCTGGAAAACTCCGATAAAAACCCGGAAGTACTGTACAAAAAATTGAAGGAGTCCGGCGCGGCTATCCCGCCTGTCTACATGGCGATCGGCACAGAGGATTTCCTGTATAAAGAAAACCAGCTGATGAGAAAGTTCCTCGCAGACGAAAATGCAGACTTCACATACGAAGAGGGACCGGGCATACACGACTGGAAATTCTGGAACAAGTACATTTCTTGCGGATTGGAGAATATTTTAGAAAAATGCTGAGAGAACAGTTTTTATCTATAGACCCTGTATTTACAGCAGAAAACGAAGTTGAGCCTGTCGTAAAGGTTGACGGCAAGTGGCATTTTCAGTGGAAGATTCCTGAGGCATCAAAGGTCGAGCTGCACTTTGCGGACACGGTAACTGAGTTAAAAAAGAGCGATGACGGCATCTTTGAGTGCGAACTTCCTTTCCAGAGCGGTATGAACTACATGCTCCTGTGGGTTGACGGCACACATGTACTGTGCCCGACTCTCCCCATAGGTTACGGATATTCACGTCCCTGCAATTATGTGGAGCTTCCCGCAGAGGAGCAGGATTTTTACCTGAGAAAAAATGTTCCCCACGGCAAGGTCATCATGGATACCTTCTTTTCTGAGGTCACAGGTGAGTGGGAGAGGTGTCTGATCTACACTCCCGCAGGCTGGGATATGAAGTCTGATGAGAGGATACCTGTGCTCTATCTCCAGCATGGTCATGGAGAAAACGAGGTTGGCTGGGTCAGCACGGGAAAAGTGCCGGAGATCCTTGATAATCTCATTGCAGAGAGTGAATCAGAGAAGTTTGCGGTTGTCATGAACTGCGGAATGGTACAGGTTCATGAGAATGGAAAAAGAGTAGTAAATTTCAGAAGATTTGAGGACTATCTCCTTAAGGATGTGATCCCCTTCATAGAGGAGCGGTACCCTTTTGGCGGAAGCCGTGAGAAGAGAGCCATGGCAGGGCTTTCCATGGGTTCACTCCAGACATCCATGATCGGCTTCGGACATCCTGAGATGTTTTCATCACTCGGCATTTTCAGCGGATTCCTGCATGACTGGATCACAGGATCTGAGATAGATATGGTGGAACGCGGAAGCGGTGATGATGAGCACCTGGAGTTTTTAGCAGAGCTTGAAAACAAGGCAGATAAAGTACCGTTCGACGTTTTCTTCAGGGCGATCGGCGATACAGATCCGTTTCTCGAGTATTTCCTTGAAGATGACAAGACAGTGGAAAAGAGCGGGATCTGTCAGGTGAGAAAGCTTTATAAAGGCACTCATGACTGGAACGTATGGCGCATGTGCCTTCGCGATCTTGCAAAACTGCTTTTTAGAAAGAATTGATTTTAGTTTTCGGAGCACTTAGCGAGGTAGTTTCGAGCCTAGTGTAACTTGTTTTAACCTGCATCATAGGAGTTTTTTATGGGTGCACTTTACCAGATAGAAATCTTTGAAAATAATCGTGTTCCTGTAAAGGTTTATAACCATTTCATGGACGGGACCACCATTTATACGCCTCTGCACTGGCACAGAAATTACGAGTTCAATCTGACACGTGAGGGAAGAGTGCAGAGCTATGTGGGCGGTGTTCCCATCGTGAAAGAAAAAGGTCAGTGGAACGTGGTAAATTCTGCTGTCATCCACTCGGATCATTACGTGGATCAGGATGATCATTTTGAAGGGGTGACTGTGCAGATATCAAAGAGCTTCGTTGAAAGCTGGCTTGGTGAAGACGCATTTTTTAAGATTCCTGAATCGCAGGAAGGATATGAGACCATTCGGGAGCTCATGCTGAAGTTCGGCGAGCTTGAGAAAAAGAAGAACATAGCCGCAGGCTTTGCGAGCGGAAGAGACGAGAGACTCAAGGACGTGCAGTGGAATCTGGATAAACGCGCCGGAGACAGCTCAAAGGCATTTTGGTCAGATGACAGCAGTACTGAGTATAAGCTCGAAATGATGGAGCTTACCTTCAGATTTATCCGCGCCCTTGACCACTACTGCCTATGCGACGCGAGTGAGAGCCTGAAGCACAAAAAAGCTGACGAAAATGTCAAGGCTGTGATCAATTTCATAGAAAATAACTATGCTGAGAGCATAAGCCTTGGCTCCGTCGCTGAAAAGTTCAACTATTCTTCGGCGCATTTATCCAGAATGTTCAAGGACAAGGTCGGAACAAATTTCCACGATTATGTCCAGAATGTAAGGATCACGAACAGCGTTGAATGGCTCCGTGCAAACCCCGAGGGACTGCTTCTGGACTGCGCCATGAAGAACGGCTTTTCAAATGTGAAGTCATTCATCACCGTATTTCGGAGAACTTTTGGATGTACTCCTTCTGAATGGGTTAAAGATAATCAAGTGAGGTAAAAATTGGCTTATTTAACAATGGAATTTAACGCAGGATCACTGTTCAGAAATGTCACCATAAAGGCGTTTCTCCCAACAGACGGTCTTGGAGGCAGTGTCATCGAACCGCCTTACAAAACCTGCTATTTCCTGCCGGGATACAGTCTGGATGCTACAGGCATACTGACATATATGAACTTACGAAAGCAGTGCGAATTAAAGGGCATGGCGATCGTGCTGGTTGATGGATGCAACTCATTTTACATAGATCATCCTGAGAGAAATGAGAATTTTTCAAAGTTCATCGGAGAAGATCTGATTAATGAGACCCGAAAGATCCTGCCTTTATCTGAAAAAAGAGAAGACACCTTTATCGCAGGAATTTCCATGGGCGGATACGGTGCGCTTTATAACGGCTTAAAGTATTCTGATAAATTTTCTAAGGTGGCAGCTCTGTCGCCTGCAGTTGATCCTCACAATCTTCTTTGTGATTTCCCTGAGATCGGATTCAGACCTGAAGTTTTTGAAAGCTATTTTAAGGATAAGGAAACATACCTTTCAAGCGACAAAAATCTGTACATGGCTTATCCCGAAGCACATGGAAAACGCGATGTGCCTGAGGTCTTCATTGCCTGCGGTAACGGGGATGGACTCGTGTGGGATTCTGTGAAGAGATTCCACGATACCTTGGATCAGACAAAAATCGCACATACATTTGTGGAGACCACAGGAAATCATGAATTTGATGTGTGGGAACGGATGGCGGACAGCGCTTTTTCTTTCCTGGCATCAATAGAGCCGGAGACGAAGGACAGACTGGTACTTGGTTTTTGATATTGCAGGTGCTGCATAGAGAAGTTTTTAGTATAGAGTTTTGGAGCAGTAATGAAACATAAAGATATAATTGCAAAAATTTGTGCATATCATCCGCCTGTTGATGAGAGCATTACCTGTGACGGTTATAAGGCAGGTGATCCGGAGGATGAGTGCACAGGCGTAGTCACAGCACTTGCACCGACTATGGATGTTATAAGAAAGACTATAGAGCTCGGAGCAAATCTCCTTATCGTTCATGAGCCGATTTTTTACATGACACCGGACTTTCCTGAGTGGAAGACTAATTTTAGAAATGAAGTCGTTGATGAAAAAGAGAAGCTCATAAAGGAGCATCACATCACGATCTGGAGAGATCATGACCGCATGCATGCAAACGTGCCGGACAGCATTTTTTCAGGCGTAGCATGGAAGCTCGGATGGGAAGAGTATCAGGTTCAGAGCAGTACGCCCTGCACTTTCGTGTATCACGTTCCTGAGACAACTGTTCAGGAAATGAAGGATTTTCTGGAAGATAGATTCCACATGAACGGACTCCGCTATATCGGTGATCCGGCTCACAAGATCTCAAAGATCGCCATCGTAGGTCACCTCTGTCCGGGGCTTTTCATGGAGGAAAAGGTTGATGAAAACGGTCATTATCATGACTATGCCACAGCAATAATAAAGGAGATGGAAGAAGGACGTATCGACGCCGTGATCCCCGGTGAGATCGTTGAGTGGAACGTATTGTCATATATAAACGATGCAGTTGCACTCGGTAAAAATAAGGCATGTTTCAATGTAGGTCATTTCAATCTGGAAGAACCCGGAATGGAGTACGCAGCTAAATGGGTGCGTGATCTCCTGCCGGAAGACGTAAAAGTTCACTATGTAAGAGTAGAAGACCAGTACAGATATTAAAATATTAATCCGCCAAATCTTTGTAAGTAGAGAAGATTTGGCGTTACTGTTCAGAGGCAAACTGCGCACTACGCTGCGCAGTTATGCCCCCAATAACGAAGGCGAGCCATTGGATTTTGCCCATCGCCAGAGGCGATTTAATTGGCAAAATCCGTTACTGGAGCGAGCTGTAAGCGAGTGAACAGTAACGATTTGGCGGATTTTTGGTGTGCGGAGCACTTGGCGAGGTTTTGTCGAACCTGGTGATATTTGCTATAATTGATAGACTAAATGCGCATAAAATGAGTTTGGCGCGTCAAATCCGAAAATTAAGAAGGCGATAGTTTATGGATAATGAAGTCAGAGCGATAATAGATTCATTGGAGCACGAGAAGAAAATCTCAGCAGATCGGCTGAGGTACATTTTTATGTGCGATGATGACGATACAAAAGAATATCTTTTTCAGACAGCAAGGCGCACGGCTCAGCAGAACTTCAAAAACGAAGTTTATATCCGAGGACTTGTAGAGTTCACGAATTTTTGTAAAAATGACTGTTACTACTGCGGTATACGGTGCGGAAATGCGAAGGCGGACAGATACCGTCTCACAGAGGAAGAAATCTTGTCATGCTGTGATCTGGGTGATGAGCTTGGGTTCAGGACATTTGTGCTCCAGGGCGGCGAAGACCCGTATTTTACGGATGAAAGAATATGTCATATTGTGAAAGCCATCAAAGAGAAGCATCCATCCTGCGCGGTCACCCTCTCCATCGGTGAGAAATCCTATGAGAGCTATAAAAAGTACTATGACGCAGGAGCAGACAGGTATCTGTTACGCCACGAAACCGCAGATCCTGAGCACTACAGCAAACTGCACCCCGCAGGAATGTCCTGTGAGAACCGAAAAAAATGCCTGCATGACCTGAAGGAAATAGGCTATCAGGTGGGATGTGGTATTATGGTTGGATCTCCCTATCAGACCATTGATAATATCTACGAAGACATTGTTTTTATGCAGGAATTACAGCCTCATATGATAGGGATTGGACCATTTATAGCGCATAAGGATACGCCTTTCGGGAATGAACCGGATGGAAGTGTTGATCATACGCTTAAGCTTCTTGCGGTTTTGAGACTGCTTTTTCCGAAGGTCCTCCTTCCTGCAACAACAGCACTCGGAACCGCTGATGTGATGGGCAGGGAAAAAGGAATTCTTGCAGGAGCAAATGTCCTGATGCCAAATCTGTCCCCGACAAATGTCAGAGGAAAATATCTTTTGTATGACGGAAAGATCTGTACAGGGGATGAAGCGGCAGAATGTAATATGTGCCTTAGAAGGCGGGTAGAACGGATCGGTTATCATATTGCAGAAGGAAGAGGAGACCATCCGGATTTTACAGATTGTTATAGGAGTTTTTAGAATGAATGGAATAGCTTACGGTGTTGGTATAGGCCCCGGAGATCCGGAACTTTTGACCTTAAAGGCAGTACGGATGATAAAGGAATGTGACGTGGTCGCAGTTGCGGGAAAGGATCCGAAGGAATCCTTTGCGTACAGGATCGCTTCTGCCGCTGTGCCTGAGATCGCGGATAAAGAGCTTGTGGGCGTTTATATGCCTATGGTAAAGGACAGGGAAAAGCTTCGGGAAGAGCATGAAAAAGGTGCAAAGCTTTTAGAGTCTTACCTTGAACAGGGGAAGAACATAGCCTACATCACTCTTGGGGATCCGACAATTTATTGTACATTTTCCTATCTCCAGCATATCCTTGAAAGGGATGGCTTTGAAGTGAAGCTTATAAGCGGTATCACCTCATTTTGTGCGGCGGCTGCGAGACTTAATATTTCTCTTGCAGAATGGGATGAAGAGCTCCATATCGTTCCTGCTGTCCATAAAGAGGAACACACTCTGGATTATGATGGAAATTATGTACTGATGAAGTCAGCCAGCCATATGAGCGAAGTTAAGGAGATTTTGAGAGAGAGCGGGCTCACGGTCAATGCAGTTGAAAACTGTGGCTGCGATAATGAAAAGGTATACAGGGGAATAGATGAGATTCCGGATGATGCCGGATATTATTCTCTGATCGTGGCAAAGCGTGGCCGCTCATGAAAATGATCCGTAAGCGTAATGCGGACGGAAACTGATCACTTGGAGATTTATGATCGAAATAAAGAATCTTACAAAAAAATTCGCCGATTTCACTGCGGTCGACCATGTAAACCTGAATATAGAGACGGGTGAATTTTTTGGACTCCTGGGACCCAACGGGGCAGGAAAGACAACAACCATAAGCATGCTCAGCACGATCCTTCTCCCGACCGATGGAGAAATACTGATCGATGGGGTAAAGATCGACAGAAAGGCGTCATCACTCAGGCGAAAGCTTAGTGTGATCACACAGGAGTATTCCATGAGGCAGGATATGACTGCGGATGAGGTCATGGAATATCAGGGACGCCTCTACTATATGCCGAAGAAGGTGATCAGGGAGAAAACCGACGAGCTGCTGGAATACTATGGACTCGCTGGCTACAGGAACCGCAGTGTGAGGCGCATGTCCGGCGGAATGAAGCGAAAGCTCATGATATGCAGAGCCCTCATGACAGAGCCTGAGATACTGCTCCTTGATGAACCGACGGCAGGCATGGATGCCCTGTCCAGACGGCAGATGTGGAACCTTTTAAGACAGGTTAATAACAAAAATATGACCATAGTCCTCACGACTCACTACATGGAAGAAGCCCAGGCTCTATGCGACAGGGTGGCGCTTTTGAACGGCGGAAAGCTTCAGAAATGCGATTCACCGGAGGCGTTGATAAAAGAGCTTGGGGCTTTTGCTGTGGACAAGACTACAGAGAAGGGGCTCGTAAGCAGGTATTTTCATGACAGGAAGGATGCCATCGCTTATCTTGAGAGCGAAGAGGGCGACACATCCTTCCGCGCTACCACGCTTGAGGATGTATTTGTGGTCTGCGCAGGCAGGAAGCTCTGAGAAACACGCAGTTGAAAGGTTTAGAATGGGTATAATCACAGTTCTCTGGGAAAAATGGGTAGAGTTCCGCAGAGATTTTTACAAGATAACAGTAGCCGCGCTTATTCCGCCTGTCATGTATCTCATTATTTTTGGAATGGGAATCCAGACGACATCACACGGAGAGCCGTATCTCCACTTCCTGATACCGGGAATCGTGACAATGGCGACAATGACGGGAAGTTTCGGCTCGATAATACAGAATATGAGTGTCCAGAGGCTTTATGAGAAGGCGCTGGATCAGGTCATGGTGTCGCCCACACCTTTGTGGCAGTTTATACTGGGGCAGATCATAGGCGGGAGCTTACGTGGAATGTATGCGGGAGGGCTTATACTGCTCCTCACGATGCCCATAAATACAGGGCTGATATTCAATGCATTATCGCTATTTGTCATGTTTTTTAACGGTGTTGTGTTCTCGACTATTGCACTGACCCTGTCATTTTTTGCGAAAAGCTATTCGGATGCGCCCAGATTCAATTCGTACATAATCGTTCCGATGTCGTTTCTCTGCAACACATTTTTTTCAACGGAGCAGATGCCCTCAGGTTTCAGAGAGGTGGTCTCCATACTTCCTCTGTCTGTTAGCTGCAGGATGATAAGAAATATAGCAAACGGAGTGTCTGCGGGATACATGGGTTTTATGGTGCTTAGCTGTTATCTGCTGGTTTTCGGACTGATGTCCGTATTTTTTATTTACAAAAAACAGAACATATAAAGATTATTATGAATGGTATTGGATTTATCAAAAAACTGTATATCTGTGCGTTATGCGTTCTCGTGACCGCATTGCTTGGGCTGTCGGGAGTAGTTTTATGCACGGTTCCTGTTTATGCCGGAAATTCTAATGACAGTGACCCGGCTTTTAATGAGGAGCCGGTTCCGATGGAAGTGTCATATCCTGACGGTGAATACTCTATCGAGGTAAATATGACAGGGGGCAGCGGACGCGCGAGCATAAGCTCACCGACGTACCTCACTGTGAAGGATGGACGGGCATATGCGAGGCTTCTGTGGAGCAGTGTCCATTATGACTACGTGCGGGTCGGAAATAAGACCTATTACAATCTTGCCGAGGATGGGGGAAATTCCGTATTTGAGATACCTGTTCTTGCAATGGACCGCAGTTTTCCTATTATTGGTGACACCACGGCAATGGGAGATCCCGTGGAAATCCGCTATGAACTCACTTTTTATCAGGAGTCCATTCAGTCAAAGGGAGCGATCCCTCAGGAAGCCGCAAAGCGCGTGCTGATAGTTGCAGGATGCATCATCGTGTTTGGCGGGATCCTGGACTATTTTGTGAATAGGAAGAGACGCCGTGCTTAACCGCCGCAAGTGAAAATATAGTCTTTTTTAAGGATATCTGAATATAAGATATGATAAAATAAGATAAGGATTCACAGGTTTTTAGATCCTAAAAAATATTCGGGAGAAAAATAAATGTTCTGTACGAATTGCGGTAAGCGCGTAAGCGAAGAGGATAGATTCTGCAGATTCTGCGGAAGCGCGATAAAGCACGTGGAAAAGATAAGAGAAGAGAATACAGAAGTAATGCCGGATCACGAGGTCACTTTTGAAGAGGAAAATCCGGAGATCCGGGAAGAAAACATAGAAGTGATGCCTGATCATGAAGTGACATTTCAGGAAGACAGTGAACCGGAGTCAGTTCCCGCAGAAGAAAGCGGATCAGAGTCAGTTCCCACGGAAGACATGATCCTCTCACAGACCATGAAACTCCTTGGTGAAAATAAGCGTACTTTGTAGACGTAAAAACCGTTTTGCTTTATAATCAAAAATCGGTGTACAAAGGAAATAATATCGCTTTTTAACATGTGGGAGAATATGAAAGATTTTATTATAAAACACAAAGAGGCCGTCCGCATCGTGATATTTATGGGCGGTCTTTTTATTGTCCTGATGGTGCTTTCTATGCTCATCCGTCCGGAGAGCGGAGAAGTATATAATATTACGGCAGTCAGGATGAAAAATGAGGTTGTGGCAAAGGAGCGTCCTGAGAGCATGGATGTGCTTTTTGTGGGAAACAGTGAGTCATACCGCTCATTTTCACCTTTGCAGTTGTATAGGGATCACGGTGCCGCATCCTACAATCTCGGCGCCAGTGCCCTCAGACTCTGCGACTCAAGGGAGATATTGTCAGAAACCCTTAAGGTTCAGAGCCCGAAGCTCGTGATCCTTGAAACTGATGCAGTTTTTGAGGAAGCAGGAGCTTATCGTGACGAGAAAGCGAAGTTCACAAACCTTATGGAAGAGAAGTTCCCGCTTTTTCACTATCATATTTTTTATAAATCCTATCTTCCGGAATCCGTGAAAAGCAAAGATGTTTATTACAGTGATGCTGAGGTTTTCAAGGGATTTCTCGTAGAAACCATGGTCCGTCCCTATGAGGGCGGCGACTACATGAATGAGGATGCGCCTAAGGTGAAGATGCCTGAGGAGAATGAGCGGATACTTCGTGATATCATGAATATCTGTAAAGAGCAGAACGTTGAATTTCTGCTGGTCTCAGCTCCAAGTGCTACCAACTGGAACAAGGGAAAGCACCGCGTAGTGGAGAACTGGGCGGAAAAATGGGATGTTAAGTATCTGGATCTGAATCAGAAGCTTGATGAAATAGGCATCGACTGGATGACAGATACCATGGATAACGGAAATCACGTAAATTTTGAAGGATCTGTAAAGGTTATGGATTATCTTGGCGGATATCTTTACGAAAATTATGATCTGCCGGATCACAGAAATGAGATTTTTTACATAGATTGGGATAAAAATCTGGATAAGGCGGTGCTGTACTCATGATAGAGCATTTTTTTGAATACATGACTTCAGGAACCGGCATATCCTATGCAGTCTGGTATTATCCTGTAATATTCCTGCCGGTCGTGCTCCTTATGTATCAGATGACTCCGGCAAGGGGCAGGAGATATGTGCTTCTCGCAGCAAACCTGCTGTTTTTCCTGAGTTTCAGCGGAGCGCTGGTGATATTCCCTATAGTGTCATCCGGGATAGCTTACACAGCCGGACGCATCATGGAGAAGATTGCCGGAAATAAGGAATTAAAGCGTAAGGCAAGGACAAAAAAGAGAAAACAGGTGCTTGCAGGTGCAGTGATTTTGCTTCTCCTGATACTCGTTGTCATGAAGTACGCCGACTTTGTCGGACTCACGATTGTCCGCATAAGCCAGGCTTTCCACGGTAACTTCAACTGGAATATGCTGGATCTCGTTGTGCCTGTAGGTATTTCCTATTTTACGCTGGAAGCGATCGCGTACCTAACTGACGTATTTCGTGAAGATATCAAGGCAGAGCACGATTTTATAAAGCTCCTGCTGTTCTTCACATTTTTCCCTAAGCTCCTTGAGGGACCGATTTCGAGATTTAATGAGATCGCAGACGGTCTTTCAGCCGGAAGACCTGTTGAAGCGCGGAATCTCGCGGAAGGCTATCAGCGGATACTCTGGGGTTTATTTAAGAAGCTTGTTATCGCAGACCATCTGGCGCCTGCGGTTGATATACTTTTTCAGAATAATATCATGGACGGATCACTGTCACTTGCGGCAGCGGTGCTGTTCACATTTCAGGAATATATGGATTTTTCCGGTACCATCGACATCGTTATCGGAAGCGGTATGACCCTTGGGATACATATGCATGAGAACTTCCGTCAGCCGTTTTTTGCAAAAAATGCGTCTGATTTCTGGAGACGCTGGCATATCACTCTCGGTACGTTCTTCAAGGATTATATTTTCTATCCTGTGACCCTTTCAAAGCCGGTCATGAAATTCACGAAAAAGATCCGTGACAGGTTCGGAAAGTACGTTGGAAACCTTGCGGCACCGGCGCTGGCGCTTTTCCTTGTATGGCTTTCAAATGGTCTCTGGCACGGTCCCAGATGGACATATATTTTCTACGGAATGTACTATTTTGTGCTGATCGAATTTGAAAATATCGTGGAAGGACCGTTCCTTTCGCTCCTTAAAATACTGCATTTGACGGAAAATTCACTGCCTGTTCGTGTGTTCCGCTTTATAAAGCTCTTTTTCCTTGTTATCATAGGAGAGATGTTTTTCCGCGCAGATACTTTCGGCGTGGGACTTGAAATGTTCAGGCAGATATTTACAAATTTCCATCTGAAGGTCCTGACGGACAGTCTGGGGCTTCTCGGCATGGATTTTTGGGATTATATGACTGTTGCAGTCGGAATGATAGTTGTTATCATTGTCAGTGTGCTGAAGGAGAGAGCGTATCCTATCCGAGCAAAGCTCATGGCGATGCCGTTTGCGGTACGTGTGCTCTTCTGGTATGTCTGTGTGCTTGTGGTTGTTCTCTTCGGCGCATACGGCAACGGATACGACGCAGCAGGAATGATCTATGCAAAGTTTTGACATGGATCTGAAAGGATAAAAAATGGAAAAGAATGTTCTGGAGTGGCTTGAAAAAACAGGCCGTATCATGCCGGATAAAGTTGCATACGAAGATTCAGCGGAGTCAGTGACTTTTAGACAGGTAATGGAGGAAGCCCGCAGGATGGGAAGCCGTCTTGCAGAGAAGGTTACGGATCCTGCGCCTATAGCTGTCATGATGGGCAGAAATGTGCACACTATTATTTCTTACCTTGCAGTTGTGTACAGCGGTCATGTATATGCGCCTATCGATGCAGCACTTCCTGAGGACAGGATTAATAAGATACTTGATACCCTGAGACCCTCTGCGGTCTTCACAGAGGAGAATTTTGCCGAGACTGCATCAAAATATGCAGAAGCTGCCAAATGCCCTTTATACACCCGTGAGGAGCTTAATGTGGGCATGACAGCATGGCCCATCTTAAATAAGATCCGTACAAAGATGACAGAGATAGATCCTCTGTACGTGATCTTTACTTCCGGTTCCAGCGGACGTCCGAAGGGCGTGCTCACAAGCCATCATTCACTCATGTGCTACATCAGCTCTTATACGCATATGATGTCCATAAAGACTGAGGACAGGATCGGATGCCAGTCACCGCTTGATTACATAGCGGCAGTCCGTGATATTTATGTGCCTCTCCTTACAGGAGCTTCGGATCATCTGGTGCCGAAGGAATATTTTATGCAGCCGGATGAGCTCTTTAATTTCATGAATGAGAAGGAAATCACCGCAGTCGGCTGGAGCACATCAGCTCTTACTGTACTGACAAAGCTTGGTGTTTTTGAGGATACGAAGCTCACTACACTTAAGAAAATCTGTTTCTCCGGTTCTGTAATGCCGGGAAAGGTGCTTAAGAAGTGGCAGGAGAACCTGCCTGATGCAGTTTTTGTAAATCAGTACGGTCCTACGGAAGCTACTGCTTCATGTACATATTTCCGCATTGATCACGTGGTCGCAGAGGATGAAGTCCTTCCGATCGGCGTACCCTATGATAATTACAAGGTATTTCTCTTAAAGGACAACGGAGAGGAAGCTGCAGTCGGTGAAGAGGGTGAGATCTGTGTCAGCGGACCGATCCTGGCGCTTGGATATTACAGAGACCCGGAGCGCACGGAGGAAGCATTTACGAGAAATCCGCTCGTCACTGAGTACTATGAACGGATGTACAGAACAGGTGACATTGGAAAGTTCCGTGAGGACGGTATCCTTGAGTTCCACGGACGCCGTGACCGCCAGGTAAAGCACATGGGTCACCGTGTCGAGCTTGACGAGATCGAGGCAGCAGCGTCTCAGTCAGCAGGTGTTGCTGAGAGTGCAGTGCTTTACGATCATTCAAAGGAAGTGATCTGGCTTTTCTACTCAGGAGAGGCAGAGAAACGTGACCTTGTTTTATTCTTAAGGACTGAGCTTCCGGGCTTTATGGTCCCGAGAAAAGTGAATAAGCTTGAGGATCTTCCAAAACTTCCTAACGGAAAGACAGATATATCTTCCCTAAAGTCCATAGCAGGGATAATATGATATATATATTTATTTTTTATTTGCAGGAGGAAACTAAACATGAGAGAAAGAATACTTGAAATCCTTCAGGATCAGAGACCTGACATTGACTTTGAGAATGAGACAGAGCTGGTTTCTGGCGGACTTCTGGAGTCCTTTGATATTGTTTCTATCGTGTCTGAGCTGGATGACGAATTTGACATTGAGATCACACCCAAGGAATTAAAGGCAGAGAATTTCGACTCTCTTGATGCACTGACAAAGCTCATCGAGAGCCTTTCAGAGGAATAAATAATGATTAAGATGCAGCCTCAGACACCCTATTATATTTTCCGTTCCGATGTTTTTTCGGAAATGGTGGAAAAAGTTCACAAGGCACTTCCGGGGATACCGCTTGTGTATTCTATTAAAGCGAACCCGTTTATACTGGCAGGTCCGCTTCCGGATGCCATTACCAGATTTGAGGTCTGCAGTCCGGGTGAGCTTTCTATAGTCAGGAGACTTCATATACCGCCTGAAAAGATTCTTTACTCCGGCGTGATGAAGGAGCTTTCAGACATTCGTGAGGCTATCCGGTATGGCTCTGAGATACTCACGGCTGAAAGTGTTCGTCACGTGGAGCTTCTGGAGGCAGGAGCAGAGAAGGAAGGCGTCAGCGGAAAGCTGAATGTTATCCTTCGTTTTTCTGCGGGCAGTCAGTTTGGAATGAGCGAAGAGGACCTGATCTATGTCCTTTCTTCTGCTGAAAACTGGCCGCATCTTAATTTCATGGGCCTTCACTATTTCTCGGGCACGGGAAAGAACAAGGCTAAGAAGATCAAGAAGGATCTTGATGAGGTGAGAGAGATTCTCGCAAAGTTAAAGGCAGAGAATGGCTTTGATCCTGAGATAGTTGAGTACGGAACAGGTTTTGCTGTTGAATACTTTAATCCGCCTTTACAGGAAAAGGATGATGAGATTCTCAATGAGGCGGCGCCTCTCCTTATAGAGTTTGCGAAGGAATACCCTTTAAGCATCGAGATGGGACGCTATTTTGCGGCTACATGCGGAGAGTATCATACTTCTGTCTGCGATATTAAGTGCACCAGAGGCGTGAATTACGCTATTCTCGACGGCGGTATGCACCATGTGAATTATTTTGGCCAGATGATGGCTATGAAGATGCCTCCGATCCGTCAGGTGAACAAGCGTGACGGCGATGAGGAAATCTACACCCTCTGCGGCAGTCTCTGCACTACAGCGGATGTTCTGGCGAGAGACATTAGTCTGTCATCACTTGAGATCGACGATGAGCTTGTCTTCGAGAGAACAGGAGCTTATTCCGCAATGGAGGCACCTGCGCTGTTTTTATCCCGCAGGCTTCCTGAGCTCTGGCTTGATACAGGCTCGGAGATGAAGCTTATTCGGGACTCGGAGTCCGCGGCGGAGATTAATGTTCCGCTGGGGTGATGGTTTTTGGGATCATTGTGGCTTGAGGTGACGGAAGCGGAGAGCATTGTTTCCGCTTCCTTTTTTTTCATCTGCCTAATGATTTTGTTTGAGAGGATTACTGGTTGCTCGCTTTTAGCTCGCTCCAGTAATTTTTCGGAGCGCTTAGCGAGGTATTTTCGAGCGTAGTGCATGTTATGCAAGTTCGCTTGACGAGGTTTTGTCGAGCCTAGCGTAACTTGTTAGTGCAAATTTTTGTATACACTAGGTGCGGAATCTTGACTGAATGTAAGAATTTTAGTACTATAAAGATGTCGATAAGATATGTCGGCTTCATAAATGCAGATATAGTACAGTGGTTAGTATTCCGGCTTCCCAAGCCAGCGACACGGGTTCGAATCCCGCTATCTGCTTCATAATAAGCGAAAAGGACTGGTAACTTAGAAGATATTTCTAAGTCACCAGTCCTTTTATGCGTACTATTCACATCAGATTCTTCCGATTTAACAAAAAACAGCTCTCAGGAGAAAGATAAGTATTCTCCTGAAGGCGTCAATTATGAACTACAAATTATTGACTATTAACCTCACACCGTATCAAAAACCTTCTCAGCACTGTTATCAAGGAAATTGCTGACCTTTGCGGCGTAGTCGTCGTAGATCCTGAGGTCCAGCATCACCTGACCGTCAGACTCAGACAGTATCTCTGCCTTGTAGGGAAGAAATACCGGATACTCCTTGCCGTTCTGCTGCTTGAGGATAAATCCCACATCCTCGTAAGGACGTATCAGGACAGACTCATTCTCGTCGAATGTAGCAGAATCAAGGCTTCTAAGAGACAGCTCGATGTAGGAGAGCTTTTTCCAGACCTTGACCAGCGCTTCCATCCGATAGATAGGTCTCGCATCTGATAAAAACGGAATGATCCACAGGAAAAAAACTGCAAGCGTAAAGAAACAGGCTATAGCGGCTGCCAAATACCAGCCTTTTGATCCGCCGTTTACAAGGATCAGAAAATCATAAAAAATATAGGAAATACCGATCGAAATGAAAAAACGCGCAGCCATTTCAAACAGGATATAAGCAGTCTGGGTCCTGCTCTCGGAACGGCGTGCGGAAATCTCTGCGGATACTCTATGTTTCAGTGCGGATATAGTCACACTTGTATTTGTAGGATATGTAATGTTAAAAATGGCTGTGTCCTCCTATCAATTTTAGATAGTCGCTTAAAAATCTGTATACAGCTTTATCGGCAAATTTTTGCCGCTTAATAAGAGAAAAATGGATTTAATGTGTGTGCAATTTCTTGATATTCTCGCTCTTGGTGATATTTGTTGTGTTATCATGTACAATAATCAAATAAACACTTGGAAGGAGATTATCACATGGTAAAACATATCATTCTCTGGCAGCTTAAGGACGAGCTCGGCGCTGAGGAAAAAGCAGAGATAAAGAAGAAGATAAAAGCAGGTCTCGAGGGACTTGTTGGAAAAGTTCCCGGTCTTACTGAGGTAAATGTAAGGATTGACGGCCTGCTGGAGTCCTCAAACTGTGATCTCATGCTCGACAGTACCTTAGAGAGCCCTGAAGCGCTCAAGGGCTATGCGGTTCATCCTGAGCACGTTAAAGTTGCAGATGGAGTAGTTCGTCCGAACACAAAGAGCAGAACATGCATAGATTATGAGATCTAAAAAGTAAGTCACTGCCCAAAAACCAAAAATTAACAGGAAACGCTGCAGTATGAGGCAAAAAACCTCTGCTGCAGCGTTTTTATTTATGATCCGATTCCGGAGCCTATGCGCCCCTTCATGATAGTGATAGCTTCGTAGCCGATCCGATAAAACTCGCCCATACGGTTAGTTTCGGGATCCGTCAGTAATTCCTTGGCACGAGATTCAAAGTAAGCAGCAGCTTCGTTGATCTCGTCGTCTTTGTAGATAGAGCCGTCAATACCGCTCTTCAGTACACCGGCGTTTCTGTCGTAGCTCGATTCGCCGGGCTGTACACCTTTCTGATATTCCTGACCTGTAAAAGATTTAAAAAGATCTTTTATGGTATCTTCCCTATTTGTCCCCATAGCGTTGTACCCCTCTCTCCGCAAGTGTTTTATCAGGCAGGGAAAATGCGATCGCCCCTGCGATATAAAAAACGCCGGGCCCTGAACCGGACCCGGCAAGAGTTACTATTATGATAGCACAGAAATACAAATTTGTTACGTAAAAAGGCTGTGTCCATTATTTTGAACAAGCTTTGTATACAAATTTTCAGCCAACCTTTTCGGAAGAGTGTGAAGCCTTGTTTTCTGCGGCATTGAGATTGGTGCGGGCCGTAGAGAGCATGAGCTTGATACGGTTCAGCTGGTTTACCTCAGATGCACCCGGATCGTAGTCGATAGCCACGATATTTGAGGTCGGGTGAGCCTTTCTGATAGCTTTTATAACACCCTTACCCACAACGTGGTTCGGAAGACATCCGAAAGGCTGTGTGCAGACGATGTTGTTTACACCGTCGTGAATAAGCTCGAGCATTTCTCCTGTAAGGAACCAGCCTTCACCGGTCTGATTTCCTACGGATACGATACTATCAGCATATTTAGCAAGAGTCTCGATGTGGTTCGGAGCTTCGAAGTGCTTTGACTTCTTAAACTCAGAAACAGCAGCGCTTCTGAGGAACTCCATACCCTTGATTCCAAGCCATGCATTTCTCGCAGTCTTCTTTGACTGACCAAGCTTCTCAGCCTTGTAGATCTGGTTATAGAAGCTGTAGAGCAGGAAGTCCATGAGATCCGGAACAACAGGCTCTGCACCCTCTTTTTCCAGAAGGTCTGTTAAGTGGTTATTAGCTGCAGGCAGGAACTTAACAAGGATCTCGCCGACAACGCCGACTCTGGGCTTTTTCAGGTCTTCATCGATAGGGATATTGTCAAAGTCGCGGATAATATTCTTACAGATAGATCTGAACTTAAAGAAAGAAGGCTTCTTTTTAGAAACAAAGTCCTGACAGATCTTTACCCACTTTCTGTGAACTTCATCAACGGAGCCCTTCTTCAGCTCGTAAGGACGCATCCTCAGTACGCAGCGGAGGAAGATATCTCCGAATACCAGACCGTACATGGCACGCATGATAAGGTCGCGTGTGAGCTTAAATCCGGGATTTCCTTCCAGACCTACGAGGTTCAGGGAGATTACCGGGATATAGTCCATATTTGCCTTTTTAAGGGCACGGCGTATAAATCCAATGTAGTTTGTCGCACGGCAGCCGCCGCCTGTCTGGGACATGATGACTGCTGTCTTGTGCAGGTCATACTTGCCTGAGAGCAGGGTGTCCATAACCTGACCGATGACCATGAGTGACGGGTAGCATGCGTCGTTATTAACGTACTTAAGACCCATATCAACAGCTTCACGGCCGTCGTTATCCATTACTACGAGGTTGTAGCCTGCATTACGGAAAGCAGTTTCGATGATCTCAAAGTGGATAGGAGACATCTGAGGACAGAGGATAGTGTAGCCTTCTTTCTGCATTTCCTCTGTATAAACTACACGGTCAAAAGCGGAAGATACGATCTCACGCTTATCGTCATGCATCTTGCGGACACGGAGTGCGGCCAGCAGTGAGCGGACACGGATACGTGCAGCACCAAGGTTATTTACTTCGTCGATCTTCAGGCAGGTGTAGATCTTTCCGGAGTCGGAGAGGATCTCATTTACCTGATCTGTTGTAACAGCGTCGAGACCGCATCCAAAGGAGTTGAGCTGGATCAGGTCCAGATCTTCACGGGTCTTTACGAACTGTGCAGCAGCGTACAGTCTGGAGTGGTACATCCACTGGTCCATTACACGGAGCTCGCGGTCCACATCCTGAAGGTGAGAGACGGAATCCTCCGTAAGAACAGCAACGTTATACTGTGTGATAAGTTCCGGAATACCGTGATTGATCTCCGGATCACAGTGATAAGGACGTCCTGCAAGGACGATACCGTGCATGTTGTGTTCCTTCATGTAGCGGAGAGTTTCCTCACCACGGCGCTGTACATCGCGTCTCTCCTCAGCAAGCTCGCTCCAGGCCTTTCTGACAGCGGAAACGATGTCGGAAGGGCTGATCTCAGGGAACGCCTCGATCATTCTCGGATAGATGGTCTCAGGAGACTCGAATGACATAAATGGATTGATAAATTCGATATCTCCGTCTGTGATCTCTTCCACGTTGTTCTTAATGTTCTCCGGATAGGAAGTAACGATCGGGCAGTTGTAGTGGTTGCCCGCATCCGGGAACTCCTTACGCTCATAGAATACGCAGGG
The DNA here is from genome assembly GCA_900168235.1 of Lachnospiraceae bacterium. Lineage (GTDB taxonomy): Bacteria > Bacillota > Clostridia > Lachnospirales > Lachnospiraceae > NK4A144. The sequence goes on along the minus strand of FUZG01000003.1, from coordinate 48,514 downwards.
GTAGAAGATCCTCTTTATGCCGTTTCTGATAAGCCATGTAACGTGACCGTGGGCAAGCTTTGCCGGGTAGCACTCTGACTCACTCGGGATAGATTCGATACCAAGTGAGTAGATGTCGTGGCTTGAACGGGGTGAGAGAACGACCCTGTATCCGAGCTCTGTAAAGAATGTGAACCAGAACGGATAATTCTCGTACATATTCAGGACTCTGGGGATTCCGATGATTCCTCTCGGTGCCATATCTGCAGGGAGGGGCTCGTAATCAAAGATCCTGTGGTATTTATAGTCAAAAAGGTTCGGAACATCAGTATGAGTTCTTGCCTTTCCTGCGCCTCTTTCACAGCGGTTTCCGGAAATAAATGTACGTCCGCCTGTGAAGTGGTTTACAGTGAGACGGCAGTGGTTATTACATCCCTGACACTTAGCCATGGAAGTTGTGTATTCCAGAGCATTGATCTCGTCAATGGAGAGCATGGTGGAATCAGTTCCTGCCTCGTGACGCTCACGGGCGATGAGGGCAGCACCGAAAGCACCCATGATACCTGCGATGTCAGGTCTTACAGCCTCACATCCTGCGATCTTTTCAAGGGCACGGAGAACTGCGTTATTGTAGAAAGTTCCGCCCTGTACAACGATGTGGCGTCCGAGCTCGCTGGCATCGCTTACCTTGATAACCTTAAAGAGTGCATTTTTGATGACAGAATAAGCAAGACCTGCAGAAATATCAGCAACAGGAGCGCCTTCCTTCTGCGCCTGCTTTACTCTTGAGTTCATGAATACAGTGCATCGTGTACCAAGGTCGATGGGGTGCTCTGCAAAAAGCGCTTCCTTGGCAAAGTCCTCAACAGAGTAATTAAGGGATTTTGCAAAGGTCTCGATAAAGGAACCGCATCCTGAGGAACATGCTTCGTTAAGCTGAACAGAATCAACGGAGTTGTTTTTTATCTTTATGCACTTCATATCCTGACCGCCGATGTCAAGGATACAGTCAACTTCGGGATTGAAGAAAGCAGCAGCATAGTAGTGCGCAACTGTTTCTACTTCACCTTCGTCAAGCTGGAAAGCAGACTTCATGAGGGCTTCACCGTAACCTGTGGAACAAGCGCCTACGATACGGACATCCTTCGGCTTCAGGTCGTAGATCTCCTTGATAGAGCGGATAGCAGTCTTTAACGGAGATCCGTTATTGCTTGAATAGAAGGAGTAGAGAAGTCTTCCGTCTTCGCTTATGAGAGCAGTCTTTGTGGTCGTGGAACCTGCATCGATACCGAGGTATGCATTTCCGCGGTAGGATGAGAGGTCCTTTGTAGCAACCTGCGCCTGAGCGTGGCGCTGCTCAAAAGCCATAAATTCATCTTTATCCTTAAAAAGAGGCTCCATACGCGGAACTTCAAACTGAATCTTTATATCACCGCGAAGCTGATCGATGAGAGCGGAGAGAAGTCGTGTCTCCTCTTCGTGGTTAAGGGCAGAGCCCATCGCTGCAAAGAGGTGGGAGTTTTCCGGTGTGATAGCATGCTCGTCGTCAAGCTTCAAGGTACGGATAAATGCTGCCTTGAGTTCAGTAAGGAAATGAAGCGGTCCACCGAGGAACGCAACATGACCGCGGATCGGCTTTCCGCAGGCAAGACCTGAAATAGTCTGGTTTACAACTGCCTGGAAAATAGATGCGGCAAGGTCCTCTTTACGTGCGCCGTCGTTGATAAGGGGCTGGATGTCTGTTTTTGCAAAAACACCGCAGCGGGCAGCGATAGTATAGAGAGACTGATAATCCTTTGCATATTCATTTAATCCGGGAGCATCTGTCTGGAGGAGAGATGCCATCTGATCGATAAATGCACCTGTACCGCCGGCACATGCACCGTTCATTCGCTCTTCGACATTGCCGCCTTCAAAATAGATGATCTTGGCATCTTCTCCGCCAAGCTCGATGGCAACATCTGTCTTAGGTGCCTGCTCCTTGAGTGCAGTTGCAACAGCGATAACTTCCTGAACAAAGGGTACTTTTACGGTATTTGCAAGAGCAAGTCCGCCTGAACCGGTTATGACAGGAGCGATCTCTACGTCGCCTGTTTCCTTAAAGGCATCTTCGAGAAGGTCCCGGAGAGTCTCCTTGATGTCCGCAAAGTGACGGCGGTAATCGGAGTAAACAAGCTTTTTATTTTCGTCGAGAAGAGCCACCTTAACGGTAGTAGACCCGATGTCAATTCCCAATGAATATCTCATATAGATAAGTAAATCCTTTCAAAACTCTTAATTTTTTAATTGTACGCAACGTGATATAGTATACTGCGAGACCAATAATTTAGCAAATGATATTGAAATTAAATATGTAGGGATTTTTGGAATGTTTGCGTGAAGTGTGGCAAACACGTGTGTTGTGTGCTATGCTGTCCGATAGACAAAAATATGGAAGAACAGGAGTGATATTTTGAATAACTGGCTTTATAAACTTGAGAGAAAATACGGCGAATACGCCATTCCGGAACTGACAAAATTTGTGATCCTGACCTATGTGGCAGGTTATGTGCTTCAAATGATGGGTGTTGCGAATAATGTCAGTTTTGATCCGTATCTCATCCTTCAGGGACAGGTATGGCGCATATTCAGCTGGATACTAGTGCCTCCCTTTACATTAGGACCCCTGATCATCATTACATTGTTTTTCTATTACTGGGTCGGTACGTCGCTTGAAAGGACCTGGGGAGATTTCAGATTTAACCTCTACATGCTCTCAGGATTTCTTTTCACTGTAGTTGGTGCTTTTATCATTTATGGTATAGGTCTCTACCTTGGATATCAGCCGTCACATATGGGTGAGCTCATTTCGTATGAGGTATCCACTTATTACGTCAGCCTGACGCTCATCCTTGCTTTCGCAGCGAGCTATCCTGATATGGTGATAAGGGTTTATTTCCTGTTCCCGATACCTATAAAATGGCTTGCTTTCCTGGATGCAGGATTGATCGTAGTAGACTTTTATTTCAGTAAATGGTATGGCAGAGGAATAATCGTTGTTTCACTTCTGAATTTCCTGTTATTCTATTTCTCAACAAAATCTTCGATCTCTATTAATCCAAAAGAGAGAAACAGGAGAAGAAAATTCAGGAAAGAGATGAATAAGGCAAAGAGCAAGGGCTGGACACCTGTATATGCAGGACGTGATGCGATGATAAACCGCGAGCTCAATTTAGCTAAGCACACCTGCGCTGTCTGCGGAAGAACAGATGTCACAAATCCTGAGCTGGAGTTCCGTTATTGCAGTAAGTGTAACGGAAATTATGAGTATTGCTCAGAGCATCTCTACACACATGAACATGTGCAGTCAGTAAAATGACATTAGTAAGGGAAAAATTTTGACTCTTACATCGTAGTTTTTAGGAGAATTTTTTAATGAATGTTACAGAATATAAAGCAACACTTGACCGGGCAGTGCGTCTCGCACACGAAGGTCACAACTATCTCGCAGAGGAAGAGTATCAGAATCTCTTCGGACCCTTAAAGCTCACAGAGGAGCAGGATGCCCTGACCCGCCAGTATTTTGAGACTCTCAATATAAAATTCGGCGAGTGGGACGGCGAGGAAGAGATAGATCTTCCTCTCGACAGCGAGAACGGAAACTATCTGAAGTTTTATCTGGAAGAGTTGAGAGAGCTCCCTAAGTATTCACCGGAAGAGAAGAAAGCGATCATTCACAGCGTTTATGCCGGAAATGATGACGAAGCAAAGAGCAAGCTCTTAAATATGTACCTTGAGGATGTCGTGGACATTGCAAAGCTCTATGTTTATCACGGTATGCGTCTGGAAGATCTTATCGGTGAAGGTAATATAGGCCTCATGATGGCAGTTGACCTTCTTGTGACTCTCGACTCAGAGGACGAGGTTGACGGTTTCATCGGAAAGACTGTAATGGATGCCATGGACGCTGCCATCAATCGTGACAACGAAGAGCGCGACCGCATGGATAAAGTTGTTGAAAAGATCACTGAGATCGGAAAAGCTGCAAAGGAACTTGCGGCAGAGCTCAGAAGAGACGTGACACCGGAGGAACTGGTAGACGAAAATGAACAGTTCACTCTGGAAGATGTTATCGAAGCGATACGTCTTACAGGAAATCACATCGAGGGTCTGGCAGGAGGACATATCGCAGAATGAAGGAAGATTATAGGAGTTGGGAAAGCTTTCCGCGTTCAGGACTGGTTCTTGAGGGCGGCGGTTCCCGAGGCGTGTTTACAGCGGGAGTACTTGATTACTTTATGGAAAAAAATCTGTACCTCCCATATACGGTCGGAGTTTCGGCCGGAGCCTGCAATGCCGTAGATTATGCATCAGGTCAGATCGGGCGAACCAAGGACGTATTTATCGTTCATGACAAAAAAATGCGCGGATGGTCTTTTGAGCATTTTTTCAGGACACATTATCTTTATGATATGGATAAGCTTTTTGACGAGTATCCGAATAAGCTTATCCCCTTTGATTTCGAGAGTTATCAGAAGCGCGGCATGCGTGTCGAGATGGTCGTGACCAATCTCACCACAGGAAAGCCGGAATATCTCTCGGATTATAAGAGCAGAAAGAGATTATTCAAAATCTGCAGAGCATCATGTTCTCTGCCACTTGCAGCACCCGCTGTAAAGATGGGAGCGGATTATTACATGGATGGCGGACTTGCCGATTCTATTCCCTACGGACACAGCCTCATGATGGGCAATACGAAAAATATCGTTATCCTTACCCGTGAAATGGGATATAGGAAAAAGTTGAAGTCCGGCACCGATGCTATCGTTAAGAAGCTTTATAAAGATAATCCGGCGCTTGTCCGTGCCGTATTAAAGAGACCCAAGGTTTATAACCGCCAGCTCGATATCTTAGAGAGGCTCGAGAGAGAAGGTAAAGTGTTTGTCATCCGCCCTACGGAGAAGGTTGTAGGCAGAACGGAGGCGGACCTTAATAAGCTGGAATCGTTCTATGAACATGGGTATAATACGGGGGTGGCAGTGTATGACGAGGTGTTATCTTACCTTAGAGGGTAAGCTCGTCTATGAATTTATCTGCTTCGTCAATAATTCTCGACAATGCCCGCATTTGTCTTCGAATTATTTCCTCGCATATAAATCCATATACTTCGCTTATGGCTTTTGCAGGTAGGGGAAACTCGACAATGCTTTGCATTGTCGTTGTTTGCCGCTTGCTGCGCAAGTTCGCTTGGCGAGGTTTTGTCGAGCCTAGCGTAACTTGTTGTAATTAATCATTAGCTTACAGGAGGATTTTTTATAAATGAATATTGATGCTGTGAAGGAGAGGTATGAGCTTCTTGAGGAGAGGGAGATACCGGATCTTCATTCTAAGGGATACCGTTTTTCTCATAAGAAGACCGGTGCTCGTATCATGATCCTCGAGAATGATGATAAGAACAAGGTTTTTACCATTGGTTTCCGTACACCGCCGGCTGATTCTACAGGTACACCGCATATTCTGGAACATTCTGTTCTCTGCGGATCGAAGAAGTTCCCGGCGAAGGATCCGTTCATTGAGCTTGCTAAGGGAAGTCTGAATACTTTCCTTAATGCCATGACTTATCCGGATAAGACTGTTTATCCGGTAGCCAGCACAAATGACAAGGATTTCCAGAATCTCATGGATGTTTACATGGACGCAGTCCTCCATCCGAATATTTATACGAGAGAGGAGATCTTCAAGCAGGAAGGCTGGCACTATGAACTAGAGAGCGCGGATGCGCCTCTTACTTACAACGGTGTTGTTTATAACGAGATGAAGGGCGCATTTTCATCACCTGATGACGTGCTGAGCCGTGCGATCCTTGTTTCTCTTTATCCTGACACACAGTACGCAAATGAGTCTGGCGGAGATCCTGAGGTGATCCCGGACCTTACATACGAGAACTTCAAGGCTATGCACGCGAAGTACTATCATCCGTCAAATTCCTACATTTACCTTTACGGTAATTGTGATATGGCGGAGAAGCTTCTCTGGCTTGATAAGGAGTACTTGTCTGAGTATGACCGCGAGGATATCGACAGCAGTCTTATCCGTCAGGAGCCTTTCAAGGAGCCTGTTTATGTGGAGAAAGAGTACTCTGTTACAGAGGATCAGCCGATAGAGGGAAATGCTTATCTCTCATACAACGCGGTTATCGGAGATAATCTCGATCCGAAGCTTTATCTCGCGTTCCAGATCCTTGAGTATGCGCTGCTCGACGTTCCGGGAGCTCCGCTTTCACAGACTCTCCTTGACCGTCACATCGGTAAGGATATAGACGGATCATACGATAATGGCGTATACCAGCCGTATTTCTCTATTACTGCGAAAAATGCGGATCTTGCAGATAAGGACAGATTCCTTGATACCATTCGCGAGGTTCTTACAAAGAACGCAGAAGAGGGTATCGATCAGAAGGCACTCCTTGCCGGAATTAACTATTTTGAGTTCCGTTACAGAGAGGCTGATTTCGGTCAGTTCCCGAAGGGACTCATGTATGGACTTCAGTCCTTTGATTCATGGCTTTATGATGAGGATCGTCCTTTCATGCATATCGAGGAGAACGCTACATTCGAGTTCCTGAGAAAGGCTGCAAAGGAAGGATATTTCGAGGAGCTTATCCGTAAGTATCTTCTTGATAACCCTCATTCATCCGTTGTTGTTATGCGTCCGGTACGAGGTCTTACTGCTGAGAAGGATGAGGCTGTCGCAGCAAAGCTTGCTGAGTACAAGAACAGCCTTTCAAAGGATGAGATCGATAAGCTTGTTCAGGATACAAAGGCACTTAAAGCTTATCAGGATGAGCCCAGCACACAGGAAGAGCTGGAGACTATCCCGCTTCTTTCTATCTCTGACATCGAGAAAAAGGCTGAGCCTTTCGTAAATAAGGCAGAAGAGAAGAACGGTATCAAGTTCCTGCATCATGATATTTTCACAAATGGTCTGTCATACCTGACATTCCTCTTTGATCTGGATTCTGTACCGGAGGATCTTGCGCCGTACCTTGGCATCTGGAAGAACCTTTTAGGTCAGATGGATACTGAGCACTACAGCTATGCTGATCTCAATAATGAGATGAACCTTCAGAGCGGCGGAATTGATTTCTCTATCGCAGCATATACAGATCATCACGAAAAGAATGTGTTCCGCAGCATGCTTGAGGTTAAGGGCAGATATCTTGAGTCAAAGCTTCAGTTTGCTTTTGATATCATTCCTGAAGTGCTCCTTACAACAAAGCTTGAGGACAAAAAGCGCCTTCACGAAGTGCTTTCCATGCTGAAGAGCCGTATGTCAGTACGCATGGTTTCATCAGGACACTCTACAGCAGTGATGAGAGCTACATCCTATTTCTCACCTTCAAGCGCGTTTATCGAGCAGGTGAACGGAATCGCTCAGTATGAGCTTCTGCAGGATCTTGATAAGAACTTTGATGAAAAGGCTGATGACCTTATCGATAAGCTGAAAAAGGTTCGTGACCTCGTTCTGAGACGCGATAATCTTTTCGTGGATTACACAGGATCAGCAGAGTCATATGCTGATGTTGTAAACAGCACAGAGGGCTTTTCAGAGAAGCTTTCTGCTGAAAAGAGCGAGAGAGGCGTCTGGAAGTTTACAGCGGAAAAGAAGAACGAAGGCTTCCGCACTTCTTCACAGGTTCAGTATGTTGCAAAGGCTGCTGACTACAGAGATTACGGTCTTCAGTACACAGGATCCTTAAAGGTTCTGAAGGTCATGATGGGATACGAGTATCTGTGGCAGAATATCCGTGTAAAAGGCGGTGCATATGGCTGTATGAGCGCTTTTGGACGCACAGGTGAGTGCTACATGGTTTCATACCGTGATCCTCATATCAAGGAAACTGTTGATGTTTTCGATAAGGCAGCGGATTACATTGCAGGATTCGATGCAACAGACAGAGATATGACAAAATTTGTCATCGGTGCTATTTCGGATATGGACACACCGCTGAACCCGAGAGCACAGGGCGTTCGCAGCATGGCTGCATATCTCGGTCATGTTCCTTTTGAAGAAGTTCAGAAGGAAAGAGATGAAGTTTTATCTACAGGTGTAAAGGAGATCCGTGCACTTGCACCGTTTGCCGCAGCTATAAGAGATGCAGGAAATATCTGCTGTATCGGCGGCGAGGAAAAAGTGTCAGAAAACGCAGATCTCTTCAAAGTGACAAAGACACTTTCATAAACAATGTTTTAAGAAGGGCGCGTCATAGAGCACGCGCCCGGTAAAGGAATTAAATGGAAAATCAGAAAAGGGCAGGATTTGTAACGATTATTGGCAGACCGAATGTGGGTAAATCCACACTCATGAATCACATTCTCGGAATGAAGCTTGCGATCACCTCCAGAAAACCGCAGACCACCAGACGCAGGATGCAGACTGTTTTCACAAATGATGAAGGTCAGATCGTATTCCTCGATACTCCGGGTATCCACAAGGCGAAGAACCGTCTCGGCGAATACATGGATAAGGCAGCGGAGAGGACTATTTCAGAAGTTGACTGCGTTCTGTGGCTTGTTGAGCCGGAAACTTTTATCGGTGCCGGCGAGAAGCATATTGCGGAAGTTTTACAGAAAGCAAATGTACCGGTCATCCTTGTTATCAACAAGATCGATACAGTTAAAAATGAGCTGATCCCGCCTGTAATAGAGGCATACAAGGATCTCATGGACTTTGAGGAGATCATTCCGGTTTCCGCAAAGCACAGCATTAATAAGGACGAGCTCCTGCATGCAGTGTTCCAGAGACTTCCTTACGGTGAGCCTTTCTACGATGAAGACACTGTTACTGATGAAACAGAGAGAAATATCGTAGCTGAGCTTATCCGTGAGCAGGCGTTAAGAAACCTTTCAGAAGAGGTTCCTCACGGTATTGCAGTGGAGATCGACAGCATGAAGGAAAAGCAGAAGATCTGGATGATCGATGCTACTATCTACTGCGAAAAGGATTCTCATAAGGGAATCATCATCGGAAAGAGCGGTCAGATGCTGAAAAAGATCGGCACAGGTGCACGTCTCGAGGCAGAGAAGCTTCTGGACAAGAGAGTGACACTCCGTCTCTGGGTAAAGGTTCGTAAGGACTGGAGAGATGATGAGAAACAAATGAGAGCATTTGGATACAGCGCAAAAGACCTGCAGGATCGCTGAGCAATATCGGTCAGGGGCAGATGATACAGGATTTTACAGAGGTTCACGGCATTATCCTGAAAAGTGCCGACTATTCTGAATATGACAGGCGTCTCACGATCCTCACATCTGAAAGAGGAAAGATCACTGTTTTTGCCCATGGTGTGAGGAAGACCGGAAACCGCTTTATGGCGGCGACGGAGCCCTTTACCTTTGGTCTTTTCAGGCTGAAGGAAGGGCGGAGCGCCTATAACCTTAGAGACGCTGAGATAAATAACTACTTTGAGGGAATACGTATGGATCTGGAGGCATTTTATCTCGGATCCTATTTTCTTGAAGTGGCATCATATTATGCCAGGGAAAATGATGACGGGATGGCTCTGTTAAAGCTGGTCTATGCGGGCTTAACGGCGCTTTTGAAGGAAAACAGCGATAAGAGGCTTATCCGTCATACATTTGAGGTTAAAGCGATCCAGATAAACGGAGAGTTTCCCGGACTTCCGAATAACAGGACACTTCTTCCGGGAACGGTTCATGCGATAAGCTTTATCATGGAAACACCGCCTCTAAAAGTATTTTCATTTCAGGTAAATGATGAGGTTTTAAGGGAATTTATCTTATTAGTCAGGGAATATACGCACCATTTTCTTAATGTTCGTTTTAAGAGTCTCGAGATCATGAAAGAGATCGGACTGTGATATCGTTTAAGTCCTATGCTTGAAATGTGAAATAGTACGGATTATAATACAACGGTGTATGCAAAATAATGACTGCAGGACAAATGGCGGTGAGTAAATTGAAACGTAAAAGAAAAAGTAAACGTCAGAAAATGAGAAGGATCAAGGCATACGCAGCTCGTACTGTATTTGCTCTGGTCCTTCTCGCAGTGTTCGGATTTGTTATTTTCAGCGGTATCAAGATAATAGGCGCATTTTCCGGTCTTGGAAAGAGCAAGGCTATAGAGGGAAATGAGCTGGAAATCCATTCAGACGGGTCGCTCACGGAGATCACTGTTGATTCCTTCGATACAGTGGAATACGATGCGGATGGTCTGAAGAAGATGGCAGAGGACGAGATCACATCCTATAATTCCGAAAAGGGCGCTGAAAATGCCGTTAAGCTTACCGGACTTAATTTTAAGAACGGTTATGTGACAATGACTATCGATTATGCATCTGCGGAAGATTATTCAGACTTTAACAGTAAGGATCTGAAATTTGCAGAACTGCCGGACGGTGCATCGGCACTGTCTGATATCTCATCAAAGATTTCGACGATAGATGGCGGTAAAGTCCTTACGGACGAGGATATTTCAGGATTGAAGGGTCATGCGGTCATTGTAAATGATGACACGACAGTAGTTACCCCGAAAAAGATCAGATATATCAGCAAAAACGTTACTCCGGTCCGTTCAAAACAGGCGACTGTAAAGAGCGGCGAGAAACCGGCAGCTATCATTTACTAAGTAAATTACGCAACAAGGCGTGATGATAAAAACTGCTGATCCCGTCACGAAACCACGCGGCGGAGAAAGGTATAAGAGGAGAAAAGCAATGGCATTTGAAAGAACAATGGACAAGATTGTGACCCTGGCAAAAGGAAGAGGATTTATCTATCCCGGATCAGAGATCTACGGCGGTCTCGCAAACACATGGGACTACGGTAACCTCGGCGTTGAGCTTAAGAACAACGTTAAGAAGGCTTGGTGGCAGAGATTCGTAACAGGAAACAGATACAATGTTGGTGTAGACTGCGCCATCCTTATGAACACACAGACATATGTTGCCAGCGGCCATATCAAGAGCTTTTCAGACCCTCTGATCGACTGTAAAGAGTGTCATGAGAGATTCCGTGCGGACAAGATCATCGAGGACTGGGCAGAGGAGAATAAGTTTACTCTTGAGTCTTCTGTTGATGGCTGGACAAATGAGGCTATGATGGATTTCATCAAGGAGCACAGCATCGGATGTCCTACATGCGGAAAGCACAACTTTACAGATATCCGCCAGTTTAACCTTATGTTCAAGACATTCCAGGGTGTTACTGAGGATGCGAAGAATACAGTTTACCTTCGTCCCGAGACAGCTCAGGGTATCTTTGTAAACTTCAAGAATGTACAGCGTACAAGCCGTAAGAAGGTTCCTTTCGGAATCGGTCAGATCGGTAAGTCATTCCGTAACGAGATCACACCGGGTAACTTCACATTCCGTACAAGAGAGTTTGAGCAGATGGAGCTTGAGTTCTTCTGCAAGCCCGGAACAGACCTTGAGTGGTTCAATTACTGGAAGGATTACTGCCATAAGTTCCTTCTTGATTTCGGTCTTAATCCGGAGCACGTTCGTACACGTGACCATGATCCGGAAGAGCTTGCTTTCTATTCCAAGGCTACAACAGACTTTGAGTACCTCTTCCCGTTTGGCTGGGGCGAGCTTTGGGGCGTAGCTGACAGAACAGACTATGACCTGACTCAGCATCAGAATACATCCGGTGAGGATATGAGCTACTTCGATGACACAACAAACGAGAAGTATGTTCCGTATGTTATCGAGCCTTCACTCGGTGCAGACCGTGTAGTTCTCGCATTCCTCTGCGATGCTTATGATGAGGAAGAGCTCGAGGGCGGCGATACACGTACAGTCCTTCACTTCCATCCGGCACTCGCACCTGTAAAGATCGGTGTCCTTCCGCTCAGCAAGAAGCTTGGCGAGGCTGCACAGAAGATCGCAGATGAGCTGGCTCTTCACTACAACGTTGAGTACGATGACCGTGGTGCTATCGGTAAGAGATACAGAAGACAGGATGAGATCGGTACTCCGTACTGCATCACATACGACTTTGACTCTGAGGAAGATCACGCAGTAACAATCCGTGACAGAGATACAATGAAGCAGGAGAGAGTAGCGATCGACAAGCTCGGCGAGTACTTCGCAGGCAAGTTCGATTTTTGAGCATAAACTCTTGGCAAGCGGCTGCATTGTCAGCATGCTTGCATGCATGACGATGCAGACATTTGACAAGGTAACGGAAACGAAACATGCAGCACGATAGTGCGGAATGTGAGTTTTCGTAGAAGTGCGGGAGAGTGAAGCTCGGAGCACTTCGTTAGTTTATGCAGTTTATAGAAATTAGAAAGGTTATATATCCATGAAGAAATATGGCGTTAATGAACTTCGTGAGATGTTCCTTTCCTTCTTTGAAGAGAAGGGATGTCTCCGACTGAACAGCTTTTCGCTGGTTCCGCATAATGATAATTCTCTGCTGATCATCAACTCCGGTATGGCGCCCATGAAGCCCTGGTTCACCGGTGCTGAGATCCCGCCGAGAAAGAGAGTGACAACCTGTCAGAAGTGTATCAGAACAGGTGACCTTGAGAACGTAGGTAAGACAGCTCGTCACGGTACATACTTTGAGATGCTCGGTAACTTCTCATTCGGTGATTACTTCAAGAGAGAAGCTATTCCGTGGGCATGGGAGTTCCTTACAGAGCGCGTAGGTCTTGATCCTGAGAGACTTTACCCTTCTGTATACGTAGATGACGAAGAAGCATACAACATCTGGCTTAACGAGATGCATATCCCTGCTGAGCGTATCTACAAGTTTGGCAAAGAGGATAACTTCTGGGAGCACGGCGCAGGTCCCTGCGGTCCTTGTTCTGAGATCTACTACGACCGCGGAGAGAAGTACGGAAACGGTCCTGAGGATGTAATGGGCGGTGAAGGCGATCGTTTCATGGAAGTATGGAACATCGTATTCACACAGTTCGATAATGATGGAAACAATAACTACTCAGAGCTTGAGCAGAAGAACATCGATACAGGTATGGGTCTTGAGCGTCTTGCAGTTGCTGTACAGGATGTAGGATCACTCTTTGACGTAGATACTGTAAAGGCTCTTCGTGATGAGATTTGTGCACTTGGCGGAAACAGAGAGTACGGCAAGCCGGGCACAGAGGAGTCTGATGTATCAGTTCGTATCGTTACAGACCATGCCCGTGCGATGACATTCATGATCTCTGACGGTATCATGCCTTCCAACAATGGTCGTGGATACGTTCTTCGCCGTATCATCCGTCGTGCAGTACGTCACGGAAGAAAGCTCGGTATCCAGGGTTCATTCCTTCCTACACTCGCACAAAACGTTATCAACGGTTCTAAGGACGGTTATCCGGAGCTCGAGGAAAAGAAGGACTTCATCCTCAGCGTAGTAAAGGCAGAGGAAGAGAAGTTCGAGAAGACATATGAGCAGGGTATGGATATCCTGAATCAGATGGAAGAAGAGCTGAAGAAGAGCGGACAGAAGCAGCTTTCCGGCGAGAATGCATTCCGTCTCTATGATACATACGGTTTCCCGCTTGAGAATACAATGGAGATCCTTGAGGAGAGCGGATTTACTGTTGATGAGGCTGGTTTCCGTGAGGCTATGGAAGCTCAGAAGAAGCAGGCTCGTAAGGACCGTATGGAGTCCGGTAAAAATGCTGACTACAGCGGACATGCCGCTACTGTATATGATGACCTCGATCCTGCTGTAAGCAGCACATTCGTAGGTTATGACAAGACTGTTGCAGACAGCAAGATCACTGCAATGGTTTCTCTCGGTGACGAGGAAGCAGTTGTAGAGGCTCTTTCTGACGGACAGAAGGGTGCAATCATCACAACTGAGACACCGTTCTACGGAACAATGGGTGGTCAGGTAGGTGATACAGGTATCATCGTGATCGGTTCTGATGACGGTGCTGAGGGTACAGCTCTTGGAAACGGACAGGCTGTATTCCAGGTTGAGTCTACAGAGCACGTTGCAGGAAATAAGATCGCACACGTAGGTCATGTTGTTAAGGGTATGTTCAAGCTGAACGATGCTGTAACACTAAAGGTTGATGCATCTAACCGTATGTCAACATGCCGTAACCACTCTGCAACTCACCTTCTGCAGAAGTCTCTCCGTGATGTTCTCGGAACACACGTTGAGCAGGCAGGTTCTTATCAGGATTCTGACCGTACCAGATTTGACTTCTCTCACTTCCAGGCTATGACAGCTGATGAGATCGCAAAGGTTGAGGCTGAGGTTAATGAGAAGATCGCAGAGCAGATTCCGGTCGTAACAGAAGTCCTTTCCATGGAGGATGCAAAGAAGACCGGAGCTATGGCTCTCTTTGGCGAGAAGTACGGCGATACAGTACGTGTCGTTGAGATGGGTGAGTTCTCCAAGGAATTTTGTGGTGGTACTCACGTAAAGAACACAGGAGATATCCAGTTCTTCAAGATTCTGAGTGAGTCCGGTGTAGCAGCTGGTGTTCGCCGTATCGAGGCTATCACAGGTGCAAACGTACTCAAGTACTACGCAAATGTTGAGAAGGAGCTTAATGCAGCGGCTGCAGCAGCAAAGGCTACTCCTGCAACTCTTACAGAGAGAATCGAGAAGATGCAGGATGAGATCCGTGCACTTAAGAGTGAGAATGAGTCTCTTAAGAGCAAGGCTGCAAGCGAAGCTCTTGGAAATACAGCAGATCAGATCAAGGAAGTTAAGGGCGTTAAGTACATCGCAACACGTGTTGACGGTGTTGATATGAACGGACTTCGTGATCTGTCAGATAAGCTCAAGGCAGAGATGGGAGAGGGCGTTGCAGTTCTCTTCAGCGAGAATGACGGAAAGGTCAATATCGTAGCATCTGCAACAGACGGAGCTCAGAAGATGGGTGCTCATGCCGGAAACCTCATCAAGGGAATCGCAGCCCTTGTAGGCGGTGGCGGCGGCGGTCGTCCGAACATGGCTCAGGCAGGCGGTAAGAACCCTGCAGGTATCCCTGATGCTATCGCAAAGGTAGCAGAGGTCCTTGAAGGCCAGATCAAATAAATGATGATTTAAAAAATAGAACGGTACATGATCATATTTTTGATCATGTACCGTTTTTTGAGCGGAGCACTTAGCGAGGTATTTTCGAGCTTAGTGCGTGCCATGTAAATTCACTTAACGAGGTTCTGTCGAGTTTAGTGAATTTACGGAACGGAGCACTTAGCGAGGTAGCTTCGAGTTTTACTCAACACTGATGATGTCCGAAATAACGTAGTTGAACGTAGGATACGAAGTGTTTTCATTTTCAATGTAGGCTTTTTTCAGATTCCAGGTCTTTGATGGATCGTTCGGGTCAACTCCTACATAATCTCCTTGGAAAACGAAATCTGTCTTTCCCCGCTTAAACTTTTTAATAGCATTTTCCATGGCGTTCTGTGTGTTGGGAGCGACTGCCTGTCTGTTCAGGTCCAGCATCTCAACCCATCCTTTATCAAAGCCTGCAGAAATGTCGGTTCCATGTACATGACCTGATACCACGGATTCTATCTTTTTATTTGACATCACTGCGTCTGCGGCTCCTAAAACATAGGGTTCCCAGCAGATCCTGGAAGTTACGAGAGAAGATACTGGCGCAACTTCCGACATACTCTGATTGTATCCTACGAAATAAACCTTCTTTTCTTCGGGGGTCTCCTCGCAGGCGATAGCAGGACCTATGGTATCGGTATGCTGGGAAATTATCACGCATCCCTTGTTTATCAGGCGCTGGGCTGCGCTTTTTTCCTGAGCGTAACTGCTCCATGTATGAGTGTAGCAGACCTTCATGGAAGCACTCGGAACGATCGACCGTACTCCCAGGATAAATGCTGTATAACCGGAAATGACTTCCGATGTGGGGTAGGCTGCAACAAATCCCACAAGAGCCCTATCCTCGGTGATAAGTCCGTCCTTTATCATCTGATCGATCTTCATGCCTGCGGCGATACCGCTCACATAGCGTCCCTGATAGGCTTCACCCTTAAAAGTGTGATAATTGGCAGGTACAGTTTTTTGACTCATATCCATATAGGAAGTCTGGCAGAATTGTGTATCAGGGTATTCCGGCGCGAGCTTCATGACGAGCTCACTGTAGCCGTTAAAAAAGATTATGTCACATCCCTGACCTGCTAAATCTCTAAGAGGTTCCTCCATTTCGTCATCCATAACATTACTGCATGTCAGGATCTGGATCTTTTCACCGTATTTTTTCTCCAGAGAATCCCTCGCAAGAGAAAAATTGTAGGTGTATGCGGTACTTTCATCGTTATCATAGATAAAACCGATCTTCAGAGTTTCTTTCCCGCCTGCAAGATTAAGGATGCGAAAGAAGCCGATGAAAGCTGCCAGTATGACAAGACAAGTTAATATAGTTGCGATATATACCCGCTTCATCCCTTAGCTCCTTTCTCATCTGCTGAATCCTTCTGTGCATCTTTTTGCATCTCTGACGCCTGGATCTTCTTATCCTCTTCAACACGGCGGTTAAGCTCTTCCTGTGAATCCTTGTCGAGATTTTCTGCTTCCTTTTGCTTTTCTGCGTAGATAGCGTCCAGATTGATAACGCCTCTGTCTACCAGCCTCATAAAGGCATCCAGTGCATCAGGATCGAACTGTGTTCCGCGTCCGCGCTTCATTTCGTTCATGACATAATCCGAATCCATGTGTTTACGGTAAACACGGTTTGATGTCATGGCATCGAAAGCATCTGCAACTCCGATGATCCGCGCGAAGAGCGGGATTTCTTCACCCTTTAATCCTTCAGGATAGCCCCGTCCGTCATAGCGCTCATGGTGATAACGGGTTCCATCCAAAACATGCTCTACGAGAGTGAAATCCTTAAGTATCTCAGAACCGCCTATAACGTGGGACTTCATTTTTGCATATTCCTCATCAGTAAGCCTTCCCACTTTGTTCAGAACGCTGTCAGGGATACCGATCTTTCCGATATCATGCATCTGAGCGGCTTTCCTGAGGTTCGAAAGAGCTTTTCTGTGATGTATTCCCTTGAAGCATCCCATTTCATCGGCTATCAGCACTGAGTATTCCGCTACGCGGGAAGAGTGCTGATGAGTGCGTACATCCTTGGCATCCACGGCATTTGCGATCGCCATGACAGTTTCGTTCGCCATGTTGATCTTTATCTGCTGCTGATTTATCTGTCTCTGTACCACGAGCCATGTGAACCAGATGATGAACAGGATGAGGAGTATCAGCATATATGCCAGGAATCCCGGCTGTTCATAGATCTCGCCCTCTTTGGTAAGGTCAAACTTTCGCTCCTCCAGCACCTTTTCACCGGCATTGTCGATGATCGCCAGATGGAAGGTGTAATCGCCGGATGGGAGATTACTGTAAATGATGCTTCCTAAGTTATTCTGAGGAACGGTTGTCCACTGTGTATCATAGCCTTCCAGATAATAGCCCACATTCGGCTCCTGAACGGTATAGTTCAGGATTTCAGGACCGAGCTCTATTCGGTTCACGCCCCTGCCTACATCAATGACTCCGGTCCGCGGGAGAGGCTGGGATACGCCGTCAAGGCGGACAGAAGCGAGCTGCATCCTGTAGGAGCGGATGTCGCTGTTATATTTTTCTACATCAATGATATAAACTCCGGTGTCGCATGGCAGGAATAATTCATCGTTTCCGTTGAAGTAGCTCCATGAATTTGCAGTAAGAGAGGTTCCTAAACCACGTCTGGCATCGAGGAGCTCCCATGCGATCTCGCCGCCTTCCACCAGCTCATCCCGTTCAACTACATAAATACCTGCACTGGACATGACAAAAAGTGTGTCATCGTCCTTGACCCAGATATCATAGTTATTGAAATACGGGAATTTATCCAGCACGCGGATAGTTCCCTCGGGGGCGAGATAGCAGAGGCTGTTGCTTGTAACGATGAAAATACCATCAGATTTTGGATCCTTTACAGTTCGTAAGATTACACCGCTGCTCAGACCATCATCCCGGGTGATCATTTTCTGGACCTTACCGTTTTTGATAACGGCAATACCGTCGCCGTCTGTTCCTGCTAAGATAGTGTCGTCCTTCTGCTCGGTGAGAGTGAGGATCATGGAATTGATAAGTCCGTCCTCGTTACGTATCGTCTGCTGTATTTCATGATTTTTTATAAAACTGATTCCGGTATCTCCTGCCGCGAGGATAGTGCCGTTTGATAAACCTGTGACTATACGTGCGCGGTTTCCGAAGCTTCCGCTTTCAGAATTGTACTGCCAGACTTCGCCGCTCGGTGAATATTCTAATAAGCCGCTTCCGTAGGTGCAGATCCAGAGATGGTTCTTATCATCCACATACATGCAGCGGATACGCTTGCCGTACAGGGAATCTGTCAATTCATTGTAAATCTGGTTGCGGCAGTTTTTATCCATCACATCGAGACCTGTATCTGTACCGATATAATAGGAATCCAGCCATTTAACGATCGTGTTTACGACTCGCCGTTCCATACCGATAGAGCCGTAAACATCCATGAACGGAGATTTGGAAAGACGCAGGAGACCGAGTCTTGAGGATGTAAACCACAGATTCCCCTGATAGTCATTCAGCATATTGTCGATGGAGTTATCAAATTCGTTTGTGTTCAAACGATGATAGCCGCTGCTGTCTATATAGGAAACACCGTTATCGGTTGATATAAAAAGTGTTCCGTCGCTGAGATAGCTTATATCATTTATGCTGTTTACATCATCGCAGGTCATTACGTTCAGTTTGTTGAACTCGTCGCCGGAAATATCGTAGGTATAAATATGGTCAGCAGAAGTGCCGACTTTCAGCTTTCCGTCCGCTGAAAAAGTACAGCAGTTAAAAATTTCTTCTCCATCTGACAGGTTTACTGAAGACTGAACTTCTCCATTATTTAATAGGAAAAGAGTTCCGTCAGAGGTTACGGCTGCTACATGTCCTTTAAGATCTGCTGCGATGCTGTCAGCGTATTTCACGTCATCAAGCGTGCTTACGACCTTCAGACCGTTATTCATTGTCAGGACCTGCATACTGTTTGAGGTGCCGACATAGTAGTAACCGTCTGTTGAACGGATGATGCTCCTCACAGAGTTGGAGGGGAGACCGGATGACTGATCCAGCACGTTTACGACCTTTTCACGGATCATGATGGACAGACCGTTGTCGTTGGTGCCTATCCACAGACGTCCTTCCTCATCCACATAGAGGCAGTTCACGTTTTTAACGGATTCGTAGTCGTCTATCCAGCGGAACTCGCGTCCGTTATAGCGGTACAGTCCTGCATATGTGCCGATCCAGAGAACTCCGTCATTGGTCTGGGCGATGTCATTTGCTTCACCGCAGGGCAGTCCGTTATTACTGCTGTAAATGCTCTGGACATAGTCGTTGTAATTTATCACTTCTGTCTGAGGTCTTGCCTCAGCGGGGGCAGAACATGCAAGTGAAAGACCCAGAGACAGGCACAGGATAATGGCAGTGCCTGCAGCGCCTTTCTTTACGGATGCGCCGTTATTTTTGTCATTTTCACTGCGGTCGCGCTCAAATAAGATAATGATATATACCGCAGCCATGGTAAGTATTTTATCGGCAAACTCTATTGCGAGCTGTCCCATTACTGAGCATATAAAAGGAGGGCAGTTTCTGTCTAAAAGGTAATCGATGACTCCATTACCCCACATATTTCCGGTATATCCATTTGAAAAAACGAGATTTATGGGCACAGAAACAATAAGTGCCGTGAGCATAGCTAAAGAAGTGGCTTTCATGAAGCCGTAGAATTGATCAAACCAGCGTTTTTTTGCAGCTCTGCCTATTATGACAGCGAGAGCGATGCTGGTTATGGTGTAAGCGGCAGAAAGGCGGTTTATCATGCTGTACGCCAGATTTCCTGTGACGCCGACAATAGCACCGCAGACCGGTCCGCCGATATAGGCACAGAGCGCCGTGCCGAATGAGTCAGCCCAGAGAGGCAGCCCTAACCAGACGGACATGATCCTTCCGCCAACGTTCATGCATACACACAACGAAACAAACAGAACAATCTTCCAGACTTTCCATTCCTTCATATGTTATTCCCCCTACTCATGCATGAGAACCCCTTCATCACGCATGAAACCCCTTTAAAATCAAATTGATTATAGCACATAAAAATGTCTGCGAATCAAAGTGCGGCAATGGACTAAGATTTATACATTTATGTTTTTTTTTAGAACAATTTTTTGCATTTTACGGGATAAATTTTGGCTGTTGGACAGATGCAGACAGGATTCAATCGTTACTGTTCACTCGCTTTCAGCTCGCTCCGGTAACTGATTTTGCCCTATCCCATGGTCGCAACCTCCGCAGCGGAGTGCTCCGGTTGAGTCTGAACAGTAACATTTAATCTTCCGACTCTAATTTTTAGAATAGTGCAGACCGATATCATAAGCAGAGTAATACTGTGCCGTGTTTTTTGGGACGTTAATGGAGGCAGCGTCCTGATGCGGTGCAGGTGGGGAGGGGCGAACGGATTCTTACCCCGAGACTACACGAAAACAGGACATTAACTACTCAACCTGATCCAGGAGAGTCTACAAATAATGAGAAGGCGGAGAAAAGTTATGAGTGTAAAAGGGAAGAAGATCAAGAAACTCAGATTAAAGAGAAGCGTGCGTAGAACTATCGCGGCACTTCTTATGGCTACTGCGCTGATAGTGGCTGCAATTCCGGCACCGGGAGTATCTGCGGCGAGTAGCACGAGACATGACTGGTCTGACGGAAATATCGTGCTGGAATTTAATTTTCACGATGAAGGTTCAGGTTGGGCTGAATTAGTTGGATATACATATGACGACAGCAGTGAAATCTATCATGCTAAAGAGGACATTTCGAAACTGGATATTCCTGCAACGGTTGATTTTGATACTAATGGAGACCAGGAATACGATAAGTTAGATATTCCTATTAGGCAGATTGCGTCTTGTTCAGCAGCTGTTAATGGCGATTCGTCTGCTCTGACTAGTGTTGAACTTGGCAATGCAACATATCTGGAATTAATTGGATCGGGAGCATTTGCTAACAACACAGGTTTGAGCTCCATTACATTTCCTTCTTCGCTTATTACTATCGAGTCAGAAGCTTTCAAAGGCTGCAGTGCATTGGAATCAATAAATATTCCATCGAGTGTAGAGACCATAGGAACAAGCTGTTTTGAAAGCAGTGGAATAACAAACGTCAATATCGACAGTTCAAATCTGGGAACGCTGGCGAGTTATGCTTTTGCTAATTCGGCGCTTAGAACGATTTCTTTCTCAGGAAACTGTACTACGTTTGGTGACCATGTTTTTGAAAACTGTTCTGATCTGACGAGCATAACGTTGCCGTCAAATCTTCAGACGCTTGGAAATAATGAGTTTAACGGGTGTACTGCGCTTACGTCAGTTACATTTACAGATGCACTTCAGTCTATAGGTTCAAATGCTTTTTATGGTTGTTCTGCATTATCAAGCGTGAATCTGCAGGATACGAGTATCATCAGTGTTCCAACAGGATGTTTTACGAGTTGTGAAAGATTGTCATCCATAGAGCTGCCGGAGACATGTACATCTTTAGAAAGTGATTCCTTTGCAAATTGTACAGGATTGATAACTGTTAAGCTTCCCGGAAGCCTTACGAGTATTCCAAACGGAGCATTTACAAGCTCATCAGGAATCACAGATTTTACTCTCTTAAATAATGATGGACGTTCATCTTCCTATAAGGATTGGGATTATGATGTTTCCGTTGATACAGAGGGTGATATCATCACTGCGCTTGCGGGTTTGACCGTTAGTGCATTTAAGTACTTTGACCGTTCGAATCATGCATCAGATTCAAGTTATTATTCAGATATATATAAGTATTGCTATAAGAATGGAATAACATTTAATGATCTTGGCGGCAGCGGAGAGGAAACGACTGATGGATATACTGTAGATAATAACGGTATCATCACCAATGTTTCACCCTCAATTTATGAGTCCGAGATGACTATACCTGATACAGTTAATGGAAAAACTGTAACGGGTATCGGTACAGGTGCTTTTGAAGCAAATGAAAAGATTACAAAGATCACACTGCCATCAACTGTTGATACCTTAAGAGACAGTGCCTTTGCAAACCAGTCGGCACTGGTTAGTCTCGTAGTTCCGTCAAGCATACCGGCGTCAAACATTGGTTCCAGCTTGTTTACAGGCGTTAATCAGGACTTTGAGATTACCGGTATCATCAGTGCGGATAACGGTCTGTACAGATATGCGATGAATAATCAGATATCAACAGATACAGGTTCCTACAAATTTGTTCCGTTCCATAATGTGACATACGGCGAGGATGGTTATTATCTCACTGTAAAGAATCTCACATCGTCACCGTGGGACAGCGGCGGAACAACGACCCTTACGGGTTATGAACCTCAGTCCAATCTGTCTACGCTGAACATTCCTTCAGGTATAGAGGAGATAAAGCTTTCAACAAGTACATCGCTTGCAAATAATACTAATCTCACTACATTTACGGCTGAAGATAATGGATTAAAGGTCATTGATTCAAAGCAGTTTGCGGGAGACACGAATCTGACAAAGGTTTCTCTTCCGAACAGTATTACAACAATAGGAACTGCACCGTTCCTTGGCGATGACGCGATCACTGAATTTTCTATCAGTGCACCAAATTTTGCATATTCGGATGGCGTCCTCACAGGACCTGATTCAAATGGTAATGCAAATCAGAGAGTCATTGAGGGTATAGCAGGAATAGGATCATATTCTGCGCCTGATAACATTACGGAGATCGGGGAATATGCATTTGCAGAACTTGATACTCTGACTACGGTTACATTAAAGAATGGCAGGATAGAGGCAGTTCCTGACCACTGCTTTGAAAATACCTGGTCACTGACTACGGTTTCACTTGGATCAAGTATAAATAGTGTCGGCGATAGTGCATTTACACGCATCGGCACACCTGCAAATATCTATGTTGGAAATGCGGGAGTAAGCTATGACAGCAACGCATTTGCGGGCAATGATTACAATACCCAGCAGTATTATCTGTATGGAACAGAGGCAAGTGCATCTGATGCAACATATGTATTAGCTAACAGAAGCAGTACGGACGGATTGTTCTGGAAGAGCTCCGAAGTAAATCCGGATGATGATCCTATAGAATTTGCAAAGTACTGCTATGCAGTCGCACTTACTTCATTTAAGTACGATGGAAATTCTGCAACCTACACAGTAAAGGGCGGAACAGACAACAGTGCAGATTTTGTAATAGTTGACAAGAGAACAGGATCCTTCGTTGATCCTTCGTTCTATACACCTTCGACTGCGGAGATCACTATTTCTTCTAAGGATAACGTAACGATCAATATTGCAGGTGACGGCGTCAATTATTCAAATGAGACTATACCATGTACATTTACAGTCATCGATAACTCCGGCAGCGGAGGAGGCGGTGGCGGTGGAGGAGAAGGAGGCGGCTCCACATCAGGAAACAGTATCTCATTCTCCATAGATGCGCTGAATCCTGACATGTTCACCTACACAGGAGGAGCTATCCAGCCGGCACTTACCGTTCGTGAAACAGCAAACTATGACAAGATACTGAATGAGGGCATTGATTACAGAGTTGAATACAAGAATAACTATTATCCGGGAACTGCAACTGCAACGGTAATAGGACTGGGAGCATATGCAAATGCTTCAAAGGCAGAGGTCAGCTTCTATATCAGGCGTGACATAGGCGACTGTACGATCGAAGTTGAGAATGCTGCATATACCGGAGAAATGGTATATCCGACAGTTCATGTATTTGACTCAGAGACCACAACCTCTGAGCTGAAAAAGGATACAGACTTCGTAGTTGTAAAGTATGAAAACAACGTAAAAGTTGGTAAGAAGACTGCTGCGGCTTATATCGAGGGTATCGGAACATACACAGGAACAAATTCCGGAAAGTTCTCGATCTATAAGACAGGATCAAGCTCATCCAGCTCCAGTTCATCGAGCTCCAGCAGTTCGTCCAGCTCCAGCTCATCGAGTTCAAGCTCGTCCAGCTCAACAAGTTCGTCGAGTTCGTCTGCGACTACTGTGACCAGTAATACAGTCACACCGCCTGCACGTACGAACACACCGGTCACAACAGGTACATCCGTGCCCGTAGATACAGGTGATACAGGACTTGGCGATGCCAGCGGAACTATTGAGGGAACGACTGACAATTACGTAGTAAAGATCACAAAGACAGATGTTGCTGATGCGGAATTTGAGGATGCCCTTAAGAAGAGATATGGTGACCTCAGCGGATATCGTTACTTCGCAATGGATATCAGTCTGTATGATTCTACAGGAACGACAAAGCTTGAGGATCCGCAGGGCGTTTCCGTTACACTTACCGTTCCGATTCCTGAGGAGCTCGCGCTCTACGGAGGAAATAACAGGGTTGCAGCAGTGAGCCACGGCGGAGATCTTGAGAATCTGTCCACCAGATTTACCATGATCGATGGAAGTCCGTGTGCAACATTTACGGCAACACACTTCTCGCCGTATGGATTCTATGTTGATGTAAATAACCTGTCTGCGGGAAGTCTCGACTCTACACCGAAGACAGGAGATCCGATCAGCCCGAAGTGGGTGCTTTCGATCGGACTTGCCGCACTGTCAATTTTCTTATTCTTAAAGAAGGATCCGGTATCAAATGCAAAAACAGCAAAAGCTTGAGCATAAACTAAATATGCTCAGGGCGACCGGGATCATTTCGGCTGCCGTACTTGGTGCGGCAGCCTTTCTTGTAATATTCCTGGTCAAGCCCGGAAGATCACAGGCAGAAAGTTCATTTAAGATCGACGCGGACGGCGTGCTCATAAGCTATGACGTAACTGACGGGATGACGCAGGTCAGTGTCCCGAATACGGTAACAGCCATAGCAGACGGTGCCTTTATGGGAGACAGGACTCTTGAGAGGATAAATATCCCGTCCGGCGTAAAGGTAATAGGAGAAAAGGCATTTTACCGCTGTAATCACCTCATGGAGATAATTCTCCCGGAAGGCATCGAAGAGGTGAAGGACAGCGCCTTTGGCATGTGCACAAATATGAGCATGGCATCTCTTCCTGCATCCCTTCGAAAGATGGGGAACGGCGTATTTGCAGGAAATTCTGCGCTTTATAAAGTGTCGCTTGCAGAAGGGAATGGCGCATTTTTCCTGAATGACGGTGTCATATACGATAAAGATTCAACCGAGATAATCCAGTTTATTCCCGGAAGGAGAGGGGATGTGTATGAGATGCCCTTTACTGTGACATCGATACGTCCATATGCGTTCTGGGGAGCTTCTAATCTGAAGAGAGTCTATGTCTCGAATCAGGTTACTTCTATACCGCCGTTTGCTTTTACAAATTCAGCATCTCTTGAGTTTGCCTATCTGCCAAATTCTGTGCTTTCCGTGCAGGAATATGCTTTCAGGGACTGCGGAAGACTGGTGTACGTGGGAGCGGAGAGCACTCTTACTACAGCGGATACCAGCTCTTTTGAGGGTGTGAAGAAGCTCACGGCAGAAGTCGGCGTGAGTAAAGTGCGGGCAGAAGAAAGATATATAGATGCGCTTGAAAACTCGGATGAAACGGAAGACGCTGATCCTGAAAATGAGACTTATGAAGATTCGAACAGCGCGGTAAATGAAAACGCTTCATCCGCCGATAACAATAGTGACAGGTCCAGTGGGTCTTCGACAGGGAAAGATAAATCCGGCTCAAAAAGTAATGGAGAGAACGAGGAGCCGTTGATTTTCGGGACACCTTGGGGAATCAATGCTCCGTATAAGGAGATCGATACATCGGAAGACAATCTGTACGGATACGGAAAGATAGTCGGTGGCAGTACGTTCATCATGCCCACCGGGAAAGTATCGGGAAATGGAAAGTAATCTCATTTCTAGATTTATGGAGGAAATGATATGAGGTACCGGTTTTACAAAAAAATGATCGCATATTTACTCGCGGCGAGTATGGTGCTTTCCGGAGTTGTCCCTGCGTATGCGGCAGAGGAGATAAGAGATGATTCGGCAGTGGAGACTGCCGGTGAGATAGATAGTGATTCAGAGGAGATCGTCATTGATGAAGAGGATAATGACGCTGATCCTGATGCATTTTCAGGAGAAGAATCTGCAGCTATTGACGAGGAAGATGAGCAGGGTGAAGTAGTTAGCTCCTTCCGTTCGTCTTTTTCGGGTATCAATGCATTAGGTGCAGGAATTGATCAGGTAGTCGGTACGGTATCTCAGGCTGATCCGGGAATCAAAGGTGGTGTTTATTGGTGGTTCACAGATGAGACAAATACCATTCTTTGTATCAGTGCAAATGAGAGTGCAACTAATGCCGGTGTAATTACCAGTATGACATGGGAACCCGGGCAGGATAAAGGAGAGGGTGCGTGGCTTAATGATTATGCTGACTCAATCCAGGAGGTTCAGTTTTATGGTGAAATAAAAGAGATTGGAAACTATGCCTTTGCAGGATGCTCGAATCTGATTACTATTCAAATACCTAAATCATGTACAAGAATAGGCAGGGCACCGTTTGTAAATTGTACAAAACTGGCATCAATCAGTGTCGAAGCCAATGGAAATTTTGCTACAGATCCGGCTGATTCTGGTCAAAGAATCATTTATACCAGTGATTATAAGGAACTGGTATGTGCAGCAGGACGTTATAATGACGGTTTGACAATTTTAGATGGGACAGAAAGAATTGCGGATTATGCATTTATTAATTGTTCCGGTATTACAGGAGAGATAGATATACCTCATACTGTACAGACCATAGGAGAAAAAGCTTTCTATGGGTGTTCTAAAGTAACACAGATAAAGGTAGGAAATGACAGAACAGAGACAAAGTCATTGACAGAAATTAAATCATTAGCGTTTTATGGCTGCAAATCTGTTAAGAAGATATTCCTTCCAAATACTTTGAAAAATGGCAAAGTTAAAACGGATGCATTCGAGGCATGTTCGGGTGTAAAGTACATTATCTATTATGGAAATAGTTCTGGTGATACGGAGAGCAGCTTAAGGACACAATTTGCAAGTTCAGGAATAACAAAACCTGCAGGTTCGGCGGAGATATGTTATTGTCCGTATTCTTATTGGGTTGTTTTCTTTAATCCCGGAAATGGAGTGATTCCGAATACAGTTTCTGCTATCGCTCCGGGAGGAACATTTGGGAACAAACTGCCGATACCGGAATATCAGGGCAAAGAATTTGCAAAATGGTATTATTCTAACGATGAAACATCAGAATTTACAGGAACCACGGCTGTTATTGCGGATACGGATCTGACAGCAGTTTATAGTACGTATTATGTTTTAAAATTTGTTTCACAGGATGGAGCTGATCCTGTAGAAATTAAAGTTCTTGGTGGAAAAACCCTTGCTGATTATGTTGATAAGATACCTCAGGACCCGGTTAGTGATACCGGTACCTTTAAAGGATGGAAGAGTAAGATAAAGAGAACTATTTTTAATCGAACTGCTTCTACGGGTATTTCGGAGTATTCAAGCTATGGAACGATTCTTCAGAATGATACATTTACTGCGCAGTATACCAGTCATCATCTTGTAAAATTCTATGCAGAAGACGGAACATTGTTGGATTCTGAATATTTTGCACCGGGAACGAAAATTTCTGACCTGAGCAGCAGAACGTATCCGTACTTGGAGGAACATTATCCGGCAGATCATTATGAGAAAATTGGTTGGTATATTAATAATGGATCTGTAAAATTTTCGGAATATACATCTGTTTATTCTGATCAAAATTTATATGTTAAGTTCCGGAGATTCATACTTGTTTCATACAATTTCGGGTATCCATACAATGGGACAGATTTAGTTAAAACGATAAAGCACACATATAATACTGACCTTAATATCGCAGTAGCGAATGACAGACCGCAGGATGTGATAAATGGTGAGCCTGTGGCATATGAGTTCCAGGGATGGTACGACAAAGCCGGAAATCTTTATGCAACACAGATACCGAAGGCAAGGAAAGATCTGGAACTGTTTGCCAAGTGGCTTCCGAGGTTCAAGGTAACCTTCTATAAGTTCAACACGGATACGGAACCGTATGCCGTTACAGACTTTATCACGAGTGAGAACAAGATCTACCTGCAGATGCCGGATGCCCCGAAACTTGCAGATCATGCATTTAGAGGATGGTACACGGCAGATGGAGAAAAGGTTACGGGAGCATATGTAGTAACAAAACCTGTGAAAGCTTATGCGAGATTCCAGCAGGGATACTTCAATATCTATTATTACAGCGGAAATGATCAGGTAGATACTCAGGCAGTGCTCAGCGGCGATACGATCCTGAATGGTACAGGCGTCGGCGTTCCTACTCAGCAGACATTGGCTGACATCGGATTCACCAAGAGAGGATACAAGCTCATTGGATGGAACACAGAGCCTGATGGCAGCGGAATTGACATTACGGACGATTACATTGTTACAGGAGATGTAACGTGTTATGCACAGTGGTACGATGATCCGGATGAAGAAAACTACATTTACTACGTAGTTACCTTTAATTCCATGGGTGGATCGGAAGTTGCGTCCCAGAGGGTTATCGAGGATACACTTCTCACAGAGCCGGCAGTGCCGACGATGAAAGACCACAAATTCGTTGGATGGTATCTTGATACCAGCTATGCGAGAAAGTGGGATTTTGCGAAGGACAAAGTTACACATGACTGTACTCTCTTTGCAAAGTGGATCACGTGGTCAGAAGAGCAGGAGGCAGAATATCAGGATAACCTTAAAGGAATTTACTGGGTAAAGATCATCAAACGTCAGGAAGCATCCATTGCCAGCTACTTTGTAGGTGCGGCAAAGCTTAAGTCTGAGAATAAAAAGATCGCAAAGGTTAATTCCAAGAAGCGTACAGTAAAGGGAAAGAAAGCCGGTAATACGCTGATCACAGGAACATTTGCAACTGAAGCAGAGGCAAAGTCCGTGAGACTCTTCGTATATAACCAGACGATATCACAGATGTCGGTCTATAATACGCACACGAGTATCAACGCGATCGAACATCTGGCTTATCCTGAGCTGCTTCCGACTAGCTGGAAGAGCTCCAATCCGAATGTTGCGAGCATCGATCCCAACACAGGAGTGATCACGGTTCATAAACGAGGCGTGACCAAGATCCAGGCTTACTACGGTAAGACAAAGGTTACAGGAAAGCTAGTCTGCGCTATTCCGGAGTTTACGAAAAAGTATATAAAGCTCGTTCCGGGACAGTCGAAGAAACTTAGGATCAAAGGAGTAAAGAATTATACCATTGTGAGTTACAATTCGCCGAGTGCAAATGGAAGGCAGATCGCTCAGATAGACGACAATGGTAAGATCACAGGACTTCTCGCAGGAGAATCCACCATATCCGCAAATGTTATGGGTGAGATAATAGCCTGCAAGCTGTTTATCCAGCAGCCGTCCTTAGCAAAGACGAGTTTGTCAATGAAGCTCGATTCGAAGGCAAAGGTTAAGCTGAAACACTGTAAACTCAGCGTTGTTGAGTGGAAGTCCTCAAATAACGGTGTCGCATTCGTTGATCCAACGAACGGAACGGTATATGCTGTGGGTAAAGGCTCGGCGATCATCAGAACGAACGCCGGAGGCGTGACCAACACAGTGTCTATAACGGTCACGGATGACACGAATAAGACTAAAACGAAAACAAAGACCAAAACAAAATAGCTGAAAAGCATGTGATTAAAACAAAAATCCCGTCGGAAATGAACCGGCGGGATTTTTACGTACAAAAAAATGTCGAGGTGTGCAGATACAAATTTTTTGACATTAGCTTGACAGGTCGGGTATGGTTGCATACAATGATACAAACAAACTGTTTAATGCTTTGACGTGCTAAATCAAGAACGTAAGAGGGAAGTAAATGGAAGAGAAGGATAATATTCAGAGAGACGTGAGTGACAAATACTCCTTGCGAGGCCGTGTTTATCAGCAGCTTAGAGAGGATATCTTAAACGGCAGATACAAATGCGGTGACGAGCTGAAGGAAGTCGCAGTGGGAGAGACCTACGGTGTCAGCAGGACTCCGGTCAGGGATGCGTTCCATCAGCTTGAGCTGGAGGGACTTATCACTATCGTTCCGAATAAAGGGGCGATCGTTGACGGTATTTCGCCAAAGGATGTAGTAGATATCTACGAGATCCGTTCACGGCTTGAAGGTCTCGCTGCAAAATGGGCATGCGAGCACATCACAAAGGATCAGAGAGAGCAGATGGAAGAGATCCTCTATATGTCAGATTTCCATGCAGGCAGGAGCCACTGGGAAAAGGTGACAGAGCTCGATTCATCCTTCCACGAGCTGATGTACGAAGCATCAGGTTCAAAAAGGCTCGAGATCCTCTTGAAGGATTATCACCAGTATGTACATTCGATCAGAATGAGTTCCCTTTCAAAAAATGACAGAAGCCGTATAAGCAACGATGAGCATAAGCAGATTGCTGAAGCTATCTTCGAGGGACGTCAGGAAGATGCGGAAAGATTTGCACATCAGCATATCTTAAATGCCCTTGAAAATTCGCTGGATAACGGACTTCGGGATCTTATCAATAAAGAAAGAGCATGACATAAGACAAATTTTGGAACATAGATATTGCCCTGAAAGGCAGCAACAGAAAGGATCTTATAATGGCAAAAATTCAGATGAAAACCCCCCTTGTTGAGATGGACGGAGATGAGATGACCAGGATCATCTGGCAGTATATCAAGGATGAGCTCATCAACCCTTTCATTGATCTGAAGGCAGAATATTACGATCTGGGTCTCAAGCATCGTGACGAGACAAGAGACCAGGTTACTATCGATGCAGCAGAAGCAGCAAATAGACTGGGTGTAGCCGTTAAGTGCGCGACCATCACTCCCAATGATGCAAGAGTGAAGGAATATGATCTGCACGAAATGTATAAAAGCCCTAACGGAACTATCAGAAGCATCATGGATGGTACAATTTTCCGCGCACCGATCCTTGTAAAGGGCTTCAAGGCACACGTATGGAACTGGGAAAAGCCCATCACACTTGCCCGTCACAGCTACGGAGACGTGTACAGAAATACAGAGTTCAAGGTTCCCGGCCCAGGTAAGGCTGAGCTGGTATTCACAGGAGAAGACGGACAGGAGATCAGAAAGACAATTTTTGATTTCAAGTCAGCAGGTGTCATCCAGGGTATGCACAATATCGATGCTTCCATCGAAGGATTTGCAAGAAGCTGCATGAACTACGCGCTTTCTGTAAAGCAGGATCTCTGGTTTGCGTCAAAAGACACCATCTCAAAGATCTATGACGGCGATTTCCGTGATATCTTCCAGAGAGTTTATGACGAAGAGTTTAAGGATAAGTTTGAGGCGGCGGGCATCGAATATTTCTATACACTTATCGACGACGCTGTAGCACGTGTAATGAGAAGCAAGGGCGGATTCGTATGGGCATGCAAGAACTATGACGGAGACGTAATGAGTGACATGATGGCATCAGCATGCGGTTCACTCGCGATGATGACTTCCATCCTCGTAAGCCCTGACGGAAAGTACGAGTACGAGGCAGCTCACGGCACAGTACAGCGCCACTACTACAAGCACCTCAAGGGAGAGGAGACAAGCACAAACTCTGTAGCAACTATTTTTGCATGGAGCGGTGCTCTGAGAAAAAGAGGAGAACTGGACGGCATCCAGGAGCTCGTAGACTTTGCAGACAAGCTCGACAAGGCTACGCTCGACACCATCGAAGCAGGCGAAATGACAGGTGACCTCGCAGCCATCACAACCATCGCCGATGTAAAGAAACTCAGCACCCTCGACTTTATCAAGGCTATCCGTAAGCGTCTCGAGGCGTAATGAATTAAGATAAAAGTAACAGGAAGCGGTGAGAATATTTCTCGCCGCTTCCTGTGTTATGAATTAAATTTTTATCACTCGGAAAGCTCTTCCTGAAGCGCTTCCCACTGTTCCATGAGTTTCTCGTTGGCGGCAGCGAGTGCTTCCTGC
The DNA here is from genome assembly GCA_900168235.1 of Lachnospiraceae bacterium. Classification (GTDB taxonomy): domain Bacteria; phylum Bacillota; class Clostridia; order Lachnospirales; family Lachnospiraceae; genus NK4A144. The sequence goes on along the minus strand of FUZG01000003.1, from coordinate 16,478 downwards.
TCGCGGGCGAGCTCTGCACATCTTCCGAGGTCTGTCGCGATCTCTTCCTGAGACAGCAGTTCATCGATCTCAGCGGAGCGAGTTTCGTTCTTGTCGATCTCTTCTTCGCATTTCTTTATCTGATTCTGGATCTTTCTGATACGTGCCTGTTCAGCCTTTGCCTCAGCCCAGGACTGCGCACTTCCTGCATTAGAACTCTCAGTCGAAGCAGAAAGAGCTTCTTTATGCTCGGCAGCACCCTTCACAAGAGTACCTGTCTGGGACTCGGTACCGAGGATAGCCTGTGTGAGCTCATCCTTTTTAGCGAGATAGTAGTCGTAATTACCGATGTAGTTCACTATCTGTTGGTTCGTAAGGTCGAGGATGCGGGTAGCGGTGCGGTTTATAAAATAACGGTCATGGCTTACATAGAAAACCGTGCCCTCGTAAGTATTCAGCGCATTTTCAAGGATTTCCTTTGAAGTAATATCAAGATGGTTCGTAGGCTCATCGAGAAGAAGGAAATTCGCCTGGCTCAGCATCAGCTTTGCAAGAGACATACGGCCGCGCTCACCGCCGGAAAGATCCCCGATAAGCTTGTAAACATCATCTCCTGTGAAAAGGAAAGCCGCCAGTGTATTCCTGATCTTTGTATTATCAAGAGACGGGAAAGCATCGCTGATCTCCTGGAAAAGAGTCTTTTCAGCATGGAGTACCTGATGCTCCTGGTCATAATAACCGATCTTTACGTTGGTGCCGAGGCGGAAGGTACCGCCGGAAGCCTGTTCCATGTGGTTCAGGATCTTCAGCATGGTGGTCTTACCTGTGCCGTTATTTCCGATAAGGGCAACGCGCTCGCCCTTCTTTATCTCAAAAGAAATATTCTGGAAAAGGTCATTTCCCGGGAAAGACTTGGAAAGCTCCTCAACAGTCAGGACATCCTTACCGCTCTCGATAGAAGGAGTGATGGTGAGGTTCATAGCGTCGTTAAGCTCCTCGGGCTTCTCGACCCTGTCCATCTTGTCCAGCATCTTTTCGCGGCTCTCCGCACGGCGGATAGACTTTTCGCGGTTAAACTGCTTGAGCTTTGCGATGACAGCTTCCTGGTGCTTGATCTCAGCTTCGTTCTTCATCCATGCTTTTAACTGGGCATCGCGGAGCTGCTTCTTTTTCTCAGCATACGCAGAATAATTGCCGGAAAAAGTGCGTGCCTCGCCTCGCTCGACTTCGACAACCTTTGTAACGATACGGTCAAGGAAATATCTGTCGTGGGCAACGATCAGGACAGCACCGCTGTAGTTTCGGAGGAAAGTCTCGAGCCACTCGATTGAAGCCAGATCAAGGTGGTTTGTAGGCTCATCGAGGATGATGAGGTCAGGCTTCTGGAGAAGGAGCTTACCCAGAGCGACACGGGTCTTCTGACCGCCTGACAGAGTGTTTATCACCTTGTCAAACTCATCCTCGGAGAAACCAAGACCCTTGAGAACACCCGTGATCTCGCTCTTTACGGCATAACCGTTTCTCATCTCAAAATCATGCTGGAGAGCAGAGTAGCGGTTCATTGCCTTCTGGAGCTCTTCGCCTTCAAGGTGCTTCATGCTGTGTTCGAGCTCGCGGAGCTCCTGTTCTTCGTCAAGGAGATCCTGCTTCACGGAGAGCAGCTCCTCGTAGATCGTGTGCTCGCTCTTAACAGCCTCCTGCTGGGAAAGATATCCCCATGTAGCGCCGGATGAAAAAGTGATGTCACCGGTATCGGCCTCCATGATGCCTGTGATGATCTTAAGTAATGTACTTTTTCCTGCACCATTGACACCTACAAGAGCGCACTTTTCCTTTTCTTCTATGTGGAAAGAGCAGCCATTCAGTATGTCTTTTCCTATAAATGACTTAGATACGTTGTAAACCTGGAGAAGCATTTCAGCACCCTTTTCTTAATTGACTAATTATTAACAATTTATTATACTTTATTAGGAAATTATCGAAAAAACATCGTTGCGATGTGAACAAACAGAGTTAATAATAACATAAATCTATAAAAATCGAAAGCAGGACAGTAAAGTGACAGACAAGCAGATATCAAGGGCGGTAATCCGGCGTCTGCCGAGATATTTCAGATACCTCGGTGAGTTAAAAGATGATGGCATTGAGAAAATATCATCACAGGAATTATCTGAGATCATGCATGTGACGGCATCGCAGATCCGTCAGGATCTGAATAACTTCGGCGGTTTCGGGCAGCAGGGCTATGGATACAATGTCAGCTTTCTATATGATGAGATAGGAAAGATATTGGGACTGAACCATACACACAGTCTGGTTCTGATCGGAGCAGGAAACCTGGGCCGTGCATTGGCAGGATACGTGAATTTCGAAAAGCGCGGATTCATTATGAAGGGTATCTTTGATGTGTCATCGGATGTGATAGGTCAGACTATCCGTGACATACCTATCATGCCGATCGAGGAAATGGCAGATTTTATTAAAGAGCATAATATCGATATAGGTGTAATTGCTATTCCAAAGACAGCCGCAGTAAGTGTTGCAAATACACTGGTGGATTGCGGAGTACGTGCTATTTGGAATTTCTCACATGTGGATCTGGATGTGCCGGATGATGTTATCGTAGAGAGCGTTCACCTTTCTGAAAGCCTTATGAGACTTTCATACAATATCAATGTTTATAAGAGCGAGCACGGAATCTGGGAGGATGACTGAGGGGAATGGCAGAGGATCAGTTTAACGAGGCGTTGGCGGGGAAACACGTCCCGGTCCTGACACTCGACAATAAGTGGCACAGACTTCTTAAAGAAATTGGTGAAACAAAGGAGATGCGCCGCCTGCAGGACGAACTGAATGAGCTTATCAAGCATCAGGGGAAGATAAATACCGAAGAGAAAGATCTCAAAAAGATAAAGAACAATCTTATGTCTGAAATAATGAAAGAAGGCACCGGAGAAGCTTCTGACCGGAAGACCGAAAAGAAACTTGAGGAAAGCCGTCGACTTATTAATGAGATCAATGAAAAGCTGGAAGAGTACTACGATGAAATGAAGGACCTTCCGAAGAAGATCTCTGAGGTAAATAACCAGCTGATGCTCCTCACCATGAAACAAAGTTATGACGTGATCAAGGACAACACCAGAGACATAGAAGTCATTGGTGACTGGATCAAGACCATGAGAATGGAGCTTAAGCGCAAGATCCTTGAGAAACAGCACATGGAGCTTGTAAACGTTGAGCTCTATTCCTACATGCAGGGTATCTTCGGACCCTCGGTAGTGGATCTTTTTGATATCCACTATGACATAGAGGCGGAACGAATCGAGATCCTTGCCCGTGCGGAAGCACGAAGAGAAGAAAAGGCACGGCAGATCGCAAAAGAAATAAAAGATGCCGGCGAAGAAGCAGAGAAAAAAGAAAAAGAGAAAGAAAATAACCCTAAAGAAAAGTAAGGACGCGAAAAATGCAGTACATACTTTCAAAAGAGGAAATGAGCAGGGCCGACAGAAAGACATCTGAAGAGATGCACGTTCCGTCGGCCGTTTTGATGGAAAGAGCCGCACTTAAAGTCGCAGAGGAAGCCGTGAAGATACTTGGGGAAAAGTTGGATCACGGCTTTAGAAAGAGTGACCTTAAAACCCTTGTGGTCTGCGGTCCTGGAAATAACGGCGGCGACGGCTTTGCTGCGGGACGGATACTGATGGAACAGGGCTTTTCTGTAGACTTCGTGATGGTCGGAGGTGAGAAAAAAGCATCGCCCCTTGAAGCAGAGCAGATTCTGTCAGTAAAGGCATTTGAGCCCGGCATAGAGATTCAGGAATCAGTTCCGGGAGAAAAATATGCCGTGATAATCGACGCCATATTCGGGATATCCCTTTCAAGAGACGTTGGCGGAGTATTTGCTGACGCGGTTGAAAAGATAAATGAGCTTCGTGAAAACGGCGCTTATGTGATATCTGTGGACATCCCGAGCGGTATAGAAGCGGACACAGGAAAGATCATGGGAGCTGCAGTAAAAGCGGATATGACTGTCGCGTGCGCTTTTCCGAAAATAGGAGAGATACTGCTTCCCGGCGCGCTTTATGCAGGAAAACTCATCACTGCGGATATAGGCATCACTGAGAGATCGCTTGACCACACTCCGATGATGGCTTCATATACGGATGATGAGATCGTCCTTCCAGACAGGAAGAGCGATTCAAATAAAGGTACATATGGAAAGGTGCTCCTGATAGCAGGTTCTTCGGAAATAGCCGGAGCTGCGGTGCTTTCTGCAAGAGCAGCATTAAGGACCGGATGCGGTATGGTGCACGTATTTACTCATGAAAATAACCGCACGGTGGTACAGAGTACGGTTCCTGAAGCACTGGTCTCTGTCTGGAGAACGGGAGAGCAGGATGAAACCCTAAAATCCTTAAGAGAAGCCATAAAGTGGAGCACGGTCATTGCAGTAGGTCCGGGGCTTGGTACTGATGAAGATGCCCGTTTTATCCTGAAAGAAGCGCTTTCGGAGTGCGGAGACCGCCCGATGGTCCTTGATGCTGATGCCCTGAATATCATTTCAGAAGATCATGCACTGCTCAGGCGCGCAGGAAATTCGAAAGTAATCACTCCTCATGTGGGAGAAATGAGCAGGCTCATGGGATGCACGATCTCTGAGGTGAAATCGGATCTGATCGGCAATGCACAAAAATTTGCAAGTGAATATGAGCTTACCTGCGTATTAAAGGATTCAAGGACTGTTACCGCGCATAAAGACGGCAGGACAGTCATAAACCGGAACGGGAACAACGGCCTCGCAACGGCGGGGAGCGGTGATGTACTGACTGGGATCATCATTTCTCTCATTGCACAGGGCGTCCCTTCAGAAAAAGCAGCGTCCCTCGGCGCAGCACTTCACGGAAAAGCAGGAGACATCGGTGCGGAACAATTTGGGAAGCACGGCTTGCTCGCAGGTGATATAATAGGTTCCATATGCTGAAAAGCAGATGGGATGATTGTAGGTTGGTTATTAAATGGGGCATTTGCCCCGGAATGAGTGAAGCACTTGAATAAGTATGAACGTGTTGCGGCATACATTGATCTTGACGCAATTCATTTTAACCTTGACAGTATGCACAGCGCTCTTGAGCCCGGCACAAAGATGCTGGCTGTAGTAAAGACAGACGGGTACGGCCACGGCGGACACGAGATCGCACTGGAAGCAGAGAAAAAAGATTATATATGGGGTTACGCAGTAGCGACCGCTGAGGAAGCACTGGAACTCCGGCACTTCGGCATCAAAAAGCCGATACTGATACTCGGATATACATTCCCTGAAAGCTATCCTGCGCTCGTACGTGAGGACATACGTCCGGCGGTATTCAGGCAGGATCAGGCGGAGGCGCTTTCTAAAGAAGCGGTAAAGCAGGGAAAAAATATACATTTCCATCTTGCAGTCGACACTGCAATGAGCAGGATAGGTGTGAGACCTGATGAAAGCTCTGTCGAGCTCGTGAAAAAGATCTGCGGGCTTCCGAATGTGGTGAGCGAAGGTATCTTCACTCATTTTGCAAAGGCTGATATGCCCGGGGAAGAGCCTACAGAACGTCAGATAGAGAAGTTCTCAGGATTTATAGAGCTTTTAGAGAAAAACGGGGTTACGTTTGACATCCATCACTGCTCTAATTCCGCAGGACTTGTGCTCTACAGACAGGCAAATATGGATATGGTACGTGCAGGCATCACGCTTTACGGCCTCATGCCGAGTCTCGATGTTTCCTTTGCAAAAGTACCTCTCAGGCCTGTACTTGAACTTAAAAGTCATATCGTTTATATTAAATACATTGAGCCTGGAGAGTCGGTGAGCTATGGCGGTACCTTCACGGCAGACAAGCGGATGCGCATAGCGACTATCCCTGTCGGCTATGGTGACGGTTATCCGAGATCCCTTTCCAATAAGGGCTGGGTACTGATCCGCGGTAAAAAAGCACCGATCCTCGGCAGAGTCTGCATGGATCAGTTTATGGTCGATCTTTCTCTTATTCCGGAAGCGGAAGAGGGAGACATAGTTACACTCATCGGTCGTGATGGAGATGAAGAGATCACGGCTGACAGACTGGGAGATCTTTCGGGCAGGTTTAATTATGAACTTGTCTGCGACCTTGGCAGGCGGATCCCCCGGATTTTTATGAAGGATGGAAAAACTGTCTCCGTCCGTGACGCTTTTTCGGGCTTCTATAATTGATTTTGCGGTATATGCTATCACTGAAAAGATTATTCAAAAAAGAAAAACTGAATGAAGATCAGATAATCTCCATGGTCAATGAAGGCCATGAAAGCGGTGTCATCGAGGCTTCTGAGGCGGAGATGATCACCAAGATCCTGGATTTCGGCGATAAGGAAGCCCAGGACATAATGACCCACCGGGAGAATATCATCGGTTTGGAAGGCAGTCTGACACTGGATGAGACTGTCGATATTATGTTGGACGGAAATATTTCCCGTTATCCTGTCTACGAGGACAACGTGGACAATATCATCGGTATCCTTCACTTTAAGGACGCCATGAAAGCAAACATCCATCAGGAAAACCGGCAGAAGATGCTCACGGAGATAGATGGTCTCTTAATGGAGGCGCATTTTATACCGGAGACCCGCAAGATCGATTCACTTTTCCGTACGATGCAGCAGAAAAAGATACACATGGTGATCGTTGTTGACGAATATGGTCAGGCAACGGGAATCGTCTGCATGGAAGATATTCTGGAAGAGATCGTCGGAAATATTCAGGATGAACATGATAATGAGGAAACTCAGATCCGTCTCCAGAGAGATGATACTTTTATCTGCGCGGGACTTGCCCCGTTGGAAGAGGTTGGAGAAAAGCTCGGGATCGAGTTTCCTGATGACGGATATGAAACCTTAAATGGATTTATGACTGACCGCTTAGGTCACGTGCCGAAAACAGGAGAGGATTTTGAAACAGAGTTTGCAGGATACCGTTTCAGGATCGCTTATGTAAAGGGACGCGTTATTCAGTCAGTTCGATGCACCCGGCTTCCGAAAGAGGAGGCGGAGCCGGTTGACCCTGGACCCGGGACATCCGGAAATTAAAATTATTTGATATTAAATTAGAAAAAATCTGTGCGCGACAAAAAATTGTACCAGCCGGCTGCGCGGATCTGAAAGAAAAAGGAGATTTATTATGTCAGGACATTCAAAATTTGCAAACATCAAGCACAAGAAGGAAAAGAATGATGCTGCAAAGGGAAAGATTTTTACTATCATCGGTCGTGAGATCGCAGTTGCTGTAAAAGAGGGCGGCCCGGACCCGAACAACAACTTTAAGCTTGCTCAGGTTATCGCAAAGGCAAAGGCTTCCAACATGCCGAACGACACTATCGAGCGTGGTATCAAGAAGGCATCCGGTGAAGGCGCAAGCGTAAACTACGAGTACTGCACATACGAGGGATATGGTCCTGCAGGTACAGCTATCATCGTAAACTGCCTTACAGATAATAAGAACCGTACAGCAGCTAACGTTCGTTCTGCATTTACAAAGGGAAGCGGAAACCTTGGTACACAGGGATGCGTATCCTTCATGTTCGATGACAAGGGACAGATCATCGTTGATAAGGAAGAGTACGAAGGATCTGCTGATGATCTCATGATGACTGCTCTTGATGCGGGCGCTGATGATTTCAACGAAGAGGATGACAGCTACGAGATCCTGACAACTCCTGATGCATTTGAGGAAGTTGAGAAGGCACTTAAGGAAGCAGGAATCCCGATGGTATCTGCTGAGGTTACAAAGATCCCGCAGAACTATGTAGATGTAACAGACGAAGAGTCCATCACAAAGATCCAGAGAATCCTTGATCTTCTTGATGAGGATGACGACGTTCAGGCTGTTTACCACAACTGGAACGAGTAAGATTTGTAACTGATTTATAAAGGGATATGGAGGACTCCGGAATGTCACAGAAGCTTGAAAAGATCATACCCCATCTTTTATCAAAGATCGGATTCAAAGAGGGAATGCGCAACTTCAAAAAGAAATACTACGAGGATTTCTTTAATGAATACCGCAGCCGCGTAGCAGACGTAAATGAAGAGATCGTCGCTATGTATGATTCAGAAAATAAAGAAGAAGAGATGCAGAGCGCTGCACTTGCTCTCATTTCATATGCAAAGAACGAATATGAGAATGCAGGCATGTTTAATAAGTCAAATAAGCTTATGGATATGCAGTGTATGATGGTTTTCTATGTACTTCCGTCTCTGCTGTCAAACGGACATCCTGATGATGACAGGATCTTCGCAGACACTGTAACGGGACAGTGGAGAGCAGCCTTCCCCAAGTCGCAGATAAGCGCGGCACCCTATGAAGATATCTACAATGGATTCCGTACAACTATCTTCGGATTCAATATAGAGGATATTTTCCAGAAGAAGTAAGGAGCTGTCATAAAATATGAAACTTCCGATGGAGTATGGCTCGGCTGAAAAACAGCAGCCGGCACCTGTGAAGTCGTCTTTTGCAAAAAGGAGACGCCTTCCGGAAGATTTCGTCCTGCACAGGAATATGAGGACTGAGTCCCGTACTTCCGAGATGAAGAAAGAACGTGCAGAGGATGATTTCGATATTGAGATACCGGAAAATGATGATTTTGATCTAAAGATCGATTTTTCGGAGCGCGGAAGCGCAGTAGCTGACAAGAACTGGTACGAGAGGTAAGAGATGGCACTTGAGGTAAAACTTGAGGCATTTGAGGGACCGCTGGATCTGCTCCTTCATCTGATCGACAAAAATAAAGTTGATATTTATGACATCCCGATCTCGCTGATCACAAAACAGTATCTTGAATATCTGGACTCCATGAGGAAGGCAGATATGGATATCATGAGTGAATTTCTTGTTATGGCGACTACACTCCTTGATATCAAGTGTAAGATGCTGCTGCCGAAGGAAGTTGATGAAGAGGGTGAAGAAGTCGATCCCCGATCAGAACTTGTTCAGCAGCTGCTGGAATATAAGATTTATAAATATATGTCCTATGAGCTGAAGGATATGCAGCAGGACGCAGCGCACGCTATGTTCAAGCCGGCTACCATGCCGGAAGAGCTTAAAAATGTGAAGCCGCCTGTTGATTATGAGGTACTCTTAAACGGTACTACACTTGCAGCTCTGAGCCGTATTTTCCATGAAACGATGAAACGGCAGGAGGACAAGATCGACCCGATACGTTCAAAGTTCGGAAAGATCGAAAAAGAAGAGATAAGCCTGGAGGAAAGAACCGAAGAGATCCGTAAGTATGCGGAGAGCAGGGAAGCCTTCAGCTTTAGAGAACTTCTCGCAGACAGCAAAGACAGGCTTTCGATCATCGTTACTTTTTTAAGCGTCCTGGAGCTTATCCGTCATGGAAACTTAAATGCGGAGCAGGACGGTGACGAGATCGTCATTACAGTAAGAAAGGCAGCCTGATCGTCTGCAAAAATATTTTTTAACAGAAGGTAAGGATGGAACAGAAGAAATTAAAGTCAATAATCGAAGCAGTTTTATTTACTCTGGGTTCGGCAGTTGAGATCAAGAAGCTTGCCGAAGTCGCGGAAGTATCGGTTGAGGAAGTAAATAAAGCAGCGGCAGAACTGGAAAAGAAATATGAGAAAGAGGAGAGCGGCGTAATGCTGATCCATCTGGAAGATTCACTTCAGCTCTGCACAAAGACTGAACTTTATGATTATCTGGTAAAGGTTGCAAATGCACCCAGAACCTACCATCTTTCAGATTCGGTCCTTGAAACACTTTCCATAGTAGCTTACAAGCAGCCGGTTACAAGACTCCAGATAGAGCATATCAGAGGAGTCAGCTCCAGCCATGCGGTGGATAAGCTTCTGGAGTATAATCTGATCCAGGAACTCGGAAGACTGGACGCGCCGGGAAGACCGATCCTTTTCGGAACTACGGAAGAGTTTTTAAGAGTATTCGGAGTACAGTCCCTTGAGGAACTCCCGAGACTCAACCCTGAAAAGGTAGAGGACTTCCGTGAACAGGCTGAGTTTGAGGCTCTTTCCGAAAGCGTTGATGAAAATAAGGATGAAGGAAGTTCAGAAAATCCTATTCCGGTAGGTATCTGATGACCTTGTGATAATAAGCCAAAGAAGACTTTTGATTAAGTTTTCTTTGGTTTTTTTTCGGAGCACTTAGCGAGGTATTTTCGAGCTTAGTGCGTGTTATGCAAGTTCGCTTGGCGAGGTTTTGTCGAGCCTAGCGTAACTTGTTGCTGTATTGTTTGTGTATAACACTTTATGTTCTTTTGTCGAATCCTGCGAAATTTGTCATGTACATAAAAAAGATCATGATCGTGAAAATTGCTAAAGTATTAAATAAAATACATGCACTTTAACGATTGCATAATATGCATGGACCGCATAAAACCCATGTATATAGGAAAAATGACTAAATTGTATACAAAAATATATAAATTACGTCGGTTTTGCATCGGATTTGATGGAAAAAGTTATGTTAGAAAATTAACATTTACTGCAACTACACATGTTTTAGCACTATCTATTCGCTTTTCTTTGTGGTATACTTACAATCGCGTAAAGTTTTGAGCAGGACATCTCATGTTGTTTGTGCAAGTTTGACTGTTCGAGTGGTTTTTAGAGGAGTTTTTGTGAACAGTAACCTTTTGCATATAGATACAAGATGTTTCATTATGCGCATTTAGAAATATTTTAATGGAGGACTGAAAGTATGAGCAATCTCACAACAAGCTCAGCGGGCAGAAGGATCTTATCCCTGCTCGATGGTAACAGCTTCGTGGAAATCGGTGCCAGCGTTCAGGCAAGGAGTACAGATTTTAATGCGAAGCCAGAGGACGCTCCGGGAGACGGTGTTATAACCGGATACGGAACGATTGAAGGAAGACTGGTATATGTTTACAGTCAGGATGCAGACCAGCTCGGCGGTTCCGTTGGCGAAATGCATGCTAAGAAGATTGTCAGTCTCTATGAGCTGGCGAGAAAGACAGGATATCCCATCATCGGACTCCTTGACTCCACAGGCATGCGCCTTACTGAGTCTACAGATGCTCTTGCAGCAGTTGGTTCCATTTACAAGGCAATGGCAGAGTGCTCCGGTGTGATCCCGCAGATCACTGCAGTATTTGGTAATGCAGGCGGCGGAATGGCAGTTCTTACAGAACTTTCTGATTTTGTCGTTATGGAAGCGAAGAGCGGAAAGCTGTTCGTACATTCTCCTAATGCTGTAAAGGGCAACTACGAGGAGAAGAAGGATACTGCATCTGCAGAGTATAAGTATACTGAGGCAGGCGTGGTTGATGTTTGTGCTGAGGGCGATGATGCTGTAGCAAAGATCCGTGAGCTGGTTTCTTACCTTCCGGATAACTGCGACGGCGAGGCTTATCTCGAAGAGTCTGAGGATGATCTTAACCGTGCAGCAGCTGATATGGCAGCATTTTCAGGTGATACAGTACAGGCTATCATCCGTCTTGCTGACGATCAGGTATTCTTTGAGACAAAAGCAGGATACGCAAAGCACATGGTTACAGGTTTTATCCGTCTGAACGGTGCTACAGTCGGCGTATTTGCAAACCGCTCTGAGATTACAGGCGAAAAGAAGGAAACATTCAAGAATGTCCTTACTATCAAGGGCTTAAAGAAGGCTGTAAAGTTCGTTAAGTTCTGTGACGCTTTCAATATCCCGATCCTTTCACTTACAAACGTAAGCGGATTCTGCAACTGCGAGCATGCTGAGAGAAGCATCGCAACACTTGCAGCACAGCTTACATCTGCACTTGCATCAGCTTCCGTTCCGAAGGTAAATGTTATCGTTGGCGAAGCTTATGGTTCTGCAGCAGTTGTAATGAACTCCAAGGCAATCGGTGCTGACTATGTTTATGCATGGAAGAGCGCAAAGGTTGGTGCTATCGACGGAAAGCACGCAGCAGAGATCCTTTACGATGGAGAGGATGCTTCTGTAAAGAGCCAGAAGGCTGCTGAGTACGATGCACTTCAGGCTAGTTCCGTAAGCGCTGCAGCACGTGGATATGTAGATACACTTATCGATCCTGCTGATACAAGAAAGTATGTAGTAGGTGCATTTGAAATGCTTTATGGGAAGGATTCAATGATCCCGGATAAAAAACACGGAACAATTTAACAGAAAGGATGTATTTCATGAAAAATCTTGTGAAAAAGCTGGCATTGGTCTCCTTTGTCGTATGCCTTGTCCTTTCCATGACCGCCTGCGGTAAGGAAGCAGCTAAAGTCGAATACGATTCGGCAACGGTTACTTCTGTTGCACAGTTTGTTGCCCAAAACCTTTATGGCGTAGTTGATGAAGAGAACGCTAAGAAGCTGTCAGAAGCTGATATCGAGGATATCGAAGCAGTTGTATCAAATATCGAGTCTTCCTATGGACTTAAGGTTGATGCAGGTGCATTCCAGAGCGGACTTTCTTCTTATCTCTCCGCAGTAGAGGAGCTGGGATCTGTAGCTGAGGTATCAAAAGATGCGAAGATCAGTGCTGATGACAAAGAAGTTATCGCGGATCTTACTCTTACAGGTACTAATCTTAAGGCAGACGGTTCTCCGAGAACTGCTGAGCTGGAAGTGATCCTGACAAAGAGAATGGCGATCTCCAGCATCGCAGTCAATGTAGAAAGAACATGGGGCGAAAAGATCACAAATGCCGCTCTCAATACTGTTCTTGGTATGGGAACAACATTTGTTGTTCTGATCTTCATCAGTATCGTTATCTGGCTCATGGGACTTATAGTTACAGGAGCTCAGAAGAAGACTGAAGCACCGAAGACTGCAGCTAAGCCTGCTTCTGCTCCTGCACCGGCAGTTGAAAAGACTGAAGTGCCCGCAGCACCTGCAGCAGCTGATGATCAGGAACTGATCGCAGTTATAGCAGCAGCTATCGCGGCTTACGAAAGTGAGGCAACAGGTGTTTATGTTTCTCCGGATACATTTGTTGTCCGTTCTCTGAGAAGACACTGATAAAATTATTTTCAGAAAACATGGGGAATTATTCTAAAGCATTTCTCCGAAACGAAAGGAATAATCATGAAAAATTATACTATTACCGTTAATGGTACAGCATATGATGTAACAGTTGATGAAGTTGGAGCAGGCGCAGCACCTGCAGCAGCTCCGGCAAAGAAGGCAGCACCTGCGGCAGCTCCGGCAGCAGCACCTGCAGCAGCTCCGGCAGCAACCGGCGCAGCAGGCGGCATCCGTGTAGAAGCCGGTGCAGCTGGTAAGGTATTCAAGCTGGATACAAAGGTTGGCGATGCAGTTAAGAAGGGTGATACCGTTATCACTATCGAAGCAATGAAGATGGAAATCCCGGTAGTTGCTCCTCAGGACGGTACAGTTGCAAGCATCAATGTAGCAGTTGGTGACGCATGTGAGGCTGGCACACTTCTAGCTACACTTAAGTAATTTACCGGCGATTTTCTGAAACTGGAGGTTTCAATAATGGATTATATTGCGAATACGCTGGCAAATCTGGCAGCAGAGTCCGCATTTTCGACCATGACATATAAAGAAGTGATCATGATCGTTGTGGCACTTGTCTTCCTGTATCTTGCCATTGTAAAGGGGTTCGAACCTCTGCTTCTCGTACCGATCTCATTCGGTATGCTGCTGGTCAATATTTATCCGGAGATTATGGAAGAGGGCGGACTTCTGCACTACTTCTTTATGCTGGATGAATGGGCGATCCTTCCGTGTCTGATCTTCATGGGCGTAGGTGCCATGACAGACTTTGGTCCGCTTATCGCTAACCCGAAGAGTTTTATCCTCGGCGCTGCAGCACAGTTCGGTATTTTCTCTGCATACTTCGGAGCAATCGCTCTTGGATTTAATGATAAGGAAGCTGCGGCTATCTCCATTATCGGTGGTGCTGACGGCCCGACATCTATCTTCCTTGCTTCAAAGCTCGGACAGACAGCTATCCTCGGTCCTATCGCCGTTGCAGCTTATTCCTACATGTCTCTCGTTCCGATCATTCAGCCTTTCTTTATGAAGCTGCTGACAACTGAGAAGGAGAGAAAGATCAAGATGGAGCAGCTCCGTCCGGTTTCAAAGATGGAGAAGATCCTGTTCCCGATCATCGTTACTATCATCGTATCAATGATCCTTCCGACAACAGCTCCTCTTATCGGTATGCTGATGCTCGGTAACCTTTTCCGTGAGTGCGGCGTTGTACGTCAGCTTCAGGAAACAGCAAGTAATGCAATGATGTACATTGTTGTTATCATGCTCGGTACTTCCGTAGGTGCTACAACAAGTGCAAAGGCATTCCTTAACATCACAACTATCAAGATCGTTGTTCTTGGTCTTATTGCATTTAGTATCGGTACCATCGCAGGTGTACTTGTTGGTAAGATCATGTGTGTTGTTACCGGAGGAAAGATCAATCCTCTTATCGGTTCGGCAGGTGTATCTGCCGTTCCCATGGCAGCTCGTGTATCCCAGAAAGTTGGTGCGGAGACAGATCCGTCAAACTTCCTCCTGATGCATGCTATGGGACCGAACGTTGCGGGCGTAGTAGGTACAGCCGTAGTTGCAGGTACTTTCATGGCCGTATTCGGAGTAGGCTGACGATCATTACTTAAAAAATCGGGTGTAAGCTGCGGGGAAACCGCAGTGATCGCCTTTATGTAAAACTTTGGAGGATAAACTAATGGCTGAAGTAACAGTAAAGAAGCAGGTCGGCATTACCGAGACCATTCTTCGTGACGCTCATCAGTCTCTGATCGCTACAAGAATGCCGATTGAGCAGATGCTTCCTATTCTCGACACCATGGACCAGATCAACTACCATTCAGTTGAGTGCTGGGGTGGTGCTACATTCGATTCCTGCCTGCGTTTCCTTAAAGAGGATCCGTGGGAAAGACTTAGAAAGCTCCGTAAGGGACTTCCTCATCAGAAGCTGCAGATGCTTTTCCGTGGACAGAATATCCTCGGATACAGCCACTATGCAGATGATGTTGTAGAGTATTTCGTACAGAAGTCTATCGCAAACGGTATCGACGTTATCCGTATCTTTGACTGCTTAAATGACCTTCGTAACCTCAGAACAGCAGTAGAGGCTACAAAGAAAGAGAACGGTCACGCACAGATCGCTCTTTGCTACACACTTGGTGATGCATATACTCTTGAGTATTGGGAAAATATCGCACGCGATATCGAAAATATGGGCGCTGATTCCATTTGTATCAAGGATATGGCAGGTCTTCTCCTTCCGGGCGCAGCTTACGATCTCGTAACAGCTCTGAAGAAGGGTTCAAAGCTTCCTATCCAGCTTCATACTCACTACACATCCGGTATGGCTTCCATGACATATCTCAAGGCTATCGAGGCTGGCGTAGATGTTATCGATACAGCAGCTTCACCGCTTTCAATGGGTACTTCACAGCCTTCTACAGAGGTTATGGTAAAGGCTCTTGAAGGATCACCGTATGACACAGGTCTTGACCTGCATAAGCTTATCGAAGTTGGTAAGCACTTCGAGCCGTATCGTGAAGAATGCTTAAAGAGCGGACTTCTTAACCCGAAGGTTATGGGCGTTAACATCAATACACTTCGTTACCAGGTACCGGGCGGAATGCTTTCAAACATGATCAAGCAGCTCGGCGAGCAGGGTAAGGAAGATAAGCTTCAGGAGGTTCTTGAGGAAGTACCGCGCGTACGTAAGGATCTTGGTGAGCCGCCTCTTGTAACACCGTCTTCACAGATCGTTGGTACACAGGCTGTTATGAACGTTCTTATGGGCGAGAGATACAAGGTTTGCTCAGGTCAGACAAAGGATCTCTGCCGTGGACTCTATGGCCAGACAGTAAAGCCTATGAATCCTGAAGTAGTTGCAAAGATCATTCCGGGTGAGACACCGATCACAGACAGACCGGCAGATCACATCGAGCCGCAGCTTGAGAAGTATAAGAAGGAGATGGCAGAGTACAACCAGCAGCCTGAGGACGTTCTGTCTTATGCACTGTTCCCGCAGGTTGCAACTGACTTCTTCAAGTACAGAAAAGCTCAGCAGGAAGCAATCGATCCTGCTAAGGCAGATACAAAAAATGGTGCATATCCTGTATAATAAATAAAAGCCGGATAGATTCATCCCCCGTACCCTGTACCGACCCCCAAAAGTTAGACCAAAAATCTAACGATTGGGAGGTCGGTTTTTTTATGGCGAAATACAGTTATGAATTCAAGAAAAAGTTGGTGACAGAATATTTGGATGGTCATGGTAGCTATGGTGTTCTTGCACAAAGACATGGTTTGTCTGATAAAAAATCATTAAGACAATGGGTTGCTGTTTATAACAAATTTGGTGATGACGGGCTAAAAAGATCACGCAATCGGACGGTTTACTCTTTCGAAGAGAAGCTATCTATAGTAGAGTCTTACTTAACAAGTGAACTCTCATATCAGGAACTGGCTCTTAGAAACGGGATTAGCAATCCATCTATAAT
>FUZG01000014.1:60349-113576 GCA_900168235.1 Lachnospiraceae bacterium | reverse complement strand
ATTCCACAACAGGGTAGCCAAATCCGGATCGGATAAACGCTGAAGGCATCTAAGCGTGAAGCCGACCTCAAGATGAGATATCCAAGGATCCATGAGATCCGCGAGACCCCCTGAAGAGTACAGGGTAGATAGGATGGAGGTGGAAGCACCGTGAGGTGTGCAGCTGACCATTACTAATAGGTCGAGTGCTTGTCCAAGATAAACAATCGGTGGATTATTACTGTCATGATGAAAACGGAGCATTTACTGCGGAGTTTTCTGAAATGAACTTTGTTAGCCATAAGATTTCGCCCATCACCGAAGGTGATTTAATTAGCGAAATCTGTTACTGGAGTGAGCTGCAAGCGAATGACAGTGACGTTATTCCAGGATGAAATTTGAATTCGATGTTCGGTTTTCACTGTACAGAGTATAGTGAAGAAATGGCCCACTGGCTCAGTTGGTTAGAGCGCCGCCCTGTCACGGCGGAGGTCGACGGTTCAAGTCCGTCGTGGGTCGTCTGTGGGATCTTAGCTCAGCTGGGAGAGCATCTGCCTTACAAGCAGAGGGTCACAGGTTCGAGCCCTGTAGGTCCCACTTAAAAACTAAATATGCCGATGTGGCTCAATTGGCAGAGCAGCTGATTTGTAATCAGCAGGTTAACGGTTCGAGTCCGTTCATCGGCTTAGTCTTAAACCCCGTGTCCTTGTGACACGGGGTTTTTGTGATATAATCTCTGTGTTACGTGATATAGGAACACACAGGATTATATCAGGGAGAGGATTATGAAAAAGAGATTAGGTATCGTTATCGTATTAGCTACGGCACTGGCTGTATTTGGAGGATGCAGTAATGTTAGCGGTGGTTTGGAACAGAGCAGCAGTGTCTCAGAAGCTGATGAAAATGAGTCTGCTGAAGCTGTTGAGAGCAGTGAATCGAATGAGGATGCTTCTGAAAGTGAAGAGATTGCATGCAGCAGCGAAGACAGGAGTGAAGAGACGGAGAGCTCAGAGACAGAAGCGGAAGCCTCTGAAGAAAATACGGACGATGTTTCACTTGGTGAGGGAGTAAGTTCTTCAGTACCTTATACCCTTGACGTTGTCTGGAATGAGCTGGATACAAATGCAGATTCCTATGAAGAGAACCTTGTTATAGAGGTAAGTGACGGAACTTCCTCGGTGGATTACAGCTCGCAGCGTGTGGAAGAAGCAGATGGAAAGTATAACTGCTACTATAAACTGAATGGTGTAGAAGAGCTGGTATATTCTAAGGAAAATGTGGGAAGAGGTTGGCGTGCGGAGTTTTACCGTGACGATGTTAAATACAATTTCTCATGGGAAACAAGTATGAATGATGTAGACACGGATTGCAGCGCTATAATATATAAGAATGGTGAGATGATAGATAAAGCATCTCGTGATGAAAGGATGTTTAGAAGTTATACCGGAGCATGGTTCTTCGGAATCGGATCTATAAATAACGGAGAGTACGGCGAATATGATGCATCCTGGATTGAAGGACAGTAATTTGAATTTAAACAAGTTACGCTAGGCTCGACAAAACCTCGCCAAGCGAACTTGCATAACACGCACTAAGCTCGAAAATACCTCGCTAAGTGCTCCGAAAATTAAAAAAGTCCCCATGTCATCGATTGGTAAATAACCCGATGACATGGGGATTTTACTTATTAATACATTACCATTGCTACGAGGCAGGCTACGAATGCACCGATCATAGGAGCAACTACGGATGTAACGAATACGTAAGGATAACCATCCTTAAGTGAGATTTTCATCCAGTTAAGCTGAGCGACCATACCACCTGCGTTCGGCAGAGTATTCATACCTGTAACGGCTGCAGGAGCGATACGGTGAAGAGCTGCAGGAGAAGCACCCTTCTGAACAAGAGTACCGGTGAAGAACTGGAAGAATGTCTGTACAGCAGCAGTTCCGCTTCCCATGATACCTGCAAGGATATTCAGTCCGAGGAACTCTGTGATATAAGGATTCATGCTGAAGTTCAGAACCCAGTTCTTGATAGCTTCAAAACCGATGCTGGACTGAAGAACTGTGGAGAAACCGATGATAGCAGCAGCCATAACAGTTGCGCCGACACCATTCTGAACACCCTTACCGATCGTCTCGCGGAGCTTGTCGCCGATCTGTTTGTGGCAGAGGAGAACGAGAAGAACGCTTCCAACGAACATAGCAAGTACAACGACTGCATTTGCATTGTCCATCTTGATAGCAGGAACATTTGACAGAGCAAGAACCAGTGCGATTACAACAACGAAAGGAATGATGGAAATTCCAACTGACGGAAGATCGTCTCTTGTAGGAACAATCTTTACAGGTGTAGAAGTATCAACAACTGTGCCTTCCTTAACAGCAGCTTTCTTTGCTGCGTAAACCATGTAACCGTAACCTACAGCTGTGGAAACAACGAATGCAACGATACCGAGAACAGGAGCGCTTCCGAGAGAAACAGGCTCACCGGGGAGCTGCTCTGCGATGATAGAAGCCGGGATTGTATTAGTAACGTTAATCGCATAAGGAAGCATAGCGGAGCATGTAGCACCGATAAAGATGATTCCGGGGATCATTCTGTAAGGATAACCAGCTCTCTTCATCATAACTGTTGCGATAGGTGCGATAACGAAAAGAACTACGAATCCGGAGATACCAACGTATACGAATACAGTAGTGATAACTGTGATAGACAGAATCACGTTCTTAACGCCGAGCTTCTCAGTGATGATATTTGCGAGAGACTCAGCTGCACCGGATGCTGCCATGAGTTCACCGAAAACAGCACCGATTACAAGTACAAAAATCTGACTGCCGATGAATCCTGTATATCCGCCGGCATAGCTTGTGAGAGCTTCCCACCAGTTCATCCAGCTTGTTGCGATGATTATAAAAGATACGAGAATAGTTGAAGTAAATACATCGAGTCCCTTCCAGACAACAACGATGAAAAGTATCGCTGCTATCAGAAGACCGATAACTGAAATAGTTGCGTTCATTTTTTTACCCTTTCTGTATTAGTTCTCTCCATCGAGAATAGTGATCTCCTTGAGAGGTCCGCGGTAAGGATTCTTTCCGTCAAAGAAGATCTTGTCCAGCCAGTCGATGCATCGTGTGATGTTCTCATCAGCCTTGATAACCTGGCTTCCGTGAGGTTCGTTTTCGAAAAGATCAAGCTCTGCACGACCTTCGCCGCATACCTCATCGATCTTTTCCTTCATGTAGATTGACTGACGAGGATCGATGACCATATCGTTTGTGCCGTGCTGCAGGAGCATGGGCGGGCAGTCCTTTGTAACATATGCGATAGGACTTGCCTTCATTGTGCGCTCAGGATAGAGGAGCGGGTTGAAACCAAGAAGTTCACCGAACATGGACTTCATGCCTTCTCCGTCGCCGGGCATCATGCCCTTTCCTGCGCCTGTCGCATTTCTCTTCTCTGCAATATCAAAACCAAACTGCTCACAGCTCATGAGCTCGCTTGTTGTGTACCATGCGATAGCAGCCTGAATCTTGCTTGAAGCTTCGACACCGAGAGAAAGATCGTCCATCTCCGGATCATCGCCTGTAACAGCGAGAAGCTGAGTTACATTTCCGCCTGCGGAGTTGCCCCATACTGCGAAACGGTTCGGATCGAGGTTGTACTTCTCTGCATTTGCACGAAGGAAACGTACAGCAGCTTTTCCGTCATAGAGCTGTGCAGGCCACTTTGCTTCGGAATAAAGACGGTACTCAACTGTCGCGATGGCATAACCCTGTGAAATAGGCTTGCACATACTTTTGATGTAGTGAGTGCGCTTGTGCCCGGCTGCGAAAGCTCCGCCATGGAAGATGACTACCAGCGGGTAAGGACCTTCGCCCTGATCAGGATACCAGATGTCGAGGATCTGGTTCACTGACTCATCCGCATACTGAATGTCAAGTTCGGTCTTTTTGAACTGACTCAGATCGATCTCCGGCTCGGACTTGAGCCAGACACTTCTGTTAGTTGGGAAATTTTTGTCCATAAGTGTTCCTTTCTTTATATAGAATTTATTATTTTCGTTAAGAAATTAACTAGTATGTATAAAGTATAAAAAAGAAAAGTGGTGGCGTCTAATACACGTTTTGATATAAAATGATAACGAAAATGCTATTGTAAAACGAAGTATGATATCATTTTGTTGTAACTTTGATAAATAATTATTAATGTTTTGCAATTATCAATAAGTGAAAATCAATACGTTTAAAGTAATTTAATAGTAGTTTAATGTAACTTTAAGATTCTGCTGTTAAAAGACCTATATTTCAAAAACCATGACTTTTGAAATGCAGGCATTCCAAAAGCCATGAAATGGGCAATGCTTCGCATTTAAAAATTGCCCATTTCTGCGCAGTAAAAACTTTCATACGAAACCCGCAGTAAATGCGTGTTTCTGATTGTCAGTTTCAAAAACTATGAACTTTGAAACTGAAACTAAGAAACATGAATTTATCGAAGGGGTCGTATGTAGGCTTTCATAGTACATAAATGGGCAGTTGTTATAAGGAAGTGATCGGGAATGAACACAACACAGATCGAGTATTTTAGGAAAATAGTGGAAGTTGGCAACATGACTAAGGCTGCCGCGGAACTACATGTTTCGCAGCCGTCACTCAGCCGTATGATAAAAATGCTTGAAGATGAGCTGGATACAAAGCTTTTTAACCGAATAGGAAGGGAAATTGTCCTCAGTCGTGCAGGAAAGGCTTTTTATGAAACCTGTGGTCAGTTTCTGGCTCAGGTGGGAATGATCAGGCTCGCGGCAAGGATAAATGCTGATACAGAAGGCACACTGACCCTTGTTACTTGTATCGAGAATATGTTTATATCAAGAATGATATCTGAGTTTTCGCTGCTTTATCCAAGGATACTTTTACGGGAAGAGACATCGTACGCCTATGACAATGCCGTGAACTGGAAAGACTGCGATTTTGTAATAAGAGCGACTTCAAATAATGATCTTTCCCGTTATTCTGATGGTTATGTCGGAAAGCAGGGGGAGAGCGTGAGTTTTGAGTCTGATGGGGGAGAACGTGATCTGACACGGGTGGAACAATACGATGATGACGGAAATCACCTTGGAAACAGTGCTTTCGTATATCTCACATCTATTTTGGAGGAACCATATACGCTGGTCGTAAATAAGGATATGAAAATAGCGTCAAAGGAGATTGTGACGCTGGAAGAAGCGAAGGATATCCCGTTTATCCTGCCCACAGCCGGACATTCCCACAGAGCTAGAATACTGGAATACTGCAAAAAACATGGATTTGAGCCAAAGTGCAGGATAGAGACTACACATTACAGTATAGCGCTGGAGATGATATCACGAAGTGAATGTGCGGCACTGATACCGCGTGATGCGCCGGGAACTGCGGGATTTTCACAGATAAGGATGCTGACACTTGATGATACTGAGATCAATCGAGTGATCAATCTGTATCAGAACAGTTCAAAAGAAGAAACTGACGCAGCCGTGGCTTTCAGGGATTTCATCATGTCTGAGCTGGAGCTTAGGGATATGGTGAATTAAATTGTATTTAAAATGTACTTTGTATTTAAAATGCATTTAAACTAGAGCAAAACGACATTTCGTTGTAAAATAATGAAGTGCATTGATAACGGCACATTAGTGTCGGGGGAGAGTATTATCGATGCCTGCTTTACAAGAGGGAGGAAGTTCAGATGGGCAAGCTTGTAAACAAAGTTATGTCGTTTTTTCTAAGGAAAGAAGAAATCACTGAGTTTGATGAATTTGACGATGAGCAGGAGCTGCTGACTGCGGAGGATGCTTATCTTTTCTATCACTGGAGGATGTCAAAGGACAGCTGGAAAGAGCTGTCGAGAGGTGAGGGAGATATAACCTCTGATGAAAAGTTCTATGGAAGTTGTACGATAGGTCATCTGTGTGCGGAGATATGCGAGGATTCAAAGACCAGAAACCTTTATACAAATCTCTATGTGCTTGGAAAGGACGAGGGTTTTGGATATACCAGATCCGGCGTACCCTATGCACTGGCTGAATGTAAGGAGCTTGACAGGTTTTCTATAGGTCAGGATTTTGAAGATTTTAAGGAAAATTTCGAGAAGCTTTTTACAAAGGTGATCCTCGGAGATCCGGAATATATTGATAAGGCGCTTTCCGTAGCAGGCGACTGGAATTAAACAGTTCCGGCGGTGTGCTTGATAAAAACACTGATGCATGACTGAAAAGGTTGTGTTTCAGTGTTTTTTGTATGACTTGAATAAAACTGTTGAAATTGATAATATGTAGGTCGCTACTATTCAGATGCAGGCAGGGAATTTATGGCTCTGATTGAGAAAGAATATGATGTGAGTCACTGTAAAAAAAGAATATTTATGGTTACATATTTAAGGAGATAATAAAATGAGCATCGAAGGCGTAAATGTAGGAAAGAAGGTAAAGGTTCATTATCAGGGTACACTTGATGACGGAACACAGTTTGATTCTTCATATGACAGAGGCGAGCCGCTCGCATTTGAATGCGGCGCAGGTCAGATGATTGCAGGATTTGATAAGGCTGTTGCTGATATGAAGCTTGGCGACATCGTAAATGTACATCTGATGCCTGAGGAAGCATACGGTGAGAGAAATGAGGAAGCGATCCTGACACTTGAGCTCGAGCAGCTTCCGGGTTCTGAGGAGCTTGAGGTTGGACAGAAGCTGTATCTTCAGAACATGTACGGTCAGCCTTTCCCGGTAACTGTACTTGAGAAGGATGATAAGAATATTAAGTTTGATGCAAATCATGAACTTGCAGGCAAGGCACTTAATTTCAAGATCGAGCTTGTTGAGGTAGAAGAGTGATCAGGTTTGATAATTTCTCGTTCGGTCATCCACAAAAAGATCTGTACGAAAACATCAATTTTGAGATAAATGCAGGCGATCATGCGGTTTTGATCGGAAGTAACGGTTCCGGAAAGACTACGCTTGTAAATCTCATAATGAATGAGGAAAAATATACCTACGACGGACTTATCCGAATGGATAAAAATATCCGTATAGGTTATGTGAGCCAGTTTGTCGAGCATGAAACATCCGAACTCACTACCGTCGATTTCCTGGCGGCTCCTTTTAAGGCGATGATACAGAAATCTGATGATCTCTGCGCAAAGATGGCAGAATCTGAGAATCTGGATGCTGTTTATGAGGAGTATCAGAAGGTCGTTGATGAGATCGAGACCGTGGACGCATATAACTATGAGTCTAATATCGGAAAAGAGCTGGCTGTGGCGGGACTTTCAGATCTTGCGGACATTCCGGTGACAAATTTGAGCGGAGGCGAGTATAAGCTTCTTTTTATCATGAGAAACATGCTCCTTAAGCCTCAGCTTCTTATCATGGATGAGCCGGATGTATTCCTTGATTTTGAGAATCTCATTGCGCTCATAAAGCTCATCAATAATCACGACGGCACGCTGCTTACCATTACTCATAACAGGCTTCTGCTCACGCAGTGCTTTGATAAGGTACTTGATATCGAAAATAAGTCTGTTCGTGAGTTCCCGGGTAATTTTGCTGAGTATAACAGCTGGATGCTTGAGAACAAGATCGAAATCTTTGAGCATGCGAGAGATTTTGATGAGTTTATAGAAAAGCAGGAACAGCTTGTAAAGAATATCCGTAAGCTTGCAGAATCCATCGCAGAGCCAAGATTTGGCAGACAGCTGAGGGCAAGAGCTACATATATGGAGCGTCTTCGTAAGATGAGGGGAGAGGATCCCTTTATCGAAAACCATGATCATGAGTTCCATCTGGCATTTAAGGATGTGGCTGAGGATACATCAGAGGCGGTTGATGAAGCTTCCGACATGGAAGAAAAGCCTGAGGAGATCGTAACCGCCGCAGAAATCGCTGTAAATCACTATTCGCTCGCTTATGGCGACAGGAAGATCCTTGAGAATGTGTCCTTTACAGTAAAGCCCGGAGAGAAGATAGCTATCGTAGGTACAAACGGAACAGGTAAGTCCAGTATGCTCCGCGATATCTATGCTGATCTGGAAGAGAAGATGCCCGGAAAGATCGGATATTTCAGACAGATAGTGGAATCAGACCATGAGCTTAAGCTTTCTGGCGGTGAGAGAAATATCGCTCAGATAGAGATGCTCTGCAAGACTCCGCATACGGGTCTCCTTCTGGATGAGCCTACGAGCCACCTCGATATCTATGCGCAGATCGAGCTGGAGAAGGCTGTTCGGGAGTATGAGGGAACTGTGATACTGGTATCCCATGATCTTTTTGCTATCACTGCATGTGCAGACAGGATACTTATGATAGAGGACGGCACTATCAGAGAAATGAGCGGCCGTGCTTACAGAAAATCAATTTATAAAAAGTATTTTGCCAGCGATATTTTTGAGGCAGAAAGAAAACGTATCGAAACAGAGATCAAGGTTTCAAATCTTATCCGTGCCGGTAAATATGATGCCGCGCGGAAGGTACTTGGTACGGAAAAAGAAGATTGATGTTAGTTTTCATACAGGCATCACAAAAAGAGGCAGCCACGTTCTGTGGACTGCCTCTTTTGACATCTAGTATTTAATCTGACCGTTATCAAACGGCGAGAAGATTATGTTCTTTGTAAGCTTCAAAAACCTTTGCTGTGCTTGCATCTTCACCGATCAGCGATACAGATAACGGATGGAAAAGTGCCAGTGAAAGTAACCCCAAAAGTGATTTGCCGTCGATAAAGCTGCGGCCATCACTTACGTCCACCTGACATCCAGACTTTGTGTTGATCTGGATAAATTCGCGAATCTGATCCTTGCTATTTAGTGAAACCGAAATGTTATTCATTTGTATACTCCCTTATTTAACCGTCTTTTCGCGGTTTTTTGATATGATACATCTTTTGCACAGGTTTAATACAAGTTGTATTGTCTTGCGCATCAGACAATACACATCATAAACGATAACGAAAATTTTATCAAAGGCTAATTTTCTAAACTTCGACACGCATACGTTTAAGGGACGAAATGTATCTGATTTTGTGCAAAGTGTGCGTGGACAAAAAAATGTGTTACACTTAAGGGGAAAAAATTGTTTGGAGGGTACAAATGGGAATCATGAAACTTGATCATTTTACGGTAAATGTGACTGATCTGGGGGTCAGCGAAGATTTTTACGAGAATATCGTAGGTCTGGAAAAGCAGGAGCTGGTAGACATGGGAGACCATGAGATACGTTATTTTGCACTGGGGGATACCAGACTGGAGCTCATACACTATAAGTATGACACTGAAAAGATCACCTGTGACGTGGACAGCAGAGGGATCTATCGGCACATGGCACTTCTTACAGATGATCTTGACGGTTTTTATAAAAAGCTCACTGAAAATCAGGTTGAGGTCACAATGAAGCCGTCATGGTGTGAAAACCTGAAATTCCACAATATTCTTTTCAAGGATCCGAATGGTGTTGAGATAGAAGTGGTTCAGAGATAATTACATAGCATTTTGGCATTGATGATAATTCCCGTAAATGTTAAGATTAGACGGATTGTAAAAAGTCAAATTCTTAAAGAACGGAAAGAAGAACTATGAAGATTTTATACAAAGATGGAACAGTTGGAGAGTGCCCGCAGGAAGAGGAGCAGCACGTACTGCGTCACTCAGCGGCACATATCATGGCACAGGCTATCCAGCGCCTGTATCCTGAGGCTGATTTTGCATACGGACCTGCTACAGAAAAAGGTTTCTACTATGACGTAGATCTCGGCGATAAGAAGATCACAGATGAAGATCTTGAGAAGATCGAAACTGAGATGAGAAAGATCGTAAAGGAGAATCTTAAGTTTAATTCCTTTATCCTTCCTCGTGACGAGGCTGTAAAGCTCATGCAGGAGCGTCATGCAAAGTACAAGGAAGAACACATCGGTGATCTTCCGGAAGATGCAGTCATTTCTTTCTATCAGCAGGGTGACTACATCGATATGTGTGTAGGTCCTCACATCCTTTATACAAAGGCTCTGAAGGCTTTCAAGCTCACACAGTCATCCGGTGCTTACTGGAAGAATGATGCCAGCAACAAGATGCTCACACGTATCAACGGTGTTGCTTTTGCTACAAAGGAAGAGCTTGCTGAGTATGAGAAACAGCAGGAAGAGGCACGCGCCCGCGACCACAGAAGAATCGGTAAGGAAATGGGTCTCTTCATGACTGACGATCTCATCGGAAAGGGACTTCCTATGTTCCTTCCGAACGGTTATACAGTATGGCAGGAGCTTGAGGACTATATCAAGGAAAAGGAGCGCAAGCTCGGCTACCAGCATGTTATGACTCCCTGTGTAGGTACAGTTCAGCTTTATGAGACATCAGGGCACTGGGCTCACTACAAGGAGAATATGTTCCCTGCAATGGAAGTTGAGGGAGAGAGCTTTGTTCTCCGTCCCATGAACTGCCCGCACCACATGATGATCTATGCAAACAGACCTCACAGCTACCGTGAGCTCCCGATCCGTATCGGTGAGATCGCTCACGACTTCCGTTTTGAGGCATCCGGAACACTTAAGGGTATCGAAAGAGGACGTCACTTCTGCCAGAATGATGCACATCTTTTTGTAACACCGGATCAGATCGAGAGTGAAGTTGGTAAGGTAGTTGATCTTATCTTTGACGTATATAAGGACTTTGGCATCACAGATTACCGCTGTGTACTGTCACTGAGAGATCCTGCAGATACAAAGAAGTATCATCCTGATGATGAGATGTGGAATACAGCAGAGGATGCTCTCCGCCGCGTTCTGAATGACCTTAACATCGAGTACACAGAGGAAATCGGTGAGGCTGCGTTCTACGGTCCGAAGCTTGATGTAAATGTTAAGCCTGCCGTTGGTGCTGAGTATACACTTTCAACCTGCCAGCTCGACTTCTGTCTGCCGGCTAAGTTTGACCTTAAGTATATTGACAGTGATTCAACAGAGCAGACACCGGTAGTGCTTCACCGTGCTATCCTTGGATCTCTGGACAGATTCATGGCATACATCATCGAGGAGACAAAGGGTAAGTTCCCGACATGGCTTGCTCCGAAGCAGGTAAAGATCATTCCTATCTCTGACAAGACTATGGAGTACTCCGAGAAGGTTTACGGCATGCTGAAAGATGCAGGAATCCGCGTAGAGCTTGATGACCGTAATGAGACAATGAAGTACAAGATCCGTGAGGGTCAGTCTCACGACCGCGTACCGTATATGCTCATCCTCGGCGCAAAGGAAGCAGAGGACGGAACAGTATCCGTAAGAAAGCGTGACCAGGTTAAGAACGAGACTATGAGTGCGGAAGCATTTGTAGAGAAGATCATCAGCGAGATCGAGACAAAAGCTCGCGACTGAGATTTATAATAAACAAAAAATGTAAACTGCTGAAAAACAGTTTATCAACGAAACTCCGAGGGAATTATCTCTCGGAGTTTTTGTTGTGTGGAGCACTTAGCGAGGTGTTTTCGAGCTTAGTGCGTGCCATGCAAATTCACTTGGCGAGGTCTTATCGAGCCTAGTGATATTTGTTTTCGGAGCACTTAGCGAGGTATTTTCGAGCTTAGTGCGTGTTATGCAAGTTCGCTTGGCGAGGTCTTGTCGAGCCTAGCGTAACTTGTTTATTAAGAGCAGGCACATTTTTTTGAAAAAGAACATATATACTATATAAAAATCAGTCATATAAGCCGATATCGACCTATAGAAAAGTCATTTTTAACCATATCGCGGGGAGATAGGAGGCGGATTATGGCTAAGGTACAGAAGGGACAGAGACAGACTATTGCGGGAGCTCTGAAGCAGTTCTCAGGATTTACGATCAGGATGTTTTTACTCAGTGCGATCATAATGGGTATTTTTATGGCACTGATTTTTGTAAATGTTTACAATTTTTATAATGTCCAGTTTGTAACAGAGAATTACCAGATGGAGATTCGGAAAGATGTACAGACTATAAATAAGCGTCTGCTCTTTGCTCTTGCATCGGGAGATGAGAAGGTTACTGCGGATCAGAAGGAAGATCTGGAGGGAAGATTCCCGAAGATTCAGGGATATTTTTCAAAGATCTCCAAAAATTTGAATAATAAAGATCTGGGAAACAGACTCGATACCAACTGGAAAGCCTTTGAAAATGCTTCATTTGAGATGATCGCTCTTATCGAAGCCGGAGATGCTGAAGGTGCCCTTGCGTACTACAATTCAACGCTGAATGACGTGTCTGAAACCCTTGCGGATTCATTGGATGAGACCGGTGAACTCGCAGGAAAGGCAGCAGGAAATAAATATAAGACGATCCTCGTTATCATAGGTATTTCGGTCCTCGTTCTCATATGTGCACAGATCGTGATCATGGTAATGAATAAAAAGACCACGACATATCTTGTGAAGGAAATCGGGGATGACCTTGATATCCTGAAGAGAGCATCCACTGAGATCGCAGCCGGAAATGTCCATGTAGAGATCGATTATGATTCGGATAATGAGATCGGTATCGTGGCACGGGAGCTCAGAAAAGCAGTCGATTCTCTTGCGTACTATATTGATAAGATCGAAAATGTCATGTCTACAATGGCAGGCGGAAACTTCAATATCAATTTCGAAAGAGATTTTGACGGAGATTTCAAGAGTATTCAGGATGCAATAGAGAGCTTCTCACGTGAGATTTCTGAATCAATGAATGAGATCACGGAAGTATCCGAGATGGTTTCTGACGGCGCAAGCCAGATCGCAGGAGCAGGTCAGAATCTTGCAGAAACTGTTACAAATCAGGCAAATATCGTTGATGATCTGTCAGTAACAGTTGATAAGATCACAGACCAGATTTCCGGCAATTCTACAGATGCAACTTCTATTTCCAGAGAGGTGGAGGCTGTTGCAGGTAATATAGTAGATGGTAATAAGCGGATGCAGGATGTGGTCAAGGCAATGGATGCGATCTCTGCTTCCTCGCATGAGATCTCAAAGATCATCGATACCATTAATGCTATTGCAGATCAGACAAACCTGCTGTCACTTAACGCATCTATCGAGGCAGCGAGAGCAGGTGAAGCCGGTAAGGGATTTGCAGTCGTTGCAACAGAGGTTTCACAGCTTGCAGGACAGACAGTTGAAGCAGCGCAGAACACAGCAGGTCTTATAAATGCTTCTCTTAAGAGTGTGGAAGAAGGAATCACTATCGCAAATAACACTGCAGAGCAGCTCGATGGCATGGTAGCACAGGTTCAGGGAATCGCAGCAAAGGTAAAGACCATTGCCGATGCATCAAACCTGCAGGCAGAATCCATCAAGGAAATGTCCGCAAGCATCAAGGAGATTTCTACTGTTGGTCAGAACAATGCGGCAACATCAGAGCAGTCACTTGCTATCAGTAGTGAGATGAGTGAACACGCTAATTCACTGAGAGGACTTGTAGAAAAGTTTGAACTTAGGAAATAAGCAAATTCAATAATAACGGTCAAGGCTGCGGCTTCGGGATTTCCCGTTGCCGCAGTTTTTTGCGCAGAGTATAATCCAAGTAATAGACAAAATTTTGTATAGTGAGGAATAAACTTGGAAGATAAGCGCTTTCTTTTTGAAGAGGACAGTGTTCCGCATGCGTTGGGAGCGTTTACCGTTAAATATCGGCATCGGAATATGCATGGGGATGGTACCGCTCCTGGCATACAGCTATTCGGCAAAAAACAGGGAGCGAATGGACGAAGTATTTCGTTTTGGAAGACTGGCAGGACTTGGAATCGGGATCATTTCTTTACAGTCATTGTCTCGTATGCGATCTATGCAGGAATACGAAAGCAGAAGGGCTGGCCCGCCGGGATTTAGGGCTTAGTCATCATCGATCCCGGTACAAAAAAGAAGCCGGATTTTTTATGTTTGACGAAGGTTGGCATTTGAATGTTCGTTCGCTGTTGATTTTTATCATATTATCCAAAAAAGTAAGAGGAGATTTAATTCTTTGATGACGGAGGGGATAAATATGAAGGAATTTGAGCGCAATGATCTTATAAGCCAGCTTGCGACATCAATGGGAGTTCCGGATATGGAGAGGTTAAAAAACGGGGCATCATATTTTGATTCTTCCACAGGAACTCTATATTGCAAGGGACAGGCAATAACAAGAAGTACAGCAGAGAAAGCGATCAGACATTTTGAATTGATGGAATCCCGGTGTGACGTCAGTGACGGGGACCAGAGAAAAATGGCACTTATTTACAGATGTGTTATTGAAGCCATAAGGATCATGGGCGACAGCGATGTCATAGCTCTCATGAAGAAAAAAGCAACGTGATAAAAAATAAAGAGGATAATATATTATCTCTTACCTAAAGGGCGGTAAAAAGGTAATATATTATCCTTTTATATTACTTCCACTCGTTAAATGATTCGGAGAGGTTTTCTATGACTTCTACATTATATAAATGCCAGAGCCTATAATGCCATGTCACTTGGCGATGAGACGGCGATAAGCCTCGGTATAGATGCGAGAAAGGTAAAACAGCGCACTATCATCGCGGTTTCCTTTCTCACAGGTCTCATTGTCTCTGCGGCAGGACTGGTAGGTTTTGTAGGCTTTATCATACCGCATATCATAAGGAGTCTCATTGGTTCGGATCACAGAAAGTCGCTTCCCATGTGCTTTATAGGCGGCGGGATCTTCCTTTTATGGATGGACATACTGGCGAGAACGATCATGGCACCGCAGGAGCTCGCGATCGGTATATTTACTGCATTCTGCGGCGGACCTTTCTTTGCATGGCTTTTATACAGAAATAATGGCGGGAGGATGTAAGAGAAATGGGAGATACGATAAAAATATCCGTAAAAGATCTGAAATACTCTGTGGGTGCGCACAAAATTTTGAACGGAGTCACTCTCGATGTGCCGAAGGGAAAGATGATAGGTGTGATCGGACCAAACGGCAGCGGGAAGACTACAACCTTAAAGCATATTTACAGGGCGATCGATCCGAAGGATGGCGTCGTGTACCTCAATGGAAAGGACGTTCATTCCTATTCATACAGGGACAGCGCAAGAGAAATGACTGTCATGAAGCAGGAACACAATACTGATTTTTCGTACAGCATTTATGAGATGGTCATGATGGGGCGTATCCCTTACAGAAAAATGTTTGAGGCTGACACGAAAGAGGACAGGGATATAGTAGTCCGCTCCCTAAAATATGTGGGAATGGACAAGATGCTCGAACGGCCGTACTCTGAGCTGTCCGGCGGCGAAAAGCAGAGAGTCATGATCGCAAGGTCCATAGCGCAGGAAACAGAGATTTTTATACTGGATGAGCCTACAAATCATCTGGATGTTCATTATCAGTGGGCGATCATGGATCTCATACGAAAGATAGGGAAAACCGTCATTTCTGTTTTTCATGAGCTGAATCTCGCATCTAACTACTGTGATGAAATATATGTGGTGGATAACGGCTGTATAGTAGCCCATGGAACACCGGAAAAGATCATTACAAAAAGGATGCTGTCTGAGGTGTTTAAGATAGATGCGGATATCATAAAGACGGATAACGGTGCAACCCACATTTTATATAATAAAGCGATCGTATAAAGGAAAAGGCATGACACACAAGTATCATCGTGTGTCATGCCTTTTTATAGGTTAAGGATTATTATTTCGCCATATCACTATGGAGCTTTGATGCAAGGAGTTCTGTGAGACCGTCTGTCTGTGTGGGGAATGCCCATATTGTTCCCATCATCATTTCCATTGTCATTCGGGCGTTAATGATAAGTGTGACAGTATTGATCATTTCTCCTGCCATATCGCCGTAGAGCTCAGCACCTACAAGGTAGTTATCATTATCGAGAACGAGGGTTGCCTCGGCGTCCGTCTCGTTTCTAAACTCAAAGGACAACATTTTTCCGTACTCAAGCTTTTCAATATGGTACTTTTCAGGCTCTTTTTCTGCCTGATTTACAGTAACGCCAACTGCCGCGATGCGGGGAAGGGTAAATACAACATTCGGAACAGCAGGGTACTTGATAGGTGCCGGGTTTCCGAGGATAGCGAGTGCGATATAGTTGGACTCAAATGTAGCAGTCGGTGTGAGACGGGGGATCATCTTATCAACTACGTCACCGCTTGCATAGATATTCGCTGCGTTTGTGCGCATGTGATCGTCAACCTTTACACCGCGGGGGCTGAACTCGATACCAACCTTTTCAAGTCCGAGACCTTCTACGTTTGCACGTCTGCCTGTAGCGGCAAGGATATAATCTGTCTCAACAGTGAGACCGGATGCAGTCTTTGCGATGTACTTGTCGCCTGACTTTTCTACAGATGAAAGTGACTCACCGAAGTGGAAGTCTACGCCTGCAGCCTTTAACTTATCGACGATACGCTCAGAGTATTCCTTGCTGTATGCGAGGAGAGCTCTGTCAGCAAACTCGATAACTGTAGCCTTTACTCCAAACTGTGTGAGGAGTGAGGCAAATTCCATGGAGATGATTCCTGCACCGATAAATGTGATATGCTTCGGAAGCTCAGGAAGATCCAGGATATCACGGCTTGTGTGCATGTATTCCTTGCCGGGAATATCCAGTCTGAAATCACTCTGACCTGTGCAGATAACGATATTTTCAGCTGTCACAGTCTGGTCACCGACCTTAACTGTATGAGCATCGATAAATTCTGCATCGCCCTTAATGATAGGGAAGCCTGCTTTATTCAACATTCCTGTCATAACATCTGCTAAGGGGTCGATCACCTGATGCTTGTAGGACATGAATTTCTGCCAGTCCATCTTTATATCAGCAGTGAGTCCCAGATCCTTGTATCTTTCAAGGGCAGATACCAGTTCAGCAGGTCCGTCAAGGAGTGCCTTTGCGTCACAGCCATAGTTTGTGCATGTTCCTCCGGTCAGATCGCGCTCTGCGAAAGCGACTTTCTTTCCTGCGCGGGCAAGGATAAGTGCGCCGTGCCATGCAGCGTGTCCGGATCCAATGTAGAGTACGTCGTAGTCATAATTTGCCATATGTTTTCTCCTTTATGTGTGCTTTATACATAGTGTCAGGGTCAAAAGAGTGAACGTTTACTTTAGACCTCTGTAAATTAGGTTCTCAGTTGAAGTTGTGTATAATTGAATTGTATGCAATTAAAATACTCTTTTACGGAACTGTTGTCAACTACAAAAAATGCACGTTACTGTTCACTCGCTTACAGCTCGCTCCAGTAACGGATTTTGCCAATTAAATCGCCTCTGGCGATGGGCAAAATCCAATGGCTCGCCTTCGTTATTGGGGCATAACTGCGCAGCGTAGTGCGCAGTTTGCCTCTGAACAGTAACAAATGCACTTTACAGGAAACATATCGACACATTTGGACTTTTTTTATAGATTATTTGCGATTATAATAGCTTTTGTGTGATTGATAGAAAAATGATCATAGCAGAGGAGATTTTATGAAACTTAATCGAATTATTTTAATGTGTCTGCTTTCAGGAACCATGGTTCTTGCAGGATGCAGTCAGGCAAAAACGGATAAAGCCGTATCCGGCGCACCCGAGCAGATCGAGGGATATGAGGCAGATAAGGAAACGATCAATGCCGGTTCTGAGGATTCTGAAAATGCATCAGATAACTCAGATAACGAGGAAATTTCTGACACAGACATCACTTTTGATGATGAGGCTGAAGGTACAGAGGTTGGCGGAGAATTTGATTTTGAGCACGACTATGTAACAGATATCAAGGCTGATGTAGACAGTGCGGTAGCGTCAGCATCATCTCTGAAGGAAGAGCTTGAGAGTATCGATAAGATCGAGAAGAAGTATGAAGCCACTTTCAGTAAGGCAGAAAATCAGGCTGAGATGTCTGCAGTTGCATTTTGGTATTATCAGATCTGGGATGCAGAGCTGAACAGCTTATGGTCAAGATTTTCAGATTCTGCTGATGCTGAGACCAAGGAGAGAGTGCTTAAGGGTCAGCGTGCATGGAACTCTATGAAGGAAGAGGTTATTCTTGAGAACCTTGGACCGAGAGATGAGGGCGGATCTATCTATCCTCAGCTTGAGAACTCACTTTTGGAGGAATTTACAAAGAACAGATGCTATATCATCGCGGTTGAACTCGGAAAGATCAAGGGCGAGAATGTAACGATGCCTGAGAGATCTGAATATGGAACATACGTTGATGATCAGGAATCCGGAAGTGTCTGCAGTTCACTTGTGACAAGCCTTGGTTGGGAAAATGATAATGTAGCCAAGATTTCAATATTCAGACTTGGTGAGACAGAGGGAAACTTCACAAGTAAAGGTAATGGAGAACTTGCTTATACTTCTTATGAAGGTGATGTTGAAGGAATCATCCGCTTAAATGGCTGGGACGGAGCAAGCTTTGAAGTGACTAAGAGCGATGGAAGCCCGTTCACGGTTGGCGATAAGTATGAATTTAACTTTGTTTTCTAAGTAAATTTTATAAGCGCAAAAAATGCCCCGGGAAACATTCATTTCCCGGGGCATTACCATATCTAAATATTATCAATGAGCATGTCCCTTAGGAACAAGTCCGTTGATTGCTGATGTGATCACATGGAACAGGTCTGAAATGTGGCAGCACTCGCGAGCGTCATTCTTAAATGACTGATAGGATGCAAGCCGCATATCTGCATTAACATTTGAATCATAAGTCTGCTGTCTCTCGTAAATAGCCTTTTCCATTTTCATAACCAAGGCTCCCCTTTCAATAGCACGATCACAGGGATCGGAGCATTTTTTTCTATAAATACTATATCTTGGATGAACATTAATGAAAAGCTAATGATTCTAACTCTTGAGATTAGAAAAACTTAATGATAAAAACTCTAATGTTTATATGAAAAAAGGGCGATTATGTATATATGAGAGGATGGTGCTCTGACTTGAAAAGAACGATGGTCTTCAGATGGTTCATAGCAGCTTTTTTTTGCGTATTCATTTTGATGCTATGCCCGAAAGTTGATATAGAAAAAGTATCAGGAGAGGAAAGCCGGGATTCACTTATCGTGGGAGTCCCGGATGATCGCTGTCCTGTTTTTTATGTGGATGGAGAGAGCGGAGAGGTTACCGGTATCGGAGTTGATCTCATGCGCGCCGCGGCTGAAAATGCCGGATTTGAGGCTAAGTTCATCATCATAGAGGAAAAGAATCTTAAGGAAGCTCTTGATAACGAAAAATATGATGTGATCATGCCCTTTGGCAGTGCCATTGAAAGCGCTTTAGGACGTCCTACCATAGTAACGGATAATCTGATACAGACACCGTTTACTCTTGTAACTACGAATAAAACTACGATCCCGCCAATGAATGAGCTCAAGGTGGGGATGCTGAAATCTCTGAGCGGCGGCGCGGAAACGGTGAAAGAGCTTTATCCCGGCGTCGATATCAGCATGTACGAAAATATGTCGGACAGTGTTGAGGCGCTCCGCTCGGGAAAGGTTGATGCGCTTCTTCATAATTCCTATGTTTGGAGCTATCTGCTGCAAAAGCCTGCTTATTCCAAGCTGAAAGTACATCCGTCGGCAATGTTTTCGATGGACTTTCGTGTAGGTACGCTTGATAACGCAGATAACAGGGTGCTTATAGCCCGTCTTAATTCCGGGATCGAACGTCTTACGGATACGAAGAGGCAGGCTATAGTTCTGGATCACACCAGCAGGAAACTGTATAAATATGACCTTTCGGACTATTTATATGAGTATGGAGTGATAATTACTCTGGGATTGCTCCTTTGCATGATGATGGCAGCACTGGTCGTTATGAAAGCCCGGACGACTCGTTTGGAGCAGGAAGAAAAAATGCGCCGGATGATCGACCATGATCTGCTGACAGGTGCCCTGAGCCTGAACGGATTCAAAAAAAGGGTTGAAGAACTGCTTAGGGAGTATCCTGACGTCCCGTATATCATTTCCTACAACAACATTAAGGATTTCAAGTTTATAAATGAGAGTTTTGGAAGAAATGCAGGAGATGATCTCTTAAAATTCTGGGTAAACAGGTCTCTTGATCTATTATCTGACATGGAGGCTATAGGACGTTTGGAAAGTGATCACTTTGCGGTTCTCCGTGTGATGCCCGGCGATGATAAACTGGATCGTGATAATGAACATGTTTTTGCACCTATGCGTAATTTCTTTACATATCGTGGAAAAGATATAAAGGTTCGTATACGAAGCGGAGTGTATGTGCTTACACCTGAGGATTATCAGCAGATCGATGTGGAACGAATGCTGGATTGCGCGAGAATCGCAGAAAAGAAACTCAGGGAACAGAAAAGGGACGGTTTCGAGATTTATAATCCAACCCAGTGGGAAAAGGGAAAGAGGATTGCGGAGATAGTAAATCATATTCCCGTTGCATTGGGTTCAGGTGAGATCCGGGTGTGGTATCAGCCGCAGGTTGACTTTGATTCGGGAAAAATAATTGGCGCAGAGGCGCTTTGCCGCTGGAAACATGTTCAGCTTGGATGGATCTCTCCAAAAGAATTTATACCGGCACTGGAAGAAGCGGGTCATATATATGAGCTGGATTGCTTTGTATGGGAAACTGTGTGCAGGGATATCAGGCGATGGAACGAAGCAGGTGTAAGAAGGCGCATTTCGGTCAATCTGTCCCGGTGTGATATCCTGGCAAATGGAAATGTTGCAGAGTATTTTAATGAATTGATAAAGAAATACGGAATTGATGCAGATCAGCTTCATATAGAGATCACAGAATCCGCTTATGTAGAGGAAAAGGAGCTTCTGGCAGAAACCACCGATAAACTCAGGGCATTTGGGTTTGCTGTAGAAATGGATGATTTCGGAAGTGGATATTCTTCGCTCAACATGCTGAAGGAAGTGGCAGTCGACAGGATAAAGCTTGATCTGAAGTTTCAGGATGATACGGGAAACCCTGTTATGGGTAATATCATAATTAAGCATATTGTCCAAATGATCAGGGAACTTGGCATGGATGTGATAAGCGAAGGCGTAGAAACAGGAGAAAAGGCATTTTTTCTGAAAGAATACGGATGTACCGAGATGCAGGGATATTATTTTTATAAGCCAATGCCATGCGAAGAATTTGAAAAATTGAAATGATTTGTTACTGTTCACAGGCAATCGGAGCACTTTGCTGCGGAGATTGCAGTCAATAACCAAGGAAAGCCAATATGATTTTGCCCATCGCCGAAGGCGATTTAATTGGCAAAATCTGTTACTGGAGCGAGCTGTAAGCGAGTGAACAGTAACAATGATTTTAATATTTTAAGGATAATTTTTTGTACATAAAATGCAGCGGGATTTAGATATAATAGAATAGTTAAGGGTTGATTATGGGGGGCGTATGGAGATTTTGAATTCTGTTATATCTAATGTGTTTTTGAGAAATGTTGTCATAGCTGTTTTTGCGGGAATAGTAGCAAGTAAAGTAAACGACTATGTTTTTCAAAAAATCGATAATGGGAACAACAAGATCCACTTAAAATTTTTACGACGTTTATGCAAGGGTATTATCATCATCACGGCGATAATTTTTGCTGTGACCGGCTTCAAAGGATTTGATAAATTATACGGGCTTGCGTTTGGAAGCTCTGTTGTCATCACGGCTGTTCTCGGTATCATCGGAAAGGACATTTTTCAGGATGTGCTCGCCGGTATGATGATCAGCATCTATCGTCCGTTCAATATTGGTGACAGGGTCCTGCTGACAGATGTTGATAAACCGTGTGTGGTTGATGATATGACAGGACGTCATGTTGTCCTGAAGACCATGGACAATATCTGCTATATTATCCCGAACAGTGTGATAAATGACAGGATAATTCTGAATACAAGTTACCATCACGGTAATCTGCGGGGGACTTTCATAAAATTCCAGATTTCTTATGCAAGTGACGTACGTCTTGCTATTCATTTGATACGTGAAGCTGTAAAAAACTGTCCGCATACGCTTCCGAACAATGAAAAGAATGATGACCTTGACGGATATGGTGATGTCTATCTCATGGGCTTTACCGGAAGTGCTTATGAACTGGAAACAACTATCTGGACAGCCAGTGATACGGATAACTTCCTTGCATGCAGTGAGGTAAGGATAGCTGTTATAGAGCAGTTCCGACAGAATAATATTGAGATCCCGTACGATTATATCAATGTTGTTCAAAGGGATATGAAGAATACACCGATCGAGGCATCGGATAATGTCGGAAAGAGAAATGTAAAGATCAGAACAGACCGTATACAGATCACTGTTTTTGAAAAGGGGCTTCAGGAGTGTCTTAATAAATCAGAACAGTATGCGGAGTATTATGGTCTGAGCCAAAAAAGTGCCAGGACACTCAGACTTATCACTGAGGAACTGTTAGGATTCAGCCAAAGGCTTTTTCCGAAGAATGTGTATGAGTTTTGGATCTCGGGAACGGCAGAAAGAGTTAAGGTACATATCCTCGTAAAAAATGTTGCCGTAACTAACCTGACCGCAGATGAACTCTCTGCATTGTCCACAAGTGATAAGCTGAATATGGATGTGATGGACAATATCAAATACCGAATTTACTCATGTATTAAAAATTTCGGGAAAAATAACGATAGCGGCAGCGATGAAAGCTGGCTGTGGAAATCGGAGGATGAGAAAGGCGAAAACAGTGATCTTGAACGTGTTATCCTGATAAAGATCACAGACAGCATAAACATAGGCACCAGGAATAATAATGTTCATATAGTTGCCTACAAAAATTTGTCATGATCATGTAGAGAGCAGTTTCTGTTTCGTTTTGAAGCAGGAACTGCTCTTTTTATTTTTCGGAGCACTTAGCGAGGTATTTTCGAGCTTAGTGCGTGTTATGCAAGTTCGCTTGGCGAGGTTTTGTCGAGCCTAGCGTAACTTGTACGAAGCACTAAGCGGGGTATTTATTTTAATAAATATTTGATGTACAATTTTTTGAAAAATGAAATGAGTTGGGAGGTTATGAGGATCATGAGACCCATCACTAAAAAAGACATTTTGCATGCTTTTTCTGAGCTTGGAATTAATAAGGGACAGGCGTTGATGGTACATGCTTCACTTGGTTCCATAGGCTATGTGTGCGGCGGTGCGCAGACTGTTATCGAGGCACTGACAGAAGCAGTCGGCTCTGAGGGTACCATAATGATGCCGACACAGTCATGGAAAAATCTTGATCCCGAGGACGGTGTTCACTGGACTGTCCCGGAAGAATACTGGCAGGTGATACGGGATAA
The DNA here is from genome assembly GCA_900168235.1 of Lachnospiraceae bacterium. Lineage (GTDB taxonomy): Bacteria > Bacillota > Clostridia > Lachnospirales > Lachnospiraceae > NK4A144. The sequence goes on along the minus strand of FUZG01000014.1, from coordinate 90,339 downwards.
CTGGCCTGCGTATGACAAGAAGATAACGCCCACAAATACTATGGGAGCGGTTGCGGAAATGTTCAGGTCATGGGATGGGACTCTTAGGAGCGATCATCCTGCGCGTTCGGTTTCTGCATGGGGTAAATATGCTGAGCATCTGGTATCGGAGCACGACCTTTCAAATATTTTTGGAGAGGGGTCACCTATAGGTAAATTTTATGATCTGGATGGTTCTGTACTGCTGATAGGTGTGGATCATGATAAAAATACCTCGATCCATCTCGCGGATGTGCGCGCAGAGTATCCCGGGAAGCATAACTGCATAGAGCACAGCGCTGTCATGGAAAACGGGAAGCGCGTGTGGAAAGAGTATGAAACACTTTTTGTTGACGGAGAAGATTTTACAGAACTGGGGGCCGCTTTTGAGAAACAGGGAAATGTGAAGCGTGTTTCATTAGGAAATGCAGTGCTGAGGCTCATGAAGCAGAGAGAACTCGTTGATTTTGCAGTTGACTGGATAGAGAAGAACAGAAAATGACATATATTGATGCCGGTGTTTGCGGGTTTTATAATGGGAGAAGAATGGATTCGTAAATATGATCAAACACTGGTGAATATATGGATAATGCAAGATACAAGGCGTTTGTACTGGCTGTTGAGTCGGGAAGCATACGCAATGCGGCGGAAGTTCTGGGATATACTTCCTCGGCGGTGAGCCAGCTCATACAGACGCTGGAAAAAGAACTTGATACTACGCTTCTCATCCGCGGAAAGAACGGTGTTTCCTTAACTACCTCGGGAGAAAAATTACTGCCAATAATCCAGAGGATACTCAGTGATGAGGAAAAGCTCCGCGAAACGGCAGCGGGATTGAAGGGTGTGATACTTGGCACGATAAATGTGGCATCGTATCACAGTCTTTCGTATACCTGCATGCCGGATATCATTTCTTCTTTTCAAAAAAAATACCCTGACGTTCAGATAAATCTATATGTAGGAACGCAGGATAATATCGTTGAAAGGCTTGTTTCAGGAAAAGCAGATATTGCATTTTTTAACGATTCCAGCATGAAGGAAAAGCATGACTGGATACCGCTCATGGATGACCCGATGGTGGCAGTCGTGCCGAAAGATCACCCGATGGCGGATGCGGAGGTTTTCCCGGTAAAGTGCTTTGAGGGTGAACGCTTCATCATGTCAGATCACGGATACGACTACGATATTATGCACATCCTTCGCCAGTCGGGGGTCTCTCCGAATATCACCATATCTACATTCGACAGCTATGCGCTGATGTCGATGGTAGAGCGGGGAATGGGCGTCAGCATAACAAACAGCATCGGTCTGAATACAGGCGAAAATCAGGGAAAGATCCGGGTGATCCCTCTTGAGCCATCATATATCCTTCACATGGGTATGGCGGTGAGATCCCTTAAGACCGCATCCCCGGCTGTGCTTAAGTTTATCGAGTGCGCAGAACTTATGGTAAAAATGCATTAGTCTTAATAAAATGTTAAATTTTTCGACCTTGAGCTCTGATACAATGTATCAGTATTAGGTGCAACAGCATTTGATCCGGAGAGAATATTGGAAAGCGAAAGGTTGAAAAATGAAGAGGAAGAGTATTGGTAAGAAGAGAATAAGTGCATGTGTTTTAACAGCTGTTCTGGCTGCATCGATCCTGTCAGGATGTGAATATGCGCCAAGCATTGATGAACTCATCCATGGGGACAAGAGCGCTCAGAAGGAAGTAAGTGAGGCAGTTGAACCTGAGACAGAAGAGCAGAAAGAAACAGAAGAGACTGAGGCTGCATCAGAGACAGAGGTAACAGAAGAGGCAGATGCTTCTGACGCAGCAGCTGCTGATGATACAGAAGCGGTCCTGCAGGCATTTGTAAATGATGAAATCCCGGCGGGAGATAAGAAGTTTTCTGAACTTTATGATTATGTAAAAGAAGAATTAGGCATTGAGCCTGATGTTTATTATTATGATGTTGATGATGACGGAAAGAAGGAGCTTTTAGTCAATCAGCAGTATTATGGTCTCGATATTTATGAAGCGATTGATGGAAAGATCATGTTTTTGACAGGCGGAGAGGGAACTACCGGATTCTGCTCTATTTACGAGGGAGAGGGTAAGACATATGTAGCCCACAGCGATTTTTCTCACGGAGGACGCCAGCTTCTCACTCTCACACGCTACGAGGGAGACGGAAACAAGGTCGAGGAAATAACCATAAACGCTGAGTATTACGATAACGAAGATGATCATTATGATGAGAACAGTACTTTCACATATAATGGTGAGTCTATAACCATGAAGGAATACGAAAAGTACATGGATACTTACAAGCCTGTGGATACAGACGATCTAAAGTAATAGATGAAGGATTTTCTGCCATGAAAAAAATTAGGATTACAGTCATGAAAATCGCGGACTACAAGGATCTCAGGGAAAAGTACGAGAATCCCATCGAGCACGCGTGCAGTATGAGTCTCGGACAAATTTTTGTATCAAACGGCTGGGTAAAGCCTGAGGGATTTTGTGACAGCGCATGGGATACAGTATCGCCTTTTGTAATGACGCTTGCGCATGGCGGAGAAAATATATATGATGGGTGGATGAAAAATCCAAGGTCTGCCATGATATCTTGTAATGATGGGTTCAGACCGGTGAGTTTTTTACTGGAAACTATGGAAGAGGATGCAGAGTAATTATGTTTTTGATAATGGGAATGTCCAGCGGCAGGAAAGTTTTTAATTTTAATCAGCTTACAACCTGTGCTGTCTGCGGACAATATGGACGGTATAATGTGTTTATGACATATAAGGTATTTACGATTTTCTTTATACCGACCATAAAGTGGAATAAGCGTTACTATGTGCAGACAAGCTGCTGCGGAACGATCTATGAGCTTGATCGTGAGATCGGTAAGATGATCGCAAAGGGAGAAACAGTTGAAATACTTCCGTCAAATCTGAGAATGATGCAGAGAGGAAGATATTATAACACCGCGTATAAAAGGTGCCGGCAGTGCGGATGTGAGTCAGCAGCAGACTATGCATTTTGTCCAAGATGCGGGGCTAGAATTTAATAAAGATTTGATTTTTGAAGCCGATATTCTTGATAGAGGAATATCGGCTTTTCTTTTTTGATCGAAAGGGAAATGACTATGAAAAATGATAAAAGCCTGTTAAGACGGTGCGAAGACGATCTGCGTGTAGGCGGCATCGGAGTGATAGTAATGGGGTGCTGGAGCCTGATCAAGGTGGTCCTGCAGATCTATCCGGATATAAAAATGTCTTTTTCTAAAGGTAATGCAGAAATATTGAAGGAAATCATAGTGGTGGCTGTGCTCGTGGTTTTCATGTCACTTGCGCTTGCGCTGCATTTCTACATTGGGATAAATGCTGTAAGGTCGGCACAGGGGGAAACATATCATAAAGGTTATGTGATCGGCGCCTGTGTTCTATGGGTCCTGGAAATCCTCTGCTTTTCAGAATATAGCGATATGTTTAAGCATATGGATGATATAGATACCACAATCGCGTCGATAATTGTTGACATTACTATCATATTTATTCTGACAGTTGTCATTATTTCATCATTCAAGATAAAAAAGCTCAGAGAAAGTGAAGACAGTCCTAATAACAAAAAGATTCAGGGGTAGATAAATATGCAGGAAGATTTTCACTATTATGCTACATATTGCGCCGCATATATTGCGGGTTATTCACATGAAGAAAGTCAGGATATTGCATACAGCGCGCAGTTTGTCGACATGTGTTCAGCGACCTTGTTATCAAAGATAAAAGGTCCGGTTTCTGCTGCAACGACGCAGATGCAGCTGGAATTGATGGATGCAAGGACAGATCCGGTGGGACTTCAGGAGATCACAAGGATATGGTCTGCTTTTCATTTTTTGCCAAGGAATCTTTATGCAGAGAAGCAAGGGTGCTCAAAACGGTACCTTGATAAATACAGGCTGATCTGCGGACCAAACGGTGATCTCGTAGTGAAAACCGTGGAACTTGCGAAGGATAAGCCTCTCCAGTCAGTGGGCATCGCCATGCATGTTCTGGCGGATACCTGGGCGCATACGAATTTTGCAGGAACGCCTTCTCTCGTTATCAATAATACAAATGATTTTTTCTTTGAACTTTTGCCTGATGAAGGTGGTTATACAGAAAAGAAGATAAAATTTGTACATAAGGCATCGACACCCGATGATCTTGAAAACAGCATCTATACCAACAGTCTTTACCAAAACACTGAAAACTCGATCATGAATCTGGGGCACGGAAGAGCCGGACACCTGCCTGATTACAGTTTCGTAAGATATCATTATCTGCCTGCGTGGGGGAATTATGAAGAGATAGTAAAGGATAATCCGTCAGACTATCTAAGGGCATTTACGCAGATGATCTATGCCATGAAATTTATCCGCGGGGAAGTGTCCTCTTTTGAAAAGGATACTTATGATATGAAAGCAGTCGAGCCCTGGATCAACAGGATAAAAGAGATAATCCTAAAACGGCAGATAGTTGCTTCAGAAGATTGGAAAGCTTTTGGAGAGGAACTGTCCGGGCGGATTATAGAAGATTTTTCGGTATCAAAATATTTTGATGAATATACAAAGTGTCCGAAGAAGGAAAGAGACGGGACTTTTATAGGGAAATTTACCAGAGGAGCAATAGCCCATAAGGGAATGGTCATAGATGAGATCTGCAGATCAAAGAATAAGCTTGCAGGGGCAGTAAAGCAAAGCATTTTAGGATTCTTAAAGAGGGCGTGAATATGACTATTTTTCAAAGGATCAGAAATTTTTTCATCGGTGTTATAATGCTGGTGATCGGACTGGTGTTTTTTGTCGCTCCATCGGATGAAGCATACTCTTTTGTGATAATAGTACTGTCAATAGGCTTGCTGATAAAGGGAATAAAGGATATATGTTTTTACTTTGTCATGGCAAGGCATATGGTCGGGGGAAAAATGATCCTTTTCCAAGGGGTAGTTTTTATTGATTTCGCCATGGTGACAGGATCATTTACAGATATACCAAAGATATATATACTGCTGTACCTTGCGGGAATCCATGCTTTTTCCGGTGTTGTCGAGATTTTGAGGGCGATGGAGGCAAAGAGGTCGGTTGAGGGACCGTGGAAAATGAAAATGTCCCACGGTGTGATCAATTTTATCATTGCAGTTTCGTGCCTCATTTTCTTAAAGAAGACCGATACCGCAGTTATTATTTACAGCATGGGATTAATGTATTCTGCGGTGATCCGTATAATCTCAGCTTTCCGGAGAACTGCATTTGTGCTTATTAAGTGATAATTCCAGGTTGACCTTTTTATGCTCAGAGGGTAAAATTCTTGTTAAATGCGTTGAACAGAAATAGTAGGTATTTTAGAGACCTTAAGAGAGAAGCCGGTTGGTGCGAGGCTTTGGTTTTCGGATACCGAACCCGTCTGGGAGCAGCAGGAGGGAAAACTGATCGATTTCAGAAACTTCTGCCGGAGGTCACCGTGATCATAGACAAGTGGGATTCCCACGCAGAGAGCAGACCAATGGTCTGAATTTAGGTGGTAACGCGGATTTTTATTCGTCCTAAGTATGCAGGAAAAGTATGCTTAGGACGTTTTTTTGTTTATAAAGATGTCGTCCGTAAGCTGCTGATATTTGGAATACTGTTGTAAGGAAGGTGTAAGTATGAAACTCAGTAAATTAGTAGGTGTGAGATTTAAGGAAAAGCCGGCTGATTGTGTTATCGACAGCCATACATTCAGCCTCAGAGGCGGATATGTAAAGCGTGTATCAAACGGTATCTTTTCTCTTTACAATCCGATGAAGAGAGTTACCCAGAATATCGAGAAGATCCTTCGTGAGGAGATGGACGGCGTTGACTGTCAGGAAGTTATGTTCCCGGTAGTTCTTCCCGGTGCTCTTTGGGAAGAGTCAGGCAGATACCAGAGCGTAGGTGAGGAGCTTCTCCGTTTCAAGGATCGGAATGACACACCCATGGTCCTTGGTATGACTCATGAGGAAGCTGCAGTTCATCTTGCAAGAGATTACGGAAAGACATACGCAAACTATCCGTTCTCTATCTTCCAGATCCAGACAAAGTACCGTGATGAGGCAAGACCGAGAGCAGGTCTTATCCGTGTTCGTGAGTTCACAATGAAGGATGCATATTCTTTCCATACTTCTCAGGAAGATCTTGAGCAGTACTACGACAGAATGGCAAATGCTTACGACAGGATTTTCGAGCGTGCAGGTCTTCCTGATGTAATTTCCGTAAAGTCTGACTCCGGTATGATCGGCGGAAGCGTTTCTCACGAGTACATGCTCCTTGCTGATGCCGGTGAGGATTCCATCGTTCTCTGCGATGAGTGCGGATACAGCGCAAATATGGAAGCTGCTGACACAACTGTTGATAACAGCGGATGCAGCCCGATGAAGGAGCTTGAAAAGGTTTATACACCTGACTGCAAGACTATCGAGGATGTCTGCAAGTTCCTGAAGAGCAGAGTAGAAGAGTCCTGCAAGGCTGTTATCTATCAGGTAAATGCTACAGATGAGTACATCGTAGTATTCCTCCGCGGTGATTACGAAGTAAATGAAACAAAGCTCACAAATCTCCTTGGAGAAGCTGTACATCCGGGTGAAGTGACTGCTGATTCCGGTCTCGTTGCAGGTTTCTGCGGACCTTATGATCAGAAGGCAAAGTGCCGTATTATTTATGATAAGTCTCTTGAGGGCATCGAGAACCTTTGCTGCGGAGCTAATGAGGTTGACTACCACTACACAGGTCTCAATATCAAGCGTGATATAGGCGATGTAGAGTACGTTGATGTGAGCAAGATCCAGGACGGCGGCATCTGCCCTTGCTGCGGAAAGAAGACTATCCGTATCAGCCGTGGTATCGAGGCAGGTAACATCTTCCAGCTCGGTACAAAATACACAGAGAGCATGGGCATGACTTACATTGATGAAGAGGGCAACACAAAGACTCCTATCATGGGATGCTACGGTATCGGCGTAGGTCGTCTCGCTGCCTGCATCATGGAAGCTTGCCACGATGAAAAGGGACCTATCTGGCCTATCACTGTTGCTCCCTGGCAGGTTCATGTATGCTGCATGAGACAGGACAATGCTGAGTGCAAGGCTGCTGCTGATGAAGTTTATGCAGAGCTTCAGAAGCTTGGTCTTGATGTTATTTATGATGACAGAGACGTAAGAGCCGGTGTTATGTTTGCAGATGCAGACCTTCTCGGTGTTCCTGTAAGAGTTACAGTTGGACCGAAGGCGCTTGCAGAGGGTCAGATCGAGCTTTCTACAAGAGACAAGAGCGTACAGCTCAAGGTTAATAAAGAGGATATCATCACAGAGACAAAGAAGCTTGTTGATGATCTCTATGCTCAGATCAATTCTAAGGTTAAGGACAGGATCTAATAATAGAAACTACGGTCGGTATTGTTTGTTACAGTACCGACTGTAAATATGTATAAGGCAGGAATGGATTATTTATGCTGGATTTTATAAAAGCACTTTTATTTGGTATCGTAGAGGGTATCACTGAGTGGCTTCCGGTAAGTTCTACAGGACACATGATCCTCTTAAATGAATTTGTTAAGATGAATGTTTCTGCAGAATTCTGGAATATGTTCCTTGTTGTGATACAGCTCGGCGCGATCCTTGCGGTGGTAGTTCTTTACTGGAACAAGATCTTTCCTTTTGATTTTTCAAAAAAGGCGATAGCTGAGAAAAAGATCAACCGCATGGATATATGGATGCTCTGGGTAAAGATCATCATTGCATGCCTTCCGGCTGTTGCCGTAGGTCTGCCCCTTGATGACTGGATCGATGAGCACCTTTACAATGGATACGTTGTTGCAGTCATGCTTATCCTCTTCGGTGTCCTTTTTATCGTAGTTGAGACACGAAATAAGGGAAAAGAAAGCAGGATCAATTCACTTGATGAATTAACTATCAAGACCGCGCTTATCATCGGTATCTGGCAGGTTATCGCAGCTCTTCTCCCCGGAACATCAAGAAGCGGAGCTACTATCATCGGAGCGCTTCTTCTCGGTGTTTCCAGAACGGTTGCGGCTGAGTTTACATTCTTCCTTGCGATCCCTGTAATGTTCGGCGCGAGTCTTCTGAAGATCGTGAAGTTCGGATTTGGATTTACAGGAAATGAATTTGCTATTCTCGCTATCGGAATGGTATCAGCGTTCCTGGTTTCGATCTTTGTTATCCGTTGCCTCATGAGCTACATCAGAAAGCATGATTTCAAGCCTTTCGGATGGTACAGGATCGCACTTGGAATCGTTGTTCTTGCGTATTTTGCCATTGCGGGCTAACTGAATAAGGTATTTTAGAGAAGCATAAGAAAAGGGAGGCGGTATTGAACCGTCTCCCTTTTGTGTGTTTGTTATCAGGATTTTAGTATGTACTTTATAAATTCCTCTGCGAGTCCCTTGTGCGGTGAATTTATCGCGATTCCGACATACACCTTATCGGAGCCGTTCTCTTCAAAGTAGGGTGACGCAGGTATCACTAAGCGGTCAGTTTTTCCATCGGAAAACATGGAGCTGTCATCCGTGAGATAGCTCAGATCAGTCAGATAACCGTTTGTCGCAAAGAGTTCATAGGAACTGTCGTCCATAAAGATCACGTCCAGATTTTCGGCAGAGATCATGGTCATGAGCTTCATGTGTGAAGCATAGGTAAATCCGCTTTCTGATTCATCCCTGGTGATGGCGAGACTGTAGAGGTCAGCTTTATTTTTCCTGGTATCGATTCCCTTTTCCTTCAGGAAATCTGTGGTGAAAAAGCTTTCTGTACCTTCGGTAAGATAGAGATTTGCGGCGGAAATGCTGAACACGGTGTCTTTATGGGTAAATATCCCGTTCAGGATGTATACGATGATAAAGATCACGGCAAATGCCGCACCGATGTGGAACTTGTAGTAGTCGAAGATATATTCGGCTTTCTGTTGAAAATTCATGTCTTTTAGGACATTCTGGGGTCTTTCGTTCATATGTGATTCACTTCCTATTCTGATAGCATCAGTTAGGTATTATACCACATAGCGCATTTATAAAGAACGCATTGAAATGACGATGATTTATGCTTATAATTGTATCTGTGTTTGTGCAATGAGCATATAAAACGTTGTTCACAGGCAGCTAAGAGTGGGTGGTTAGATTCTAAAAGGTGGGTGTAGTATGACTAGTAAAAAAATTACAACCGGAAACTGGGAAAAAGAGCCGACTTCTGTGATATCAGAAATCGTTCAGCTCGCCGGAAACTATGACAGTGTCATCCATATCAGGAGCGGCATAAAGAATGTAAATGCCAAGAGCATCATGGGCATGATGACGCTCCGTATAGGCGTAGGTCAGGATGTTGAAGTCATAGCTGAGGGCGTTGATGAAGTCGAGGCAGTAAACGGACTGTCAGAGTTTATCGTGAGCGACGTAGGCTGAAATATATAGGTTGATATTTGATAGTAAAGGTGCACTGATGGTGAAGAGCCGCAGTGCACCTTTTTTGCTGTTTATTTCGTTCTTAATAAAACCTTAAAATTATTATGCTATGATTGTATTAACATTTGTACAAAAGGGAGAGCGTGCGTGAAGATAAATGTAAAGAGCATCACTAAAGGGAACAGGATCATAGAGACAAAAGTTATCGACAGGGATTTTTCCGAGGGGGTCACTGTTCGGGAATTTCTGGAGTTTATGGTGGAGCATACGCTTCATGAGTATAAAGAGAGAAAAGAGCAGACAGAGCTCATAAAAGTCCTTACCGAGCAGGAAATAAAGGACAGGGCTTCCGCAGGAAGGGTGGATTTTGATACAAATAACGGTCTAAAGCTTCCTGATCCGGAAACTGCAAAAAAGAACGCGGTAGAAAGCTTTGAAGATGGCGTGACCGTATTATTTGTGGGTGATCACAAGGCAGAGAGTTTGACAGAAGTCCTGCATATAGGTCAGGACACGGAGATCACTTTTATAAAGCTCACAATGATGGCAGGAAGACTTTGGTAAGGAGAATCTGTAATGGGATTAAATCATAAAATAATGGAGGAAATGTCTGATAACTACAGGGCTCAGTGGATCAAAAGAAATGATGCCGCTATCCGCCGACTCAGTTTATCGGATCAAAAAATTGTACGAGCTCTGACAAGAGGAGATCTTGGTGAAATAGATGAAGAATATAAGTATGTACAGGTTTTAGACATTGATAAATGGGCTAAGAAATATGTAAATGTGATAAATCTCATGGTACCGGAAGAATTTCGGGTAGATTTTTATCACATAATCAGAAAACGTAATCAGTTCACATATTCCTACGGCTACAACAGGAGAAGTGTGAGAACTTCCGATTATGGACCTTATCTGGAGGATTTCTTCCACCTGCTTTTAAGCTATGCTGATTTTGGCTTTTGGGGAACTGATGTCGAGGGATTTATCCGTGACAGGATGCCTGAGGACAAGGTTTGTTATAAGTACGATAACAGCTTTGGATGGTGGAGAAAGAAAGTAAACACAGTCGATGTGGAAGACATCATCATGGCGAGGATAGATGCCGGAGATCAGGGTGTTATCGGTGCTATCCGCGATGCGGTCATGAGTGAGAATAATACAGTGGCAGTGACACGCAGTATGATACGCGCTGTGGTAAAGTCCGATGATTATGAGATGCATGAGCTTCTGTGCAAATTTTTGCTGGCTGCAAGGCTTTCAGAAGGAATCAGGCAGAGTATCTGCGAAAATGCGGACTGCGGTACAGCGAAAGCCTTTGTAAAGATCCTTGATACCATCATTGATAATAACCTCATACGGTTTGCTGCGGTTGCGAGAGCTGTTGCCACGTGGACCGGAGTCGGAGGAGAGAAGGACCCGAGACGAGTTATTGAGAAAGTTTTGAATGATATCCGCCTTGCAATACATGATAGAGAAATGGCGGAAAGCTTTTTACGAAGCGATGATGCTGTCCATATTAACATAGGCCTCTGGAGCATAGGATTTTATGACATAGAAGATGTCTGTGCTGAGATCGAGAAAATAGCATCTCACGGCACACGACAGCAGAAATTTGCAGCATCCTATTATCTTTATAGCCTTGACCGGAGTGTGTATAAAAATCGCGTGGCACGCAGTGTCATTGAAAGAGCCGGGGATGATCAGGATGTGGTAATGGCGTATATCCCTTACTATATGCCGAATTACGCCTATGACAATAAAGTGAGTATCAGCACGTATTTTACGAGTGAAGATCAGGCGAGACGGCATTATGAGATCCTTAAGGGGATATTTGAAAAGCTTCCTAAGAAAAAGATCGTGGTGGATCCGTTTGTTTTTCCGTGGTTCTCAGCGAAGCTCACAAAAGGCATGATACTCGGAAGAATGGCATATATTGCAGGCGGTCTTAGCGATTCCGCGATGAAAGAGTACGTCTGTGATCACCTTGACGATATTAATGATGATGAGGAGCGCAGGAACCGGGCGCTTATGATCTGTGTTGATAATCCGAAAGCAGAATTTCAGCGGAGAACATTGATAAGTTGTCTCGCAAACAGGGGCTCATCAACGAGAGGTACAGCTTGCATGCTTATCGAAAAGGTTGATCTCAGGGATGATGAGTACGTTGAGATAGAAAAACTTCTGAGATATAAGCTTGGAGATATTCGCACAGGCGTCATAGACATACTTAAGAAGCAGAAGCCTGATGGTCTGCATGATTCTGTGTATAGGCTTGTATCATCCGGGGATAAAATGATGAGACTCGGAGGAATGGATATATTTCGTGAAAATCAGGAAAAGATCGCGAATAAGGAGACCATACTTGAGGCTATACGCAGTATAGAAGGCGCTGACAACGAAGAAAGGATCATCATTGATGATATAGTTGGAACTTCAGAAGATCATGTTTCAAAGGATGATCCACTGGAACTTCCGGGGTTCGGACTTTATGATCCTGAAAAGGTAGCTCTTCCGATTAATGAAAAATACCCCTATGGCCTCTTAAAAAAGGAACCTTTTAAAAAGTACTTTAATACAACGAAAAAGCGTATGCATGAACTTCTAGACAGGCTTACAGCGCTGATCGACGAAAATGCTGAGCTTGAATACAGAGATAGCAGTGGTGAAGAACATCGTCTTGGCGATATGTCAGGAGAGCATCTTCATATGATCTCGTGGAATGACGGAAAGAGTGTTAGTGACCACTATCCTTTTAAGGATCTCTGGAAAAAGTATTACGAGGATAATAAGATCGATGAAAAAGAGGTCATCCTTCTTGAGTTTTATCTCCGGGGGTCCGGATATATTTCTGAGGATGAGGTTACTCAGGATGATTATAAAAAGTACAGAAAGAACTTGGAATATATAATTCGGGAGAATGAATTAAAAATAGGGTATAAACCTTTCAAGTACGGCATGTGGAACTTTGATATCTTTATTTCGATATTGAAGGATCTGAATGATAAAACGGATACAAGGATTCCTGTTGATGTCATGAAATCTATACTGCAATATTTTGTACTTAAGGTCCCTGAAAGTGAGTTATGGCTGCAGCCTCGTAAACCAGGTTCTTATGATCACTTTGACAAGATAGATATTATGGATGATTGCAGAATAAGGACGCTTCTTGCTTCTGCACGAACATATTATCTTGATGATTCATTTAAGGAGATAGCGCCCTGGCTTATGGCATATGAGTACAGGATGCATTATAAGGATCACCTGACGAAGTACGGCAGAAACAAAGAAGGCGGAAAGCTTGATATTATATATTATCTGCACGCCTATTGTGAAGGGCTCATACCAAAGCAATACGTTCACAGAGTAATTCTTGAGTGGACTGCAGATAAGGATGCATTAAAAGAATTGTCAGAATTTGTGGATGGAAGCTTTTCAATTTATACGAAAAGCCGAATCCGCCGGCATGCCGGTATATCAGACGATAAGGAAATCGCGGATGATCTCCCGATCGTAAAGGCAGGACGGGAGATTTATCAGGAACTGACTGATATGATCCTAAAAGTCGAGCTTAGGAGAGGAGATTCGCCGACAATCTTCTCAAGTCGTATAACACAGATAGGTACAGTGCGCGGAATCAGCAGATTAATGGAGATCCTTAATGCGCTGGGCGACTCGACGCTTGACAGAAACCGCTGGAGCTGGGGCGTGGGAGATTCCAAAAAAGAGGTGCTGAGCCACCTTCTCAGAGTCTCTGCACCTGCGCCGGGAGAAACAGCAGAGGAGTTTCGCCGTGCCGTAAAAGAGAACGGTATAAAGGAAAAGCGTCTCTTTGAAGTGGCAATGTTTGCTCCGGCGTGGATCGACCTTATCGAAGGATATCTGGGAATCAAGGGCTTTAAGAGCGGATGTTACTATTTCATGGCACACATGAATGAGTGGTTTGACGAAAAGCGTATGGCGATCATCGCACGATATACGCCATTGACTTCCGAGGAGCTGAGGGACGGATGCTTTGATCTGAGCTGGTTTAAGGACGTATATGAGGAGCTTGGCGAAAAGAATTTTGACAAGATCTATAAATCTGCAAAGTATATCTCAGACGGCGGAAAGCACCAGAGAGCGCGTAAGTATGCAGATGCTGCTATCGGGCGGGTTAGCGCAGAGGAGATAGAGACAGCTGTAGATGACAAGAGAAATAAGGATCTTGTGATGAGTCTCGGTCTGATCCCTATTTCAGATAAGAAAGACATGCTGCAAAGGTACGAATTTTTGCAGAAGTTTCTGAAAGAAAGCAGACAGTTTGGCGCACAGCGCCGTGCATCAGAAGCGGAAGCAGTAAATATCGCCCTTAAGAATCTCGCCACAAATGCAGGGTATGCAGATGACATGCGTCTGACGCTTGCCATGGAAACAGAGCTCGCAAACGTCAACAGCAGATTTTTTGACGGTATAGAGATCGGAGAGTATAGCGTCTATATCGAGGTGAACTCTGAGGGAAAATCTGCGCTGATAATCGAGAAAGCAGGAAAGAAGCTAAAGACTATACCTTCTGCACTTAAGAAAAATGAGGATTTTCTGGAGATAAAGGGATTTAAGGATAAGCTCACAAAGCAGTATAGCCGTACTGTAAAGATGCTCGAACGGTCGATGGAAGACCGTGAAGTTTATGAACTGGGAGAGCTCTTTGTACTGGATCAAAATCCTGTACTGCGGAGCATCATAGGTAATCTGGTCCTTATCAGCACTAAGAGCGGAGAGCTTTTCCTGCTGGAAGATAAGGACAGCAGTGATAGGGATGACACAGTCAGGATCGCGCATCCCTATGATATGTATAAAGCAGGTAAGTGGACAGAGCTTCAGAAGCGATTTTTTGAAAGATATAATGACGGCAAGGTAAAACAGCCATTCCGTCAGGTTTTCCGCGAGCTTTATGTGAAGCTTGATGAAGAGCTGGAAAAGACAGATTCACGGATGTTTGCCGGATATCAGATACAGCCGAAGAAAGCAATCGCCTGTCTTCAGGGACGGCGCTGGATCGTTGATTATGAGGATGGTCTTGAGAAAGTCGATTTCAAAGACAATATCATAATGGAGATCTATGCTGCGGCGGACTGGTTCTCGCCTGCTGATATCGAAGAACCTGCTATAGAGCTGGTATCTTTTAAGGACAGGAAAAACTGGAAATCCATAAAGATCAAGGACGTGCCGGATATTGTTTATTCCGAGACCATGCGTGATGTAGATCTCACCGTGAGTCTTGCGCATCCCGGCGGAGTTGACCCTGAGACCAGCCATTCTACTATAGAAATGCGAAAAGTTGTATTGGGCTTCAATCTTCAGCTTTTTGGCATATCAAATGTGACATTCGATGGTACGCATGCGCTGATATCAGGAAAGAAAGGGGATTACAGGATACACCTTGGAAGCGGTGTGATCCACAAGGTGGGCGGACACCAGATAAACATCGTTGCCGTTCATGGCAGCAGGAAGAGCAAGATCTTCCTGCCGTATGTTGATGAAGATCCGAAGACTGCCGAGATCATGACGAAAGTCCTTATGTTTGCGGCAGATGACAAGATAAAAGACCCGGAAATACTGAGACAGCTATTCTGAGGAATTATTTAAAATGAGCCTTCCTCGGATTCCGCTTTCATCAATTCATCTAAAGTGTCGCCCTTGATCTCAAGAGCCCAAATAAGGGGAAGGAATGTATCGAACTGTGCGTCGTATGTTCCTTCTTCGATGGAGCGGAGTACTTCCGCATCAATTTCAAGCTGTGAGGACAGAGCCTCTATTGTGAGGTTGTGTTCATCACGGCTTTTTTTTACGGCTTCGCCGAATTTTTTACGTAATACAGGATTCATATTATCAGTTTCCTTGTTTTTTCTACTTATGTTATCTGTTTTAGGAAATTTAGGCAAGAGAGATTATTGTCGCTCACTTACGGCTTACTCCGGTAAATGAGAATACACTTTAATATTGTGATTGGATAAAGTGTTAATATTTTCACATTAAATACGGTTATAAATAGTGAAATTGAATGAGTAAAAAAACTTGAAATATTACCATATTGTGATAAATTTTTAACATAGAGGGGGTAAAACTTAAAATTATGTGCATATTTCAAGATTGTATTTAAAAAAATACAAGAAGTTAAATTTTTCACATGTACAATTTAATATGAATGGCTTAACGAGATTTTACCGGTCTGCGCGATCGGCAGTGATACGTAACCCTTCAAAATTTTGACCATCGTATTACGGTGGAGAAAAGAGGACTATTTATATGTATGGATTTGGAACAATGATCGATCAGCTTAGAGCAAACCCGAAGACGATCGTACTGACTGAGGGTGAAGATGCGAGAATACTTGAGGCAGCTTCCAGACTGCTCGCAAGCAATTTCCTGAAACCGGTTCTCCTTGGAAATGAAGAAGTGATTCAGAAGTCTGCTGAAGAAGCAGGTTATAATATTCGCGGTGCTGAGATCATCGATCCTGCAAATTATGCAGAGTTTGATGAAATGGTCAATGAGTTTGTAGAGCTTCGTAAGGCTAAGGGAATGACTCCTGAGAAGGCAAGAGAGCTTTTAGGCCAGACAAACTATTTTGGAACCATGCTCGTAAAGATGGGTAAGGCTGACTGTCTCCTTGGCGGTGCTACTTATTCCACAGCTGATACAGTTCGTCCGGCTCTTCAGATCATCAAGACAAAGCCCGGCAACAGCGTTGTTTCATCATGTTTCATCCTTGTACGCCCTTCAGCTACAGGCGAGAACGAAGTTATCGCTATGGGTGACTGCGCTATCAACATCAATCCTGATGAAGATCAGCTCGTTGAGATCTGCGGTGAGACAGTTGAGTGTGCACGCCGTTTCGGTGTAGATCCGAAGGTTGCATTCCTTTCCTTCTCTACAAAGGGCTCTGCAAAGGATTCTACAGTTACAAAGATGCAGAATGCTACAGCAAAGGCTCAGGCAAAGTATCCTGATGTTCCGATCGACGGTGAGCTTCAGTTTGATGCAGCTGTATCTCCCCGCGTAGCTCGTCAGAAGGCTCCGGGTTCACCGGTTGCAGGTCATGCAAATACATTCATTTTCCCGGATGTAAATGCAGGTAACTTAGGCTACAAGATTGCGCAGCGTATGGGTAATTTTGAGGCTTATGGTCCGATCCTTCTCGGTCTTAATGCACCGATCAACGATCTGTCCCGCGGATGTAATGCTCTTGAGGTTTACTCAATGGCTATCATCACAGCTTCTCTTGCATAAAATATATTTGAGATTCAGAGTCCTCCGGAATTACTCCGGAGGACTTTTTATATGCAAAAAATTTTCCGAAATAAGATAATGATACCGTTCATCAGCCAAGTGAGGGGGCTAGTATGAGATACAGAAGAAAAGGACTTTATTCTGTAAGTGTAAAGGTGGGTATTGCAGTTTTTGGTACATGTCTGCTTTTGGTCTTGTCTATAATGGCAGTGGGCATATATCAGGTAAAAAGTGCTATTTCGAGAAATTATGCAAGAAATGCTCATTTGGTCATCGATCTCATTGAGACAACAGTTACGTGGGATTCTTTTGAGGATTATATAGAGACTGCACAAAAAACTGACCATGCGCTTTCTCATGAAGAGAGCGGAGAGGATTATGTAAAAAACCTGAATATCATAAAAAAGGTCGCTGCGGATGCAGAGTGTGAGTATATCTATATTTTTATCCCTAAGAGCGATGATATCATTTATATAATGGATACTGACGAAGAAAACCCGTCATATATGGGACAGCATGATACTTATGAATCATCGGGTCTTTCGGCGGAGGAAAGGCAGTACATAAAAGAAGGTCGTTATGAGTTCGTGACAAGGACGGATAACAGCTATGGTTACCTCATGTCTTTATTCCGCAAGATCGAGGTCAGGGATGATGTTTACTGCTATGTGAGCGTGGACATACAGATGGCGCATATCCTGAATGAGATATATTCCCAGATAGGTATAACAACAGTGAGCAATCTCCTGATAGCAATAGTCTGCTCGCTGCTTGCAATCCTGTATTTCAGGAAGACACTTGTCGAACCTATCGTAAAGATAGCTGATGCGACAGGGCGTTTTACTGATGACGAGGACGGAAATCACGAGAGAAATGTATTTAATTCACTTGTGATAAATCAGAAAGACGAGATAGGCGATCTCGCTGACAGCCTGAAAGCCATGGAGCTTGATATGAACTCAAAACTTCAGGAAATGGTGCGCGATAAAGACGAAAATTCCTCTTGAAAAAATCGTGCCGGAATAGGTACTATAGAACGGAATGTGTTAATTTTTAGCACAAATAATGGAGGTACAGGAGAGAGAAGGATAAATGGAAAAGGCAAAGATCATAGAGCTGAAGGAGACCGTTCTCGAAAATAACGATGCCGATGCGGAAGTACTTCGGAATGAGCTTAAAGATAAAAAGATATGTCTCATAAATCTGATGTCGAGCCCGGGAAGCGGAAAGACCAGCACACTGCTCGCATTAAAGGAGTATCTGGACCGCAGCATTAAATGGGGCGTCATGGAAGCAGATATCGACTCTGATGTAGATGCGAATACGCTCATTCGGGCGGGAATCCCTTCGATACAGCTTCATACAGGCGGTATGTGCCACCTGGATGCAGATATGACCCGTCAGGGCTTTAGGGCATTTGACCGCGATGATCTGGACCTTGTAGTTTTGGAAAATATCGGAAATCTGGTGTGTCCTGCGGAATTTGACACAGGCGCGGCAGTGAACATGACGATCCTTTCTGTTCCGGAAGGAGACGATAAACCTGCGAAATACCCGTTGATGTATCAGGTTGCAGATATACTCGTCATAAACAAGATAGATGCCATGTCAGTTTTTGACTTTGATAAAGAGAATGTTGAACGCTGCGCAAGGGAAAATAACCCTGATATAAAGATCTTTTATATCTCGGCGAAGACCGGAGAAGGCGTTCAGGAGCTGGCAGAGTATCTTGTGAGCAGAGTACAGGACTGGAACAAGTGAGGAGTGTGTCATGGGAGAAGTAAAAGTTATTGAGATAAATGAGAGTATTTTTGCTGATAATGACAGCACTGCTCAGGAGATTAAGCTCAGACTGAAGGATCAGGGAACATTTTTTATAAATGTGATGTCAGCGCCGGGAAGCGGAAAAACAACGCTTTTAACCGCGCTCATCAATAGATTAAAGGGTGGTCTCAGCATCGGAGAAATGGATGTAGATATAAAGACCAGTCTCGATGCACAGCGTGTCGCCGATGCTACAGGAGTTCAGTCCATTCAGATACATAACGGCGGGCTCTGCCACATCGACGCAGATATGGTTTCGAGGGCATTGAAGGAGTACGATACAGCCGGACTGGACCTGCTTATTTTAGAAAATATCGGAAATCTGGTGTGCCCTGCAGAGTTTGACACGGGAGCGCATAAAAACATAATGCTCTTAAGCGTACCGGAAGGCGACGATAAACCGCTGAAATATCCGCTGATGTTCAGTGTTTCTGATCTGGTGCTGATAACGAAAACGGATACTATGGATTTCTTTGATTTTGATATAGAGCTCGCGAAAAAACGGATCTTAAGCTTGAATCCCGGCGCTTCGATAATACCTGTTAGCGCAAAGACGGGAGAGGGACTGGATCAGGTTATAGAGTGGATCAATAAAGAGAAAGATAAGACATTAAAATAAACGGACATGAAAAATGGCGCATCCGAAATCCCGGACGCGCCATTTTTATACACTTTTTTATCAGCCTGCAAGCTTTGAGATAGCTGCAAGAACCTTGTCCTTTTCGAAAGGCTTTACGATGAAGTCCTTTGCGCCGTTCTTGATAGCTTCCACAACCATTGCCTGCTGTCCCATAGCAGAGCACATAACTACGTTTGATGCAGGATCCTGAGCCTTGATAGCTTTAAGAGCCTGAATACCGTCCATCTCGGGCATTGTGATATCCATTGTTACGATGTCGGGTTTTAATGTTGCGTACTTTTCTACAGCATCCTTGCCGTTAACTGCTTCTCCTACTACCTCGTGGCCGCCGCTGATAATGCAATCCTTGATCATCATTCTCATGAATGCAGCATCATCTACGATTAAAACCTTAGCCATTTGATTGTACCTCCGAATGAATAACTTTAATGTGCGAATTTGCTTCTCTGGGAATGGATAATATCATGCCTGTATAATGTGTACAATATATTTCTGAAATGTTTTACAATTTGTACAAAAACCTTTTGTACGATTTAATCTTAAACACCGCTTTCCTTGCGGAAAAGATCCTCAATAGCGGAGGCTGTGACTGCCGGATCGGAATAGGCTTCGCCGTAGTATTCGAGGTCATCAGGGTCGGGCAGGAGAGATGCTATGAGCTCTCTGTTAACGGTATCATCACGCACTACCATAAAGTACTGGCGGAGTGACAGATCCTCTGTATAAAGAAGGTGTATCTCGTGGCAGAGGTCATTTTCCTGAGGTTCGGGCAGGATGATACGTAAATGATGGACGCCGTCATCGGATACGCTTTTAGAAATATCATACCGGGTCTCTGTAACTTCAATGTCCTGCTCACGGCATGCACCCCGAAGAGCGCCCTCAAGGAAGTATGAACCTGTCTTTTCAAGCGCGTTCAGCAGATCCTTTGTGTATTCCAGATTGTAGAAGAGGACCGGGAGCCATTCTTTCTGAAGGATATTGTGGATGTCGTATTCCTCGAGATCTTCATCCTCAACGTAATCCTTAACGGTAGAAAGAAGATAGATATTAAGAGCGTTGATGCTCTCGGCGGAAGAATCCGATTCACCCTTCATTATTCGTACAAAACCGTCACCGTAATCGTAGAAAGCATCTGTTCCCTTTTGTATGAGGTCGGCGAGTGTACGGAAAGACACGGTTGTTTCATCATCATAGGAAAAATGTGTCCTGAAAGTAACGTGATCATCAATAAGAACGAAGTTTCCGTACTCCAGATGAGAATTAAGCTCGTTCATATATTTAAGTATTTCAGGTACGGCGCTTTCAGGTACAGCACGCTGATAACGGGTCTGGATATTGAGCAGATCCTCGCGGAATATGAGCATCACTGATACGCAGTCCACGAGATCAGGAAGCTTTTCTTCATATATAATGCGTCGGAGAGGGCTGTCCTCAGGATCCTCCTGCCATGAAGTACCCCATTCATCAAGCAGATCTGTTACCTGATCGTAGACCATCTCAATAGGGGACGGTTCTTCTGATGCGGAAAAACTTAATGGCGTTTCGTGTTCTTTATTAGTCATAAATACCTCCAAAATCTATAAGGCACAAAACCTGTGTCATGTCTCCAGACTGCTTATAGGGTCAAACTGCCTGTCTTCTTTCTTTATCTGAGCAATATAGCGGTACATGGTAGCCTGAGAACAGTCAAGCTGCTGTCCCACTGTATTTATGGAATCTTTCATCTGAAAAACTCCCCGCTGGTATAACTGGCGGATTATCTCCATTTTTTCTGATTTGGTAAGTCTGTTTGACGGAATATTGTCATCACCGACTACTCTTTGCAGTACTTCGTTTGTCGCTCCGGAGATCGTGTCATAGAAAGTTCCCGAATCCTCATTTCCGCGTATCTCGATAGCGATATTCCTGTCTACATAGCTGTCCGGGTGGCACAGTCTGAACAGATCCTCGGCTAATTCCTTAAAACGGTTATCGTCAAAGTTCAGGCAGAAAAAACCCTCAAGCTCCCCGTTTTTATCTTTTATAAAAAAGCATGAGCATCGGAGTACCTTTCCGTTTGCTGTGAGACCGCGGAAATTTGTAAGGTAGTCTTCCTTCGCATATTTTCTGTCGCGGACAATCTGTTTCAGTGTATTGGTCAGCGGATCTCCCACGTTTCTCCCGCTGATAGCGCTGTTATAGGTCGCAACGATATTGTGAAGATCGTAGAGGATCGCCTCGAAATGAGGACCGAGAGCCTGACCCAGGAAATCAGCCAGGGCAGAATATTGTTCAATGGTATGTTCGTTCATATAGGATCTCCTTTCAGGAGCAGAATACATCCTTATCATGATAATTCTCATTATCAATGATAAAAATAAAATGAGAATAAGACTGTATAGTTTGATTATAGTGAAAATCGGCTAAAAATCAATCGCAAGCGTGGGAGATGCAGATGTAAAAACTATTGAATGATAAAAGATTGTACGCGCAGATAGTGCAATGATCGGATTGATAAAATATTTCTCAAGAGAGTCGGGCATTGTTGGCAATATAATAGACACACTGTTCAACGCGTTAATTGATTAATGCAGCATAATATACAACAGAATGTTAAATTACGTCAATTTAAATACACAATATATACAAAAACAATATTGACACAAATTTATCAAAATGATAATTTATTATCAGAAAATGTCCCGATAGTTGATAAAAGCATTTTCGAAATGAGAATTTTTTATCAGGAGGTATTAATAATGGAGTACAAGTTGGATATCGAAGCACCAAAGTCATGGACACATGTAGTCCGTGAGGTTCCCACCGTTACGGCAGAGCAGAGGCAGAGAGCACTGGAAGCAACTCATTATAATGAATTTGCATTTCCGGCAGGCATGCTCTATGTTGACTGTCTTTCTGATTCCGGAACAACTTCCATGACTGATACACAGTGGGCTGCAATGTTCCTTGCAGATGAGTCCTATGGACGAAACAAGGGTTACTACGTTCTTCTCGATGCTTTCAGAGATGTCTGGGAGCGCGGTGACAATCAGAAGCGTCTTATCAATTATATGAAAGAAGGCGTTGATCGCGACGATGTTGAGAAGATGATGGATGATGTTTACCTTGTTGATCATGAGGGCGGCTTCATCAACGGCGGTCAGTATCAGCTTTCCCGTCCGAATACATTTATCGTTCCGCAGGGACGATGCGCAGAGTCACTTCTTTTTGATGTGCTGAAGCCTGTATTTGCAAAAAAATGGCCGGGTAAGCAGTTTGTCATCCCTTCAAACGCACATTTCGATACGACTGAGGGAAATATCAAGCAGATGGGAAGCGTTCCCCGCAACCTGTTCCATAAGGAAATCCTCTTTGAAGTACCGGAAAGCGGAAAATACGATGTGAATCCGTTTAAGGGTGATATGGATCTTGATAAGCTCCAGCAGCTTATCGATGCAGTTGGAGTAGACAGTATTCCTCTTATCTACACAACAGTTACAAATAACTCTGTATGTGGACAGGCTGTTTCCATGCATAGTATCCGTGAGACTGCAAAGCTTGCTCATAAGTATGACATCCCGTTCGTTATGGATGGTGCAAGATGGGCTGAGAACTGCTACTTTATCAAGATGAATGAGCCTGGATACAGAGATAAGTCCATTCCTGAGATCGCTAAGGAAATGTTCTCATATTTCGATGTTGTATCTGCTTCTCTTAAGAAGAATGGTCATGCAAACATGGGCGGACTTCTGGCATTCAGAGACAAAGGTCTCTTCTGGAAGAAGTTCTCAGAGTTTAACGAGGACGGAACCGTAAAGACTGATATTGGACATCTCTTAAAGGTTCGTCAGATATCTGCATACGGAAATGATTCTTATGGCGGAATGTCCGGTCACGATATCATGGCTCTCTGCCAGGGTCTTTACGAGGAACAGAGATTTGAGTATCAGGATGAGAGAGTACGTCAGTGCCAGTTCTTAGCTGATGAGCTTACAAAAAATGGTGTACCTGTTGTTCAGCCGGCAGGCGGACACGGCGTATATATCGACGTTGATAAGTTCTTTAATTACAAGAGAGGACACGAGAGTTTTGCAGGAGAGGCACTTTCTCTTGAAATGGTACACCGTTATGGTATCCGCTGCTCAGAGCTCGGAGACTTCTCAATGGAGTATGATCTGAAGACTCCTGAACAGCAGGCAGAGGTTTGTAACGTTGTACGTCTCGCTATAAACAGAAGCCAGTTCAGCAAACAGCACATGGAATACATAGTTGCAGCGCTGACCCAGCTTTATAAAGATCGTGACACTATTCCGAATCTCAAGATCACATTTGGTCATACTCTTCCGATGCGACACTTCCATGCATGGCTTGAGCCGTATGCACCGAAGAAGGAAGAGCTGGCAGACGGACTCGACTATTCATATTGGACAGAATGGGAGAAGGAGCAGGAGAAAAAGAGAAAATAAGACTTTTATTAAAAACTAAATAAAGCGTACATAGAACTGGCGGTTTTCTCGATGCGACCGGGAAGACCGCTATGTTGATATGACAGATCGTTGAAATAACGAGAATTATTTCCACATGGATAATTATGGACAGGTAATGATATAATTGGGAGGTTACTCGATGATCGCAAATACGAATGAGCCTGTTGTGAAAGATGGATTTGATTCGAAGATCGGTTTTGTGCTTGCCTGCGTAGGTTCGGCAGTAGGTATGGGAAATTTATGGAGATTCCCGGTACTTGTTTCCGCCTGGGGAGGAATGACATTTCTGATCCCGTATTTTATTTTCGTTATTCTGATCGGACGCACGGGAGTGGTTGGGGAAATTGCTCTCGGACGAAGCACAGGATGTGGTCCGATCGGTGCCTTTGGAAAGGCTACGGAAGAAGCTGGCAAAGGCAAGAGACTCGGTGAAATGATCGGTCTCATACCAGTTATTGGTTCTATGGCACTTGCAATAGGATATTCCTGTGTAGTTGGATGGATAGTTAAGTATCTGGTCATGGCTTTTTCCGGACAGATCTATGCTATGGGAACTGACATGGATCAGATAGGTGGAACGTTTGGTGCTACTGCATCGGCGTGGGGCAATAATGTATGGCTCGTTGTGGGAATGGCTATTACCTTTGCTATCATGGCATTTGGAATTGCCGATGGTATTGAAAAGGCTAATAAGGTCATGATGCCGTTACTTTTTGCAATGCTTGTTGCACTTGCAATCTATGTAGCTTTCCAGCCGGGGGCAGCTGCAGGTTATAAGTATATCTTTACCGTAAACCCTGCAGGACTTGCGGACCCGAGGCTTTGGATTTTTGCATTTGGACAGGCATTTTTCTCACTTTCGATCGCCGGAAACGGAACTGTTATATATGGTTCGTATCTGGGATCTGATGAAGATGTGCCTGCAGCAGCAGTAAACATTGCGCTTTTTGACACTATTGCAGCTCTTATCGCAGCATTTTTGATGATCCCTGCTATCGCAACAACCGGTTCCCAGCTTGAGTCAGGCGGTCCCGGACTTATGTTCATTTATCTTGTAAATGTTATGAACAGCATGCCGGGCGGACGCGTAGTTGCAATGGTATTTTATCTTTGCGTTATTTTTGCAGGCCTGAGTTCCCTGGTCAATCTTTTCGAGGCACCGGTTGCAACTCTCCAGCAGCAGTTCGGACTTAGCCGAGTGAAGGCTGTTGTGGCTATAGGTGTTGTAGGAACAGTTGTGGGACTTGTTATACAGGGTATTGTTTCTGAATGGATGGATGTGGTTTCTATCTATATCTGCCCGCTCGGAGCTGCTCTTGCAGGTCTGATGTTCTTCTGGGTATTCGGAAAGAAATATGTCTTAAAGGAAGTTAATCGCGGATGTGCGAAACCTCTTGGTGAGAGATGGTTTGCGATCGGCAAGTACGTATATGTAATTGCATGTATCGCGGCGCTTATCCTCGGAGCAATTTACGGTGGAATTGGCTGATACAACTCAACTTCATTATTATATTTCAAACTTCTTTGCAAAAGTCCTCGGCGGGGGTGCCTGTCGGGGGTTTTTTGCTGGACTGGGGATTCCCAAAAGTGTATTATTAAGGCTTGTGGATGAGCTTTACGGCTTTTTTAGAAATCTGAAACAGGCAGGTGGTTACTTTGACAAGAAGAGAAATTGCGATTGAAAATTTTAAGAAGGGATATAATTGTTCACAGGCTTTGGTAAAGACCTTTATGGACATGATCCCGGCAGATGAAAAGACAATGATGAGTCTGGCTTCCTCCTTTGGCGGCGGAATGGGACGTTTGAGAGAAGTCTGTGGTTCGGTTACAGGAATGTTTATGGTTGCAGGTATCCTTTACGGATACGATGGTCCGGAAACAGGTGATGTAAAGGCAGATCACTATGCCGGAATACAGGAACTTGCTCATAAATTTGAGGAAGAGCATGGTTCCATTATTTGCCGTGAGATGCTGGGACTCAGCGTGAAGCATGATGTTTCAACACCTGAGGCACGTACAGAGGAATACTACAAAAAGAGACCCTGTGCAGAGATCGTCGGTGATGCAGCAGAGCTTCTTGAGCAGTACATTAAAGAGCATCCGGTCAAAAATTGATCAGTTAAAATTTTATAAATTGCAATTATATTGTATGCAAGGCTCCTGAAATCGGTTAGAATGAATTCCGAAAGCAGGAGTTTTTGTATATTACGCTTAATCATTGGAGGAATCTGTTATGGCTAAGAGAAAAGCATCTGTTGACGCGGGCAGATGCGTTGCATGCGGTGAATGTATGAATGAGTGCCCGAGAAGTGCGATCCGTGTAAAAAAGGGCATCGCGGCAGTTGTTGATACTGAGCTCTGCGTCGGATGCGCTTTATGTGCAGGAAGTTGTCCTGTAGGTTGTATCGAGATCATGGAGGTGGTGTGATGAAAAAGAAGTGGACGGACTACCTCTGGATCTGGCCTATCGTCTATTTTTCGCTGGGATTTTTTAATATCCTCTTTGCGTGGCTCGGGATGATAGACTTTATACTGCCTTTGCTTCTTGCGATATTTGGCGGAAATAAGGCTTTTTGCAATCAGTACTGCGGGAGAGGTAAGCTTTTCAGGTTTCTTGGAAAGAAGCTGAAGTTTTCAGGAAAAAGACCTGCGCCCGGATGGATGTCATCAAAGTATTTTAGATACGGTTTCCTTGCATTTTTTATGACAATGTTTGGAACCATGCTTTATCAGACATATCTGGTGGCTGCGGGAGCACAGGGGCTTCGTCAGGCTCTGAAGCTTTTCTGGACGTTCCGTGTGCCGTGGAACTGGGCATACACTGCGGGATGGGTTCCTGATTGGGTGGCACAGTTCAGTTTTGGCTTTTACAGCATGATGCTGACTTCCACACTCATTGGTCTTATAGTGATGAAGCTCTACAGACCAAGGAGCTGGTGCACTTTTTGCCCCATGGGTACAATGACGCAGGGAATCTGCCGATTAAGAAACAGTAAGGATTGAATTATTGATAGGAGAAAATCATGGAAAGATCAGAACAGGCGGTTGAATATAAGCACAGTGGTTATAACTGTTGTCAGGCAGTTCTCAAGGCTTTTGAGGACAAGACAGGCATGACGGATGAGCAGTTAAAGGCTCTTGGCTCAGGATTTGGAGCAGGTATGGGATGTATGCAGGCAACCTGCGGAGCACTCATCGGTGCAAATATGGTGCTCGGACTGAATAACACTTCAGGAAAGCCTACAGTAGCTCAGTCAAAGGAAATGCTTCAGGAATTTAACGAAAAATGCGGTGCGACTATCTGCGGAGACCTTAAAGGTATCAAAACAGGAAAGGTCCTCTGCGAGTGCGATGACTGCGTGAGAAATGCGGTGAAGATTCTTAGTGAGAGAATCTGATCCGTCGGGTTGTATACAAAAATGAACTTGCTCTGCTGTGTCTGCGATTGTTAAAATAGCACTCGTGCGCCTAGCGTAAATTTATAGGAGATGCATTGATAAGCATTATGAGAGCATTAACAATTTTGCAGACAGTCGTATAATTTATGCCTGTCCGGCTTTACTACAATAAAATATATCAATGATATCTAAAGGGTATCTCTACTTTTGTGCTCAGAAAGTAGGGGTGCCCTTTCGTTGTGTTTGGATGTGGAACAATAGCGGATTGTTTAATGTGGGTTTTGAAATGGCAAGAAATTTTAAATTCGTCAAGGATTTCATTGTTTGGAATATAGACTTCACTTGATGTATCATCATATCCCAAATATCCTAAATGAATCAGTAATGAAAGAATATCATCCTTTCCGATAAAAGTGGTCATATCATTTTGGTATGTGGAAGTATCTATTTTTAGCCTTGCACCATCCATTAACAGTGTAACGGCTTCTTTTAGACCATCATAGTCACGACGGATAAAATCAGCTAGGGCTTCGTAGGTTTCTGTTTTATTCCAATAATCTTTTATAACTCCGGTTGTAACTGCCTCGACAACGGATAAGGGATTAAAAAGACTGAACTTTTTGCCGGCAGGACTTTCACCGGTATTTTTTAGCTCTCTATAGTCAGGATCAGGTGGGACAACATCGCTTACTTCGTAACCATCGTACCAGTTTTTGATGGATGAATAATCCCGTCCATACTGATTGCATAGGAGTTTTACTTCGTCTTCCGTAAATCCTGTAAATTGAGCAAGTTGTCTGGGAAACATCATGGAATATTCCGTAAACATATTAAGGGCAGAGTGTTTTCCGTATTTTTTGATAGGCAGTATACCTGTTATGTAGGCGAGTGCAATATTGGAATTGTCCTTTAATAAGTCGCGGAGAAAGTCCAGGTAGGTTATCTGCCCATCTTTATCAGCGGGTTTTTCTCTGAATAAAGCGTCCCACTCGTCAATAACGATAACAACTTGTTAATTGTTTTGAGAGTATATATCTTCTATAGTCTGCAGGAGATCTGCATCATTAAATAAATCTGCGTCAGGATACTCTTTCTTTATGTCACGGATGACCATACGCTGCATTGTGTCCAGAGATTGCTCTACTGTCAGTGATTTCTTAAAAAATTTGGTCATAACAAGTCTGATGACATCAAATTTTCCAAGGTATAAATCCCATTCATTTTTATTAAATACAGAGGTGGAACTGGAAATATTTAAGCGCTCGAATAAGGCCCTGCTGTCGGAAGTCCTGTCGTAATAAGAACAGATCATGTCAGCAGCCATTGTTTTTCCGAATCGTCTGGGTCGTGAGACGCTGACATATTTTTGTTTTGTTCGGACTACTGTATTCAGAAAAGAGATTATCTCTGTTTTATCAATAAAAATCTCGGAATTAACCGCTTCTTCAAATGAAGTTTTTCCTGGATTCAGATATGTTCCCATTTTGCTCCTTAACTGAATGACTTTATTATGACTGATTTTATCTTACAACATATGTTTTTGTTTTACAGGTGCAAAAAATGTAACAGAGGAGTTAGGATTATTCTTGGCAGAATTTGTACATGAAGATTGTACTAATATCGGTCATGTTATTAAGAAGAATAAGATTTTTGCCGATTTCAGATGTGGATAAATAATTGCAAATACCTTTTTGTGTGTACGTTGATGCTTCGTGGAGCAGAGAGCATTTTTTCGTATGTTTTGTTAGGTGTTTTAAAAGGGGGTACTGCGCCTATCGGTGTTTTTTAGGGGCGCTGGATGTCATTTAAGGAGGCAAAGATGGGCGAACAATATATCATGGATGATGTGGCATTCAATAATTATATCGAAACTCTGTATCATGGTTTTTTGGAAGATGGGCATTTTCTGCAGCACCTTCTCGATAGACCAGAGACGGATCTTTGCCGCATGAGAAATCTGGATAAAGCAGCGAAAGCAGGCAGAAATATCAAGGAAGATACAAAGATTCTGGCTGCTGCGCTTGATAATACAGACAGGGAAAATTGGAGAAAACTGGATACAGTTGGATTTAAGAGCGCGGTGAAAGATATATATCAGGCGACAAATAGCTTAGATGAATATGTTGCTTCACCTATGGCGATCGGTGCAGATATCATGGACCGTTTTAGTGAAATGCCAGTGGAAGCGATGCCTGAGATTATGCCGGAGGCTGTAACTGTAGAGGCAGCAGCACCTGAAGTGGTGTCGGAGATGCCTGTTGATGCGATTGCACCTGATGCGGTAATGCCCGAAATGCCAGTAGATGCGATCTCACCCGATGCAATGGCAGCGATGATGGCAGAGGCACCAGCAGAAGCAGCAATGTCCGAAATGCCTACGGATGCGATTTCGCCTGACGCGATGGCGGCGATGATGGCAGATGCACCCGCAGAGGCAGCGATGCCTGAAATGCCAGTAGATGCAATCGCGCCCGATGCGCTTTCACCCGACGCAATGGCAGCAATGATGGCAGAAGCACCTGCAGAAGCAGCAATGCCCGAAATGCCAGCAGATGCGATCGCGCCCGATGCGCTTTCACCCGACGCAATGGCGGCGATGATGACGGAAGCGCCGGCAGAAGCAGCAATGCCCGAGATGCCAGTAGATGCAATCGCGCCCGATGCGATGGCGGCGATGATGGCAGAAGCACCGGCAGAGGCAGCAATGCCCGAGATGCCAGTAGATGCAATTTCACCCGATGCAATCACACCCGACGCGATGGCGGCGATGATGGCAGAAGCGCCCGGAGAGGCAGCGATGCCTGAAATGCCAGTGGATGCGATATCACCCGATGCAATCACACCCGACGCAATGGCGGCGATGATGGCAGAAGCACCGGCAGAGGCAGAAATGCCTGAGATGCCAGTAGA
>FUZG01000014.1:0-59964 GCA_900168235.1 Lachnospiraceae bacterium | reverse complement strand
GCTGTGCCTGAGATGTCAGCAGAAGCAATCTCGCCCGATGCGATTACACCCGACGCAATGGCGGAAATGATGGCAGAGGCAGAAGCGCCGGCAGAGGCAGCGATGATGGCAGAAGCACCCGCAGAGGCAGCGATGCCTGAAACGCCAGTAGATGCAATCGCGCCCGATGCGATTACACCCGACGCAATGGCGGCAATGATGGCAGAAGCACCTGCAGAAGCAGCAATGCCCGAAATGCCAGCAGATGCAATCGCGCCCGATGCGCTTTCACCCGACACAATGGCGGCGATGATGACGGAAGCGCCGGCAGAAGCAGCAATGCCTGAAATGCCAATGGATGCGATATCACCCGATGCAATCACACCCGACGCAATGGCAGCGATGATGGCAGAAACACCTGCAGATGCAGCAATGCCTGAAATGCCTGTGGATGCAATCTCACCCGATGCGATGGCAGCAATGATGACAGAGGCACCGGCAGAGGCAGTAATGCCCGAAATGTCAGCGGATGCGATTTCACCTGACGCAATGGCGGCGATGATGGCAGAGGCACCTGCAGAAGCAGCAATGCCCGAAATGCCAGTAGATGCAATTTCACCCGATGCGATATCACCCGATGCAATCACACCCGACGCAATGGCAGCGATGATGGCAGAAGCGCCCGCAGAGGCAGCGATGCCTGAAATGCCAGTAGATGCGATATCACCCGATGAAATCTCACCCGACGCAATGGCGGCGATGATGACAGAAGCGCCCGTAGAAGCGGCAGTGCCTGAGATGCCAGTAGATGCAATCGCGCCCGATGCGATATCACCTGACGCAATGGCGACGATGATGGCAGAGGCAGAGGCACCGGCAGAAGCAGCAATGCCTGAGATGCCAGTAGATGCAATCGCGCCCGATGCGATTACACCCGATGCAATGGCAGCGATGATGGCAGAGGCACCGGCAGAAGCAGCAATGCCTGAAATGCCAGTAGATGCAATTTCACCCGATGCGATCTCGCCAGACGCAATGGCGGCGATGATGGCAGAAACACCCGTAGAAGCGGCTGTGCCTGAGATGCCAGCAGAAGCAATCTCGCCTGACGCAATGGCAGCAATGATGGCAGAAACACCTGCAGATGCAGCAATGCCTGAAATGCCGGTGGATGCAATCGCACCCGACGCGATGGCAGCAATGATGGCAGAGGCACCCGTGGATGCGGCGATACCCGAAATGTCTACGGATACAATCTCACCTGACGCAATGGCGGCGATGATGGCAGAGGCACCGGCAGAGGCGGCAATGTCTGAAATGTCAGCAGATGCGCTTTCACCCGATGCGCTTTCGCCCGACGCAATGGCGGCGATGATGGCAGAAGCACCGGCAGAGGCGGCAATGCCTGAAATGCCAATGGATGCGATCTCACCCGATGCGATTTCACCAGACGCAATGGCAGCAATGATGGCAGAAGCACCTGCAGAGGCAGCAATGCCTGAAATGCCAATGGATGCAATCTCGCCCGATGCGATGATGGCAGAAGCACCAGCAGAAGCAGCAATGCCCGAAATGCCAGTAGATGCAATTTCACCCGATGCGATCTCACCTGACGCAATGGCAGCAATGATGGCAGAAACACCGGCAGAGGCGGCAATGCCGGAGATGCCTGTAGAAGCGATTTCGCCTGACGCGATGGCGGCGATGATGGCAGAAGCACCAGCAGAAGCAGCAATGCCCGAGATGCCAGTAGATGCAATTTCACCCGATGCAATCACACCCGACGCGATGGCGGCGATGATGGCAGAAACTCCGGCAGAGGCAGCAATGCCTGAAATGCCAATGGATGCGATCTCACCCGATGCAATCTCACCTGACGCAATGGCAGCGATGATGGCAGAAGCGCCCGCAGAGGCACCAGCAGAAGCGGCGATGCCTGAAATGCCCGCAGATGCAATTTCACCCGATGCGATTTCACCAGACGCAATGGCAGCAATGATGGCAGAAGCACCTGCAGAGGCGGCAATGTCTGAAATGTCAGCAGATGCGCTTTCACCCGATGCGCTTTCGCCCGACGCAATGGCGGCGATGATGGCAGAAACTCCGGCAGGGGCAGCAATGCCTGAAATGCCAATGGATGCGATATCACCCGATGCAATCTCACCCGACGCAATGGCGGCGATGATGGCAGAGGCACCCGTAGAAGCGGCTGTGCCTGAGATGCCCGCAGATGCAATATCACCCGATGCGATATCATCTGACATGATGGCGGCGATGATGGCAGAGGCACCTGCAGAAGCAGCAATGCCCGAAATGCCAGTAGATGCAATTTCACCCGATGCGATGGCGGCGATGATGGCAGAAGCGCCGGCAGAGTCAGCAATGCCCGAAATGCCCGCGGATGCGATCTCGCCTGAAGCAATCTCACCCGACGCGATGGCAGCAATGATGGCAGAGGCGCCCTTAGATGCACCAGCAGAGGCAGTTGCCCCTGAGGCTCCTCAGGAATCGGATTTCTTGTCATCGCTTATGATGGAGGAAGCACCTGCCGAGGTAGAGGCTGTAGCTGAAGCAGTTCCCGAGGCTATGCCCGAGCCTGCGCCTGACGTAATGGCTGCGGAGGCTGAACCTGAGGCACCTGCTGAGTCTATTCCGGATATTTCAGCGGGAGCTATTGCAGCTGCACTTGCAGAAGAACCTATAGAAGCAGAAGTTCAGATCCCTGTTGCGGAAGTAACAGAGAAACAGCAGGAGATCATTAACGCTATAAATGAAATAAATGGTCAGGAAATTCCTGCACCTGTTGAGATGCCGCAGGACGAAATCCCGCAGGCAGAGATCCCGCAGGCAGAGATACCGCAGGCAGAGATACCGCAGGCAGAGATACCGCAGGCGGAGATGCCGCAGGACGAAATCCCGCAAGCGGAGATACCTCAGGCAGAAATCCCTCACGAAGAACTTCCGCAGGAAGCAAGCTTCGTAGAAGCATTTACCATGGAAGTAGACAATGCTCAGAACATGGGTATGGAAACTGTCGATATCGGTGCGCCTATTGAAAAGGCAGTGCCCATAGAGAGAGTAAGCCTGAAGGAGCTCAATCAGAAAGAGGCAGAAGTTGTCGGTGCGGCGAGAGATTATGACAGAGACTGGCTCATGCAGCACGTAGACAATATCGTCCGGCTTGAGGACTGTCTGATATCGGCAAAGAGCTGGGGCTACAATTCCGATTCCTATGCAGATATGATGTGGAATCTGAAAGACTACAGACTCAAGGTTGCTGGCTGGATAGCAGAAATGAACGGCAGCAGAGAGTGCGCAAATTCCAGAAAAGAAATGGAAGAAAGCCGCAAAGAACTGCTGTTTAACGTTATCAGCTACGTGAAGAATAAGCCGAGGATCAGAAAGAAGGACTACGGCAGACAGAGATTCAATGCAGCGATGACTCTCCTGTACGTCCTTGATCCTGAAATGGCACGTGATTTCGTTGAAAAGACAAATACGAAATTCCGTGATGACACGAACCAGATAAGTCTTGAAGAGCTTGTAGAAAGCTATCAGCTTAACGCAGACGGCCGTATCAACTCTAATGATATGATCAAAAAAATACATATTCGTGACTTTGGCATCTGGGTAGAAAAGAATAAGCTCCTGGATACTATCCAGAAAGACACGAACTACAGATGTGATCCTGAGTACAGGGCAAAGATAAATGCAGAAGCAAAGAAAAACTATGTTGCCTCAGTGATCATGAAAGAAGGCAAAAAAGAAGAGCAGATGCAGAAACAATGATTAACTGAATTTGCTGAAAGAGAGGTTGTCGCCATCAAAAGTGGTGACAACCTCTTTTTACTTGTTTTCGGAGCACTTAGCGAGGAATTATCAATCCTCGCGTAACTGAACCGGCTATCCGGGCTTTCTGCACAATGTCACCCGAAAGAAATAACAAAGGTTGACATTATAAATTTTTGCATTATCATGTTTTAAGGAATAAAAAAGGAGAAGGTAAAAAAACATGAACATTAATGATCTTAAAAACAGGATAATCGCAGGCGGACAGGTTACAAAAGAAGAGGCAATGGAACTTGTAAATGCGCCTTTGGATGAGCTTTGCGCTGCGGCTGATGAGCTTAGGAAGCATTTCAACGGGGATAAATTTGACATGTGTGCGATAATGAGCGTAAAGGGCGGCAGATGTACAGAAAATTGCAAGTTCTGCGCACAGTCCCGCTGCTCAAAGGCAGATATACCGGAATTTGACGTCCGTGATGCGGATTTTGTCTCAGAAGATGCAAAAAAGCATGACGGTATCGGCATAGCACATTACTGTCAGGTGTCTTCCGGCAGAAGACTGAATAAAAAAGAAGTAGCCCAGATCGCTGAAAATATAAAAAGGATCGTGGCTGAGACAAGTCTTGCACCGTGCGTATCTCTTGGTCTCATAGACAGGGAAGACCTTCAGCTCTTAAAAGATGCAGGCCTGAAACGGGTTCATAATAATATCGAGACAAGCCCTGAGTATTTCGGCAAAGTTTGCAGCAGTCATACCACTGATGACAAGATAAAAGTCATGAAGATGGTGCAGGAACTTGGACTGGAGCTCTGCAGCGGCGGTATTTTCGGAATAGGCGAGACATGGAAGGACAGGATCGATATGGCATTTGCACTTGCTGAGATCGAGCCGGACTCTGTTCCGATCAATATGCTGAAGCCCATAAAAGGAACACCGCTCGGCGACCGCGATATGATGGGCGAGGATGAAGTGAGGAGAATAGTAGCGATATTTAAATTCATACTTCCGAAATCATCTATCAGATTTGCTGCAGGAAGAGATTGCCTCGATGATACAGGTATATCTTGCTTTAAGGGTGGATCAAACGCTACCATCACAGGAAATATGCTGACAGTAAAAGGTATTTCGGTCGAGGAAGATCTGATGACCATAAGAAACCTTGGATACAAGCTCGCATAAAAACTCTATATATGCGGAAAATACGGCATTGTCATACATGGTTTTATGTCCCGAAAAAAGTACGCGGAAATTGATGATTGCACCTCATAAAGATCTCAAAACACACGATAATAATAGTATGATGTGTACAAGAAACAATTTGAGTTACGACTCAGAGATACATCAAGTAAACAGCATCTAATTTACGTGACATGTTTAAAATCATCAATTCTATCAGAAAGGAAATGATCATCATGACAATGGCTGAGTTAGAAAATAAAATTGATGTTCTTAACACCGATATTAGTGATCTTGACATATACTATGGAGAAGAAGTTTCCGAGCCTAATGCGATAAGCTGCTGGGAAGAAGGCGGAGTATGGTTTCTCCAGAAAGTAGACGATGAAGGCGAAAAGCAGATCCAGAGCGGTGAAGAGGAAGAAATCCTGAATCGTCTGTACAGCCACATCCTTTTCCGTCACAGGATACAGGCTGCGGAGCGATAAGCATACAATAAAATAAGTATCATATGCCGGTCGACGGTCGGTTCCGTTGACCGGCAGTTTTTAATGTTTATCATTCTGTACAATTTATTGTATAATGTGAATCGACCAATTCAAGGGAGAGAATTTTTGAAATGAAGCGATTCGCATTATCTGCAGCAGTTGCGGCTGCACTTATTATAGGCGTTAGTATATATGCTGTTGAGACAGGTTACGGAAAAACTGAGACAGAAAGTACTGTATCAGCGAAGGAAACTGAAAGTGCTGACGACGGATACACCATTGTGATCCCGGATAATAATGAAGGGGCCGATATAACCATCAGTGCTTCGGAGGGAACATCATTTACAGCCTCCGCGCGCGGCGGAAAGACATATTCCATCACGGAAAATGATTCGGTAACAGTGCCTTTCAGTAAAAATTGGACCATAACGGATCTTAGCGATGAAGCACAGGCATCTTTAAGCAGTGAAAATACTTATACTGCGTTTAAGGTTTCAAATGCTGAATCCGTGAACATCGATCTTTCACAGGGTGTGACTTTAGATGGTGATAAGTATGATTACGTTCTTACGATGACTCCGAAAAAGTCCGCAAAAAAGATCAATATTTCAGGCAGTCTTACAGGCAGTATGACTGCGGGATACAGCGGAAAAGATATCCTGTTGGATTCAAGCCTTGTACTCGGAAACATAACAGTAGCGCCTGAAAACGTCGGAACACACAGTTATCTCGTAAACTCTACATCCTGTGTGGTACATGCTGACGGAACGGTATCACTGGAGAACGGAACGTCGGTCAGCCCTTTAAGTGACGAAAATCTTGAAAATAAGGGCATCACATCCGTTCAGAATGTTTTCCATACGATATCCCCGGCGCTGTTTGTTTCAGGATCGTTGGCGGAGGCAGAGTCTCTCATAAATGATTATGTGTACGGCGATGAAAAAACAGCATCCGCATTAGGCGATGGCGCAGTTTCAAAGTCCATACAGTATTACGGAGAAACAGGATCTCTCCTTTTTACCATCACGGTCTTTGAAAACGGAAACCATGCACGCATTTCAACATCAGACGGAGAAGTACACGATTACATAATGGAAGCTCAGGAAGGAGCCCATTGTTATCCCGTTTTTTGTTTGTGATGTAGTACACAAAAATGTACAATGCGTATGTTATACTGACCTTGTATAGTGATAGTGGCCTTAAGGGGCCGTACGTGTTCTAAAGTAAGTGTTATAAAAACTGAATATTGGTACAAAAGGAATTGTTCTGAAACAGGAGGAAACCAGAATGCTGGAATACAAGAAGATCTATTCAAAAAGGTACCCGGATATTCCGCTGAAAGTAATTGAAGGTCATTTTGTAACACCCAATTCTCACATCAACCGCTACATTGATATGGCGACCATGAAGACCCGTCAGAGTGAGGCACGTGAAGTGGCAGCGGCACTTGCACAGGCATATGCATCAACAACGGTTGTAGATACGATCATCTGTATGGACGGAACAGAGGTTATAGGTGCGTATCTTGCAGACGAGCTTACAAAATCCGGCGTTATCTCGATGAACCAGCATAAAACAATGTACGTCGTTACTCCTGAATATGATCAGTTGGGACAGATGATCTTCCGCGATAATATGGTGATGATGGTCAGGAACAAAAAAGTGCTCATCCTTCTTGCATCCCTTACCACAGGAAAAACTGTGTCGAGAGCAATACAGGGATTAAAGTACTATGGCGCGGGAGTAAATGGCGTGTCTGCTATTTTCTCAGCAGGAACCAAAGTTGCAGGTCTTCCGGTCCACAGCCTGTTCACCGGTGCGGACATACCGGAATACTGTTCATATAATCATGACAGCTGCAAGCTCTGCCAGGAGGGCGTAAAGGTAGATGCTATCTGCAACGGCTTTGGATATTCTGAGATCAAATAGAGTTCTTTTATTTTAGGAGGCGTGATTTATGAGGGTACTATTTAAGAGCGGGTTGGTGAAGGAAGTTATTTCGGCAGAAGTAAAGCCTATGGATCTCGGCAACGGTGAGATCGTCGGAACACAGATCGATTTTGTGCTGGCGAACGGAGACAAGAATACCTATGTTTACAGCGAAAGAGTAGGTATCGAAGTTGCCGGCATGCTGGCTGTTGAATTTGTAAAAAATCTGTATCTCAACGGTTTTGCTGATTTCTCGGACGAAGACGCAGAACTGATGTGATCATCTGATAATTCTTTTTGTTGAATAAGCGACAGGGAAGTGAAAAAGCTTTCCTGTCGTTTTTTTTCGGAGCACTTAGCGAGGTATTTTCGAGCTTATGGCTGAAATAGCAAATCTATGATTTGCGTGATTGAAGCTATGCCGTGCTGTGCGTGTTATGCAAGTTCGCTTGGCGAGGTTTTGTCGAGCCTAGCGTAACTTGTTTGCCCTCATTTTGTTCCTTAAAAAATGCTAGACAATTTTACGTATTTTATCGTAGAAAGGGTGTCTTTTGAAGAATACCCGCCGATATATACAGCGAGTACGTGACTTTGTCAGAAGGAGATACAAATTTTTGAAATGAGGGCTCATTTATGAGTGGGTATGAGTACACAGATGCCAACTTTGGCAAGGAATATATACTTAATGGATTATCGTCTATGCCCGGCGGATTTTTTATCTACAGAGCTGACTGGGACAAAGAGGA
This sequence comes from Lachnospiraceae bacterium, assembly GCA_900168235.1. GTDB lineage: Bacteria > Bacillota > Clostridia > Lachnospirales > Lachnospiraceae > NK4A144. The sequence continues at coordinate 51,856 of FUZG01000014.1, read as the reverse complement.
AATCCTTTATGCGAACCAGGCACTTCTGGATATGTTTGAATGTGCCGACAACAGAGAATTTCATGAAGTCACGGGTGGTACATTCAGAGGTATCGTTCATCCTGATGACTATCAACGGGTCGAAGCAGAGATCCGGTATCAGATAAATTCCTCGGAAGACAATTTTGATAAGGTCGATTATCGTATCATAACCGGTTCAGGACGGGTAGTAAATATCGAAGATTTCGGCAGGTACATAGAGGATCCCTGGGAAGGTCCACTGTTTTATGTATTTGTTTCTGAAGTAAAGGAACCGATCGTAAGCCATGATCTGATGAATAACGGGGCAGATATCGGTGCTTATTCATACGAAAATACTCCGATGGAGGATGCGCTAAGTCACGCTATCCGTGCTGTGAGCATCCTGAATTATGAAAATGATTTTGAGATAGCGATGAACACTATGATCAAAGAACTTAGTAATTATATCCATGCGGAATATTTCTATGTTCTTGGAAAGGAAGAGGGGAGAGAAACATTTGGTACAACATTTGAATTGTATCTTAATCCTGCAGATCAGGTCAGTAAACGTATAAAACATCTGGATCCTGATCATGCTGTCAGGAAAGATGTATATATCCACAGGGAGAATGACTACTTGTTTGCGGTCACATCGGAGCTGAAGATGAGTGATCCTGATATGTATAGGATGCTTGCTGATGTAAATGCTCAGAATATTCTCCAGGTTCCGATCTATGACTGCGGTGAAAAAATAGGCTTTTTGGGAGTCATGAATACAGATAGGAGGAGTGTCCAGCTATATCGTGATATGTTGTCCGTAGTATCTTACAGTATTGCAGCGCGAATAACTATTGAAAAGCTTAAGAAGGGGGTAGCTGCTTTATGAAACAGAAGGGATTTAAGTCATTATCAGCAATGCTCTTATGTACAATATTGCTCATGGTTCTGGTTACGGGTGTATGTATCAGTACTTTTGCCATCCTGAGTTCTGTCAGGATCAGCAAAGTAAATGGTGAAGAATATAGAAACCAGCTTGAAGAGGATGTTTTAAGAGAGCTTAAAAATGAGACTCAGCTCGCAGTAGCGATCATCGAGCAGTATCATGCGAGACAGGAAAGCGGAGAACTTACAGAGGAAGAAGCTATGAAGATGGCTGCAGATGCTGTAAGGGACATGAAATATGACGATGGAAACGGCTACTTCTGGATCGACACAAAAGATGGTGTGAATGTCGTTCTTCTTGGACGCGACACAGAAGGAAGCTCAAGATGGGATGCATCCTATAAGGATGAGAAAACCGGAGAAACAAGATATTACATTCAGGAAATGATCAAAAACGGTCTGCAGAATGGCGGCGGGTATACATACCTCATGTTTGCAAAACCTGATAATCCGAATCTTCCGCTTCCAAAGATCAATTATACGGTAAGCTACGCTCCTTATAACTGGGTACTTGGTACAGGTGTATGGATAGATCAGATTGATGAGATGTCTGCTGAGTACGAAGCGCGTTCAGCTCGGAGCTTGAGATTCAGTATCTTGAACGAGATCATTGCTATGCTTATGCTCTTTGTAGTGATGTCGATCATAACCATCATTTTGAGTAAGAAGATCGTTAATCCTATCATCAATGTTACAAATAAGATGACAAAGATCGCAGCAGGTGATCTCACTGAATTTGAAGATGCAGCTTTCTTTGAGAAGAACATGATGACCCGTGCTGATGAGATCGGAAAACTTGCACGGGGAATGAGATCGCTCCACGACGGACTTCGTGAGTTGATGGCAAAGATCACAGATACTACATCTTATGTGGCAGCTGCATCAGAAGAGCTTAATGCAAATGCATCACAGAGTGCTGAGGCATCAGAGCTTGTTGCAGAATCCATCACAAATGTTGCAGCATCCTGCGCAGATGAGAATGGAATCGTGGAAGCTGCAGGTGAATCCACAGTTGTTTTCGCTGAAAAGATGGGAGTTTTCTCGAAGCAGATCAACGAAACAGCCGAAAAGGTTGCCAATGCAAACAGTGCAGCACTTAATGGTAAGCACGAAATAGGAACTGCTGTAGAGCAGATGCAGAAGATCGAGCAGGCTGTGAGCAGTACATCAGTTGAGGTTGAGAGCCTTGGTGACAAGGTTAAGCAGATCAATACTATTGTTGACACGATCTCTGAGATTGCGAGCCAGACAAACCTGCTTTCACTCAATGCTTCTATCGAGGCAGCGAGAGCCGGAGCAGCAGGACGCGGATTTGCAGTAGTTGCAGACGAGATCTCAAAGCTTGCGAGCCAGTCAAATGATTCTGCCCGTGAAATCGGTGATCTGATCGCAGGTATCCAGAACCAGTCAGAAGGTGCTGTTCAGTCTATGAAGACCGGTCTTGAGAACGTTAAGAAGGGAACCGGAGTGGTTGAGAAGTCAGGTGAACTCTTTGATGAGATCGCAGGAATGGTTCAGCAGATCGCAGATGCATCATCTGAAATGAATAATATTGTTGATGAGCTTAATAGAGAAACTGATAATATCAAGAATGCATTCTCCTCTATAAGCGAAAAGAGTGAATCCATTTCTGAAGAAACACAGAATGTATCGGCTGCATCCGAAGAGCAGTCGGCATCTATGTCCGAGATCGCAGCAGCGAGCCAGAAACTTGCTCAGTCCGCAGAAGGATTACAGCAGGAAGTTACGAAGTTCAGCCTGTAAATTTTATTCAAAAATATATAAGGTTATCAAATCCCCGGAGGCTTCTGAGGCTTCCGGGGATAGTGCTGTCAGTGGTGACAAAAAATTGACTCCGATTTGCAGTATACTGATATACTGTTATTACAAATTGGAGGAGTGACATGAAAAAAATCATTATTACAGGAATAGCTTTTTTTGTTATCGTAGGCGCAGTCATTGCAATCTTTTTGATGAAAAGAAGCGCAGGTTCTGTATTCCTGATTCCTGAAAAAGACTATGAAGTTTCAGGGAAAATAAAGGCATACAACCAGCGTGATAAAGAGTGGAAGGATGATACGCTTGGAAATTCCGGATACACCATTGGTTCCTCGGGATGCGTTCTCACAAGTATAGCATCGGCAATTTCCGATACTGCCGGTGCGATGGATCCGAAATCGCTGAATACATATTTTACGGAAAATAATGTATTTGACAGTGAGGGGAATCTCCGGTGGAATGTTCTTGATTCTCTGAGCGGCTTCAATGCAGAGGTGTACAGCGAAACATCGAGGGAAATAGTTGATAAATGTCTTGATGAAGGAAGATATCCGATAGTCCGTGTACGGACGAATAATGGATTGGGGGCAGGGCATTATGTGCTGATAGTTGGCGCTGAGGAAGGCGAATATATTTGCATGGATCCCCTAAAGGGCGGTTTCACTACGCTCGAGAGTTACGGCAGAAAAATATTTGCGGTTCGATGCGTATGGTATGAATGATATATTTTAGCAAAGGCAGGTTTACAAATGTCAGCACAGGGATCACTTCAGGAAAAAACTATAACCGAGGTCAAAGAACCCGGAAGATACAATGTCATCATGTATAACGATGATTTTACAACTATGGAATTTGTTGTGGAGATATTGGAAGAGATATTTCATAAAAACAGCATGGAGGCAGAAATATTGATGCTTACTGTTCATAAGAGCGGGAAAGCCGCGATAGGAAGCTATCCGTATGATATAGCGGTATCAAAGGTAAATGCAGCTCTGTCACGTGCAAAATCTGCAGGGTTTCCGTTTAGGATGACCGTAGAGGAGGCCTGAAGATGAATGTTACAAAAGAAGTTGCAGGAATTATCAATAACACATTTGCTCTGGCAGCAGACCGTCATTATGAATTTGCGACACCGGAACTCCTTCTCCTTGTCATGTGCGAAAGTACAGGATTTATCCGTGCTTTCTCGGACTGCGGGGGAAGTGTTGCAGTGCTTTCTGCGGAGCTTGAGAAATATCTGAAAGAATATGTCGAGACAGTAGGAGATGCGGAACCCGGTATTTCAACAGGGCTCAGTATGCTCCTTACCGTTGCGCAAAATTCTGCCGTGAACAGCAGTAAGAGCGCAGTGGAGCTCTCGCACCTTGTTCATGCGCTTTTCAGTCTGCGGGAGAGCTATGCTGTTTACTATATTCAGAAACAGGGTGTTGATGAGATATCGCTGATACAGGAGATCATAAGCGAGCCGGATGCAGGAGAGCGTATCCCGACAGGGGGTATGACTGAAAGCGCGGCACAGACAGAAACAGATTCGGTAGAGAGCTATGCGCCATGTCTTAATGACATGCTGGAAAATATGAATCCGCTCATCGGCCGTGAAGAAGAACTGGAGAGGACGATACAGATCCTTTGCAGGAAGGATAAAAATAATCCACTTCACGTCGGAGAACCGGGAGTCGGAAAAACAGCCCTGACCTATGGACTCGCAAAGAGGCTTAATGACGGGGATGTGCCGGATGTGCTGAAAGGCGCAAAAATATACGCGCTCGACCTTGGAAGTGTGCTGGCGGGAACCCAGTACAGAGGCGAATTTGAGAAGCGGTTAAAGAAAATCCTGAGCTCTATCGCAAAGGAAGAGAAACCCATTATCTACATCGATGAGATCCATAATCTCCTCGGTGCAGGCGCAACAGGCGGCGGATCCTTCGACGCGGCGAATATCCTGAAACCTTATCTAGCTCAGGGAAATATCCGTTTTATCGGAGCTACGACTTTTGAAGAGTATAAAAAGCATTTTGAAAAGAGTAAGAGTCTCGTTAGGAGATTCCAGAATGTGGAAGTAAAGGAACCTTCCATCGAAGAAAGCGTGGAGATCCTTGAGGGTCTGAAAAAGAAGTATGAATCGTTTCATGGAGTGGTCTACGGCAAGGGAGTGCTTGACTATGCGGTCCAGGTGAGTGCGAAGTACATAAATGAGCGCTGTCTTCCTGATAAAGCGATCGACCTCATAGATGAAGCCGGCGCCTACAGAAAGATACATCCGCTGTCGCAGAAACGGCAGACCGTTGGCAAAGACCTTATCGATGAGATACTTACAAAAATTTGCAGGATCCCTAAGCAGACTGTTGAGTCTGACGAGATGGAAGGACTTGCCACTCTGGAAAAGAGGATGCTGTCCCAGGTTTACGGACAGGATGCAGCGGTGACACAGGTTGTAAATGCTGTGAAATTTTCCCGCGCAGGTCTCATAGAAGATTCAAAACCTCTCGCGAGCCTGCTTTTTGTAGGACCTACAGGTGTCGGAAAAACAGAGATAGCAAAGACTCTCGCTAAAGAACTCGGCGTAAAGCTCGTGAGATTTGACATGAGTGAATACGGTGAAAAGCACTCAGTTGCGAAGTTAATCGGTGCGCCTGCGGGTTATGTGGGCTATGAAGAGGGTGGACTCCTCACGGAAGCCATTAGAAAGACACCTTCATGTGTCCTGCTCTTGGATGAGATCGAAAAAGCGCATCCTGATATTTACAGCATGCTCCTTCAGGTCATGGATTATGCGACATTAACTGACAATCAGGGACGGAAAGCTGATTTCAGAAATGTAATAATCATCATGACTTCAAATGCCGGAGCGAGCCGTATGGGTAAAGCGGGCATAGGCTTCCAGTCAACGGATGTGTCAAATGACACTCTCATGGACGCCGTGAAGCACGTTTTCCAGCCTGAGTTCAGGAACCGTCTCAGCGGGATCGTCGCATTTAACCGCATGGATGACGTGATGGCAGGTATGATCGCAGATAAGAAACTGCGCGAGCTTGCAGAGATGCTCCAGAGAAAAAATGTGGAGCTCTCAGTTGATAAACCTGCGGTCGAACTGCTGAAGAAAAAAGGTATCAGCGAAGAGTACGGTGCGCGTGAACTTGACCGCGTGATAAGAAATGATATCAAGCCTCTTTTTGTGGATGAGATGCTTTTTGGAAAGCTCAAGAAGGGTGGAAAATGCAGTCTTTCTGCAAAAAAGACCGATTTTGTCATGAAATACGTGAAGACAGGGAGCACTGCGTCCCGGAAAAAGTGATGAATGGGAATATATCTTTTAGATGAAAAAGAATTATGGTTCCCCATGCCGTCTCTTGCAGAGGAAGACGGTCTCCTTGCTGTGGGCGGGGATCTGAGCATGGATCGTCTGCTTCTCGCATATGCCCATGGGATTTTTCCCTGGTACGATCCAAAAGATGAGATCATGTGGTGGTGTCCTCATGAACGGTACATAATCCGTCCGGAAAAAATCCACATTTCTCATTCCATGAAGAAATTCCTGAAAAAGCACGATGCTTCGGTACTCTGGAACAGGGACTTTCAGGATACCATGCATCGGTGTCGTATGAAGCGTGAAAAGGACGGCACGTGGATCGGCGATGACATGGAAAAAGCATATTATGCCCTGCATAAGGGCGGTTTTGCCGAGAGTGTGGAGGCATATATAGACGGTGAGCTGGCTGGGGGACTTTACGGAGTATCCCTTGGAAGGTGCTTTTTTGGCGAGAGCATGTACAGTGAGCTGGAGAACGGATCAAAGATCGCGCTTATCGGTCTCGCACAGGCGATGGCAGAAAGAGGCGGACTCATGATCGACTGCCAGTTTCACACGAATCACCTTGAAAGCATGGGCGGTGAGAAAATTAGCTACGAGGAGTACGTGGATATCCTAAAGCAAAATTTTGGACCTGAGTGGTACTAGTTTTTTCTGCTGTAAGTGCCGAAATACATATGGGGTAGTGTTATTTTTTCTGTTCGATATGTTTGAGGGGACATATGACGAAAAATACTAGAAGACCAAAGACGATCGCTATCGCCATTATTATGATGGTGCTCACTATTTTGCTCCTGCATACTGCGCTTGCCAGGATACAGACTCTTTATTCGCATCAGCTTTATACCAGTGCTTTTGAGATCAGGACACATTTTATAGAGAATACTATAAAGAATATTGTTACAGACATTGATGCAGAGAGGGAAATCTATAAAGAGGAGTTCGCGGCACAGATGAAGAGTGCATCGGATCATGTAAATGATCTGGTGGAGGAAACGGGAGAGCATCCTGAGTGGGTAGTAAGGAATTACATAGCAGGCAGAGAAAATGCATCAAAGTGGTCATACCTTGCATTTGACATAAAGACCAATCAGGTTATTGCTGATTCTGACGGACTTCTTGGAGATGCCTGGGATGGAAATGTAAATGAGATCGTAAGCTGCTTTGTAGAGAGAGATATTGTCGTCGTTGGAGATACGGCCGTGATCTACGGCATCACCAATACTACACTTAAAGATTTTGTTCAGAGAGCGATCACAAAAAAAGTAAAACTCTGTGACTACAATGCCAGTTCAGCCGTATGGATTCATGAGATACGTAATTTTGACGGCGGAAAGAATTATGCGTCATGTATAGTGGATCCGTTAGATCCTTCTGAGGAAAAGAGGCTTCTTTCTACAGAGACTGTTGATGTTGACGGAGTCCGTTACCTTGAAAAAGAGCTGAAATCTTTGAATGAGAGCGGAACCGCGCTTTATACCTATAAAGAGAAAGATAAGGATGGCAGCGGAACTCCTATACTTGTTTATTCCGAGCTGTACAAGGATTACAACTGGGTTATCAGTATGGGATCTGATATGGGTGATGTGTCCGTATCAGTAGAAACGGCTCAGGAAAAAATAGATCAGTTTATGATCCGCTTTGAAATCCTGCTTTCACTGTTGTTTATCCTTCTCATCGGTGTCATGGCGATCATGATGATCCGCACGGACAGAGCGTATGCTAAGCAGACGACACAGTTCCTGTGGAAAAAGGTGCAGCGGGATGCTCTGACAAATGCTACAAGCAGACAGTTCGGTGAGGAAAAGCTAAAAGAGTACTTCGAAGCGTTTAAGAAAGGAAAACCGAGTCCTGCAATCATGATACTGGACGTTGATTACTTTAAGGATATCAATGATACCTATGGCCATGATGTTGGTGATATCATCCTGAAACGCGTAGTTACGAGTCTTTACCGGACGATACGAAAGTCGGATTACCTTATCCGCTGGGGCGGTGATGAGTTTGTGGGTGTCTATCTGGGACTTGCCCATGAAAACATTGGTGTTGTAGCTGAGAAGGTTATGGAATCTGTCCACATGGTAAATGTTATTTTGGATGACGGGCATGAAATAAACGTTACAGCATCGATAGGTTTCGCAGAATTTGCAGAGGGGGATACAGATTATACGGATGGTCTAAAAAGGGCAGATAACATGCTGTATGATTCAAAGATTGGCGGCAGAGACCAGTATCATATAGCAGTGAAAAACGCAGCTATCGATCACGAAAAAAATAGTGATAGCATTTCAAGGTCATAAACCGGAGGGGAAAGCATGAATTCAACAGTACACGTTAATACATGTCCGTTTGGACCTGGACAGATAAATAAACTTGCAGAGATTGGAAAAGTATATGGCACGGATGTGGGATTTGAGATCATGGCGTCTTTTGATGACAGGGATTTCGAAAAAAAAATAGTGGACATTCTTCCTGAAATACTGCATCATCAGATTAGCTGGCATTGTCCGGTCAGACTTGCTGAGTATTCAGCGGCAAAGGGCACCCCTGAGTACGAAGAAAGCATGAAACAGCTGCAAACTATCAAGCGTTTCTGCAAGATGACTCACAGCGATCACTATGTAATGCGCTTTAATAATTGTGTCGTAGATCCTGCCAAAAAGGATGATATGCTTTTTAACGCGCTTGAAGCGTATCAGGAAATAGTGGACCTTTTTGGAAAGTCAGGATGCAGGGTATATGTAGAGAATTCAGGTACGATCGATGAGGGGACTATGCTCCTCGATCAGGATGAATTTACACTTATCGTAAAAGAGTACGATATGGATGTGCTGGTGGATATCGGGCACGCACATGCAAACGGATGGAATATCACGAAGCTCGTGGAGGATCTGAAAGATCAGATATGGGCATATCACCTGCATAATAATGATGGAAAGCATGATACCCATAACCGCATCCATGACGGAACTATCGACTATGACAATCTGCTAAATTTCCTCGCAGAGCAGACTCCGGGAGCAGAATGGGTGCTTGAATATGAGAATCCTGATGATCTGGGAGACGGTCTCCTGGACGATCTCGAGGAACTGATAGCCTTTAGAAAAATGACAGTTGGATCTTTTCAGCTTTGAGCTAGGCTGAAATTGATGGAAGCGGAGAGTGTTGATTCCAACACTCTCCGCTTCATGATGACTGCAAAAATGAAACGTTTTTAGCGTGAGAAAATGTCTAGGGTGGTGGCTGTCGCCGGCAATTACATGAGAAAAGAATTAATTGACAATTAAAATATATATTATTAAAATCTGACATCATAATCCGTTTGTGATACTTTAATAACAAAGGGGCGAAAAAACCTTTGATTATACAACACTTTTAACGAAGAAAGGAAATAAAATAATGGCAGAACTTGTTTGCATAGGGGAAATGGTTATCGACTTCTTACCGGGAAATGAACCGGGAAGCTATTTACGGAATGCGGGAGGAGCTCCTGCAAATGTAGCTATTTCCGCAGTAAGAAACGGTATTACATCCGGCATGTATACAAAGGTCGGAGATGATGATTTCGGTGTTTTTCTTCAGGAAACTCTGAAAAATGAGGGAGTAGAAGTACTTAATCCCGAGAGATGCAAGGATGCCATTACGACTCTGGCGTTTGTTTCACTGGATGAGCATGGTGACAGAAGCTTTACTTTCGGCAGAAAGCCCGGTGCGGATATGATGCTTGAAAAAAGCGAGATCACTGATGAAGAGATCGCAAAAGCAAAAATGATCCATGCAGGTTCATTCTCACTTTCTGCTCCTGCTTCAAAAGAGGCTACTATCGATGCATTGAAGCGTGCGTCAGAAAAAGGCAAGCTGGTGAGCTTTGATATCAACTATAGAAATGTAGCGTGGAACGACGATAAAAAGGCATGCGCAGATGCGGTAAAGGAACTGCTGAAATACGTGGATTTTCTCAAGGTATCTGACGAAGAAGTGGATATGCTTGGCGGTGAGGAAAATATTGCAGCTGTCATGAAAGAATATAATGTGGCTGTAGTTATCATGACCATGGGCGGCGACGGAGCAAAGTGTTTCTATAACGGAGAGAGCTTTGCGGATAAGGGTTATTCTGTTCGTGAGCTTGTTAAAGATACCACGGGTGCCGGAGATGCATTTTGGGGCGGATTCCTGTCAAGACTTTTAGCTCTTGGCGTTGTTTCTGCAAGTGATATAAATATCGAAATGCTAAGAGATGCTCTGGACTATGGCAATATAAGCGGTTTCCTCTGTGTTCAGGAAAAGGGAGCTATCACTTCACTGCCTACAAAAAAGACTATCGAGGAATTCAGAGAGAAAAATCATAAGTAAGGAAAAAGGACTTTTGACCTTTACATCATAAAAATATTTTGAACAAAAAATTGCCCCGAAGGTTTTATACACTTCGGGGCAATTTCAACTATACAGATTATTTGGCACTTTTTTCAAGCTTTGCAATAACTTGTTTTAGTAGTTTATAGCTACACTTCCCATGTCTGCATCTATAGTGATGGTTCCGGCGTTTCCGGATCTTTTGTAATCACCGCTGTAGTCTTCATCATTAACCGTAATGGCGCCCATGCTTGCTGTGCAGGAAAAGCTGTAGTCTGCAAGTGATTCTCTTGAATTAAGTTCGACAGAACCCATATCAACAGAAACGCTCAGGTCAGTGAAACTCAGATCTTTAAGGTTTGCGCTCCCCATATCTGTGTCGATGTCCATTTTATCTGCTGATGCACCGGTGCAGTTGATGCTGCCCATATCAGCAGAGAGATTCATGGAATCTGCGGTTATATTTGAAAGATCAAGGTTTCCCATGTCGGCAGTGATATCTACGTGGCTTAGCTTCACATCTGCCGGAAGAGAAATGTTGAGATTTGATTCAACACTTGAAATCTTGTGATCTTTAACTTTTGGCTGGCCTATAGTTAATGAGCCGTTTTTGAAGTCGATGACAGGCTGGTAAAGTTCGCGCCCGCTGTAGGAGATTATCACTTCATCGCCGTTATAAGCATCTACAGTTACGTTCAGGCAGTTTACATCCAGTTCCGCAGATTTTACGCCCTGGTATTTCTTCTCAAAAGAAGTTGTTTTTACGTTTCCGATTTTAAGGAAAGGTATATTCAGTGTAGTGAATCTTCCGAAAAATGTTCCGAGATGGTAAACCGTGCCGAAGATGATACAAAAAACTGTCACTATGGTTAAAATAGTTAAATACATTTTTTTCATATCTTTTTTGCCTCCATGCTGTAATTTGCTTTGATGACCTTATGGATGATGATAGCTAAAGGCCAGATTATCCATGTCTTGTACCAGTCGAATGTAAGGAAACTCCAGATAAGATAAATGCATCGAACAGTAGGCCAGTATACAGACATTATCGTGGCAACAGTTTCATTAGAATATGTGACTGAACCGGAACCGGTGCTCTCATAGTTGCCGGAAACAGTGTTCTTGTCGTTCAGGCTGAGGAGCGTAGTATAAGCGGAATCCTTTCCTGATGAAAAGATTATGAGCATCACGCCTATGCCTACCATGATAAACATGATGGATGGTGCAAGAGCTTCTGTTATAAATGATCCGGCAGGAAGTACATCGAGTATCGCCATGGGGATGAGCCACAGCATGCAGAGCAGGATACCGATGATAAGGTGCGCGGTTTTTGTTGACTGATTCAGTTTCTGCTCTTTGTAGAGCTCATCTGCTGTCTGATAGTCGATACTGCAGGGCACCTTTTTTAAGAAATCCCACATCTTCATCTTTGAACCGGAGTAGATAAATATAGCTATCGCGGCTGCGATCAGACCAAAGAAAGTGGAGATGCCGATCACATCACCGAGATTTCCGGGCGCGATCACATCTGAGATCATGGCTGTAATGGGACTCAGGATACATAAGAGTACGCCAAGTCCGATCATGAATGAGTGGCGGCTGCGGTCCAGAACATACTGGTGAGCTTCTTCGTGTGATACACGGCGGCGGTTCACATTAAATGACTGACCGACAAAATTTTGTATTCCTAAGGTGTCGGCGATCTCACTTAAGTTTCCAAATTCGGAAATCACGATACCCACAGCTTCGTTTTCTTTTTTCCCCTCTTCAATAAGAGAAGTGTACTTGTCTTCCATCATCTGGAACAGCTCTGATTTTGCCCGCTGTACTTCAGGTGTATTTGGAAGATTAGCAAACATATTTTCAAGATAGCTTCTTAAAGCTTCCATATTGGTCTCTCCTTATCGCTTGATAAATCTCTCTATAACATCCTTTGTGAGCGTCCATTCTTCGCATTTTTCACGATAATACTGTGTTCCTGCGCCGGTGATACGGTAATATGTCCGTTTCTTTCCGTTTTCTGCGATCTCACTGTATGACTCGATATAACCGTTTTTCTCCATTCGGTTAAAGGCGGAATACAATGTAGTTTCTTTGATCATATATTTATCTTCGCTGAGCGCCCGTATCTTTTTTGATATCTCGTATCCGTACGAAGGTGCTTCCGACAGAAGATAAAGGATTATGGTGTCGTTGTAACCACGGATGATATCACTGCTTATTTCGACCATTCATTTCAGCCCTCCCTTCTTTCAGAGATTGGATAAAAAATTTTACATCATTTGACGTTGCAACGATTGTCGTACTACGACTGTCGAGGTAAATGTACTACGACTGACGAAGTATGTCAACAGTAATTTTTGAAACAAATATCACTAGGCTCGATAAAACCTCGCCAAGTGAATTTGCATGGCACGCACAGCTCTGCATAGCTTCAATCACGCAAATCAATAGATTTGCTATTTCAGCCATAAGCTCGAAAATACCTCGCTAAGTGCTCCGCACAACAAAAAAGAAGCAGCGATGCTTTTACACATCGCTGCTTCCTGAGAAAGGATCATGAACAGCATATCTGATATATTAATTGGGCACAGTCAGATTATGCTGTTTATAGGCGTTAAACAATTTTTTGACTTTGTCTTCTTCGCCGATCAGTGAAACCTGAAGCGGACGGAAAAGACCGAGCGAAAGCAGTCCGATCATGGACTTGCCGTCGGCATAGGTCCTGCCGTTGTTTACATCGATCTGACAATCAGACATAGAGTTGATCCTTAAAAAATCTTCAATTTGGTCTTTGCTGTTTAAGTAGATTGGAATATCTGTCATAGAAAAAGTGCTCCCCGATATAATATTTATAAAAGATGAAAAAACCCTTTTACTCTTTCAATTACAATTTCATGATAGACAATCATGGACTTTATGGCAATTACAAAAATGACGATATTAGACAAAATATGATCTTGTGTCGAAATGAGTATGATTTTATACAACACTGTTGTTTGGGATACATAATATATGTGCATAATTTTGATTTAAGCATGGAAAAAATGCAAAAAATTGTGTATTATTATGTTAATGTCATAAAACGAAGGTTAATAAATGGTTGTGTATGCACAATACAATTTCGCCTTTGGGAATTTTGACTGATGAGGGGAAATCGCTGTACAAAAAATTGTTTGGATGATCATAAGTTGAGAGGAGAGTTAGTTATGGCACCTAGGGCAGTAAAGGCAGAAGCAAAGACAGAGACAAAGGCAGCAGTTAAGCCTGCCGCAGAGAAAAAGGCACCGGCAAAGAAGCCGGAAGCGAAGAAGACAACAACTGCAAAGAAGCAGGTAAAGATCGAGGCTGAGCTCCAGTTTGAAGGAAAGACAGTAACACAGGAAGTTCTGCTTCAGAGAATATATGATGCATGGGAAGCAACAGGTCATGATAAGGATGCTGTAAAGTCACTCAGCATTTACCTGAAGCCCGCAGAGGACAGAGCATACTATGTTATCAACGGTGAGGAAAACGGAAGCATTTTAATGTTCTGATCATCAAATGAAATTTAAGGGACTATTGCTTTGTGTAAAAGCAGTGTCCCTTAAAAATTAGCCTATTGAATAAAGGGAGGAAAGCCGATAAAATAAGTTTGGGTATTAATATTTTTCAGGGGGACTATTCCAATGGAACGAAAGAGTCTTAAAGACGAATTTAGAGATTTCATGTCTGAGACTATCGATAAAGTTAGTAAAAATATCTTTCTCGATGATCTGTCTAAAATACGTGATGATATCAGTCAAAGTTCACAGACTATAGAAGAAAAGATAAAAGAGATAAATCTTTCGAATGATCTTATCTCAGAAGTGAGCAAAAAAGAGGAAGCTCTTTCTGACTCAATGGAGAAGCTTTATAAGCTGCTCGATGAAACACAGGAAAAATCTGGTGAGATTCATGAGAAGATCCTTACTAATGGTATCTCCATCAAGGCTGAAACTGAGGAGATAAAGGAATTTGGTTCAAGGATCATTGAATCAGAGGGTAATTTCAGAAAAGAGCTGCTTGAAGAGACGAAGAAGCTTTCAGAGCTCATTACAAAACAGGCAGGCGACAATGCTGCAGTTGTTGAAGAGATAAAACGTCAGAAATCAAATATCGGCTGGATGAGTGTTATCATTTTTGCGACAGTTGTCCTTATGGGCATCATTCCGTCTGACGGAGTGATACTTATCGCTGTTAAATGCGTGATCGCAGCGATCATGGCTGTTTTTGCAAAGAAGGTGTGGAAATGAGCGCCGTTCTTTCCTCTGCATCGGATGAGATAGATTTTCTCTCCGACAGAGCCTCAGAGATATATCTGATGCTGGAGGGTGTGGAAAAGCTTCAGTTCAGAACATTTTATAGAAGAGAGCTTAAGCGTGTTGAGATATTTGCCAGAAACAGTGCTGTAGACATTCATGCCATGGGAAACGGAAGGATCCAGAAGGAACTCATGGAGAATGTCGATGCAATCCATGACCTTATCTGCAAAGAGCTTTCTGACGGATCTGTGCGTGAAAAAGACAAATCTTTTCCTAAAATGGAAGGCTCACTTGATGAAATGATCGAGGATGGCAAAGAACGTCTGGAGTTCTATGCTGAGCAGATCTGCGAGATCATGGAAAAGTGTATTGAGAAGACTCAGCTGCTCAATGAACGTAATGCTGTAATTATGAAAAATGTGGAGTCGGAGGTCCGGCTTCTTTATAGTAAATTTGATGAAATGATGTCTGCGCTTAAAGAGCGGGCATACGCAGAGAATACCGAGAATATAGACGATCCTGCATCCTGGCTTAAGTCACTTAAAACGGAATACGAGGATCTTCGAAAATCTTTTCTTGATTTTATGATCAGGCAGTACTCGATTTCTCTGAAAAAGTGCATTGTGAGTGAATTTGGAGAAGAAGGTGTTCCCCGTTACATTCGTGATCATGCATTTGAGTGCAGACCTGTTCAGCCGGGAAATTTCATCATGGTTCCGCTTGACTGGTGGAAAACACATACGGCGGATTCGGTAAAAAACGTGGATGAACGTCGGGCTGCGATAGATGAACTTTGTGTTCTGTATCGTGAGCAGATGGATGAACAGATCATAAAGGTTGAACATCGCTATACGAGGATCAGACAGTCTTCATATGAGAATGAAATGGGCAATTATAATGTTGTCCAGGACACATGCAGATCATTGAAGCATAAGCTTGCGGACAGGTATCATTTTGAATATGATCCGGAACCGCTGGAAAAACTGATAGAAAGATGATCTTTACGGGCAGGAGGAAGTATTTCTCCTGCTCTTTTTATGTAATGTTGTTGACAGTTGATTGATTCACAATAATTAATGTGAGATTGTGTGATTTTAGTAAAATAAAGATGACGGTTTATGCCTGTTGTGTTAGAATAGAAAGCGGAAGAGAGGTATTTCTATGTCTAATGAACACGGGGAACAGATAAGAATAGTACAGGAGACCGTTGCCGGAAAGGAGATAACCTTTGCGCATATAATGGGCGGTCCTGCACCTGTAATATATCAGAAGCTCGGGCTGAATCCGCAGATAGACTATGGTTCTTCGGCTATCGGCATCATGAATATGACACCTCCGGAATCAGCAGTCATCGCATCTGATATTGCGGTTAAGAGCGGAAATGTTTATCTGGGATTTGCAGACAGGTTCACAGGAACCCTCATAATCACAGGTGAGCTTTCTGATGTTAACTCTGCAATGACAGAGATCGTGAATTATTTCCGTGATGAGATGGAATACGTTGTGTGTAAGATCACCAGAAGATAGGGAGTGATCTTATGACAAAGGAAGAACTGCTTGAAAAAGTATTTCATGATGATTTTGAAAACCTGAAGGGGAAGACTCTGCGAATGACCCGTGTCAGGGTTCCGGGACGTGAAGTGTGCCTTGCTCACATAATGAATCCTGTGGACGAGAGTGTTTATCATAATCTCGGACTTCATATCGGAGTGCACGAGGGAGAGGATCACATCGGTGAATCCATAGGCATCATAAAGTTCACGCCCTGGGAAGCAACAGTCGTTGCAGCGGATATCGCCATGAAATCAGGCAATGTAGAGATCGGTTTTATGGACAGATTTTGCGGGACGCTTATCATTACAGGACGCCTTGCGGATGTTCAGTGCTCGGTTGAGGAAGTTGTGAGATTTTTCCGTGATGAGCTCAATTTCCGCACGTGCAGGGTTCAGAGGAGTTAAAAGTTATAGTATGAAAAAGCTATTTTTGATGGGACGGAGTGAAGCCGGAAAAACTTCTCTGACACAGGCGTTAAAGGGAGAGGAACTTCGTTATATAAAGACCCAGTACACAAATACCGGGGATGACATGATAGATTCGCCGGGAGAATATGCAGAATCAAAGTGTTTTGGTGCGGGTCTTGCGTGCTTTTCTTTTGAAGCGGATGTGATAGCTGTAGTTCAGGCGGCAGATGAACCATACAATCTTTTTGGACCGAGTCTTCATACTTTCATACAGCGTCCGATCATAGGGATCATCACAAAGACAGATTCACCATACGCCAATGTGCCTATGATAAGGCAATGGATGGAAAATGCAGGCTGTGAGAGGATTTTTGAAGTAAATAATAAAAGCCGTGAAGGCATTGATGAACTGATAGCCTATCTAAAGGAAGATCTTCCCAAAATATCATTTGAAGAGGCTCTGGAACGACAGAGGCTGGGATTAAGCGAATGGGAAGCGATTCCCGAAAAAATGAATATTATTTCACTTTAAAACCCATGTGCATATTATTGCTCATGGGTTTTTAGGTGTGCGGAGCGTAGTGCGCAGTTTGCCTCTGAACAGTAACCAGATATCAGCTTATTATTTTTTAAGAATCTACTATTTTCGGTGTTTCCGTGCTATAATCGGAGAGCTATGTTTAAATCAAGAATGGAAAATAAAAAATTCAGAGGAGTACTGTTTGCGGTACTTTTTGTAATAATACTCGTGGTTTTGTCGATCGCGGTAAAACCGGACTATGGCGAAGTCTACAATATCGTTCAGGTAAAGCAGAAGCTTCAATCTTTTTCAAAAGAAAAAGAAAACACCATCGACGTCATTTTTGCCGGAAACAGTGAAGTATACAGCACTTTTTCACCTCTTCAGCTGTATATGGAACAAGGTATCAGCTCATACTGCATGAGTGAGAGCGCTCTCCGTTTATGTGATGCGCTGGAGCTGACAAAGGCAGCATTTGAAACGCAGGAACCGAAGGTGGTAGTCCTGGAGGCAGATGCTATTTTCTCAGATGCGGATCCACACAAGGATAACTATGCACTTCCTACGAATCTGATCGAGGATATTTTCCCAATTTTTCACTACCATATTTTTTATAAGTCATTTACCACATCCGAATGGCGCAGGAAAGACCCGGATCTTCGTATCGAGCATCCGCTCCGTGGATTTATCAAGACGGATCTTGCCGTGCCCTACACAGGACCTGCGGATTACATGAATAGAGAAGAAAATATATCCATAGGTGATGACAGTATGGAATACCTGGAAAAATTCAGGATTTTCTGCGAGGAAAAGAAGGTTCCTCTTGTCCTTACGGCAGCTCCGACTCCGGGAAGCTGGACGTGGGCTCGTCACAATATTCTTCAGGAATATGCAGATGCCCATGACATTCCTTTTGTAGATATGAATCTGCATCTGGAAGAAATGGAAATCGACTGGAATAAAGATACCATGGACGGCGGAAATCATCTGTCCTTTTCAGGTTCTAAAAAGGCGAGCTCATTTATGGGCAAATACCTTATGGAAAATTACAGGCTTCCGAACCACTACGGTGAAGAGGCTTATGCCGACTGGCTAAAAGACAACGAGGAGTTTGAAGTTTACGAATGACACCGGAATTATTTATTAAATGCATAACTATGTGGTGGGATCCTTCCTATGCGAGCTGGATCTATTTTGCCCTTTTCCTTCCGGTGGTTCTCATTCTCTATCAGGCAGCAGGAGAGAAACACCGCAGTAAAGTACTTTTACTTGCAAGCTGGTTCTATTTCATAACCCTGAGCGGATGGCTTTTCCTGATACACATTTTAGAAGTCATCTGGACATGGTTCATGGCTCTTCAGATTCAGAAGATTTCTGATAATAAAGAATATAAGCGTAAGGAAAAGAAAAAGCGCAAGCTTAGAGTGCTCGTAACAGGTATCCTGTCGTTGCTTCTGGTTCTTTTTATACTGAAATACCTGGATTTCATGGGACTGAACATTGTCCGTGTGACGCAGATCCTTCATATTCCCTTCGACTGGAAAATGCTGAATCTCGCGATACCGCTCGGTATTTCCTACTATACGCTTGAAGCGATATCGTACTTAACGGATGTTTACAGGGAAGATATAAAGGCTGATCCTGCCATCGACCACATTGCTCTTTATATGGGATTTTTCCCGAAGATAGTTGAGGGACCCATAACCCGCTACGGAGATGATGCTGTTTCTCTTTTCTCAGGCAGGGGCATAAGCTATGAAAATCTGACACTCGGCTATCAGCGAATCTTTCTAGGTGTCTTTAAGAAGCTGATGATAGCAGATCACCTCGCTCCGGCAGTTGATTCTGTTTATAAATGGCATGAGAAATGCGGTTCTGTTGCGCTTTTCGGAGCAGTTATATTTACCGTGCAGGAGTACATGGACTTTTCGGGTTCCATTGATATCGTTATAGGAAGCGCAAGGATTTTCGGCATCGAGCTTGCAGAGAACTTTAAGCAGCCTTTCTTTGCGAAAAATGCATCTGATTTCTGGCATAGATGGCATATCACTCTTGGTACATTTTTCAGGGATTATATTTTCTATCCCGTATCGGTGTCTAAACCCGTCATGAAGCTCACCAAGAAGATTAAGAATATTTTTGGAAAGACCGTCAGTCATTTTGCCGGTCCTACGATCGCTATATTCTGCGTGTGGATCTCCAACGGTCTGTGGCACGGACCTAAATGGACCTATATTTTTTATGGAATTTACTACTTTACACTGATCTTTATAGAGAATATCATTGAGAAACCGTTCCTGAATCTTCTTACAAAGCTGAAGCTTACGGAAGAGAGCAGATGCGTCAGGATATTCAGGTTTATAAAGCTTACCTTTATCGTTATCATCGGAGAAATGTTCTTCCGCGCGGATACGCTGGAAACAGGCTTCGAGATGTTCAGGATGATCTTTGTGAAGTTCAAGCCTCATAAGCTTATCAAGCACTTTGGTTCCTTTGGACTGGACAGATATGATTACTGGACAGTGCTGATATCATTTATCGTTATCGTGATATACGGCATCATAAAGGAAAGCGGATATCCTTTGCGCGAAAAGTTTGAAGCTTTGCCCCGGTGGATGAGATGGTCCATGTGGTATGCAATGCTCATCATAGTTATCCTTTTCGGCGCGTACGGAAGCGGATATGATAAAGCAGGAATGATCTACGCAAAGTTTTGACCAAAATAGTTTTGATCTAATGCACAGGAGTAGAAGTTTTGAGTGAATTAGAGAATTATATTTCGGAGATTTTTAAGGAAAAAGTACAGAAGCTCGTTATCAGTAAGCCCTCATCAAAATCAGGAGAGCTTCGTAAGATAACGGTTTCTCCCGTAAAAGACTATTATCAGATCGCAAAATACACAGAAAAGCAGGTTTTTCATGAAAATGTTTCCGGTGATGAGGCGGCAGAACGATGCGCCGCGCTCATGAATGACAGTTTCATGCAGCTAAATGCCTGGTCTGATACAAGCGAATCTGCCATAAAGATAAGCAAAAAGGGAAAGGTGTTCTTTGCTTCAAAGAAGCTTTCTCCCGAAAAGCAGGCTGAAAACAAAAGTGCAGGAGAGCACAACCGTAAAAAGAACTATATCCTTGAAGAAGGCAGGATGATCGAGCCTCTTATTGACATGGGTATTTTTACAAAGGACGGAAAAGTAGTCCGCTCCATGTATGACAAGTATCGCCAGATAAACCGCTTTATCGAGATAATCGATGATACCATTCGTGAGCGGAATCTAAAAAAATTAAACATAATCGACTTCGGATGCGGAAAGTCATATCTCACGTTTATTGTTTACTATTACCTTACGGAGATACGGGGCATCGAAGCAAATATCATAGGACTTGATCTCAAAGCTGATGTTATAAAGAAGTGCAACATCGCTGCGGAAAAGTACGGCTACAAGGGACTTCGCTTTGAGCTCGGTGATATAAACGGCTACGATTGTCCTTTCGATGTAGATATGGTGATCACACTCCATGCATGCGACACGGCAACTGATTTTGCGCTGTATAATGCTGTTTCGTGGGGCGCAAAGATGATTTTTTCTGTTCCCTGCTGCCAGCATGAGCTGAATCAGCAGATGAGTACGGAAAATCTCTCTGTACTCACCAGATTCGGCATCGTTCAGGAACGTTTCGCAGCACTTTTGACCGATTCTATCCGCGGAAATATGCTTACATATGCGGGTTACAGGACGCAGCTTTTGGAATTTATAGATTTTGAGCATACGCCAAAAAATATCCTGATCCGTGCAGTGAAAAAGCCGGCTCTCCCTCTTGCGAGAAAGAAAGCGCTTGAGGAAGTAGAGAGCGCGATGAAAGAATTTAATGTAAATCCCACTCTTTATAAGCTTCTTACCGAAGAAAACAAGGGTTAATTTTGATCGAAAAAACTTTTGACCCTGACAGAGAGAATATTCTGTATTATAATAAATTCAATCAATTCCAAAGATAAGAAAGGGATCATTCTATGAAATTTCTTGAAGACCGCATTAAAAACGATGGACAGGTTCGTCCGGGCAACATCTTAAAGGTAGATAATTTCCTCAATCATCAGATCGATGTAGAGCTCCTCGATGAGATCGGAAAAGCCTTTTATGAAAAATATAAGGATTCAGGTATTACAAGAATTGTGACAGTAGAAGCATCAGGTATCGCTATCGCATGTGCAGTTGCCAGATGGTTCCATGTGCCGGTTGTTTTTGCAAAGAAGGCAAAGAGCAAGAATATCGATGGTGATGTTTATACATCGGTTGTTCATTCCTTCACTTATGACAGAGATTATACTGTTACCCTTGCAAAGAAGTTCTTAAATGCGGATGACAGAGTTCTTCTGGTAGATGATTTCCTTGCTGTAGGTAAGGCTATGAGAGGTCTTATCGATATCTGTGAGCAGGCTGAGGCAAAGGTCTGCGGAATCGGTATCTGTATCGAAAAGGGCTTCCAGGAAGGCGGAGACTATCTCCGTGAGCGCGGTTACGAGGTAACATCCCTTGCTATCGTAGATAAGATGACTGACGACGGACAGATTTTCTTCCGTTAAACAGCGCTTTATGTACAAAATTTGATTGACTGGTCAAATTTTTAAAATTATAATATAGTTGTACGATGCAACGGGGCTTTAAGTAAAAAGTAATTTTTCTTAAAGCCCCGTTTACGTGGTAAAAGAGAAAGGATGTGGCACGTTATTGGTTAAAAATTTTGTATTAAAGGGTGATGTTCTTTTTTGCTCTGAGGACAGAAAAGTTCATACAGTGCCTGATTCTTTCGTGGTATGTGCTGACGGTAAATGCGAGGGAGTTTTTACCGAATTACCTGAGAAGTATAAAGGCTTTCCGCTGGAAGATCATAGCGGAAAACTCATAATCCCCGGAATGACCGATCTGCATGTCCATGCGCCCCAGTACACATATCGCGGGCTAGGAATGGATATGGAGCTTCTGGACTGGCTTAATGAAAATGCTTTTCCCGAGGAAGCTCATTACGAGGATAAGGAATACGCGGATAAAGCATATTCGATCTTTACTGAGGACTTAAAGAAGAGCTTTACCACCAGAGCATGTATCTTTGCGACGCTCCACAGGGAAGCGACAGAGATACTGATGGACAAGCTGGAAGAGACCGGACTCGTTACATACGTGGGTAAGGTCAATATGGATAGGAATGGTTCTCCTGCACTTTCTGAAAAGGACGCTGAGACAGCTGCCGCAGATACCAGACAGTGGCTTCAGTATATCAAGGGCAGATATCAGAGAACTATGCCGATACTGACACCCCGTTTTATACCCTCATGCAGTGATGAGCTGATGAAAGAGCTTGGTGTGATCGCAGAGGAACAGGGACTTCGTGTACAGTCCCATCTTTCTGAAAATCCGTCAGAGATCGCATGGGTCAAAGAGCTTGTTCCTGCATCTAAGAATTACGGCGATGCGTATGCTCTTTTCAATACGCTTGGTGACGAGGAGCATCCCGCAGTAATGGCGCACTGCGTATATACTGACGGTGAAGAGCTGGAGCTCTTGAAAAAGCATCACACATATATTGCTCACTGCCCGGATTCAAACCTGAATATCGCATCAGGGATCGCTCCTGTAAGAAAATTCCTTGATGAGGGCGTGAATATCGGTCTTGGAAGTGATGTTGCCGGAGGTGCGTCGCTTTCTCTTGTTCAGGCTATGGTCCACTCTATTCAGGTTTCAAAAATGTACTGGAGACACGTGGATCAGGATGTAAAGCCGCTTCAGTTCGGCGATGCTTTCTATATGGCAACCCTTGGAGGCGGAAGCTACTTTGGAAAAACAGGAAGTTTCCTTCCGGGATATGAATTTGATGCTCTTGTGATCGATGACAGCGGGCTCAGGAGCATGAGAAAGCTCACTATTCAGGAGAGAGCTGAGAGGATGATCTATCTTTCAGGAGAGTGCAGCATAAAGTCCAAGTATGTATCAGGACAAAAGATTATTTAAGGGTGGAGAGTATGGATCCTGAGAAAAAGCTAAAAAAGAACATGATCGCAGAAGGAAAGATCATAGATGCAGCACTGGACACCATTGAGAAGCATACTATCAGCGGTACAAGGATGCGTCTCATTGCAGAAGAAGCTGATATGATCCAGTCCAATCTGCATTATTATTTCAAAACAAAAACTGATCTTTTGATGGCTGTGCTGAAGAGAGTCAGGGTACGAAGCCTTGAGATACGTACAGAGCTTCAGAAAAACTCGGAAGACACTCTGGAAGCGGGACTTGATCTTTTTATCGGTCAGAAAAAGCAGTTTATAAAAAACGAAAAGAAATATGATTATGCAGAGATAGATTTCTGGATACAGAGCAGGCTTACTGCATCCACACAGCAGGAATTATCACATTCATTCAGGGAATGGAGGCAGGAGATACGGAACATGCTTCAAAAGTACGTTCCTGCATTGCCGGAAGAAAAGCTCGAATATCTTCCGATTCATTTTGTTTCCATGCTTGAAGGAGCGACGCTGCAGTATCTTGCAGATGAAGAGATTTTTGATCTTGATAAGTACTTTGAAGTTGGTAAGGAATTGTTATTGAGTCAGGTTGAAAAATACAGGTAAGTGATACAGGAGGAAATGCGTATGAGCAGAAAGATCCTGATCGGAAACGGAATACTTATCACCCGTGATGAAAAATCACGTTTTTTTGACAAGGGTGCAGTTTGCATAGAAGGAGAGCGGGTCCTCGAAGCGGGGGACCACGCTCTCCTTTTGCGTAAATATCAGGATGCGGAATACATTGATGCAGAAGGTATGCTGATCATGCCGGGATTCATCAATACACACCAGCATATCTACAGTGAGTTTTCGAGAGGAATGGCGCTCTCAGGGAAAACGCCAATGACTTTTTTAGAGATACTGGACGGGATATGGTGGCATATCGACCGCAATCTGGCGCTGGATGAGACCTATTACAGCGCTATAGCATGCGGGATCGAGTGCATACGTAACGGTGTTACCTTTATTTCAGACCATCATGCGAGCTTCGGCGGGATCACGGGAAGTCTCGGACGTATAGCAGATGCACTGCAGTTACTTGGAATCCGTGCGTGCCTTGCCTATGAAGTGTCAGACCGTGACGGCCTTGATAAGCGGGATGCTTCCATTGCGGAGAACATGGACTTTATCGAGCGTGTTCACCGGGAAAACAGTAATATGCTGAAAGGTCTTGTAGGACTGCATGCATCCTTTACCTTAAGCGATGAGACGCTTGATATGTGCTTACAGAAAAATGTACATGGCGCAGGTTATCACGTTCATGTGGCAGAAGGGCTTTATGACGAAGAGCACTGCGAGAAAACCTATGGAAAGTCAGTAGTTAAGCGCCTTATCGATAAAGGGATACTGAACCGAGATTCCTTTGCGGTCCATTGCAGTCATGTGAGTTGTGATGACATGGAGCTCCTCGCTGACAAGGGTGTAACAGTGATCCACAATCCTGAATCAAATATGGGAAACGCTGTCGGAGCGCCTGATATCATCACAATGATGGATAAGGGAATACGGGTCGGACTCGGAACTGACGGATATACCAATGACATGATGGAATCATTAAAGGTTGCAAATATCCTGCAAAAACACAATAGAAAGCTGCCGGACAGGGGATTTGCGGAAGCTGCGAAGATGTGCTTTGAAAATAATGCCGTCATCGCATCGGAGATCATAGGAGAAAAATACGGCGCCATAGAAGCAGGCAGACCGGCAGATGTGATACTGGTCGACTATCACCCTGTAACACCGCTGAATAAAGACAATATTGACGGACATTTAATGTTTGGCGTCAGCGGATCGATGACGGATACAACGATCATAAACGGAAAAGTGATCATGAGACATAGGAAACTTGTAAACGTAGATGAAGAACAGCTTTTGGCGGAGGGAAGAGAAGCTGCTTCAAGGCTTTGGATGAAACTTTGATCGTTTTTGAAAGGGACTTATAAGGGTCTTAGGTGAGAGAAATGAGTGACAGAATGATCCCATTAACTTTCGGAGAATTGTTTCGCTCCGGAATGATGGAATACAGGGACAGGGAAACATTATTTGGCGTAAAGGTCGTTAGTACCGAGGGTGGGCTGCCCATCGGTCCGGCGGCAGGACCGCATACCCAGCTCGCGGGAAATCTCGTGGCTGCTTTTGCGTCAGGCGCATCGGTCATGGAGCTTAAAACTGTACAGATCATGGAGGGAGAAGAACTTGGCATACAGAAACCGTGTATCTATGTAGGTCACGAGGTCTATAACGTAGAGTGGTCTACAGAGCTTACGGTAAAGCAGGCATGTGATGAGTACATAAAAGCGTATCTTCTGATACGTGCTTTTGCATATGCGCTGAATCTCTCAGACCGAAAGGTACCTGAGTTCATAATGAGTGTGGGTTATGATCTTGAAGGTATAAAATCTCCAAAAATTGACGGTTTCCTAAACAATATGAGAGATGCCTCTGAAACAGAAGAATGGAAAGCAGACATCGCATGGCTTAGAGAAAATACGGACTTTGGTGAGGATTTTATAACAGGTCTTGAGCTAAACAGCTGTATTTCGGATACGGTGACACTTTCTACGATGCATGGGTGTCCTGCGGAAGATATCGAAAGGATCGCGCTTTACCTTATTTCCGAAAAGAAGTTCAATGTTTTCATAAAAATGAATCCTACACTTGTAGGAAAAGAGCGCGCCCGGGAGATACTTGCGGAAAAGGGTTATTCATATCTTTCTCTCTCGGATGACAGTTTTGCGCATGATATCACATTAAAGGATGCGGCAGGGATAGTACGGAACTGCCAGAAAAAGGCGGCGGAAGAGGGAAAGACATTCGGCGTAAAGATGACGAATACTTTCCCTGTAAACATCACTGACAATACGCTTCCGGGAGAACAGATGTATATGTCAGGTCCTTCACTGTATGCTTTATCTGTAAATGCGGCAGCGGCACTGTTTAACGAGATAAAAGATCTCAATATATCATTTTCGGGCGGTATAGATACAAAAAATATCCGTCAGATACTGGAAACAGGCATCCGTCCCGTAACGGTTTCATCATTTCTCCTGAAGCCCGGCGGATACGGAAATATAAAGAAGCTTATCACAGCTGCAGAAAATGCTGATATTCCTGAAAAGATAAACGGAGAACGGTTAGATAAAGCCGCAGGTGATGCGGTGAGCGACAAAAATTTTGACAGTAAGAAGGCTCCGGTTTTTGCCCGTAAGTATGAATACAGTTCAATATGTGCGAGATGCAGGAATTGTGTTGATGTATGTCCAAACCGCGCAAACGCAAGAGTTACCATGAGAAACGGCTTTGATGTGGTACTTCATCGAAACAGACTGTGCAATGAATGCGGCTGCTGCTCCTGCTCGTGTGTCATGGGCCATGATCCGTATCTTGAAAAGCTCACAATATACGAGGATGAAGAAGAATTTGCAGCGGAACGAGCAGAACGGGATGCGGTACTTGTCTGCGGAGGAAAAGTCGTTTACAGAAGCGGTGGTGTGATTACAGATATATCAGATGATCTTCTCGAAGCAGTTCTGCAGGCGACAGGTATCCGGGTTATGTCTTCAACAGGTGAACAGTGGATTGATCGCATAATAGAACAGGATAATTGCATACAGGAATCCGCCTTCAAATGACGTTTGAAAAACAAATTGATTAATCAATCAAATTTTCTTGACAAAAAAATTTTTTAGGCGTAGAATATGCATAAATTCAAATAATTTTATACGGCAAAGGAGTTGTAGATACAGTTTAAGTATGTACAACTCCTTTTTATGTGCTAAAATAGGTTCCGGGCGACAAGGGGAGTTGTTCATGTGTATACGTGAATACTCCCCTTTTGTCTATAAATACCCCAAGAAACGTTTTTCAAAACGAGGAGGAATCAATTATGAAAAAGAAGTCTTGCAGCATTCTTCTTGGAATCATGCTCGCAGCAACCAGCCTTTTAAGCGCATGCGGAAGTGCAACAGCAGATAGCGCTGACGCAGCTACAAAGGCATCTTCTCAGGCTGCATCTGAGAGTACGGCTACTGAGTCAGCTCAGGGTGCAGGCATCGCAGCTTCTGATCTCAAGGTCGGCGTTATCTACGTTGGTGATGAGAATGAAGGTTACACAGAGTCCCACATGGCTGGTATCGATGCTATGCAGGAAGCCCTCGGTCTCACTGATGATCAGATCATTGAGAAGACAACTATTCCTGAAGATGAGACATGCTACGACGCAGCAGTAGATCTCGCAAGCCAGGGATGCAATGCTATCTTCGCAACAAGCTTCGGTCATGAGGATTACCTCCTTCAGGCTGCAGGTGAATATCCGGACATTCAGTTCTTCCACGCAACAGGCTATCAGGCCGCTTCTTCAGGGCTCTCCAATTTCCACAACTATTTCACAAAAATTTATGAAGCAAGATACGTATCCGGTGTTGTTGCAGGTCTCAAGCTCAATGAGATGATCGAAAAGGGTGACATCACAGAGGATAAGGCAAAGATCGGTTATGTCGGTGCTTTCCCTTATGCCGAGGTTATTTCCGGATACACTTCTTTCTATCTTGGCGCTAAGAGCGTTTGTCCTTCAGTAACTATGGAAGTTCAGTACACAAATAGCTGGGCTGATATGTCTGCTGAGAACGAAGTTGCTACTTCTCTTATTTCTAACGGCGCTGTTCTTATTTCTCAGCACGCTGATACAACAGGTGCTCCTTCTGCCTGCGAAGCAGCCGGCGTTCCCTGTGTTGGTTACAATGTTGATATGACTTCCGTTGCTCCTAATACTGCACTTACATCTGCAGCAAATAACTGGGGAGCTTATTACACTATCGCTGGTCAGTCTCTTGTTGACGGAACAGCTATCCCTGTTGACTATGCAGAGGGTTATGACAAGGGTTGTGTAAACATCACTGCTCTTAATGAAGGTGTTGTAGCTGAGGGTACTGCTGATAAGGTTGCCGAGGTTGAAGCTGCTCTTGCTGACGGTTCTCTTCATGTATTCGATACCACAACATTCACTGTTGGCGGTAAGACTCTTGAGGATCTCGTTGCAGAGGGCGGAGATTATGCTAAGTATGCTGATTATGTTTCTGACGGATATTTCCACGAGTCAGAGATCGTTTCAGCTCCGGCATTTGATCTGATCATTGACGGTATCACAGCACAGGCACAGTAAAACACATCTGAAATGATACAGGGTGGAGCTGTCCTTTGTGGGAGCTCCATCCTTATTTATTACAAAAAATACCTGTCGGAAAGGTGAATTAATTTTGAATGAGATGAATGCGATTGAACTTAAAAATATTACGAAAAGGTTTGGAAGCGTAGTCGCCAACGATCACGTGGATCTGACCCTTAAGGAAGGAGAGATCCTTGCCATCCTGGGTGAGAATGGAAGCGGAAAGACGACACTCATGAACATGCTTTCCGGCATTTATTTTCCTGATGAGGGACAGTTATTTGTACATGGAAAAGAAACAGTCATCCGTTCGCCCAAGGATTCATATGATCTTGGAATCGGAATGATCCATCAGCATTTTAAACTTATCCCTATTTTTACAGCAGCGGAGAATGCTGTTCTGGGTCTTGATAAGGATAAAAAAGGCGGTATAGCGGAAGTCAACCGCAAGATCCGGGAGATCATCGATAAATACGGCTTTGATCTCGATCTGAACCGCAAGATTTATGATATGTCAGTTTCCCAGAAGCAGACTGTTGAGATCGTCAAGGTACTTTACCGCGGAGCGGATATCCTGATCCTTGATGAGCCTACTGCTGTTCTTACACCTCAGGAAACCGAGAAGCTTTTTGCAGTTCTTCGGAATATGAAGGCAAGCGGAAAATCAATTATCATCATCACTCATAAGCTTAATGAAGTTATGGAGATTTCTGACCGTGTTGCGGTGCTCCGTAAGGGAAAGAGCATCGGCACTATCGAAACTAAGGATGCATCGGTAGAGATCCTTACAGAGATGATGGTTGGTGAAAAGGTCGCTCTTAATATCGACAGGAGTGAGCCTAAAGATCCTAAGAAGTGCATCAATGTTTCAAATCTTTCTGTTAGAAACAGGGAAGGTGTTCAGATTCTTAAAAATATTTCTTTTGAAGCGAGAAGCGGGGAGATACTCGGTATCGCAGGTGTGTCAGGAAACGGTCAGGAACAGCTGCTGGAAGCTATCGCGGGTCTTGAGAAATATGAAAGCGGCAAGATCACTTTCTATGATAATGATGGAAAAGAGACAAATGATAAGGTTATCTCTTTTGTTCCTGAGGACCGTCTCGGAATGGGTCTTGTAGGAAACATGAACATTGTCGATAACATGATGCTCCGAAGCTACCGCGAGACAAAGGGATTTTTCCTTGATAAGTCAAAGCCTCTTGAAACAGCAAAAAAGATCGTTGATTCGCTGAAAGTTGTTACTCCGGACTTAAAGACTGCTGTTCGCCGTTTATCCGGAGGAAATGTCCAGAAAGTTCTGGTCGGACGTGAGATCGCACGTGATCCGGAGCTTCTGATGGTCGCATATCCTGTAAGAGGTCTCGATATCAATTCTTCATATGCGATCTATAATCTCTTAAATGAACAGAAAAATAAGGGTGTTGCAGTTATCTGCGTTATAGAGGATCTGGATGTTCTTTTGGAACTCTGCGACAGGATCCTTGTTTTAAGCGGTGGAAAAGTTACAGGTATCGAAGATGCCCGTACTGCCACTAAAGAAAAGATAGGTATGCTGATGATGGACAGCGGAAAGGTGGAAAATGAGTAACATGAAAGGATCATCTGTTAAACAACCGCTGTTTCGTATGGTTAAGCGCGATGATGTGACAAAAGGACAGGCGATGGTAGTACGTTTCATTGCGGTAGTTCTGTCACTTATCGTTTGTGCGGCGGTCATCGCCGGTATTACAGGATCATCACCTGTAAGTGTTTACTTAGGCATTATTGATGGGGCACTTGGAAATTCCAACCGCATATGGGTAACTATCCGCGAAACAGCGGTGCTGCTGCTCATTGCCGTAGGACTTACTCCTGCATTCCGTATGAAATTCTGGAATATCGGTGCTGAGGGACAGATACTTATGGGAGGAATGATCTCTGCGGCATGGATGATATACGGTGCCGAGATGATGCCAAAGAGTGTTCTTATAGTAGTTATCATTATTTCCAGTGCGCTTGCAGGCATGATCTGGGGCGTGATCCCTGCTGTATTCAAGGCTTATATGAATACAAATGAGACACTGTTCACACTTATGCTGAACTATGTTGCGATGCAGATTATAAATTATGCCATTGTTTTCTGGGAAAAGCCGGCGGGTTCCAATACAGTCGGAATCATCAATTCTGCCACAAAGGCAGGCTGGTTTCCGAAGCTCTTCAGCGGAACATACGGACTTAACGTTCTTATCGTTCTTATCATCACTGTGGTCGTCACTGTGTATATGCGCAGATCCAGACAGGGCTTTGAGCTTTCTGTAGTAGGAGAGAGCAACAGGACTGCTGAATACGTAAAAATTAATGTAAAGAAAGTTATCATCCGCACAATGATGATCTCCGGTGCTATCTGCGGTATCGCAGGTGCAGTTATCGTCAGCGGAAGCAGCCACACCATTTCCACGAGTACAGCAGGCGGAAGAGGCTTTACAGCTATCGTTGTTGCATGGATGTCACAGTTCAATCCTATCGCTATGCTTGCAGTATCTGCATTTTTTGTATTTATGCAGCAGGGCGCTATCCAGATTGCCACTCAGTTCGGACTTAATGACAACGCATCAGACATCATCACAGGTATCATCCTGTTCTTCATGATCGGTGCGGAATATTTTGTACAGTACAAGTTTAAGTTTGGCGCGCATAAGGAGGCATAAGCATGTCAGCAATCATTGTTTTTATACAGCAGGCGATCGGTCAGGCTATTGCAATCCTCTTTGGTGCGACCGGTGAGATACTTATTGAGAGATCCGGAAATCTGAACCTTGGTATTCCGGGTATCATGTACATGGGCGGTATTTCAGGACTCATGGGAGCTTTCTTCTATGAGAACAGTACAGAGAATCCGGTTCCGCTTGTGGGATTTTTGGTTTCTGTGCTCACAGCACTCATTGCCAGTGCTCTTGGAGGACTGATCTACAGCTTCCTTACAATTTCCCTCAGGGTAAATCAGAATGTTGTAGGTCTTTCACTTACTACATTTGGAGTTGGTTTTGGTAACTTCTTCGGCGGATCTATCTCAAAGCTTGCAGGCGGTGTAGGTCAGATTTCTGTACAGACAACAGCATCTGCATATACGGCAAAGATTCCGGGACTCAGCTCTGTTCCTGTGATCGGTGAGATATTCTTTCATTATGGTGTTATGACCTATGCGGCAGTCATCACAGCACTGGTTCTGTCATGGTTCCTGTTTCATACCCGTACAGGTCTGAATCTCCGCGCTATCGGTGAATCTCCGGCAACTGCTGATGCTGCAGGTATTTCTATAATGAAATATAAATACATCGCAAATGTAGTCGGTGCGATGATTTCAGGACTCGGCGGACTTTATTTTGTAATGGAGTACCTTGGCGGTACATGGACAAATAACGGTTTCGGCGACAGAGGATGGCTTGCGGTTGCACTCGTTATCCTGGCACTTTGGAAGCCTGTAAATGCGATCTGGGGTTCATTCCTTTTCGGTGCGCTCTACATCCTTTACATCTATGTTCCGGGACTTACAAGAGGACAGCAGGAGCTCTGCAAGATGCTCCCTTACGTGGTAACGATCATCGTCCTCATCATCACGAGCTTTAGAAATAAGCTTGAAAACCAGCCTCCTGCAGGACTTGGACAGGCATATTTCAGAGAAAACAGATAATCAACTTATTAGTCAAAATACAGAAAAGGCAGCGAAGCCAAATGGTCTCGCTGCCTTTTTGTTGTTTTAATCATTCTTTTTGTCGTCGAGATAGCTGTACAGAGTGAACTTTGATATTCCAAAGACCTGACATACCTTTGGACCGGATTTCTGTATGAGAAATGCCCCGCTGTCATTAAGGAACCGTATCGCCTTTATCTTTTCATCCTTACTCATGAGGGATGTAGGTTTGCCGATGAGCTTCAGGCTCTGGTCGATCAGCTCGTCAAGAAGTTCGTTTACGCTTGTGGTTATAGGCTCCGGCGTCTTGTCAGGGTCATTTACGGAATTGAAAGCGCGCAGTCTTTCTTCGACAGCAAGAGACATGGTGATATCCGTATTGATCGAAAGGATGCCGATTATTTTGCCTTTATCGTTCCTGAGATAAACGGTGCTTGATTTCAGGGTTTTTCCGTCCTCGGATCTCGTGAGATAAGCGAGACGGTCCTGAAGCTTATCGGATTTTTCTTTCATTGATTCAATGACGATATGAGACGGTCCGTCCCCGATCTTTCTGCCGGAAATGTGACCGTTTTCTATGGCGACAATGCAGTGGTCAGGATCCTTTGCAGTCATATCATGCAGTGCGATCTCCGTATCGGGACCGAAATGAACGGCAAGCGCTTTTACAAGGCGTTTATATTCGTCTAACTGTGCTTTATTCATAAATGAATTACCTCCGTTTTTGTTCGCGGATCATTAAGCAGAAAAAAGTGCGTTTAACTTCATCTGAGTAAAAAATCGATGGAACTATAGTCTGTCAAAATGTAGTATTAAAAAGAAAAACGTTATACAAAAAAATGTATTTCTTGTATTGACATTGAATTGTCAGATGATAATATGATTATATAACTAACAAAAAGTTTTGTATATAAAAAATATTTAGGTAATAAACAAAGGAGGCGGCATGAAGGAAATGAAATGGGCAGGAAACACAATGCCCGAAAGTGATGACAGGTGGCTCAGTGTCATGTCAGAGGAGAATGTGAAGCAGGCGAAAGCCTTTCACATGGGATTTCCGCAATATTCCGTTACGCCGCTTGCGTCTCTTGGCGGTCTCGCTGAAGAGATCGGTGTCGGCGGTGTATATGTAAAGGACGAAAGCTATCGCTTTGGGCTCAATGCTTTCAAGGTTCTTGGCGGAGCATTTGCAATGGCAAAGTACATTGCAGGTGAGATGAAAAAAGACATTTCCGACATGACATACGACTATTTAACAAGTCCTGAATTTGAAAAAGACTTTGGTCATGCCACATTTTTTACCGCGACGGACGGAAATCATGGCAGAGGAGTTGCATGGGCTGCGAATAAGCTTCACCAGAAAGCTGTAGTCCACATGCCGAAGGGAAGCACAAAGTTCAGATTCGACAACATCGCAAAGGAAGGCGCGGATGTCACTATCGAAGAGCTGAACTACGATGACTGCGTACGACTCGCGGCTAAAGAAGCATCCGAAACCGAGCATGGCGTGATCGTACAGGATACAGCCTGGGAAGGCTATGAAGAGATCCCGTCATGGATCATGGAAGGATACGGGACCATGTCAAAGGAAGCTGCAGAACAGCTTTCAGACGCCGGAGTAAAGAAGCCTACACATATTTTTGTACAGGCAGGAGTCGGAAGCCTTGCAGCATCAGTAGTGGGATATTTTTCAAACCTTTATAAGGATGATCCGCCGAAGTTCATTATCTGTGAAGCCGATGCGGCAGCGTGCATTTATAAAGGCGCAGTTCTTGGAACAGGCGAGGAACAGGTAGTCGGAGGTGACCTGCAGACCATTATGGCAGGACTTGCATGCGGTGAGCCAAATACCATTGGCTGGGATATTTTGAGAAATCATGCTGACTACTTCCTGTCATGCCCTGACTGGATGTCAGCAAGAGGCATGCGTATCCTTTCAGCTCCTGTAAAGGGAGATACAAGGGTTATTTCAGGAGAGTCCGGAGCTATCGGTGTAGGAGCACTGGTCTCCATCATGAAAAATGAAGAGTATAAAGAACTCAGGGAAAAGCTCGGACTTGACAGCAGAAGTCAGGTGCTCTGTTTTTCAACAGAGGGAGACACAGACCCTGAGCGTTACAGAGCAATAACATGGGAAGGCGCATGGCCTTCAGGCGAGCAGAAATAAAATAAGGTGCGGAGGAACGGTTATGGGACTTGATTATGAAGCAATTAAAAACAAAGCTGAAGGCTACAAGGCTGATATGTCGGCATTTCTTAGGGAACTCATCGCTATCCCCAGTGAGAGCTGTGAAGAGGAAGGCGTCGTAAAGCATATCGAAGCCAAAATGAAAGCGCTTGATTTTGACAAGGTCGAGATCGATGGACTGGGAAATGTCATTGGTTGGATGGGTGACGGAGACAAGATCCTTGCTCTTGATTCTCATATCGATACTGTTGGAATCGGAAACCGTGAAAACTGGACTGATGATCCCTATAAAGGATGGGAAGACGATGATGTGATCTATGGAAGAGGCGGATCCGACCAGACAGGCGGACTTGTGTCCTCGGTTTATGCGGCAAAGATCATGAAGGAAATGGATCTCGTTCCGAAGGGCTATAAAGTCATGGTTGTAGGTTCTGTAATGGAAGAAGACTGTGACGGTCTCTGCTGGCAGTATATCGTAAATAAAGACGGCATCCGTCCGGAATTTGTCATCTCGACTGAACCTACAGACGGCGGTATCTACAGAGGACAGAGAGGACGTATGGAGATCCGCGTTGACGTAAGAGGTGTGAGCTGTCACGGTTCCGCGCCTGAAAGAGGCGACAATGCGATCTACAAGATGGCTGACATCATCAGTGATGTAAGAGCTCTTAATAACAATGGCTGTGACGAGTCAACAGCTATCCTAGGACTCGTAAAGATGCTTGATCCGAAGTTTAATCCTGAACACTTTGAGGATGCCCGCTTCCTTGGCAGAGGAACATGTACGGTGTCCCAGATTTTCTACACATCTCCAAGCCGCTGCGCTGTTGCGGATTCATGCAGTATTTCCATTGACCGTAGAATGACTGCAGGTGAGACATGGGAGTCTTGCCTTGACGAGATCAGAAATCTTCCTTCCGTAAAGAAGTACGGAGACGATGTTAAAGTTTCCATGTACATGTACGATCGTCCGTCCTGGAAGGGAACAGTTTATG
Source organism: Lachnospiraceae bacterium (assembly GCA_900168235.1). Taxonomy (GTDB): domain Bacteria; phylum Bacillota; class Clostridia; order Lachnospirales; family Lachnospiraceae; genus NK4A144. The sequence goes on along the minus strand of FUZG01000014.1, from coordinate 16,631 downwards.
AAACAGAAGCATATTTCCCTACATGGATAAATAAAGAAGATGCGGCTCACGTAAAGGCTCTTGTGGATGCTCATAAAGCACTTTTCGGAGAGCATCGTATGGGACCCGACAGCCAGAAAGCGCTCCGCGACAGACCTCTTACCGATAAGTGGACGTTTTCTACAAATGGTGTTTCCATTCAGGGCCGTTACGGTATTCCCTGCGTAGGATTTGGCCCCGGAGCTGAAAATCAGGCTCACGCACCGAATGAGATCACATGGAAACAGGATCTGGTACGATGCGCTGCAGAATATGTCGCAGCATTAAATCTCTACGATCCGTCAAATCAGACAGGTGATGCAACACAGTTCCGCGCAGGAAAGACTAATAACAACATTCAGTAAAGGAGAATCAGACCATGGATAAGAAACTTCAGGATTTTACAGCAGCTCTGGATAAACTTGATTTCAAAAATATGTACAACGGCAGCTTCTTTAAGACATGGGAGAAGACAGATGATGAGCTGAAGGCAGTTTTTACCGTTGCAGATGCGCTTAGATATCTTAGAGAAAACAATATCTCTACACGAATTTTTGACTCGGGACTCGGCATCAGTATTTTCCGTGACAATTCCACCAGAACAAGATTTTCCTTCGCATCGGCATGCAACATGCTGGGACTTGCAGTACAGGATCTGGATGAAAAAAAGAGTCAGATAGCGCATGGAGAAACTGTTCGTGAGACAGCAAACATGATCTCATTTATGGCCGATGTTATCGGTATCCGCGATGATATGTACATTGGAAAAGGTCTAAAGTACATGCATGAAGTGGACGATGCGGTAACAGCCGGATTTAAGGATGGCATATTAGAGCAGAGACCGACACTTGTGGATCTTCAGGACGATGTGGATCACCCCACCCAGCTTATGGCAGATGTGCTTCACTGTATCCACGAGTTTGGCGGTGCAGAAAACCTTAAGGGCAAAAAGATAGCTATGTCATGGGCATATTCACCGAGTTATGGAAAGCCTCTCTCTGTACCGCAGGGAGCGATCGGTCTCTTTACGAGACTTGGATGCGACGTAGTTTTGGCTCATCCTGAGGGATATGAGGTAATGCCGGAAGTAGAAGAGGTGGCGAAAAAACAGGCTGCCGCATCCGGCGGAAGTTTCACAAAGACCAATAACATGGCAGAAGCATTTAAGGATGCAGACATTGTTTATCCGAAGAGCTGGGCTCCTTTTGCAGCTATGGAAAAGAGAACCGATCTTTATGGAAAAGGCGACTTTGACGGTATAGATGCATTGGAGAAAGAGCTTCTTTCACAGAATGCAGAGCATAAAGACTGGTGCTGTACAGAGGAACTCATGAAGACCACAAAGGACGGAAAAGCTCTTTATCTCCATTGCCTGCCGGCAGACATTAATGATGTGTCCTGCGAACAGGGTGAAGTAGAAGCAAGTGTATTTGACCGTTACAGAGATGCGCTTTATAAAGAAGCATCCTACAAGCCTTATATCATCGCAGCAATGATCTTCCTTGCAAAGTGCAAGGATCCGCAGGCTGTACTTAAAGCACTTGAAGCACAGGGAAAAGACCGTCATTTTATGAAATAACAGGAAAATGCCTATGGGAAAAAGGATCGTAATTGCCCTTGGAGGTAATGCTCTCGGAAATAATCTTCCGGAGCAGATGAAAGCAGTTAAGAAAACAGCGAAAGCCATTGCGGATCTGGTGCAAGAAGGTCATGAAGTTGTGATCGTTCACGGAAACGGTCCGCAGGTTGGCATGATACAGCAGGCTATGCAGTATCTTGTCCGTGAAGAACCGGATAAACATGTACCATTTCCGTTGTCGGTTTGTGTTGCTATGAGTCAGGGATATATAGGGTATGACCTGCAAAACGCTTTAAGGGAAGAACTTCTTGATCGTGGTATCGACAAGGGGGTAGCTACAGTTCTGACTCAGATGGAAGTAGATCCCGATGATCCGGCATTCCGACATCCGACAAAGCCTATCGGTGCTTTTATGACAAAGGAAGAAGCACAGGCGATGATGGATGAACGTGATCACGATTTTATCGAGGATGCAGGGCGCGGATACCGTCGAGTAGTTGCATCACCGAGACCTGTAAGCGTTGTCGAGATCGGAACTATTGAATCTCTTGTTCAGACAGATCATATAGTAGTTTGCTGCGGTGGAGGCGGTATACCTGTATTTAGAACTACAGGTCATCATCTGAAAGGGGCAGCGGCGGTAATTGACAAGGATTTTGCAGCAGAAAAGATTGCAGAACAGCTGGATGCGGATGTATTGATAATACTTACCGCAGTAGAGAAAGTTGCCGTTCATTTCGGAACGCCGGAACAGACTGATCTCGACGATCTGGTCCCTGAGACTGCCAGAAAATATATAAAAGACGGAGAATTTGCTCCGGGATCAATGCTTCCAAAGATACAGGCATCTGTGGAATTTGTTGAGAGTAAACCCGGACGAACGGCACTCATAACGCTTCTTTCCAAGGCGTCTGACGGAATCAGTGGAAAAACAGGTACGAAAGTACATATGTAAAGCAAATTTTTGTACAAAGGTAAGGTGTCTATGAAGATCATTCAGAATGGAACACTTGTAACGCCTGAAGGTGAAAAAAAAGCATCGCTTGCTATAGACAACGGAAAGATAGTTAAGATCGGAAATATCACACCGGGGTCCGATGATGAAGTTTTTGATGCATCAGGATGTCTGGTTTTTCCGGGGTTTATAGATGGTCACACGCACTTGGATCTGCCCGTGGGCGGAAATGTTACGGCGGATGACTTTGAGAGCGGAACACGAGCTGCTGCAGCCGGCGGTACAACGACCGTGGTGGATTTTGCAACCCAGTATAAAGGCGATACGCTGATAAATGCTCTAAATACCTGGAAAAAGAAAGCAGAGGGAAAAGCTCATGTAAATTATGCTTTTCATATGGCTATCTGTGACTGGAATGAGCGTACAAAAAAGGATATAAAGGCTCTTCGAGACGCAGGAGTGAGTTCCATAAAAGTTTATATGGCTTATGACACGGCGCTTACGGACTCTGAGATACTGGGAGTTCTTGAGGCTGTAAAACCATTTGGCTGTATCGTCGGTTGTCACTGTGAGAATGGTGATGTGATAAACATGAGGCAGAAACAGCTCGTGGAAAGCGGCAGGACCGGCACTGACGCACATCCTTTAGCGCATCCTGCAGAAGCAGAAGCAGAGGCCGTGAGTCGATTCTGCTATCTTGGAAAGTTATCAGGATGTCCTATAAATATTGTGCATCTGTCAACTGCACTTGGACTGGAGGAAGTACGTAAAGCAAAGAGTCAGGGTGTACAGGTTTTTGTAGAAAGCTGTCCTCAGTACATGATCCTTGATGATTCAAAATATGAGCTTTCTGATTTTGAAGGTGCAAAATATGTGTGCAGTCCTCCGTTAAGGAAAGCTAAGGATATCTATGCCTTACGAGAAGCTGTGGTAAACGGCGAGATCGACACTATAGCCACGGATCACTGCAGTTTCAGATTTGACACACAGAAAACACTCGGAAGGGACAACTTTACAAAAATACCTAACGGATGTCCCGGCATAGAGCATCGCCCTGTGATCATGAGGCATATTTTTGGAGATCATCTGTCAGCATCTGATTACTGCAGGCTTATGAGTGAAAATCCGGCAAGAGTTTTTGGTATGTATCCTCGTAAGGGAGCATTGCTTGAAGGGTCTGACGCAGATATCACAATCTGGGATCCTGATATAAAGTGGACTATTTCTGCGAAAGATATGGAACAGAACGTGGATTATACTCCTTTTGAAGGAATGGACGTTAAGGGACGTCCGAGGCTGGTGCTTGTAAACGGTGAAACTGCAGCGGAAAACGGAAAAGCGTGCGATTCACATTACGGTGAATACATTTCAAGGTAATTGGGACGTTATTTTACTGTATTTTTCACAATTCTTTTTGAATATTTCTAACGTTCAGAATAGGCATTTCCGATATTCAGATATAGGGTGAATACTGCTCATTTTATCTGGAGGGAGTGCATGAGGCAGTTTACATACACTATTCGGAATAATTTTGATCTGATGAAAGCAATAACGGAAGTTAAGGCGCATCTTTATTATGCGCCTTTTTCTGCTGTCTATGCTGAGCTTATGGTAGGAAAAAGGTCGGCAGACAGAGCATTGAGTATATGTAATAGATTAAAATCTGAGATCACGGAGATAAAGATCTGCTGTATAAGCTCCTATCTTGAGATAGATAGAGAATCGATACAGAAAGAATCACTGGTTTTAGGGATACTTGTCTTTGAAAGCAGTACAGTGGAATTACACTTGTATGATGAAGACAGGATGAACTATGCAGATATTTCAAAAGAGATCGAATCTGTCTTAAAGAATACAAAAGATGCAGCATGCGCCAGATTATTTGTAAACACCTCTTTTATGGAAAATGTTCGAGATTTTTTCATGTCTCTTTCGTTGCCGTCGGATAAATTTCCTCTGTCAGGATGTGCGGTTTCTGCAGTTGATTACGGTGACAAGGATTTGAATCATTATTTCTTCTCAGACGGAGAGCAGCTTTTACGGAGAGGCGCTATGATAGCTGTTTTCTGCGGAAAAGACCTTCATGCAGAAACAACATATTCTCAAGGCTGGCGTCCGACAGGAATAAGTCACACGATCACTGCGGGTGACGGAGATGAGATCCTTGAAATTGATGGAAAGCCCGCTACTGAATTTTATCAGAAGTATCTGGGAGTAGACGTAGATGATCACTTTATAGAAAATATTTTTGATTTTCCGTTAATGATACAGCACGGGATTTATGACATCGTGCGTGATGTGTCTGCGTTATCACCTCGAGGAGGACTCGTGATAAAAGGTGGATTCATCAAGGAAGATAAATTGCATCTTTCTATGGGTATCATTTCGGAAATGCTAAGGCAGTCCTTTGACAGAGCAAAAAAACTTGTAAAATTCCGCGGTCAGGCGCTTATTCTGACAGTCTGCTCAAATAGAAATATTTATATGAGGGAAAAGGAAAAGCGGGAAATAGAATTTTTTACGCAGATGACACCGGATCTCTCGGGATGTTTTGCCTTTGGTGAGATAGTTAATGTACAAAAAGAAGTATTTCTCCTTAATTGTTCGATCGTTGCGCTGTCAATGAGAGAAGGGGAACCTGATATGGATGAGCAGGTGGATACTGACTACGAATACGCAGACAATACCCACATCCCGTTTGTAGATAAAGTAACTCATCTTATCCAGGCAACGACTGAAGAGTATATGGAACTTGAGGAACAGGAAAGAGAAAGGGAATTACAGGGAAAGATAGAAATAGCCAGAGCTGCAAATGAAGCAAAGTCATCGTTTCTTTCAAATATGTCCCATGAGATCCGGACGCCTATAAACTCAATTTTGGGAATGGATGAGATGATACTTCGCACAAGCAGAAGCCCTGAGATAACAAAGTATGCTCAGGATATACGTAAAGCCGGAGATACGCTGCTTTCGCTTATAAATGAGATACTCGACTTTTCAAAGATCGAAGCAGGAAAGATGGAGATAATACCTATAGGATATAGTCTTTCATCTATGCTGAATGATCTTTATGTGATAACAGAAGGGCGTATTGCGGACAAAAATCTTGTGCTCCGCATGGAAGTAGATCCTGAAATTCCGGATGAGTGTATAGGAGATGAGATACGAATAAGGCAGATACTCATGAATCTTTTGAGTAATGCCGTAAAATATACAAAAGAAGGCACGATCACATTTATCGCTGCATATAATAAGGTTGACGAAAAACATATCGAGATAACCTTTAAGGTACGTGATACTGGAATAGGCATAAAAGAAGAGGATATTCCAAAACTTTTCTCAGCATTTGAACGTATAGAGGAAAAGCGGAATAGAAACATAGAGGGAACAGGTCTTGGCATGAACATTACGAAACAGCTTCTCCAGCTTATGGGAAGCTGTTTGGAAGTATCCAGTGTTTATGGAAAAGGCTCTGAGTTCTCGTGTACGCTTTTGCAGGAGGTTGCGGACTGGGCACCTATAGGAAGCGATTATATTGCAAGAGGCAGAGAACGTGACAGCGATAACAGAAATCAGAGAGAGGTTTTCCATGCACCAAATGCAAGAATACTTGCAGTAGACGATACCTCTATGAATCTCACCGTTATCCGGAATCTCCTCATGCGTACCAAGGTGCAGGTTGATACGGTGGAGAGCGGAAAAGCGTGTCTCGAAGCTATATCCGAAGCGAAGTATGACATGATCTTTATGGATCATCGTATGCCTGAAATGGACGGAACTGAGACTATGAAGGCAATCAGGGCTCTTCCTGAAGGCTCATTAAATAGAGAAACGCCGATAATTGTCCTGACTGCAAATGCCATGTCCGGAATGAAGGAAAAGTTCATGAAGGACGGATTTGATGCATATATGGCAAAACCCGTAGATCCAAAGGAATTGGAGAATACAGTCCGTCGTTTCCTGCCTGAGGACAAGGTTATATTGGTAGAATCTGCCATAGCGGAGGATCCATCCGGCGAAGCGCTTGTGGACAGGATAAAAGATCCCGCCTTAAGAGAGGTTTTCTCCAGGCTTTACAGCGCTCCGCAGCTTGCGGTCGAGGATGCGGTAAATAATTGCGGAGATCCGGAGACATACCTGAATATACTTATCGAGTTCATAAATAATCTTGCGGATAAGATGGGTGAGCTGGTTTTGTTCCTGGAGCGGGATGATATAAAGAACTTTACGATAAAAGTCCATGCGCTTAAAACATCGGCGCGGCTTTCAGGACTTCCGGATTTCTCAAATCTGTGTCTCAGGATGGAGCAGGCAGGGGATGCAGGCGATGTGAATTTTATAAAGCTTCATATCACCCTGCTGGTAGAGTGGGCAGCGGTTCTTGAAGAGAGTATAGGCGTACTGCTCCCGAATACCGAGGAAGATACGTCGAGACCGGAGATATCAAAAGAACAGCTTTATGAGGGTTATGAAGCGCTGATGGAATTTATATCCGTGAATGATTATGAAAGCATCGAGATGATCTTTGATAATCTTAGGAACTACAGGATTCCTGCAGAAGAAAAAGATAAGTTCAAAAAGATCAAAAAGCAGATGGATAAAATGGACTATGACAGCGTTTTACAGCTCTTAAAAGAGTAAAAAGCCGTTAATTATGCCTTTTTTTAAGAACATTTTAGCGTGATAGAGCAAAAAAGCCCGTATTTATCACGTTTTTTAGACATTGTTCATGATTTGCAACAAAAATATGTTGAAGGTATACTGTATACAGTTTGCGGATGGGGCGAATTTTACATGCCTTGTCAGGAACACAGATCAAAACAAACTGTAGCATGAAATTTTAACGAACAAAAAAATGTGTATGTTTTCTTTTACTGTTCTGCAGAATGGAATGTCAGGTGTGAGATCTATTAAAGGAGGTTAACATTCCAATGTGGAACTACAATGAACTTAATGTGAGAAATGCGGTTATTGACGGCTGGTCCTTAGAGGATGCGGGGAGAGGATTTGCTTCAGCTGATTTCGAGAATACCGGGATCATGGAGGTTGAGGCTATCATTTCATGCGACCCTGTAACAAAGGGATCACAGGAATGGTTCAATGATGAAAATGCTGCGTTAGAAGCAGAGAGATCCGGTTATTGCAAGATAATCCCGGTGGCAGAACTCCCGGATAACTTTGAAATGGATGGTTATTCACTCAGATGGTTCGGCTGGATCGATACACCGGAAAACAGACAGGCAATAGACGATTTCTGCAAAGATTCTGCAGAAGACAGAAAAGCCTGCTGAAAAGAATAGAGTAAAGAAAAGCTCCATCGGTTTTACGCCGATGGAGCTTTTTTTTCGGAGCACTTAGCGAGGTATTTTCGAGCTTAGTGCGTGTTATGCAAGTTCGCTTGGCGAGGTTTTGTCGAGCCTAGCGTAACTTGTTTTCATATATTAGTTATCATTCATCATGAAGTTTACAAGACGCTTTACATCTTCAGGCTCATATGCAACGAGCTCGATCTCAGGGATGATATCGTTGGAGAAAAGCTTTGCGAGAGAAACGTACTGAGTCATACGGGACTTGAGGTTCAGACGGTCGCCCTCATCAGTTACCATTTCTACACGGCCCTTGCACTTGTTTATTACTTCAAAAAAATTATCAATATTTCTAATATTCTGTACTTTCATTTCTTATCTATCCTTTCAACATTTAATATGAAGTTTACCGGAGACGATTATAAGCATAATAGTACTGAAAAGTCACGAACAAAAATGTATACATCGGACACAATTCTGCATAAACCTGACAATACAATAACGAGCGCCATGATATAAACACAGGATGAAGATATAGAACATGGCATATCTCACAGTTTTTTTAGTCGAAGAGCAGACTGATGCTAAAAGATAAATAGCATACAGTTGTTTAAAATCCACAGAACTTAGCGTGTTTTTTAAAAGTTGTATTTAAATCTCTGCATCTAATATCGTTACAGGAACTAACTGGGTAGATAAGGAAACACATACCTTCTATGTAGAAAAGCCTGTTCTGGAAAAGAAGGTGACACTTACATCACTTGATCAGAAGGCATATCCGGAAGAACTGGTAAAAGAAATGGGCATCGAACCAGATGCATGGGTAAGCTCAAAGCCGGCTGTGGCATCTATCAATAAAGAAGGAAAGATCGTTTTCCATAAAAAGGGTTCAGTAAAGATCTCTGCTGTTTATAACGGAGTAGGAAAGAAGTCTGTAAAGTACTCTGTAACAGTAAAGATGAATCCAAATCAGAAAAATAAGAACGATAAAAAGGATAAGAAAAAAGGTAAGAAGTAATATAGATTAATCTTATCGGACATTAAAGCCCCGGAAACTGTTTAAAATACGGTTTCCGGGGCTTTGTTACTTGACGTTTAGGTACATTTAATAGTACAATCACAGCATATTTACAGTTGTCTTGTCACATGAAAGGCAGTGGTGCTTACAGAATGTCAAAAGATCTTTTTCTGGTGATCGATATGCAGAATGTATATGCCTCCGGCGGTGCGTGGTGCTGCCCGGGAACAGAGCATGCAGCAGAAAAGATCATAGATATACTTGAGACCGGCAAAAAAGATATGGATGTGGTGTTTACCCGCTTTATCGCACCGGATGCGCCTTTTGGAGTCTGGAAAGACTACAACAGTGAAAATAATGCGATAAATGAAGATGCTTATGCGAATGAAATGATGAACGTGTTTAAGGAATGGGTAAAGAAATATCCACTTTACACAAAGTCAGTTTATTCATCGCTTTCTATACCGGAAGTGAGAGAGCTTGTTCATGATCATGACAGGGTTGTTTTATCCGGTGTAGTCGCAGAATGTTGTGTTCTTTTTACTGCCATGGCACTTATAGATGCAGGAATACCTGTGATCTACCTGAAAGATGCCGTTGCAGGAATAGACAAAGATTCAGAGCATGCCGCGGAAAAGGTCCTTTCAGGACTTGCCCCGCTTCATGTAAAGATAATGACAACCAGTGAATATTTGGCACATCATTAATGGGAGGCGGAGTCTTAAGGAAGACTCTGGCGAAAAGGAGAATTGTAATGGGAAACGTGTTTAAAACAAAGCTTACTGCAGCTACGATAGTTCTTATTCCGGCATGCATAGGTATCAACTATCTTGGAAAGCTTATCGCATCCGTGCTGAAGCTTCCGCTCTGGCTTGATTCTATCGGAACCTGTATCGGAGGCTGCCTCGGCGGACCGATCATCGGTGCTATCTGCGGAGCTTTGAATAATCTTATATATGGTCTCACAACAGGAGACAATATCACCCTTATCTACGCGCTTACAAGCCTTGGAATCGGTCTTGTAGTCGGAATCCTTGCCAGACTCGGATTCATGGAGACATTAACTAAATCTCTTATCTGCGCAGTAGGCGGCGGACTTGCAGCCGTAGTTATCTCTACTCCTCTTAATGTTATTTTCTGGGGTGGAACAACAGGAAACGTTTGGGGTGATGCACTCTTCACGGTGACTCAGGCAAACGGCATGTCCGTATGGATTGGTTCCTTCCTTGATGAGCTCGTTGTAGATGTACCGGATAAGCTCATCACGGTAGTTATCGTGTACCTTCTGCTCAAGGGCGCGCCGAAGAAACTCACATCACTTTATGATGTAAATGCAGAGGTAGAGAGACTGGATTAATGGGTAATTTTAGTTTATACGTTGATAACGGAACGTGGCTAAATAAAATGCATCCCTATACAAAGCTGCTGTATATACTGGCAGCTATATGCATACCGCTCATCGGGGGAAAGCTTTGGCTTTTCCCTTTGATGATTTTATGCAGTATATGCCTGCTTGCATGCGGCAGAACGCTGAAACGCGCTCTGCCGTTAGTTGCGTTTTCCTTTACACTGATAGTGGTCATATTTTTGATACAGGGACTTTTCTATCATTCAAATGAAAATGTCCTTTTCAAAGTTTGGATACTTACCTTCTATAAAGAAGGTGTGCTTTATGCTGCACACATTGGTCTGAATATCCTGAATATGCTTTTGTCATTTGCACTTTTTGTTCTCACGACATCTCCGCAGGAACTCGTAGAAGAGCTTGAAAAGAGCGGTTTTTCACCCAAATTCGGATATATCATAAATTCAGTATTTCAGATAATCCCGCAGATGATGAAGTCAAAAGATACCATTATGGATGCACAGCGGAGCCGTGGTATGGAAACAGAAGGAAAACTTCTTGTGCGTGTTAAAGCGCTGTTTCCGATGATATCTCCCGTTGTCATGAGTTCGCTTATAAATACGAGAGAACGTGCCATAGCGCTCGAAGTGCGCGGATTTGGCAGAAAAAATAAAAAGTCATTTTTAAGTGAGCGCCCAAAACACAAAGGAGACCGCGCAATAGGTGCGTTTCTGGTGCTGCTCATAATTCTTGTTATTGTCTGGAGGATCGCATCATGCCTGTAATATCTATTGAAAATTTAAAATACAGATATCCGGGCACGAAGCACCTGGCAATAGATGATATTTCGCTCACCATCGAAAAAGGTGAATTTATCGGTATAGTAGGACAGAACGGTGCAGGAAAAAGTACATTGAGTCAGGCGATGATCGGGCTCGTACCTCAGTTTTATAAGGGTGCATACGGCGGAAAAGTAACGGTCGACGGTATCAGGACTGATACTTGTCCTGTTGAGGAAATGTGCGAAAAAGTCGGTCTCATTTTCCAAAATCCTTTTAATCAGCTTTCAGGTGCCGCGGAAACTGTTTACGGTGAAGTTGCATTCGGACTTCAAAATCTCGGTATTCCTGCGCAGGAAATGAAGGAACGCATAGAGAAAGCGCTGAAACAGCTGGATATCTGGCAGTATCGGAATAGGAATCCATTCAATCTGTCCGGAGGTCAGATGCAGAGAGTTGCTATTGCCAGCATACTTGTCATGCAGCCGGAGATAATCATTTTGGATGAACCCACATCCCAACTTGATCCCGAGGGTACAGAGGAAGTGTTTCGGGTAGTCGATACCCTTACGTCTGCAGGTTTTACCATAATAATGATCGAGCAGAAGCTTGAGAAAATGGCAAAATATTGTGACCGTCTGATTCTTATGAGTAAGGGAAAGGTGATAGATTTTGATACACCGGAAAAAATCTTTTCAAGAGACGACCTTGAAAAGCTTGGGGTTCAGCCGCCTGCCTATACACGTATCTGCCGTCAATACGGACTAAAAAAAGAAGACGGAACATATCCCGTGACACTTGAAGACACTATAAATATCTTTAAGGAAAAGGGAGTAAAGTTAAGAAGACCCGAATCGGGTAAAGATGCTGCTGAGCTTGGACACAATGTATTCCGTGCAGAGAATCTGGACTTCAGCTATAACGAGAATGTACATATTTTTGAAAATCTGAATCTCTTACTGGATAAAAGGGCAACCGCCATCATAGGGCAGAACGGTGCAGGAAAGACAACCCTCGTCCGTTTGCTTAAAGGTCTGCTGAAACCGCAGGGGGGCAGGATCTGGTTCGGAGAAGATGACATATCAGGAAAAACAGTTGCAATGCTTGCCGACAAGGTAGGATATGTTTTTCAGAATCCTGATGATCAGATATTCAAGTATAAAGTCCTCGATGAAGTAATGTACGGACCGTTAAATATCGGTATGTCAGAGGAAACTGCCCGAGAAAAATCCCTTAAAGCTCTGGAACTCATGGGATTAAAGGGCAAAGAAAAGATGAATCCGTATGATTTGGAGCTGAACGAGCGGAAAATGACGGCTATCGCTTCTGTGATCGCGATGGATACGGATGTTGTGATCCTTGATGAGCCCACGATCGCGCAGGATTATCCTGGACGGCAGCTTATAGGCAATATGATCCGTGAACTGTCTGAAGCGGGAAAACTTGTCATTGCGATCCTGCATGACATGGATTTTGTGGAAGAAAATTTTGACAGGGTTATAGTGATGGCGCATGGAAAGCTTCTTTGCGACGGGACCTCTGCCCAGGTATTTTCCGAGGATGACGTATTAAAAGAAGCAAGACTGCAAAAGCCATATCTTACTGAATTATTTACGAAATTGGAACAATAAATGCGACACGGAGGTTACAGATGAGCGGGAAAGAGCGGAGAGAAAAGATAATACAGATTCTGTCCGAAAGCGGTAGACCTGTCCCGGGAAGAACCCTTGCGACAATGTTTGATGTCAGCCGCCAGGTCATTGTACAGGATATTGCTCTTCTCCGCGCGGAGAAGCATGTTATCACATCCACAAATGTAGGCTACATCCTTTCGGACCAGAATATCATAGAAAAAAGCAGGGTCTTCAAGGTTCAGCATACAGATGAAGAAGTCGAGGATGAACTGCATCTGATAGTAGACTGCGGATGCGTAGTAAAGGATGTATTTATCTATCATAAAGTGTACGGAACCGTCCGCGCAGAGCTGAATATCAGGAGCCGGATGGATGTTGACCGGTTTATGAACGATATACGTACAGGAAAGTCAAGTCTGTTAAAAAATGTGACATCGGGATATCATTATCATACGGTGACTGCGCCAACGGAGGCGCTCCTGGATCTTATTCAGGATAAACTTAGAGAAAAGGGGTTTCTGGCAAAGCTTCAGGACTATGAACCTGTAGATTTTCGGAAACCAAAGTAAAATTTTATGTCAAAAGTTAGAATACTCGGAACCGGCGTAGCTACAATGGATATTTATCCGGATCAAGGGCGCATGTACCCCGGGGGCAATGAATATAACGTTTCCTGTAATGCAGTCTTTCGCGATGCAGAAGCAGGATTTCTCGGTGTATTTGCTGATGATCAGGCAGGAAAGCTCCTTGAGGATACCCTGAAGGATATGGGTGTCGATACATCAATGAGTCATCATGAAAAAGGATCCAGCGGATACAGCCTTGTCAGGCTCAAGGAAGACGGAGACAGAGTTTTTCTCGATTGGAATCAGAGGGGTGTGACCGATCTCCATCCTATCAGTTTTACGGATGAAGAACTGGATTACATCCGTACTTTTGATGTAATCAGCATGGGACGTCTGGCGTGTGTTCCTCCAGAAATGGTGAAAAGGCTTCACGAACGCGATGGCATAAGTATTTGTTATGATTTTCATGCGGCGTTTACACATGATGATATCGATGCTATTGCTCCTCATGTAAAATATGGATTTTTCTCATGCAGCCATTTATCCGAGGACAAGATCCATGAAGTTCTGAAAAAAACAGTAGATCTCGGATGCAGCATCGCCATCGGCACAAGAGGCTGTGATCCTGTAATAGCATATGACGGAGAGCAGTTCTATCGTCACGAGGTAGTCCCTGTGGAATCAACAGATGCCCTCGGTGCGGGAGATTCGTTCATCGGAGCGTTTCTTGCGGATTACTTAAGCGACAGCGATTCAGAAACACCACATGCCGAGCGTGTAAAGAGAGCACTTGCTGCAGCTGCGGATCATGCAGCTACAGTAGTAGTAAAAGAAGGAAGTATCGGCATAGGCTTTGATTTTGACCCTCCAAAGCTCACAGAGGTTATTAATATAGGACACTAAAAAATCACTTTTATTATTTCTGAAATAGATGCATAATGGTTCTTGCGTCAAAAAGTTTATATTAAAAGGAGATTTTTGTTTATATGATGAAAAAAATAATAGCATTTATGTTGTCTGTTATGCTCGCACTGTCGTTTACAGCATGCGGATCCAAAAAATCAGCTGAAGAATTTACACTTGATGAAGTAACTGCTGATCAGGTTTCGGTAGGTATCCATGCATATGATGAAGACCTGGAAGAGGACTTCGTTTATGTCATGTTCAAAGGTCCTGACGGAAATGAATACGGTTGTCTTATCGATACCTATGAAGAGGATTCAGATATTACCTGCGGTGTAGTCGAGAAAACTGATAATGAAACAGATGATGAGGGAATTGAGTACAATATGTATGATGTATATGATGCATTTACAGGTGATGAATATTCCTTCGGTTATTCAAAAGTTGATGATAAAACAGGCTACATCATGGATGCATCCTATACAGGATATAAGGGTGAGATCATTTCAGGAGAAGAAGCTGTTAAATATTTGAAAAATGCTCAGAAAGCCGTAGAAGCTTTAGCAGCAGAAATGGAATCATCCGAAGAAGCAGAATAATAAATTATTTTGGGGGCAGCTATCTGCCTCCATTTTTATTTTCGGAGCACTTAGCGAGGTATTATCGAGCTTATGGCTGAAATAGCAAATCTATGATTTGCGTGATTGAAGATATGCTGTGCAGTGCGTGTTATGCAAGTTCGCTTGGCGAGGTTTTGTCGAGCCTAGCGTAACTTGTTTTATCAAAATTTATTTTGACAGGAGAGGGTCTGGTATGTAAAATATCTTCTGGTCAAAATTTGTATACAGTATTCAGGGATAGGAGAATAACTGCGAAAAATGTCGCGGTTGAAAGGAAATCATGAACATCGCTTTAAGAAACGGAATCGCATTATGTGCCCTTACGGCAGAAGAAATTGACGAAGTATGCTCTTTTTCATATGATGAGTTCTTAAAAGTATATGACGAAGAAAAAGTAATAACCAGAGACAGACTCAGAACAGCAAAGAGTTTCGGCCATGAAATCTGTAAGTTCTGTGCAAAAGTCTTCAATATAGATACAGCAGCAAATGTAAATTTCATGATCCGAAATTTCAATGAAAAAAGAGTTATCGTATCATTAAGTGAGGCTTTTACAGTCGAGGGAGAAGATATTCTCTCAGAAATGGAAGACATAGAGCTTAAATCCGTGAGCATAGCAGAGCATATGAACAGCGGTGAAAAGGATGAGCTTGATTTTAAGCTTGAGGATGCGGTAAATAAGATAATTGCCGAAGAACGCAGAATGAGAGAGCTTAAAGAGCTTTATTCCCATAAGCTTGATGAGATCCATGCATTTGATCTGAATAATAAAAAAGCGATCGAGAAGCTTTTATTTGATGTAAAGAACGCAAAGATCACAGAAGATTTTTCAGCTCCCTGTGTTCAGTGCTTCAGATTCTTTACTCAGGACGGATTTCTTGATGCACAGTCTTTCAGTGATAAATGGCTTAAAGACTATGACTATACTTTCTCTATTACAAAGACAAGAAACGGCCGTAATGGAGAAATCTATGCCCGCATCAAATATCCCGATATAACAGAGGCAAGAAAAGCCCAGCTCCTTCTGGCTGAATTTGCAGAAGCCGTAAAGGGAATAAAGGGTGAAACTTTTCAGAGAAAGAATTAAACCTTTTGATTACATATTGTTAAAGAAGAGACTGTCCGGTTAAGTCCGGGCAGTCTCTTTTATATTGCGCGGAGCACTTAGCGAGATTTTTTCGAGCCTAACGCAACTTGTTTTTGGTGCTCTTATCAAGGCTTTTTACCGTATTTTTATAGATTTGCCCTGTGGCAGACAGTATATGCAAAAAAAGGCATTTGTATGTGATTGATCAAAAAATTGAACATATGTAGATCTGCGATTACGATAAAATGGGTATTTGAGTAATAATGGTGAAATAATTGTATAGTTGATAGACTATTTATATCTGTATAATATTCGGTGAATAAGATGCATAATACGCATAAAATACATGTATATAAATTAGTTCAAAATAAATTGTACAAAAATCGAAAATTGTTGTTGACGGCATCTTTATCAGGTGCTAATATATCACTTGTCGCCGCGAGAGACACGAGCGAAACAGCTCGAAAGGCTCGATTAACAAGCGGTCCGACAGAACTGAACCTTGACAAACAAACAGCAATGCAACCCTGAAAATTCAAAACGAAATTTCAGAAATGCAATAAAAACGAACCTGAAGATCAGAGCGATCTGGTCGACAGTAAATCGGTTAAAAAGAAACGCGAAGCGAAAAGCTAGCTGATCTTGAAACCGGATCAAACTTTTTTCGAGAGTTCGATCCTGGCTCAGGATGAACGCTGGCGGCGTGCCTAACACATGCAAGTCGAGCGGGCCTTAGAGAGTGAACAGCTTGCTGGGATCTCTCGAAAGGTTAGCGGCGGACGGGTGAGTAACGCGTGGGTAACCTGCCTCATACAGGGGGA
>FUZG01000006.1 GCA_900168235.1 Lachnospiraceae bacterium | reverse complement strand
GCTTACCAGATGAAGGCATACACATACAATCTAAGACAGGAAAACATCTTCCAGAGTATGTCACGAAAAGGTAACTGTCATGATAACTCAGTCATGGAAAACTTCTTTGGCTTATTGAAACAAGAAATCTACTATGGCGTTGTCTACTATAGTTACGAAGAACTGAAGGCTGAAATTGAGCGATATATAAAATACTACAATGAACGTAGAATCAAAGAGAAACTAGGCTGGAAGAGCCCTGTTCAATACAGGCTCTCCCTTATGGCTGCATAAAAATAGCGAGGCAGCCGTAGCTGTCTCGCTAATAAAGTCTAACTTTTGGGGGTCACCTCATCATCCGGGGATTTCTCATATCATTTTATTCTTTTTATCTCACCACTTTATACAGCTGCGAATCCATTCTCGAGGTCTGCGATGATGTCATCGATGTGCTCTGTTCCGATGGAGAGACGGATGGTGTTGGGGTTGATACCCTGATCCAGAAGCTCCTCTGTGGAGAGCTGTGAGTGTGTGGTTGATGCCGGATGGATAACCAGGCTCTTTACGTCTGCAACATTCGCAAGGAGTGAAAAGATCTTCAGGTTATCGATGAACTTCCATGCTTCTTCCTGTCCGCCCTTGATGTCAAATGTGAAGATAGAAGCTCCGCCGTTCGGAAAATACTTCTCGTAAAGTGCGTGATCCGGGTGATCCGCAAGAGACGGATGATTAACCTTCTCAACCTTCGGATGCTTGCTCAGGAACTCAACAACCTTCTTTGTATTCTCAGCATGTCTCTCAAGTCTCAGGGAAAGTGTCTCTACTCCCTGCAGGAGAAGAAATGCATTGAACGGAGAAATAGTTGCGCCTGTATCTCTGAGAAGGATCGCGCGGATGTATGTTACGAAAGCTGCCGGTCCTACTACATCGTAGAAAGAAACGCCGTGGTAGCTGGGATTCGGAGCTGCGATGTTCGGATACTTTCCGCTTTCTTTCCAGTTGAACTTTCCGGACTCAACGATGATACCACCGAGGGTTGTGCCGTGACCGCCGATGAACTTTGTTGCGGAATGTACTACGATATCAGCACCGTGCTCGATCGGTCTGATGAGGTAAGGTGTACCGAATGTATTGTCTACAACTACCGGAAGACCGTGCTTATGAGCGATCTCAGAAATAGCATCGATATCAGGAATATCACTGTTCGGATTTCCAAGAGTTTCCAGATAGATGGCTCTTGTATTCTCCTTGATAGCTCCCTCAACTTCCTTCAGATCATGTGCATCTACGAATGTTGTCTCGATGCCGTACTGGGGAAGTGTGTGTGCTAAGAGGTTATAGCTTCCGCCGTAGATAGTCTTCTGAGCAACGATATGTCCTCCGTTTGCTGCCAGTGCTTCGATGGTGTAGGAAATAGCAGCTGCTCCTGATGCCAGTGCCAGTGCTGCGCTTCCTCCCTCCAATGCTGCGAGTCTCTTCTCCAGCACATCCTGAGTGGAGTTTGTGAGTCTGCCGTAGATATTTCCTGCATCTGCGAGACCAAATCTGTCTGCTGCATGCTTGCTGTTATGAAATACGTAAGAAGTTGTCTGATAAATCGGAACTGCTCTTGAATCTGTTGCCGGATCTGCCTGTTCCTGTCCTACGTGAAGCTGTAATGTCTCAAATCTGTAATCGCTCATACTCTCAATCTCCTTTTCTTTTATTGAAGAATCTACCCGTGTTTCCGGGTGATTTCTTGATGCATTTTTAAGATGGCTTTATCTTAATACAAATGCAGTTGTCTGAAAATTCGATTGATTTGATCATCAGCGATAATCTATAGTTATCACAATTCTTTATACTTCAAAAGTTCTTCTACATAGGCCTCACCATACTTTGACATGGTGCTGCCCTTTCTCACGATATATCCGATGGTGAGCGGATCCTCTTCCTTGAGCTTAATAGACTTAAATCCCTTAAGGATAACGTCATCTCCTGTCAGCAGACCTGAACCTATGGAATAGCCGTGAAGCTCTGCGATAAGCTCCATGGTAGTCGCTCTGTCATCTGACTTTATCATCTTCTTAAAGTCATAGTCTGCCATAGCTTCCTCTGTAAGATAGAAATTGCTGTCATCACTCTGGTCAAAAGACACACAAGGATAATCCGAAAGCTCCTCAAGAGATATCTCGCTTCTCCCAGCAAATTTATGATCCTCCCAGACATAGGCATAGGTCTCACGGATCATGAGAGGCGTAAACTCCAGACCATACTCTCTCATCAGCTTCTTTATCACATCTTCATTTGCTTTCGAGAAAGAAACGATTCCCACTTCACTCTTCATTGTCTTTACATCCTCAAGAACCTCCATGGTTTTAGTCTCATGTATGGAAAAAATGAACTTGTCCGGATAGTTTCCTTTTATCACCTCAGTAAAAGCTCGTATAGGGAAATTGTAGTGCTGTGTAGACACAGAAAATCTCTCTTTGTCACTATCCTTTGAGAGATATCTGTCCTCCAGGATCTCATACTGTCCGATAACCTTCTTCGCATATGAAACAAATTCACGGCCTTCATCCGTGATGGAGATACCCTTATTTGTCCTTTCAAAAATCAGTATTCCGATCTCGTCCTCAAGCTCTCTGATGCTCGCAGACAGAGCAGGCTGGGATATAAAAAGCCTTGTTGCCGCTTCTCTTATGGATGATGAAGACGCAACTTCCAATACATATTTTAGCTGGGAAATATTCATGATAGCATACCTTACCTTTAATTCAGAAAAAAAATTGTACTTAGCTAAGTGTACCATTTAACCGCGCAAATATCACTAGGCTCGAGAAAACCTCGCCAAGTCAATTTGCATGGCACGCACAAAAACACCTGTCGAAAAACTAAAACCCATTTCCGACAGGTGTTCATATGCACTCGATATCTAAACTGCTTTCCATTATTCTGTTTTTTCCTTTTCTCAAACCTGTACGTCGATTGCCATACTTGCAGCTTCTGCCATGGACGGCATGGATACTGCCATTTGTGGTGTGTATGCGGAGGATGACGTACTTACCGCTGATACGGATGATGCGCCCGAAGAATTTCCCTTTTCAGTCTGATGCTTTATCATACCTTTCAGATAATCCATATCCGCTTTGACTATCGCGCGGTTCTCCGCTGCCCTGTGCTTTCGCTTCAGTTCATCCAGCTCTTCCTCAGTCATATGCGGGTCGACGATCTCCATACATTCCAGAAATTCCATCTCTTCTTCCAGCTCTTTCAGCTCCTCTTCGCCGAATTTGGAGATCATCTCATTCAGATTTGCGAGCATCTCTTCCGTATTCTCAGATTTTCTTTCCTCAGCCTCTTCCACAGCATCCTCGATCATATCCTGACGTTCTTCAAAGATCTCGTCCTCTTTCTTAGCGACCTTTTCTTCCTCTGCGGCTACGATCGCGTCCTTAATATCCGTTGCTGCTTCTTCCTGTTTTTCAAGTCTTTCATCACGACTCTGAGTGTGCTCTACAAGTTCCTCAAGCTCCAGATTGTGCTTTTTCTTGCGGGCTGCCATCTCCATCCGTTTCGCGTGAGTCAGTACCAGCTGAAGCTCTTCAGGATCACCGTCACCGGCTTCGATCTTTCTCCTGACTTCCACAACCTTTCTCTTGGCTGCGATAACTGCCTGTCCTGCGCTGATGGATGTTTTCGCCCTCAGTATCTTTGATGAGACCTCCTTAAAATTATAACGTACCGGTTTCTTTGATTTCTCAGATTTCTTACTTGCCGTTGACCTCGACAGATCCAGATATCCGTTTACCTTGTCCTGCGACTGCCCGACGAAAGTCTTTCGTCCGTTTGCATCACGCCCATAAGTCTGCACTTTGTTCAGGTTGCGGATCTTGTCCCGGAGCTCACTTGATCTCTCGGACACCTCTGATGTCCCTGCACTATCTGAACTGTAAGCCGCTGCAGCCTTACGCGAAAATGCGGTACTGCCTCTGTTTCTTACCGAGCCCCTGCCTATGGTATTACGCGTATTGCCGTAGGTCATACTCATAAGCACAGACACGTTAGCTATACCAGCCATATCTGCACCTCCTTGTAAAGTAGAACTGCTGAACTCCATTTCAGCACCTAAAGACACATTATCAGTCTTCATACATTTTATCGGCCTAACAACTGTTTTTCTTAATATTTTAGATGTAAAATTATCTTATACAAAAAATTGTACATCTCCCAAGACCTTTCGAGTGATCCATGCAATCTCTGCATGTAAGTTTTGCCCATCGTCGTAGGCAATGGGCAAATACTCACTAAAAGCCTGCATGCTCAAACCCTTCAGCATGCAGGCATTTTTTCATCTATTTTAGATATATGAAGCGTCTTTTGTCAGATCATAGTCGTAGGATGTGACTTTCTTTACAAATTCCACGATACTCTCCGTGTCTTTTTCTTCTCCTGCGTATACTATCTTTCGGATTTCCTTATCCTTATCTCTAAGAGTTCCCTCCACATCGGAAAGAAGAACAATAACACCTGCGTTGTTCAAATGCTTCACTATTTCTCTGGATGTATCTGTGTCACCAATGTCGTCTACATTTAAGAGATAAGTATTTCGTCCCGAGAGCACAAGCCTCTTTTCTACTTCTTCAAGTACAGTCGCATCAACACCCGCTGCCCTGTCAAAAATAATCGCTGCGCTCTGCTGGCCGAGAGCTGCACTTCGGGTCTTTGCTCCGATCTTTCCTACCGAAAGATTGCCATTTTTATCATACTGTTCTACAACACCGCATGCGCTTGTCATGAAGCTCACTCTGTCAATGAGTATCAGTTCACCCATGCTCCTGTGATTATGGAACCGGTCAACGCTTATCCTGTCAGAGAAAACTATACGGCATACACCGATCTCATTTTTCTTCAACGCACCGCTGTTTCGGAATACGCCTGTATTCACATCCACCGTGTACTGGATCTCAACGACCTGCGCCGGGATCATGCTGGTTCCTATCTTTGCGAGATAATTTCCGCCCTTTATTAGAGGGGCATCATCCATCCAGATAAGTGTCGCTGTTACAGAATCCGCTGTGTCTATGGCTGAATCTTTTTCCAGAACAGAACCTCTCGATACATCGATCTCGCGGTCAAGCTGGATAGTAACAGCCTGTCCGCTAAAAGCTTCATCCGCTTCTCTGTCGCCCACAAGGATCTTTTTTACGTGCGCTTTTTCCCGCTTCGGAAGTGCTGAAATCTCATCACCGACACGGATGGAACCACTCTCGATCTGTCCCTGAAATCCTCTGAATGTGTGGTCAGGCCTGCATACTCTCTGAACCGGAAGATAGAAACCATCCTCTGCATCATTGTCAGATACATCCACGGTCTCAAGCCACTTCAGAAGTGTCTCACCCTTGTACCAGGGCATATTTTCAGAATGTTTTGTAACATTATCGCCTTCTGTTGCAGACAGTGGTATGACCTTAACGTCTTCAAGTGAGAGTTCTTCTTTTAACTCATCGATCTGCTTTTCGATATCTCTGAACACTTCTTCGCTGTAACCCACGAGATCCATCTTGTTTACTGCAAACACAAAGTGACGGATACCCATTACAGAACATATCCTTGCATGACGCCTTGTCTGTACCAGCACACCCTTTTTTGCATCTGTAAGAATAACTGCGAAATCAGCAAATGATGCGCCCACGGCCATATTTCTCGTATACTCTTCATGACCCGGTGTATCTGCTACGATGAAACTCCTTGCATCAGTTGTAAAATAGCGGTAAGCCACATCTATGGTGATGCCCTGCTCTCTCTCCTCAGTAAGTCCGTCAAGCAGAAGCGAATAATCTATCTCTCCTCCGCGGCTTCCAACCTTTGATTCCAGTGCCAGCGCTCTTTCCTGATCCGCATAGAGCAGCTTTGAATCATATAAAATATGTCCGATAAGAGTGGATTTTCCATCATCCACGCTTCCGCAGGTTATAAACTTGAGCAAATCTCTCATTCCTAGAAGTACCCCTCTTTCTTACGTCTTTCCATGCTGCCGTCTCCGCTGTCCTTATCAATGACTCTTGTAGTCCTCTCAGACTCAACTGCGGAAAGGGTCTCTTCGATAACCGCATCGATGTCTTTTGCATCTGATTCAAAACCGCCTGTGAGCGGATAGCATCCAAGGGTTCTGAAACGGATTTTTTTCGTCTGTACCTCTTCTCCTGGAAGAAGCCTCATTCTCTCATCATCCACCATGATCCACTGACCGTCTCTCTGGACACATGGTCTCTCATCCGCGTAATAAAGCGGAACGATGGGAATATTTTCTCTCTTTATGTACTGCCAGATATCTTTTTCTGTCCAATTAGAAAGAGGAAATACACGGATGCTCTCGCCCTTATGGATGCGGGTATTGTAAAGCTTCCACATTTCAGGTCTCTGGTTTTTCGGGTCCCACGCCTGCGCGCTGTTTCGGAAAGAAAAGATTCGTTCCTTTGCTCTGGACTTTTCCTCATCTCTTCTGCCGCCTCCGAAAGCCGCTGTATATCCGCCCTCGGTAAGTGCCTGTTTCAGAGCCTGTGTTTTCATGATGTCCGTATATGATGAACCGTGATCGAAGGGGTTTATTCCCTGCTCCACACCCTCTTTATTTGTGTGGACTATCATTTCGATCCCATATTTTTTTGCAGTTTCATCACGAAACCGGATCATATCCTTAAATTTCCATGTGGTATCTATATGCAGGAACGGGAAAGGCGGTTTTTCCGGATAAAATGCTTTCATTGCAAGGTGAAGCATTACCGAACTGTCTTTTCCGATGGAGTATAGCATTACGGGTTTCTCACATTCCGCCGCCACTTCTCTCATGATATAGATAGCTTCTGCCTCAAGGGCATCCAAATGTGTCAGCTTACTGTCCATTTTCTATCTTTCTCCTCTTGTACGGTTTTAATATTTATTAGCCTCTTTTGTATCTGTTACTATCACTGTCTGCACTCCGCGGGCGCTTTCAGCGACCCACCTTGTGACACTGCCATCCTGTGTAAGAGTCAGCCGACCTCCGCTGCCGCCAAGCTCCGGCGGAAGGATAAGCGCTATAGCACCAACCGGACACTCCTTTACACATGACACACAGCTCCAGCAGTCTCCCTGGCGCTTAAGATACGCTTTATTATCCCCATCCTTACGGATGAGGTTTCCGGGACAAATGTCACTGCACCGCCCGCACCGGGCACACTTTGACTGATCGATGATCACTCCCATTTACTTCTCCTCTATACCGCTATCCGATCAGATTTCTCTTTATGATCTTTATTTCTCCATCCTTCATTACGGAATTTATATAGCACTCAAATTCCTTATTAACTTCAGGATGATCCGCATTTTCCTGAAAACTATGCCATCTGGTCTCTTTTCTGGCTCTTAAATGAGCTATGAGGACTCGGGAAACGATGAGCCGGTCCCTCACCTCATAAAGATCCAAAAGGTCATACGTATCATTCACTTTTACAGATGGCAGAAGCTCTGAGAGCTCATTTATCCGCCTTTCCGCAGTATCAAGTCCTGCCTCTGTATAGCGGTAGTCCGTTCTGATCCCTCCTGCATACTCATCCATGACTTTCTGCATAGCAATCTCAATATCTGACGGCGAGTATGGAGCGGGCTTCCCTTCGCCATGTCTGCTTTCTAAAAAACTCTCGTACTCTGCTCTGCGTGCATCACTCTGATCTTTAAGCTCTGCCTCATTATCTTCATTTTCATCAAGCCCCTGCAGGTATCCTATGATGCCTTCCGCAGCTATCTCTCCCTCTGCAAGCGCACCTGTCACATACTTCTGTGGTGCACCTCCGGCAACATCACCTGCTGCAAATAACCCCTTTATCGTTGTACTGCGGTCTCTGTCTATCCAGTAACCGCTCGCCGTATGTCCTCCCACGACGTAAGGCTCTGTACCGTCGATCTCCACATTTTTCTCGGACGGTCCGCCGTTTTCCAGCCATTTAAGAGTCTGCAGCGGTGCCATATTCAGATAAGCCTTGTAAAGATTTCCCTCGGTTTCTTCATCAAGTCCTGCGGTCTTCAGGAAACACGGCCCCCGCCCTTCACGGTTCTCTGTCACTGTTCCCCAAAGTCTCTGAGAGGTAGTGAGACCGTATTTATCTTCATAAATCTCACCTCTCGAATTTACCTGTTTCGCGCCCACCCCCTGGGCGATAGTTCCCGTTGGAGCGATCGTATCCTTGCATCTAAGGGCGATGAAACGCATTTCAAACGTTGTCATCTCTGCCCCTGCAAGGATTCCCATTGCGTATCCCGCTCCAGTGTTGAAAGGACAGTACCAGGTCTGGTGAGGCGACTTCTCCGGATTATTCGGTCTGTACAGACCTGCCGCACCTCCCGTTGCGACAAGCACTGCTTTTGCACGAAATTCGTAAAAAGCCCCGTCACGGATTCCAAATCCATAGGCTCCCCGTGCCTTTCCATCCTGTCTCAGATCCGTGATGTTTATATGTTCAAAAATTTGAATGTTATCTAAACTCTTAACCTCTTCCGCAAGGATCGGCTTTATGTTTTCACCATTGATCTTCAGGTTACGCCATCCTCTGGAAATATACTTTCCGTTTTCGTCCTTAAGGATCGTGAGCCCTCGTCTCTCCATGTCATGAGTCACATGATTTACGCGCTCCGCAAGGTCTCTCAGCAGATCCTTCCGCACGATCCCGTGGGCATCTTTTGACGCATACTCCACATAATCTTCCGGCTCATGCCCCTCTGTTATATAAAAATTCAGCGCGTTGACCCCTGCCGCGAGGCATCCGCTTCTTCGGATGTCCGCCT
Source organism: Lachnospiraceae bacterium (assembly GCA_900168235.1). GTDB lineage: Bacteria > Bacillota > Clostridia > Lachnospirales > Lachnospiraceae > NK4A144. The sequence goes on along the minus strand of FUZG01000006.1, from coordinate 217,659 downwards.
TATCAACTATGACGATGTTCAGATTTTTGTCACGGGCAAGCCTCATGGCTGCATAGCATCCTGCGGTCCCGCCTCCTATTATCAGAACATCCGAATCAATTCTTTTTTGTTCCACGATCCTGTCTCCTCTAAAAATCCGTCAGATAACCACTGTCTCCTGCTTAAGCGACAGGTTATGGATCAGTTCCACTTTATCCCTGCTTATCACAAACAGCCGATAAATAAATACGTTTACTTTTTCCCCTACTTCTATGATGGGATCATTTATGCTTCTAAGTGCCGAGATCAGATTGCCGTGGAGCTTTACTTTTATCTCCATGTTGCTTCCGCGGAAGATGATGTCTTCCACCGTTGCTTCCTCTACTGACCTCACAAACTGCACGTTTTCATCTTTTTTATAAATACTTACAAACTCCGGTCTGAGGATTGCTGTCACATCCTCATCCTGCTTTTCAAAATATTTGAAGCGTTCAAAATTTTGTACCACTGTAGAATTGCCGAGAAACTTTGCAACAAATTCTGTTTTCGGGCGTGAGTACAATTCCTGCGGTGTGCCGGACTGCTCTACTCTGCCCTGATTTGTAACTATGATCTCATCCGCAACCTCTATCGCCTCATCCTGATCGTGGGTTACGAAAATGCTGGTGATACCGATCTTTGTTATCATTTCCTTGAGCCATGTACGGAGTTCCAGTCTGACCTTTGCATCGATCGCAGCAAAGGGCTCATCCAGAAGCAGTATCTGGGGATTCGGTGCGAGCGCCCTCGCAAATGCAACCCTCTGCCTCTGTCCGCCGGATAGCTGGCTCGGATATCTGTTTTCAAGGCCTTCACAGCTTATGAGAGTCAGCAGCTCTGAAACTCTTTTCTTTATCTCCTTCTCCGGTACCTTCTTGACCCTGAGACCAAATGCGATATTTTCATATACTGTCTGATATCGAAAAAGCGCGTAACTCTGGAATACAAAGCCTATTCCTCTCTCACTTCCCGGAACGTTATTTACAACCTTTCCGTCGATCAGGATCTCACCGGAGTCAGGCTGCTCCAGACCTGCGATCATTCGGAGGATAGTCGTTTTTCCGCTTCCGGAGGGACCGAGGAGAGCCACGAGTTTTCCCTTTTTAATCGAGATATTTGCATCCTTTGTTGCATGAAAATCTTTGAAATGCTTGTTTATATTCCTTAATTCCACGTACGAATCCGACCGATTTATGCTGTCACTCATTTCTATGTCCTCACTTTTTATTATCCAGTTCCTTTTTGCCCTTCTTTTCGATGATAAGTCTCAGGATCAGTACTATCACTGCCATTACCACCAGTATCGATGAAGAGGCAAACGCTCCGGTGAAATCATATCCCTGATACAAAAGTTCTATGTAAAGAGGAAGCGTATTGGTTTTTCCCCTTAAGTGTCCTGACAGAACCGATACTGCTCCAAATTCGCCCATGGCTCTTGCCGTACAGAGCACAACACCGTAAAGCAGCGCCCACTTTATATGAGGCAGTGTTACTTTTCTGAAAATAGTAAATGTCCCTGCTCCCATAAGAGCTGCAGCTTCTTCCTCGTCAACGCCCTGCGCCGTGAGTACAGGTATCAGCTCTCTTGAAATAAAAGGAAATGTTACGAAGATCGTAGCGAGTACGATACCCGGAACTGCGAAGATTATCTGTATCCCAAGTGGATCGAGATAGTCATAAAGAACACCCTGTCTTCCGAATGTCAGGACATATATCAAACCTGCGATGATAGGTGACACCGTAACCGGAAGGTCGATAAAGGTCGATAAAATCTTTTTTCCGCGAAATGAATATTTTGTGAGAAGCCACGCTGCTGATATTCCAAAAATTGTATTTATGATCACCGCCCACAGCGTTGCCTGAACCGTGAGCCATACAGCTTTCAGCGCATATTCATCAGTTATGGCGTTTATATATCCGCTTATCCCGTCCCGAAGTGCCGTTATCACGATATAAAAAAGCGGGAGGAGCAGAAATACCGCTAAAAATACGAAGCATAAAAGTATCAGTGCCCACTTTATAGCTCCGCTGTTTTTCCTGAGTTCCATAAGATCCACCACCTCTCTTTATGCAAGACCGCTTATCCTGCGGGAAACAACGCTCTGCAGGACTGCATTTACAGACAAGATCACAAATGCGATGGCAAGCATGACGAGCGCAATGGATGTCGCTGCGGTATAGTCAAATTCCTGGAGCTCCGACATGATAAGAAGCGGTGCGATCTCTGTCTCGTACGGTGTATTTCCTGCGATGAATACGACGCTTCCGTATTCTCCGATGCATCGTGCAAATGCCAGCGTAAACCCGGATATGAGAGACGGAAGTATTTCGGGGAAGATCACCTTCCGAAAGATCATCCTGCTGTCTGCTCCCAGTATCATTGCCGCTTCCTCATACTGGATATCAATTTTTTCCAAAACAGGCTGAACCGAGCGGACAACGAAAGGGATTCCGATAAAGATAAGTGCAATGGTGATTCCGAGACGCGTATATGCGATCTTTATGCCAAAAAGATCATAAAAGAACTTTCCTACCCATCCATTTGTAGTTGTGAGGTGTGTCAGTGAAATTCCCGCGACTGCGGTAGGAAGTGCGAACGGGAGCTCTATTATCCCATCCAGAAATCTTTTTCCCGGAAAATCATACCGGACCAGGACCCACGCCAGGATGAATCCCATCACAGCGTTCACTGCCGAAGCAATGAACGCTGTAGAGATACTTACGAAATATCCGGAAAGCACTCTCGGTCTTGATACTGTGTATAAAAATTCCGGGAGTGAAAGTCTGGACGTAAATACCACCAGTGAGCAAAGAGGAATCACTACTATGAGGGATAATATCGTGAGCGTTATCCCAAATGTAAGCCCATAACCCGGTATTATATTTTTCCGTTTCATGTATGTTTACCTTCCTTACTGCTCATAAATCTGATCGAAGTTTGCTCCATCTGCGAAGTGGTCTGCTCTTGCCTTAGCCCATCCGCCAAAGTGCTCGATATTTGTGAGCGTGATATTGTCGTTGATCCACTTTCCGTCTGCCGGAACTTCTGTGATAGTGTTGCCTTCTGCGCTAAATACGTACTTGCTGTAAACATCCTTGCTGCTCGGACGGTAGAAGTTCTGTGCCTCGATCTCCTGAGCTTCATCGGAATACAGGTAGTTCAGATATTCCTTAGCTGCATCTTCTGTGCCGTGCTTTTTAGCAACCTCATCTACTACAGCGACTGTAGGCTGGCAGAGGATTGAAACGGAAGGTACCACGATCTCATATTCACCCGGGTACTCTTTCAGTGAAAGAAATGCTTCATTCTCCCATGCGAGGAGTACATCGCCCTGCTTATTTTCAACGAATGATGTTGTAGCGCCTCTTGCTCCGGAATCGAGAACAACTACATTTCCGTAAAGCTTTCTGATTGATTCGAGGATCTCTGCTTCGCTCTGACCCTGCTCCTCAAAGTAGTACCATGCTGCGAGGTAGTTCCACATAGCACCTCCGGAGGTCTTCGGATTCGGTGTGATGACTCCCACATCATCTCTCACCAGATCGCTCCAGTCATAAATTTTCTTGGGATTTCCCTTACGTACCAGAAATACGATCGTAGATGTGTACGGTGAGCTGTCGAGATCAAACTCTGATGTGAAACCGTTATCGATAAGACCTGCATCTGCAACAACCTGAACATCACCCTCAAGTGCCAGTGTAACTACATCAGCTTCCAGACCATTTGCAACTTCCAGAGCCTGCTTTCCGGAACCGCCGTGCGACTGGGTTATCTCGATATCCTTACCAAACTCATCTTTGTAATGCTTCTTAAAAGCTTCGTTGTAAGCAGCGTACAGCTCACGAGTCGGATCGTAGGATACATTTGTAAGCTCGATGGTGCTCTCTGCTGCATTTACCTTTTCAGTGCTCTGACTTCCGCATCCGGAAAGAGATGCCGCAAGTGTGATCGCCAGGACAAGTGATATCAGTTTGTTTTTCATAGTAATTCTCTCCTCTTTTTTCCAATGTTGAAAAATAGTCTCCGGGTTCTCAGCGCGCTTTCCCTATCCGTTTACTAGGGTTAGTAGGTATTATAACATCTGTCATCTGTTATTCAATATCTCAGGCTATACGCATATCTGATTGTGAGTTATAAGCAAAACTGATAGCACCTCAACAACACAAAAAGGACAAGCCTTTACGACTTGTCCTTTTTGAATTCGATAAATGTTCATGCCTGCGCAGTTACACTATCGTCTGTTTTTAAGTTGTACATCCATCTAAGTGCTGCGACACCGATTATGATCACGTATCCTGCAACAGAAAGTATCGTCGGTATCTCACCGAGGAACAGTATGCCGAGAAGTGCCGCGAAGATAACCTGAGTATAGTCAAATACTGATATTTCCTTAGCAGGTGCAAATTTATACGCCGAAGTGATACCAAACTGACCGAGGGTCGCTGCCACCCCCGCCAGTATCAGATACAAGAGCTGGCGTGGACTTAACGGAACGAAATTCATCGCAATAAAAGGAACTGCAATGAGTGTGGAAAACATTGAGAAACAGAATACGATGATCGGTGTCCTCTCTCCTTTTTTCCCAAGTTTTCTCACAAATACGTACGCTGTTCCTGCTCCAAACCCACCATATAGACCTATGAGAGCAGGGAAAAGCTGCATGTTGCTGCCGGAGGGTCTAACTATCAGCATTGCTCCGATAAACGCGATTATAACTGCTGCTATGTCAAGTTTCTTCGGCTTCTCCTTTAAGAGAGGTATTGATATCAGTATCGCAAAGAAAGGCGACAGTTTATTCAGCATATTTGCATCAGCGATATTCAGCTTGTCGATCGCGTAGAAATTTGCGATAAGTCCGCTTGTACCGAACAGACAGCGGAAGAAAATCCCTGTTCCGCAGCCTTTTTTTATCTTGAATCCTTCACCGGACTTAATGATCAAAAAAACGGACACAAGTGCTGCAACTGCATTTCTGAAAAATGCTTTCTCCATAACGGGGATATCACCCGACAGTCTCACAAAAAATGTCATAAGTGAAAATCCCAGCGCAGCCAGCAAGATACAGATTATTCCTTTTGATTTGTTAGTCAACATTTACTTTCATCCTTACTATCGTTGTTAATGCCTTTTTTACCAGTCAGAATCCCAGTCAGAGCCTCCCGAATCCCACGAGCTACCGCTGTCCCACGTGGAATCTCCCCATGAGCTGTCTGAATCGTCCCAAAAGCTGTCCGAATCCCAGTCGGAATCATCATCCGAAGTACCACTGTCGTACCAGTTCGTATCTTCAAAACGCTTTCCTTCATTGTAGTCTATGCGATAATCATTATCGGTATCACTATTAATTATTTCGTTTAGTTCATCCCTGTTTGAAGCATATGACCAGTCGTCCAGAACCGGATCGTATGAATACCACGATGAACCCTGGTAGTAATAATCTTTTCCGTTGTATTTATAATATCCTTTTGCCGGAGAATGATCAAAAAGACTTATTATAAATACCGCAATGGCAATATATATCGTTGCAAAAATCGGACATACAAAAGGCAAAAGAACTATCGTTAAAAGTATATCCCCGATGGTGGTGCCTTTCTTTTTACCCTTGTTATTATTCGTATTGTTGTTTCTGCCGCCTCTGCCATTTGCCTTCTGATCGGCAATTTCGCTCCTGAGCCTCTGATACAGCTCATTTACGGCATAACCTTCATCTGATCCTTGATAACGGATCGCTCTTTCACCGTTACTCTTATTTTTATATACGACAAAGTCACCCGCGCTGTTTTTGTAGATTCCAAATGCCTTCGGCTCTTTTATGTCCTTACCGATAAAGAATCTTGTGATCCTTTCCGGCGGAAGTTTATGATCGATATACCACTGCTTCAGCTCCTCGATCGTTTTCGGCTGGCCTCCCGCCACTCGATTCGCCGTTGGCATGGGTGCTCCGCAGTTTGGGCAGTACTTTTGACTCTCGTCAATCTGCTGATCGCAGTATTCACATTTTACTTTCATCCGTCCCCTCCTGCTCGTCATCATCCCAATCGATCGTAAATTCCATTCCCGGGATCAGCATATCGTTCTTTGACAGTTTCAAAAACTGCCATACCGCAAATGCTGTTATCACGATCTCATATATCGCAAACAGTATAAGGAAGATGCTCTTTTTTGTTCCAAGGCAAAAAACATACAGCCCATGCATCACAGCCGGGACCATCACAGCCTCCGCTGTATGCATCATGACTTTTTTCTGATCTCCAAGTCCTTTATTTAGTCTGGCAAGTCCATAGAAATATCCCATAAATATCGCATAGATGAGATGCGCCGGGGCCTGCAGGAGGACCCGTACCAGACTGGCGCCGCTGCCGTTTACTATCACATAGGCAATATTTTCGATAGTCGCAAAACCGAGCGACACCATTGCGGCATATACAATGCCGTCAAAGGTATAGTTAAACTCATTATTTTTCCATGTGAGAAGTCTAAGCACCAGAAACTTGCCCGCTTCCTCTACCAGTCCTACAAGGAAAAAAGCAAAAATAAAAAAGTACACAAGCGAATCTGTGTCATTATTTAACATACGCAAGAGCTTCTCACCCAGAAAACCTACAAGCTGTGCGCTTAGGATCGTGAGTGCGCCACCGAAAAAAAGCTTTGCTAAAAGCCCTATCGGTTCTTTTTCTACCGTATCAAATTTCCATACGGCAAATATCAATACCAAACTCGGTATTATCGCAAGGATAAGCATAAAATCCCCCTCGTTACAAAAATTTTTCCTATTTTAGTTTGAATGTCATGATCTGCTGCCTTTACAAGCAGATATTTACATTTCCATATACAACTATTCGGATGATCCCGATTATGATTATGTGCACCGGATAGTAGAGATAGAAAAACCACTTCATCCATTTAGCCTTTCCGCGTTCTCCGTTATAGAGCTTCAAGAGTGGGTAAACCATGAGCACACCGACGAGCTCTAATGCATATACTTTGCTTACAAAGAAAAACGATACAACACCATACAACAGAACCCACTGGATCATCTTGACCATCTGTTTTTCGAGATTTCCTCTTTCACTGTACATACCATGTATTGCGAGTACCGCAATACAGCTCCAGTCCGCCGGGAAAGCACTTAGAACCAATGGTATCTGTACGATTCTTTTCTGCCATGCTTTCCATGTAGTCATGTGTTCTTCCAGATAAAGTGTCGCTACAGCTATAAAAAGCGGATACATGACACTGGTTCTGTTAAAAATACTACCCTTAAAAGGATTGAGGCTTATGCCAAATCCAAAACAGTACGCGAAATGAGAAATGATCGCAAATATGCCAAGACGGAGCATATACTTCTTTGCGTCTTTTGTATAATGATATCCTTCACAAACAAAAAACCACATGATAGGTGCCGTCAGGCGCCCGATAAAGTGAAGTACTATTGGCACCGGCTCAGCCGGAAACCCGGGATATAAAAGATCCGTTCCATGATCTATCGTCATGGCAATAATAGCTATCAGCTTTAAATAATTTGAGTTGAAAAGCTTTTTCAAAGTCATCTGTTTGCTGCCTCCTGAACCTTCTCACATGCATGGATTGCATTTTCCAAAAGATTGCTGATGGCTATGGCAAGCTGCATCTCATCAGCTCCTGTATTATATGGAATATTAGCAGATACCGTCACCTTTATATCATTGCGCTCTGCCATTGTCACATAATGCATTATAGCAGCATTAACAGTAGTATTCTCACAATATTTCTTATAAGCGTGAGGTTCCTGCGACCTGCACATAAGTAGCCACACAACCATAAGCTTAATGTCTTCATTCGGAATACTGCCATCAAGAATGATCGTATTCCAGTGCTTCAGTTCTTGTTTTCATATTTACGACTCTTCAACTCTTTCTTCACCTTATACATCAATCGATCTGCGCGCTCAAAGATTTCTGTTACATTGTGGTCGGTTTCCGGCATATATTCTGCCATACCTATCGCAATGACAGGGCCTTCGTGTCTGGCAATATTTGCAATCGATCTATTTTGTATTTCCTCTACAAGCTGATGCCTCGATGAGTAGTCCTCTCCGCTTAGGAAAATAGCAAATTCATCTCCGCCTATACGGAATACAGGACTGTGATCAAAGACGTTGCACAAGAGCTTTGCAGATGTTTTGATATACTCATCCCCTGCCTTATGTCCCTGTGTATCATTGATCTTTTTCAAGTCATTTAGGTCACATACTACAAGCGCAAAGGACAACGGATCCTCACATTTATCGAGGCTATCCTGAATAGATTTTTCAAATTCATCAAATGCCAGCTTGTTTTTTACTCCCGTCAATTCGTCGCGTCTGGCAATATTTTTTTCAGATTGCAGTGCTCTGGCTATCTCATTCTCTTTTTTGATCTCATCATCAATATTTTCAACACATATGATCAGATGCAAGCCGTCACTTATTTTTCTCACTGACATCCTGGTATAATGTATCTTTTCATTGATCAAAAAGCTATATTCCAGATTCACCTGTTTTCTGTCTTCAAGAGCAGTTAAAAAATAGTCCTTGTCAAAAGTTATAGTCATCTTTTCGCGTTCTTGAGGATTAATGAAACGGCTCATGTTTTTCATGATATCATCAAAAAAATCCTCACCGGTCTGTTCCACATGCAATTTTCCCAAAGAATTATTGGAAGAATAACCTGCATAACTGTTGTTCTCGAGGTCGACATAGAACAACATATCATAGTTTGCGGCAAGACTTTCCGCTATATGCGAAAATGTTATCTGAGCCTTTTGTTTCTCAAGAAGTGCGGTTTCTGCTGTTATCGTGTCGCTTATATCCTTATCACACAGTATAAAATGTTTGGCGTCACTAGACAGCAGCACAACAAATTGAAAATATCGAGGGTGTCCTCCGACCATGATCCTGTATCGATAGGAGTACGACTTCTGTCCCTCCAGTTTTTTCAGCATCACTTCTTTGTAATAAAAACTTTCAGCAAAGGCCCTGTCATCCGGATGCGCATATCTTCGTGCGTTCTCGCGTGTCTCTTCATAAAAATCACAACCGATTTTCGGAACCTTCATAGACTCATACATATCACTAACAGACAGTTCAAAATATTTACCGCTTTCAATTTCGATATAGTAAATTGCATCGTAATCTCTTGCGAGACTGGTTGCTATCTGACTGTATCTCTCTTTTTCTTTACTAGATTCCCTCGCTATTCTGTCAATCTCATTTTTCTCGTCCTCCTCAATAAATACATGGACCAGACAATTAGCCAATAGGCATCCTATTGTGTAAAACGGTGCAAAAGGATCGAAAGACTGGAGAATTATTAACACTGCCATTACGACACCTGACAGACAGATAGTCAGATAATGTCTTTTCTGTACGCCTGATCTTTTTTTCGAGACATAGTATGAATAAACTGATGTCGAAATAAAAAGAAGGACCTGCGCCGCTAATATCAAATATCTGGCAATTCCCGGGTGATATGACATATCCTCCGAAAAATAAAAGATTATAGGATTGAAGATATTTACAACAAGATGAATCAGAATAAATCCAAAGATTAACCAACCTGCTGCGCTAAAGATATTAGCGCAGACTCCATGCGCATCTACATAAGCCACGACAAATCTGGTCCATAAAAGAACAGAAACAGCCATAGCAGCAAAAAACAGGGATGTATCTATGTAAGCCAAAATTCTTATTTTTGAATCAAAAATGAATCCCCACAACAGATCTGCTATATAAAAAACGAGAATAGCACTAAGAAACTGACCATATCGAAAATACGCACCTTGTAAATGCCACTTCTTTTTACCGTTAAGTATTCTATTATTAATTATTAAATGAAGTATTACTGCCAAAATTCCAAAACTTGCATAATACATCTCTTTCAACCCCTCCGGATTTTCCATGTATTCATATATTGTATCGTGATATTTCAGATATTATTTAATGCATGAAGTAAATAAGACATCATCCCTGGGATGGAATGATGTCTTAATCTCATATACCGGTTTGTGATTTTTATATTAATAATGACATATCAGATGCTGATCTTTCTGGTGATGATGTCCATTACATCCAGTGTTTCTTTCATATACAGATCAGCTTTGGATGTATCTTTATTGTCGATCATTTCCGCAAAATCCTTGAACTCCTTTGTCATACGATGATGAACCTGCGGCGGTATAAAATCTTCTGTTTTAGTCGCGCGGACCATAGCTCCGGCTGCATCTTTTACGAGTTCATGATTCTCTTCATCAACATGTACTATCGTAAGGTTTGGAGCTACATTTGGTTTCCCGTCAATCCTCATATACCCTTTTTCGCCCTGTATGCATACAAAGCCCGGACTGTCGGAATCTTTGGCTCCGGTGCAGACAGCATTAAATCCATCGTATTCCATGACAAGTGTTCCTGATGTATCGATACCGTTGAAACCTTTATTCGGGTAATATCGTGCATCCTTTGGAAGTCCGAAAAGCGCTGCCGCATAATGAATATTATAGACATTTATATCCCGAAGCGCTCCGCCAAGAAAAGCCTGATCAAACGAATGATCTACCTCTCCGTTAAGGTACCTGTCGTAACGGCTTGAATACTGAGAATAATTGGCTGTCATCATCCGTATAGTACCAAGTTTAGGAAGGGCGGCCTTCATTTTTTCTATAACATCATTATGAAGAACAGTTATCGCCTCAAATGCAAAGCACCCCTTTTCCCTGGCAAGAGAAACCAGTTCTTCGGCTTCTTCATAAGTACCGGTAAAAGGTTTCTCTACTATTACGTTTATCCCTTTTTCAAGTGCCTTTTTAGCATATTCGTAGTGAACACTGTTTATGAGACCGATGTAGACTGTGTCGACGTCGGCATCATTAAGCAGCTCATCATAGTCGGTATATACTGCAGGAATCTCGTATTCCGCGGCAATCTCCTCTCCCTTTTCCCTGCTGTGAGGACGCGCGAAAATCGCTCTTAATTCTATTTCAGACACCGGTTTGATCGCGTATAATGCATCGGCAACGATTTTACCTGTTCCAATTATTCCAAGTTTCATAATGCCTGTCTCTCCTTATCACGAAATTTTATCCTACCACTTCTTTGATTCCCAATCATAGTTTTCATCGTGAATGTCATTTTCACCGTTAAACCCGGACCAGTTATCCATCATATTAAGATCTCGACCTCTTCTCTTGCCGTGGGATAGGTTATTATGCCTATTAAAAATACTTGTCTTCGGTGCAGCTGTCAAGACAACTTTTTTTACACCAAACAATACATGTATATACAAAGATACCTCCTGCCGGAAGCCTTGTGTTTTGAGGCTTTCCAGGCAGGAGGCAGATTCTTTATATTTATCCTTTTTTCGTGACTGTTCCTTTGTAGTTATTTTTGAATGTGATCTTGAAACCCTCTGTGGATGATCCGGTATAGCTGTAGTCATCTTTCTTTGGTTTCATCTCAATACCGTCAGCTTTGACTCTCAAGTTCTTGAGCTTACCTTTTTTCACCTTAAAGCTCACCATGTCATCTGTTACTGTTCTCTCTACTATTTCAAATTTCATGGTGCTCTTCTTTGTTCCGGCTTTGTATGGATCGCTCTTTTTCTTCCACTTGATCGTCGCTTCAGAGTTACCCCGCTTTTTGTTTTTCTTAAAGCCTATACTGTAATCAGTCTTAAATGTATAAAGAATGCCATTATAGACCACATAAGCTTTCTTAGACGGACATACCTTCTTTCCCGTAAACTGGTACTTTGGTGTTGGTATTTTTTCACCGTTTTCTTTGCTGAACACTAATACATCTTTTCCGTCTTCCGTCTTGTAAGTTCCATAATCTGTATTGTAAAGAAGCGTTACTTCTTTGCCGGATGGATCCTTGAATTTTTCTTCAATCTCATTTTCTGTAGTATTAACCGTATGTGCTGCAATGCAGAAATTGCCGATGCCGTCTCTAAATCCCACATACTCATCATCAGCACAGACATCATACCAATCTTTCCAATCCGAGTCCTTCATGATAAAGCTCTGATTTTTCTTTAGTCCACATTCTATAGTAAAGCCGCTGCCATCATTAAATGTACTTGGCAGTGTATATTCAAAACAAACCGAGCCCTTGCTTGTCTTTACTACTATAGAAAAGCTGCTCCCTTTTTGCAGTAATACCGGCTTATTTAACGGTATATTATAAACTCCGGGCAGACTCAGGCTGCCCTTTGTCGTCGCATCACTCACAAGGATTCCACTCTCGGGATCCGAAATATCCTTAAGATTTCTGTATATCTTTATTTCATAGTCCGCAGCAAGATCTATCTCGATATTGATCTCCGTAAGCTTCTCATTTCCTTTATCCTGGACCTTATATACATTCGCGACACTGCTGCCATCCAGCAAACTATACCAGTAATGTGCCTGTGAGTCATAATAGTAATTATTGTCATAATTTACAGACTCAGCAAGATCTATGATATTTGCGGCATCAATCGATTTATCTTCATAGGAAATCCAAAAATACTTGTAGTAACTAAAAAATGGATCATTTTCCTCTCCCCAACTGTTCCGTATAAGCCATGCACCATTGTTATCCGGTCTGTGTGCCGCATCAAAGTTTGCCGTCGAAAAATTGTCATCCCAGCCCACGATAGCCACAGCATGATTTGTGCCTGTTTGATCGTTGTAGCAATAATATGCATTATTTGTATTATTGTAATACGGATTATTTGAATAAGTGAGCGCGTAAAATGAAACACCCACCAGCCCATTCTGCATTATGGCTTCCTTTATGATATTCATACCGTTTTCGTTTTTTATGTCCGGTTCATAATAATCCGCCATTTGTAATACTGCCTCTTTTTTAAGTGACGCAATATCTATGTCCAGATTTCCGGCTTCATCAAACCTGTCATCGCTTTCATCGTATATGTATTCAAGTTTATTCTCCGGTATATATCCATATCCTTTACTTAAATACTGAGCCGACGTTCTGGCATATCCTCCTTCATTGAGTTTATTTAGGTCATTTCCGGATACTGTTGTGACCGAACTCACTGCATCATCATTTCCCACAATAGGATTTTCCTGCTCAGTATATAATCCATATGCAAGATACAACTCACTTAGGTCAATAGATTTATCTGCCTTACCGTGACTTATCCGGTTAAACTCCGCATTTCCGATCATGCTGAATGCCCAACAGCTTCCGAAAGGATTCTGATTTCTTGCCCCAGGATATTTACTCGACAAAAACTCCTGCGTTTCATCGTTCGTTTCACCGGGATATCTTTCCGGCAGATCCGCTCTAGGAATATATGAAGACGTTTCAGAATCATTGTCTTCAACCTTACGCCTCTTAATTTCCGCAAATGATATATCTTCATCCGTCATTTCGGTTATTAAATCTTCCGGAATTGTACGGGCGCCTGTCATAAATATCTGTTGATTCTCAATAGAATCACTTGCAAGCACAGGCTCTTCATTTACCTCTGCTTCTGACACAGTGATATCTTCCTCCGGAGCAGGTTCAGCTGCCACGTTCGACGCACCCAAAGCCACTGTTAATACAACTGCAGCCACCTTCATAAACACTTTTTTGTTCATACCCACCTCGTAGTCCGCTCTCTGCAGCTCCGCACTTCAGGCTGCACTGAGCGCACCCTTCACTTGCATAACCCTCTTTAGATCAGGTATTCAAAAAGTCTAAATACCCGCATCTTGTTTTTCGGTTGCGCCGCTGAATCCGGCAAGTTTTATTGTGTTTTTTTGAAGGTTCATTGGGATTTATTTTAGGCTATCTTCCAGCTGACAGCCTGTTTTCTTCCACTGACGAAGTTCTTATAGATCCCATCCTGCTCCATAAGTTCTTCATGCCTGCCCTGCTGAACGATCTTTCCCTTATCGATAACAACTATCTGATCCGCATGTCTCACCGTCTTAAGCCTGTGAGCGATCATGATAATAGTCTTTTCTTTCGTCAGGTTCTCTATAGCCTGTGTAAGTTCTTTCTCGTTCTCAGGATCAACATTTGCTGTTGCCTCATCAAGAATAATGATAGGCGCATTCTTCATGATGGCTCTGGCTATAGCGATCCTTTGTTTTTCACCACCGGAAAGTGTTGCGCCCCCTTCTCCGACAACCGTTTCGTATCCATCAGGCAGTCCCATGATAAATTCATGACAGCACGCCTTTTTGGCAGCGGCTATGACATCTTCCATTGATGCTTCCGGATGACCGAAGCGGATGTTATTGGCGATAGTGTCTTCAAAGAGATATACCCTTTGGAATACAAAACTGAAATTTTCCATAAGAGAATCAAAGCTGTAATCTCTGACATCTCTACCGCCAAGTGTCACACTTCCGGATTTTACATCCCAGAACCTCGCAATAAGAGAAGTTATCGTTGTCTTTCCGCCACCGGAAGGACCGACGATCGCTGTTGTAGTTTTTTCTTTAATATCTAACGTAACATCGTCAATGATCTTTCTGTTTTCGTATGCAAAGCTTACATGCTCCAGATGAATATCCCTGTTCGCAGGCTTGATGTCCTCTCCATTTATATCCATCTGTTCTATAGAAAGGATCTCATTTACAAGATCAACTCCTCTTCCGATGATCTTCAGAAGCGCCGTATATATCCCGGCAAGATCAAGCGCTTCAAATATCATAAATGAGCACAGGAGCATTGTTATTGTATAGGTAAGTTTCATGGTACCTGTAAGATAGAAGTACACGGATGCTCCTGAAATCGTTACACCAATAAGTTTACATATCAGATTTTGGACTCCAACTGCCGGTATCGCAGCGATTTCTGCGCTTATATCCGCCTTAGTCTTTCGCTCTATTGCTTTGGCCAATCTGGTGCTGTTTTGAGAAATGATATTGTAATTGCGGATCTCGGCTATTCCCTGGATAAACTCAAGCACAACACCGACCATATCCCTATCAGCTTCGATTTTTTCACCGGCAACCTTTGCAACACTGTAGTTTGTGTATTTATTGAATAAAAAGAAAATAAGTATTCCGATCACGGAAATAATTCCTATTCTCACATCAAAAATAAACATTCCTATTGCGATCACGACAGTTGTGATACTTCCCTGAAGAACCATCATTATCGCACGAGTAGCAATATCCCCTGTCTGTTCCAGAGTATTTGTTGTCACCGAAGTGATATGTCCGAGACTGGTATCATTAAAATATCCCATGGGAAGGTATCTTAGATGCTCACCGATCTCTATTCGTTTTCCGGCGCAGGTATCATATCCGCCCTCGGTTTGGAGCATTTGTGAAAATCTGTTTACCACCATCTTTCCAATGGTGCTTACGAGCATAAATCCCATTACGACTATAAACGTATTTGTGTTGAGTTCTTTATTTACTACCGCACTTATTGCAAAGAAAGCCGCCGGTATCTTCATTGCTCCAAAAATTGCATCCAATACACCTAAAATGGCTGATTTATAAAATTTTGCCCTGTTTACCTTACTGCAAAAGTCAAAAAATTTACGAAGCATATCAAGCATTTGCGGCCTCCTTTCTAGGAGCTAATGGATCAACCGTTTCCTTATCATCATCATCTTTGGCAATAGTATGCGCGTCCCACATCTTTCTGTAGAGGATACAACTGGAGAGAAGTTCTGTGTGGCTGCCTGATGCTTCTACACATCCATCATTTATCACAAAAATCTTGTCCGCATCCTGAATTGTTGAAAGCCTGTGAGCAATGACGATCAAAGTCTTTCCCTGTACAAGCTTCGCAACGCTTTGCTGAACTAATGCTTCATTTTCAGGATCAGTATATGCTGTTGCTTCATCAAGGATAACAACCGGTGCATTTTTAAGCATTGCTCTTGCAATGCAGATCCTCTGCCGCTCACCACCGGATAAATGTCCACCGGCTCCGCCAACTATAGTGTCATAGCCGTTTTCAAGTCCGAGAATGAAATCGTGACAGCCTGATGCTTTTGCAGCATTTATTACCTCTTCATCTGTTGCCCCTTCTTTTCCAAGCCTTATATTTTCCATTATGGTCATGTCAAAAAGATAATTATCCTGGGCAACATAAGCAATCTGACTTGTATAGTAATCAAGAGGTAACTCTTTGATATCCACGCCTCCGTATGTGATGCAGCCCTCGTCCACATCCCACAGAGAATCAATAAGCCTTGCTATTGTACTCTTTCCCGAACCGGATGGACCCACAAAAGCGTTTACATCTCCCTGCTTTATCTCCATATCGATTCCGTGAAGCACTTCTTTCTCTTTATACGAAAACTTCACACCTTTAAGCTCTATATCAGAGCCTATCGGCTCTTTTACAAGACTTGCAGGTCTGTTCATATCTTTCCTCTCAATGATCTCTGTGACCTCTCCAAAAATAGTTTTCATCTTCAGGATGTCATCCATATATGAGAACGCAACTACAAGCGGGGTTATAAGACCTGCTGATAAAATTACGCAAGTGATAAAGTTTTCAGGCGAAAGACTGCCTTTCCAGACTAAAAACAGTCCCACAGGGAGCACTCCAAGGAATGTTGCAGGCATAAAAGTAGTAGTTCCGGCCTGCCACCAGATACATTTTCTCATCCATTTGATGAAGCA
This sequence comes from Lachnospiraceae bacterium, assembly GCA_900168235.1. Taxonomy (GTDB): domain Bacteria; phylum Bacillota; class Clostridia; order Lachnospirales; family Lachnospiraceae; genus NK4A144. Next base: position 201,038 of record FUZG01000006.1, on the reverse strand, counting down.
GTCCGCACCTTCTCTGGCTGCAACCACAAATTTCTCATAAGAACTTCCGGTTTTTCCAAAGGCTTTAATAACCTCAATACCATTGATATATTCAACAGCTGTATCATTGAGATACTTTGTCTTTTGAACAGTAACTTCATATTCTCCCTGACTTTTTGCCATCATTACCACTGCAAAACCTACGCCTATGAACGCAGGGATAAGATTTGATAATCCAACTCTCCAGTCGAGGGTCAGAAGGTATATGAACATGACTATTGGTAAAAGTATATTTGAAGTGAATTCCGGCACGATATGAGCCAAAGTTGTTTCCATGGAATCAACTCGCTCAACAATGATATTTTTATAGGTTCCGCTATTGTCATCAAGAACCGACCCGAGCGGGATCGTAGATAGCTTTTTACAAAGCTGCTTTCTGATACCACCGAGCACATTGAAGGTGGCTACATGAGAAAGTGTTGTGGAAAATGAATGAAGAGTCACCCTGATCACCCAGCATACTCCCATGAGGATGACTGATCTAAGGAAATAGTTCATATCCCTGCTTCCGGCAAGTAGTTTCTCAACCATATCAGCTATTATCAGATATGGAACAAAGGATGCTGCCACTCCCAGGATAGCAAGTATCACGCTTCCCAGGTAAAAACTCTTTTTTCTCCCTGCAAATTCCAAAACCCAGGAGAATGTACTTCTTTTTTTCATAAGTCCCTCCTTTTATCATGGTCAACTATTACTAAACTCCGCTTTTACAACGTTTACTATTTCTACATTTGCAGCTATATTGTCCCATGGTATTAGCACTTCCAACTTGTTAGCTACAGCTAATACACTATGTGATATCCTTACTACGGTCAATAATATTACCGATATTTAAAATGATAAGATTTCTCAAAACATATTATGCTATGCTAGTTCCCCCTCGCTAAGTCCTACGAAAAAAGGAACTGTGCACGATATACTTGTGCAACAGCTCCTCTTTTGTGTTATTTTAATGGAATTATTTAGATAAACAATAAATCATTATCGCCTGCTGTATTCTTAATAAGTTCTTTTTAAATTCGTATCCCACGAAATAATCTGAATCAATTACATCTGCCGATACTTCTTCGCCTCTATAAAACGGCGGGCATGGATTCAAAATAGCTTTCTCGTTCGCTAAATTCATTAAATCAGTATTGATCTGATAATTCTTGAAATCTTCTATCATATCCGAAGGGATGGAGTCTGTGCATATGATATCTTTACCCACGATCGCATCCTTCAAGTTATCATTACAGGTAACTCCCGGTATCTGATACTTTGTCGGACTACTCTGAGTCAGTTCAAGTCCAAAGGCTTCAGATGCTTCTCTCCATGCTCTTCCGATATTTCCATCCGCTCCGACGAAAAGGTACCGATCCTTCAGATAATCATTTCTGATCTTTGAAAGTGTATATAGATCAGACATCATTTCGCACGGATGGTTATCATCTGTCATAGCATTAATGACCGGTATCTTCATTGAATCAGCCATCTTATCAAGCATACTGATATCCTTATAGCGGACTATGACTGCATCAGCCCAGTTTTGGAGGTATCCGCAGACATCTTTGATATCTTCTTTTTTGTCTAACGTTGAGGGATCAAATAGTATTGACTGACCGCCGAGAAGATAAATGCCTTTTTCAAAAGACACTCGAGTTCTTATGCTGGAAGCAGGAAAAAACATGACAACCATCTTTCCCTTTAAGAAACCATCATAACGTTCAATAGAGTCCGCAATATTAAAAATCTCCAGCAATTCACTTTTCCTGAAGTCCGTAAGTCTTATAAAAGATTTCATTATTTCAGATCCTCTTAACCATTGACCAATTTCAAAAATATTTACAGTTTTGAAATAAACTTACGACTATTTATACCTTTACACAAGTGTTTAAACCTTTTCTCCGTACTCGAAAGTACCGATAAATATGAAGTAAGGGTCAAAAGTACATTTATATTTATTCAAATTATGAACACTGAGAGGGGACTGTCATGTCACGTAATTCATGGATGAAGACTGCTGTCTGCTTTTTCCTGATATTATTTAGTATATCTTGTGCCGCATGTGCTTCAGATATTTCTAAATCTGCTGCGGACCAACAAAAGGACTCAGTTCCGGACATATCACATTTTCTTGTGGCCGTAGAGGATGAACCTGATACGGTCGATTTCCAATGCACTTCTATCCACTATACGATCGCCCAAAATGTTTTCAACCGCCTTGTAGAAATGGAAAACGATGAAAACGGTGAAATGGAGATCTTGCCGTCTCTGGCTAAATCGTGGGAAATATCCGAAGATGGACGGAAATATACCTTTCATCTTCAGGAGAATGTTACCTTCAGTAATGGTTCACCTCTGACAGCTTCTGACGTACAGTATACATTTACAAGACTTCTGACTCATCCCGATGCCTGCAATCAGGACATCGTTGATATAATCGACGGTGCAGCCGCCCTTGAAAATGGCGAAACAGATACACTCTCAGGGTTCGAGACACTTAGTGACCTTGATTTTGTCATTACACTTGAAGAGCCCTTCGAAGCATTTTTAGCGTGTCTCTCTATGCCCGGAGCTTCTATCCTGGACGAAGAAACAACCGAGGCGGCCGGCGATAGATTTGGAAAAGACCCGGAATGGACTATCGGAACAGGTTCTTTTATCCTGTGGAAATGGGAAGCCGGAGATGGAATGCTCCTTACTGCTAATCAAAACTGCTGGATGGGCGCCCCCCGCTGTAAAGGTCTTGATCTGCGCTTTATAACTGACGCAGGTTTGATCCGACAGATGTTCGAAGACGGCGAGATAGACGTACTTGATCTGGATGAGACAGGAAATGCTGCTGAATATTTCATTCATGGAAGCAAATATGCGGACAGGCTTTTTAAAGTTCAGCGTATTGGAATAACTTATATTGCACTAAACGAGAGTATTGCGCCGCTGGACGATGTTCGCGTGAGAAAGGCAATGCAGCTCGCATTAGACCGTTCAGCACTGCTGGCTGCTGTCTATGGAGATAACGGAAGCATCGAGAATGGCATTTTCCCGCGCGGACTTTACGGATATAACCCGGATCTGCCGGAGATACCTTATGATCCTGAAGAGGCAGCAGGACTTTTGACAGAAGCAGGCTATTCTGATGGTTTTGACCTGAATATAAGTATCAATTCATCTTCAACCCGATGGGAGCTGTCTGTCATGAAACTGGCAGCATCCATGTGGGAAAAGATCGGAATAAGGGCAAAGATCAATGTAATTGATGAAAGCGAATTCATGAGTAAGAGAAAAAGCGGCGAACTTGCCTGCTACACAGCTCAGTGGATGGCTGATTTTAATGATCCGGACAATTTTATTTACACATTCTATGGAAATGAGCATAATACTGTCTTTCGTAGTCTTTGCTATCCCAGAGAAGATATTATGCTTCGGATACAGAATGCCAGAACCATATCAGATAAGGATAAACGAATTAAGGAATATCAGGATCTTGAACGCACGATAGTTCAGGAGGATGCCGCATGGATCCCGCTATATTCCAGACAAAGATATTATGTGACATCTGAAAGGATCGAAGGTGTTCAGGCTTCCTGGAACGGATCCGTTAAAAACAAGTATCGCGAGATGTCCATTAAGTAGGAAAAGGAGCAGAAAACAGATGCGTTCTATTCGTTCTACGATTACGCTTATCACTATCCTCGTAATCCTTACAAGTATACTCTCCGTTTCCTGTGCCACTCAAATTATCTTACAGGCTGAGACAGACAAAAATTCTGTAGATACCATGAATCTGATAAATGATGGCACTGAGAGGCTTCTTGAAAATTATTTTGAAAGCATCGGACAAACTTCAGAGCTTGTAGCAAACATTGCCATTGATAATCTTGACAGTGTTTTATTGGTGGAATTTGATGCTGTCGGGACCAATTCGGCAGAAAACTCACAAACATCCGAGCAAAAAAATGCACTTGACGATTATCTTGATAATTATTGCGCAGAAATTCAGAAAATCTATTCCGGAATTGCTGACAATACACCGGGATTAATTTCATACTACTACTGTATTAATCCGGAACTTGGCAAAAAAATCCATGGCTTCTTTTACATGAAAAAGGGAAAAACCGGGCTTATCGAGCAGGCTCCTTTGAATGCAGCTGATCTTACAATAAACGAAGGACTTGAAAAATCCTGGTATGATACTGCAGTAGATATGGGCTGCCCGGGATGGGTCGGTCCTTACGTATGTCAGGGCCAGTGGGTATGCTCCTATATGATCCCTATCTATAAGTCAGGTATACTCATCGGTGTTATGGGTGTTGATATTTCCTGTGAGTCGCTCGCTGCTCAGGTAGAAGATATCCGTTTATACAAAACAGGTTACGTCTGTCTTGTTAATTCTTCAGAACATGTGATCTATCATCCGGAAATGCCCATAGGCAGCTATTATAAAGATATTAAGACCAATATTTCCGCCGGAGAACTTGATGCTCCGAACAGCGGTGATAAGCTTATCCGTTATACGGTGAATGATCAAAGAAAACAACTTTCATTTTCAACTCTTTCCAACGGAATGAAGTTGTTTTGTATAGTTCCTGTAAGTGAGATAAATGCTTCATGGAGCAAGCTTTTATATGGAATTACATTTATAACTATATTGATCATATTAATTTTTGTGATCTTAATTTTCTTTGTAATGGATGCTATTACAAAGCCGCTAAAACAGCTGACTGATGCTTCCAAGAAACTTGCGGATTCTGATTACGATGTTGACCTTACTTATAATTCCAAAAACGAGATTGGATCTCTGACTACGGCTTTTGCCAAAATGAGGGATAACATTAGGCAAAATATCAACGACCTGAATCATCAGGTCTTTTACGACAGACTTACAGACCTGCCCAATATGAGAAGATTTTTTACTCTTGCAGAACAGGAACGGGAGCTTCTACTGCAAGAAGGCAAAGAACCTGTCATGGTCTATATAAATATCATAGGAACCAAGAACTATAATAGACAGTATGGCTTTTCTACGGTTGATAAACTGATCATAGGTTTTTCCGGGATCTTATTGAACCATTTTGGAGAAAACAGAGTCTGCAGATTAAGTGGTGATCAGTTTGCAGCTGTTGCGGATAGTTCAAATGTCGATGAGATACTTTCTGAAGTGCTTCAGGAATGTGAAACTGCGATAAACGGCACCAGACTTCCTATCCGTATAGGAATCTATCCTAATAAGATCGAAACAGTAGATACTAATATAGCCTGCGATCGCGCCAAATATGCCAGTGATCTTAAAAAGGGTGAAATCTCCTCTTCCATCACCTATTATGATGAGAAGATGCTGAAAAGCAATGAGATCGAGCGGCATATCATCCATAATCTGGATCGTGCCCTTAAAGAAGGCTGGGTAAAAGTATATTATCAGCCAATTGTACGAGCATCTGATGGAAAAGTATGCGACGAAGAGGCTCTTGCCCGATGGATAGACCCAGAACTCGGGTTCCTTTCGCCTGCCTTTTTTATACCTGTCCTGGAGCAGTCTAAATTAATCTATAAGCTGGATCTTTATGTTGTGGATGAGGTTCTTAAAAAGATGAAGCAACAGGCAGCGGCGGGATTGAACCAAGTTTCGCAGTCAATAAATCTCTCCCGTATGGACTTTGAAAGCTGTGATATAGTCGAGGAGATCCGCCGCAGGGTGGATGATGCAAGTATCGAACGTTCTCAGATCTCCATTGAGATTACGGAAAGCGTCATCGGCGAAGATTTTGAGTTTATGAAGGAACAGGTGAAAAGATTTCAGGGTCTTGGATTCCCAGTCTGGATGGATGACTTCGGCAGCGGATATTCGTCTCTTGATGTGCTTTCTCAGATCCACTTTGATCTGATCAAATTTGATATGCGTTTTATGGAGTGCTTTGACGAAGGCGACGAAGGAAAGATCATCCTCACTCAGTTGGTAAAGATGGCGATAAATCTCGGAATGGGTACGCTGTGTGAAGGTGTCGAGGAGGCAGAACAGGCAAAGTTCCTAAAAGAGATCGGATGCACAAGGATACAGGGATATTATTACGGAAAACCCATGGCTTTTGAAATTCAAGCATTCCAAAAGCCATGAAATGGGCAATGCTTCGCATTTAAAAATTGCCCATTTCATCTATATGCGGATGCTTAGCACAGTCTTTAAATCGGGGTACATCAGCGTTTTTATCAAAAGGTAAATACCTCTTCCATATTATCCTTTGTAACGCTGATATACTCCATAAGAACGTTTCCCCCTTATCGTTTCTTATACAGAACGAGTTCCGGATTCAGCCCCTCTGCCTCGTATGTACATATCATGATAAAATCCATGCTTGCCAAAATCCCGAAGCACCTGTCTCCACCAAATTCTGACTCAAGCCGGTTTCCGAGATACGTCACATTATCGTCCAAAAATTTTACCTTTGCACCATTTGGAAGTGGATATTCAAGATTAACATAGCTTCCTACAAGAGCATTCAGCTTTTCGACCTTAGGCATACCTTCAATATGAAGATCATTGATCTCGTTGATCAACTGTTTTTTGAATTCCTCAAACTGCCCATCATCACTTAGTTCTTCGTATCGTTTCCAATACTCCAATTTAGGAAGTTCCTGTTTCAAATATAAACGGGCCTGATCCTCAGTGAAGTTTTCATTAACCATGTGTGGTATGCATACTTCAATAAGATTATCCATATCGCTGTAAGTGTATGTACCGTCGGCATAACACCACTTACAGTAATCTTCGTTTAGAGATCCGTCTTTGTTCCTTCCAATGATCTCATCTTCAAGCGGCATGCCGCAGCACTGGCATATCAGCTTGCGTGGAGAGCCCAGCAACGTGTTGATCGAGACATTATAAAGATTCGACAACAGTTTTAAAGTCTCGGTATTTGGCACCGTATCGCCATTTTCCCAACGTGAAACAGCCTGGCGGGTCACAAAAACTTTTTCAGCCAGATCATCCTGAGACAGCTTATTCTTTGTTCTAAGCTCATGTAAAACATCTTTCGTATCCATGCGAATCCCTCCTTATAATAATCATTCTATTACGGAGATCTTCATATTACACGCAACTTGCTGTTGCTAATAATTTTACACTGTTTTTAACTCATTTTTCACGTTTTTTCTGCCATCATTCATGTATGATTTAGAAAATACCTGTGAATACTGTCATCTTTATCAAGCTCCGGATGAAATGAGAGTCCTATCTGATTTTTATATTCTACTCCGACAATTTTTTGATCAACGACCGACAGGATCTTTACGTCAGCCGAAACTTTTTCTATATACGGTGCTCTAATAAATGTCATGTCCACATCACCGATACCCTTGAAATCACTTCTTGTCCTGAAGCTTCCAAGCTGTCTTCCGTATGCATTTCGCTTTACGGTTACAGGAAGTGTTGCAAAAGCTCTTTTTTCATCGTTACTGATCTTTTCTGCGAGGAGGATCAGTCCCGCACAGGTTGCAAGCGTTCTGACGCCGCCCTTTATCATATCTTTTAACGCATCAAACATATCCAGTTCATGGAGAAGTTTATTTTGCACCGTGCTCTCTCCTCCGGGAAGAATCAGTCCGTCAAGTGATACGATATCCGATTTCTGCCTTAATTCCACGCAGTCGCATCCAAGCGACTGCATTACTTTTTCATGCTCGATAAATGCTCCCTGAACTGCCAGTACACCAATCCTCATCTCACTGTCCCCGTTCTTCCATGATAAGTTTTATCTCGTTTTCATTTATACCGACCATCGCTTCTCCCAGATCTTCGGAAAGTTCTGCGATAAGCTTTGCATCAGTATAGTTAGTCACCGCCTTTACTATTGCATTGGCTCTCTTTTCCGGATCACCTGATTTAAAGATGCCTGAGCCTACGAATACTCCCTCTGCTCCTAGCTGCATCATCAGTGCTGCATCAGCCGGAGTCGCCACACCGCCTGCCGCGAAATTAACGACCGGAAGCTTTTTATTTTCATGTACATACTTTACAAGCTCATACGGCACCTGAAGTCTCTTTGCTTCTTCAAAAAGTTCATCCTCTCGGAGAGCACTTACCTTTGCTATCTCTGCATTCATTTTTCTCATGTGACGAACAGCCTGCACGATGTCTCCCGTGCCCGGCTCACCCTTTGTACGGATCATGGATGCGCCCTCGTTTATTCGGCGGAGAGCTTCACCAAGATCGCGGGCACCGCATACGAACGGCACTTTGAAGTCGCGTTTATTTATGTGATATACATCATCCGCAGGTGAAAGCACTTCTGATTCATCTATATAATCTATCTCGATCGCTTCGAGTATCTGCGCTTCTGCAAAATGACCTATTCGACACTTCGCCATTACAGGAATGGAAACTGCATTCTGAATGGACTTTATCATCTTTGGGTCACTCATTCTGGACACACCGCCTGCTGCCCTGATATCAGCCGGGATACGTTCCAGCGCCATTACCGCACAGGCTCCGGCTTTTTCTGCTATCCGCGCCTGCTCCGGTGTGGTGACATCCATTATCACGCCGCCCTTTAACATCTGTGCAAGACCTTTATTTAAGCTATACTGTTCATTGGACATTTTTTTGTCTCCTCCATATCTCTTGACTGCCTCAAAGTTAGTTGATACTATAATTCAAAACTGGCATTTACAAAATGCCCAATAATATTCTTTTTTATATGCCAGAGAAAAGAGAATCCTATGCTGACCTACGACATGAGCGCCACCACTAAACCTTTATATCAGCACCTCTATGAATGTGTGAAAAACGACATTTTATCGGGAAAACTCAGGATAAACGAAAAGATGCCGTCAAAACGTACGCTCGCTGACAATTTAGGCATTAGTACCATTACGGTTGAAAATGCTTATGACCAGTTGATGAGCGAGGGATATATGTATTCCGTTCCGAAAAAGGGATATTTTATCTCGGATATTTCTGAAATGCAGAGGGTTCCGCAGCAGGTAAGCCGCGTACTGAACATTGATAAAGGCAGGAAGAACTCCGATGTGGTTTTTGATTTTTCTTCTAACAAAACAGGAAGAGATGACTTTCCTTTTTCGATATGGGCAAAACTCGTTCGTGAAACATTGAGTCAGAAAGAAAAAGAACTTCTTACCGTGTCACCATGCGAAGGCATATTTGAGCTACGACAGGGAATTGCATCTCATCTAGCTTCTTTTCGCGGCATGAATGTGGATCCGAACCAGATAATCATAGGTGCCGGAACAGAATATCTTTACTCGATCCTGATAAAGCTCCTTGGTTCTGACAAGATTTATGCGATTGAAAACCCAGGGTACAAAAAATTGGACTCTATCTATAAAAGCAACGGTATTTCCTGTAAGCACATTTCAATGGATGAAAAGGGTATGAAAGTTGACTCTCTGGCAGCTTCCGGAGCAGACATCGCCCACATAAGCCCGACTCACCACTTCCCTACAGGTGTAACAATGCCCGTCAGCCGTCGTTACGAGCTCCTTTCCTGGGCGAATGAGACTGATGGCAGATATATTATCGAGGATGATTACGATAGTGAATTTCGCTTAAAGGGTAAGCCGATCCCTTCTATCCAAAGTATCGATGCCGCGGAAAAAGTGATCTACATGAATACTTTTTCTAAATCACTCACTTCTACTATCCGTATCAGCTACATGGTTCTTCCGGAGCATCTGGCAAATCTGTTTTTTAAGAAACTGAGTTTTTACTCTAACACTGTCTCGACTTTTGATCAGTATGTTCTGGCTGCTTTTATCAGTGACGGATATTTTGAGAAGCATATAAACAGGATGCGACTTCGCTACGGCAGAAAGCGCGCGAAGATACTTGAAATGATACGGGAGATTTTTTCAGATAATGAGTGCAAGGTGATCGAGAATGATTCCGGTCTGCATTTTCTAATGGAATTTAATACTTCTATACCGGATGATGTTTTTCAGAAGAAACTGCTCAAAAAGAAGATACGTATTACCAGCGTTACCAGCTGTTACATGGAGAATAAGGTTCCTGACAAGCATCAGTTTTTGCTTAATTATTCGGGGATAGATATGGACGGACTTGGGGATGCGCTGAGGGAGATTAAAAAGCTTATATGATATCTACGCTTCTGATATAAGTCAGGTCGGGCATAAGGCGGTATCATGATACCGTCCCTGTGTCCGACCGTCACATCATTTAACCAAATATTTATTACACGATCTCTATAAATCTGTCTTTTATTGATGCGAAGACTTCATCTACGAGTCCGAAGTCTTTCTGCTTGTAGTTCCAGAGAGCGTGACCTATTCCGAATTTTTGGAAGGCTGCGTGAATGTCCTTCATCCAACGGAGTCTGTCCTCAGGATCTGCCTGATCGATAACACCGTATTCTCCGCAGTAGAGGCACACATTGTCCTTTTCTGCTTTTTCGATCGCCGGTGCAAATATATCCTCGAAAAATCCCTCACCGATCTCACGTATGCCTTCCTGATAAACTGCGCCTGCGAGGTTCGCTGCCAGTGCATCTCCGGCTTTTCTGTACTCTTCAAGTGTCTTCGGATAGCTGATGCGGAAGTCTCTCGGCATCTTGTCCACCCAGTATGCACCCTGATGTGTGAATACCATAGGCTCGTAGCAGTGGAAATTGTAGACAACCTTGTCATCAACCGGAAGTTCTAAGAGCGGCACGCTCATTACGTTATTATAAGCGACTCCGCCGATAACCAGTATGTGATCCGGACAGATCTCGCGAACGATCTTTATAAATTTTGATGCAACTTTATTCCATGCGTCAGCTACTTCCTGGAGCACAACTTCATTAAGAGGCTCAAATGCTACCTGCTCAGGATAGTCCTTAAATACTGTTGCTATTCTCTTCCACAGCTTAAAGAAACGCTCCTGAAGTTCCTCATCATAGAAAAACTTTTCACGGTCCATATCTTTTTTCAGAGGATCAAATGAATAACCGTAGCACTCATGCAGGTCTATGAGCATGTTCAGGTGATTTTTCTCACACCACTCACGGCAGTTTGTGAGGTACTTTATTCCCTCTTCCTTCGGAGTTCCGTTATCATCTTCCAGTACGATATAGTCAACAGGTACTCGCACATGATCGAAGCCCAGAGATGCGATATACTCTATATCTTTCTCGGTGATAAATGTATCGAAATGCTCTTTATCATACTTATCAAACTGAGAGATCCAACCTCCCAGATTTACGCCTCTTAAAAATCCTGCAAGCTGCTTCATTGTGTCCTCCTCATCCATTGCATGATCTTGTACCTTTTCAGATACATTTTGTCCTTTAATGATGGTAACACAGGACAGCTTTTCACATCATTATAGAATATTCTGAAAATTGCGCAGGATTTTCGCATTTCTTAACAGAATCTTTTTACACTTTCATACGCCCTCAGCAGCAAGTGCTTCGAGTTGTTCTGAATAGTTACACAGAATCCAACACCTTAGCCTGCTCTATTTCACCAAAGCCGCAGCTGGACATTTGCAATGAATCTGATATAACATAAGTGTTATTGTTTTAATATCAAAACAATATGATGATGTCAGGGATTGCTTCATTGCTACGCAATTCCCGCAATCCTAAAACACTCGCATTCCGCGTAATAACGCTACTTGCTCGTGTTTTGCGGGTCCCAAGGTCTCAATCCTCTTTGTGCAAGCACAATCGGATTTTGACCTTTTGACCCTGACATCATCACAATATAGCTTTATTCTTGAAAGGAGAACTGATCTTGAAAATTGAAAAAAACGCTTACATATCTTTTTCACGCGGAAATAATATACACATGAGAAACAATCTTTCAATCCCCGCTAACCAAACCACTGATCAAACCACGACCCGTACCGAAGCAACCTGTGCTTTCTGCGGTGCACCTGTGAGAACTGAGCTTTGTCCCTATTGCGGAAATCCTACAGGACTCAACACTGCTGACGCGGTTCTTGATTATCCTGAGTTATCCTGCAAGGAAGCTTCCCTTACTTTCTGGAACACCCTGTTCCCTATGATATTTGCTGCAGCTTTTGCCATTTTCGGATTCATGATCCCGTTTGCTCTTTCAAATGAGGGGTTTAACATCCAGCCTTTAGGCTTTATTTTTGCACTGCCAAGTATCATCTGCTTTGCGATCATCCTACTCTTTGTATGGAGATATTTCACTGTATCTACATTCGGAAAAGAGATAGAGGGTACCGTATATGGATATATGGATGACACGGTTTACTACAACAATATTCCGGGGCAGGTCTGCAAAATACTCGTTAACTCTAAGCACGGTCCCAGATTTATCATGTACAAACTAAAAAATGTACATAAGCCCTACAAGGTCAATACCAAACTCCCCCTGAAGGTCTACAAAGACCGCTTTTTGATCGTCAATAAACATCGCTACGAAGCGTGGAATTAAAAAGCACTAGAAAAGTCCGCGGCAACACCGCGGACTTCCCTGTTGCTTTTTTAATTCTGTTACAGTTTGATGCTTCCCTTGTAGTTTCTTTTAAATGTGTAAGTTCCATCCGAATAACTTACGTCTTTTTTGCCAAGAGTCTTCACTATTGTCTTTCCATCAACTCTTACGCCATTTTTATATTTTGGCATCGTTATCCTGATCTTTCCCTTTGACTTTTCACTTATGCCAAACTCTCTGCCGTAGCTTCCGTTCATAACAGCATTCACATCCACAGGATATATCTCATAACTAAGATCCGAAGAAGTTTTCAAAGCCTTATTCGCTTTCTTTACTTCTGCCTTAAGAGCTTTGTCGTAAGTCTTAAATTTCAATATTATCTGCGGTGCCTTACCTTTTTTGTACTGGTACACTGTGTCACCGTTCACATATACTCCTCCGGCATTCTTGAACTGAACCGAAGCTATAGTGATACCGTCAGCAACTTCTGCATTTTTTACGATCCTGCCATCCTTAAAGACAACCTTACCATTTACTGCAACAACAGAAGGAGCATCACTCTCACCTGAACCAAGCAGCTCTGTGAAGGCTTTCAATTTTCTTCAAGGTTATTTAAAAGCAGAAAATCCTTTAATTTTAGGTGTGTTACATTGCTTGTTGAATAATCGATATCATCATTTGTAATAAGTATCTTCTTATCAATCTGATTCAAACCATTAAAGGCCGACATCTCTCTTTGATATGCTTTTTCTTCGGCTACGCTGTAAGCGACCTGAATAAAGTATCTATAATTTCCCTTTTCGGCAAGAAAATCTATTTCTCTGCCGTTATTGTCATAGACACTGATTTTGTATCCCATATAAATTAGCTCGTTATAGATTACATTTTCAAGATTATGGGTTATATCGTAACGGTTATTTAAGCATCTGATAGTGTTTAATGCCACGTCGCAATTATAAAGTTTATGGCTGCTTTCAAGAAATTTCTTTGCTTTTTTTGAATATCTATCTGCCTGATCGATGATATATGCTTCACTCAGATAATAGATCCATTTCTGTACAGTGTTACTTGTACACTGAGTATTATTCCCCTTCATGTAATCAGCAATGGATTTTGCAGAATATATACGCGAATTTGAAATAAGCGTATAGCTGGCTACTTTTCTGAATTCATTTGATTTTTTTATCTTGTATCTATTTATGATGTCGTTTTCAACAATAGTTTTATCAAGATCATTGAGATATATGCGTAATTCTTCTTCGCCTTGAAATTCCAATCGTTTTGGGAACCCTCCCCATATAAGATAGTCAGAAATTGGCACGTCTCTTCCTAACTCCTTGGCATATTCCAGGATCTCTTTGTATACGAAAGGGCGGATTCTGAAATCAACATATCTTCCGGATAATTCCTTTGTAAATTCTTTGGAAAGCAGCTTTGAGTTGGATCCGGTTATAAAGACAGAACAATCTCTTAACCGTAGTGTTTTACAAGCCAACTGCCACTCGTCTATCTCCTGTACTTCATCTAAAAAGACATAGCAGAAGCCGTTTTTCCTATTCTTTTCCACGTAGGTGACTATATCCTGCCATTTTTGTATACTCTCAGTAACCATTCGGTCTTCAAAATTGAGAAAAATAATGTTGTCATTTTTCTCAGATATTTCTTCCCGTATCTGTTTTAAAATCTCTGACTTTCCGCATCTTCTAACACCTGTAATAATCTTTATTAAATCGTTATTGTAAAAACTTCGTATTTTAGCGATATACTTTTCTCTTTTTATCATAGTCTTTCTCCATATGGATTTATCTGTATTGAGAATTTTACCATTACGAGTAAAAATTCTCAATACGAATCAGAATTCAGAAAGACATCAAAAAAATTCTCAATACAGGTTAAAATTCAGAAATGAATTAGAGAAATTCTCAATAAACGAAAAGAAAGTAACCTCTTTATACCACCTGCATCTGATCGCCTTCATATTTCTGGCGAATTACAAATGAAATAAACAGGACTACTGCAAGCACGATCATTTCAAAAACATATATCGGAACATAATGTGCGAGTAATACTGTTGCAGCGTCGATCGCTGCATGGATCAGGATTGCGACCACATAAAGCTGGATCTTATGGTTTTTAACAGCTTTATAAACCAGATATGACAGGCATATATGCAGCAGGATCGCCGATATCCTTTCTACGCCTGCCATATAAAACTGATATGACGGCGTACTCCACAATAAGGAAAGTTTCTGGATCGTTGTGTCCTTTACCGTAGGATCAAGTTTATCCAAAAGCACACCGATCGATCCTGTATTTATCATGATGGATGTCACGATATTTGAGATACTTGTGAGTCCAACAATTATGATCGCCTCACATCCACCGTGACCAATTCCATACATCACTGCATTTTCTTTAGAAAGTGTCTTTTTCATCAACACTTTCATAGCAATTAATCGTCCCGTTTCTTCGAAAATTCCGGCAGAAAGTCCTAAATAGATCGCATATATCAGCAAGTTCATCGCAAGCGAAAATCCAAATATATGAAGCATAACTACATGAAAAAGATTTTCAAGTAAAAGCGCTGAAACAATAAAAGTGATCGCACCTATGAAAAAGCAAATCGGATTTGCCTTGAGTTTTTTCAATACAAAAACTAATAAACCAATCGGTAATCCAACAGAAATAATAAATGCAAACGCCATTCCTATGATCGATAGTGTTGATACAGTTTCCATGGTAGCCTCCTCTTATGATGTCAGGTTAAATCTGATCAAGTGTTGTCGAATATCTGCTTTTGCTATGATGTCTATTCTTTAATATAGTGATAAATATAGCGCCCGCTGCCGCACAGAATGCCATGGCTATTGAATAAAAACCCTGCTATTATCGGTGATAAGATCAAGCCAATATTTGCTCCAAGATATAAAAGTGAGTATGCCTTTTCTCTATGTTCCGTAGTAGTTACTTTGGTGATCATATTCATTTTTTGTATATCCTTTTTTGATGCACTGTCTGTTTATGACTTCATAAATACAATACCCTATTTCACTATTTTAAGCAAAATTTTGTACATAATCTGTATACTTTTAATTATAAAGATCCCCGAAACCGAAGTTTCGGGGACGTGATCATATCTGTATTTTGAAATTAATCTGCTTCTTTTTTATTTCTATGTGTTCGGGATAGATATTTTTATATTTATAGATACTCATTATCATCCCGAGGAAAACGTATGACACTATGAGGTTGCTTCCACCTGATGAGATGAACGGTAAAAATGATGAAAAGAAAGGTAATATGGCGAATCCTTCACAAATATTAAATACAGCATTTATCGCAAGTGCTGTCATACAGCCGCTGCCAGTACTATTCCCCATGCCATCTGCGGCCTATGTACTGCATCCAGAGAAATTCCCGCTTCCACCGGATCGCCCATATCTCTGACTGCCTGCTTCTCCGCAGTTTCTCTGTCCATACCATCCGCGATATTCGCTTCTATCTGCTCTTCAATGTGCGCTTTTATCTCATCCTGTATTGCCTTATGAGCCTTCTGAAATCTCACCTGTTCCAAAAGCTTCTTTATATACTCATCCATTCCCTCAGACCTCCATTGCCAAAACGTTGAAAACAGCTCCTGAATATTCGTTCCACTCTTCTTTTTTCTGTTTCAAAAGTTTCTTTCCGTTTTTGGTAATGGAATAATATTTTCTGGTCTTTCCGGAATATTCTTTCTCATAAGATGTGAGCATCCCCTTATCTTCCAACCCATGCAGCAGGGGATAAAGCGTTCCTGCTTTTAACTCAAATACATTTTGAGACTTCTGTCGAAGTGTATCGATCATCTCGTATCCATACATATCTTTTTCCGACAAAAGTCTCAATATCAGCATCGTCATGCTTCCGCTCAAAAGAGATCTGTCAACTGCCATATATACCTCCTTATATAGATAATCTACATATATCGATTATCTATATATTATATCGGTGGTCTATATATGTCAATTTGAAAATATTTACACTGCCACAGCGATTTTATCTGCTTCTGTTGCGTCGCAGATTTCTTTGTACAGGGCACTTCTAAGTCTCTCGAAGGTCTCCGGATCTTTTCCGCCTACCGGCTTTCCGTCGAGCTCACTAACTCTTAAGCATACATTGGATGAGGAAGTTACGAGGATCTCATCTGCATTCCAAAGGTCATCCATATAGTACGGTGTTTCACTTACACCGATTCCAAGCTTCTTGCACATCCTTACGAGGTGAGCTCTCGCGATGCCTGGAAGGATCATATCGTCAGTCGGTGCTGTGTAAACCTTGCCGTCCTTGATGATATGACAGTTACTGTGCGCACACTCTGTTACCCTGCCGCCGTGTCTATAGAGGATAGTTTCATCTGCTCCTGCCTTATGAGCTTTCTGCGCATATAATACAGACGGCAGCAGATTCAATGTCTTGCAGTTGCAGTACAGGAATCTCTTATCTTCTTCTGTTACGCACTTAATAGGTGTGAGACCGTCAGAGATCGGACCTGGTTTCAGCATTACCCAAAGATTTCCCGGAGCCTTTTCATAGGCGTGATTTCTGACAGCTGTTCCTCTTGTACACTGCCAGTATACAAACTGATCACCCGTATCGAGCTTCTTTACCAGATCCTGCAGCAGATCTTTCAGCTCCTGCTTTGACATTGGGATCTCAATATCCATGAGTGCTGCCGAATTAAAAAATCTGTCGATATGCTCATCGATAGCAAACAGCTTATAGTTTCTTGCCGGACCTGCATCATAAACACCATCTCCAAAGAAGCAGACACGATCATTAAACGGTACTGTCATCTTTTCCAGCTCATCGTATGTTCCGTTGTAATATCCTAGTGTTTTCATAATATCTCCTCTCTTAAACAAAAAGAGGCTCGCGTTTCCGCGAAGCCCCTTTGCTCCTAAGTGCGTTACTGTTCACTCGCTTTCAGCTCACTCACGTAACCGGTTTTGCCAATCAAATCGCCTACGGCGATGGGCAAAACCCAGTGGCTAATCCCATTTATTTGCTGCAAACTCCGCAGCAGAGTGCTCCGTTTGCATGTGAACTGTTACTCTTAATGCGTCAGTTATTTCCTTCTCTATATCGAGTCCAAAACCGTCTACGCTGAATACATGCTCATGGCTTACTCCATCGACATTTCCGAGTAAGACCGTTTTTCTGATATATGCCTCCGTAACCCCTTCTTTGGGAAACAGCTCTTTATCTGAAAGTTCCTGCAGTGCTGCCGTTATTCCGTATGCACCCCAGTTCGACACACTTGCTATTACCAATATATCGGTTTTTATTTCACAGGGTGTGAGTTCCAGCTTTTCTGAAATGATATCGCTGACATTCCCCATCCCGATCTCGTTTCCGCCGTCTCCTACTCCTATGGTCGGTATCTTTCCATATGCCTTAATGAAAAGTTCATCACAGGGTGCTGTGTTTTCGCTGATATCTACTCCCCGCATATTTGCATAGACACCGTTTTTATTTCGTCCGCAGCGTTCTATGGAGATCAATCCCACAGGTCTCTGCTCTTCAAGGATCGTATCTGCTTCTTCATGATCTGCATCCAGGCTTAAATAAATCACTTCTATACCTTGATTATCGAAAGCTTCCCTACAATAATAATCAGTAACTATTACAGGTGTAAATCCCAGCTTTTCCAGTGCTTTTGCCAATACCAGTGTTCCTGCCGGACCATCGGTTTCTGCAAAACCTGCCACATAAAAACCGGTAGTAAGTATTACTCTGCCCCTTTCCCAGCTTAGGATCTCCCTCGCTGCTACGTGGCAAAGATCCTTCGGCAAATAATCCTGAAGTATCGGCATTCCCCTCTCCGAATACCTTAAGACTATTTCCTCAATACTCTCGTCTATGACTTTCATCGTTCCATGATCACCTCCTTCATGGAAACTATTTTTATCCCCTCTGCTTCCAGTGCTTCATGAATTTTTTTACTGAATTCCACGGCTTTTTCCCCGTCACCGTGCAGGCAGATCGAATCAGGCTGCACTTCTACTTCTTCCCCGTCTATTGACTCTACCCTGCCTGTTTTCACCATTTTAACTACTCTGGATATTGCTTCGCTTTCATCAGTGATGACTGCTCCGGGCTTACTCCGGGCTACCAGCGATCCGTCTGACTCATATGCCCTGTCTGCAAATACTTCGCTTGCATATTTTAGTCCGGTCTTCTTAGCTGCCTCTATTAAATAACTCCCCGATAATCCAAGTAATATGAGCTCGGGATCTACTTCATACACCCCTTCTGCTATAGCTTCCGCGAGCTTCATATCTTTTCCTGCCATGTTGTACATGGCACCGTGAGGTTTAACGTGCTGCAGTTCCGTCCCATTTGCCTTACAAAAAGCTTTCAGTGCACCTACCTGATATATGATCATCGCTTTTAATTCGTCCGGTTTCACATCCATCTTTCTTCTGCCGAACCCAACGAGATCCGGAAATCCGGGATGAGCTCCGACTAACACACCGCTTTTTTCTGCATTTTTTACCGTTGTATCCATGACCAGTGGATCCGATGCGTGAAATCCACATGCAACATTTGCCGATGATATATATGGCAGGACTGCTTCGTCCATTCCACACTTCCAGTTTCCATAGGATTCACCCAGGTCACAGTTAAGATCAACACACTTCATATCCGCCACGCCTCCCGGTACTTTAGATTTACATTTTTTACATCTGTGATAAACATATGTCCCGGAGAATGTGTTATGCAAAAATCCGGTTTCGACGCCATGACCGCTGCCTGAGGTGTCACTCCGCAAGGCCAGAACATCGTTACTTCACCCTCACGTATTTCTACCGGATCACCATAATCCGGCTTATTTATGTCATTTATACCGATCGCGCCGGGATCACCGATATGTATCGGAGCACCGTGTACTCTTGGCATCTCTGCTGTGACAAGCGCAGCTTTCATTACGTGCTGCTTTGGCATGGGTCTCATGCTCACTACCATATTTCCCTTAAAGATACCGGCTTCTCGGCACTTAATGTTTGTGTTGTACATAGGTACATTGCACTTTTCCTCTATCTGTCTCACCGGCAAGTCTGCCTTCAGCATTTCTCCTTCAAAGGAAAAGCTGCACCCTATAAGGAAACTCACGAGATCATCTCTCCAGTAATCCGATACATCAGTGACCTCTTCCGTAAGTACTCCGTCACGATAGATCCTGTATAGCGGAATATCTGTTGCGATATCAGCATTTTCTGCCATTTCATTAAGTTTGCGGCTTCCCATATCAGTGACTTCCAGAAGCGGACATGCCGTAGGATTTCTCATTGCAAAAAGTAAAAAATCATAGGCATATTTCTGAGGGAGCACTACCAGATTTGCCTGTGCGTAATCAGCACACATCCCCGATGTCTCCCCGGTGATCTTCCCCACTCGGATGAGTTCCCGCACATCAGACGGTTTTTCGTCGGCATAATCAGCTGCACATTTTCCTTCCGGATAGTTTTCTTCCATGATCATGCCCCCTTTCCTCTAAATAGATGTGCTAACCTGTTCCACAGACCTCTCGAACTGTCAAAACTCTTTATGTCAGTCCTGATAAATTTCACCTTGCATCCCGGTCTTGCCTGTGCCAGTAAATGAAGATCCTCATACACTACCGTCGCAATCTTTGCGTACCCGCCTGTAGTCTGGTGATCTGCCATCAGCACTATCGGATTGCCGTCGGATGTTATCTGTATAGAGCCAAATACTATTCCGTCGGAGATAATGTCTGTTCCGTTCTCACTTTCAATTTTTTGTCCATCAAGTCTTATTCCCATCCTGTCACTTTGAGGCGAAACAGTGTATGTCTCAGTGAGAAAAGAAACTATCCCGTTTCCGGTAAACCTGCTGTCCTGCGGTCCCATAATTACCCGCACCTGTATTTCTTCCGGATAATCTTCAGGGACTTCATGCTGTGCCAAAAGCTTTCCTTCCTCGCCCGCAGCAAAGTTTTCTTTTCCGAGAGGGAGCTTATCACCATCTTTAAGTGCCCGGCCTTCATAGCCTCCGATATGACACTTGATATTGGTTGAACGGCTTCCCATCACTACCGGTACGTCGATTCCACCGGATACTGCGATATATGCTCTGCATCCTTTTTTTGCAAATCCCATCATCAATGTCTGTCCGGCATATACTTTTATGGCTTTTCCACGTTCGATCGGAGCACTCTCGATCGACGCATCCATATCTGCTCCGGTAACTGCTATGAGACAATCACTTTCAAACTGTATCTTGGGTCCCATAAGTGTTGCTTCCAGCACTGCTTCATTATCTTTATTTCCGACAAGCCGGTTTGCTTCCGCATATGACTTGTGATCCATGACACCGCTTTCACCGATACCGTATTTCATGTATCCGGTCCGGCCTCTGTCCTGTACGGTAAGCATCGGGCCTGCTCTTAATATCATCATCCTTCTGCATATTCTATCTTCCACGTATCGGCCTCCACATCAGATCTGATCTTTATATATTCTCTCTCACTAACCGGCTGAAACTTTATATACTCTCCGGCTTTGCAGAGTATCGCGTTTTTCCTATTAGGGTCGTAAAACTTTAACGGCGTCCTGCCGATGAGTCTCCATCCTCCGGGTGATCCGATAGGATAAACTCCTGTCTGATTACCACCTATCCCGACAGAGCCCTCAGGAATCAGCGTCCTCGGTGTTTTTAGCCTCGGCGCCCATATTTTTTTATTTAAACCTCCGAGATATACAAATCCCGGTAAAAAACCCATCATGTATATCCTGTAGGTCGTTTCACTGTGGAGACGTATGATCTCACTTTCCGAAAGCTGCAGTTCCCTTGTAAGTCCCGCAAGATCTTCTCCGCTTTCTCCGCCATATAGACACGGAACTATAAGTACCTTCTTTTTTGCATTCGCTGCGCTCACCCTTCCGGGATCATTCATCCTTATCAGCTTCGTTAGTCTGTGATAACCTGTGAGATTCGGATCATAAAAGATCAATAATGAGCGAAAGGTAGGTACCATTTCCACTATTCCGTTTCCCGGATAGTCGAGGCTTTCCTGTAGCGCATATACCTCTGCGTTTACTTCTTCATTTATCTCATTTTCAAATTCAACTGTTATCGCCCTGTCACCCGACGGGCTTATGGTACTGATCATATCGCTCACCACCTCTTTAAAACGCGCAAAAGGCGCCTGATATTATCAAGCGCCTTTGCCTTTAAATGAAAATGTGGTCAGCAAAAAAAATGCTGACCACGCCTTTGTGATTTATTAAATTCATTATAACGTTATCTAAAATTAATACAATGATCAATTTGATAAAAGACAGGGTCAAAAGTAAAAAATCCGATTGTGCTTGCACAAAAAGGATTTTTTATTTGGGACCCGCAAAACACGAGCATGTAGCGTAATCACGCGAAATGCGAGTGTTTTAGAATTGCGGGAGCTTCATAGAAGCGAAGCAATTCGTGTCTTTTTCGGACAATAAATTTCTTTGTTTGTAATCACTAACGGTATGCGTTAGAATCGTTATCAAATATTCATGAAAGCGAGAGTACAAGATGGCAATAAAAAATGTAGCACTCCTCGGCGCCGGCGCAGTCGGTTCATACTTTATATGGGGATTAAGTGAAAAAACTGATATAGAACTGTCACTCGTTGCATCGGGTGAACGTGCAGACAGACTGAGAACTCAGGGGCTCTGCATTAATGACAAGTTCTACCATCCCGCGGTAAAATCTCCGGAAGAAGCCCGTGGCGCAGATCTCCTTATCATAGCGGTGAAGTATGGTGCTTTACGCGACATACTTGACAATGTAAAGACACTCGTAACAGATAATACTATTGTTCTCTGTCCAATGAACGGAGTTGATTCAGAGGAAATACTTTCAACCGTGATTCCTGAAAAAAATATCATTTACTCCATAATAAAAATCGCTTCAAACCGAAAAGACAATTCTATCCGTTTTGATGGCCCTATAACCAAGGGAGTTTACTTTGGAGAAAAAAATACCACAGAGGTAAGTCCTCGTATGCGGGATATTCTTGACCTCTTTAATGACAGTCCTGTTGCTGTCACTGCTGTTCCGGATATCATGCGTCAGATATGGTTCAAGTTTGCTCTGAATATGAGCAGAAATCTCCCTCAGGCGATTCTCAGCGTAGGTGTCGGGGCCTATGACGATAGTGAACACGTTGGTTTTATCGAAGAAAAAATCGTTCAGGAAGTTGTGGATATTGCTAACGCAGAAGGGGTAGACATATCCGACAGAAGCGGTCTCTTTTACAGTGGATGCCAGAAAGATGCGAGATACTCTACTCTTCAGGACCTTGATAATAAACGTCACACAGAGATCGATATGTTCGCCGGTACTATGATCCGTCTCGGTGCAAAGCACAATATACCGGTTCCATACTGCGAATTCTGTTTCCACGCGATCAAAGCCCTGGAAGAGAAGAATGATGGAAAATTTGATTACGAATAAATCACTTATACACCAAGCACTTTTAAACAGAAGACTTTAATAACAGTTACTGAAAACGCAGCAACATACTACTATTATTGCAGTTAATCCGATTAGCTTTATTTTAGTCATTATAACTCCCGATCTTTTTAGCAATACTTCATGGTCAGCACATATTCATCCGGATAGTATACTGCGTCGATCTTTGTACCCTTATCTACAACAACCTGAACGCCGTTATCTTCGAGGCTTACATAGGTAACCGTTCCACCTGCCAGTTCCTCATCAGCCTCGATATATGAGTAACCATTTCCGTATGGAAGATCTACATAAGGATGATAATCAATAATGACTCCGTATGAAGATCCATCTGCTTCATTCTGAGAAGATACGCATTTCAGAACAGAAAAATCAACCGCAACAACAGGTCCTGTGCTATAGGTATATGTGACTACCAAAATCTCTTCCATTCCATCGCCGTCTGTATCTTTAAGCTGGATGTAGTTGAAGTTGTTATAATCGGCGGAATCCATCACTAAATTGCCAACATTTTTACCATCAAGCTTAAATAAAAAGACCGGTTTATTTTCATCATTATAAATTCTGGACACGTTCAAATGTCCGTCTAAAGAAGAGCCCTTTATACCGTCTACCTTTTCGGTAACATCTCCGGTCTCATCGGATATACAATGATCTTCTGTTAGCTGTTCCTCAGCACTAAGTCCTGAATTATCTACATGTTCTTTTGATACAAGCAGACCAACTGATGATTCAGACTTATATCCCCCCGGATACTCAATCTCCTCTGCCTTCTTAGCTAGGATATCATCGATCTCATCTCGTGTATAAACAGTTATACCTGCCTCAGCAAATTTTTTTCTATAAGGGTTAGATGCAGCAAAATCAGAATCGGTTGTGATGGGATTGTAGTCCTCATCCAACATATCGTAGTTGTAATAATACGTTGAATGACCATTATCATCCTTAACGCAATAACTATTTATCATGAAATACTGTGTTTCAAGATCATCAAATGAGAGCTTCTCATAATCATCATCTGAAGTATATGCATAGTAACTATAAGGATCGCCCTCTGTCATGCATGAGTAAAAGAACTTATACTCTCCATCTGCATTTACAAAGGACTCATCATATCCATGTACTGTCGCTCCGCCGGAACCTGATGAAGAGATCATGCCGGTATCACCTATACTAAGTTCGCTCCTATCCCAGGATTCGCCGGAATAACAGATTCTGAGCTTTCCATCAATGTCCTTTAGGATCATAGAAAGAGATGATGATGCGCCAAAGTCCATCTTTACCAATAACTCTTTGACACCATCTTCTCCGCAGTCAATAAATGAAGCTTTCGGATCTCCGGCAAGTGTTCTTGAAGTATAATCGCCCTCCTCTGCGCATTTAATGATCTCATTTATATCATATTCCTTGCCATTCTCAAGGTAATCCTTAAGTGCATCGCCCGCCTCATTAGAAAGCTTATTATAGACAACCTTTACCTCGCCTTTCATGAAGGCGTCGTAAAGATCTTCGCCTCTTAGATCATCTTTATCCTCTTCCGATTCCTTTGAAGTTTCCTCTGAATCCTCATCATCAGACGCTTCTGACGCCTCTTCAAAAGAATCATCATTTTTTGAGGAAAAGTCAAAACCACAGCCTGAAAGTAATGCACCGGTCATAGCCACTGCCAGTAATTTAACCCAAATTTGCTTTTTCATATATTGTCCCTCTATACTTCCGCGTTTTCTTTGACAACAGCAGTATTGCTGACATCATTATATTTTGATCATGCTAATTTTTTTCGCAAATTTTTGCGCTTCCAAAATGGGATTTTACGCTGATTCCTCAGAAAAAACATGCAAGTTTACTATAATTAATACAAAATTAAAAAAACTTTTCACTATACGAAAGATTTATAAAACAGTTCTTTCATCTCCGGACTATTTTTTAAATAATTAGCTTTCTAGTTTTCCCTTTATATCATAATCACGTCTAAGAAATGATGCACGTGCTATGGAGATTATCAGACTTGCTCAGTATATCAAGAAAAAATTGAGTAACAATCCTTTCAAAATAGCTGATCATGTTGGAATCAAATACAGTTTTAGCAATGCATCGTTTGCTGCATTGCCTTGTTAAGTTGAAAAAGGAACCGTTTTGTCGATAGGCTGCACGATAGATTCAATGACTCGTGTCTAATAGGGCTTTCAAATGCTTCATAGCATTCTGAAAATCATTCATATCATACGTCCCGTAATCCTGCTTTTTTATCAAAAAACTTACCGTATGCGATTTTGCCCTCTCTTGCAATAATCTCGCGCCACTCCCAGGGATCCACTTTAACATCTCCTGACCACAAAAACTCGGGAACTGTGCGCTCTTCAAGAGAAAATCCAGGAATTTCGTTCTTGAATAATGGCAAGAAGCCAACTCTATCAATATATTCACTTGCGTCTTTCACGGTATGAAGGCACTCCGGATCGTCCCAGGATACGCAATACATAATCCATGTTCCGCTTTCATTCGGCATTTTTAACCACCTGACTAATCCAACTTCCTCTCCATCTTCACATGCGGAATACCATCCTCCATAAACGGATCGGATACTACCTCAAATCCTTCTTTTGCGTAGTATCCGATAGCATATTCTTGTGCTTCAAGATATATTTTCTTTGCTTTCAGTATGTCTGAGGCAACTCTGACACCTTCATGAAGCATCTTTCCACCCAGACCTTTACCATGCTCCAGAGTCACAACTCTGCCTATCTGAGCTACTCCCGCTGCCTCATCATGATCTTTCCAGAACACCCGGAGACATCCTGCAACTCTGCCGGAATCATTCCAACAAAAAACATGGTATGCATCCTGATCTTTATCATCGAGATCCTGATAAATGCACTCCTGCTCTGTAACAAAAATCTCAAATCGTGTTTTTAATATCTCATAAAGCTCGTTGGTGCTGAGCTCATTGAAATGCTTTATTAGAAAATCCAATTTTTCTCCGTTCTATCGATTAACTACAATACTATTATGATATCCAATAAGTTCCATCCGGTGCCTGATGTATCGAGCCGATTTCTTCTGAGCTAATATTACCCTCAAAATCTCTTATGATCACCTTGTAATAGAGCTTGTAGCTGTCAGTGGCACAATCATTCTCATCATCCCAACCTTCTTCAATCCATTCTTCTGAGATAATTTCATCCTCTGTCATCAAAACAACCGCTTCATGATTCCTTAGCGTTAATGATAATTTTTCAGGATAATAACAGCAAAACTTGTCACCATAACTACTGATAACATGAACCTTTTCTCCTATTATGGAAAGATTGTACAGATTTACTTCATCCATACCAAACTCTGTAACGACTTCAAGAATAGTTTCAGGAAAATATTTATACAACGTTACTTTCTTCAATCCATAATCAGCCTGAAGAAAATAGTAAAATCCGTCTGTATATATCGGCTTACCATAAATTACATCCCTTTTCTTTTCAAAAGGCATGTACACATTACCGTTGTCAAAATCATAGAACTTGATAACAGAACCCTGATAACCGCCACGCTCTGCATATTCTATAAGATCATATAAATCTTCCGTGTCCGACATCGCGTAAGCAAGCCTGTCCTGACCGATTATTTTTTCGATGTAAAGTCCATTGGTTTCTTTGAATCGTTTAATCATATTAGCTTGTTCCTAGTTATTTCATGAAAATACGCATCATTTGAAGCATCGTCCGCCGTCAAATACCAATTGATGCCTACTTTAATCCCTGCCTCTGCAAAAGCACGAAGCAGGGAATATTTTCCAAAATCACCTATGTCAGCAACATACTGATTTTTCATCAATATAAATCCTCTGTGAAACTACCCGTTTTACTCTTCAATTTGTTCCCCACTTTGTTTAGGAGTTTCCGGTATGACAAAGGGAATGATTTATGAGTAGGCATACCACTGGCAACAATGCGATACAATGCATCATATCCTTCGAGATCATTGTGGCAAAGTTTCTCTGCAGCCTGTAACTGCTCTGCTGCATGACCTACATCCTTACCTTTAAGCTCTATATAATAGGCAACCTGACTTGTGTCATTCAGAAGCAGATAATCACAACACGGTACATACTTAAAAATATCTCCATCCAACTGAAACTGCCTAACCGAGAACTTTTGATTTGGATTTGTTGCAATATGTTTCCT
Organism: Lachnospiraceae bacterium; assembly: GCA_900168235.1. GTDB lineage: Bacteria > Bacillota > Clostridia > Lachnospirales > Lachnospiraceae > NK4A144. Next base: position 173,904 of record FUZG01000006.1, on the reverse strand, counting down.
TGGAGAACCCTTGTCTTTGGAAACGATAGTTTTTGCATCAGGTTTGCATTTTGAAGAATGGCCATCAAATATCATTATGCATCCCCCTTGCATTCAAATTTCAAAGATACCATGGACTCAAAGTCTTCATTTATTATCTCCGAAACACCATCTATGACATCATGATTTATATTTTCTATTTCATCATCTCGAATATCTTTCAATTTGCCATCCGTAATGTAATACGCTGACATGTTTTCAAACTCAAGCCAAATTTTATCATTAACGATTTTGGAAAGTCTCTGGCCGTCTACATCTCCAGCGATAAAATTCGCATATAACAAATTATTTACACTTCCTAAAATATATGGACTGTGTGTTGTTATAATCGCTCTATTTCTTCCATTTTTAATCAGTGAAATAAGCTCTATCATTTGCTTCTGCGTTTCCGGGAACAAATGGGATTCCGGTTCCTCAATAATAAAACAAGTATTATACCGCCCCAACATGTGATAAAGCAAAATATTAGTGATCCACACAGCTTCCTGTTGTCCGGATGATGCATAATTCATCTTTACATACTGCTCTTCCGAATAATACAATCGTTCTTCACCATTAATATTACGGTATTCTCCATGAAGAATATTCCTAATCAGTTGAATAGCTGCCTCTGCTTCGGACTGCTTTATTTGATAGTCAGCCTCATCAACTACGCGTCTCATCAATCTATCAAGACTAGAATCAAAGAATTCCTTAATTCTGAAAACTTCTTCCAAATAACACTGCGTACAATAATCGATTGAATTTTTTTGCTGCTCGTCCAGCACCGCATAAATATAGTTTATTTGAGAACTAAGCATAGTCAGCAAACTACGGCCTGCCGGAATATAAATAACATTCATATCAGATGCAAATATTTCTTCATTAATAAACTTCTTTATTTTCTCAGCATCATTACGAGCATCTGTATCAAACATTTGCTCCAAAGTCTTCAACTGTCTTTTTATCGTATCGTCGAACAAAGCCTTAATGGAAATTCCCTCAGTTACCGGCTCAAAAACGATCTCAATTCTGCTTGAATTATCATATTCAAAAGCTACCATTCCACTTGATTTGATCACCGATTCCAAGCCAAATGATTGACGAAATGCTTTTTGCAAAATTCTAGTAAATGAGTCCTCTAAACTCTCTGTTTTTAAAACTTTATTAACCGTAACAAGCTTAAAATAATTCGTATATAAAATATTTTTTAAGTTATTGAAGAAAAAAATACTCTTTGCAATGGTGCTCTTTCCTGATGCCTGAGGACCTGTAAACACCATAAAGTCCCTTATTTCAACTGTACAATCCACTATCGGACCTAAATTTTTAATCGTCAGCTTTTGCACGCTGCCTACCTCCTTATTTTTTGCATTTCTTGTCTCTGCTTTCTAAGAAGAACTTAAAGCTTATATATCAATATTTTCATCTCTTTATCTCGTCATCATAGTTTATATAAAAAACGACCTTTTAATTCGGTTAATGATTCTTTTGATTCCATTTACAATATAACCAAACACAGAATGCGATTTCTTCTGTGCATCCTCTTCCGGTAATTCACCAGTCTGCTGTACATCTGTTTCAGACAATTTCGGCTCTGACAAATTCGTTTCATTCGGCAGTTCTTCTTTATGCTCATCAGATTGCATCGCACAGAAGTCTTCATATTTTATGGTTTTAACCTTCGTAATGAGGCCATTATTAATACACACCTTCAAATCCAACGTCTTTTCAAACTCGCTTTTTATAGAGTCTCCCGGTGTGAATCTGATTATTATCTTGCCGTCCCTTATATCCTGAACCACTCCATAGCCAAACACTTTATGCTTGATTGCATCACCTCGTGCAAATTTTTCAACCGGTGATTCAAGGGTTCTTTTTGTCCGAGGCTTTATACTTGTCTTGGAGCGATCTATATTTCTTACCGCACCAGAATAATTCCTTACTGATCTTGAATTCCTGAATCTTAGAAGCTGTGCCTTTTTCTCAGCATAATGCGGAGCATCTTCGTTCAACTCAAAATAGTCGCAATTACGCCAAGAATTATAGCCGTCCTCAGGCAAATATAGCGGTCTCTTCGAACAGGATAAATCAGTAGCATCATAATGATCGCAGTCTTTACAACAAATTTTTCTTTTCAATGTATCATCATGTTCTATAGTAAAAGATGCTTCATACCCCCAAGCCATATAAACTTCCCCTTTTCCTTAGAACCTATGAATATTACCAACCGTTTTTTTTACGTGATATCGCACATTCCTTACAAAAAAATTCCTGAACAATCTTTTCCAGTTGTCCTGCAATTTCCTTAAAAGGCAAATTTAAATCCAAATAACCCACAGCAATCTTGTTTCCTCCCATCAAGAAACTATTAATCGGCTGAAACTCCTCACTGGTTTTGGCATATAGAAGCATACCTGATACTTTTCCGGTCTGATCCTTATCGTAATTTTTTACATAAGTGAATATCTGATATAGATTTCCATTCCTATACGTCTGAACATCAAAATTAGACTGCATCTGCTGACCATAATACTTAGCATCCAAAATAAGCACTCTGCCATCCTTAGATTTAAGCGTTATATCCGTAATCATATTTGGAAGCCACATATCGTTATCATCATCGAGGTTCCACTGTACCTGATCAGGATTAGCCCTAAGCTCAGGATGATGGTATCTGAAGTATTCAAGGATGAACTTCTCATAAAGATGACTCATTCTCTGATCATCCAAAAAAGTCGCCATTTTTATGATTCCTTTTTCAGTTGAGATAAGGAGTCCATCTATTACAAGCCTGCAAATATTTATGAGCATTCTATAACTCTGATTATTTCTTTGGTATCGAATACTATTCCACCTGATAAGCTCCGGTTCTATGTAATCTACACTATCGAAAAACAGTAAATCCTTCTTCAAAATACTTTTATTAACGAGCTTCACGTTTTTCTGTTTAATCAACAAAAACATTGTTGTCTTAATCACCTGGTTAAGAAGATTATTCTCCGAAAGTTCGTCATAAAAGCAAAACAAGCTCTGCTTACGCTGTAACTTATTCTTAATCGTCCCCGAAATATCAAGTTTTCCACGGAGCGTAGTTAGATTGTCGGATTTATTCACATATTCCCGATACAATCCGTGCTTAAGCTGCTGTGCTACGCCCTTTCCAAGAATAGCTGCAAACATATCATGGATATTCTCAAAATCCTCCGCAGCTATATCATCATAGTTAGACTGACGCAGGATCTGAAATGCGTATGTCAACATATAATATATATTTTTTATCAGTATCCCTTTGTCATTAGTCATCAGCTATTGAACACCCCATTCATACGATTTCTCCAAAGTCTCACTTTGTCAGGCTCATCAAACCAGTACTCCTCCAACATCGGCACGATATCGTAATCAACAACAGCCGTCATCCATCCAACCAAATCCTCTTCAACTCCTGGTTTCTGTCCGCAAAAATAGCTATGACCTATACAGAATCCAACACCAAGAGAAGGATCCTCCTTAATAGCCGTATTCAATGCAATAACTACGTCTATAAGAGCATAAAGTGTATCGTCATTCAACTCTGACAAATATTTTTTGAATCCGTCCGATTCGAATCCAGGCTCCATAGGGAAGAAGCTGAATCTTCTTCTGAGCGCATAATCAATCATCGCAAGGCTTCGGTCCGCCGTATTCATCATGCCTATAATATATAGGTTCTTAGGCACAGAGAACTGGAGTCCATTGTACGCCAAAGTTGCCTTTGTTCCTCTATAATCCTTCTCAATAAGCATCAAAAGCTCACCGAAAATCTTGCTCATATTTCCTCTGTTGATTTCATCTATAATGAAGAAATATGGCGCTTCCGGGTTATTTGCTGCCTTCATGCAAAACTTATAAAAGATACCATTTTGCAGCTCGAAACCATCTCCGTTTGGCTTATAACCCATGATGAAGTCTTCATAAGAGTAGTTCTGATGGAACTGGATAAACTCAATCCTACTCTCATCCCTTACCCCCATCACAGAATACGCTAATCTCTTTGCTGCAAATGTTTTACCAACTCCGGGGGCACCCTGAAGAATAATATTCTGTTTCCTCAACAAAATACTTTTCAAAGTATCATAGCTATTGTCGGTCATATAAACTTCTGAAAGAAAGTCTTCTCTTGTATATTTATCTAACTGTTCTGTACTTTCAGTTAATGGATTCTCTTCGCGGATAAGATCCATGATAAAATCATATTCACCCTTAGTTAGCTTAAATAAACTGCCTTGTGGATTTTGGAAATACTCCATTCTTTCAAGTTCAGCCATATTCTTAAGTGTTGCATAGTCAACTGGAACGCTTAAGCCTTCAACTTTCTCAAAATACAGGTTTTTTCCATCGTTTTCCTGTGCAATTCTGGCAAGAGCAACAACCTGCTTCACTGGATTTGACTCATATCCAATAACCAGGTCCCCGGGCTTTGCATCAAGAAAGTTTTGGAATATCCTACGTTTATTTCCATTGTCATTGTAAAGAGTATAACTCTGTACTTCACCTATACTGATATCTGAAAAACTCCAGATTTTGGGATTTGCATTTAACCACCAATAATGCTTTTCATCAGCGTTTTCTGCAAATAAGGCAACATCTGATAAATCAACTTCTTCAAGTGCTGAAGCAAGCTCGTCTCTTAATTTCCATAAAAATCCGCCTTCTTCATCCTTATGCGCATATCTACCAATATAAAGCAACGACCAATAACTTGTGGTGCCGTCATCATTCAATCTCAGCTCGCAACCTGTTTTCTTTGTAATGCGTTTCGCAAGAGCAGTTGAACCCAAGTTATAGAATCCTGCAGTCTCACCATATTTAGCAGCCAACTGTGAACATGTAGCCTGACCGCCATAGTCTCTCATTCTGGCAACAATTTCCAGTGCCTGATCAGTAAAAACTTCATTATTATTAAGTAATTCAATCCACTGTTCTTTACTAATTCCAGGATCATAGTCCGTCGCATACCATTCTTTCTTTTTCTCGCCGGAATCCTTCAGGTAATTCGCAATATAAAATGATATGTCAAACGCCAACGTACGGTAGTTCTGATCATTAAAACATTTATCATCCAATTTACTCTTATATGCTTTTAAAAGTTCCTCATCTTTCTCGACCTCAGCCCTTATCTCATCAATAAGTTCCATATTTCCCTTGATATTTGCAGAAACATTTCCCTTTTGCGGAGCAAACGTGTTTTCAAGGTATTGACTCGTTCCCCTGCAAACGGAATACTTAAAAACATCATATCGTGAAGGATATTTGAGCCATAAGTAAACAGTAATAGCCATGAGTCTCTGGTAATGCTGCTTACCCGGTGATAATCTATCACACAAGTTCTGAGCACTCACCTGAAATCTGACAATACGGTCTGTTACCGGCTTTGTTTCATCATACAAGTCGATGAACATTTCACGTACTGCTTCCTTATCCTGCTTCGCATATTCTTGAATCATTCTGCGAGGAAAGTTGTTCATGGATACAAGAAGACCGTCTGTTTTATCTGTTGCCAAAGTAAACATTTCATAGAAATCATCTGCATTGATATCCCAATGCTCTTGGAACCACTTGACTGCCTCCCACTTAAAGCGTTCATCCGGCCATCTGTTCTCAAATATAGACTTATACTTTACAAGACACTCCTTTAATTTCTCATGATTAATCATTCTTGTACGCCCCTCTGTTCTTTTTTTATGCACATCTGCTTAGCCGGTAACGTCGATTCTAGAATAATATGATCATGCTTCTTACTGATCATCACTTCCGCACCCTCATATAAAAGTTCATCCGGCATCACGATGGCAGTTGACTTTGTGAATTTTACAAGAAAGCAGGCATCATAGATTTCTATTTATTTTAAGAAGATCTTTATAGCCCCAAGCATTATTAAAATGGCAAATATTATACCACTCTCTGCAACCCCCAAAGCTATCAAAGTATGCGAACTCCAAGCTTCATTAACACTTTGAAACAAAAAATTCCCGCCTGAAAAAACAATAGAAAAAATAGCCACAAACACTGCCATAATAGAAATCATATTTGCATACATGTTTTTGATTTCTTTTCTCAATGTCTGTATTTCTTCTTTTGCCTCATCACTAGTAGCTTTCACAGGAACTAATATCTCCAATGATTTTGTCTTTAACTTACCATAATCATCAGCTGTAACTCCCTGATTGTTTGCAATAAAATATGTTCTTTTTGCAGACCCAACAGATACTATCTTTCCATCCTTAACCAAATCATTTATGGCACTTACAGCTGATCTCTTTGACATATCCAATTCTTTTAATATGTCATCTACGCTTTTGGGCTCATCTGAATTCTTTAAATAGTCCAATATCTTATCTTCCATACAAGTCAATTTTTTCCTTTCTTGCAATTGCTAAACGATAATTTAGCAGCTTAGTCGCAAATTGATACTTGACCATTCATTAAAACAGGAAGTAATTCATCGCGTAGCGCGATTAAATGCCTATTTTCCACTTGTAACTTCGCAATCTTCTTATGAATAGGAATGATGTTATTAGTGAATTTGTTTATTATTTCTGCTGGAGGAATCACAATTGTGCTTTGTTCAATATGATCCGTTGTGATATGTCCCATTGTTGTTTTTCTTGCTTCTGCCATCGCAACAAACTTTACTATGTAATTACTTAACGTATGATATACAAACTCATTTGTATATGGGGGTTTTGCATCAACCTTAAAAATGTGTTGATTTAATGCGCCTTTGCCACCAAACCAACGCATAACTTCCAGGGATGCAGACCAAGAGAATAGAATATCTCCATCCTTTATAATAATCTTTGAAGGGACATTGCTGTGAACAAATTCAGAATCCTCTGAGAACGTGCCCGCATGCATTTCTCGTATTTTTATTACTCTCAAATCGGCATTGTCATTATTCGGTGGATATTTTTGACAAGTTATACCATTTGTGAAATTAGAAATCTCGTACAGATTTCCAATAATCCATCCACTTGGGATGGAATAGCCTTTTACTATATGCATCTCACCACCACTTGAACAATATGGTTTTCCGTTAGAATTGTCTTCTCCTGCACATCAGCCAATACAACCTTATAGTTTTTTGATTTAATCTCTTCAAACACAGATCTGGCTTGTTCAGATGAATCGCATACTATCATTCCACCAATGCTATCATCGTTAAGCATTTTTCTACTTTTCGTAAAGTCCTGCGTGATATATCTTACCAACGGTTGAACATATGCTTCATGCGCATACAACTCCTTCCTTGGCAAAGAACCTTTTACTGCTTTAATCTCTTCCAAGGCAGAAACAAGTTTCATTCTGTATTCAGTTTTAATGCCTTCTCTAATAAGACGTAATGTATATCTATCAGCAATGGAACGGTTATAGTAATACTTGTGTATGTAATCTCCAAATACATCTTTTGTCTTATACTCTTTACTTATAAGCGGTGTTCCTGTAAGCGCGATCATGACTGCATCTCTATCAGATGCCATCAAATTTGCCAGGAAGGAACCTTTCGGGTCATAGCTTCTATGCGCCTCATCCAAGAAGTATATTCTCTGTATGCTAAGGTCATAATCCAAAGGCTTGGCTATTGCATTTGCAGAAAGTTTTTGAATATTGACTACGGTTATAGATAGCTCACCTGTATTATTCTTATCACCAGGTTTTTCAAACATTTTTTCAAGTTCAGCCTTATTTTTAACCTCATCAACCACAAGGCCTCTCGATCTAAACTCATCCGAAGCCTGCCTTAATAAATCCAATCTGTCTACGATAAAGTAGAACTTGGCTATTACACCTTGCTTCTGATAATAGTCAGAAAGATAGTGTGTATTGTAATATGCAAGTTCAGTTTTACCACTGCCCTGCGTATGCCAAATAACACCATGCTTCACACCATGTGTCAGCTTGTTTTCAATTGCTTTTGTAGCAAACAGCTGCGGATATCTCATGATATGTTTTTCAAGTCTTCTAATTCCAGTATCAGGATCAACCTTATCTACAAAGCATAATGCATACTTCAAGATAAACATCAATCTTTCATGTGAAAGCATAGATGTAATAATTCTATTTGTAGGCGATGTTGGAGAAATATTAACCGCATATTCTCCACTGCCTTTTATAGAAACCAAATTATTATCTACCAAGATTTCCTTTTCTACTACTTCATCTATTTCGGAAATCTTTTCAAATATAATTTCATCTTCTTCCCTGAAATGACTAAAGAATAATCGCTCATAATCAGTTGTGGAGTAAAAAGCTCCTTCAAGCGGAACAACCTCCATATCATCATATTCACTATTATTCGAAAAGATCATGAACTGAGTTATATTCGCAAATCGTCTGAACTTTTTATTTGCAAACCTTTTATTTATGCGATCGTACTCTGCCTGAATACCATTTTTATTGTTAGGCTTTTTCACCTCTATGAATACTAGTGGCATTCCATTTATCAAAACTGTAATATCAGGTCTGAATTCTTCGCTTCCATTTTTGCATGTGAACTCCGTAACAACTTCATAAACATTGTTATCACCAGCGACAGTATTAAAATCTATTAATTTAAGCCCCTTATACCCTTTTTTGAGATATTTATAGAACCCCTGTCCCAAATCATCCTGATTCAACGTATTCTTTAGATCGGCAATGATATCTTTTACATCCCGATCTGTTAATTTTGTTCCATTCACTTTATTGATTCCATCACGAAAAGAGCCAATAAAAATATTGGTATCTTCATCATATTGTCCCTCAGTATCTTTTAACGACCTATACATATATCCAAGTCGTGTAAAATGCACTAACGCAGGAATCTTCACTCTGGAATTTTCATTATGAATTATTGCCATATCGACACCTCCACATGCAAAAGGTAATGTCGTCTATATTTATACTATTCTATATGTTGTCCAAAAATATGGACTCACTCATCGAACGCGATTATATTCAGCCTTCATTAAATAACACTTGCTACCATTATATCATATATATACTTTTTATCGACTAAAAATATCTTAATTCCTCTCTAACACTTCAATAGACAACACATCACTTCACCTTCCCAAAGATGCCTCTCAAATCATTCTGTGCCTTCTGTATCTTCTGTTGCATCATTTTTATTTCATCCTGTTTAGCCCGATATAAATCAGCAATTTCATTCTGCTTTTCCATTGATGGCAATGGAACGATGAGTTTCTTAAGAGACACTGCAGAGATGTTCGGAATAGATGCTCCAACAACAATCGATTTAAGAACCGTCTCTCCTACCTCACTATCAAAAAAAGCCTTGATGAAGTATGGATTAACCTTTTCCTCATCCAACTCAATGATGAATAAATTACCATTTCCTAAAATCTTTCTCCCGTCTTCAACTTCCGCAACTGCAACCTTAAAAGGTGCACCATTCTTAGAAAGCAAAAGATTTCTATTTCCAATGCAGTACTTATCAAATTTAGGATTAAGTTCTTTAAGATAAGGTAAATCCTCGGAAATTATCCCGTTTTGAATATTCGCCAACATCAGATACTTAGTATCTGTAGGTTCTTCTGAAACCATTTCATCCAGCTCACTTGCCTTAAGAGGCGCACCTCTGGTGATACGCTTCATCAAACTGCCAAATTCCACACCATCCTCAATTTCAACTGTTTTCCCAAGATATCTTGAAGGATTGAGTACAAACTCATTTTTTTGAAGAGTCTTCAGATCAACAGTAATGGTTTCATCGCTATCTTCATTTATCAAGCTTATGATACGCTCGATGTTTTCATCAGTAATTATATTCTGTCTTCTACCCTGCTCACATAAAGCTGTTGCATCAACTAATCGTACTTTCTTATTTCCTCTACTAAGGACAATCATTGTTGTCGGAATATTGGTGAACTCAAAAAGTTTTTCTGGAAGAGCTATAACCGTTTCAATATATCCGCCTTTAATAAAGGACTCACGTATCTTTTGGTCGATACTATTCCAAGTACTACCATTTGTCATAATTGCTACTGCCTTACCCGACTCTGTCAAGTGATCAAAAATCAACGAATTAAAAATCCAGTCTGACGAAGTAGCCCTTTTAATCTCAGGCATTCTCTTATGAAGATCATCAATATAATCTGTTCCTGTCTGAAGATGAGCCAGCCTCATCCCAAATGGATAGTTGGAAAAAATCTTTTCAAATTTTCTATCCGCAGAAATCGCAAACATATCTCCGAGCTCAAGTTCTGTATTTCCTGCAAAAAGTTCCGCTCTAATTTTTGAAATTTCATGAGAATACGTATTAATTTCTATTCCATAGAAAGAATTCTTCTCATGATCTTCAGCAGCCAAGGTAATAAAATCTCCATATCCGCTGCCAAAGTCAGCAACTCTTTCATGCTCTTTAATTTCTAAAAGCCTTAGAGCCAGTTTTGAAATTGACTCAGGCGTTCCGTACTCTACACTAATTCTACCTGCACCCGCCCTTGGATACACCAGTAAATACGAAAGCAAATCTTTTTCTGAAAAAACTTTTGAAAGCTGAATTGCAATATCGATATTCTCTCCGGCAATTTTCCTTACAAAAATAGCTCTCTCTTCTGAAAGCTCATCCTCAATGAAAAAAAGCAGGTCATCATTATTGTCGATTTCATTTGTTAATGCTACATATGCAAGATACACAAATGCAAAACTCTGTTGTGGATCCGCTGGTATCATTCCTCTCGTAAGGTTTGAAATCTTCAAGCTAATCTCGCGTATAACCTCTGCATCAACCTTTCCAATTCCATATCTATCTAACATTTTCTTTTCTCCTTGGTTATGCATAACCATCTCGTTGCTTGATGATTAAAATATACTGTTATATTAATTGGTTGTCAATAACCATTTTCTTGGTTTTTTATAACCATTTGTGTGAGTCGTACTTTTTGTTTTACCATTAATTCGTTTTTCACTGCTCAAATACAAGCTTTTACCAAAGCGGTAAGCAGTGCCTTCGTACCTACAACGGCTATTTGCTTGTTGGTGGACATGCCCCCAATCCCCCGCCAATTTAACTACTATTTTTACTACTACCCGGTAGTAATAACTTGCCTCAGTTTGGTATAATCTACATGATTTTGTCGTTTTAGACCATAATAACTATTCCCGAACCCCTGCGTAGCAGTGGTTTTTTCGGAGCAAAAAGGAGTAAATAATACCAATGATACGTCTGCTTTTCGTGTGCCACGGCAAGATTTGAAACAACCTAAAGAAATGGCGTAAATAAGCCATTCACAGGCAGGGAAGTATCTGATTTACACCCCGTTTACACCTTTTGAAGGTGAACTACCCGATGATTCGAATCGTATAAAAATAGGCACCGTGGATGGTTTAATCGTCATCGACGCAAAGCAGTATGACCAATTATGTGGGCTTTTCAATAAAGAAACTAATGGAAGGGAAAAATAGATGGGTAATTTGATAATTGCCAATAAAGAGTACAAAGACCTTATTCAAAGAATTGGGCGTAGATTCAAACAGAGTCAGATAAAGGCTGCAACAAAAGTAAATGAAGAAATGCTTGAGTTTTATTTCTGGCTCGGCGGAGAGATTTATAGTTTAAAAGAAAAAGGAAATGAAGGTAGTTCTTTATATCAAAAATTGAGCAATGACCTTGTTTCAGAATTTCCGGATGTGAAATCATTTTCGGTGACAAATTTAAAATACATGCAGTATTTTTATGAATTATATGTAAGTCCACAGCTTGTGGACTCAGAAAAAAAAACAAGTCCACAACTTGTGGACTACCATAAAATGGGCATTTTCAGCATTCCGTGGGGACATAACAGAACAATAATTGATAAGTGTAAGGGCGACAAGAATAGAGCTTTATTCTATGTCACGAAAACGCTGGAAAATAATTGGTCCAGAGCGGTATTGCTAAATTTTCTTGATACAGATTTGTTTGAGCGTCAGGGAAAAGCAATAACAAATTTCTCTCAGACATTGCCGGCTATAGAAAGTGATCTTGCCCAGGCAATTACAAGAGACCCATATAATTTCGATTTCTTAACCATAAGAGAAAAATACGACGAAAAAGAACTGAAAGATGCTCTAATGGACAATATCGAGAAATTCTTATTGGAGCTTGGCAATGGATTTGCTTTCGTGGGTCGTGAAGTGCGCCTGGAGATAGGTGAAACTGAAAATTTTGTGGATATGCTCTTCTATAACCTGAAACTGCATTGCTATGTAGTTGTAGAAGTAAAAATCGAGGAATTTAATTCGAGGGATATGGGGCAACTAGGCACATATATGGTAGCCGTAAACCATCAACTAAAAACAGATCTGGACGCGCCTACTCTCGGATTAATCGTTTGTAAATCAAAAGACAATGTTAAGGCGCAATATGCTTTGGAAGCAAGCAGTCAGCCGATGGGAATATCAGAGTACAGTATAAGTAGTTTTCTGCCTGAAGACTTTAAGAGCTCTCTGCCGACGATTGAGGAAATAGAGGCTGAATTGGGCGATAAATACTAAATGTACCTGATGAAAGATGAGAGAACTCTACGTAATGCAGGGACTTTTTTATAGAAGTTTTGAATAAATGGTACTAAACGCAGAAAATGATTTTGAAGAAATGGAACTCTTCTGCCCCTCAAATTTGAGGAGACGAGGAAATATAGAGCTAATGTAGCTATATTTTGTCATATTTTAATGTATTTTTTTTATAGATAAATAACCTTTGATTTCTTAGCAACAGCGATGTCATCCTTTATTTCGAGTAAATACTATCATATAAGCATCCGGAGTTCATCGATTTCAGACGTGAAGTCGATACGTAAGTGAAAATTATAGATAAAACCACAATCCCATGGCATTTTGCCAGAATTGTGGTTTTTATGGTTCTGACGCGTTTTTATATTTTTAATCTCGCACCGAATTTCACTCGCCCCAGTAATCTATAGATGCCTGAGTCCTACCTGAAACACCAAAAAGTTTCAACATGAAATCTTCCTTTTCATTAAACATATTAACAATCACAACTGAATCAGCCTCAATCCTATAAATAAAATAATTATGGCTTGAGAACAGATAGTAGTATTCTGTGTCAATAGTATATAATTCTGAGATGCTAACCCCTAACTCACTATTTTCAGCCAACAGATGCAAATCCCTCATAATCTTTGTCAGTGTTTCAACAGAGGTTTTTTCACCGAATTTGTCAATTAGATTCTGCTTTAGTTTTTTTAACTTGGAACTGAGAACTTTAGAGTAAACTATTTTCTTCAAAGATCAACCCCCAGCTCCTTAGCCAGATCATCTTCACTTATGGCACCTTCTGTTTTGATTGAATGTTCAGCTAAAGCCATTTCATACTTAAATTTATACAAAGCAAGCTCTTTTTCAATATCATCAAGCTCACGCATATCTATCATTGTTATTTCACCATGACCATTTTTTGTCAGATAAACTCTATTGCCATAGCTTACTGCATTGGTAACTGATGTATAATTACGCAGATCTGATATAGGCATAATATTGGGCATATTCATTCCTCCAATCTAAAAAATAATATTTTATACCTTAATTATAGCCCTTTGCTGCATTATTTGTCTACTAATTATTCAGCACTTCAATTTTAGACGTTATCTAATAATACTCCGTATTCACACCCACAATTTTAGTAGCAGTTGACCATGTAGCCGGATCACTGTTAATACCCCAGTTATCCGAAACCTGGGCATACTGTTCTTTCGTTATTTTGTCATAATAGTGCTTCCCGCCATCTATAGGCTCATAAGCATTTATAGCTGCCGGCTCATTACTATTTTCAGCACCGACAGTTTCTTCCCCTGTATCAACTGCGACGATATCAGCTCCCTCTGCTATCTTTTCTGTGATGTCCGACTGTACTCCTTCTGCAAATGTGGCTGTACTCATAGTAAATACCATGGAAGCCGCAAGCACAAAAGATACCACTCTCCTGTTCCTGATTCTCATTTTCTTCCCTTCCTTTCCCTGCAGTATCATCATTTATATCGGATAAAATCTTTCTTCAACACTACTGTCTTTAACGTAAAAAAATTACGGTATATTATGTTTGCAAACAAAACTTGGCATATTATATTGACAAGTATACTTGGCAGACATATAATTCAGCTATGACAAGTTTACTTGGCACAGCTAAAAACGGAGGTAATAAAAATATTATGAACAGAGATGAAATATTAGAGAAAAGCAGAGAAGAAAACCAAAACCACGATGAAATGGAACGTCATGCGCTTGCTAAAGCAGGCCAAAAGGCTTGTGCCGTCGGGGGGCTGGTATGTGCAGCTATCATTATTATTGAATCCGTTTTCTCAGAACACGTTAATTTCAGCACCTGGACAGTTTATTTGTCCATGACAGGAACAATGCTGTTGACCAAATATTTCTTACTTAAGAAGAAACATGAACTAATTTTTGGCATTTTTCAGATTATACTGGCCGTAGTCTTCCTCGCGCTTTATATAATTCGTCTCAGGGGGTAAGTGCAATGAATGATAAATTGCATCTCAGAAACAACTTAAAAGAAATTAGAACCGAAAAAGGATTATCACAAGCGCAGTTGGCAGAAATGGTTGGTGTGTCACGTAACACTATAAGTTCAATAGAAACCGGACAGTTCAATCCTACCGCCAAACTTGCACTTATCCTATGCATTGCCCTCGAAAAAAAATTTGAGGATGTCTTTTATTTTTAACTTATTATGGACGGGGTTTGTGGTCCATTTTTGGTCCTACACTCCCGTCCACAAATGGGTCAATTTATGCCACTACTATTTTTACTACTAAGGTATAAACAACCCTGGATAGTAAATCGACAGCAAAGAAGTAATGCAAGCAGCTACAATTCCGTAAATACGCAAAAAATTGATGAAACAGCCGTATAAACATGTAAAATAAAGAAAAGGACATAACCTGGGGGAAAGGATTTCGGATATGAAATATGATTTCAATAAAGTAATAGACAGAACAGGAACTGACAGCCTGAAATGGGAAAAGGCCAAGGGTATGCTGCCTATGTGGGTGGCTGATATGGATATTGAGACCTTTCCGGGGATTCAGGAAGCAATCCGGCAGCGGGCGGCACACGGAATTTACGGATATACCATATATGGTGACGCCTGGTTTGATGCATATATCTATTGGTGGAAGACGCGCCATTCTTTTGAAATAAAAAGGGAATGGCTGCGCTTTACTACAGGAGTTATTCCTGCTATGAGCTCTGCTATCAGACGGCTCTCGGATGAAGGGGATAATGTTATTGTCCAGTCACCGGTATACCCTGCTTTTTTCAGGATTATTAAAAGCAATCAGAGAAAGGTTCTTGAGAACAATCTGATTTATAACAGGGAGACAGCATCCTATTCCATTAATTGGACCGATCTCGAGGAAAAGCTCAGTGACCCTAATACAAAACTCATGATCCTTTGTAATCCCCAGAACCCTTCAGGAAATATTTGGGATACGGACACACTTGGAAGGATAGGGGACCTTTGCGCCAAATACAAAGTAACGGTTCTCTCGGATGAAATACATTGCGATATTACCGCGCGCGGAAAAGAATATGTGCCTTTTGCATCTGTGTCAGAGTTAAATAAAAAAATATCGGTAACATTTATCTCTCCAACGAAGGCTTTTAACGCTGCCGGAATCCAGACAGCCGCTCTCTTTATACCTGATCAGGAGCTTCGCCGTATTGTTACTCATGGACTAAGCACAGACAGCATCGTTGAAGGAAACTGTTTTTCAATGGAAGCCGTGACAGCTGCATTTACTGAAGAAGGCGCTGACTGGCTGGATCAGCTTAGAATGCACATATGGAACAATAGGCGAATTGCCGAAGATTATATCAGGAAAAATATGCCTGTATTAAAGGTCGTTCCGTCGGATTCAACTTACCTTATGTGGGTTGACTGTTCTGAAGTTGTGAGTCAGGGAGAGGACTTTTCAGCTTATCTGGAGAATGAAGCACGTCTCATGGTAAATTCCGGAAAAGCCTTCGGCGGCAACGGCGACTGCTTTATTAGAGTGAACCTCGCATGTCCGGAGTCCCTTCTTAAGGAGGGCATGGAACGGCTAAAAATCGGAGTGGCAAAGCGCTGACTCTTTTCTCTTATTTACTCTCCTATTTTAAGTCAACATCTTGTCATTATACATTTTTTTGTACCAGCTGTGTCAGTAAAGTACAGTGATCATACCATAAACATCCATTGAAATTTGCGCTGTCATTAGCTGAAATCAATTATCAAAACTTAATCGTACCTGCGTAATCACCCTTAAATGTGATCATCTTTCCAGTGTAATCCACTGTGTAATTCTTCTTTCCTATACTCTTCTTTAACTCAGTGTCTCTAACTCTGGTTACATGTGTGCCCTTTTTATTAAGCTTGAAGCTCACATTGGAATCAGATACAGTCTTCGGAGCCACGCGATCTGTTACTACAATCTTTTTAACACCAGACTTATAAACATCAGCGTTCTTCTTAAACTTGATAGTCACAGTCATTTTTCCGGCATGCTGACCGTTCTTTACAGACACCGTATAGTCTCTCTTAAAAATATAAGCTTTTCCGTCAACAACCACATAAGACTTGAAGCCCGGCTTATACTTCTTTCCATTGTAGGTATAAGTTACTGTATCAGCCTCATCAACTGCAGCCGTACCCTTTTTATCAGGTGTTCCTACCTGGGTTCCCGTAAGAACGACCGCAATATCACCCTCTGCATCACGATAAGTGCCGTCAGCATTATTTTTGCTTAGTGTCACTGTTGAACCGTCTGATGCAGGGAAAGTAACTTCCGTATATGCTTCCTTTGCAGGTGTAACAGGAGTTACGGGTGTATCCGGATTAACGGGCTGCGGCTCTACGTTTCCATTGTTCTCTGTGAAAACTGTTGTGCCATTTATAAGAGCCCATCTATGCAGATCAGATCCGTCACCCGTGTAGTAGATGTACATCCTGTCATATCTTGTCTGGTCGTTTTCGTTTGCATATTCTGCACGGATTTCATCAAGAACAGATGCCATGTTGTCAATATTTCCATTCATCACGGAAACAAATGAGTCTTCTGATGTATCCTTACCGCCAACAGTATCATTATCCTTGATAAGAGAATAGGGATCTGCTCCGGTGTAGATGCCTTCGATGTTCTTTCCGGCAACTGTAACTACCGAATTAGAATCATAGTAATCGTACTTATTGGTAGCAATTCCGGCAGTTCTTCCTGCAAAGGCACCGATATCTCCTGTAGTGCTGCGGCTTACTACATTTCCCTTTGTATAACAGTTAACGACTGTAGATGCATCAAGTCCGATGAAACCGCCCACTGTAGTCTTGTTGTAGTCCCTGGCTTCTGCAGTAACATCACCAAGTGTATAGCAGTTAATGATGGTTGCGCGGTTTGTGATACCGATGAATCCGCCAACATAAGCTGAGAAGTTCTTCTTCACAACAGCGCTTACAGATGCATCTGTCCAGGAATCTCTTATAAGTCCGTAAACCATGCTTCCTGCGAGACCGCCGACTCTTGCGCTTCTCTCATCACAGGATGCCTTGATCTCTGAGTTTTCCACGGAACAGTTTTCAATAAAGGTTCCGTTCTGTCCCTGTCCGATAAGGGCAGCGGCTGTTGTATCATACTCATTTGATGTTGTAACGACCACATCCTTCAGATGAACGTTTTTAATAGTAACCTTTCGAAGATCCTCATGAAGGAATCTGTCCTGATAATCGCCCTGTGTGAGACCGAACATACCATTTGTAAAGATATGTCCATATTTTTTACCATTACCGATTCTAAGACCGCTGACCGTGAAGCCTGCACCGTCATAATTTCCTTCAAACGCACGAACTGCTGCAGTCTTTATTGAACCATTTTTTGTATTGTACTGCTGAAGAGCATATCCAATGGGAAGGAATTCCTCCTGACTCATATTGATATCAGCAGTCTGGCGGAACCAGACTCCATTCCATGTCACATCCTCATTAATTGCTTCTGCGATATAACGAAGCTGGCTCTCAGAGCTTACGAGATATGGAGACTCTTCTGTACCGTTTCCTCCGTCAAATACGGAAGTATCAGCCTGAGCATAATCTGTGAAATCACCGTAAACAGCTCTGTTCTTTGCAACTTCAAGGGCTTCATCGAAGCTGTCTCCGGAATCAGAACCGGAAACAACAACTGTATCTGTCACCTTTCCGGATTTGGTTGTGATCTTTACAACAGTGCTCTTGTCCTTGCTTCTTCCGTACCAGGTGCCGTCCATTAGTTCCTCTGTAACTTCCTCTGAACGGTTCTCTACATCAGGCTTTACATAGGTCACTTCTGCTGCTTCGCCGTCTGCAAGATTCTTAGCTGTGTCCTCATGCCATGACCATTTATAAAGACTGTTACTCTCAACACCGTAATCCTCAATCTTTACAGGCAATGTACTGAAGGACTTATTGAGCCCGTCAGAAGCCTTTTTCACGTCGTCACCGGATACTGCCGCGAGTTCAAAGGACAGGCCGCCTGCATAGCTTTCAAAGGTTTCATCGCTCACACCCTTTGAAATAATTGTGCCAACCGCTGAAACAGGAGAAACTGCAGCTCCGTTTACGGTCATATTTTTGTCAGCATCATACCAGCATCTGTATGCTTTTCCGATACCTGTAACCCATCCGGAAACCATGCCTGTATACTTGCTGTATTCATTTGCAGTAATATCTGCTGATGCATAGCAGTTCACGAGAGATCCTGCGTTGCAGGCGATAAGGGGACTTACGATCGCCATTCCCTCATCCGCTTCGTCTGCACCTTCTCTAAGTATTCTGCTTCCGCTTCCGTATACCTTTCCATAGAAGGAAGAATTTGCAACAAGGCCGCGGTTACAAAGTGCAACAAGACCGCCTGCCTCAGCAAGTGAGCTGTCCTTTACAGTTCCGCTGATATCACAATCTACCGTACAGTTGATGATCGACCCCTTATACTGCATGCCTGCAATACCTGCAGCGTAGTTATTTCCCGATTCTGTTACAAGTGTTATCTCACCTTCAACATCTACGTTATCGATCTTTGCACCTTTATAGACATTGTTTTCAGACACACCCTGCATGTAGCCTGCAACACCGCCAATAAGAACGCTCTTAGAAGACTTTGCGTTGATATAGATGTTTTTCAGAGACAGATTCTTTACGACTGCATTTTTATCAAGGATTCCGAAAAAACCATAATAAGGCATCTTGTCGGAGTCATAGGGATTGTCCTTGGTTCCGGCAGTCATTCCGTTTATGGAATAGCCTTTACCGTCAAAGGTTCCGTTAAATAAATAATCACTGCCTCCAATCGGGCTCCATTCAGCATCAGAAATGTCTATGTCACTTTTAAGCGCGATTACTTTTCCGCTGTAATCCACAGTATCACTAAGTGATTCAGCAAAAGCTCTTAACTGTGTGCTGTTTCCGATGATGTAGGGATCTTCTGCTGTTCCTGAGCCGGACTCGAAGAAATCTAATGTATCAGCGTTTTTCTCTGCACTCTCTGTGCCTAAAACAATCTTGTCCCCTGATACGATCCATTTATTGAGGCTTCGACCGCTCACTTTATATGCATTCATGAGCTTTCTGACATCAGCGATGTTTCCGTTCAGCCTGGACGCAAATGATTCTCCGTTCATCTCAGAAAGACTAAGTGCAGTTGCCTCAAAAGCCTTGTCATAAGTATTTCCGGTTCCAGACGGAATCATATCAGTCTTTTTATCATCCGAAGCTGTCTTAGAAACAGAAAGGTCTGCATCAGATGCATAGTAAGCAAAGCCTCTGAGTTCACCCTCTGACGGATAATTATCACCTGACATTCCGGAAGTTGTAAGCTGACCCGCAATGGCACCTGTAAATCCTGCTGTTCCGGTAGAATTTACCACCTTTATGCTGCTGTCAGAATACACATTCCACATCTTTCCTGCATACATGCCGGTAATTCCGCCTGTTAGGCCTGTGCTGGCAGGAGTATTATTTGTAATGCTTCCTGAAGTTCCGCAATTCACAAGTGTATTATTCAGACTACCCATTGCAACAATTCCTGCGACATAGGAATTCACATATTCTCCTGCATCTTCATTCTTCTGCTCAAGACTTGTGAAACAGTTTAAAACAGAGGCACCCCTCATGGCACGACCGAGGATACCGCCATTCATGGTCATCTTTACAGTATTGGCGGAGATATTAATGCTTCCTTCTGCGGAAATGTTATCAACAACCGGTGAACCGGCAACGGTATCTCCCGCAACTGTTCCTGTAAATACCTTATTTGAAGCAGTAAGATCAATCTTTACATCATCAAATACGATATTTTCAACAACCGCAGAGCCGTTAAGGGTTGAGAAAAGTCCCAGGCTCTTTGCCGTTGTTACATTTTCCTTAATTGTTAATCCGGTGATACGATGATTCTCACCGTTAAATGTTCCATTAAATATAGTATCAACAGACTTCGTTGTCTGCGCTTCTGTACCGATCGGATTCCAGTCTTCTATACCTGACAGATCAATATCAGCACCGAGGTCAATGAATTCACCTGTATAGGGATTTCCGTTGTCAACAGATTCTGCAAATGCAGCAAGCTGTTCCGGATTTTTGATCACGTATGGAGATTTCTTTGTACCATTACCGGACTCAAAGATTGTTACAGCAGCTTTACTTAAAGCATCATTTACTGCTGTTTTTATACCCTCTGAGCTCTTTGTTGCTCCGGAAATATTATCAACTTCCGTTGACTGATGACTTACGATCATATCAAAAAGCTCAAGGGCTTTTTTCCAAAATGATGGTGTCTCATTCTGTGAAACCACATCGATCGAATCGATCTTTCCATTTTTAATGGTGACTTTTACAGTGATATCACCTATTTTGCCCCTACCTGTACCAGTGTATTCGCCGTCTTTATAAGCCGTCGCTGCCGTTTTTACCTCAACCGGCAATTCACCGTTTTCACTGATCCCCACGATCTCGTCAGCCTGTATTTCGTCTGCAAAAACAGGCACTGCCGGACATACCGCCGACGCAAGCATTGAGATACTGAGTGAAAGCACCAGTGATAATTCTCTGACTCTCTTTCGCATTGCTTCTCTCCCTTGTGTATTTACACTTTTTAACCGTTAGAAATATATAGCTTTGTGTCTACTAACTATCATGTAAAAAAATTTCCAAAACAGCCTTGTACAGATTATCATACACAGGATTTTGTTAGCAATCGCTCACATGACAATCATTATCAATAAGCACTTTATTGATAATGATTGTCAGTTAGGTTAATTATTTTCCCTTCTCAGGATCTGGATATCCAGATCAACAGGCGTGTCAATTCCGGGTACATTTCCTTTATTGGAGAATTGCAGAAAATCATTAGTAGTAACCCCCCTATTCTCCGCCACATTTACTACTATTTTTACTACTAACCGCTGGTAATAACTTGCCATATTTTGATATAATCTACATAATTTTGTCATTTCAGACCGATAATAAGAATCCCCGAAACGCTGCGTAAACACGGGCTTTTCGGGGTATAAAGGAGTATATTATGACACCAATTAAAGTGCTTTTCGTCTGCCACGGCACTCGATTGGGGTGATAGTATAAATCGCATATAATGCGGGCATAATGGGATTATTGACGGCATCTGAGATGGCTTTACTACTGATCGTACTACTAACAGACGTGAAGTCGATGCATAAGTGAATATGATAAATAAAACCACAATATCACGGCATTTGCTACCGGAATTGTGGTTTTATATTATGGCTTTTCAGGAAACATTTCATTTAAGAGTTGCTCTTGACAAGAAAAAACTGTCGCGGCACGGCGAAGGTCATCCGGGCGGTTTTCGTTTAATAATTTTATAGTCAAAGCATTAAGAGTTTCCACTCTTGTCTCAACACGGGTTTCATCTTTTAACTTTTCTATGATTTCACACATAATACACTGTCCCTCCTCATTTTCTCGATACCTTTGTTTACCAACAGAAATCAGAGGTTCCAAAACCATTATCGCCAATCAATGAAATTAAGAAGTATTTGAAAAATTGTTCCAAACAATATACAATCTTCTGTGGAGCGGTAACCTCGCGTAGGCGAGGAGGTGATGCCGATGGTAACTTACGATACGTTATTCACATTTGGAATAATGATAATTGCGCTTATTACGCTAGTTATCGAAGTTGTAAGATTAATCATCGAATTGATCTCAAAGATAAAGAAATAACCGCCCCGGTCTGGTAAACTAGGCGGTTATTCTTAAAAACCAAATGATTTACTAAGCGGGGTTGCCGCTCTTTCTTTATCTTGATTATAACAGTCTGTACGAATAATGCAAGAAATAATAAAAATATGAGTTCGTCTCCCATAAGCAAATTCACAAGCGCCCCCGCAACATATGCCGGAGCGCTTTGTTTCTTGTCTATATCATATTATCTTGAACATCTTCTGCGAAACCGGCTTCTCTTTCCCCTTCTCGATTTCTTCCTGAGCCTTACGAAGTTTTTCCATTTTCTGGAGTTCCTCCTCAGCGTCGTCAAAGTTTACATGCGTGTAAACATTCATCGTGACGCTTATGTCCGAATGCCCCATCAGATACTGAAGGGTCTTCGGATTTATCCCGCTTTGGCTTGGTTAGAACAATAAGTGTGCCGGCATACATGCGGCGTTATGTTCGGAAGCTGCACCTTAAAAATATCATTGTATCTATTCACCATATGATTGAACCGGTGCTGCCAGTGCATTGCCACCAGCGGCATATCCTTCTCATCATAAAACAGAAAACCGCTGTATCCATCTATCACTCTATCCACTTTAGACGGAACCCGATCTTCTATTCTTCTGAGCTTCTTTGTACCAATGTTAAAATAACTTGATGCTTCCCTTATTGTGAGCAGATATTTCTCTCCTGAAGCAAGTCCTGTTTTAACATTTTCCTTTTCCATAACCATATGTCTCTCCCTTTCTTTTGCCTAAAAAAGCTAAATTTAATCCATATTAATCCCTTAAAAGGCACTGATATGCAAGTATATAATCGGATTCACTCGCATAAAAATACCTCCTACCAAGTAGCCCTGGTAAGAGGTAAAATCTGACGTTTTTCATATTAAAAACACAAATCTAAACTTCTACGCAGATAACAAGACCGTCTGCTAACGAAAAAACTATTGGATTTTTCACGTAAAAGAGATCTTAGATATTACATTTTTTCATTGTAAATTCCTCACCCTTTAGCAATCCTGCGGTATTGATCTCCCAGAGATGATTCATCACAAACAGCGGCTTTAACTGCCGTTTCAACCAAACGAGCCAAATAGTCTCGTTGTATATTGTTCAAATTGAGTTTATTTGCAGGCAGCTTAATATCTTTAAGAAACATATCGTATTGAAAAATATGATTCCAATGATTCTTATGTAAATATGAAAGCATATACATCTCTATTGAATAAGCATACCGTTTTTCTTTTTTAAATATTTGCCCCCATCTTTCAGGCATCACTACACCCCAGAAAATAACAATCCTCTCATATTTTCTCTAATATATTCATTCCTTCGGAACCGGAATATATACTCTCTTGAGCGGAATCATTTTCCTGTATTTCTCACTCAAGTCTTCGTAATATTTCAAAATCAAATCTACAAGTTCCGTTCCATTTATTCCCCGGATAATGGGCGTACTATTAAGATATTTACGAGCATTCTTCGTGTAATTTGAAAGCGTAACGAAAAGACCATAATCTCCTTCACGCATAGCACCTTTCAGCGACTGAATCGTTGTTTCCTTGATATCTCCGTCCTGACTTTTTACCTGAACCAAGATACGAGGAGGTAACTCATCTTTATATGCAGTAATATCTATCCCGCTGTCTCCTCCCTGTGGTGATATAGTAGTTCTATATCCCATCGCCCCGAGAAGATCAGCCACAAAGCCCTCTAAATCGTAACCCTTAAGCTGACGACTCAACTCTTTTAATATAAAATCCTTTGTACTCTCAATAATATCATCTGCTGTTGCGGCTACACTATCATCAGGCTCAGATGATATATTTTTCCTAAAGTCTTTATCAAGCGCTGCCATAAATTCATCCGCATAGTTCTTTACGGAGAAAAAAGACATAGCAGAACCTATCTCATAAAGTGCACCTTGGGTAAACACAGTCCTAGGCAGATGTTTCAGCCACTTTACCTTTCTGGTCTGCGCATAATCCGGCTGAGTTGAATCGAAAACATACTCGCTTTCTATAACTCCAAGATTCACTTCACGATTGATTTTAGAAGGAAAAACAACATAATCCCCTACTTGAGCTTCATAGCAAAAACGATAAAGCATACCTGCTCCAGTTGCTATGCTGCCTTTTTTTGAATCTGGATACGTTAAGGCATACTTCTCCTTAAATGCGTCGCGATTTGCTTCAATCTGGTTTAGATCTCCCATAGCGTTCCAGCCAATAGCAATCACATTATTTCTCAAAAACAAATTGTCATTCTGCGTATGAATACCCCAGATTCGCTTTTCTTCTTTTCCCATAATTCTCGTCCTTTTTATATTTCGTCAGCATGCCGTTCTAACCTTAAAGTAATTACTCAGTGTCCGTTGAAGATAAACGCTCTATCTTCTCCTCAATAGCTGCCTTAATAAAGCCATTAAGCGACATACCGCAAGACTGCGCAACGCCTTTTATGTATTCACGATATTCCTTATGTACATCCAAAGGAATTCTTTTTAGATTAGATTTTACATAATTCTAATTCTTTTTATTTTTGCCTTGTCGCTTATTGCAGACATCTTTCAAACACCTATTATCCTTCCATATAGATCATCTTTTCAGCGATAAAATCACTCATTTCCGATGCGTTTTCGCAGCTCAAATAATGTATCTTCATTTTTCAATTCTTCCCATGAAGCAGAAAAAACATCTTTAGTGTAGTCGTCTCTAGATGATGTAACCCAGATTCCCTCCTGCGATGCGATTGAAGAATACTTAGCTCCCAGAATTTTTGCATAACTTCGAGCCTGCGTTTTTGTTTCTTCCATCTGTTTTTCTGATGTAATGCTTCGCTTTGCCTCAATTATGGCATATCCAGAATAATGCCCCTTTGAAGTTGCAGGTGATAAGACAAAATCCGGAATCAATGCATAGTTATGATTACCTATTTCAATATAAAGCTGCTGTTTATACTCGCTCTCTTCATAACCAAGCTTCTTGATAAGTGGCTTTATCAACTTATCCTCAACTGCCTTTTCATTTGGAAATTCCTCGGAATCCACTTCAAAACTGTTTTCAAGTTTAAGAACATCTGCTTTGGTTTTTTCTACAATGTAATTATAATCAGAGGGTTTGAGCTCAACGCCATTTATTCCCTGCATATTCTTTTTTACTATAGGCATCTTCTTTAAGACCCTATCTTTCTTTATTTTATCTATCGGTATTCGCTTTACTTTTACAGGATTCCCGATATAAGTACACCTATAGTACCAAAAGAACGGATCTATAAATCCTACTGATCTAGCTCTCCAGATAGATGATATTGCGCTAATCGGTGTCCGAAGATACATAACTATCATGTCTCCAACACGTGTATCAGGATTACATTGCCACCTTGTAATAGAATCTGCATCTTCTTCTGCCACGCTATCCTCGTTTTTTCCTCCTCCACCAATAAAAAACGCACTTCTTGGCTCCGGAAGGTCATCAACTATATAGCTTTTCTTTCCACCGATATATTGAGGAGCAAAATCATAAAGAAATGCGCATAATTCAGAAAGCGAAAGGTTGTTTTCTTTTCTAAAAGCATTGAGTGACTTGCATAATTCGACATAGTGCCACATCCTTGCTTTGTGATTTGCTTTTGGCGGTATTTCTGGAAGATCAATATCAAATGCTTCTGCTATCTTTGTTATAACATTATAATTACACATGAAATAGTAAGGTATAAACAACCCAGGATAGTAAATCGACAGCAAAGTGGTACTGTATTCCATAGAATTTATAAACGCTTGAAAAGTACTCTGCTCGTTCAGTTGAAATACTTCGTCGTAAAAAGATTCAAAACACTTATTTATATCTTCGCCATCAATATATAAATCTATTTCCTTTTCAGTCTGTTCATAGGAACTATTGTATCTTATATTCTGTTTTAATTCCCGAAGATCATTTCTTACTACGTCAACATATTCAGGATTCGCACAATAAAATCCATACAGATTATGGATCATATCGATATATTCATCCGAAAACCTGTCATACAATCCCTCATGAAAAACATCAATTACTTTACTTCCCTCGGATTTCTTGTACAATCCCCAAATATACTGATTTAACATGCTTCTCTCCCATTTTTTCTGGTGATAGTCCATTTTCAATTACTAATTCCCTGAACCACTACCATGTCATTTTCCTTGTTTTTATTTTAGTTTTTTTATAAAACGATTTCATCAATTTTTTGCACTTTATCAAATTTAAAACCACAATTCCGGCAATCCATTGCCATTAAAATGTGGTCTCACTCTTATATTCACTTAACCATGGCCTTCTTCCCTTAGTAGTAACCCCCTATTCTCCGCCCACTTTACTACTAACCGCTGGTAATAACTTGCCTCATT
This sequence comes from Lachnospiraceae bacterium, assembly GCA_900168235.1. GTDB lineage: Bacteria > Bacillota > Clostridia > Lachnospirales > Lachnospiraceae > NK4A144. Next base: position 147,248 of record FUZG01000006.1, on the reverse strand, counting down.
TTGATATAATTTACATAGTTTTGGCATTTCTGACCGAAAATAAGAATCCCCGAAACGCTGCGTAAACACGGGCTTTTCGGGGTATAAAGGAGTAAACCATAACTATGATAAAAATACTTTTCGTCTGCCATGGCAACATTTGCAGAAGCCCAATGGCTGAGTTTGTGATGAAGGATCTGGTTGAGAAAAGAGGGTTTGCAGATCAGTTTGAGATCGAGTCTGCGGCTACCAGCACAGAGGAATTAGGTAATCCGGTATATCCTCCTGCAAGAAAAAAACTTGCAGAGCACGGAATCAGCTGCGAAGGTCATCATGCACGTCAGATCAAGCGCGGAGATTATGCCCGTTGGGATCTGATCATTGGCATGGACAGTGAAAATATGTGGTATATGCGCCGCATCCTTGGTGACGACACCATGAATAAAATTCACCTTCTCATGGACTACACCGATAGACCCGGTGAAGTCTCAGATCCATGGTATACCCGCGACTTTGAAGCAACCTGGCGAGACGTGAAAGAAGGCTGTGAAGGTCTTCTTCAGCAGCTCATCGACGACAGCAAAATCGGATAAAGCTCTCAGACTAACAACGAGTTACGCTAAGCTCGACAAAACCTCTATCTCATCGATCACACGAGATAGAGGTTTTTGGTTTTCGGAGCACTTAGCGAGGTAGTTTCGAGCCTAGCGTAACTTGTTTATCTATGCCTTTACAAGTTATACATCATAAAGTTTCCGTTATGTTTGAAGCCATACGCTGTATACAGCTTAACTCCCATGTCTGAGGCAGTGATATGAACCGAGCCGCAGCCATAATTTCTCGCTTCACCTACAACACGATCAAGAAGTTCCCTGGCAATTCCCATACGGCGGTACCCAGGATCAGTAAACATACTTGAAAGAAGACCCAGTTTTCCTGAAGGGCAAGTAAAATATGGCGGTTTTTCCACAAATGACATCCCGCTTGTTCCGACTATGGTATCACCATCCATTGCGAGCCAGGATACAAATGTACCATCCGCCATATGCCTATGGTAATAATCAAACAGCGCCGATTTTAACTCCACATTCTGCGGCGTTTCTTTTCCGGCAGACTCATACTCTTCCGTTAACTGGTTGATTCTCATGTCAATAAAAGTTTCAAGCTCCGCTTCTGTGAGCCTTTTATATTTTATCTCCATATCAAAGCCCCTCCCCAAAAACTGTTCCCGATTATCACTTTCTTCATCAACCTATCCACATCAAAGTTCTTTCAAAAAAAATCTATCCATCGTACTATGCACAACTTCTTTCGGTCGCTCTATCTCATGATATCCACTATTCTCATATATATGAATTGCAGCCCGGAGATTATTGTGCGTCTCCAAATATGACTGCCTGAAACCAGCATCTCTCATCTTGGATTCTACGAAGTTCACAAGCTCATATCCGATGCCATTTCCCTTCGCAGCATCAGTCAGATACAATTTCTGGAGCTCCGCAGTATCCTCCATAGGAGCAAACGGAGCAAATCCTATTCCGCCTATGACCTTTCCATCGGTTTCTGCAACATAGTACCGGCAGTCATCACGATCATAAAGATCACTAAGGCGATCCAGACCTTCATCAAAATAAACTGTTCCAGGTATATCAAGTCCGAACTTCTTCAGATTATCCCGGACAATCGCTGCAACAGCAGTATTATCTTCCGGCGTGATTCTTCGTAGTTTATAATCCATTATTCCTAACTCTCTTCCCAACCCTTACATACATCGCACCAGCCTTCAGCTCCTGTAACAGCTTCGGGCTCCCGCGCTCTCTCCTAAAAAACACGACCAACGGATTATAATTTATTATTTATCAGCACTATACTTCTTTACGATGAATATGGAATAAACCGCCATGAGCCCGATCGTTTCGATCATCACTCCAACCAGAGCCCAAATAACAAATCCAAGCATTTTGTTTCTCCTATCTGTCTCTTAGTCACACTTTTCTTCCTATGCTCATATTTTAATGATGTAAGGGTCAAAAGTTAATTTTGACCCTTACTGATATCACGAATCGCTTCGCTGCTATACTGCTTACGCGCTTCAAAAACACTCGCATTCCGCGTAATAACGCTACATGCTCGTGTTTTACGGGTCCCAAGTTCCAAATCCTTTTTGTGCAAGCACAATCGGATTTGTACCTTTTGACCCTGATATCATTTTAATTAACGTACAATAATCTGTACAGTAAAAAAACCACAATTCTAAGCAATCACATTGCCATGGAATTGTGGTTTCAACCGTTCCTTATTCTATTATTTCACCATTTCTAGAGATTGTCACAACGTGCCATGGAAGGAACTTTCCGCTGCCCTTTATTGCATTTTCAGCAGCCCTCTGAAGTCCTCCGCAGCACGGTACTTCCATCCTTACTATCGTTACACTCTTTATGTCATTATTTTTGATGATTTCTGTCAGCTTATCTGTATAATCACCTTCATCAAGCTTGGGACAGCCTATCATCGTGATCCTGCCCTTCATGAAATCCTCATGCATGTTTGCATAAGCATAGGCCGTGCAGTCTGCTGCTATCAAAAGCTTTGCTCCATTGTAAAAATCTCCAGTTGTGGGAAGGAGCTTTATCTGACATGGCCACTGCTCCAGTCTTGACGGATGAGACCTGAATCTGTCCGGCATTGAAGAGTTCATGCTCCCCGTTGTATCCTCAGCCTTCTCAAACTTCATAAATCTTGAACCGGGGCATCCGCCTCCATGGGGGATGAACTGCCGCGCTTTCATTTCCTTTGACGCTTTAACTGCTGCCTCATCATATTCCGGTGCTTCCCTCTCCTCAAAAGTGATCGCACCGGTCGGACATGCCGGAAGACAGTCGCCGAAACCATCGCAGAAATTTTCTCGTACAAGCTTTGCCTTTCCATCAACCATTTCTATCGCACCCTCATGACAGGCAGTCGCGCAAAGCCCGCAGCCATTACATTTAACCTCATCTATCTTTATTATCTTACGTACCATATTTCTCTGACCTCCTTAAATTTACGTTGTCAGTTTAATATGATCTGTTATATAAATATGTTGTCATGACCACATTTTAAAAAATTATGGAGATTTTTGAATGGATACTTCACTTCTGGAAAAAATGCCTCTTTTCAAGGAAATGAACGAAAAAGAGATATCTTCTTTACTGCAATCACTGGATGCCCGGAAAAAGAGCTATAAAAAGAACGATATAATTCTCCACGCAGGCTCAAAGCCCGGTGTTATAGGCATCGTATTATCCGGAAGCGTGACTATCTTAAGCGATGATGTATGGGGAAACAGGACTATACTCAGTCACATAGAAAAGGGCGGCATTTTCGCAGAAGCCTATGCCGTTCTTAAAGATGTGCCTATGCTGGTCGACGTCATGGCTAATGATGACTGTTCTATCCTTATGCTTAAAACAAAAGGAATCCTGAACTCATCTAAGAGCCAGGATTCCCGGGATTATAAATTTCTACGAAATCTTCTGTTAATTTCTTCTATGAAAAATCTAAATCTTTCAGGCAGGAGCTTTCATACCTCTCCTAAAACGATCCGTGAAAGAGTAATGTCTTATCTGAACACGATTGCCCTTCAAAATGACAGTACCGAATTTGACATTCCTTTTGACCGTCAGCAGCTCGCTGATTATCTAAATCTTGAAAGAAGTGCTCTTTCAAAGGAGCTTGGCAAAATGCAGAAGGATGGATTGATCCAGACAAAAAAATGTCATTTTAAGCTGCTCTCACCTTCATGATCAATGCTTCGTGACCTTACGCACAGCCAATATTCCGGCACCTATAAAGAATCCCAGGATAGTCGGCACGATCCAGCCGAAACCATATGAGAAAAGAGGCAGATACTTGTCACAGACATTGATCACTCTGTCCATGCCAACTGCTGCTGTCCATTCTGCCGGAAGTGCTTTTAACAGATCAAAAAATGAACTGATAACAGACATCGTCATAACTGACACGATGATCGTATGATTTCTGTTGAACAGCTTTCCGAATACGGATAACAGTGTCAGTGTGATGGCAATAGGATAAAGCATCATCAGAACAGGTACAGAAATCTTGATAATGGAAGTAAGACCCACATTTGAAATCAGGAATGTTACTGTACTGAAAAGAACTGCCCACTTATTATATGAGAGCTTCCCCGGAAACATTTCTGAAAAAGTTGTGGAACAGCTTGTCATCAGGCCAACCGCAGTTTTCAGGCATGCGAAAAATACGATGACCGCAAGCAGAATTGTACCGAATCCGGGGAAATAATGAGCTGAAATATCCGCAAGGATAGCACCGCCGTTGTCGCTTAACGGAGCATACGCTCTGCTTTCCGCACCTACAAGCGCCACCAGAAAATAAATGATCCCCATAAAACCGCAGCTAAAAACACCTGCCTTAACAGTGTTTGCCGCAATATGATCCGGATCTGTGATTCCCTGGTTTCTGACAACATCAACAACGATTATTCCAAAAGCAAGTCCCGCAAGCGTATCCATCGTATTATATCCGTCGAGTATTCCCTGAAGGGTAGCTGTAGAACCGTAAATTTCCTGCGCCGCAAATGATGCTATGTTTCCCTCAGGCTGCAGCAGGGCTATTGCGAGAAGAATACCTAAAACAGTGATAAATACCGGATTCAGCACCTTTCCGATCCAGACCAGAATCTTTCCGGGTCTGAGCGAAAACCACAGCATAAGCACATACACAAAACCTGTAAATATGAGCAGTGCGATACGCTGGTCAACATTTTCAGGTAAAAGCGGACGGATACCTATTTCAAATGGTACGGTAAGGCATCTGGGCGCGGCAAAGAACGGACCGATCGCGAGATACAGAGCAACTGTAAAAATATACGCAAATTTATGTCCAACCTTTTTGCTGAGATCCAGAAGACCGTTACTGCCTGTAAGACCTAAAGAGATCACGGCAAGAAGAGGCATACCTACTGCTGTGACCAAAAAACCTACAAGTGCAGGCACGATATTTCTGCCTGCCATCTGTCCCAGATATGCCGGAAATATAAGATTACCTGCACCGAAAAAAAGTCCGAAGAGCATACTTGTTATAGTGATAAGCTCTCCAATCGTCAACTTTGTCTTCATATTCTTAAAACTCCATACTTATTTCATTATCCGGTTTAAGCCCGGATTTATTATCCTGCTTCAAAAAAGACAGAATTATATTATAACAAAACAGAAGCACTCGATAAAGTGCTTCTGTTCATCAATGTCATTTTTAGTTTTCGGGTCAGACACTAACCTCTCCTGACATATTGATCGAGAAATAGTCCCTGATCTCTCCTGCATTGTCTGTCATTCCAAGGATCCACATGAGCTTTGTCAAGGCTGCTTCACTTGTCATATCATGAGCCTGAAGTGCACCGACTTCCAGAGTTCTTCTTCCTGTCTCGTAAATATCCATTTTCGAGCCCTCATATCTGCACTGGGTTCCTACAAGAACCGTCATTCCGTTGGAAATCAGTTTTTCAAGAGTACTGATAAAATCATGCTTTAGGAACGGTACTCCTCCAATGCCATACGCTTCCAGATAGATTCCTTTGTATCCCTGCTCTGCGATCGATTCCAGGAGGCTCCTATGAATACCCGGAAACATTTTCAGCATACATACCTTTGTGGAATAGTTATTTGCGAGCTGGAAAACGCCTTTTCTCTCAGGAATCACAGCCTTTTCTATACTCATTCCAAGCGAGCTGATCTTTGCGACATAAGGGTAATTTATACTTTCAAACGCGTCGAAGCTGAGTGAACGGACCTTTGAAGCCCTGCATCCGAGCATGACCTTACGGTTAAATGCGACAAATACTCCCGGCATACCGCTTGCTGCCATGTGGATCGCACATCTGCAGTTCTCCATCGCATCTGCAACAGGATTTGTGATAGAAAGCTGTGAACCTGTGAGGACCACAGGAATATTTATATTCTGAAGCATAAATGACAGCATGGATGAAGTGTACGCCATTGTATCTGTTCCATGGATGACGACAATTCCGTCATAATCATTCCTGAGCTCCGAGATATGAAGTGCAAGAGCACTCCAGTCCTCGGGAAAGATATTTGCGCTGTCAAGGGCACAGAAATCCTCTATTTCAAGAACTGTTTCACCTGATACGATGTGAAGCTCCTTCTGCATATCATGCGTTGAAAGTCCCGGTGCAAGACCGTTTTCCTTCATAACTGATGAAAGAGTTCCGCCTGTATTTATAATAAGTATTTTCTTTTTCATCTGGTACTTCCTATAGCTTTTATTATTCACGCAAAACTTAATAGATAAGTTTTATCGTGCGTCTGCCTTTTTTGAAATGTGCAGTATCAAGCGACGCAAAGACTGCACGTTCCTTTTCATCGATAAATCCGGCTGTCCCACAGTCAGTCCATTCGTAATCCACATCCTTTAAGGCGGTCTCAACCTTGAGATCCGAAGAGATTGAAAATGACTGGATACTTTTCTTGTTGACCGGATAGAAAAGTGTAACCACTGATCCATCTGTCTTTACGGCAGGCGATGCTTCCCGTACAAACGCAGCACAGTTTTCTATCTTTTTTACGATCTTACCGCTCTGATCAATAAGCAGTAAGACACCTTTGTCATCAGCAGTCGTGAGATTTACAGCAAACAATCTGAGCTTATCAAGATAAACGACATTATAGCTGTAGTATTTCAGCTTCATATCCTTAAGCTCGACTGCGGTTTCATTATTTGACACTGTTTCAAGCCGTGCACCTGCAGGATCATAAATTGAGAAACAAAGATGTGCATATTTTTGCCCCTCAACATATCTTTGCCAGACAAGCATAGCCTTATCATGCGATGCAGCCGCAAGAGGCCACCAATCCCTTGTAGAAACGGACTTACAAACATCAATGGTTTTCATATTCTCTCCGTCTGAATCCATTGAAGTCACATAAACATCATCGCCTGTTCCAAGTCCGTCAACACCGCCTTCATCGATCCATCCCTCGCACCAGAATACAATGTGATGATCTGCTGTACTTGCCGCATGACCTGAATGACCGCCTGCTGCTATATCTGCCGGATATTTTACGATGGGTCTCATCTTTTTATTGTAGACAGCAAATCGCTGGTAAAGCTCGTTGTCACCTGCATCATTCCCGTCTTCAAAGGTCACGATCATATTCCCGTCATCCGTGCATGAAGCACTTGCCGGTTCCTGCGCTTCATCTGCTTTTATCAGTCGTTTACTGCTGCGGATTTTGGGTTTTTTGAGGTTCAGTTTTGCCATAAAGACATCATGCGTCCAGGTTCCATCGGACCTGATTCCTTTTTTATAGGCGTCCGACCATACAAGATAACTCTTTTCTGTGACAGGATTTTGTACATAACTGATTCCATGTGCATACGCACGATAGTCTTCTTCCTCAGCATTTATTGGCATCGTGACCATAACCGTGAGCGCTATAGTCAGGATGAATATTATTGGATTTTTTCTTCTGATTTTTCTCATGATTTAAAGTCCTGAATATTGATTTGATTTTTCTATGAACCAACTAATCCCTTTCGATATACAATAGATCAAAATACAATAACATCCATAATACTTCTTATTTACAAAAAAATCCACAGACCCGCCATAAATCATACGCAGGTCTGCGGACTATTATTTAATCTCAGATTTCAAAAGCCATCTCAAATCCTGAGCGGACAGACTGCCACAGCGTTCCGCCAACATTTGAGCAATCCCCAATGATACGTGTATCGGGAATGATATTCTTCAGTTCATCAACAACTGCTGTATTTTTTCTCTGACCAAAGGACGGCACTACGTTGTCACACGGAATGAGCTCTGTTTCCAGCGCATTTATCTACTTTGAAAGATTTGCCTGCGACATAAATAATCTTTTTGCCGCTGCCGAAAATGATCCTTCTTCAACTACCGTTATAAAATATATGATCTTTCGATTTAAAATCGACATTTCTACTCCGAATAAATCTTACTTTATGTCTTCTTGCTGCCTATCGATGAAATCAATTCATGTTTCTCCTCTTCGATTTCTTCCATCTTTCTCTTACATTGATTATACTCTGCTATCGCCCGAAGTATCGCATTCAAATCTTCCGGCGAGAACATTCCTACGGCTTTTGCAAGCTCATCCAGATTATTTACATTTACTTTCAGATTACCGCCGCTTGGAAGCTTGATATTCAGTACCTTCTTCGGATCACTTGTCACATCACCCAGTGTGATGGAATTTGTAAGCGGGTCACACATGAAAGTAACTCCGTTATACACGATCTTCCCGTCCTCTGCGAGTTCTCCATACGGGCAGTTTACACTCTTCTTTTTCAGTATGTCAGAAAAAGTCCTGCTTTGCTCTGCACCTTTTTCCTGCCTTACTTTCTTTATTTCATCATATGCTGTTAACAGGTCATGATCCGTTATAACCATAGCACTCCTTTCCGCAGTCAGCCAACGAACTGCGAACATTTAAAAAGCTGTATTCCAACTTCATTCCGTTGAAATACAGCCCGTCCTGATTATTTTATCGGATCAAATACTATTTAGAATGATATTCTTACAAAAAAATGCTTTAAATCCTACATAACACGTTCGATATATTCTTCGTATGAACAATCCAAAATTTCTATGCATCACATATCTATTAAATTTAATACTACTCTTGCAAAAGTAACATTTCCTAAAAGCTTTACGTATCACTTAAGGGGGAGGATATAGATGAGCAATAGCACAAATGTTATTAACCATAATATGCTGAGTATGTTTTCTAATCGTCAGCTTGGGATAACTGATACTAATTTATCGAAAAGTACGGAGAAACTTTCTTCCGGTTATAAAGTTAATCGTTCTGCTGATGATGCAGCATGTCTTTCAATTTCTGAAGTAATGAGAAAATCTATCCGCGGATTAACTCAGGGTTCGAGTAATATTCAGGATGGCATAAGTCTGGTACAGACCGGAGACGGGTATCTTAATGAAGTTCATGATATGCTTCAGCGGATGAATGAATTAGCGATAAAAGCAACAAACGGAACTCTCAGCGATTCGGATCGAGAACATATACACGCTGAAGTATTACAACTTAAAGGTGAAATGCATCGTATTTTTGAAACAGCTACATTTAACGAATTAAAACTATTTAATTCTGATGGCGTCACCTTTGACCAGGCTTCATATGATGCAGGATATATGGCAAATACATATACCAACCCAAGCGGCAGTAAATATCAAGCAGCTGTAAAAATTAATTTCGCCAATGTAAATTTCGATAATATCAGCATACTGGATAACAGACAAATTTGGTCAACATGTTGTACCTGTAAAAGACGTTATATGATTACATTTGACTCAAATAGAACAACTCATAGCAAAATATCCAAAGATCTTAATTATACCTATACCGTCGGAACCCAAGGCTGTACGAATGCACAACAACTAATCGAACGAATCATAACTGCTACAGGAACACAACTGAATGATGAACAATATGCAACAGGCTCAGTATATCCAACAGGCTCACGCCCCAATAAACATAATTCAAATTATGAACTTGATCCAGACGATCCTACTGGAAGTACCTTAATTATATATGATCGGCGTACAACACAAAAGGCGTCTCCTCTTAACGGCGAAATCGGGACCGAAATAGTCAATCCAAAGTGGGAAAAAATATGGATTCAAACCGGTGCAAAAGAAGGACAGGGTTTAACCCTTTCATGGCATTCACTATGTAACGATTCGTTAGGCATGTTTTTTGTCAATACCTTATCTCAAGAAAGAGCTGAGAATTCAATAGATCGTATCAGAAGAGCCATTGATATGGTTTCCGAAACACGTTCTCAATTTGGAGCTTTGCAAAACCGCTTGGAACACGCTCTTAAAAACAACGACAACATTTCGGAGAATACACAGGCTTCTGAATCATTGATAAGAGATACTAATATGGCATCTGAAATGGTCAATTACTCAAAAGGAAAAGTATTACAGCAGGCAGGGCAGTCCATGCTTTCGCAGGCTAACCAGCTTTCAGAGGGTACTTTATCACTGTTGCAATAACCACTGATCTTGACTGAAAAATTTCAAACCAGCCAACACCTTACCAAGTGAATTTCCATATCACGTACAACAAAGCGAGCGAACATCTGATGAATATGATGTTCGCTCGCTTTTATTTTTTGATATGCAGCAGAACTTATCAAATACCTTCTCTGCCTTGATCCATATCACCGATTATATCCAGCTAATATCTCCCCCTGTCACTGCGAGGCTCAAAAGTTTATCGTATTTCTCCACATCTTCGCCTGTTATCATTTTTACAAGCTTTGCAGACTCTTTGATTTCCGGCATCTCAACATTAATCTGTTCCTCTCCTGTGCAAACAGACCGTCCCGGTTACAATAAAAATAAATCTTTCGTACACCGCTGATCTTAAACCTTGCCTCCGCCTCACCCTCCGGATAAAGCTTTACCATCTGGCATCGATCTGAAGATACCGCTGCAATAAAGGAAATATAATGCTTCTTGGTCATTTCATGATCTATTCTGACATAATACTCATCCTCAATCCGCTCTATAAAGATCATGTGATTTTCATCCGTCTGTTCCGCTTCCGCAGGGAGCAGTCCCACTCCATGGCAGTGTATCACTGCTTCGCCCATGCTGTGTATCACATTTCCGCAGACCGGACATACATAAAACTTTGAACGAATCATATTTGCGGATACATTTGCATTTTTTATCTGATGCCCTGAGATCAGCTCCGGCACCGATACTCCAAAAGCATCCGCTATCGGTTCCAAAAGTGTGATGTCCGGATACCCCTTCGCCGTTTCCCACTTTGAAACAGTCTTGTCACTTACACCTAAAATCTCAGCAAGCTGGAGCTGAGTCATCTTTCTCTGTTCACGCAGTTCCTTAATGGCTGTTCCTGTAATGTACTGATTCATCTCATCACCTCCTGCGTCAAACATATTACATCAGCACCCATGCAGCAACCTGCGTAAAGTAGAGTCACCCGTTCACCAGCTTCAAAAACTTCTTATCATTCATCTGCTCATTCGTGATATACTCCCCATCACGAAAAAGTGCATAAGTTGTGACCGGAGTCGGTGCCTTACGCGCATCTTCTCTGTTCTCGATCTTTACCGCCTTAAATGCTATCCCGTTTTTCTCCGCAGTTTCTTCCACAACAGGCACATACTTCGCATTAAACGGACACTGGCTCGTATAATAAAGAACATATCCCTGCTCATCTATATGCGGATGCTTTGCACATTCCATAAATTTAGGCTTATCCGCTCCCTTTTCAAAAGGAAGATACCATAGCTGTATGCCGTTATCAGCTTCATCGCATACTTCAAAGCCTTTATATTTTAAGAATTTCGGATCTGCAAGAAACGGTTTCTTTTTCGCCGCAGCCAATATGCAAAGCCCCTTTTTACCCTTTTCCTTACTGTCTCTGATACACTCAGAAAGAAGATCACTCGAATATCCATGACCCTTAAAAGATCCGGACACCCACAGACAGTCAATGTACATATATCCCGGAGCATCTATAGGATTCCATGCATTCTCCGCAGGAATATACTCGATAAAACACTTCCCCCGTTCCGCACTTTTTAGGAATACCAGTCCCTCATCAAACCTGTCTGAGAGCCACTCCTTTTTTGAAGCGACCTGTGCATCTTTATTATTGGATATAGCACAGCAGATGTGCTCTTTTTCAAGATTATCTTTTGTGACCCGTATGTACTCCATAACCCCTCCATGTCGAAAATTTTGCAAACCACCGCAGTTTCAAATATTTTTACATTCCCAGATTCTTTCGTGCTTCTTCATTATTGGCGATGATCGCGCCGACCTTCACACGCAGATCATTATCATTATTGACTGTTGCAATGCGCGCCTCACATTTTTCACAGTCCAGTCCGCAATATGCAATAACCTGTTTCATACCTTCTCTTACCTCTCTTTTTGCAGTCTAATCGATCATTTTCTTAGGCCACTTACAGATTCCTACCTCCAGCACACGTTCTTCTTCCAGATGAAAATCCGCATATTTACAGTACCAGCATCCTTTTATCGAAGGTATTGCGTCCTTCCGTGGTGTATACGCAGGGCATATGTCATCAGGCCATACGCTTCCTTCTCGTTTAGGGATATCATACTCATTCGACTTTTTATCCATGATCAACCCTAATACCTCCTGTTTCCGTAAGATGCTTTATTTATGTAATCAATCTAACAAAAAAGCAAAAGCAGACCTCCGCGTACACCGCATTTAGCCTGCTTTACACTATTTTAAATTGTCATGATCATGCTCCGATCATCATCCGCACCTTAAAAATATTATCCTCGGCAATATACCTGATCTCGCTTCCTGTCTGATTCACGAAAGCAAGTACACTTCTTGTTCCTATTCCATGGTCTTTTTCCGTTGTGAACGGATGTCCTTCATTATCCAGTGAAACCTTTGACTTACATGAGTTGGATATCTCGATAAGAAGCTGCCTCTTATACTTTGCGGTAAGATTGATAAAACGATCTTCCTCCGGAACTTCCTCACATGCGTGGACTGAATTTTCCAGCAGGTTACTTATCGCAATGGCGAGCTGCATATCATCAACTCCCGGTTCAAAGGGAATATTAGCGTGCACGGTCGTTTTAATCCCGCTCTTTTCCGCAAGCGATACATAGTGGGTGATCGCTGCATTAACAGTTGTATTCTCGCAATATCTGACAGACATATGCGGTTCCTGTTCAAGACGCTCCGATATACATTTTTTTGCTTCATCCACTTTTCCCTCTTCCAAAAGCGTCATGACCAGCGCCTCAAAATGTCTCCTGTCATGCCTCATGGCTCTGTCCTGCTTCATTAATTCCTCAGCAGACACCAGCCGCTCTTTCATACTTTTGGCAGCCATCTCAAGAATCTCGGCATCCGCCTTGAGCTTATACTCATTCTGCTTAAGCTCCGTGGAGTCCACCATGGTATAGAGTTTTCCCAGCGTATCAGAGCCATCCGTCACCTCGTTTTCATCGGGCATATATATCCGGTCTCTGACAGTTATCGTTTCACCATTTGAAATCGCAGAGCTTATCTTTTCCGCCACACTTTCAGGCGCAGTGACAAGCGCCGGGAAAAGGCTCAGTGCCATATCGTTGTAATACTCAACCTTCCCAAGCTCATTGACACCGATAACCGCTTCCGTCACCTTATCGATCATAAACTCCCTGTTCATATCGATGATACCGAGCAGATTGCAGCGAAGTATCGCTATATACATAAAAAATGTCAGAACAACGTAACCAAAAATTGTAAGGTCAAAATATCTTGTAACATCAAGAATTTTTGAAATCTGGATCACATACAAAATGCTCTCGACCGCGATTCCCAAGAATACTATTAACGCTCTCTTCCGTGCCGACGGATTTTTTTTCCTGATCATATCCCTTATGAGCCAGTAAAAAACGCAGACGATATAGACCATCTGGAGCTGGATCAGCACATGATGAAAAGGACCATCACCATGTCTCAGCACAGGAAACAGTCCATCCGTCACATACTCAATATCCTTGTAATAGAGCTCATTACGTGGAATTGTAAGGATAGCTCCGTACACAGCCACATGGATAACCGGAAGTATTTTTCTTATTAAAAAAGGAAGTTTGATGTGACACAGTTCTACAGTGAACTTAAAAAGCAAAAAAGCGATCCACACTCTGCCGAAGTAAGAAAACTGGATGGCTGTTATACACTGCTCTTTTGTAGTCGATAACAACTCCAGCATGTACCCCACAGTGTTGACCAGGATTGCCAGACAGCTAAGAAGCAGGTTTTTATGAAGCAGGTTTCTGGTATTATTGAACACGATCCAGAGCTCAATAAAAAGTCCCACTACGCTGACAATCAGCAATAAAAGAAGAAATATCCGCATACCATCTCCCCCGAAGACTTATTTTTAAAACCTGTAATTCATATAACTGTCTGCGACTTCAGCATATCTGCTTTTTGAAACCGGAACCACTTCATTATTCCGCAGAGTTATATCTGTCTTTGTAAGCTTATCAATAGCTTCGAGATTTACGCTTATGGATTCATGACATCTCACAAATTCCTGGTCCGAATGATTTTTTTCCATATATTCAGAAAAACCTATTCTGAGGGTCGGCGTTGACTCAGTTTCTCCGTTTGACATGTGGTATGTGACCACGTGATTCCGATAATCAATGTACATTATTTCATCAAGCCGAAAAGTGCACAGACCGCCCTTAACCTTGACTGTCACAGATTTCCTGTCATCCATCTGCACGTGGGATAAAGCAAGATCCAGCGTTGAAAACAGTTTTTCTTTATTTACAGGCTTCAGGATATAATTGATCGGATTTACGTCAAAAGATTCCAATGCATATGAACTCTCAGAGGTTGCAAAGATAATCTGCGCATCCGGCTGATTCCACCGAAGTTCCCTTGCTGCCTGTATTCCTGTAACCATTGGCATGACTATATCTAAAAGATAAACCTGTGGTCTAAAGCTCTCACACTCCCGGATCAGTGTATCCGGATGATCAAATACTCTGACCTCTGCCTGAATGTCCTTCCCGTCAAGATATTCAGTAACATATCCATGTATCCGCTCTCTATCCGATTTATCATCATCACAAATTGCTATGCGAAGCATTGTAAAATCCCCCCTGTTTTTCCAAAAAATGAATTACCTTCTTATCAGTACCACAGCCACATCATTAACATTTGTACCTGTCGCACCTGTCATGATGAGACCGTTTGTGCACTGTAATGCGTGGTAAGCATCATTATCCAAAAGATACTGCTCTGCTTCTTTATTCGTAAGCTGATGTTCCCCGCCATTTCCGATAGTGTCCTGATCGACATATCCTCCGGCTGCATCAGTCGGTCCATCCGTTCCGTCACTTCCAACACTGAACACACAGGTATCCCGGAGACCTTTCAGTGCCCATGCAGCAGAAAGTGCAAGTTCCTGATTTCTGCCCCCTTTGCCCTTTCCTTTTAGGTGAACTACAGTCTCACCGCCTGCTATAAATGCGACCGACTCCTTCGTATCCTGATAAGTCACAGCTATTGAAGCGAGAAATGATCCCGCATCAGATGCTTCACAGCATAAGCAGTCCGTCAGTATCTGAGGCTTATAGCCAAGCTCCTTACATGCCGCTGCCGCAGCAGCGCAAAGCTCACGCACACTTCCCGTTATAACTGTCTCTGTATTTGACAATTCCTTCGGTGTCTCTGTCATAAGCAGTTCTCTTGCCCGTTCTGACAATGTGATCCCGTATTTTTCCACTATCCTCAGCGCATCTTCACTGGTTGATGAATCAGGATATGCGGGACCTGATGCGATCATATCAAGGGGATCACCGACTATATCACTTAAAACAATACTGAAAACATGCGCCGGAGCGCATATCTCTGCAAACTTACCGCCCTTTACAAGTGATATCCGTTTTCTAATGGTATTGATCTCAGTGATGTCTGCCCCTGATGCCAGCAGTTCCTGTGTAATGCTCTTCAACTCCTCCGGCGAAACAGCAGGCTTCTCAAATAGTGCCGAGCCCCCTCCTGAGATCAGAAAAAGTACCGTATCATTCTCCGTAAGCTCTGACACCATCTTTATCGCATCTTCCGTTCCGCTAAATGAATTTTCATCAGGAACCGGGTGACCTGCTTCTACTATCTTTAATCCTGATATGGGTGCTAAAGCATGACCATATTTTGTAATAACAATTCCGTCAGATATCCTGCTACCAAGCATATCTGATGCAGTCCTCGCCATCTGCCATCCGGCTTTTCCTATAGATACAAGGATTAATCTGCCCTCACCAAAATTTCTGCCGGACAAAGCCTTTCTCACAGCCTCATCCGGCAGGACAGCCTTTATAGATCTTTCAATTATCTTATCCGCATCATCTCTTAAAGACATTTCTATTCACCTGCGCTGCCGTTCTGCTAAGATATCGAATCACTTCCACGGGATTTTCTCCCACTGCCGTTTCTCCTGTGACCATCACCGAAGATGCTCCGTCAAGAACTGCATTATAAATATCACTTACTTCTGCTCTTGTGGGCACCTTGCTGTGTTCCATCGAGGCAAGCATCTGAGTCACCACCATAAACGGGATTCCGTGTTCATTGCACTTCTCCGAGATCTGTTTCTGAACCTTCGGAAGCTCCCATAATGGCATTGCATTTCCGAGATCACCCCTTGCTATCACTATCTCATCCGCAGCATCAAAAAATCCCGTTAAATGGTTCACGCCTGTCATATTCTCGATCTTTGCGTAAATCTTTATGTCACGTCCGCCATTCTCATTTAGCGCCCCCCGAAGAGTTTCCAGATCAGACACACTCCTGACAAAGGGCTGCATGACTCCTGTCACTCCGTACTCCGATGCGATACGGATATTTTCCAGATCTTCATCCGTAACAGCAGGTGTATCCGGTTCTTTTCCGACTATGTAAAAGCTCTTCCTGCTCTGAAGTGTTCCGCCCCGCTTAACTAAAAGTAATGCACTTCCGTTCTGAACAGCCTGAACTACTGCAAGAATCTTTCCATCATCCAGGAGAATTTCATCGTTACATTCAAGCTCTTTGACCGCCGTTTCTGTAACCGGTATACCTTCACATCCGACTGTTATCCTGTCGCCTTCCCTGAGCACCATCGGTTCCTTTAAGTTTCCGATCCGTATCTCCGGACCTCTCATGTCGATCAGGATCTTAGGGGACACGCCATTATCCAGCGCCGCCCGCTGTATCCGTTGGATATCTTCCGCACAGTCCTCCAGCATCACATGTGACAGATTTATCCTGATTCCTGTCATCCCCTCTGCAAACATTTTAGACAAAATTTTCTCATCAGCGCAGGCAGGTCCCAGCGTGCCAAATATGTCCGTCATGAATACTCTCCTCTGTAAAATATCATTCCTGAAATTATTCTAACACTTTTATGTACATCGATACATACGCTGTCACAAAAAGGACCCGATCACTCAGGTCCTTTCATAAATTCATATTTACACTGTTTTACCTCACTCCCGCTTCAACATCACAAGATAAACCGTCGTGCCTTCTTCGTATTTTCTTGTACCAGTCACTTGAAAATCATGTGCTTTGTAAAAACGGATCGCATCTGTATTTTTTTTGATGGTCCACAGGAAATTTACATCAAATTCCTTCTTTGCAAAATCTATAAGCTTTGATCCTATACCCTGTCCCTGAAAGAAATAATCAACATACAAGGACACTATCTGCCTGCCGCTTACATGTATGAGTCCCTTTACTATACCCAGTTCTTCGTCTTCATAAACCCAGATATTATCCAGTATTTCCGGTGCCGAGTATTCTTCCATTACAGGCTGTACCTGAAGATTTCCAAAGGAAAATGCATCATCCTGAAATATCGGACGGTATTTCATCCGTTTATCAAAAACCAGGATCTCTGCAATCCTGCAGACATCACTATTTTTTGCTTTCCTGATCATTATGTACTCCCTGATAAATCCTATGGTTCCATGTGTTATCTTCTCCCACAACCACATGCCCTGTCAAGGAGAGGTATGCAAAAATGATCAAATTTTTGCATTCAAATCACAGTATATAACAGTTAAAAACACAAAAAACAGAGCAGCCCCACCTAAATGGAGTCTGCCCTGCTTTACTTATCCCTATGAATCTCTAATCCCTGATCATTCCTCTTCCGGATCAAAATTCATAAGTTCTTCAATATTTTCGGAAACTGATTCCTCTGCAGCCTCATCAACTACAGCGATCTTTGACTGTTTGATCGCTGATGCCTTTGAGTTATTTACCTTCTCAAACTGCCACTGCTGATTTGCAGCTCCATTGTTTGACCACTGGATAACTGTAGTGCCGTCTGCCTTTCTTGCACCGTAAACATCAAGTGACTTGCTTCCGCCGGAAACCTTTGTGCTTACTGTGTAGATACCGTTGCTGTTTGTGCGGCTCACGGTAAACTTCTGTGCATCTCCTGAGTAGCCTGTGTAAACACCTACGTTAGCTCCGTCTGTGTTCTCTCCGTTTGCAACGTCCAGCATGAAGTTGCCGAGCTTGCTTGTAAGAGTGATGTAGCCGTCATTTGTGTTTGTCACATACCACTTCTGTCCGTCAACGCCTGTTCCCTTGCTGATGCAGACATTTGCATAGCTTGTTACAGTGTTGTTCTCAACAGTGAGATACTTCTGTGAGTTGGTATTCTTGATGTAGTACCAGCCATTTTCGATAACAGCACTTCCGCTGTTATTTCCGCTGCCGCTGTTGTTTCCGCCATTATTACCGGGCTGTCCAAATGTCTCGGTATAAGCTGCGAGAACTCTGTAGTAAGCA
The DNA here is from genome assembly GCA_900168235.1 of Lachnospiraceae bacterium. Classification (GTDB taxonomy): domain Bacteria; phylum Bacillota; class Clostridia; order Lachnospirales; family Lachnospiraceae; genus NK4A144. The sequence goes on along the minus strand of FUZG01000006.1, from coordinate 128,859 downwards.
TTCTTCGGCTTTGTAGGTGTTGAGAAAAGAAGCGGTGCTGCGTTGTTGATCCATGTAACCTGATCAGAAAGACCCCACCATGTTACTCCGGTGATCTTTCCGCCGTTCTTCTTCAGCTCATTGATCTTCTTAAATAAGGTATAAGCGTAATTTGCCAGGTCTGTATCACCCTTATTTGTGATATCGATCTCAGTTACCTGCACCTCAAATCCTGCATTGAGGAAGGACTTCATAGCGCTGATATAGTAGTCAGGTGACGGATAATTTGTTCCAAGGTGTGACTGCATACCTACACCGTCACAAACCTTTTTATCGGAATTGATGTAGTTAATGAGCTTGATCACATCATTGACTTCCATGTAAGTATTGTAGTCGTTGTAGAAAAGCTTAACTGACTTATCAAGCTTGAAATATCTGAGTGTATCGTTAGCGTATGTATATGCCTTCTTCAGAAAAGCAGGTGATGTTCCGCACTTGCCGTAAACAGCTTCCCATCCTGAGTTCTGAGCGTGAAGATACTCATTTGCGATATCCCATGCATAAACGACACTTCCGTAATTGCCTGTATAAACATGGTTCATCACAGTCTTGATGTACATCTCCATACGGGCATCCATTGTGGAAGCATTTACAAAACCGCTGTTGCCTGAATAGTTATTTCTGAAAAACCAGCTCGGTGTCTGAGAATGCCATACCAGAGTATGTGCTCTCATCTTTAATCCGTTCTGATAGCAGATCTTCAGAACTTCATCAACTGTATTAAAGTTAATCTGTGGTACATAGCTCTCTTTATAATTATCCGGAATGTAATATCCTCTGTTCTTTGCGTCCTTCACACTGATGAGCCTTGCGGAGCTTCCAAGCAGAGCATCGGGTTTCATTTCATTTTCAAGAGTGATACTGTTGTAGTTCTTCTTGATAATTGAAAGTGTGTTGGAATCTCTGAGCTGGTACAGATTGATACATGTTCCTGAATAGCCGTAAGTCGCGCCATAGGTATTGAGAAGTGTGTTTTCAGCAGCACCTGCAGGAACCACATTCATTGCTGAAAGAGTTGCCACAGAAAGAGCTACGGCAATACACTTGCGCATAAATTTCTTAACAGTATTAAGTTTCATTCGTGTCTCCATTCTGAGTAATTTTTTATAGGCCTATACAAAAAATTGTACATATAAAAATACAATCGCACAATAGTCATTTTTATATGAATCTAAAAAAACAGATTCGGTGATTTTTACTCAATCCGAATCCGTTTTTTTAGTAGCGTTATTATTTTTTCAAAATGGCTTTTATCAAGGTTTTTTGGAATGCGTCTACCCCTATTCCCACATACACTACTCCGGCGATCATTGCTGCCCCTATCTGGATAGGGAGCGAACCGATCTCTGCTATTGCCATAGGCCCCATAATTGTGAGTCCTATAGCCCAGCCGCAAAGCCACGCAGGTGTAAAGATAAACTTCGGAACAGTTTCTCCAATGAGAACGGCGATACCGCCCATTACAAAAAGTGTTCCATAGAGTTCGGCGCGCGGATCAAATGTCATTTTTTCCATAAGGAAAATGGCAATGACTGCCCAGATATCACCACAAAGAAAACCTAAGGTGATCTTCAGGGCATCACTCTTTTTATTTCCGTTAGTCACATATAATCCTGCACAGATAAGTGCGACTGCGCCTGTTGTTATTCCTGCGTAAGGGGCAAGCACTGCCCATATCGGCGGGAGCAGTGCTATTCCCAGTGCAAGGGTTAATTTATTAATGGTCTGTTCTGTCATTATTTATTCCCAATCGAATTTCTCAAAGCTGGGCTTACCGGTGTACTTCTTTAATTCCTCTTCACCGTTAAGGATACGGATCGCACCCGCTGCCATTGCCTCCATCTCGAACTCTCCGGGGTATGCGGATACAGGCGCGATAAAGGAACATGCCTCTTTTATATAATCCACGAGATCCTGATTATAAACAATTCCGCCGCCGAGAAGGATTCCGTCAACTTCACCGTGAAGAACAGCAGCCATTGCCCCGATACATTTCTCGATCTGGTAGATCATTGACTTCCAGACCATCTCGGCGCACTTATCTCCCTCAGCCGCGCGCTTCTTCAACGCTACCGCATCCGAGATACCTGTGTGGCTCACATATCCTCCTGACTTTGTCATTAGAGGCTTTACATCCTTCACGCTTAAATTATTCTTTTCCATGTAGGAAAGAAGCGCTGATACAGAGATGCTTCCGCAGCGTGTCGGTGCCATAGGACCTTCACCGCCTACGATATCAAAACCATCTACCATCCTGCCTTTTCGGTGAGCAGAAACAGAAATTCCACCTCCGATGTGGCATACGATGTAGTTAGAATCCTCGTATTTCTTATGAAGAACGTTCTTGCTGTGACGGATGGCAGTTTCTTTTAAGTTCAGTGAATGAAGATGCATTGTGCGGTAAACACCTTTTATACCTGTCATTCTGGCAACATCCTGCATTTCATCGACATCAGGCGGATTTACCACCATTGCCCTTCCGCCGAATTCAGCACGAAATTCCTCTGCAAGCTGAGGACCGAGAGATGCCGGATGGATCACTCCATTCGCCATAGTTCTTGCATGCTCAAGGATCAGGTCATCAACCTCATAAGTTCCGCCCTCTACAGCCATGAGACCGCCGCCTCTTCCTACGAAGACATCCACATCATCAAGCTCTACATTTGCTTCCTTTAAAAGCTCAAATATCATGTTTCTTCTGTATGGGAGCTGGTCGCTTATCTTTTCAAACTTTGCAAGCTCCTCAGCGTCATGAGCCACATTTTTTGAAAAGAGACATTCTTCACCCTTAAACAGAGCGATCTTGGTAGAAGTTGAGCCCGGATTAATTGTTAAAACCTTATACTCTTTCATCTTTTTTCTCCTGCGGCTCTTACTGCACTGATCACGATATTTCCCTTGATCTCTGAAACCGGAGCGCTTCTGGAACAGTCGCAAACGACCTTATTAAAGCCCTGAAGCATAGGACCGTAAGCATTTGCATGACCAAACTGCTGGATAAGCTTTACCGCTACATTTCCAACATTGAGATCAGGCCAGATAACTACGTTTGCCTGTCCTGCAACCTTACTCTCACGACCAACCTTTTTCTTTGCAACTTCAGGATTGATAGCTGCATCCAGCTGGAATTCACCGTCGATCGCGAGATCCGGCCGGAGTTCATTTGCGATCTTTACTGCTTCTGTTACTTTGTCGATAAGTTCACCCTGACCGCTTCCGAGAGTTGAATAGCTTACACATGCGCATCTCGGCTCCCAGTCAAGAAGTGACTTTACTGTATCGCATGCGGAAATGGCGATGCTTGCCAGCTGCTCCGCATTAGGGTTAGTGCACACTGCGCTGTCGCCTACTGCAAGGAGTGAGCCTTCGCTTCCCTCATATCCCGGGATGTCGCAGAGACCGATACTTGAAATAGTTGCGATGCCGGGCTTCAGTCCGATGATCATCTGACCCGCAAGGAGTACATCACCTGTGGTGTAGTCGATACCTGCAAAAGTTACATCAGCTTCACCTGACGCCTGCATTACCATTGCAAACTGCAGCCTATCTTCCATACGGCGTCTGAGAGCCTTTTCCTTAAGTCTTGTTTCAGGTAGTGATGTATATTTCTCAACGAGCATAGCCTTGTATTCTTCATTATTGATATCAACTATGCTGAATACTTCTTCGTTGTAGCCGCGCTCTGCGATAGCTGCTCTGATCTCAGCCTCATCACCTACGAGGATCGGCTTGATATAACCTTCAGAGCCTGCCTCATAAGCTGCCTGCATCATTTTCTCATTGAGTGCTTCCGGAAAAGCTACTCTCTGAGGATCAAGCTTTGCTTTTTCAAAAATCTTGTCAATTACACTCATGTCTGCCTCTCACATCTCTTCTTCAATGAGGTTGATAAGATCTGCGATAGTCTCACATCCGCTTGCATCAGAAAGCATAAGAGCTACATCCAGCTCGTTCTCGATCTCAGAAACAAGTGCTACCATCTGTACGGATGCACCGTTAAGGTCTGTCTTAAAAGAAGTTGCCTCTGAAAGCTCTGCTACGTCCTTCTTATAGGACATTGCTACCATGTTTAATACCTGCTCTACGATTTCCTGTCTTTCCATTGTTTTTTCTCCTGTCTGTCTATGTTCAAATTTATGTATATCAATCATTTAATGATGTCACGAACCGTATCTTCGGTTTTTGACCCTGACATCAGTTGAGGTACTCATCATCCAGATCAAAGATCACTGTCTTAAATCCGCCGTCACGGTCGATGATAGATGCGTGGATGTTAAGCGGAAGCTTCTCAGCAAGCTCTTTTCTGTTCTTCTTGCTAATGCCGCGTACAACTGCATTGAGTCTTGTGCCCTCTTCGATCTCCACTTCGCCGTAAGCGAACTTGCCCATTTTTTTGTACTCAGGCTTTGAAGAAAGTGCTGCCGGGAGAACGATGGAGTGAAGCTTTGCCTTTCCGCTCAGTTCAACCCACTCAGTCTCGTAGTTTCCGCACTCGTTGCATGCATATACAGGCGGAAACTCCACATGTCCGCACTTCGGGCACTTGCGTCCCATGATCTTTCCCTCTTCCAGGGATAAATAAAATTTCTCAACGATCTTTTCCAACTTTATTGCCATGGTTATCACGCCTCCCTGTTAGTCCATAGTCCTGATGATGATAGCTGCGACATTCTGTGCACCGCCGTAACCACGGAGCATTGTTGTCTTCGGCAGTTTCTTTACCTGACGGTCGCCGCACTCATTCCACATCTGCTTACACGCTTCATACATATCAGCAAGACCTGATGCAGCATGTGCATGTCCGAAGGAAGTTCTTCCGCCGTTGGAGTTGATGGGCTTATCGCCGTCCCATGCTGTACGTCCGTCGCAGATGTATTTCCATCCTTCGCCATAGGGCAGATATCCTGCGATCTCAGCAGATACCAGATGGGATGTGATGATAAAGTCATTAGCAAAGAAGAGATCCAGATCATCTCCTGAGAGACCTGTTGACTCGTAAACCTGACGAACTGCTTCCTCTGTAGCTCTTACTTCAAAGTGAGGTGTAGTTGCTTCGCATGCTGCGCTTCCGATACCAACAACCTCGATAGGCTTGTGCTTCAGATTCTTTGCGATCTCAGGGATCTTTTCTGTAGCGCATACGATACATGCTGCAGCACCGTCGCACTTAAGCTCCAAACCGCCTGCACGGAGGAAATCACCCATCTTCGGGTTGTATGGAGAGTTCATGTACTCATCAAGAGTCATTCCTGCTTCCTCTGCCAGTTCCTCGTAAGTCTTTCTCTCGATAGCAAGAGGGTTTACAGATGCATTTCTCCTGTTATTTACACACATAGCATTAAGTGTGCGGTTCATATCCTCATCGGAAATACCTCTGGTCCTCACATACCACTCAGCAGCGTCATCATAGATAAGTTCCTGACCTGCCATAAGGCTTCTGGTATATGTGCGATCGTATAACCATGAAGTTGTTTTAAGGAACTTCTCCATAGTCATCTTGTCACGCTTATACGGGTGCTTCGGTGACTCTACATTGTCTGCCGGGCTCGGTGTGCTGTCACCAAACTCAACAGCGCCTGTAAGTACGCAGTCATATTTTCCGGAAGCTACTGCATTTACAGCCTGCTCTATAGCGAGATATCCTGTACAACATGCCTCGGAATGGTGAATAGAACCCTTTCCCTTCATACCGAACCAGTTTGCGATCTGTACATTCGGTGTGAGGTAGTTTGAACCGTTGAGCGGGCTCGCACATCCATGGAAATAGAAATCAACGTCCTGCGGATTTACGCCTGCGTCTTCCATTGCTTTCAGAGCCGCATAACCAAAGAGTTCTCCTTCAGTAAGTCCGTTTGTTTCCTCTTTATCAACCGTATACATAAAGGGTGTGCATCCAACACCGATGATAGATACACTTCTTGAATATTTTCCAAAAGTTTTCATAGTTTACCTCATTTTTATCGTTTGCACGGAATAGGTTTTGTGGGGCACTTCGGCTTCTTTGCACCTGCCATGACGATCGCGTCTTCATCACAGGCATTCATGCACTTACCGCAGAGAGTACACTCGGAAAGATCGATGACATGTACAAATTTTATCTTTCCAAGGATCGCATCGTCTTCGCAGACATCCATACACTCACCGCATCCAACGCACTTGCTGGCAAGGATGTGATAGGTCATGAACTTCTTGCAGACTCCGGCGCGGCATCCCTTTTTAGAAATATGCTCGTCAAAAATTTCCCCATATGTGTTAAGAGCCTCTTTTACCGCATCAGCGATCTCTTCACCGTCTTCACAGAGTGACTGTGTCTTCATCATGTGACAGAGGTCATTTAAGAGATCTTTATCTGCGCTGCGCCCTTTCTTTTCAGTAATATCTTTAAGGATCATTTCAAGCTGTGTGATTCCTTCATATCCAAAAACGCATTTCCCGCAGTCTTTGCAGGGATGGTTCTCGACTTCTTTGAGAAGGACATCAACTACGCACTGATCTTCTTTTAATCCTTTGATCTTCTCTGTGCTGTTCATTTAATTCCTCCTCATCAGTACTCGTTCCAAAGCTTCACTTTGGATATGGTTGTTCTAAGATCACACTGCAGGCATCGTCCTGCTTCGCACTTTGCCTGTTCACAGGTGAGCGGCTTCTCGATAGCATCAAATCCGCACTTTCTCTTATCAGCAGACATGATCTCAGCCTCTGTTCTTTCAAGACCTGCAAAGCCTTCCACACGTCCGATGTATTTCTCAGGAGCTTCACGGTCTGTCAGTACTTCACTGATGTCACCGTCTCCTCCGAGATACTTGTCGATCGCGATGGCGGCTTCTCTTCCTCCTGCTATCGCTTCGATAACAGATCTTGTTCCTGTCACAACGTCACCTGATGCAAAGATTCCCTCAACGCTTGTTGCATGATCCTTTGCTGCGATATACGGACCGTGTGTGAGCTCGACGCCCATTTTTTCTGTGCCTGACGGCTTCTGTCCGACGGCAAAGATCACGTTATCAACGTCGATTATCTGATTTGATCCTTCTTCAAGCTCGATGATCGCTTTTCTGTTCTCATCAAAATAGAACTTGTTTACCTTCTGGAGTTCTACACCTGTTGCCTTTGTGTCTCCTGTGATGCGAAGGAATGAATGAGCTGCGTGAAGGATCACTCCCTCTTCTTCGCCTTCTTTTCTCTCATCCTCTGATGATGTCATCTGCTGAAGATTCTCGAGACATGCGATATGAACTTCCTTAGCACCCTGTCTGATCGCAGTACGTGCGCAGTCATATGCCACGTTTCCGCCGCCAAGCACCATTACTTTTTCACCTACAGGAAGAGGATTTCCCTCTCTTGCAGCTTTCAGGAAGTCAGCGTTTACATATACTCCTTCAAGGTCATTTCCATCGATTGGAAGCTTTGTTCCCTGATGTGTTCCGATGGATACGAGAACTGCATCATAGCCTTCATCCAAAAGCTTTGAAGGTTCTTCAACCGCTTCAGAAGTTTTTAATTCAAAACCTGCTTCAAGGATCGTACTTATCTCTCTGTCAAGAAGTTCGTCCGGAAGTCTGTATGCCGGGATTCCGTATCTGCACTGGCCGCCTGCCTTTGCATTTTTCTCAAAAACAGTTACATCATGGCCCTTCTTTGCAAGATAATAAGCACCTGTGAGTCCGGAAGGACCTGCACCGATCACTGCAACTTTTTTACCTGTCGCAGGATCTTTTCTCACTCTTTCCTTCCACGCACCGCTCTCAACTGTAGCTGCTGCTCTCTTGAGCCTGCAAATGGAAACAGGTGAATTCAGCTCGCCTCTCTTACAGTTACTCTCACAATTTCTTGTACATACTGATCCAAGAGTTTCAGGGAACGGAACTTTTTCTCTGATGATAGCTGCCGCTTTATCAAAGTTTCCTTCCTTGATGGCTCTGATGTATTCCGGGATATCGATATGTGCAGGACATGTGCTTCTGCAAGGAACCACATTCTCTTCATAGGTTCTCTCAGGCTTCATTAAGTTAAATGCATCCATGATGGAACCTGTAGGACAAACTTCGATACATGCACCGCAGAATCTGCATCCTGCTTCTGCGAGAGATTTTCCGTCAGGTACGCCTGCTCTGATACCCGCACCTGTCTTTATGTAATCAAGTATTTTTACGCCCCTCATTTCCTGACACGCACGGATACATCTGCCGCAGCGGACGCATCTCGTGAAAAGGTGTGAAATGAGCGGATTACTTTCATCGTTGGGAACTGCTCTGGACTTCTTTCTCCATCTCTCAGGACTCACGCCCATATACTGATACATGGACTGGAGCTCGCACTTTCCGTACTTAGGACAGCCTGTGCAGTCAGCGGGATGAGTCGCAAGGATCAGTTCCATTGCGGTCTTTCGCACTTTTTCTGCTTCGGGACCGTTTACGGTGATCTTCATTCCCTCTGTGACTTCTGTCTTGCAGGCAGGATGTGCGCCTTCCATTCCCTCGATCTCAACTGAGCAGAGACGGCATCCTCCCTTTGCTTCCAGATCGGGATGTGAACATAAATGTGGAATAAAAACACCTGCCTCAAGGGCTGCGTCAAGAACTGACGCGCCCTCTGAAGCTTCTATTTCCTTTCCGTCAATAAAAATCTTCATTTTGTATCAAAACCTCTTTTTACTCGAAATCATCGAAATCTTCTGAACCGGCAGAAGCATTTTCACCAGCGATACGTCCGCTGTTCAGGCAGAAGCCCATTGTGTTTCCGGACAGGATGAACGGATAGCTGTCTCCGAAGATATTGCATGCGTCTGTTCCTGCGCAGTAAAGTCCCGGGATAACCTTTGCGTCCTGTGTGAGAACCTGAGTCTTGTGGTTGATCTTTACACCGCCAAGTGAACCGTATGCACCTACATTTTCACGGCAGAGATAGAACGGAGCTTTCTCGATAGGCTGCATGTATGCGCGGTCCTTTTCAAAGATCTCATCATATCCTGCTTCACACATTTCGTTGTACTCTTCGATCTGAGCTACAAGTCCTTCTACATCGATACCCGCCTTTTCAGCAAGTTCCTCGATAGTATCAGCCTGTGCGATAGGCTCATATCCATCAGCAAGATCTCTCTCCCACTGCTCATCGAAGTGATCAAAGAGGTCATGAGGATGAACGTGTGAAACGATATCCGGACCCTTTTTCTTATACTTCTTAAGGAGCTTGCTGTCGAAGATCGCATATGCTACCTTGCCCGGCTGAGCTGCGATGGCATTACCTGTGAATGTTGTATTTGCGATCTGATCCTCAGGCATGAATCTCTGACCGTTTCTGTTTACCCAGAGGCAGGGCTGACGGAATGCGCCGTCAAGAATGAAGTGATTCATGTTGTCAGGAAGCTGGTACATGAGCTCCATGATGCAGGGCTCTTTGCCTGCTCCTGCTTCCCATGCCATCTTGATACCTTCGCCCTTCATTCCCGGGATCGCGAAGTTGTAGATAGTATTGCCGTACTCAAACTCTGTCTGCTCTTTGATCATTTCCGGGTTGTCACCGAAACCGCCTGTGCAGATGATGACTGCATTTGCACGTGCTTCAATCTCTTCACCGTTCTTATCAACAGCGATGACACCTACTGCTGCGCCGTCCTCCATGATGATCTTCTTTACAGGAGTCTCAAACTGGAAATCTACTCCGAGATCCTTTGCTCTCTCTGTCATCTTCTTTGTCATGGCAGTTGCGCATCTGGGTCCCGGCATACCGCCGTCTTCGGGCTTAACTACGTGCCATGTGAACTCACCGTCGGAATATGCACGTGTTGCCTCAGGTGCGCTGAATGCTCTCTGAACACCTACGAACTCAACACCCATGTCCATGAGCCAGTCGATGGTATCACCGGACTTGAAGTAATAGTCTCTTACCATTCTTGCGTCTACTTTGTAATGAGTGAAATACATATGCTTACGGAATGCTTCACCGGGTGTAAGGGAGATCATGTGCTCTCTCTGGATCCTTGAACCTACACCAAGAGGTCCCATTCCCATGTTTGCTGCTCCGCCTGTTGTTGATGACTTCTCAAATGTGATAACGCTTGCGCCGTTCTCAGCGGCTGCGATGCTTGCTGCGAGACCTGAAAGTCCTGCTGCAACTACGATTACGTCTGCATTTAACTGTTTCATTTTCTTTCCTCCGTTTATCAGATACCCTTAAAATTCTTTTCCTTGTATCTAAGGATCTTCTTTCCTACGATCTCTCTGTTCTCAGGATTTGCGAAGAATCCGCCCTGTGTGCGTCCGATCTCTTCAAGATGTCTTGCGCGTCCCTCAACCGTTGTTCTGTCCTTTAAGAGGCCATCTTCCTGAATGACAAACTTCCATTTACCATCCTCTGTCTTCTCAAGGTTTCCACCTGCACCGCATACCTGACACTCGATCGGATAGTGAAGACCGTCCCACTGAGGCTCACCGAGAACAAGTGCATTTGAGTGACAGTTCGGGCACCATCCCATATCCTCGTCACCGAGCCACTTTCTCTCTTCAACAGGTGTCTTAACTGCTTTCATGATGTTCTCACCCATCTTGTGAGCGCGTGCGATAAGCTCATCATTGAGCAGGCACTGTGCAGGTCCCGGAACTCTTGTTGCGAGGATCATATCTACAACCTTCATATCTGTTGTAAACATTGTTGCCTGCATACCCTCTAATGCCATTGACTGCCATGCACGTGTAGAACCACCTACAGAAATAAGTCCTGCAACTCTGTCTCGATGCTCGATAGCGCCGATAGTCTCAAGAAATGCTGTTTCATAACTAAGACTTCTCTGTGCAAATGCCAGATAGTTAGCGGACGGCATCAGATCATATGTCGGAACGGAATATATAACAGCGTCCTGATTCAGAAGTACATCCATGATCTTTTTCTTATCATCCTTCTCATCAAGAACGCATCCTGTGTTCTTTCCCTGTGACATTCCGATAGTGCAGGATGTGCATCCTGTGCAGTCGAGAATGTTATAATCGCGAAGATTGATCATCGTTACTTCTGCACCTGCTTCTTCACAAGCGATCAGCGCTTCTTTCAGAAGGATCTCACTATTGCTGTTCTTTCTTCCGGAAGTAACCCCCATTACCTTGATTCCCATTTGATTTCTCCTTTAAAGCTTTCATTAATTCTTTTGGGGCTTTTGCCCTGACAATGTCACGAATCGCTTCGCTGCTTCGCAGCTCTCGCGTTTTGCGGGTCCCAAGTTCCAAATCCTCTTTGTGCAAGCACAATCGGATTTGTACCTTTTGCCCTGACAATGTCACGAATCGCTTCGCTGCTTCGCAGCTCTCGCGATTCTAAAACACTCGCACTCCGCGCAACAGCGCTACGTGCTCGTGTTTTGCGGGTCCCAAGTTCCAAATCCTCTTTGTGCAAGCACAATCGGATTTGTACCTTTTGACCCTGACATGGTCCACTTTATCATCCGATGTATTGATATTCATCCAACATACAGTCAGATAATGTTAGAAATTTAACATTACTTTTCCGACAAATGTCTGATACAATTATTCATATTGTTATATCTAGGGGAATATAGAGAAATGGCTTATTTATCAGATATTATTGACTCTTTGGAAAAGAAATACGGCATAAAAGTTCACGGAAGCCGCCCGAATAGACGTACAACTGACGGAATACATTTCTTCAATGATAACGATGCCAACATTGAACACTTGTCGCCAAATGTTCTTTATCTGGCTTCCTTTTCAAAATACGGAAAGTGTGAAGTATACGGCGATGTGCTGTTCACCGGAGCTCACGGAGATACGCCTTTATCAGACGTTTTTTATATAGATGAGGACATTGACCTCATAGATCTTTTCAATACATGTGAAGACGCGATACTGTCCTATCGACGGATAGATGTGGAGAAGCAGAATCTATTCAGTATCCTGCATAATGGTTACGGTCTTGAAACTCTTCTGAAAACAGCCTACAAATATCTGAATAATCCCATCATGGTCTGCGACAGCAGTTACGGTATTCTTTCATCATTTCCCGAGCTTAATGACAGCCAGAATCTTGAGATCAAAAATAACCGTCTGACTGTCCGTTCCCGTTATACGGAGGATATGGAACAGAAAAAGATCACGGAACGCATTTACCACTCCGTATATCCTTTTGCTGCAAAATTTGACGACTATCCGTATCAGTGGATTTTTGAGAGTATCAGGATAAAGCATGCTGTTGTGGGATATATCTGTGTACGATGCAGCGAAAGACCACATACGGAAAATGACCTTGATCTGGTCCACGCTTTGGCTCAGATGGTATCGATCCAGCTTCAGAAAGACGACAGCTACAGAAATCCTCACGGCATTAAATACGATATGTTCCTTAAGGAACTCTTTGAACGGTATTACGATGAAACACTTGCCGTAGAACAGCTGTCACTCCTCGGCGTAAAGCCCAAGGCTTTCTACTGCATGATAATATGCAGTTTTACAAAAAATACAGCGAGACTCATGGCTTATCATCACTATATCCAGCAGTTATCCGGTATCTTCACAAACAGCGTGACCGGAATCTTCGGAAGCAGATTCGTGACTCTGATACCCACCGACACCATGGAACCCATGGAACCAAACACCCTGAAAAGACTGAAAACGTTCCTCACCATGAATAACATGATAGCCACAGTGAGTCACGTTTATGACAGCCTCACAGAAAGTTACGCATATTACGCCCAGTGTCAGGGTCTGCTGTCCCAGAGACTAAATATTTTTAATGAGTCACCTGTGATCTACTACAACGACCATTACCTGAAACACATCCTCAGCACACTGAATAAAACCGCGCTCGTTTCTGCATCCGTGAACCCATCAATAAAGTTCATGAAAAAACACGACGAGCTTAACGGCACAAACTATATTTCTACGCTCAGGACTTACCTAAAAAATAACAGAAACGCTCCTGCTACCGCCGCTGCCCTCTTCATTCATAAGTCAACGCTCTTCTACCGCTTTGACAAAATGAAGCAGCTCTTTAATATAAAGCTCGACGACAGCGACGCGCTTTTTTCCTACGAGTATTCACTCCGTCTCCTTGACGGGATAAAAAGCGAATGATGATCTTTGAAAGGTTTTAACATGATCCGTTCAAAAAGAAAAACCCCCATCATCCCGGGGATACAGACTATAAAAATAAATGACCGTTTCTACATGCTGAAGGACCGTTTTGATACCTACTGCGAGCTCATCATCGGAAGCAAAAAAGCTCTGCTGTTTGACACAGGATGCGGTTCAGATGATTTGAAAAGCGCAGTCGAGGCTGTAACAGACCTTCCGCTCCTTGTGATCGTAAGCCACGGCCACTTTGACCATGTCGGCGGAAGCAGTCAGTTTGAAAAAGTTTACATTTCAGAATACGACAGGGAAATGGTGGAAAATTATGATATGGATGTTCTTCGGGAATGGGTGCAGAATCCTGCCCTTGACCTAAACCACTGCGCTAATTTCGAAAACCTTGACTTCGACAGCTTTTCTCTCGGCGATATCACAGGAAAGATCATCCCTCTTCCGGGGCACAGTACAGGATCTGTGGGCATTTTTCTGCCTGAGCTGGAGCTTTTCCTCGCGGGCGATTCCCTGAGCCCCATAATGTGTCTCATATTTGCTAATCACGGCACTGCTGAAGAACAGCTTGCCACGGTAAAAAACGTGCAGACTCTTGATTTCCGGCACTTTGCCACAGCTCACAGTGATAAACTCTACCCCAAAGAGCTCCTCTCTGTCATGGCTGACTGTTTAACAAATTTAGGAAAAAAACGTTTTCACAAATATATGTATCCCAGACCTCCCTACGCCGAAGGATATTTTTATGTACATACGGCAACCCCTGAACCTGTAGGACTTATCCTCTCCGAAAATCCCGAAGCTCCTCGTGTCACAGTTTATGTACTCGACATAGAATTTCTGAAAGGGATCGAAAACGAACTACTTCCACTCATCCCTTCATGCTACAGAGAGAAATATCAGGACGCTTCTATTGAAGAAAATAAACTTCAGGAACTGGGTGCGGGATACCTTTTGTCAAAATATCTGAAATTAAAGGACGACTCTGCTCTTACCTTTAACGAATACGGAAGACCCCAGCTGAGCGGTGACTATGAAGGTAACTGCACGGATTTCAGCATCTCCCACAGCGACAACTATGTCGTTCTCGCAGTGAGCCCTATTCCAATAGGTGCAGACATAGAAAACGCAGAGAGAATCACTCTTCCCGTACTAAAAAGAGTTCTTCCCCCTGCGGATTATGAACATATTGAAAAAAACAGTGATCAGACAACACGTGCAAAATTTTGGACAAAGGTCGAAGCCGTGCTGAAAGCCCACGGAACAGGCTTTATGCTGGACCCCCGATCTGACCCTTCATTTATGGACGGATGGCACACAGAAAGCTCGGTCATCGATGACACTCACGTACTCAGCTGTGCCGCCCACGAACCCTTTAATATGAAAGTCAGAAAGGTTTCTTCGCCCATATCTCTTACATGATGTCACGACCGGCTAAAAGCTGTATCATTTATCTCTAACTGCATATTTTGCGACTTCATAGTCGAGCTCAAAGACCATTTCCTCTGTATTCTTAAATGACTCTTCGAGTTCGGCTATTTTTTCCCTGATAGCTAGGATACTGTCCTCGATACTGTCTACGCCGATTGAACCCTGACCGCTCACATCGCTTATCTGACCGATGGATGCCATGAGTGATTCCATATCTTCACGAAGTTCTGCGGACGTGTGCTCAATATCAGCAAGAGCTTCATCAACGTAATTTTCATACTCCATGCTTTCTTCCAGAAACTCTTTCTGGTCCGCCTTGGATTTCTCATCACCATCCTGATTCAGATTGTTTTTACCGAAAGCTTTATTTCGGTCTATATCGATCTTTCTATGAAGTTCAAATATCTTCTCTACAGCATCATTTGTCTTATCATACAGTCCGGCTGTGCATTTTCCTACATTCAGGGCAAACTCTGTGAACTGATCCATTGATGCGGCAGTTTCTGCAAAGATTGCTGAAAGGTTCTCAATATTCTGGCACACATCATCCGTATCGGAGCGCACCTTTGCAAAGCCCGCGTCCACTTCGTCATTATTCTCTTCAACGGTTTCAGCCATGACCTTGATATCTTTAATTAGTTTTCCAATAGAATCCTTCAAAAACTCCAGCTCTTCCGCAAGTTTTCCGAAATCATCCTTACGCTCAAGCATCTCCTCTGAAATCTCGGTGGTAAAATCTCCGCCCGCCATACTTTCTATATAAGAAAAGCTGGTTCTCAATGCGCTGAGTATCGACTTTGAAATACCGCGAGCTAAAACAAACGTGAGCACTGCCAGGAAAAGCGAAGTTTCAAAAAGAAGCATGCCTACAGCCATTATCCTCTTCTGCATATACTGGGTTTCTTCCTGTATGGCAACTTCCATATCGTCAATATAGTTACCTGTTCCGATGACCCAGCCTGTCTTTTCATTTAAGAGGCTGTATGCTCTTTTAGGAAAAGGCGTTGTTCCATTTTCCTTTGCAAATTTATAATCAACATATCCTCCGCCTCTTTTTGCGGCATTGATGATAGCTGATACAAATTCAAATCCATCTGCATCCTTTGCATGCAATCGCATGGTACCTTCTGTATCAGAACCGAGCAGCACCACATTTGTACCCTCAATGGTATCAGCCCAGAAATAACCGTCTTCGCCATAACGGATATCTCTCAGCGCTCTTGCAGCATATTCCAGTGCTTCTTCTCTGGTAGCATCTCCATTATCCGCCATAGCCATTACTCCATCTACCATGGACGAAGCATTTTCAACCTGCTCTTTAATCCTCTGGTCATAGTCCTCCATGATAGATTCACGGAGTTTATTTGTAGAGATCTTATCGAGAGCTGTTATAGCGAACAGAGCCATCAGGATTATTATGAACATGTTGAAAACAGATAATCCGACTATAAGGATCATTTTTGTCCTGACTTTTAAATTTCTCATATGCAGTACCCCTTCATCCTTTAATGAGAATCTTAAATATATATCGGACAAAAAAGTAAAAAAGCCGTATTTCTTTGATTGAAATACAGCTTTTTTAGCAAAACATTTTTATCTGTCTATTATTCCGCTGCTGAAATCTTTCCTGTAAGTGCAGACATTGCAGCAGATTTAGGTGAAGCAAGATAAATATTTACTTTATTTGTACCCATTCGTCCGAGGAAGTTCCGGTTATTTGTGGCAACCACAACTTCTCCGTCAGTAAGGATACCGCCTGTTCTTCCGCAGCAGAGACCGCATGACGGATGGGTGATATCAGCTCCTGCATCGAGGAGGATATCCAGAGTGCCGTTCTGAAGAGCTTCCTGATAAACCTTACGGCTTGCCGGAGTCACGATAAATCTCACGAATGGTGCAATTTTTTTACCCTTAAGTACCTCTGCCGCTGCCATCAGGTCTTCAAGACGGCCATTTGTACATGAACCAAGGAAGACCTGGTCCACCTTCACATCTCCGATCTCTGAAATCGGAACGCAGTGATCGACATTAGACGGAACAGCCATCACAGGTACAAAATCCTCAGCACGGTAGTTCAGTACCTGCTCGTAAACCGCGTCATCATCACCCTTTAAGTTCTTCTGGAAATCATCCAGCTCGATCTCGCAGTACTCTGCCGTCTTTTCATCCGGTGCAAAAAGACCGCACTTAGCGCCTGCTTCGATAGCCATATTTGTCATGGTCATTCGGGATGAAACACTCATGTTTTCTACAGTATCACCCGTAAACTCAAGCGCTTTGTATGTTGCTCCCGCAGCTGTCAGGTCTCCGATGATCTTCAGGATAACATCCTTACTCATGACATTTGACGGAAGCTTTCCCGTGATATTTACCTTTATCGTGGACGGCACGCGGATCCAAAGCTGTCCTGTTCCAAGGATGGATGCCATCTCTGTGTAGCCGATTCCTGATGAAAAAGCTCCTACGCAGCCATAGGTCGTAGTGTGGCTGTCAGTACCAAATACCACGTGTCCCGGCTTTACATAACCAGCCTCAGTCATGAGCTGATGGCAGATGCCGTCACTTCTGTGGAGATTCGGTATCTCCTGCTCCTTCGCAAAGTCACAGCTTATATGATATGCTCGGGTATCGTCTACCTGACTCGCAGGCACCAGATGATCGCAGATGATAACAGTTTTTTTCGGGTCCCAGACCTTGCTGAATCCCATTTCCTTAAATTTTGAAACGATGAACGGCATCATGATGTCGTCCAGCATCACATAATCCACATCAACCGTCACAATGTCTCCGGGCTTTACTTCATGCCCTACATTGTGAGCGATGATCTTTTCTATCATTGTGTGTCCCATGATATCTCCTTTAATCCGAAAGACCGTTTCTTCTTCTCATAGCTTTTACGAGTCCGCCTGCATCCAGTATCTCTACCAGATTATCCGGCAGTGAAACGATCGGATATTCCTTACCGTTATATTCGATCTTTTCATTAATGGTAACTGTGATCTCGTCACCCTCTTTGATGTCATCCGCGAGATCAGGATTCTCGATGAGGAGCAGACCATTATTTATCGCATTTCGGAAAAAGATCCGGGCAAAGCTCTTGGCGATAACACACTTCACTCCAAGCGCCTTTACAACTTCCGGTGCCTGCTCACGTGATGAGCCGCATCCGAAATTGTTGCCCGCAACAATGATATCTCCGGACTTTAACTCTTTAGCTATATCCTGACGAAGAGGAGAAAAAGCATAGGGCTTCATTTCATCTATCGTCTTAAAAACCAGATACTCTGTGGGCAGGATGATGTCTGTATCAATGTCATCACCCATTACCCATACCTTACCTGTAAATTTCTCCATGGTGTTACGCTCCTATTGCCTCACAGTCTGTCTGCTGTGGTGATCTCACCCTTTATCGCTGATGCTGTTACGGTTGCTGCACTCGCAAGATATACGAAGGACTCCCTGTGACCGCATCTTCCCTTAAAGTTTCTGGTTCCGGTGCTTATAAGTGTCTCACCTTCTCCGATGACACCCTGACACGCGCCCCAGCATACGGAGCAGTTAGGGTTCATGACTATTGCGCCTGCTTCCATAAAGATCGCGAGCAGTCCTTCCTTCATCGCCTGACGATAAACATCACGGCTTGCAGGAACTACAAGAAAACGTACATCAGGATTTACTTTCCTGCCCTTCAGTATCTCTGCACCGATACGGAAATCCTCGATACGTCCGTTGTTGCAGGAACCGAGAAACGCCTCGTCGATATGAGTTCCAAATGCCTCTTCCGCAGGAACCACATTATCTACAAAGTGAGGTTTTGCAACGATTGGCTTAATGGTGCTGAGGTCGATATCGTAAACATGGGCATACTCTGCATCAGCATCCGGTGCAAAGCACTGAACAGGCTCTCTGCCGTGAGCTTTCAGATAATCCATAGCCACTTCATCAACTTCCATGAGGGCAGTCTTTGCTCCTGCCTCTACACAGAGATTGCAGATAGAGATACGTCCAGCCATATCAATGGACTTTAAGCCTTCTCCTCCAAATTCCATTGCTTTATAGTTTGCACCGTTCGCACTTATCTTTCCGATGATAGTGAGTATCAGATCCCTTGCGTAAACGCCCTCAGAAAGCTTTCCTGTAAGGTTGAATCTCAGAGTCTCAGGAACCAGTACCCATGAAGTTCCAGTGACCATGGCATAGAGATAATCAGTATTTCCGACACCCGTACCAAATGCTCCGAGCGCACCATATGCACAGGTATGACTGTCCGCACCAAATATCAGCTGGCCCGGACGGACATGCTTTTCCATCATGACCTGATGGCAGACACCCTCGCCCTCGTAATAAGTGATTCCGTTCTCTCTTGCAAAATCGCGCATCTTTTTATGAGATGCTGCAGTCTTCACGCTGTCACTCGGCAGATTGTGATCCACGATCCATACAAGCTTTGAAGGATCTGCAATGTGAGGATTTTTCAGCGCGTTGTATTTATCAACTGTGATGTGGCTTGTTCCGTCATTACTCATGAGGAGATCAAGCTCCACCGTACATATGTCATTTGCCTTAACAACCTCATTACCGGAGGCACGTGCAATGATCTTCTCTGCGATAGTCATTCCCATTGTCTCAGTCCTCCTTATTCAGTGAAGCGAGAAGTCCGCCTTCATCCAGGATTTTCTGCAGGTTCTCAGGAAGCTTTGTACAATAAAATGTCTTTCCTCCTGTTGTGATGATGCCCTCTTCCATGTTAAGCTCCATCTCATCTCCGGCATTTACTGCATCATACAGATCCTTGCAGATCAGCACCGGAAGACCGATATTTATGGAATTTCTGTAAAAAATACGTGCAAAGGACTTGGCAATGACTGCCTTTACGCCAAGCGCTTTCAGGACAGACGGTGCCTGTTCTCTTGATGAACCGCATCCAAAATTTTCGTCAGCCACAACGAAATCACCGGGCTTTACATTAGCTGCAAAGTCAGGATCCAGCGATTCAAAAGTATGTACTTTCATTTCATCAAATGTCGGAAAAAGCAGGTACTGAGACGCGATTATCTGATCAGTATCAACATCCTTATAAAAACGGAAAATCTTTCCCACTTTCGATTCCTCCTTCGTTAGTTACGTTTTTAATATGTGTTTCGGCATTTATGCCACATCACTTTAAGGAAAATATTTTCCACTTTTTCTCAAAGTAGTGATAAAATCATTATAACCTTCTGTTTTAGAAGTATCAATTTTAATATTTTAATGTTTTAATGTGCAAAAGTAATAACTTGATCTTTTTTCACATTCAAAAAACAGTTTTCCTTGTATTTTCAACTCAAGAATCATACTTAAAATGCCGAAATATCATGTGAAGATGTTCCGGCATGTAAAAAAAATATGTCTAAAAGGGGGATCTCCATGCATTCATTCCAACCATTTAAACTCACTGATATCGACCTTAATCCATTTGTAAAGTTCAATAAGGAATGGGCGCTTGTATCCGCAGGAGGAAAAAGCAAATACAACACAATGACCGTCAGTTGGGGAGGCTTAGGAGTTTTCTGGAATAAGCAGGTAGCTATGATCTTTATCCGCGAATCCAGATACACAAAGGAGCTTCTTGATTCCGGCGATCTTTTCTCTATCGCTTTTCTTGATGAAGAGTACCGCGACGCGCTGAAGCTTTGCGGAGAGAAATCCGGAAGAGACGTTGATAAGTTTGCGGAAGCCGGTCTGACACCTGCTTTCCGTCATAATATTCCTTATCCTGACGAAGCAAATCTTGTACTGCTCTGCAACAAGCTCATTGCAGTACCGTTTACGGAAGACCTTCTTCCAAAGAAGGCAATGGAGAAGTTCTATCAGAATCATGATATGCACACCATGTATCTCGCGGAGATAATCGAAAGCGCCGCAAGGTAATGGTTGTGAATCATACACAGACCACAGGGTCCGGTGTATGTATATATATAGAAGCGGAACCTGGACAGTCCCGGGTTCCGCTTCTCTTGTGCAGAGCACTTAGCGAGGTTTTGTCGAACCTAGTGAATTTGCAGTGCAGATTTAAATGTTATTTTTCAACCTTCACAGCTTTCTTGTCATCAGTTTTTCCGTACAGCTTCTCAGCACTTACAAGTCTTACACATACTGTAAAGAGCTTTGCTGCTGTCTTCAGCTCTTCCGTAGGCGGATATGTAGGCGCGATACGGATATTGTTGTCATGAGGATCTTTGTGATAAGGCCATGTGGATCCTGCCGGAGTCATCTTTACACCGGCTTTCTTTGCTCTGTCGATTATCGCCTTTGCTGTTCCGTCAAGACCATCAAAGCTGATAAAGTATCCGCCATTCGGCTTTGTCCATGATGCGATCTCAAGTCCTTCAAGGTTCTGCGCAAAAATCTGCTCAACTGCCTCAAACTTAGGACGGATAACAGCTGCATGCTTGCGCATGTGCTCTATCATACCGTGGATATCTCCGAAAAATCTTACGTGACGGAGCTGGTTTACCTTGTCATGACCGATAGTCTGATGAGAAAGCTGTTTCTTTACATCCTCAAGGTTATTTGCACTTGTGGCGAGAGCTGCTATACCGCTTCCCGGGAAAGTGATCTTTGATGTTGAAGAGAACTTGTAAACGAGATCAGGATTTCCGGCTCTCTTACATTCTGCGAGGATCTCAATGAGATAATCCTGATTTTTGTCATACAGATGATGAACGCCGTATGCATTATCCCAGTAAATTCTGAAATCCTTTGCAGCAGGCTTAAGGCGGGCAAATCTTCTAACTGTCTCGTCATTGTATGAGTATCCCTGAGGATTGGAATACTTCGGAACACACCAGATACCCTTGATAGCCTCATCCTCTGCAACAAGCTTTTCGATCATGTCCATATCAGGGCCGTTCGGGCTCATGGGAACAGGGATCATCTCGATACCAAAGTACTCTGTGATACCAAAGTGTCTGTCATAACCCGGCACAGGACAGAGCCACTTCACCTTATCAAGCTTACACCAGGGAGTATTTCCCATAACACCATGTGTGAATGAACGCGCGATCTGATCATACATAACGTTCAGGGATGAATTTCCATATAAAAGAACATTATCGGGATTGTTTTCCATCATATCTGCGATCAGGACTCTTGCCTCCCAGATTCCTTCAAGCACACCGTAATTACGGCAGTCTGTTCCATCTTCGCACGAAAGATCCGCTTCAGAATTAAGCGCATCCATCATCGCCATTGACAGATCAAGCTGCTCTCTGCACGGCTTTCCACGGCTCATATCCAGATTCAGATCCATTGCCTGATACTTTTTGTACTCAGCACGAAGTGTCTGGATCTCAGAAGCGAGTTCTTCTCTGGACATTTTTAAGTATGATTTCATTACAAATCCTCCGAAAATAAACAGGTAATTTTTACAAACGTTCTATATTATACACCCTGACATTTTGAAAAGGAACCGATCCCGCAAAGGAACGGTTCCTTGTATAACCCCGTATTTTACCTGATGACACAGCATCAGTAATAAATGAACCTCTTAAAACTGAGCATGGAGTTCCAGTGCTCATTGAACTCATTCATACTGCCAAATTCTACTTTCTGAGGGTACTGATACATATACGTGATCTTGATATCTGTGTTACTTAGCTCAACTTCACAATCACTCATCATCATATTCAGTTCAAAGTTCTTTCCTGAATACTCCCTGATCCACTGCGAAAGCGTCTCATGACTCTCTTCTGAAGACCATGCTGACGAATACCGCTCGTGGTAAAAGTCAACATCGACCTCCCTGTGATAGCCGTTTTCCAGAAGGATACTGCATCTTATTCTGGAATGATACTCAAATACTACCCGGCTGAGAAACCTTTCTCTTGATTCCAGATAATTTTCAACACTTTCTAAAGGCACCCGAAGTGTGTTTACATCCTTGTAATCCATATGCTTCACCTCATTTTGTGTTCAGCTCCCTCACCTTTAGTATCGTCATCATTCCCGAAAAAATAAGGGTTTACGACAAAATAATAGTGCCAATTTTTGTACAGAAATATGTGTTACTTTTCACTCGCGTTAATCCATTTTTTTGCCGAATATACTTATTCCACTTCCGTGAGGTCAATCGGATTCCCAAGCACATCCTCGCCCTTGCCTGTAGTCCTGTCGATGGTGAACCAGTCCCATGTGGCTATGTGAGACTCATCTCCGTTATCAATGATCTCGTATAGCTGGATCATGACTTCGTTTCCGTCCCTGTGATCGATCTCCACATACGGAGGCTTTAACTCATGCTTCTCAACATAGTACCTCGTTGCCATGTCGATGAGCTCGCTGTCAAGGTAAGGTCCTTTAGACTCTGTCGTACTTCCTGATGTTCCTTCCAGATCAGAGCACATGTATATAACATTTGTTATATAGAAACCGTTCGGCGAATCCTCTGCGATCTCACATTCATAGGAAGCAACCATGGTGTATCTGTCCCACCTTGCATTGTCAGGGTCGCTCCAGGGATAGTACTCAGCATTTATCGTAAATGTACCCTCCGTGTCACCTTCCTCAATGCTGTTGATATCATACATGGGATAAGTGTCGCCCCAGTCACCCATTTTCATGAGAAATGCGTCCTGTCCGCTTCTGTCCACCATGTATTCCTTGCTGTTTACTTCATAGTCATCGAGATCGAACTTCCTGCCGAAAAGCTCTTCCATTCCATCTTCGATATCTTCATTCGGGATCACGAGGCTGCATCCCGTCTCATCATATTCATACTTACTGTGATCATATGATACGTAAGCCATTGCCATGGGAACCGCAGACTGTACATCAAGTCCGAAGATATCCACCTGAGTCGCCAGCATATGAGTTCCGCTCCAGTCACGGAAGCGGTCAAGGCATGCCCTGACTTCCGTTTCAGTCGGAAGCTCACCGCTTCCCTCTGTGGTCTGGGGCTCCTCAGTAGACGCTTCCTCCGTAGCTCTTTCCACTACCTGCTCGGTATCACGTACTCCCCGATCATCAGGCTCTTTTTCGATGTTCTCGATCTTTTCCTGAACAATCGTATTCGCCTTGTCCGCTATGAATCCATAGCTCTTAATAAACACAAAACCGATAATGACCACCATTGCCAGGACAAGCAGCGCAATGACTGCTATCACCACTGCCGAGCTTTTCGTATCGTTTTTATACTGGATACTGTTTCCCGGAACCTCTATGGGAGTTCCGCAATCAGGACAAAATTTTGTTGATGAATCGACCTTAGCTCCGCATTTCACGCAGTATGCGAACTTACGATTTTCTAATTCCATTCAGTCCCTTCCTTTCACTGCATCTCTTTTTCAATCGAAGCCATTAACTCAATATTGTTCTTTTCGTATTCGTTTAATTCCGTCTCCGGTACTTCTTCCACTGTTCCCTCGTACCATGACTGCTGGTCGAAATATTCCTGAAGCGCCTGATCCTTAAAGATCCTGCCGTGACGGGCATAGATTTCATTTCTTGCAAGCCTTGCGTACTCAGCAGAAAAATCAACTTCGTCGCGGTAGTAGTTTCTGGTCTGTGCTTCCGGAAGTAGGTAGTGAGTCTCATTCAGCTCATACGCATACTCAAGAGTCAGTCCGCTCCATACGCTTTCAGGATTTTTCTTAAAATATGCCTCTATCTCATGACGCCATGTTTCCGTGAAGCATCCTTCCTCGCGGTATCCTGACACCCACAGATCTCCGTCAGAAGTGATCCTGTAATCCGTAATGACTGCATCTCCATACCACATATCACCTGTATCGGGAGTTGTTGAATAGAGCTCTCCGTTCTTTATATAGCAGTAATCACCCTCGACACGTTCCTCGATCTCAGACAGATCATCGGAGCCGATAGAATTGAGCATGAGATCCTTTGCGTCTTCAACGCTCATTACCGTCATCCATTCTTTATTTTCGACGTCATATTTAGAAGCGATCCTATCCCTGTACTGTGATGAATAGCAGAAAAAGCTCCAGGGGAAACTGCCCTTTTTATCGCTTATGTTCTCCGGGTCATAAGAGATCACGTCAAAAAGCATGTTGAGCTCAGACATATCTATATCACTCTCTGTGAGAGGACCTGCATCAGCAATGGTATCATCTGTTTTTTCATCTGCCGGATACTCTTCGGAGCTCTCTGTACTTACGTCAGAATACTCCTCCGTACTTCCCTCATCCTCATCATCCTTACCATGATGATCGTCATCATCGTCGATAACCGCTTCTTTCTTCACAGAAGAGCTAAAGAGATTCTCTTTTATGGAGTCAAAATTTACTGCGATCAGCACTCCGCCTACAGCTACAATTACAAAAACGATCACCGCAACAATTATCACAGGTAAGAGAACTGTCTTACTGCCTACCTTAGACTTTCCTGACGGCTCATTTACCGTCGGGATCTGATTCTGAGCCACACTTCCTGAAACCTTATTTCCGCATTTCGGGCAGAAAGCTGCCGAACTACTGAGCTTCGCACCGCATTTACTGCAAAATGAAGGTCTGTTATTTGAATTGATATCTCCCATTTGTTTCTCCTATGATCAATTTTCTTTCAGGGACAAAATATTGTCCTTGATATCTACATCCTGAAGAAGCGTCAGCGCTTCATCAAACTTAGTATATATCGCATCCCCCATTCTGGTAAATCCGAGTTGGGATGCAAGAGCTTTATAAAGCCCTTCTTTTTCTGCCGTGACATTCTGCTCTATAAGGAAATGCAGACCTGCCGCCAGCTCTTCCGGTGCGATGTACTTCACATCACGCTTAACTCCCGGAACTCTCAGCTTAAATTCAGTCTGATCCGCGAGATACATGAAGCCGTTCCGCCTTATGATGCCGTTTTTCTCGCATCCATGCATATCAGACTCATAATACTGTTTCACAACGCTCGTTACTTTTTCACGACCGTACATGGTCGAGATCTGCCGTAAGAGATACTCTTCGGATACAGGCGCTTCGACCTCCATTACCCGTTTCACGACATCCTGCCTGCTGTAAAGGTCGAGATTACCAAAGTTCTCGATATCAACGTCCCTGTATTCCGGGAATGATACTGCCTTCACCTGTATGACCGTCTCAAAGCTCGGCACGGTGTCAGCACTGCTTTCCTTCACAGTCTGACTGTTCTTCGGACCGAGATGCACAGCTTCTGTCGCAGCATTAAAAAGTCGCTCTTTCTCTATCTCAGTATTCCTGAACCAGTCTGTAGACCAGATGCGGTAAAATCTCCATCCCATCCGCTCCAGAATATCCTGACGGAGCCTGTCCCTGTCTCTCGTATTCTTTTCAGAATGATAATCCGCTCCGTCACACTCAACAGCAAGCACATAGTCAGCGCTGTCCGGCATCCTTATACCAACATCTATCCTGAAACCGCAGCGTCCAACCTGAGCATCAACCGCAAAGCCTTTTTCCTTAAGAAAATCGTACACTTCCATTTCAAACTCAGTGTCTGACTGCTCTAAAGGATCAGCTGTTATCGATCGAGAAAGCGCAATATCCCCGTTTTCTGCATAGTCCAGATACTCTTTAAGGAGACGAACGCCTTCTGCACTTGACCTTGACGGATCTATGTCCGTGTGGTGCATGGATGACACTACCTGAATATTTTCCTTCGCACGTGTTACCGCTACGTTGAGTCTTCTTTCTCCTCCCACGCGGTTCAGCGGTCCGAAATTATGCAGGAGCTTTCCTGCGCTGTCCCTTCCGTATGCCACGCTGAAAATGATAGTATCTCTTTCATCACCCTGAACAGTTTCCAGATTCTTTATAAAGAACGGCTCTTTAACGGTCTCATCCTTCTTAAAGAACCACTCATACGAAGGATCTTCCTGCCTTCTCTTATTTAAGAGCTTATCTATCACATCCTGCTGTGCCACGCTGAACGCCACTACACCAAGACTTCTGTTTGGATACCGCTCGATATTTTTAAATACGAGATCCACTACATACGCCGCTTCATCCCTGTTTGTATGGCTCTTTCTGTCAAAAATACCGTCTACATGGTAATAGTCGACTCCCACACCTTCATGATCCACAACAGACGATGGGAATGTCACCAGCGAATTGTCGTAGAAGTTCTTATTTGAGTAGGAAATCAGCTGTTCGTAACGGCTCCTGTAGTGCCATCTGAGCCTCTTCTGCGGGAATGATGCCGAGCAGAGGTCAAGAATTGATTCAAAGTCTGTCACATCCTCTTCATCAGAATCCATCTCAACCGCAGAGTTGAAGAAATTGCTCGGAGGCATCTGCCGTGAATCGCCCACAACGATAACCTGTTTTCCTCTGTATATGGCACCGATCGCATCCTGCGGAAAGATCTGGGAAGCCTCATCAAATACAACGGTATCAAATGTTATGCTGTTTTCACTTAAAAATGTGCTGACACTTAAAGGCGACATGAGGAAGCAGGGCTTTAATACCTGCACCAGCTCTCCTGCCTCTTCAAATATCTTTCGTATGCTCTTCTGCTTACGTTTCTTTTCTCCCTCACGGATAAGTATGGAAACCGCGCTTCCGCCTGCTATCATGTCGAGAGACGGTCTCTTTGCGGACAGCTCTGCCTTTATCCTTGCTTTACTTATCTCAAACTGCAGTCTGTCCTTCTCGGAAAAGACTTCCACTGCTCTGTCCTGAGATACCCGTGTAAAGCCTGCAAAGACAGGATCCGAACTCATAACATGGCTTATCCACTGCCTGAAGAATAGCTTCTGATAAGTGTCTGTTATTTTATCAGTATCTATTTTTTGCTCCACGGTCTTATCGATAAATCTGAGAAGATCACGCGCTCCGAGCTGACGTAAAAGGATACTGAAATTGATCCAGTTCTGAAGCTTATCTATTGAGCCTTCATAACTCTTAAGCCTTTCTGATAAATATGGAAGTTCCATCCCTCCAAAGAAAATGACAGACGGATCAAAATACTCCTGAAGCTCTGCGATACCGCTTCTAAGCTTATTCAGCGAATCCGAAAGGTCAGAAGCATGCTTTCCGAGGACAGGCTTTTCCGCACGGAATTTATCATCCGACATAAATGCGATATTTCCGCCGGTCACGCCCTTTTCAAAGCATGAGCCCACAATACCTACATCAATTTTAAGCTTCTCCCAGTCGATATTTATCGTCAGTTCCTCAGAAAGCTCCAAATCCGCGATATTCTTTTTCTCAGCAGAAAACTGCCCCATTAGATACTGGTGATCCATGAGGAGCTTCATGTACTCGCAGGCTTCTTTATAGCTGATCTTATCTCCACGCTTTGAAGCGACACGGATATCCGCCAGGATGTTTTTATAATCCTTACTGAAAAGCCTGCTGAAAAATCCTGAATAGAGCTTCGTCAGCCTGTCATAGTAGTCACTGCCGTTTACAGCGTAAATTCTGTCATCAAAATTATCTGAGAGCCTCTGCTTTATCGGTATAAGCCGTGTACATATTTCTGCAAGCTTATTTACCGTGTCAGAAAAAATCTTCAGATTTTCAGGCATGAAAGCATTAGGTCTCAGGATAGATGTCCCGGAGATCACCTGAAACATTTTTTGGTACATCTCCGCTCTGTCCAGCGACCCTGTTTCGATACCGTAGGAAGAATCGCATATCTCTATCTTTTTTATAAGGTTGTCAACTTCCGCGCTGAGCCCCTGAATATTCTGCTTTAACCTGCTCCGGGCTTCGAATGAGCCGTCCTGCCCCTTAAAGCCATACCACACATTCGACCTGTACTCCGCGCCTACTAAGGGCACATACTGCTCGTACTGTTTCAGGAGATTCACGGCTTCATTGAGGTATGCTTCATCCTTTGCCGAAATGCCTGTAAGTATAGGCTCCATGTCAGGCGCGTTCCTGTGAGCAGAATAGGCATTATAAAGCTGATACATCGACCTGTTGATACCGGGTATCGGCTTATGAAGCTCCTCTGCATAGGTATCGAGCTGTGCCTGCGCTTCTGCCTTTGCCCGGACTTCCGCATCAGCCTTTGAGGAAACAGAGCTTTTACTTGCTTTCAGCGTTTTGCAGAGTTCCTCTATTACCTGCTTTTTACTTGCCTTCTGGCTGTGAAGCTCCAGACAAAATTCCTCTAATCCGTTCTTCTTTAACTTGTCATAAACAACATTAAGAGCGGCTATCTTTTCAGACACGAACAGGACTTTACGTCCGTCATACAGGCACTCTGCAATGATATTCGTGATGGTCTGGCTCTTTCCCGTTCCGGGAGGTCCCTGCAATACAAAGCTCTGCCCCGCTTTCGCCATTTCGATAGCCTCTATCTGGCTCGAATCAGCATCCACCACCGTATGCAGGTCTATGATCTCATTCTTCGTTTCTCCACCTGTCGGCACCGAAGCAGGTCCAACACCCGCATCAGCAACATGCTCTCCAAGTAACCTCTGCACATTTGGATTCTTAAGGATGATATCCTGATTGTCCATGAGATCATGGTACATGTTGATCTTTGCAAAGGAAAAAATGCCGATCTTGCACTCAGATACCACTTCCCACTTGAGCTTAGACACTATCTCCCGAACCTTTTCAAGATAAGAAGCTAAGCCTTCATCCTCAGGGAATTCCGGCAGTTCTATCCCGAACTGGGCTTTCAGGATGTACTGAAACGTGGGATTCACCACAACTTCATCTTCCAGCGGTTCGATGTAATACGGCGAAACCGCAGATTCATTCCTGAATCTAATAGGTATCAGCAAAAGAGGCGCACGGTTCACGATGTCGGAATTTTCACTTTCCTTCCACCGTACAAAACCAAACGCCATATAGGCAACATTCACACCTGTTTCCTCAAGCTGTGATGCTGCCTTTTTATCAATATTTTTGATTGTCTTAATGGGATCTGTATCCTGTGCGAATACCAGGATCTGACTGTTTTTTGTGAGCTTTGCAGAATAACGCTCGATATATTCCTGACGCTTTATACTGCGGGCATCGGTCTCATCAGTATTTACCTCTGAATCCTCAATGCCCGCGATTTCATCTTCATCGTCCGTGATCTTCGGATCGTATATTTCAAAGACCGAGGTGCTGAAACACTTTTCAAAAAAGGTCTCAGCATCAGGGCAGACGATTTCTGCGGTTGAAGCCTTGTGGTCCTTGAAATTTACGAGATTGTTTCTTTTTCCGGTGTCCAGCAGTTCCTTTGCCAGACGCTCAAGCTTCTCATTCCCCATACTTTTCCCCTCAATTTAACCCTAAAAAGAACGATTTAAAAATCATACTTTGTAGCTTCGTAGGTCTTTTTCACTACAGACACTCCGCTCTGTGTGAGTTTTTCACGAATGGTCTTTCTATAATCCGACCAAAGCCCCAGATTCTGTATGGTACTGCTGAAAGCCTCTTTTTCTATAGAATCCACCTGTTTACAGCTAAATTCTACATCAGAAAATCCTGCAAATGCGCCCGTCCTGATAGAAATATTTTCTGATGCGACCTTGAGACTCCTGACGCTGTTCAGATTATTTCTGTTTAAGGAAAATGCATTTTCCTGTACATCGGTATTTGACTTAAAGATGCTCACACTGCAGAGCTCCGTGCAGTCCCTGAAAGCTTCTCTTCCTATCGTAAATCCGGTGTTTCCATACTTATTTCCGATAGTACCGATGTAAACACCCTTGATCTTCTGGTCTCCCACAAAGGATGACCCCTTTATACCTGTGACAGCGTACTTTTTTCCGCCGTTTTCAACTTCAAATTCACTGATTATCAGATTTTCGTGAGATTTTGCCTTGTCTGAGAATCCTGCGACCTCGACATTATTCTGCTTGGTTACTTCGTATTTTAAGTCGTCCTTATCAAATACGCATCCGTCTGATACCGACTTACTGCTGCTCTCTGCACGCCCTTCAACGTGTATGACAGCCAGAGCTGCAAATACGACCAATAACCCGGCTAGTATTTTTTTCATAATACCCCCAATCCTTAAATCGTTACCCACATTATAGAACAGTGAATAACCTTTGCGAAGGATAATTGTCCAAATTTTTGTGCACATTTTCTTAAGATTTTTGATAGTTATGCGAAACATAACACATGACTGCAATTCAGTCCTTATCCAGAAGTATTGAGAATACCACAAATATCAGCAGTAAAAAAGGATAAAAAAGCCAGGGGATTATCTTTACGCTGGAAATCCCTGCAAGGCTTGCCGCTATGAGTAACTGCGCTCCATAAGGGATGATGCCCTGCAGGATGCATGAGCATGTATCTAAGAGAGACGCCGTCTTCTTCGGATCGATACCGTATTCTTCACTTACAGTCTTTGCGATCGGTGCAGCTACAACGATCGCCACCGTATTATTTGCAGTAGCAACGTCCATGAGTGCCGTAAGGAGCGCAATGCCGAACATTCCACCCTTCTTTGTCTTTGAGAAGCGTCTGATGGTATCAAGGATAGCTTCAAAACCGCCGTTTTCCTTCATAAGAGCACTGATAGACGCTACAAGGATGGTGACGATCATCGTCTCAAACATTCCTTCGGTTCCTGTTCCCATGGCAGAAAATGCTGATGTAAAATTCAGATCACCGCAGAGACCGCCCATAATGAGGAATAGCACTATTCCTGTGCCGAGAACAACAAAAACATTTATCCCGCAGAGTGCCATCAGGAGCACTACAAAATACGGCAGTGCCAGACCGATGGTGTACTCGCAGTTTCCGAGATCTGCACTTCCGCTTGTAAAAGTCATCGCAACATTTATCACAATGGTCAGTACCGCTGCAGGAAGGGCGATCTTGAAATTCTCACGAAATTTATCCTTCATCTCAACGCCCTGTGTCTTGGTCGCCGCTATAGTCGTGTCAGAAATAAATGAAAGATTGTCTCCAAACATAGCACCGCCCACGACTGTAGCTACACACATGGCAAGATTATATCCCGCTGCCGAAGCCACCGCCGCAGCGATAGGAACGAGTACAGTGATAGTTCCCACACTGGTTCCCATGGACATGGCGATAAGGCACGCGATCACAAAAAGTCCTGGCACCGCAAACTGTCCCGGCACGATACTTAAAAGAAAGTTTGCTGTGCTCTCCACTCCGCCTGCAGCCTTTGCGATACCGCTGAAAGCGCCTGACATAAGGAAGATGAACAGCATGATAGTAATGTTGTCATCCCCGATTCCCTTTGAACAGATATGGATCTTTTCACCGAAATCCAGCTTTCTGTTCTGCATAAAAGCCACGATAAGCGCTATTCCGAATGCCACGACCACAGACATGATATAAAAACCCATGCCGTCACTGTTTTTATCTACGTACTCAAAATAGATGCCTGTTCCAAGATATAAAAGCAGAAATACCAATATCGGCAAAAGTGCTTTCGGGTTTGCTGTTACATTTTCTTTCTTTGTTTCACTCATAAAAAATCCTCTGGTTCTATACGCAAAAATATAGCCGGACAGAACAGACTCAAAAATTTGTCCATTCACTGCCCGACCCTTAAGCGTTTAATTTACTTATTACCTTCCCACTCCAACATAAACTCATCGAGATATTCTCTCATCACCTGATCACGATGCTCAGCAAGCTTCTTTGCAGCTTCCGTATTCATCATATCTTTCAGTTTGAGCAGTTTCTCGTAGAAGTGATTAACAGTAGTCGACATATGTCGTCGGTACTCAGCTTCATTCATTTCCATTTCAGGTTTGAGACCCGGATCATAGAGAACCCTTCTCCGGCTTCCGCCATAGGTAAAGGCTCTTGCGATACCGATAGCTCCGATAGCGTCCAGCCTGTCTGCGTCCTGTACGCACTTACCCTCGATAGTCACAGGAACAACAGAATCTAATCCTTTAAACGAATTTTCGTCAATGATCTCACAGACCGTATCAATAGTCTCCTGATCAATTCCGTGCTCAGACATAAACATCACTGCATTGAGCTTTCCGGAAGCAGTAAGCGGTGAGATCTTTACATCATCAATATCATGAAGAAGTGCCGCAAGCTTTACGACAAAAAGATCAGCATTTTCCTTCTCCGCAAGCTTCACGGCAGTACGGTAAACACGGATAGTATGCCAGTAATCGTGTCCGCTGTACTCATTTATAAAAAAATCTTTTATATATTCAATGGCATCGTTTATGATCTTTTCTTCTGACTTCGAGTCCATCTTCCCCATCTCCCCGTCTCAAATTTTTTTATGACTATTATAATTCCAAAACAGTATTTTTTCTAGAGGAAATAAGCTATGCAAATAAAGAAAGGCACGCGATCGTCTGAATTGACCGCGTGCCTCGAGTTAAACGTATTTAATTATGACCGAACTTACCAGCCCTGTGTGCCGTACTCAGCATAATGATGCATGAATGCACCCCAGTTGCCCTGGATAGTAGCATCATCAAAGCCCTTTGTATTCTTGAGATAGTTATAAGCCTTTGCAGCTCCTGCTGCATCTACACCCTCAAGACCTACAACCCAGCTCGGAACGCCTACTGCTGCTGCCGGGATAAGTGCCGGACCTGTTGTTGCAACAGGTGTCTCTACAGTGCCTGTTACTGCCGGAAGAGCTGTCTGAGCAACCTGCTGAGCCTGTGCTGCCTGTGCAGCGATAAGACGCTGAAGAGCCTCAAGTGAAACACTATCTGCAGCAGGTGCTGTTGCTGCTGCATTAGGATCAGCTACTGTTGTATCTGTTACAGCAGGAGTCGGAAGAGAAGCCTTAGTTGCTGCGATAACTGCCTCACCAACTGCTGTAGGAACATAAACTGCGTTAAATGCAGTATTTGCCTGAATGTTGTACAGAGACTTATCGTATCCGCAGAATGTGTATCCTGCTACCAGCGGAACTGCCGGTGCTGTTACGTTAGAACCCTGAGCAACTGTCTTTGCCTCTGATGTTCCTGCGTGGATAAATGCTGCTGTTACATCAGCTGCCATTACAGGAACTGACATTGCTGTTACCATTGTTGCTGCTACAACGCCTGCAACAGCCTTCTTGATCATTTTCTTCAATTTCTTGTCTCCTTTTTTGTTTTTTACGGGTGCTTAACTTGTCCCCTTAAGTTTTATCTCTAAAACTACTACATTATAAAATATCAATCTCAACAAGGACAAGTGAATTAACTGTTAAATCATTATCCAAAAGTTTTCTTAACTTTTGATAAACACGATAAATACTGATATTCACAATCTTTACACCGACAATTTATTGTACAACCCCAATCTATCTTAAAGAAAAATTAAGGTGCGGATGCTTTGATCCGTTTCTGCACTTCCATATCCAGTCTGTCAAGATATGACTTCGTATCAATGGTCTCGCTGTACTCCTTCATATACTCTGCCCACATGTCATCAAAACTTCCGTCTTCTGCCATGATAAGGAGCGGAAGCCAACGTCTCTTTATCTTTTCCATGTCATCCCGTGCCTTGCCGTAGGGCGTGTCACTCTTCCAGTCAGCTGTCACAGAATAAAGCGGGAACCAGGCTTCACCCTTTTTCTCTTCGCCGAGAAATTCCTTCCAGGTCTTATGACCATATGCATCCATCAATTTTTTGTCATACTCAGAAAGACCCGCATAAAATGCATCAGGCTGCTCGATAGGATTCACTGCATTTTTATTGTCCGCAAGCATTCCTTCATATGCAGGAAACTGTGAATACGGACAGCTATTTTCTTCGATGTAATCTCCTCTTGCCCAATTAGCTGTTTCCTCCTCATTACGATAAAAGATACCATCTTCATCAACTTCGTAATCCACGCCTTTTTCGCCCCAGTTTCTTAGAATCATGACTTCCGGCGATAAAAGTCCCTCAAGGAACGACAATGCTCCCTGAACGTCTTCACAGCTTACAGAAATACCTATTCCTGATGCAGTATTAACATTTGACTCTGTGCAGAGATAATTTCCCTCTATATTCTCATTTGCGGTTATCGGGAGCGGCACGTATGCACAGTCATCCATTCCGTTTCCATGGAGTATGCTCAGCGCATCGATAATATTCCAGTGCTGGTCCACCATTCCGAGGACCCTGCCTGAGGACAGGCGCTGAATGTACTGGGTATATGAAAGTGTAAAGGTTTCCCTGTCGATAAGCCCCTTATTATAAACTTCATTAAGCTTTTTATAGTACTGCTCTGCTTCGGGAAGCGTGTCATACACTCCTGTCTTGCCTGTTTTCGGGTCGACAATGGCACATCCGTTATTCGGATATCCCGCAAGGAACATAGGCGGATTCTCGAGGCAATAATACTTCCAGTCGTCACAGAGAATCTCAAATCCGATAGTCGGTTCACCGTTAGTCATGGGTTCCGCTTCCTGATAACGCTCTATCAGATCAAAATACTGATCCAATGTCTTAACCTCAGGATAACCTGCCCAGACAAGCACCCTCTTTTGAATCCAAAAAGCCTCTCCCGAAGGCATCGTACTGGTATCATGACCGTTTATAACCCCAAAAGGCGGGATAAAGTAAATATGACCGTCTTCTTTTCTCAAGGATTCCCACTGAACATCCGTAAGGTAATTCTTGAGTATCGGATAATCGTCAAGATACTCATCAAGAGGCACCAACGCATTTGCATCTATAAGCAGATCTGTCGCTCCGCTTCCGTCGATAAAATCAGGATAGTTTCCTCCTGCTATCATGCTCTGTATCTTTTCTTCCGGTGTCTGCCCCGAAAGACGCTCCACATAAACCTCTGCTCCGAGCTTTTCCGCGATTTTTTTCTTGAGTCTGCTCTCCCTGTTTTCCGAAGGTCCTGTAACTGCGATAAATGCCGAAAATGTCTTTACTGTTTTCTGTTCCTTCTTACACCCCATTAAAGAAACAGTGCTCAGTCCTATCACCGAAGCCAGTAATAAACACGACAATTTTTTGAACACAACTTTAGATCTCAGCATGATCACTCTTCATCCTGTTCTTTATCCTGTACTGGTTAGGGGTGATGCCTTTCAGCTGGACAAATTTACTGATAAAGATATCAGCATTGGTAAATCCCAGCTCCTCCGAAATCTGATAAATTCTCTTATTTGTGTTTAACAGCATGTCCTCGGCATCTGCCATCCTGAGGGACGTTATATAGTCCTTAAAAAGCATGTTATGGCGCTTCTTAAAAAGCTGTCCGAGATATACGTTATTTACAAAAAAGATCTCACCGATCTGTTTTAAGCTGATATTTTCCCTGTAGTGCTCAGCTACATATTTATCAACCTCGTACCCTATCTCCTTTTTCTCCCTCTTTCGCATCTCATTATTCCGACGCACTTCATCTATAAGGAAGTTGATATCTTTCTGTTTTGACAATATATCCGACATTACGTTTCCGTCGACATTTTCATCGTCTTCTTCGTCTTCAAGCATTTCCTGAAGTATCTTTTTCTGCTGCCTGTATATCTGATTGATCCTGTCTATATGACAGTTTTCCGTTTTTATGAGAACCTTCTCAAGTTCATCCACCTGCACAGGTTTCAGGAGATAATAGGTTATGTTGTTCCTCATGGCGGTCCGTGCATAATCAAAGTCTGCAAAACCAGTGAGGATCACTATCTGTGCATCCGACAGATTATACTTTTTTATCCTCTCTATCATCTCAAGTCCTGACATAGCAGGCATTTTTATGTCCACAAACATCAGATCTATCTTTTCAGTTTTGATCTTATCCAGAGCCTCCAGCCCGTTTCCGGCTTCCGCAACAACCCGGCAGTCATGCCCCGATGCCTCTATAAGCTGCTTCAGTCCCTCCCTGATAAATGGCTCATCATCAACAATCATTACCCTCATTTATTCTTCCTCTTCACACTTCAGAACTATACAGATCTCGGTTCCGCCTCCAACGGAACTATTTATATCTATGTAAAAATTCTCTCCATAGAGCTGTTTTAATCTGATCACTGTATTTACGATACCGATACTCTTTTTTGCCGATTCCAGATATTTAATATCAGCGGTTTCTATCCTGTTCTTCAGATCAGAAAGCTCCTCATCACTCATTCCACCTCCGCTGTCCATTATTTCCAGATAAAGCATGCCCTCGTCTTTTGACACGACTACTGCTATGGAACCGCCGTCGACACTTGTTTCTATACCATGAATACATGAATTTTCTACAAATGTTACGATACTGAATTTCGGGATCATGATGTCCTTACATTCATCCTGAACCCGTACTGAATAATCAAGTCTGTTTCCAAACCTGTACTGCTGCAGTTCAAGGTATCTCTGAACGTTCTTACATTCCTTTTCAACAGTTACGATATCATTGTCCCACTGAATATTTTCTCTAAGGAGCACCGAAAAATTCTCAAGAATGTTTGCGGTCTCATTTTCCTTTTTAATCAGACTGTGCATCCTGATGCTCTCAAGCGCGTTAAATAAAAAGTGAGGATTTATCTGGCTTTGTATCGCATGGATCTCCGCCTGCTTTTTCGCTATCAGAAGTTCCTGCTCCCGCTCTTTATTTTTATAAACTGTTTCTATCAGTTCCCTTATCCGCGCAACCATGAGATTGTAGCTCTGTATCACCATTCCGAGCTCATCATGAGTCGTTTCCAGCTCAATCTCCTTGTACCTGTCATTTTTTATATCATCGATATTCTTACCCATGACCGACAATCTGTCATTTATGGAGTGATAAAAAAGAAACATCACGATGATAGGCAGGATCATGTTAAACATACATATCAAAAATAGAGCGACGCTTTTTTCTCTTAAAAGCTCTATCCAGGATTTGCCCTGGTCAACAATTAGTATCTTTAAAGGTTTACCGTATATCTCACAATCTCTTTCAAATGTTATTCCTTTTTTTGAAATATCAGCTATATTGGAAAAAGGCTTATCTATATAGGTTCCACCGCCTGCAGACACAAGCACATTCCCCCTGTCATCCAG
Organism: Lachnospiraceae bacterium; assembly: GCA_900168235.1. Taxonomy (GTDB): domain Bacteria; phylum Bacillota; class Clostridia; order Lachnospirales; family Lachnospiraceae; genus NK4A144. The sequence continues at coordinate 91,472 of FUZG01000006.1, read as the reverse complement.
AACGTACCCTTTTCTCTGCCCGCATGTACGGGTGACACTTTTTTGTATCTTAGAATAATCGAGATCCAGCATTATGATGTCATTTCCGCCATAATAATTCAGCTTTTCTATGACAACGATATGTCTTCCGTTAATGACATATCCATCTGATTCCCCATTTTCAAAAAAACTCTGCACCATGTAGTTTCTCCCGGAATTTTTAAATTTCTTGTACCAGGAAGCAGACTCCACGTTGCTTTTATTTACAAAATAAGTACCGTTTATGATGGTGGGATTTTCTGTGCAGATGGTGATACTCCATGCAGACTGGGCTGTGTAGTAATATCTTATGGTCTCATTTTCCATAAAATCACTGTAAGCCTCATAATAATCCGATTCGCTTTCGTACTTCTTCTTTAGAAAATCATCAAGTTTTTCCATGTGACCAAGATAATCCGCAATGGAGATCGCCTCTCTTACGGAATTTCTTATGTCATATTCTATCTGTCCGGCATCGTTCTTCATTTCCATGATGCTCTGGCTTTTTCTTTCTTTTTCTATGCTCCAGAAAAAGAAGATATTTGTGAGGAGCATCGGGATAATGACACTTACCGCGACAACTATTATGCTCTTTTCTCTGAGCTTCAGATCATCAAACCACTTCATAATAACTATATGATACCAAAACTCGACGAACTAACAAAGCCCCCACCGGAAATCCGGCGAGGGCCTTGTTGAAAATTGCTATCTTATGGGATTATTTGAAAGTTACTTTTGTAGTATATTTCTTTCCGTTGATCTCAGCAGAAACCTTGATGGTACCTTTCTTACCATAAGCAACGCTTACGTGCTTACCATCCTTAGATACGGAAACTGTAGCCTTCTTAGCCTTGTTTGTTGTCCAAACAGCTGTTGAAATATCTGTTCCCTTAAGCTCAAGTACTGCAGGCTTTCCTGCCTCTGCTTTAACCTTCTTCTCAGCAACAGGCTTAGAAACGCGGATAGTCTTTACAACTTCCTTGCCGTCAACAGTGTACTTAACAACGCCTTCAGATGCGCCGCCCTTGAAGGAGAGCTTACCGGTCTTACCAACCTTTACGCCCTTGCCGCTTTCAACCTTGAAGGAACCCTTGTCGCCCTTAAGAACGAGCTTCTTAGCTCCTGTATTAACAGTCACTGTACCTGACTCGTTAGATGCCAGTGTAGTTGTATCTGTCGGTGCTGCAATCTGATCAGCAGTTGAAGACTTACCGTTACCTGCACTTGCCTTTGCAGCAGGCTCACTTACAGGCTTTGTTACATCCTCAGGTGTTACCTCTCCGTTACCGGGAGTTGTAGGATCACCGGGTGTTACAGGATCGGGCTTAACAGGATCCGGCTTCTCAGGGGTCGGCTTGTCAGGAGTTGTAGGCTCCGGCTTATCAGGATTTTCTGAAGGTGTTTCACTTCCCGGAACATCCGGAGTTACGATCTCGCCGTCTCCGAAGATGTAGGAGTCAACATTCATCAGATCTTCGCCTTCTCCGTGGAATACGAAGAATACGTTTCTCTCACCTGTGATCTTTGTGATCTCTGTTGAAAGATCAGTGTACTCATCTGTTCCTGCAGGTACTTCAAGTGTACCGATGAGGCTTCCCTGAGGGCTGTCAAGGCGAACTTCGATGCTGCCGCCCTTCTCGGACTTAACTCTTGCAGTAAACTTGTTTGCTCCTTCTTTGCCGAAGTCAGCGCCTGCAACGCTTGTCCAGTCGCCGTCATCAAGTGATGTAAGCTCTCTGTTTGCATTGCTGCCGCCAATATCTGCAACCTTGATGCCCTTATTCCATGCGATAGTCTCTGCTTCGATGGTCTTATAAGGATCAAGAGTCTCGAGCTGGCTTATTCCTTCATAAGTTCCCTTGATAGGAAGGATATTTCCATCCTCGTCAAATGACATGCTGTCAATATGAGTTGAACGATATCCCTTTGCAGTACCAAGTTCCTTTGCAACTGTCTGAGCGTGATAAATGAAGTAGCTCTTATCTCTGAATACAAATGTTGCATGGTGGTTATTTCCGCCAACACCGAACCATGTAGCCGGATTGTCAAAGATCTCTCCTGCATACTCGAAAGGTCCCATCGGGCTATCACTTACCATGTAAGCAATATTACCGTTTCCGGGGTAGCCTGCTCTGTTGTGGTTGGAGAAATTCGTGCAGTAGTTGTAGTAGTACTTGCCCTTATACTTGAAGATACCGGAGTCCTCAAACATTGCAGGAGCATCAATCTCTACAGCTGCTCCATCGATACTGATCATGTCAGCGCCGAGCTTAGCAACTCTTGCTGTATGCGGGTTGTAAGCATCACCAACGCTTGCGTTATTCGGAATACCGCCGCCGAAGTAGATGTAAGCTGAACCGTCATCATCTACAAGTACAGCCGGGTCGAAGCACCATTCAACAGTTTCGCAGCCGGGAACCTTTCTGTTTAAGAGATATCCGCCGATAGGATCCTTCCAGGGTCCGATAGGAGAATCACTCTCTACTACGCCGATTCCGCTTCCGTCATTTGCAAAGTAAAGGAAGAACTTATCCTTACCGTCAACAACCTTATGTGCGACAGCAGGAGCCCATGAATGGCTTGCCCACTTAGCAGGACCATCCTGACCTGCGATCTTCATTGTGCCGTGGTCAGTCCAGTTCACCATATCGGAAGAAGAAATTACTCTAAGAGTCTTGATGTAACCATAAGCATTGTCCTTAAGTTTTCCGTTTTTATCATACTCATAATCATCAGCTGTCATGTAAACATATACTCTGTCGTTATAAACGATAGCGTACGGGTCAGCACCAAATTCCTGAGTATAAAGCGGGTTGGAGCATCCAAGCTTCTTAGCGATAGCGCCTGTATCAAGATACTTGAGATTTACGATCTTTGCAGCATCCTTAACTTCATAGAAAACAGTCTTACCGCCGTCTACGTGTGCAGAAAGGAAATTAAACTTGCCTTCAACATCCTTTCTTACATATCCGCTCATCTTGAGCTTAAGTGTTGCAAATACTCCGTCCTCAGCATCAAATGAAACATCATCGCCGTCTACGTCGATCACAAGCTTGCCGTCTTTAACTTCAAACTTAGCATCGCCGTCAATAGCATCCTCGTTGAACTCAACATCATCAACGCCAACCTTTTCAGGAAGTGCTACTGTGAGCTTCAGGTTCTTGTAGCCGTTCTTCTCGAGCTTATCGAGCTTGATCTTTGCTTCTGCTTCCTGATTGATAACGCCAAGGATCTCATCGGGAACTTCAAGGTCTGCCTTGAGATCGCTCTCTCTGTAATCCTTATTTCCATCGTTCACATCCTGTGAAAGCTCAACGATAGAAAGGTCATCAGCTGTAATATCTAAGAGATCAGCCTCTGTTGCGCTCGATGCGCTCTTCCAGGGTGTCTCAAAGTAAACGCTTACAACATCTCTTTCATCAGACTCAGTGAATGTGTACTTACCGGAAAGGTTTACCCACTCACCCTTCTTAACTGCCTTTGTATCGATAGTAGTAAAGTTCTCTCCTTTACCCTTTCTGATGGAAAGTGCGATATCCTGTGAATCAACCGCATCCTGCTTTACCCATGCACTGAACTTATATGTATAGCCCTCTTTGAACTCTTTCTCAAATTTCTGACCGAAACCATCGTTTGTATGAGTTCTGTTTACAACCTTAAGAGCTTTCTTTCCGCTGTGAGCGTCATCTGTCTCTACGATCTTGAGGTCCTCGTTCTTGCCTGCCTCATGCTCATAGATTGTCCAGCCTTCTGTACCCTTTTCAGCATCACCGTTACCAACGAGCTCTACGTCACCTGTCTCGTATGTCATGGACATATCATCAACATAGAAATCCATCAGGTCGTCAGTCTTTGAAGGACTCTGTGCCCACGGTGTCTCAAAGAAGATATAGTTCTGTTCGTTAGAGAACTCGCAAACTTCATTAGCTGTGTTTACGCTCTCAGGTACTGTGTACTTTGCTTCAAACTCTGTCCATTCACCCTTCTTAGCAGTGAACTGAACAATATTATCTCTCCATTTATAGCTCGGGCCGTTCTGGATCTCAAGACGGAAAGGCTTTGTTGCCGGACCATCCTTATACATAACCTTACCCTTAAATGTATAAGTCTTTCCAACTTCAAGCTTTCCTGTAACATCCTGCTGTGCGCCTGCACCGGTTGTCTCTCTGTTCTTTACCCAGATGCACATATCATCATCTGATACGTCATCTCTGCCTGCAGCATCGAGATCCTTTACGGAAGCAACATCAACATCGCCTCGCTCTGTATTTGTAATTGTCCACCCCTCAGTTGTACCTGTGGATACATCACCGTTTGTAAACAGTTCAACTGCTACTTTCTTTCTCGCAGATGCTGTAACCTTTGCTTCTGAAGCTTCGCTTTCATCGAGCACTGCTCTTACAGCGCTGTCTGTACGAACCTCTGCAGCCAGTGCATTGATCGGTGCGCTTCCTGCTGCAAGCATAAGAGCAAGACCAACTGCTGCGGTACGTGTGCCAATAATTCTTGACTTCCTTCCCATACTCTCTCCTTCTTCCCTATTACATGATTCTCGATAAGACAAACTGACTGATGGCTCTTTCTCCCTCTTGGACTTACAATTATTTATATCCATCTGAACTTGTCCCGTCTGACATCTATTTTTGCACAAATATGAGAACAATCCATCCCTTAAAGTTTATTACTTTGGTAATTTTGCAAATAAATCCTTTAGTTTTTTAGATTTTTTAAACTGATGTAACAATACAACTTTTTATAGTTTTTACTCGATTCGTCATTTTGTACAGCAAATAGCCTGTTTTCAACAAATAACGCACATTTTTCTGCACATATGACGGACAGCAAAACAGGACTGCACACCGATTTTTTCGATGTACAGCCCTGTTTTGATCACCTTGTACTGTAAAAAACAGATGCTGCTGCCTTTACAATTTCAGGTTTTATGGATTACTTGAATGTAACCTTTGTTGTGTACTTCTTTCCGTTGATCTCAGCAGATACCTTGATGGTGCCCTTCTTGCCGTAGCTTACGCTTACGTGCTTACCATCCTTGGATACGGAAACTGTAGCCTTCTTAGCCTTGTTTGTTGTCCAAACAGCTGTTGAAATATCTGTTCCCTTAAGCTCAAGTACTGCAGGCTTTCCTGCCTCTGCTTTAACCTTCTTCGCAGCAACAGGCTTAGAAACCCGAATGGTCTTTACAACTTCCTTGCCGTCAACAGTGTACTTAATAACATTCTCAGATTCGCCGCCCTTGAATGAAAGCTTACCTGTCTTACCAACCTTTACGCCCTTGCCGCTTTCAACCTTGAAGGAGCCCTTGTCGCCCTTAAGTACAAGTTTCTTAGCGCCTGTATTTACAGTTACGGTACCTGACTCGTTAGATGCAAGTGTAGTTGTATCTGTCGGAGCTGCGATCTGATCAGCAGTTGAGGACTTTCCGTTACCTGCGCTTGCCTTTGCTGCAGGCTCACTTACAGGCTTTGTTACATCCTCAGGTGTTACCTCTCCGTTACCCGGATCTGTAGGATTGTCCGGTGTTGTAGGATCGGGCTTTACAGGATCCGGCTTGTCAGGATTTGTAGGATCCGGCTTGTCAGGATTTGCAGGCTGGTCAGGAAGTTCTCCCTGATTCTCAGTGAATACATAGGAATCAACGTTCATTATGTCTTCACCTTCACCTGTATAAACGAAGAATACATTTCTCTCACCTGCTACAGGAGCGACATCTGCTGTAATGTCCTCATACTCCTTTGTACCTGCAGGAACCTTGATAGTACCGATGAGGCTGCCGCTCGGACTGTCGAGACGAACCTCTATATTTCCTCCCTTTGCAGATTTAACTCTGGCGGTGATCTTTTCAGCACCCTTTCTGCCAAAGTCTACGCCTGCTACGCTTGTCCAGTCGCCGTTATCGATAGAGCTGAGCTCCATATGGAAGTCATCAATATTCTTTACCTTGATGCCCTTATTCCATGCGATGGTCTCTGCCTCGATCGTCTGGAACGGATCAACTGTCTCAATCTGTGAGATACCTTCGTATGTTCCCTTTACAGGCTTGATATTTCCCTTAGGTGTCATCTCGATAGTATCGATATGAGTAGAACGATAACCCTTCTGCTCATTCTTTTCCTTTGCTACTGTCTGTGCATGATAGATAAAGTAGCTCTTATCTCTGAATACGAATGTTGCATGGTGGTTATTACCCTGTGTATTGAACCATACTCCCGGATTATCAAAAATCTCACCTGCATATGTGAAAGGTCCCATCGGGTTATCACTTACCATGTAAGCAATGTTACCCATTCCCGGATAGCCTTCCTTATGCGGGCCTGTAAAGTTGGAGCAATAGCTGTAGTAGTACTTGTTGTTGTACTTAAAGATGCCGGAATCCTCGAACATGCAAGGAGCATCGATCTCCTTAGCTTCGCCGACGATGCTTATCATGTCATCTCCAAGCTTTGCAACACGTGCTGTCTTAGGATTGTTCTGCTTTCCGCTCGGAACACCGCCGCCGAAGTAGATATAGCCTGTTCCGTCATCATCAACCAGTACTGCAGGGTCGAAGCACCATACAACGCCGCTGCATCCCGGAGTCTGCTGATTAAGAAGAGCGTGTCCAACCGGATCTCTCCACGGTCCAAGAGGTGAATCACCTTCGATAACGCCGATTCCGCTTCCGTTATTTGCGAAGTAAACAAAGAACTTATCCTTGCCGTCAACTACCTTATGTGCGATAGCAGGAGCCCATGAGTTTGTTGCCCACTTTGCAGCTCCATCCTTACCTGCAACCTTGATCTCACCGTGATCTGTCCAGTTCACCATATCAGAGGATGAGATAACTCTCAGAGTATTGATATATCCATATCCGTTCTCCTGCAGATTTCCGTTGCTGTCATACTGCGGTGCATCTGCTGTCATATATACATATACTCTGTCATTGTAAACAAGTGCATACGGATCTGCGCCATATTCCTGTGTTACAAGCGGATTGGAGAAGCCGAGCTTCTTTGCAATAGCGCCTGTATCAAGATATGTAAGCTTTACAGATGCCTTCGCAGCTGAGGAATCAACGGATGTCTTTCCGCCGTCCAGCTGGATATAGTCTGCATTAATGCTTACTGTCTGATCCTCCCTTACGTAACCATTAAGCTTAAACTTGATGGTTGCGAATACATCATCTGCAGCATCGAATGAAACATCGTCGCCTGTTACTTCGATAGTGAGACGATTCTTACTGAATGAATATGTTGCGCTGCCCTTGATAGCATCCTTATTAAATTCAACATCAGTTACATCGAAGAGCTTCGGAACTGAGAAGGAAGCCTTCAGCTTCTTGTGTGAACCGCTCTCGATCTTGCCGAGCTTCAGTGTTGCGGAAACTTCATTATTTACAACACCGCTGATCTCTGCCTTGTCGAACTCAACAGTTGCTGCGCTGTCAACCTTGGAAGCCTCTGTACCTGTGATCTCATCAGAAACTCTGAAGTAATCAAAGTCAACATATCCGCCCTTAGACTGTGTAGCGTAGTTAAAGAGTGCAAATCTGCTTCCCATGAAGTGAGTAAGCTCGTAGCTTGTCTTAACTGTTTCGCCGAGCTGTTTCCACTCTTTTCCGTCAAAGCTGTAGAAGAAGCTTACCTTATCGCCGCCAGCGAAATCGTAATCATCCTTCAGATAAACTACGTTGCTCTCGCAGTCAACAGATGCTACTTCCTTCGGTGAATCTTCCTTCTTGGAATCATTGCCTGTTGCATCAACCATAACAAGCTTTGTTCCTTCAGCTGTCTTCTTTGCAGCGATATAGCTGTAGTTATAGGAGAAAGCTGCGAGACCTGCAACATCGCCTTCCTTCATGTGTGAGATGTCAAGCTTTGTTGTACCGGAGCATGTAGGTCCGTATGTTCTCTGGGTAAGAGTATTTCTTGCATCAAGAATACTCTCGCACTTCTTGCCTGTTGTGAGTCTGAGCCAGCCGTTTCTGTCTGTCAGTGACCACTTTGTGTTATCAGGATTGTGGTTCCACTGCCATGCCAGATCAAGGTCTGATCCATAGTAGTCATCCTCGCCGGATGCACCCTTTTCAGGATCCTTTGCACGTGACTTTTCTACGATAGAAACGTCATCTACATAGATGTCTACCAGATCCTCTTCCTTAGTATCGTCAGCGCTCTTCCACTCTGTCTCAAAGAACAGTGTATCAACTGATACATCATCGTCCTCTGTAAACTTGTAAGTTCCTGTGAGCTTTGTCCACTCACCCTTCTTTACATCCTGAGAATCGATCGTTGTGAAGTTCTCGCCTGTTCCCTTACGAACAGTCATTGCGATCTTCTTAGAATCAACCTCTTCCTGCTTTACCCATGCAGTAAATTCATAAGTATAGCCGGGGATAAATACATTCTTGAATACCTGTCCAAGACCGTCATTTGTATGCTCACGGTTCTTGGTCTTTAACGCCTTCTCACCCTCATGAGCGTCGTCAGTTACTTCTACATCAACAGTACCCTCAGCGGATGTGTGCTTGTACTTGCCCCATCCCTGAGCGCCTTCCTCCATATCACCGTTTTCAACGATAGTTCCTGTCTCACCGGTCATGGAGAAATCGTCTACGTAGAAGTCCATGAGATCGTTCTTGCTGTCAGGTCTCTGTGTCCACGGAGTCTCAAAGAAGATATAGTTCTGATCCGCATTGAAAGCACAGTCTTCTCCTGCATTATTTACGCTCTCAGGAATTGTGTACGTTGCTTCAAACTCAGTCCATTCACCCTTCTTAGCAGTGAACTGAACGATGTTGTCTCTCCACTTATAGTTCGGGCCGTTCTGGATCTCGAGTCTGAAAGGCTTTGTGTCAGGGCCATCTACATACTTAAGTCTGCCCTTAAATGTGTATTCCTTGCCGACTTCAAGCTTTCCGCTGACATCCTGCATAGCACCGCCTGCGCATGCCTCACGGTCCTTTACATGGATAACGTAGTTCTTTTCGTCGCCCTCAGCGTCCTCATCTTCAGCAACTGCGAGCTTAGCCTGCTCCATTACACCCCAGCCTTCTGTTGTGCCGGTGCTTACGTCACCATTTACCAAAAGCTCCTGGATGCCCTTTCCAACTGTAGGAGTCGGCTTATTGCCTACGCTGCCTTCTGATGCGGCTGACTCAAATTTTGAGCTTGTGTAGCCCTCTTCAAAAACTCTGTGCTCTGCATCGTTGTAGAACTCATCAGACTTTGTAAGAGATGCCTCACCGCTTGATTCAAGAGGCATATCCATAGTAAGCTCAACAGTCTTGCCGTCTCCGTTCTTACCGAGCATCGGCCATCCATCCTTGAACTCGCAGTCAGTGAGAACCGGAACACGTCCTACAGCGCCGTGATCCTGGAAGAGATAACCATACCATCTGCCGTCTTCTGTATCGATGATACCGCCCTGTGCAACTCCTGCTGATGTGCCGTTATTAGAGAAGTTTGCATTGAGGATAACTTTCTTTTCCCAATCATCGGGTGTGCCCGGGAAAGTCTTGCTTCTGTGGCAGATTTCCTGTCTTACGCCGCCTGACGGCCATACGATATTAAATACGTAGTAGTAACCATCTTTTTTAAGTACGTGAGTACCTTCAGCATTAACGATGGTGCTTGCTGTGTCGTCGGTAAAAAGTGTGCCGCTCTTACCATCTTCTTTTATTCCGGAAAGATCCTCTTTCAGTTCTCTGAACTGGATATTCTTTCCGCCATATAAAACATAAGGGGTGTCTCCGTCGAAGAAAATTGCCATGTCGTGCATGTAAGCATTGAGCTTTGTGCGCTTCCATGAGCCCTTTTCTATATCATCTGTCTGGAAAATGTATGCAGTTCCCGTAGTATTTGAATTGAATCCAACGTAATAGGTTCCGTTATGGTAAACAATGCTGGATGCCCACTGACCTTTACCATACATGGACTTGCCGTTGCGAAGGTTCATTTCATCGCCTTCATCGAGTCTGTCATATACATAGTTCACTGTTTCCCAGTTCACCAGGTCTGTGGACTTCATAACCGGTACACCGGGCGACAGATGCATTGTAGTACTTACCATATAGTAAGCACTTCCAACCCTGATGATATCGATATCCGGAACATCCGAATAGATAAAAGGGTTGCTAAAGGTTTCTTTTGCCGCTGTGTCCTTCGGTGCAGCAATAACATTCATTGGCACTGCGCCGGTTGCCGAAAGCATCAGTGCCAGACCAACTGCTGTGGCGCGATGCCCCATCAACTTTGCTTTCCTTCCCATTTACTCTCTCCTTTTTCCCAATACTACGTATCTGTACGACACTTTTCGCAGATACGACTAATAACAAGTTACGCTAGGCTCGACAAGACCTCGCCAAGCGAACTTGCATAGCACGCACTAAGCTCGAAACTACCTCGCTAAGTGCTCCGCATAATTAAGTTCCGGGGAACGGTTCCTGCCCCTCAAACTTGCACTTTTCAGAGCAATTACAGGAAATCTTCACGGAAAATTAATTATTTATGGGTATATTTTTGCACATTTTCACGTGCAATCCATCCCTAAAACTTAATAACTTTGGTGATTTTTACTTTTAAATCTTTAATTTTAATGCTTTTTTGATAATATATGACAATACAACTTTTAAAGAGAAAGAAAAGAATATGCTGGACATGCCAAAAAGTGCTTCGGAATCCCACTCTCCTTTGGGATTTCGAAGCACTTTTCTTTAAAAGGAAAACACCTGCCCCGGAGCGACTTCCTCTCAGAACAGATGCCTGCCATGGCTTATAATATGCTCTTCCTTAAGCATATTTATTTGTCTTATATATCGTCATATAGATACTGTCTCTAAACCCCTGTCGACAATATTTTGTATCCATTTTTTACTTTTTCTCTTACCATCGTTTATTTTTTAATTGTTGCAATTTTTATACTCGTTTTTTTGATGCATTGTATGATATTATGTTCCTTTGGAAAAGTTATATTTGGAAGGAAGGATTTTTTCGAATGACAGATACAAGCAATATCCGTAAGGGCTTCAGCAACGAGAAATACACCGAGCTTCAGTCAAAGAAGATCCGCGAGAGGATCGATCAGTTTGGCGGAAAGCTTTACCTTGAATTTGGCGGAAAGCTTTTTGATGATTTCCATGCATCAAGAGTACTTCCGGGATTCAAGCCGGATTCCAAGATCACAATGCTCAAGCATCTCGCTGATAAGACTGAGATCGTGATCGCTATCAAAGCAGGCGATATTGAGAAAAATAAGGTAAGAGGCGATATCGGAATCACTTACGATATGGACCTTTTAAGACTTATCGATGCTTTCACAAATAACGGTCTTTTCGTTGGAAGCGTTGTCCTGACCCAGTTTGCGGATCAGCCGGCAGCAGTAGCCTATGAAAAGAAGTTAAAGGCTTTAGGGCTCAAGGTATTCCGTCACTACATCATTCCGGGATATCCTTCAAACATTCCATTTATCGTAAGCGATGAGGGCTTCGGAAAGAACGATTACATCGAAACAACACGTCCTCTCGTAGTCGTTACAGCACCCGGTCCTGGAAGCGGAAAGATGGCTACATGCCTGTCCCAGCTCTACCATGAGTCAAAGCGCGGTATCAAGGCAGGTTATGCAAAGTTCGAGACATTCCCGATCTGGAGCATCCCGCTCAACCATCCGGTAAACCTCGCATACGAGGCAGCTACAGCGGATCTTAACGACGTAAATATGATCGATCCGTTCCACCTCGAGGCATACAACGAAAAGGCTGTTAATTACAACCGAGACGTTGAAGTATTCCCTGTCCTTAAGGCAATGTTTGAAAAGATCCAGGGCACATCACCTTACCAGTCTCCTACAGACATGGGCGTAAACATGGCAGGTTTTGCTATCGTTGATGACGAGACATGCTGCAAGGCTGCAAATCAGGAGATCATCCGCCGTTACTACGAGGCTCTCTGCCAGAGAAGACGCGGTGAAGCAGGTGACATGCCTGTAAATAAGCTCGAGCTCCTCATGGACAAGGCAGGTATCTCTGTAGCAGACAGACCGGTCGTAGCCGCTGCCAATGTCAGAGACGAGCAGACAGGCGCTCCCGCTGCAGCAATGGAAATGCCTGACGGAACTATCCTTACAGGAAAAACTTCATCCATGCTCGGTGCATCATCCGCACTTATCCTTAATGCACTGAAGTACTTTGCAGGTATCGATAACGAGATAAAGCTCATCTCTCCTGAAGTTCTGACACCTATCATGAACCTCAAGGTAAATTACCTCGGAGACCACAATCCGCTCCTTCACCTTAACGAGCTCCTGATCGCGCTCTCCATGGAAGCTATCAGCAACGAGGCTGCAAAGAAAGCATACGCATGCCTTCCGAAGCTCGCAGGACTCGAAGTTCATTCCTCAGTTATCCTTTCATCCGTTGACGTAAGGATGTTTAAGCAGCTCGGTGTAAATCTCACATGCGAGCCGAGATACGAAGGAAATAAGCTGTATCACAACTAAGCATTATATGATATAAGTGTCAAAAGTCCTTTGTCCGGATTCTAGACAAAAATGGGAGCTTCAAAATCGAAGCTCCCATATCTTTGTTTATCCGTTTTTCAAATTATAAAATTGTCTTCTACCGATGGTCTCAGATTCCAAATATGAATCTCGGCTTTTGTCTTCATCTCAAAATGATGTTCTGTATAGTGTGGAAAAACTCTCGATGTAAATACTGCATCGCCGCTGTTTACAAAAATTTCCACAGAACTGTGATCAACATATATCCGTAAGTGTTCAAGCGGATTCTCAAGCTTTCTCGTCCGCACGTTTCCGTCATCACAATTAAAGAGCCTGTTCATTCCGGATCTGTCCACAGTGAGTATCCTTGACTTGCTGTTAAAGTAGATATTTATACCGCCTGTATGATCTTTCTTTGAAAACAGCGTGAGATCCAGATCTTCCTCCTGATTAAAAACATTCATCTCGCAGGCATCCGGAAGGATACCCATTGCAGGGTCCGCTTCATCGATACGGAGTTTTGTGAGCTCTTCCAGAGGCTCCTGAATAAGACGCCTGTTCCTTACTCTCAGGGTTCGAGGAAGCGTCATGCAACCGCTCCACCCTTCATCATCCGTAGGATAGGACGCATCCGGTATGCCCATCCATGCGATCATATTTGTCTCCGCCCAGGTACGCTTCCGAGCAGCACACTCCGCAGCATAGGAATCAAATCCAAAATCAAGCTCATGGAACTGTCCTATAGGCTGGAAAACAAGAGTATCCCAATCCATTTTTCCTATGAGATATCCGTTATGGTTCTGGGACTGTCCCCTGTACTGAAGCGTGATATGCTGAGGACAGAACATCAATACATCAAAGCCGCTTATATGCTGTACCGACGGGCACTCCCACATGTCTCCAAAATCCATGAATCCCGGCACATTTATCTCGCCCTTAAAATGCCAGTTGCTCACGGGATTATCTGATTCATATACGATGGCACGCCCTTTTTTCTCGCTATTCTGAGCACCGAGAACGATGACGTAACGGTTTTCCGCGAGCTTTATTATCTTCGGGTCTCTCTGGTGCTCCGTATAGCCCTCTGCCGGTCCGAAAAGCGGTTCATCCCACTTCTTTATCCGCCAGCTTCCTTCAAAAAGCTCAGCGAGGCAGGTATACGGTATCCTCTCCCACTGGTCATTACGATGATTTCCCGTGTAATAGAGATAGAGCTTTCCTGATGTGAGAAGCGCAGAACCGGAATACGCACCCTTATTGTCATACCAGCGGTCCGGTGCTACAGCGAGCCCCAGATTTTTCCAGTTCACCAGATCCTTTGACGACACATGATACCAGTGCTTTAATCCATGCACAGGTCCCAGCGGGAACCACTGATAGAAAAGATGCCATTCGCCGTTGTAATGCAGGAATCCGTTAGGGTCATTAAGAAGACCTGTAACAGGCTGTATGTGGTAGGACTGCCTGTAAACAGATTCCTTTATACGGCTGTTGTAAAGCTCTCTCACATCATCAGGTGACTCCAGTGTCCTGTATCTTTCTTCCCTGGTCCACTCCCTCATTGGCACACTCCTTATCCAAAATAATCCGGCAAAGTACATTTGCCATTAATACCACTATGAATATCGGCAGGATAAGGCACAGAAGGAACAGTTTATCAGAGTTTTTTACGAAGGAGCACGTACTCCATTTTTTCATTGAGGAGATCGTTATAGTAGAAAGCGGTTATTTTATTTTCGAGAATGAGCGCTTTTAAGGGGATTCGTCCGTTTTCGTAGAGTTCTCTTCTCGTCAGCTCCGCAATGACGCTTCCAAGTCCCAGATGCGATGGATCTACACCCATGTAGAGATAGATCATTTCTTTTGGATCTTTTCTGATCTTCAGGATACGAATGAGCTTTGTAAGAGTCAGCTTTCCAAATAGATTTTCATAAAAGTTCGGTATGCTAATGGAAAATGCTGCCAGCGCTCCGTCTTTATAAATGAGCATCACGTCATCCGGTACCAGTATGAATTTCAGCTTATGAAACAGCGCATAAAATGCCTCATAGCTTATCCATTTATACCCGGGGAATGAAGCATATATCCTTATCAGCAGTTCATAGATTTCCCTGAAAATACGGTCAAAGTCCTTTTTATCAAGGTTCTTGTACTCGTATCCTTTCTTACGGAAGCTCTCGACTCTTGCCTCATATTTAGGGTTGCCCTTTTTCTCAGTGATACAGTTAAGTCGGAATGAATAGTAACGCTTCCACACTTCAAACCCGCACTTTTCCCATAGTTCAACATAGTACGGTTTGTTCCACGGTTCTGCACTGCATGGTCTGTCAAACTTATCTGTCTTAAACCTGTAGCCGATCCAGATAGAAGAGTCCACGGGTCCCGTAATGCTGATCTTTCCATGGTCACGTGCAATTTTTTCCGCATTGGTGATGAGTGCCATGCAGGCTTCCATATCGTTTATACAGTCAAAAAATCCGAGATACGCCGTATCTTCATCCTCATAAAATGTGAGCATACCTCTGGCTGCCGTATTTCCGCGGTCATCGATCACCACCATGGGGACAATATCAAAAGTGCCGCTTAACGGATGTGTTCCATCAAGCAGCGCTTTCTCTGTACCTATGTCCTGAGGGCAGATCCCGCCTCTGTAGTGTTTTCCGGGCATTTTCAGAAAACGTTTTTCTATATTTTTATCTTTTCCGTATAAACATCTGTAATTCATTTTTTCAGTTAAAGGATCGTGACCGACCCGTTATATGCATCAAGCTCTATCATGTCTCCGGTCTTCAGGATCTTCGTAACATCCTTTACATTAACCACAGACGGTTTCTTCAATTCTCTTGTTATTATGGCTGTGTGGCTCAGCATAGAGCCCTTTTCTGCCACGATACCGAGAGACGGACGGATGAGAAATACCCATCCGGGGTCTGTCATCTTTGTGACGATTATCTTTCCCTTTGTATCTATCATCTGATCTGCGTGGTCGATGACCAGCACTTCGCCCCTGACCTTTCCCGGTGATGACGGTATTCCTGACAACGTAGACGATGTGCATATAATATCCGCACGAATCTTTCTCACAGGCTTATCTATCACATGATCTGCAAATATCAGTCTGCTGTAAGCAGGTATATTCGCAAATCCCGCATATCTGTCCTTCCTCTCGCGGATGAGACCGATATAGTGCATGGCTTTTGCCGGACTCACTGCTTCCTTTCTCAGTTCATCGAGCGTCAGATAAAAAACATCTCTCGGATCACTGAGCTTTCCCTGCTTTGTCATTTCCGCACCGATCTTCAGCGCGATATACCGCACTATTCCAAAGATCCTGGTGCGGTTCATGCGGGATCTTTCCCGATTAGCGATGCCTGTTTTCGCTCTCTTCACGAGATATGAGCTGTCAGTCACCTTTTTACCTTCTGTATTTTCAGGCAGTCGGTCTTTCATCCTGCTTTTTACATATTCATCAAGGAGCTTCGGGTCCGTGCGGTAAGTCCTTGTCTCAAGCTTCAATTCCTCCAAGCACCTGTCGCCGTATTTATTTATATAGCTCTCACGCTTTTTCTGATACTCACCGGATTTTATCCCGCGCTCTGACGCAGTCCTTATAAGGCTGTTCAGCTCTCTTACAGGACGCATGCTCTCCAGATCCTTTATGTCCGATATCTCGTCAGGATGCCTTTTCCCTGCCAGATGAGTGTAGATAAAAGCGTACATATCGTTTACGAGAGTTATATCCCAGAGCGGTATCAGCTCCTCTTCGATATCGTCATACACCTGTAAGAGATCTTTTATATTGGCATTTTTTTGTACGCGATGGATATATTCGGGATAGAGCTTTATAAACTTCTCATTGAGCTTTTCCATTTCCTTCGGTGTTACCCTGAGGTACTTTAGGAACGAAAAGAGCACATGAGCCTTTTCAAAAAAGCCTGTACAGAAATCTATGGAGACATCCTTATTTCTGACCCCAAGCATTTCCTGCCATACTGATATGATCTTTCCGGAAAAAGGCACGAGGCTCAGGACGTTGTACCAGTTTGTGATGTCATAGTACACCCGTCCGTTTGCTTCCGTGACCATGTTCTGAAATACAAGCTCCATCTTTTTTACGAGCTTTTTATTCCCTGTGAGACGGAGTACCATTGCCCTGAATATGTCGCGATATATTTCACGGACAAAGCTCTGGGTCAGTGGAAGTGATATCCCGGGATAGCTCTCGACGATATTGCTGTTGTCGAGTATCACCTTTCTCTTGTAGTGAAGAGTTGTGATAGGACGCGCCTGCAGGACATATACTTTACCGTCTTTAACAGCAAATTCTATGTCCATATTTTTGTCAAAGGTATCCCGTATGCTCTTACCTGTTTCAATCAGCTCTTTTATCAGGTCATTGCCGACAAGTACAGCCCCTTCCTGCTGTTCATGGTAAAAGAGGTCATCATCCAGATTGTAGTAATACGCCGTGGTCTCGACCTTATCTTCCACCACATTTTCACCGAGACCTTTTCCGATGACGATGACCGCTTCATTCAGTATCCCCATTGGGTTCGCAGTAAAAAGTACACCTGAATAGTCTGCATCCACCATTTTCTGGATAATGACTTTCATACTGCATCCGAGTTTTTTCCCGCTTTCAAGGACTTTTTTAACAGCCCTTCGGATAACGTCTTTCTCCACATTTAATTCCGTATGGAACTGTCCTGCATAGGACTCATTATCACTGTCTTCTACTTCCGATGAAGATCTTACTGCGTACTTTCCGTTAGAGAGATCATTTATCCTGTGATCATTCTCACTTTCCACTACGATAAATTCCGGCACAGGATAGCCGTTTTCACGCAGTATCTTCAGATTTTCAGCCTTCAATAGGATTCACCTCATAAGATTTTACCAAAGATCAGATACAGTACTACTGTCAGGATCATGGTGCTCTCCTGCAGATAAGTGTATGTTTCCACACGTGTCACGATCCTGTATTTCAGAGGATCTTTTTT
Source organism: Lachnospiraceae bacterium (assembly GCA_900168235.1). Taxonomy (GTDB): domain Bacteria; phylum Bacillota; class Clostridia; order Lachnospirales; family Lachnospiraceae; genus NK4A144. The sequence continues at coordinate 73,962 of FUZG01000006.1, read as the reverse complement.
GTACTCGATGAATTTCCAGCTCATCCAGCACACGAGAAGGAACAGTACTGCAACTGATATCTTATTCAGATTCCACACAAGGATAAAGTTTGTGATGATATCGACCCATGTCACGATAAATACGAAATTTACCGCTTTTTTGTATCCGAAAAGCTTTGAATAAGTGACATACTCTGTTTCTTCCTGCGGAGCACGGATCTTTCTCGATACTTCCCATATAAGAGCCGGGAAATACAGGGTAAAGCATGCCAGTACATTTGTGAGATCAACCGGAGTCACATGATACTTTATCACCGTGAATGAAATGATATATATATTCATAAGTATCTGCACCGGATTATGTGTGACAAGCGCAAGCGGAAGTGACTTTGCGATCTTATGCTTCTGGAAGAACCACACTGCCATGAGTGATCCGTAAGTGTAAAGGATCAGGCAGAAAATGAAATTCGGCATGTACAAAAAGTTGATGACAAGTGTAAATGCGATCAGCAGTCCAATAAATACCGCAAGATCCTTTTTATGTACACGGCCTGACGGCAGGGGACGCGAATTGAACAGTCTGCAGTCCAGCTCATAGTCCTTGAAATCATCCGCGATACGGAGCCAGAAAAGAAAGCTGAATATGGTGAATCCCGCAACAACTTCCTGTATTCCAAGGCTGAATGATGTGATCCCGTGATTTAATAAAATGATAAAGTAGATTTCCGCCGCTACGATATACCCCAGCGCCAGACGAGGAAGCACCGGATACATTTCCTTCTGATAAATATTAAGTCGTTTTAATGCCTGAACCATTTTTTACTCTCCCTATTTTTTCTCCGATCCTGACCTTGCACTCGATTTCTTTTTTACTGAGTCCGATTATGTCAGGGTCGATCTCGACTCCTTTTTGAAGGAGCATTACGATCGTTGAACCGCCGTATTCAAAATAACCCTTTTCCATTAGCTTATGAAAGGACGATACTTTTCTGTTCCTGATGCACCCAACGAGAAGCGCACCCACATCGATTTCTGTCACCTGTCCAAAGTGCTCTGTGTCCATCACCGTGACTTCACGGGTGTTTGATGAATACACGTGATATTTTTCTGAAATACTACGCACCGTGTGAAGCATACCCTCTATACGGTACCGGGAAATGACCCGTCCTTCATCGATAAAGTGAAACCTGTGATAGTCGTCTACACACAGCCTGAAAACGAGACATGTCCCGCCTCGGTACTTATCCGAGAGCTCTTTATCCTGAAGGATATCATCCAACGTGTAGACCGTATTTTTTATCCCGAGTTTCAGATCATCTGTTATTTCATATACAGAAAGCCTGCTGTCTGCAATGGATACCAGCTCCCCGTCATCAGAGTTATCCGTGATCCGCCTTTTTCTCGTGAAGAAATCATTAAAGGTCCTGAAGGAATCCAGGCTGTATCCTGTCATGTCCACATGATACTTTTCAATAAATGGAACTATCTCATGTACAGATTTTTGTGACTTATAGTATCTTGCCCTTATTCTGCTGAATATTGGACGCGCGATGAAAAGCTTCAGAAGAATCCGCCCCGGAACCGTGTTGTAGAGAAATTCCAGAGCTTCTTTTCCGTACTCCTGCTCTTCGAAGAGCTGTCCTTTTTTTCTGTCAAAGTACTGCATAGCGGATCATCTCACTACGAGCATTACCACAGCAACGACTGCGATAAGCGGGAATACCACGTACCAGATTCCTCTGGGCTTCGGGATACGGACATTTAACACATAAGCGCAGGCGATAAGGAAATACACTGCGTAAGTAGGATATTGAAAAATCTGCCCTGCCGTATACATCGATATGATGTAGTAAACCGGGACGATCAGCGCCGTATATGTCACAGGTAATCCCGTAAAGTACCCCGGGTTACTCTCAGTCGTGATATTGAACCATCCGAGTCTCGTTACTCCGCAGAGCACATAAAACATCCCAAGTACCATGGACACTGTATTTACCCCTGTCATGAACTGCAGGAGCACTATCGGAAGCATCAGAAATGAAATAACATCTGCAAGGGTATCTATCTGGATTCCAAACTGCTTTTCCATCTCTGTTCTCTTGCATTTCCGCGCTATCACACCGTCAAAAAGGTCGCATATTCCTGAAAATATGAGGCAGAGCATAGCCGAGCGCACGTCTGACCCATTCACCAGAAAGCCGATTCCTGAAACAGCGCAGAGAATCCCTACATAGGTCAGTATCACCGACCTGTTGTAGACTCCTATTATCATTTTTTTCATAAATTTCTCCTGATCTTCAGCCTGTACAGGATGAGATTTACCGCGATATGGGTAAACCCGCCTATAAATATGTACAGGAAGTATTTCCAAACCGGAATCCTGCTGGTGACAAAGAGTATCAGCATGACTCCAAAGAGACTGTCTATCTGGTCTATCACAAAAAACAGCTTATTTACGGTTTTCCCGGGCTCTATATCTATCCGTCTCTTTACGAAGCTGTTCGGCAGTTCAAAGAGCATATAGGATGCACCAAAATATGCACCCACCAACGCATTGTACAAAATTTTGTTGCTGTATATTGAATAGAGCTCATTCATATGCTCTATTCCTGCTGCCCTGCAAAGGGCTCCCCATGCAACGGCTGTCAGCACGGATATCACTATCATGCTGATAAATCCGATCCAGGTCTTATTGTCTCCGAATATCCTTTTCCCGTCTTTTAATGTCTGTCCGCCGTCTATCGGGGATCTGAGCTTTTTATATACAGGCGTCTTCACAAAGACCATGTTCAGTATCCCTGCGAGGATCACAGGCATCAGCGTGACGTACATGCCAAGTATCATTTTCATAGGGACACCTCAGCGAACGGTCTGCATTATTATCATTATCTCGACCGCAAAGTATCCGAATCCCCAGAAAAGCACTGTAGCCGCCGCGATATCTTTTACTATGCCAAGTTCAGGATGGATCTCAGTCGACACGTAGTTACAGAGATGCTCCACCGCAGTATTGATAAGCTCTGCGGATATGACTCCCGCCACAGGAATAGCATATGCTATATAAAGCCAGCTCTTTACGCCGAGATGCAGATTTAATAAGAGGAAAAATACAGCGATGCAGAAATAATATGCGAAATTCTTCTCGGTACGAAATGCCTTTACCATGCCGCGTACCGCGCAGATTATACTGTCCAGAAATGTTTTGTTCTTAAAATTTTCCATAAAAAATCACCCGTGGTCACAACACGCCACGGTTCTCCCCTGCTAAAAAAATAATGACACCGGAGCAAACCACTCCAGTGCCACCATCATAACACACTTTTGTACTAAAATGAGTACAACTCGTACTATATCGCTCGTTATTTTGTTTTAGTAGTGGCGGAAGTGGAGAGCGTTGTTTCCAACATATGCCGTCTCTCAAGTCCAGGGTTGGACTCGTAGAACTGCTTCTTTTCTTCGAACATGCGCTTGTCCACGACGCGCATGATGTCGTCCATGGTCTCTGTTTTCAGACTGAAGACGCCGTAGCCCATGGATACCGACAGCTTGTAGTCCTTTCCGCTGCAGAGATTGTAGTCATCGATACCGCGGCTTATGAGGGTCTTGAATGAGTCCACAACTTCCTCACGGTCTGCGTATAAAAGCACTGCGAACTCGTCTCCTGAATAACGGATAACGGTTCCGTGGACCCATACGCACTTTCTTAAGATACCCGCCATGGCGATGAGCGCTTTATCACCCTCCGAATGACCGAAAGCCTCGTTTATCTTCTTGAAATTATTGATATCAAGTAGCATAAATCCAAAAGCCTTCTGGTGCCTCAGATCCTCCTGCATCCTGTACAAATAAAACCTGTTTAAGAGCCCCGTGAGCTTATCACGGAATATATTTTCATTTTGCAGAGAAAGGATCATGATCGTGATACCAACTGCGATACCGGGCCAGATCATCGTGATATTGTAGAAGTAGATCTGCACCGCAACACCGATGATGACAGGTACGAAGAACTGCATCACAGGGAAAAATCTGAGCACACTTCCCTTTGCACGTCCGATGAGATACACCACGATTCCGTCTAAAATAAACATCGCTCCGATAAGCGGGAATATCCAGAAAAGCGGTCCTCTATGGTAGTGGTTGTCGCTGTCAACTCTGAAAATAATGGGATAAATGAAGTTAAAAAGAAGCGCACCATAACCAATAATGGATGAAGCCCATACAAAAAATTGCTGTATCTTTTCATCCAGTCCTATAACATGACGCTTGATGAGCGCGATCCAGAGCGGTCCAATAATAAGATCTGCCACGAAAGACCAGATATTACCGACATAATTCATAAAGTAAAAGATCTCCCCGGGCCGACCATCAACTGTATAGACCATGGGATCCACTATACAGGAAACCATGACCGTAAAAATCATTCCGCGGAGAACCTTATCCTCGCTGTTTCTCTTCTGCATCTTCCAGGCGTTTCCAAGGTAAACGCCCATCATCAGCAAAAGCCCCATCAGATTAGATACATATATCTCTTTCAGGTCAAATTCATTCATGCGCCCTAATCCCCGTTGATCAAATACTCCCACTACCCTGTGTCTACAAGATATATCGGACAAAAAAACTCCGACTGAAATAAACAGTCGGAGTTTTTTATGTTCAAATATATAATTTATCGCTGTCCCTTATCGTAGGGGATTCCCTCTGCCTTCGGTGCAGCTGAGTTTTTAGAAGTAAATGCCAGCACCAGAAGAGAGATCAGGTAAGGGAACATATTGTAGACTGTTCCCGGGATATTGAGGTCTGCGAGCCAGTCAAATCCGCTGTACACATTGGAAAGAGCCCGGAAGAATCCGAAAAGCAGTGCAGCAAGACCGATATTTACAGGCTTCCATGAACCAAAGATCATAACTGCCAGCGCAAGGAAACCAAAGCCTGCAACACCAAGCTCAAATTTCCACTCGGAAACACCTGCCATAATGTAAACAACACCTCCGATGCCTCCAAGAACACCTGAGATAAGGACACCTGCCCAGCGGTTCTTGATAACATTGATACCTACAGAATCCGCTGCCTGAGGATTTTCACCGCAGGCTCTCAGATGAACACCGTACTTTGTGCGGTAAAGCACTACATATGCGATCACAAGTGCGATCACTGCAACGAGCATTGACCAGCTAAATTCAAAGCTTTCGAAATTCGCGATAAATGCCTTTCGGCCATCGGTATACTTGATGATCGTGGACATATTATCAGGATTTTCCGCAGTATTGATTGTTCTGGCAATGATGGATGCAGCCGCTGCCGCAAGAATATTGAGCGCTGTTCCCACAAGTGTCTGGTCAGCCTTTAAGTTAATGCAGGCAACACCGAGAAGCACCGTATAAACAAGTCCTGACAGCGCAGAAACAAGTAAAACCGCTATAACAACTACAGGTGCCGGATTTCCGCCGAGGTACTTAAGAGTCAGGGCTCCGCCAAGTGCTCCCATTACCATCACACCCTCAAGACCAAGGTTTATAACACCTGAGTGCTCGGAAAAACATCCGCCAAGGGCAACGAGTGTCAGAACTGCTGCAAATATAAGTGTATACTGAATAAGAAGTACCATCAGTTCTTACCTCCTTTCGATGCGTTTCTCCTGTCAAGAAGCTGCTTGAAAAAGAGGATAAATGCACAGAGATAAATGATTATCGCTGTGATAAGATCAGCTATCTGCAGCGGATAAATATTTGTATCAAGGTACGCACCGCCTGATGTAATGTGCTGGATAAAGTATGATGAAAAAATTGTACCTATAGGATTTAATCCGCCGAGGAAAGTAGCTGCAATACCGTTAAATCCCATTGCCGGAACAGCGCTCTGTGTAGTCTGCCACTGCTCATATCCTGAGAGATACAGGAATGAAGCGCCGACTGCTGCGAGTGCTCCACCGATCATTGTAGAGAGGATCACATTTCTCTTTTCACTCATACCTGAGTACTTTGCCGCATGTCTGTTGTAACCTGTCGCACAAAGCTCAAATCCAAACTTTGTCTTTGAAAGAACTACCCACACGATAACTGCGATGACTACAGAAAGCGGGATCGCGATGGTAACATATCTGTTCACGAAGAGCTCCTGGAGTCCGAGTCCCGGGATAAGCGCTGCCGTATTAACTGACTTAACCTGAGTAGTATAAGGAGTTCCTGACTCAGAAACGGTGTTCAGGAGCATATTTGTGAGGTAGAGCGCGATCCAGTTCAGCATGATACCGGAGATAACCTCATTAACGTTTCTGTAAGCCTTTAAGATACCTACAAAAGAGCCCCATACCATTCCTGCCGCCATTGCCATAAGTACACATACGTACCAGGGCATATGCCATGCAAGAGCGCCGTAAAGAGAAGCTGCTGCTCCCACAACGTACTGTCCCGCTGCGCCGATATTGAAAAGTCCTGTCTTATAGCAGAAATTTACGGAAAGCGCACACATAAGGAGCGGTGCTGTCTTTACGAGAGTATTTCCAAGATACTTAACCTTTGCAGTTGTTCTCGGATAGTTTGCAAAATTTCGGATGATATCCATGATGGCTTCTGCTGCGCCCTTTGGATTGATCATGAGGAGCACGAGATAACCTACAAATATACCGGCTGCGATGCAGATCAGTGCGGCTGCAACTGACTGAAAAGCATCATTTTTCAGAATACTTTTGTTTTTCATCTGTCTGCCTCCACTTTATCCCTCTTTGCACCGGACATATACATACCAAGTTCCTCACTGTCAGTTTTCTTTGGATCTATCTCTCCGACGATCTCACCCTCATACATAACGAGGATCCTGTCAGAAAGATTCATTACTTCTTCAAGCTCAAGAGACACGAGAAGCACTGCCTTTCCTGCATCTCTCTCAGCAATGAGCTGTTTATGGATATTTTCGATCGCTCCTACATCCAGTCCTCTTGTGGGCTGAACTGCAACGATGAGCTTCGGATCACGGTCTATCTCACGGGCGATGATCGCTTTCTGCTGATTACCGCCGGACATGCTCCTAACGGTTGTCGCTGCGCCGAGTCCGCTTCTGACGTCATACTTTTCGATGAGACGCTCTGCATACTCACGGATTGCATTCTTTTTCAGGAATCCCGCACCTGTAACAAATTCAGGCTCGAAATATCTCTGGAGCACAATGTTGTACTCAAGGCTGTAGTCCAGTACCAGACCATGCTTATGACGGTCTTCCGGGATATGGGACATCTTTTCAGAACGCTTTCTCACCGGTGAATGAGTTATATCAGCTCCGCAGAGCTCAATCTTTCCGCCGGACACATTAGTAAGTCCTGTAAGACCGTACACCAGCTCTGACTGGCCGTTTCCGTCGATTCCTGCGATGCAGACGATCTCGCCTGCGCGGACGTTAAATGAAACGTTCCTTACTTTATCCTTGTGCTTGTTCTTACCCTTTACAGAAAGTCCCTTTACGTCGAGGACCACTTCTCCTGTCTTTGCAGGCTTTTTATCAACGCTGAGCTTTACATCGTGTCCGCACATCATACGGGACAGTTCCTCAGGAGTTGTGCTGCTGATATCCACAGTGCCGATATATTTACCCTTACGGAGAACTGAACAGCGGTCAGCAACTTCCATGATCTCGTTAAGCTTATGGGAAATGAAAAGAATTGATTTTCCCTCTGCTGCGAGATTCTTCAGTATGTGCATGAGCTCTTCGATCTCCTGAGGAGTAAGAACAGCCGTAGGTTCGTCAAAGATCAGTACATCGCTGTCGCGGTAGAGCATCTTAAGGATCTCTGTTCTCTGCTGCATACCAACTGTAACATCTGATATTTTTGCGTCAGGATCTACCTTCAGACCGTAGCGCTCGGAAAGCTCCATGATCTTCTTTCTGGCTTCCTTCTGCTGTAAAAATCCGTTCTTTGTAGTCTCTACGCCAAGAACGATATTCTCAAGGACCGTAAAGCACTCGACCAGCTTGAAATGCTGATGTACCATTCCGATGCCGAGACGGTCAGCCACGTTCGGATCTGTGATATTTACAACCTGTCCGTCCTTCTTTATCGTGCCCTCTTCCGGTGTATAAAGACCGAAAAGTACGCTCATGAGGGTGGACTTTCCTGCGCCGTTCTCGCCAAGGAGCGCGTGGATCTCGCCTTTTTTTAGCTTCAGCGTGATATCGTCATTTGCTGTTATGCCGGAAAACCTTTTTGTGATCCCCAGCATTTCTATTGCATATGGTGTCTCTCCCATATTTCTGCTTCCTCTCTTTTCTGGAATTGATATATCGTTTTTACTTCAGATTTCCCTGATAATTAACCTTTACATGTTCTGCCGGAGGCTCCGGTGCAGAAACGTCGCTTGATACCTCAATCTTTCCATTCACGATATCAGCTACAAGAGTACGATAGTCTTCCTCTGAAAAACCTTCGTTCCACTGAGTTGACTCAATAGGAAGCTGAACATAATTTTCTTCCGGATTTTCTGATACAAGTCCCAGTGTTTCGATCTTTCCTGCGTAATCCTCAAAACGGTCATCGCGGATAGAATCAAGGAGTGTATTTATAGTAGCTTCGAGACCCTTCATTGCGGAAGTGACTGTCATGCCCTCTCCGTATGTTCCGTCGATGGTTTCCTTCTGGTCAACGTCAACACCGATAACCTTGCCGTCCATCTTTGCCGCTGCCTCTGCTACAGATGTGTAGATACTTCCGCCGCAGGCAAATACGACCTCTGTTCCGTTGTGGTACCAGGTGTCCATAGCAGCTGTTATATCCGCATCACCGTTGAACTGGTTTCCGTATGCGTAATTTACTTCCACATCAGTAAGCCCCAGCTCTGCAGCCGCATCATCCGCGCCCTTTACAAAACCGTATCCGAAACGCATTACCGCAGGAAGCGCCATACCGCCGAGATATCCCAGCTTCTTATGACCGCTCTTTACTGCATACTGACCTGTCATGTATCCTGCCTTTTCCTCAGCATAGATCGCGCAGTAAACGTTGTCTGCGTAATAATAATCCTTTACGTTCCAGTTATCCGGATTATAGTCATACTTATCTCCCAAGGCATCTGACAGCAGATCTCCTGCAGACATATCGAGGATGATGAACTTTACATCATGGTAAAGAGCAGACTCCTCGATGACCATTCCTGCAAAAGCATATCCCGGAGCAACGATAACGTTGTATCCGTCAGCTACGGCTTTATCTACCATTGCCACACGATCCGCTGTAGAATCACCCGGTGCACGGTAATAGGTAAACTCTTTTCCGTTAGCTGCGGCCCATTTCTTGCAGGCCTCATAGCTCGTCTGGTTAAAGGACATATCTGTGATGTCCGCGAAGTCAGCGATCATGGCGACTTTCATCTCACCATCATCAGCCGATGCACCGCGCCCTGACTCACCGGAACCGCATGCAGTCAGACTCACTGCCATAAGCAGCGCCAACGCCGTCGAAATAAGTTTTCTCATTTTTTCCTCCAAAAAAATTTAACAAATGCCGATACTATGATTAAACATGTGCTACAATAGACACTTCCGAAAAAACAATTTTTAGAAATGAGGCTTTATTCATGGCTGAAAACATCAATGACATTATCGTTATCGGTATCGCCGGAGGTACAGGTTCCGGAAAGACTACCATCACCCGTACTATCATGGAGCACTTCGGAAACGATGTTACCGTGCTCTATCATGATAACTACTATAAATCCCACCACGAACTCAGCATGGAGGAGCGTTCCCACTTAAACTACGATCATCCGGATTCATTTGACACCGATCTGATCGTGAACGATCTGGAAGCTCTCCGTAACGGCAAGACCATCGAATGTCCTGTTTACGATTACACGATCCACGACAGGAGCAACCAGACTCTCACCATCCGTCCTGCAAAGGTCATCATCGTAGAAGGTATCCTTATCTTCCACGAGAAGCGTCTCCGTGAGCTCATGGATATCCGCCTCTTTGTTGATGCTGATGCTGATGTCCGCATCCTCCGCAGGATCCAGCGTGATGTAAAGGAACGCGGAAGATCACTTGATTCTGTGATAAACCAGTACCTTTCAACCGTTAAACCCATGCACGAGGCATTTGTCGAGCCGAGTAAGCGTTACGCTGATATCATCATCCCCGAAGGTGGTCAGAACCGCGTAGCTCTCGACATGGTCGTTAATCGTGTTCAAGCACACTTGAACAGCCACTAAAAAGAAACACGTTTTAATAATTTATCGGCATAATTTTTTTGACAGTTTACGCACAAAATACCGCTGGGACCCGAATTTATGAACCCCAGCGGTATTTTTTACCCTACGCATCTGTCGATAAAAATACGACTCATTATACTCCTTAATCTTTAATCTGTATAGTTTTTGCTGATAATCAAAATGGACAATTTTTCCATTTCAAAATACATATTTTTTTATCGTATTAAATACATCTGTATATAGCTTTAATATCTCGTCCTGTATTTCAAAAACACCCGTTTCGTCAGGTATTTTTGACAATTTCTCCGCTTTTTCCGCGAGTTCGCTGAGTTTCACGGCTCCTATCATCCTGGACGAGCTTTTCAGTGAATGGACCTGTAAGGTGTAGTTTTCCCAGTCCTTTGCATCGAAAAACTCCTGAAGCTCCCTGAAATTCTTCTCATAACCCTTCATATATAACAGCAGGTTTTCTTCATCTATCCTGTTCCTCATTGCTTCATCGTAGTCGAATAATTCTGACTCATTCAGCATACTTTCTATTTCAACAGGAAGTTTTTCGGTCTTACGTTTTTTCACTTCCGTATTCTCGATTATCTTGTACCTCGGGATGTAGCTCCTTAGTATCCTGTCCAGTTCATTCAGATCTATGGGCTTAGAAATAAATCCGTTGAAACCGTTTTCCAGGAACATCTCTTTTATGCCCTTTACCGCATTAGCTGTCAGTGCGATAACAGGCGTCCCTTTATTCCGCTTTATATCCCTTCCATGAATACGCTTCATAGTCTCTATACCGTCCATCTCAGGCATCATGTGATCCATAAAGATAATGTCAAACTCTACTTTGTCCGCTATATGAAGAGCTTCCATACCGCTGGACGCCGTAGTGATATCCATATCATAGATTTCCATTAGGCCCCGCTCGACTCTCAGGTTAATAGGATTATCATCGACTAACAGCACTTTTGCGGTAGGTGCAGTGAACCTCATATATGCTCCGCTCAAGGTTGTATCTGAGTCTTCCGCATCTTTTCCCACAAAATCCATAAACGACAACAGGTAAAGCGGTTTATAGATCATTTTCAGATCCTTTGACTCTGCTCTCTGGCTAAAATCATCACCTATCAGGATGATCTCCGTTTTTTCAGATATCCGGTCAAATCTTTCTTTATATTCTTCATATATCGCAGCATCGACAAAGCATCCTTTCAGCCCTTCATATCTGGAACTCCGGTCTTTTTCCTTTGTCGGGACAGGAAGCATCCTCATGTGCAAAAAAGAGCACATATCCTCAATGTGTGCATTATATTTATTCCTGAGACGCGGATGTATGTTATTAATATCCGTGCAGATACCGTACTCCTCTTCCAGCGAATTGTGATCCTTTATGATGGGGCTCAGATCCCTGATCTTTACAGGTATCCACATGGTAAAAACTGCGCCGCATCCATACTCACTTTCAACGGTAATGACACCACCCATGAGATCTGCAAGCCTTTTTGAGATAGTGAGTCCCAGGCCTGTTCCTTCTATTGGTCTTGTCCTTGTCTTATCCACCTGCTCGAAGCTCTGAAATATCCGCTCAAGATCCTCCGGTTTTATGCCTACGCCTGTATCCTCAACCCTGACAACGAGGATCGGCGTATCCTTTCTCTTTACACCGATACGCATGTAGATTCCGCCGTTAGACGTATATTTTATGGCGTTGGTCACGAGATTTATCATTATCTGGCGTATCCTGCCCATATCTCCGTAAAGTCTCGCAGGTATATTGCCGTCCATATCTACGATAAGTTCCAGTCCTCTTTCCTTTTTTCTCATCATTGATACATTTACAACGTCCTTCACAAGGCGTTCCAGCTTAAATTCTTCGTCTACGATCTCGATCTTTCCCGCTTCTATCTTTGACACATCCAGAATGTCATTAATGATATGTAAGAGATTATCTCCGGCGCTCTGTATATTAAGACAGTAGTCCCGCACTCTCGCGCTGATGCTGTCTTCACGAAGGATGAGCTCGCAGAAGCCGAGAATCGAGTTCATAGGCGTTCGTATCTCATGACTTGTATTTGCAAGGAAATCTGTTTTTGCCGAATTTGCAAACTTCGCTTCCTCTATCGCCCTATCCTGCATGATGCCTGCTTTTACTGCTTCATACTGGGCAAGAGCGCAAAGAACTGTTTCTATAAAAAGGAACATGGGGAGACGCTGCTCATACATTTCAGGGAACTGATAACCATAGTCAGAAAGCGGTGTCCACATGTAGAGCGCAACCTCCAGAAAGAGCACACCGCAAAAAATTGAACCAAAGAAAAGATTAAAGAAATAATAAGCCACAGGCGCAGCCATAAATACCAGAAAAATACTGGTACCGGCTGTGCCTCCGGTGAACATGAACCATCCAAAAATAAACCAGTAAACGAAGCTTGATACCACGATGGACGCATATGCTATGCGCTCCTGAGTCCTTCCCTCAGGACGGAAACCAAGTAATACAACAAGCGTTATCGCGGGGATCGATCCGCCTATCAGGGACACGATTCCTGTGGAATAGATCCCGCGCTGAAAATTATCGAGCCAGAGATAGATGTCATACAAGATCAGCAGTGAATATATGAGCTTTATCTTCTTTATATTTATCTCCAGATATTTTCTGTCGATCTTGATCTCTTTCATATGTGCACCTCTCTCACAACCTCACAGAGATGTCAAAACCGCGTATCTATCCTGTGAAGAAGACCGTGAACTGCCTCACGGGTTATTGCTTCATTAAGAGGTTTTGTAATGTAATCGTCTATGCGCAGATCACTTATGCGCTGTATGGTCTTACGACTCTTGTCACCTGTCATCAAGATCACAGGGACAGACCATTTTTCACGGATTTTTTCGAATAGCTCAAATCCATCCGTATCAGGCATCTTCAGATCCAGCAATATGATATCGATCTCCATTTCCTTAAGGACAGAGACCGCCTCTTTCTCATTTTGTGCTCCTACAACATGTGTGTCTTCCATTTTTTCCAGAATGTGCTTTACATCCCTTATGATGATCTCTTCATCGTCGATCACGAGCACGTTCCGTATCCAGTTCTCTTTCTGACGAAGCCTGTACTCAGGGTCTTCATCAATGATATCCAGCATGATGTCCGCGATCTCCGGATCAAACTGGGTACCCTTGCCTTCGACGATCTCTTTCCTTACTACATCTTGAGGCAGGGCTTTCCTGTAACCTCTGTCGCTCGCCATTGCATCATAGGAATCTGCTACAGCCACAATCCGCGCGATCTCAGGTATGTTTTCTCCTTCAAGACCGTTTGGATAACCTGTTCCGTCATACCGTTCATGATGATACTTTGCGCACTGGCATATCCGTTCGTCATCATAAATATCGATAAGGATGTCATAACCGCTCACGGAATGAACGTGGATCGCATCCATCTCTTCCTCTGTGAGGCGTCCCGGCTTATTGATGACCGCCTCGGGAATACGTATCTTTCCCACGTCATGAAGCAATCCTGCATAATAGATAACTCTCTGGTCTGCCTCGGATTTCCCCATGCGCTTTGCTATCATGACCGCATAGTTCGCCACTCTCTGGGAATGACCGCTTGTATAACGGTCCTTTGCATCAATGGTAGACGCAAGGGAACGGATGATATTCGTGTTCAGCTGTTTTATCTGTTCCAGACTCTCCTGTCTTCTCCGCTCCGCTCCTGAAATACTGCGAACAGAATACATGCAGAAGATAACGATTATGAGATATACGAGGATCGTCGAGAAAACGCTGGCAAAAATTTGCAGATGGAGATCTCTGTACATCAGCGTATTTTGAGAAACGATCACAACGTGCCACTTATTTACGATCCTTTTCGTAAAAACAGTGCACAGCTTGCCATCGATCTTTGTTTCAAATCCATATCCGTCGTCAGACTGATCCCGGGCTAAGAGATCCATCCACTCTCCGCCCTCGGAATAGTCTTTACCGATCTCATTTTTGTCTGCATGGGAAATTACCAGACCGCTCTCATCAACTATAAAACCATAGCCAACACCTTCCATGGTCATATGTTCCGTGATGTTCTGGACTTCATTCAGCACGATATCGAGAGAGAGTACACTTTTTCCATCAGATAAGAGCTGGCTGTAGGAAATGATGATACTTCCTGTCTGGGCATCCACATAGGGCTTCGACAGTATCATATTTCCTCCGGCTTCCTTTGCTTCTTTATACCAGCTTCTTTCTGTCGGATCATAGTCCTCAGGCGGAACCCATCCTGATCCGTCAACATACTCTCCGTTAAGACACCCGTAAATTCCGGTGAAATTTGCATCAAACTGTTCCTGCATCTGATAAGTGGCGCCTCTCAGATACTGAAAGATCTGCTCACTGTCCGATCCGCTCTTCAGCATATAGTCAACGGATTCTGCCGCAAACCAAAGCACATCCCCGCCCTTATTCAGATAGTTTTCTACCATTGCCGCCTGACTTTTCATATTACTGACACCTAGAGCTTTTATATCCGCTTTTGATTTTTTGTAAAATGTATTAAAAACTCCGGCGAGCATCACGACCTGAAGCACAAATATCAGGCTCACAGTATATATAAATTGCCTAGTAACTGAATTTTTCATCTGCCACCCCAACAATCCATGTAAAATGTTTCTCCTAAAAACACATACCCTTATTGTTATCGGCAGATTAAGGCTTAAAACTTTTATTTAAGGGAAAATAATTGAAACTTTTTCAGACACGTGCAAAACGGAGGAGCTTTCGCTCCTCCGCATCACTTTTCTTATTCGGAATAATATTCCTTATAAGCCTTTTTCATTTTCTGAAATGTGCTCTGGCTGATATCATGCTCGAGCATACAGGCTTCCTCTTCTGCTGTCTTTTCGGAAACACCGATCTTCATGAGCCATGTCTTCAGGAAACGATGACGCTCGTAGATCTTCTTTGCGATCTTTGCTCCTTCGTCAGTAAGAGTCAGCTCTTTTCCTTCCGAACGGATGATATATCCCTTAGCCACCAGTTTATTTACAGCTATAGTAACAGACGGCTTTGAAATATTCAGTGCTCTGGATACATCAACTGCATAACAGCTTCCTTTTTCTTTTTTGATCTTTAAGATCGTTTCAAGGTAATCCTGTTCAGATTCATGTTTATGTACGGCCTGCGTTGATCTTTCACTCATAAATTAGACTCCCGTTGGGTAGAGATTAGTTACCTCTATTTTAACGCATTATCCGAAATAAACATATTAAAATTTCTGAAATATTTTTAGAACTTACACTGTTACTGTTCAGAGGCAAACTGCGCACTACGCTGCGCAGTTATGCCCCAATAACGAAGGCGAGCCATTGGATTTTGCCCATCGCCAAAGGCGATTTAATTGGCAAAATCCGTTACTGGAGCGAGCTGTAAGCGAGTGAACAGTAACCTTACACTGCCCGCATCTCGCTTTCGCACAGTTCAGGATGGCGTGCCTGAACTTCATCGAGGACTTCGCCTATTGTTCCGTCAAGATGCTCTACTGCGCTCTCCATGCACTCCATCATGAGTTCTGTAAAGAAATGCATCTCCTCTTCACTCATTTCCTCAACTCGACGCTCATAGATAAATACGTAATCTTTCTTTCCGAGCATGTGCTCAAGAGTTAAGTAGCAGATATTTGATGTACTGCTGTTTGAGTACCACACAGCCTTCATCTCAGGAAGTCTCGGATCTATCTGGACCGTATTTGGCTGATATGTAAATGTCACGGATTCGTATGTTGCGAGAGGCGGATTTCCGAAATACTGACCGCGCTCAGCAAGTCTCTTCATGGAGTTATAGTCCGCATGACGGAAAATCTTTTTCTGGCTGTCGATCATTTCCTTCAGTGCATCACGTACCGGCATATCATCATCGATGATGCTTCTCCATGTGAGGAATGTCATCCTGTTTCCGCCTGAATAGCGCTCGTTTATCGTACCTCTGCGGTTTACGATTACACGTGCCGCGATATCAGTTTCCCTGTGATTTAAGAGGGAAAGCGTGCTTCTCAATGCCAGTGTTGCAAGGGCATTTTCAGAAAGCTTATTTTCAGCAATGGCATCCACCAGTTTTTCTGCTCTCTCTCCGCCAATGATCTCAGAATCGATAGAAGCCTTGGGACTGATGGTATTTTCAAAATATCTGGTCTCACCCTTTTCTCTAAGCTGTCTCACCCTCGCATTATTCGGTGCTGCTGTCGGATGAGTATAAATCGGCTCGCCTTCCTCAAGAGTGCTGTTCCAAAATTCATGATCTGCTTTTTCACGCTCAGAACCCTTGTATTCCAATTCCTTTTCGATCATTTTTATGTAGTCGCTCTTCCTCGGAAGGTCTATCTCCTTACCCGCTGCATGTGAGAAATAGATCACCGCGAGATAGGTCATGAACATATTTATGGAATAGCCGTCAGCAAGCATATGATTAAAATTGATATACACTCCGCTGAAACCGTCTCTTAACTTCACGAGACTCACGATGGTCATATTTTTGTGCAGGTAATCGATCGGCTCTGACGTAACCTTCGTCAGATATTCCTTTGCTTCCTTCTCTGACAGATCAGACAGATCCCATAAAGGCATCTCCTCATTCCAGGGCTCAGGATTGATGTACTGGTACATTTCTCCATTCTCATCCTGCCCGAAACGGACATTTAATGCCTCCATATATCCGATTGCTTCTCTCATGGACTGACGCATGAGTTCCTCGTTCATGTCCATCTTGAAATAAAATCCCACACCAAGATTCATTTCCTGAATACTTGCGTAGTGCGCGAATACCTTGTAAAGACCGCCCTGAACATCAGTTAAAGGCCAGGTTTTTACCATTACACCGTTGATCAACCGTTCTGTCATATACTCCTCTTTCCCATCTACCCTTGTTTTATGCTGCCTTTTTGCCTCGTCCGGTTCTCTTGATCTTGTTCGTAGCTGTCCTCTCAAAGGGCTCATATCTGAACTTCACGCTGCGGACAGACTTTGTTGTCGGCATTGATTTATTTACAGCTTTTATTGCTGCTGATATCTCTTTTTCAACATCCGTAACCTTATGCATTTCAGCGTATTCAGCGTCCGGGAATACTTCTGCTGTGATCTGACCGTTTTCTTCATATACCAGACACTCCTTTATAAATGTGCAGTCGTACAGCTTCGTCTCGATCTCCTCAGGGCTCACGTTTTCACCGTTACTAAGGATGATGAGATTCTTTATACGTCCCTGCAGGAAGATAAATCCGTCTTCATCGATATATCCGATGTCACCGCTCTTGAGCCACCCGTCTTCAGTAAATGCAGCCTTTGTCGCCTCAGGATCTTTGTAGTAACCAAGCATTACAGACGGGCTCTTTACCTGAAGCTCTGTGTCCTTTATTCGGACGTGAGCGTTATCAACTACCCTTCCGATAGAATCTCTGCGGTATCTCCAAGGCATATTTGCTGCGACTCTCGGTGAGCATTCTGTCATGCCGTAGCCTTCAAATACCGGCATGCCCCACTCTGCAAACGCATCCGCGATCTCTGCTCTTAAATGTGCTCCTCCGCAGTAGAAAACTTCTACTTCTCCGCCGAAAACATCACGTGCCATAGCCTTCAGATCAACCTCGGGATGAACCTCATGGGCTTTCATGATCTTGTGATAGAAGTTTTCAAAGATCATGGGAACAAGTATTGCCGTATAAGGCTTTGCAACCTTGAAATTCTTTGCGATGTGAAGCATGGAATCATTTACGAATACCGTGTCACCGTTTCTGAATCCCATGCAGATATCTGTGTTAAAGCTCAGGGCGTGGTGGATAGGAAGCGCGATAAGCTTTACTTTATTCGTCGAATCACGCTGTTCCAGCTCTCCGGAAAAAATATTGTCAATGATACCGCCGTGACACAGCATTACCGCCTTTGGTCTGGCGCTCGTCGTACCGGATGTGAAAAGGATCGTGCTGAAAGTATCATGCTCAAGCGGAACAATGATCTCTTCACCCTCTGCATATTCCTTTTCGATCTCATTGATGCTGTGGATATGGATATCGCCCAGATCATGGGACTCTACTCCGTCAGTGAGACAGATGAATAATTTGATATCAGGACACTTCTCATGGATCTCCGGGATCGCATCCTCAAAGTGCTTATCAAAGAAAAGACCCGTAACATCTGCCATATGGAAAAGTTCGCACTGGGTCTCTGTTGAAAGCTGCGCCTCTGTGGGAACTATGACATTTGCAGTATCAACAGTTCCAAAATAAGCTGCGATATACTGGTAGCTTGTGGCACCGACAGCTGCGATATGCATCCGTTCCTCTGCACCCTGAGCGAGCAAAAATCTGCTCACTGCATCAGCATCTCTCTTAAGCTCCAGATAGTTTCTGTCCACCAGCTCTTTTCCATGGTACTCCCGTACTGCAGGTGTATCGCCGTATTTATCAGCCAGTTCCCTTAAAAACGAACGAAAATCCGTGATATTGCGATCGATCTTTTCCTGTAATGTCATTTAAATTTCCCCCATTATATTTATTACTTAAAATCCAATGATCATGCAGCTTTCTTTGCTACAAACTTGATGATGTCAGCAGGTGTGAACAGATGGAATGCTTCTTCCATCTCTTCCTCTGAGATAGAGATATCAAAGGTCTCCTCTACCTCCCCCAGCATCGAGATAAAGCTAAAGGAATCAAGTCCCAGTTCCTCGATGATATCTGTCTCAGTATTAATCTCCTCTGCTCCTACCTCTGCGTAGTTCAAAAGAATATCACGGATCTCATCAAACATTTTTATGTCTGCCATAGTATTGCCTCCCCTTAAAGATATGTGCTTTGACGTGTTTTTGATGTGCTTAAAACAGTTACGTTTTATTTTCTGCCATATGTTCTAACATACTCTCCTATCACATCACACTACCCGCTCGGGTAGTTTTATCATGTTTTTAAATATTTTTTTGAATAATATCTATCTCAGACTACCCTGAAACATGCTAAGATGATGTCAGGGTTCAAAGGATATGGAGGGTTAAGTATGGCAAGATCATCAAATTACATTTGTCCGGAAGATGCATTTCAGATACTGAAAAAAGCCGGCACCATGGGAACTCCGGTTTTTATAAGCGGTTTTGCAGGCTTCGGAAAAACGGAACTCATAAAGCAATTTTTTGCATCCAGAAAATATATGTATTTTTCCTGCAGATCAGGAGAACCCGACCTCTCCGTCATCCCCTCATCAAACGAGGGTAAACGCCGCATGAGCGTCGTGATAGACGATCTGCAGTTAATGTTCGCTCCCAAAAATCAGGAGCGTGTTCTCGACCTCGCCATGCGTAAAGACGTATGGCTCATCCTCATATCCAGAAGCCGTGACCTGAACTGGTTCGGACGTATCTACATGGACCGTTCCTTCAGCATGATCGATGAAGAGCTTCTGCAGTTTGACACAGCTAAGACACGTCAGTACCTTGCCCTCTCCCACATCACTGCATCCGAAGAAATGCTCCATAAGATAACCGCTGTCACAAACGGCAATGTCTACTTCCTGCGGGGAATAATGCATCAGCTCCCCGAAGGTGGACGAATCACAGAAAAAAATTATCAGACTGTACGAAAAGTCTATGACCGTTATCTCGAATACGTGATCATGCCCGACTGGCCCCGCTCACTCCTCGACTTCATGATGCAGATGAGCGTAGTTGATGAATTTAATGCAGAACTTGCCGAATTTGTAACCGGAAACCCCTACGTTTCACAGATCATTAACGAAGCCTTTGAAACAGGCAACTTTATCTATCACGACGACGAATACTACCGTATCCGTCCCATCGTACTTGATTTTCTCCGTAAAAAAGCTGACGAATTTTTCGGAACTCTGAACATGAACGACTACGCCTATAACGCCGGATTATATTATGAGCTTCATGATGATATCCCCCGCGCACTCCGTTTATATGAAAAAAGCGGAAAGATCGGCCGTATCCACGAACTCCTCGTGCGAAATTCCAGGCGCAATCCCAGCAACAGCTACTACTATGATCTCCGAAAATACTATCTGAAACTCCCAAAAACCGAGATCATAGGTGATCCCATAATGATGTCAGGTATGAGTATGATGTACTCCCTCCTCATGGAAACAGAAAACAGTGAGTACTGGTACGGACAGCTCCAAAGCTATGCAGAAACCTCCTCCGGCATCAGAAAAAGAGAAGCCATCGGAAGACTCCTCTATCTCGATATAGCACTCCCTCACAGGGGTTCTGCGAGCACCGCCGGAATCCTCGGAAAGATCCCATCCTACATGGTAGATCAGGGAATCCGGCTGCCCGAATTTTCTATCACCAGTAATATGCCTTCAGTCATGAACTCCGGTAAGGACTTCTGTGAATGGAGTAAAAGCGATACAGAGATCTTCAAAAATTCCGGTTATCTCCTTCAGGAAATACTTGGAAGATACGGAAAAGGCATCGCGTCTATTTCACTCGGAGAAAGCTATTATGAAAAAGGCGAATCGAGCCGTCTCACAATGCCGCTTATAAATCAGGGAATACTGGAAGCCGAGCACGGCGGTGTCATGGAATCTGTTTTCTCGGGTATAGGCATCATGTGCCGTATCCACCTGTCAGACGGCGATCTGAAAACCGCAGAACAGCTCGCGGAATCCTTTGAAGCACGGTGCCGTGAGCAGGGCGAACCGGCTCTTATTCCAAATGTCCGCGCCCTGCGTCTCCGTATAGCGCTTTATAACGGAAATCAGGCGGCGATAACCCGCTGGCTCAAGGAAGCGCCGGATGAAACCCACGAGTTCTTCATAATGGAGCGGTACAGGTATCTCACAAAGATCCGCACCTACCTCACCGCGAACGAACTGACCTCAGCCCGTTCACTCCTTGATAAACTGTCCTACTATGCAGAAAAATACGACCGCCACTATCTCACTATGGAGATTGGTCTGCTCCGAGCCATCGTGCAGTACAGGAGCGGAAGCAAGAGCTTTAAGAATACCCTCATAGGAGCTCTGGCAAAAATATGCACATATAAATTTACCCGTCTGATCTCCCGTGAAGGAATAGCAGTCTACCCGCTGTTAAAAGCCATCCGTGAGCAGGCAATTCATACCGCGGGAATAGACCCTGACTGGTTCAGGCGGGTATATCTCGAAACAGAGGAAATGGCTATCCACTACCCGCTCTACTTAAAGCCGCAGAATACAGGTCTCCTTAATTTCTCAGAACACGCCATCACTGTTCTGAAGCTTCAGGCAGAAGGACTTACCCTCCAGCAGATTGCTGACCGTGAGCACATGAAGCTCGAGACCGTGCGTTATCACGCTAAGACAAACTACAAAAAATTGAACGTAAATGGCAAAGCAGACGCAGTCCTTGCCGCGCGTAATCTGGGACTGATCTGATATTAAATGATATATGAGGTAAGATATGAAATCTGATTTTTTAGGCGAATTAAAAGAACATACGCTGGAAACACTGCATTTTAATGAGACACGGAAAGCATCAGTGCTTATCCCGCTTTTATATAAAGATTCTGACGATCCGTTAAATATCGAGATACTTTTTGAAGTACGAAATGACAACATCGTTCAGGGCGGCGAGATCTGCCTGCCCGGCGGTGCAGTCGAGGAAAACGAAACCTTTGAAGATGCTGCGGTCCGCGAGACCAGCGAGGAGCTTTTGATATATAAAGACACCATCGAACTGCTTGCACCAATGTTTGAGATATCAGGTCCCGGCGGCAGCCCTGTGCGCTCTTACGTCGGAGTGCTTCACGATTATGAAGGAACCTTTAATAAAGACGAGACCTCGCGGGTATTCAGCCTGCCTGTCAGCTGGTTTATAAATAACCCTCCCGAGATCCATCACGCCAGACTAAAACTCTGCCCGTCTGATTCCTTTCCTTTTGACCTTATTCCCTGCGGCAGAGACTACCCGTTCAGTGAGATAAAAAGGAACTTTTATTTTTACAAAACTCCCCACGGCCTGATCTGGGGAATGACCGCCTGGATCATTTATAAATTTATTGAGTATTACAGCAAAAAATTCGCTGTTTAACGCTTTTCACGCAAGTTGTACCGTTGTATAGTACTAATGTACCGATACTCTTCCAAACAGCGTATCAGTACACTTGAGGGAGTACAAATTTTAGCCGATTTAAAATTGTAGGTCCCTTTATGTCACGAATCGGGTCCCAAGTTCCAAATCCTCTTTGTGAAGTCACAATCAGATTTGTACCTTTTGACCCTGACATCATCAAAAATATTTATAAAGGAAAAATCCATATGATAAGCTTTGACAGTTACGAACCGGAATTCAGAAGACGACTTGAACAGTGCTACGACGAGATCAAATGGCTCTATGCCGAGCTTTACGGTAATGACCAGCAGGCATTTGAGTACTTTGTTTATATGCTCCATGAGTACTATGCAAAACGAGGTGAGTCACTCAAGGAACTCGACCGCAAGAGGGAAGCTGATCCGCGCTGGTACTCCGGCAACAATATGCTCGGCATGCAGATGTACGTAAACTGCTTCGGTCAGACTCTTAACGGCGTAAATAAGCACCTGAACTACATCAAACAGTTCGGTGCAAACTATCTGCACCTGATGCCGCTTCTCCAGACCACAGAGGGAAAGAGCGACGGCGGTTACGCTGTGTCCGATTTTAGAAAGATCGATCCAAAGCTTGGAACTATGGAAGATCTCTCTAACCTTTCTGAACGCTGTCATTCCATGGGGATAAGCATCTGCCTCGACTTCGTCATGAACCATACAAGCGAAGACCACGAGTGGGCACGCCGTGCAAAGGCAGGTGAAAAGGAATATCAGGACAGATACCTTTTCTTTGATAACTGGAATATCCCTAATGATCTCGAAAAAACAGTTCCGCAGGTATTTCCTCAGACTGCTCCGGGTAATTTCTCCTGGTGCGAAGAGGCTCACAAGGTAGTCATGACTACTTTTTATCCGTATCAGTGGGATCTGAACTACCATAACCCCACTGTTTTCAACGATATGACTGCCAACATGCTGAACCTCTGCAACCACGGCGTAGATATCATCCGTCTGGATGCGACACCATATATCTGGAAAACTCTCGGAACAAACTGCAGAAATCTGCCTCAGGTTCATACCCTCGTCCGCATCATGCACATGGCATGCGACGTGGTATGTCCGGGAACACTACTCCTCGGCGAAGTTGTAATGGAGCCGTCAAAGGTAGTTCCTTACTTCGGAACAGTGGACAGACCGGAGTGCCAGATGCTCTACAACGTTACCACCATGGCAAGTACCTGGCACACTGTAGCAACAGGTGACGTCCGCCTCATGAAGCATCAGCTGGGCTCTGTTTTTGCCCTTCCAAAGCAGTATACCTTCCTGAACTATCTCCGCTGTCACGACGACATCGGATGGGGTCTTGACTACGAGTTCTTAAAGCAGTTCGGAGTTGTGGAAGCTGAGCACAAGAAATTCCTCAACGATACATTAAGCGGAAAGATTTTCGGAAAAGACGGCCGCGGTGAGCTCTATAATGACGATCCGAGACTCAAGGATGCCCGTCTCTGCGGAACTACCGCCTCTCTCTGCGGTATAGAAGCCGCCGAGTATGAACGTACTGACTGGAAGATCGACCGGGGAATCAGGCTTGACCTCATGCTCCACGCTTTCCTCCTGACACAGAGCGGTATCCCCATCATCTATTCAGGTGATGAGATCGGTCTCTTAAATGACTACTCATACCATAAGGATCCTCTGAAATGGGACGATTCCAGATACATCCACCGCGGAGACTTTGACTGGAAAGCCGCTGTGAACAGAAAAAAGCCCGAGACACGCGAAGGCCGTATCTATGCAGGCATCCAGAAGCTTGTAAAGCTCAGAAAGGCATTTGATGTGTTTGTGAGCGAAGCTGATACATGGGTAGTTGAAACTTATAACGACCATGTCCTCGGCATCGGACGTTACTATAAAGACCAGAAGATGATCGCACTCTTCAACTTCTCCGATTCCGATGAGACCGCATGGATAAATGAATCTGAGCGTTTCTACGATCTGATGACAGGCGAAGAACGAAATGCCTCCGCAGTACCTCTTACAAGCTACGGATTTGCATGGCTCATCACCTCATTTAAGGATCCTGAAGGAAAGCCTAAAAAGCTCGCAGCTATCTATAAGCAGAAGGAAGCGAAGGCAGCACCTGCAAAAGCTCCTAAAAATGCAGCTGCTAAGACAAAGAAGGTTTCAAAAAAGAAATAAATAAAAGATATACATAAAGAAATCCCAGAGCTCTGAGAAAACCTCTAAGCTCTGGGATATTTTTTCATATTTAGCTAAAAACAATGCAGTCAAAACGAACGGCTTTCCTTGTAACAGAATACGTAGGAGTCATTCCTGCAAGATACGGGCCTTCCGGCGGACGTTTGATAACGATCTTTTTAGGCTTTGCATCTATTGCCGCCTGAATAAGCTCATTTTCATCCGCACAGGGTGTTTCAATCTTATGAAGAACCTGAAGCTTCTTCTTTGTCTCTGCACTCTTCTTTTTCTCAGGAAACATAGGATCCAGATATATCAGATCCGGCTCATAGGTAAGCGATGCCAGCAGTTCCTTGCTGTCACCTTCACGAAGCGTCATGCGCTTTGCGATCTCCTGCATCTCCGGATTCTTTCTGGCTCTTATCAGCGCATCATGGAGAAGTGCTGCAGTTACGGGATTATGTTCAAAAAGTTCTACCTGATAGCCTCCCGCTGCCAGCAGAAATGAATCTTCGCCAAGACCTGCCGTACAGTCAACAGCTCTGAGTGTCCCCTGCTCCGCTTCTGTATTCTGCTTGGCGGCTTTCAGGATTATCTCATGTGCAAGGTGTCCTCCTGTCACTCTTTTCAGCATCCGTGAAAGATCACCTTTCAGTTCCTGTTTTCCTGCAATAAATGACAGCCCTGTCTTATCAAAAAGGAAGTACATCGCATGTTTATCATCCGGGATCTTGTCCGTGACTTCCGTACCGAATTTCTCGGCAAGACGTCTCGCACGATCCATGTCCACGCCTCTTCCCTGAACGCATACTGCTTCAATCATTAAAAACCGACCTTACTTCAGGATTGTGATATCGCCGATAACAGGAAGCTTCTGTGTACGAAGATTTGCTGCGTTGATGATACCCATGATCATAAGAACAAAAGTACCGATGCTGATACCTGTACGTGCAATGCTGAACATGCTGGGAAGCATGCTGAAAATAACAGTGCTAGCGATATTTACGATGAGAAGGATAAGTCCCTGATTTGCATGGAAACGTGCAAACGGTGAATCCTTAGCTGCAAGGATCGGAACAAGTACGAGGATTCCGAGATATGCAAGGATAGCATGGATCTTGTGCTCTTCCTCATCGCTCTTTGCGCCGTTAAATGCATTTCCCTGTGAATAGGAATTATTTACCATATCCGGTGTTGATCCTACAGGAGTTCTGCAATATCTGCACTCTGTAGCTCCTGCATCAATAGGTGCACCACAATTCTTACAAATTCTTTCTGCCATTTCTCTTTACTCTCCTTAGTCTACTTTTTTGCCACAATTATTACAGAACTTGCTTCCGGGCGCAAGTGTAGCTCCGCACTCACAAACCTTCGGAACAAGTGACATACCGCACTCATTACAGAACTTACTGCCCTCTGCAACCTGTGCTCCGCATCCCGGACATGTGATCTTCGGGATGACCATGGGCTTTCCGCAGTTGCAGCAGAACTTGCTGTTAGCCGGGTTATCTGCACCGCAGCTGGGGCACTTCTGCATGGCAGCCTGAGGCTGTGCAGACTGCTGCATCATGGGATTAGGCATCTGAGTCTGCATGGAGTGCATGATACCTGCACCTACGCCGATTCCCATTCCGCCTGCTGCCATAGCGCCGGAAACTCCGCCTTCGTTTCTGGCTGCATCCTGATATACGTCAAAGCTTCTCTTCATTGCATAGTTCTTGTCACCCATGATGTCGAACGCTGCCTGATCCTCAAGGATCCTGTTGATCTTTGCAAAGTCTTCATCAGGGAAGCTTACAGACTGTACATAGAAGGTTGAAACATCAAGACCATACTTTGCGATCTCTTCTGTAATCTTTTCCTTAACCTTATCAGAGATCTCCTCGAGTCTGGGCTGGATCTCAAGTGCAGAAATCTGATCATTGATGATCATTCCTGAAATGATGACCTTTACCTTCTGGATGATAAGGCTTCTGTAGAAGTCATAGATCCTCTCGTAATTAACGGCTTCTGCCTGAGGCATAGCACCGATGAGCTCTGTGAAAAATACCTTGTGGTTTGAAAGCTTCATTCCCATCTGACCAAATGCACGGATGCGAAGCTTTATCTTGAACTTAGGATCGATGACCTGCATCGGGTCTGCTGTTCCCCACGGAATATCCAGCTTTGTAAGTGTATTTAAGAAATAAACCTCTGCCGGAAAAGGTGTTGTTCCACCAAAAGGAATGTTTACAAGACCTCTGAGGATCGGGAGATTTTCTGTTGTAAGTGTATATCTGCCTGGTTCAAAGATATCTGCGATCTGTCCGTCCTTCATGAAGATCGCGACCTGTCCCTCTTTTACAGTGAGCTGTGTTCCGAGAACAAGCTGATCTGACGGATGCTTATAAACGATCCAGTCTCTGGACTTCAGACCATCAAATTTTACAACATCAATAATTGCCATTTACTCTCTCCCTTCAATTAAGCTTAGTTCCGCAGCATGTACAGAACGCAGAATCCCCATCAACTGATGCACCGCATTCCGGGCATACTCTCACAGACTTAAGCCCCTGAAGGCTTCTCTGATCATCCTCGATACGTTCCTGAAGCTTCATTATATTATCAACATAGTATGCGTACTTTTCATCCGGATTATCCTTGATATCCTCATACACACGCTTTCCAAGCTCTTCACAGAACTTGTCGATCTTTGTCTGATTTGCACGGATCTCGTTCTGAAGACGCATAGTTTCAGCTGTATCAGCCGCCTTCTTTTTGATATCCTTTCCTGCGTTAGTGATCTGTCCGCTAAGACTATCTAAAAAACCCATAACCACATTGCCTCCACTGTATATTTACAGATACATTATATGGAATTTTAACAACGTGTTCAACAAAAGGTTTTATTAATACAATATCAACCATCTGCACTTATTAAAATGCAGGATAATGCCGATAACATTGATATAATGTATACATAGTACATTTATGCCCCCCGCGAACGGATTCTCGGGGATATGTACCACATGCATAAGGAGGTGCGGCTATGTCATTAGGAATAGGCGGTATCGGTGGTTATGGGTCAACCGGTCCTATACTGAACCCGAATGAATCAGATGTAAAAGCAGCCGGCAGAAGGTCTTCACCTGCGGAATGTGAAACCTGTAAAAACCGTAAATATCAGGACGGTTCAGACGAAAATGTCTCCTTTAAATCGGCGCAGCATGTTTCGCCGGAAGCTGCGGGAGCAGCGGTACGTGCCCATGAAGGTGAGCATGTAGCCAATGCATATTCTGAAGCTGCCATGAATAATGGTAAGGTTCTTAACGCATCTGTCAGAATAAAGACAGCTGTTTGTCCTGAATGCGGCAGAACCTACGTGGCAGGCGGAACAACTTATACTCAGATAAAGTACGTGAACGAAGAAAATCCTTATCAGAAAAGCCTGAAATCTCAGGACAGAGCAAAATATACAGGGATGAACTTCGATGCAGTTGCATAAAAGCCAAAAACAAGTTACGCTAGGCTCGACAAAACCTCGCCAAGCGAACTTGCATAACACGCACTAAGCTCGAAAATACCTCGCTAAGTGCTCCGAAAAAACAAGGCGGATTCTTAAAACGGATCCGCCCCTTTTATATATTCCTGAACCCATTCTTTTGTATATTCGATAAATTTTCTGCATGCGCCGGAAGCATTTTGAATAGATGCAGTTCCGATACTTATAGTTCTTTTCTGGGGTTCGTCAAACTCCATGCATTTAAGACCCTCAGGCATGTCTGTTAAGAGAAGCTCAGGGAAAATACAAAATCCAAGTCCTTTACTTACCATTCCCATCGCAGCATAGTCATTATCCATCTGAAACGCAGTCTTCGGTTTTACCTTACGCTTCTTAAATATCGCTCCGATACCTGTATGGTCATCGTATTTCATGCTTATGAAGGGGTGTTTTCCAAGCTCTTTTATCGGAAAACGGTCAAGGGCTGCCAGCGGATGATCTTCTGCAACGATCGCCAGCAGATTTTCTTCCAGCAGAGGATAGTAGTCTATATCAGATTTAACCGTTGTAAGGAAGAAACCGCAGTCAACTTCACCGCTCTGAACCATCTGTTCCTGACGGGCGCTGTCTTCCTCTGATATAAGCTCTATCTTTACCCCGGGATAATCGTCATGAAATCTTCGGACGATGCCGGGAATCCAGTGGATTGAGATACTGTCAAAAATCTGTACACGAAGAGTACCTCGTTCAAGACCATTTAATTCATCAACAGTTTGCTGAAACTGCCGTTCCCAGACTTTTAGCTGTTTCATATATGGGAGCAGCTCTTCACCCTCGCGGGTAAGACTTACACCGCTGTGCTCCCGAAGAAACAGGCTTAACCCTGTCTCTTTTTCCATGGAGCTTATGATATAGCTTATTCCTGCCTGCGTATAACCCAGCATGTCTGCAGCGCTTCTAAAGCTTCCTGTCTCAGCGACTTTCAGAAAAACTTCAGCATTTATCTTATCCATCTGTCCTTCCTCCGATAATGATCCGGTTTTAATTTATCAAAATTATAATACCATGTCTGGTGTAAAGAAATACTTATCACAGTTATAAAATATTGTCGTTTTTCTTTTCACAAAACACATTATATACTGAAATCAAGTAAAGGAGCTGTTTCCGCATATAAATCAGTGACATCTGTTTGATATGAAATCGATAGGAGGCAGGTATGGATATTATGAGTATGATAGGTACATTATTTTCTTATGCATTTGTTCTTTCAATTTCTGCTATGGGAATCTTTATCTTTGGTTCCATCGCAGCAGAGGAATTGAAAATGTTCAAACATAGTAATTAAAGTAAAAAATATTTTAGCGTGCTGTTTTCAACGGAATAAATCCGTCGAAACAGCACGCTTTTTACTTAATGTCCCCGCGCCAATATCTTATCGGGCTAGAATAAGTATTTTTTTCTTAATTCCAGTCCATTTAATTCTCCACCTTCACACAGTCTCCCCTATACGTAACCATCTTTTCCTCTGCACCATCTATCCGTACGCGGAACACTCTTTCCACGGGCATCCCCGGGAAGCTTCCCTTTCTGGCGCCGATATGAAGTGTGCCATGGGCTCTGTCACCCTGATCTGTCCACTTGAAGTCTATCGCGCTGTATTCGCTCT
This sequence comes from Lachnospiraceae bacterium, assembly GCA_900168235.1. Taxonomy (GTDB): domain Bacteria; phylum Bacillota; class Clostridia; order Lachnospirales; family Lachnospiraceae; genus NK4A144. Next base: position 44,382 of record FUZG01000006.1, on the reverse strand, counting down.
TCTCGTAACCATATCCATTTCCTGCGTCTTCGTAGAGAGTATATGATCCATCACATCCGGGATAAACTGCTATTATCAGGTCATCAAGAGGTCTGTCTGACGCATGATCGAGCCCTTCCTGCATGGGTATGATACTTCCGTCACGGACGAATACCGGTATCTTATCAAGAGGAGTTTTGATGAAGATATCCTCTCCTCCCTCATAATGATCTCCGCTAAAGAAATCAGTCCAACCGCAGCCTTCAGGAAGGTAACAAAGCCGTCCCCGTTCCGCGTCACTCATTTCGATTCGTTTATTTTCAGGGAGATAATACATGGGTTCTGTCACAGGGCATACTAGGATGGATTCGCCAAACATGAACTCATCATGAATTCCCCTCGCTCTGCTATCATCCATAAAATCAAAAAGAAAACTCCGCATAATGGTAAAATTCTCATGATATACAGCCGCTGCCATGGAATAGATATAAGGCATCAGCAGATACCTTATATCTATAAATTTCTTAATTGCATCATATTCCATGTCCCCCTCAGCACCGAAATTCCATACTTCCCTCGGAGTATCCGTGCCGTGGGAGCGGAACATGGGCAGGAAGCATCCGAACTCAAGCCAGCGGACATAGAGCTCCCTGTATCCTGCATCCTTCACACCTTCATTGTAGTCTCCCTGCCAGAACCACTTCGGCGAAGGGTCATTATTACATCCGCAGCCCCGATTCTGCCACTTATCACCCACCGTAAAGAAAGCACCTATATCAAGTGTCCAGTAAGGATAGCCGGAAATACCCATATTCAAGCCTTCCGTTATCTGCTTTTTTAAGATATCCCACTTAGCAGCAGTATCACCTGACCAGAGCATCGCTCCGTATTTCTGACCGGAAATATATCCGGATCTCGTGAGGTTCAGAACTCTCTTCTCAGGATCATCCTTTCTCTGGTTTTCATATATTCCCTTCGCATGGTATAAGGAATATACATTAGCCTTTTCAGGGTCCAGATATTTCTTATGCTCACCGCCTACCAACTTGTAGCGTTCTGCATCGTCTCTCTTTTCGCTTCCGCCCCAGTCAGGTCCTGAAAAAGGTTCCGTGGAATCACACCACCACGAATCAAATCCTTTATCATACAGCCCCTCTTTCGCCTGCTTCCAATAAAGCTTCCTGGCCTCTTCATTAAATGCATCATATGTAGCGAGATCATTTAAAAGAAAGCCTCTGCTCATAAACTCCGCATAGTCATCCGTATTGGAGTTCATATTTGGCCATACAGAGATCATGGTGTGGACGTTCATATCATGAATCTCATCCATTCTCTCTTTCACATCTCCGTAACGGGCTTCATCGAGCTTCTTTTCACCCCAGTGCTCCGGTCTCCAGCTGTTCCAGTCCTGCACGATACAGTCAATGGGCACCTTTAACTCCCTGTAGCGCTTGACCACATCCCGCATCTCTGATGCAGAATAATACTGTTCCTTTGACTGCACGTAGCCGTATGCCCAATCCGGCAGCATTGACGCCTTTCCAGTTAGAAATCTCACAGCTGCCGTAAAGTCTCCGGCGTTCTCAGCTGCAATGAAATAGTAAGTTAGTTCATCCACTGTATCCAGCAACAGACAGGCTCCGTTATCAGTATCCTCAAATGTCATCAGCGAACAGCAGTCAACAAGTATCCCGTATCCTTTATCTGAAAATAATACAGGCATCGGAATACGCATATTATGCTGGTACAAATATTTGTACTGATGTCTAAGGTTATAAATTCCTTCTTCCGCCTGTCCGAGACCATATATCCCCTCATCATCCTGAAGTTCCAGGTTTATGGATGCGGAATAAGCCTTCCTCACTTCCTTCTTCTTCAGGTTTTTTATGAAGTTTCTTTCACCGTCCACGGTTTTTACCCTATCGATGACAGGCTCTTCACCATCCGTTGTAAATGCATAAACAGGCTTCTCAGTAAGTTCATGCACAATATATTTTAATAATGTGCGTCCCTTATATTCCCATGAAATTTTTCCGTTTTCGGAGTCAATTTCAGCATGGAGATCTGAGTGATCTACAGGTTCAGATTTCTCTTGAATCAGCTCACTTTTGTACTCTTTTAACTCCTTTAATGAGACACGAACTCTTGAAATATCTGCTCTTATTGGTTCTATTTTAATATTCATATTCCACCGCCCTATTTTTTTATCTTAACCATAATCTTAAATCCGCATGCCTGTTTTTCAAGATGACCAAATTTAACTATCGGGCGATAAAAAAGGCACGCTCAATATATATTTTGACCAAACACCTCAATATATACAGGCTTTTTAAACGCAATATCCCACAATCCCAAACAAGTATAAGTTAAAAAATTGCATATTTTTTACAAATACCTGCATGGAGGCAAACAGGATTTATCAGTAAACTGTATCACATAGAGCGAAACGTTTTGGTGTTCATTGCAGACACTACTAAAAAGAGTTGGGAGAAAAAATGAATAAGGCAAAAATTTATCCATGGTACTTTGCTGCCGGTTCTGTTCTGATCTATACGCTGCTCAGCGTCATCCCCGGCATCATGGGAATATGTTATTCCTTCACAGACTGGTCAGCTTATTCTAAGGAACTGCATTTTGTAGGTTTTCAGAATTTCCTTGAAGTTTTTTCCGCTAAAGGCCAGTATCTGACCTACATTACAAACACTCTGCTCTTCACATTTGTAACAGTGATAATGAAGACAGGTCTGGGACTTCTCTTTGCAGTAGCACTCAGCCGGGATATTAAGGGCAAAAATTTTCACAGGGCAGTTCTCTACCTGCCATCAGTACTGCCTATCCTGGTAACAGGTCTTACCTTTACTTCTATCCTGAATCCGAAGATCGGTTTTTTGAACACACTCCTTCGCGCTGTAGGTCTCGACGCCCTGACACAAAAATGGCTCGTAGATCCAAAGATCGCATTCTTTTCAGTAATGGGTGTTGATATCTGGAGAGGTGTTGGTTACATCATGACTCTTCTCATCGCAGGAATCCTTGCTATCCCGAATATCTATTACGAAGCAGCCGCCATCGATGGTGCAAATGCATGGCAGCGATTTAAGTATGTGACACTTCCAATGCTCCGTCAGACTCTTGCGGTTACGATCGTCCTGAATGTGATCTACGGCTTGAAGATTTTTGATATGGTTTACGCTCTCACAAACGGCGGTCCGGGTCACAGGACTGAGGTACTCTATACCGGAGTATTCAAGATGATGTCAAAGGGACTCTATGCAGAAGGCACTACCATAAGTTCTGTTCTGTTTATCTTTATGATATTCCTCGGATATTTTATGGTTAAGATCCTTACAAAAGATGAGGTGGTTGAGTAATGGTTTATTCATCAAAAAATAAAACTCTTCAGGTAGTACTCAAGAATCTCCTCGCCTGGTGCGCATCCCTTACAGTACTGCTGCCTATGATCCTCGTGGTACTGAATGCTTTTAAGTCAAACGGCGAGACCATGGCGCTTTCAATGACTCTTCCAAAACAGTGGATATTTACAAATTTTGGTACAGTCATTGAAAAGGGAAAGCTCATGAGAAGCTTCTTCAACAGCCTCTTCTATGCAGGCGGCGGAATGGTAATAACCATTATGTTCGCTTCGATGGCAGCCTATGTTTTCTCAAGAAGACGCACTAAAGCTTTCAGCAGGCTTTACATGTTCGTGGTTCTCGGTATGGTCATTCCCATTAATTACGTTACACTCACAAAGACCATGCAGATCACTCACCTCAATAACACAGCACTTGGTATAATCCTTTTATACGTCGCAATGCAGACGCCCTTTTCTGTATTCCTGATCTATGGATTCGTATCCAAGATACCGGTTGATCTGGACGAAGCCGCCGTTCTTGACGGATGCACGCCCTGGCAGCTGTATATAAAGGTTATTTTCCCAATGCTAAAAAGTGCAGTTGTAACATCTGCAGTTCTCTGTTTTTTGAATAACTGGAACGAGTTTATGATGCCGTTATATTTCCTTCATTCCTCGGAAAAATGGCCAATGACCCTTGCAATCTACAATTTCTTCGGTCAGTTTGAACTGAACTGGAACCTGATATCCGCAGATGTCATCCTGACATGTACTCCCGTACTCATCATGTATCTCGCATGTCAGAAATATATCGTTGGAAACCAGACCGCAGGTGCGGTTAAGGGATAAATTATTTATAAGGAGGCAACTATGAAAAGGAAGATCGTGTCAATCATGCTGTCAGCAGCTATGGTAGTTTCACTCACCGCCTGCGGAGGAAGCAGTGCTTCATCAGCATCCGCAGCAGGAAGTTCCGCTGCCGCATCCGAGTCAAAGGAAAGCGGAAGCAGCGAGAGCAGTGCAGCCGGGACCACAATCACAGTAATGGCCAGCCAGGACTGGGTAGAGGACTCCGAACAGGAACTTGGAAAGAAATTTGAAGAAGAGACAGGTATTCACGTTGATTATGAGATCGTTCCCGCAGATCAGTATCAGGATCTGCTCCTCACAAGACTGAACAGCGGAGAAGGTCCGGATATCTGGGGTGCACAGTCCGGTTTCGCTCTTGCTACCACTTATAACGTTACAGAAAATGCTGTCGATCTTTCCAACGAGTCCTGGGCAAGTGCCTACAGCGAGTTCTCCGCAGAGCAGACAGGCGTAGACGGTGTGAATTACGGTCTCACCTATTACGACACCACCACAGACTATTACATGGTGTACAATAAAAAGCTCTTCGAGGCAGCAGGCATCAATGATGTTCCGAAGACCTTCGACGAACTCACAGCTGACTGTGACAAGCTCCTTGCAAGCGGTGTGACACCGATCTATGAACCTGTAGCTGACGGCTGGCACCAGACAATGCTCTGGACTGCAAGTGCTCAGGTACTTGATAAGCTTGATCCCGGCATCATCGATAAGCTCAATAAAAACGAAGCAAAATTCGCTGATAACGAAAATATGAAGACCATGCTGGATCAGCTGAACACTCTTGCTCAGAAGGGTTATTTCGGCGACAACTACATGTCTGATGAATTTGCAAACGCAGAGAGCTACATGGCAAGCGGCGAATTTGCGATCTGCATGTTAAAGCCCGGTGCGATTTCTTCCATCGTTGCAAACGATCAGAACACAGCAGGTTACACAGAGGATGATTTTGGATTATTCCTGCTTCCGATCCTTGATAACCAGTACCTGAATATCCATCCTACAGGTCCTTCACGCTTCATCTATTCCGGTTCCAAGAATATCGATGCAGCTAAGAAGTATCTGGAGTACATCGTTCAGAAGGACAACATCCAGTACCTCATCGACAATGCATCTGATGTTGAGAATCTTCCGATCGACATGGGACAGACTCCTGAGTATTCCAAGACTACTCTTGATTTCCTTGGTTCCTATGACGATGCACACTCAGGAATGGTTCTGCAGGATGTAGTTAAGTACTTTAATGAGCAGTGGATGGACATTTCCGCAAACCTTGCTGCAATGTTCACCGGAGATATGACAAGTGAAGAAGTTCTGCAGGCGATCGACGACGAACGTGCACAGCTCGCAGGCGCAGCAGGCGATTCAAACTGGAACTGACATATAAAAATTCAGCACACGTAAAAAGGGGCTTCCTCATTTCGGAAGCCCCTTTTCTTCTGCCTTTCTATATGTTGAAGGGTTATAACCGGTATATTTTCTAAAGGTCCGGCTAAAGTAGAACTGATCCGGATACCCCACCATCTCTCCTACTCTGGCAATGGGTTCATCCGTGGTAAGAAGTATCTTTTTTGCTTCATTGATCCTTATGGAAGTCAGATATTTCAGCGGCGCTTCACCAAGAAATTTATTGAAAAGCTTTGTAAGATATGCGGAGGTAAAACCCATTTTCTCCGCAAGCGCACCCAGGTCTATATCATCCATGTAACGTTCTCTCATATAGTGGACCGCATAGTCCACACTCTCCTTCGCACTCCTTTTGCTTAGAGACGGATCTCCCAGAAGCTCATATTTTTTTTGGAGAGTGACTTCTATACGTTCCAGCACATCTTTCAGATTTTCCGCTGTAACAGGTTTTAACAGATAATCAAAAACTCCCTCCCGCACAGCAGTCTGGGCATAGGAAAAATCTGCATATCCGGACAGGATAACAGTCACGATATCAGGATAACGGGCATGGATCTCAGACGCCAGTCTCAGCCCGTCCATTACGGGCATACGTATATCCGTGAAAACGATATGAATATCTTTTTCCTTAAGGAGCTTCAGTGCTTTCTCTCCGTCACTGCATTCATCTGCGATACGAAAAGAATCACTGATTCCTTCTATTTTCCGCCTGATGGACTGGCGGATAAGATGCTCGTCATCGACAATAAGAACATTAAAGCGGTCTATCCTTATCATAGTACCCTCCTACGGTGACAAAAGCACCGCCTTCCGGTTTGTTTCCAAAATCAAATACAAAAGGTATTCCGTTAAGAAGATAGAGTCTTATAAAAATATTCAGTATTCCCATTCCCTGTATCTTTAAGCTGGGAAGTGTTGCTGTTTCAAGTATCCTGTCCATATCCTGCCGGAGCTTCCTGTCGACTTCCGGATCAAATCCGGGTCCGTCATCCATTACAGTAACAGACCACTTGCTGCCTTCCAGCTTCCCCTTTATATCTATCTTCCATGGCGGACTCTGCCTGGTCACAGACTTTATCGCATTTTCCACCAAGAGCTGAACACAAAGCTTTGGAATCATGCAGTCCAGAAGTTCATCTTCTATTTCAAAGCTGTACTTAAGCTCATCCCCGTATCGCAGGATCATGCAGTGAAGGTATCTGTCGCACATCTCCAGCTCTTCCTCTACTGTTGTGAGCTGCTCCTTATTCGAGGAAATATATCTGAGGATTGACGTGATATCCTGACACATCTCAGCCACTTCTACAGTCATCCCCTCTTCTGCCATCTCTGCAATGGACGTTAGGGAATTATACAGAAAATGCGGATTCATCTGCGACTGCAATGCCAGCATTTCAGCCTGCAATTCCTGCTCACGGAGGAGCATCAGCTGTTCCATCGAGGATTTTTTACCGCGGATATTTTCATTCAGGGAATCCTTCAGACGGTCAATTTCAAGTATTCCTGTATTCGCGAGTTCCAGTTTCCTGAATCCTTCCCCAGGCTCATTTAAGAAACTGTAAATCTCATGGATCGGGTTACTGATCCTTTTTGCAATATAGTTTGCTGCGATAAAAAACACTCCGAAAAACAGGGCAAATATAATGCAGGTAGTGCCGAGAGCCCTGTAGACCGGAGCCATGAAGACACTGCTGTTTACAGCGATCACGACCAGCATATCATTTGACTCAGTTTCATGAAAAAACAGCTGCTGTGCTTTCCCTGTGATGGTATTCCTGACTTCTATATCCCCATCATTTTTATAGCTGTAATAATCAAAAACCTTTTCTGCGGGATAGAGCTGTCTTCCATCCTTGTCATAAACAATAAGATCCGGTGTGTACTCAGCGCTTTCAACAAAGGATGAACTGAATACGTGGTCATAATATTTTTTGACTTCAACATATCCCATTGGTCTATGGAAGTTGTCAAAAAATATCCTGCATATTGAAAAATAGAGCGTGTGCTTATCTATTCCGGTGCTGTCGGATGCCAGCTGATCCTCCGCCGGATCCTCTATAAATCTGAGTCCGTTATACTTTGTTGCATCTTCATACCAGGACTGATCTGTTACAGGATATATCAGCTCCCCGTTGTAGTTACCGATGCCGTATCCGCCTTCTTCTGTTCCGTATACGTTCAGCTGTCTAATGGAAAAATCCAGTCCCTTTAACGCAGTGAGCACTCCTGCAAAACTCTGCCTTGCCCTGATCCTGTCATAAGGCTTCGACTCGTCCATATACACTTTGAAATCCGCTTTCATTTCTCTCGACGCGATGGCATTTAAGAGGATATTGTCCATCTGGGTGATCTCCTGCGAGAGATTTGACGCCGTTGCGATACAGCGGTTTTTTAATTCCTGTGCTGTATTCTGCCGTATGGTATTGTACTGGATAATTCCGAATGTAATAGATGCTGCCAGAAGAATCGCAGCCGAGAACAGTACGAAATATGCAGATAAAATATAGCGTATGCTTTTTCTCATGGCTTTTCTCTTCCGGGTAAGGCTCCCAGATATTTTTTGTAAAGTCTGTAGAAATTGGACATATTTCTGAATCCGCAGCTGAGTGCTATCTCCGTTGCGCTCTTATCCGAAGCAATATAAAGGCTCCGTGCTTTTTTCAGTCTCATTATCGTGATATATTCACTGAATTTATATCCGCAGATCTTGCGGAAATACGAACTAAAATAGTTGGGACTCATATAGACCATGGAAGAAACCTGGTCCAGAGAGATATTTTCTGTGAAGTGCTCGTTGATAAATTCCAACGCAGATCCAAGCCGGTTCACAGCCTGCTTTTTTTCACCGATCCTGTCTTCCGGGATCATATCTTCTCTCTGATAATGACGTATCAGAAATGTCAGGATTTTTATCACGTCTGCTTTGATGATATTCTGAAATCCTGCTTCTTTTTCCTCTGATTCGGTAAAACATTCTCTTAACAGTTCATATATGTTTTTTGACCGTGCATCTTCTTTTTCAAGCTTATTTCTGAAATTACTTCCTCTCTCGATAAATGGTTTCATATAGTCTGCTATGTAGGAATCCAGAGGATCCGTCACGAGCTCTGCAGAAAAAATAAGGACCAGCACCTTCATATTTTTCCGGGTTATGGTCCAGCCGTGCGGTTCCACATTGTTGAAGATCATAATGTCTCCCTTAGAGACTTCATAATCTTTTCCGCCTACATGGTAGATTCCTTCACCTTCTTCGATGCAGGTTATCTCACAGAAATCATGATAGTGATATGTCTCTCCGGAATTATCTTCCGCTTTTAGATCATAACGATTTATCTTAAAAGGAAATTCTTTATCAAGTTGTAATGTATCCTTGAAGATCAGCATGCAGGATCATTCCCCGTTCAAGCGCTCTATGGCTTCATCCACTTTATATTTACTGTCTTTATGGTACGCCATTCTGAAGAATAAGTCACCCTTTATTCCCTTTATCACATAGTCATGATATTCCAGCTTAAAAAAAGGTTTTTTCAAGGCTTTCATGTATATGAGGGATCCTTCAAGTCTTTTCAGTTTATGCACAAATTCATCGTCAATTTCTGTATCTGTGAGCAGATCTTCTGCATCCCATCCTGATTCCGTACAGGTCTCAAGAGAACGCCTTCTATCTATGATCATTTTTTATCCTTCTGCCGACATGGCTATATCTTTTATTCCGTCTATCGCTGCTTCCAGCTCCTCTTTACTTGTGAAATACGAGAAACTGAGCCGCAGCACGCCGTCTTCTCCTGAACCGATATACTTATGGATAAGAGGAGCGCACTGGAGGCCTGCTCTCGTCACGATGCCATACCCATTCTGAAGGATATATGCAGCATCGGACGGTTTCACGCCAGATATTCCAACGCTCACAACCGGTCCTCTTTTTTCGATCTCTTCCCCGTATATCCTGACTCCGGGAATAGATTTTATTTCTGATACAAAAAATTCCGTAAGTTCTCTCTCTTTTTTCTCTATGATATCAATCCCGGTTTCAAGAAGGAAATCCAGCGCAGACGCTAACCCTGCTATACCGGGCGCATTGCGGGTTCCGGTTTCATACTCGTAAGCCCCTTCATACTTGATCACTCTTGAGTCTCTGCCTGTTCCGCCATAGGTCAGGGGTTTCAGTTCTATCCCCTTTTTTACATAAAATCCGCCTGTTCCCTGGACTCCCATGAGGCTTTTATGACCTGTAAAAGCACATGCCGATACATTCCAGTCATCGATCCTGATCTCCATGCATCCTGCGCTCTGGGAGCAGTCAAGTATGAGACGCAGACCGTATTCCTTCGCGATTCTTCCGATTTCTTCCATATCCTGCACAGCGCCTGTGACATTAGAGCAGTGATTTATGACCAATGCTTTTATATTCTGATTCAGACTTTTTCTGATATTTTCCGGAGACACGATTCCATTCTCATCGCAGGAAATGATCACAGGCTCTCCGCTTCCCATATTAAAAAGAGGACGAAGTACAGAATTATGTTCTGTGGCTGTAGTCATGTATTCGTCTGCCCTGAACCCAAGTCCGAAGAGGATCTGATTCAGTCCTTCTGTGGATCCTGATGAAAAAAATATCCTGTCCGCATCCTTTATCCCTAAAACAAGCCCCAGCTTTTTCCTGCACTCTGAAAAAAGATCATCATCACTTAAAATGCCCCCGCTTCTGAACTGACCGGAAGGGAGGGCATTTAATGCATTATTTATGCTGTTTATGACTATGTCCGGTTTGGGATAGGATGTGGCTGCATTATTTAAGTAGATCATGCCGCCTCCGTTATAAATATTTATCCCTCGACTATCTTAAATCCCATGTATCTTGATAACTCTTTTATTTCCTTAGCATATGCTCCGAATACAAGCACCTGATGATGGCCAAAGCCTGCAAGATTATGCATATATGTTCTGGCATCATCCATCTGAATGTAATAATACGGCGAACAATACACTTCATCGTATTCCGAACGGAGCACCTGTCCTTCCTTTACACATATTGTATCACCTGCAGGATTGAAACGTCCAAGGGTTATATCATCACTTTCATTTTGCGAGAAATCTACCTGGAGTTTTCCGCCGAAGCCCTGTCCTGTAAATGCCCACAGCTTGTATTCCATCGGCTTGCTTCCGTAACCGTTCATGCAGAGTGCAGGAACTGCGTGATGAATACGAAGGAGCTCATCTGTTTCATGATTTGGATTACCCATAAATGCAGGACGGTTTCCGAGATACTGCATTATGCACATGGCAAGAAATGCATTGAGATCTTCTTCGCAGGCACTCGGGATGCGCTCATCCTTCATGATGGAATGGCACATACACGGCGTAAATTTACGATTCTGCGGAATCTCCGATGTACATAATTCATGACATGCTGTAGTGAACGCATTACACTGATAAACATCCATCATCTTTCTTGCAGCAAGGTAATATTTGATGTCGTTTATGAACCATTCTTTATTTACCTTGGTATCAGAGGAACCTGCCAGATATTTGTCTGCAAGCGGACGAGCCTCTTCATCTGTGATCTGATCCATGTATTTTACGATCTCATAGAAAGGAAGCTTGATCACTTCGAGACCATATTTCTGACGAATAACTTCCGGATCTCTTATTACAGACTGGATTCCGAAGGTAGGCTGAGATGCAGCTGAGAGACAGAGCACTCTTGTAGAAGCAACAGCTTTTCTGACCCAGAGGTAGTGCACGATCTCGTTCAGATCCCGCATATCCATTGCTACGTAAGCTTCCACACCGATATTCCTGCAATATGCAGCGAAATCGATTCCTTCATTTCCGTTCTGCATGATGACTACAGGCTTCTTGTATCTTTCAAGCTTCGGTATACGCCATCCCATACAGAGGAAGCAGTCGATCTTATCCATGTCTTCTTCTATTTCAGCATAAACTTCTTCTGATACCACGAATTTCTCTTCGTATCTGGCATCGATGACAGGGAGCAGTTCTGCTTCGGGATTGATGTTTTCCAGTTCTTTCTTCATCTTCTCCACATAAGCAGTTGCTGCCTTATCTTCTGCTTCATGAGTCATGTCTTCTTTGTGTCCCGCTCTGCATGGTCCTTCCCAAAAATGAGAGTGTACGAGACATCCTACTATCGGTCTCATGACCAATTTTTCGTCCATAGCAAGTTTTTTCATCTTATACTGATTCTCCTTTTTTCAAGACTTCTATACATTCAGTATTAGACATCTGCCATGTTTTTTCTTCTGTTTTCTTTGAAAAATCGTGTACTATCTTACGCTGATTTAAGTCCCTAAAATGCACTCATTTGTAATATACTTTTGTCAGGAGAGTCGTTATGCTTATTATTTATAGTTTATTTTATACAGTCATTTCTAATTACCGTATTTTCAGGACGGTCACGGGAATCCCACTCAAGTTTGGAGCCGCACTGCTTCTTGCACTGGTCGTGATAGTTTTATCTTCGTTTACTTCCAAACCGTTAGAAACCAAGAGTTTGACCAAACTCCGTCACGGCAGAAATCAGCTGATTATCTTTCTGAATACTGCGGTACTGAGTTTTCTGATATTCATTATCTGTTTATTAATCGGGATATGGAAAAAGAGTGAATTTCCGCTGATCACCAATTCTCTGAATGTGCTCTTATTTTGTACTCTTATCTTTTGGAACGGTATCATACGGGTGTATATCCATTCTAAACAGCTTGGAATTAAATGGAGAGTTATCGGCATCGCCGCAGGAATGATCCCTTTCGTACATTTATGGGTTCTGGACAAAATTTTGATCATCACAGGACGTGAGATCGAGTTTGAAAATATGCGTCTCGTTAGAGACAGAGAACGTGCACCGGAACAGATATGCCGCACAAAATATCCGATACTTTTAGTCCACGGCGTATTTTTCCGGGATTATACATACTTTAATTACTGGCGAAGGATACCGAAAGCACTTGAAAAAAATGGTGCTGTCTTATACTACGGTCAGCACCAGTCAGCAGCCTCCGTGGAAGACTCTGCGAAGGAACTCGCCGCGAGGATCCTCGATATAGTAAATACCACGGGCTGTGAAAAGGTAAATATCATAGCTCACTCAAAGGGCGGTCTCGATGCCAGATATGCGATATCTATGCTCGGCATGGATAAATATACTGCAAGCCTGTCCACAGTCTGTGCGCCCCACAGAGGATGCGAATTTGCCGACTGGCTGCTGCACAAGGTTGATCCGGGATTTCTCGACGGTGTCGCCGCAAATTATAATTCCGTACTGAAAAAACTTGGCGACAAAAACCCTGACTTTAAATCAGCTGTATGGGATCTCACAAGCGAAAAAGCATCGGCGCTTGATAGCATCATGAATGATCCGCCGGGGGTATTCTGCCAGAGCTTTGGTTCAAAACTCAACGTTTCCGAAGGCGGACGCTTTCCCCTTAATCTGACACACAAGTTTGTGGATCTCTTTGACGGCGAAAATGACGGACTTGTAGGATGCAATTCATTTTCCTGGGGATCAAAATACACTTTTTTGACAGTAAACGGCATCCGGGGCATATCTCACGGAGACACCATTGATCTGAATATGGAAAATATAGATGGTTTTGACGTCCGCGAGTTTTACGTCCAAATGGTTAAGGATTTAAAAGACAGGGGATATTAAGATTTATCAATGAATTTCTTTTCTCTCTTCGCCATTATAAAATGCCTCCTGTGAGTGAGTTTATATCACAGGAGGCCCTTACGAAATCGCTCATTCCTTATTTACAGAAAAGCTTTCATATTCTCGTTTTTTATACATCTTCTAATGCTTTCTCAAAATAATCAAATACTATTCCATATGTCACTTCATCCTCATCTGATACGGGCTTTGCATGCGCTCCAACATTTCTTGATCTATTAAGTATATCCATATATGCCTCATACTTACTTTTATCCGGAAAAATTGTAGCGAAGTTCTTCCATTCCTTATCAATTATGCCTTTTATTTGTGATAGATACAGTTCGGTAATTGCATCACTTAATGATGAAGCATTAAGCATTTTTGTCTTTTGATTTTTATCAGGTGTTGCCTTTTCAGCATATGCAATTAAATGTTCTTTTGCTTTTTTTCCATACTTGGTCTTTAATGTAAACTTTATTAATTCACGCAATTTTCCTTCAATATCATCTCTACGTATATTTATTCTCGCCCTTTTATCTCTTTGTTCATCAAGAGTTGAATCATATATATATTTACTTCTAATATAATCCTCAATAGATTTTATTCGTATAAAATACTCCCCTTCCGACTTTTCAATAAGACAATACCCCACCAAATGCTGTATTCCCTTTTCCCCTAAAGCCACTTCTTTTTTAAATGCATTTCTTCCATCAAGCGCAAGTCTTTTCAATAATTCAAATTCAGTTGGATAATAATTCTCAATCACCCCTAAAATCTGTTCAATAACACTCGTCATCCCCTGACGATATTCCTCATTTTTTATCACATAACTGTATCTAGTTACATTAGCAGGTCTTTCTATATTTTGTGACAAGAAATTATTATTGATTTTACTACATACCTGTCTTATCAAGAATGGATGTCCACCATAATCCTCCATAAGCTTTGTGAATACTTCATCCTCAAACTTCAAACCTAGTCTACCACCAATGTCTGAAATCATTTTCTTGATATCATCATACTCAAACAATGAGACATAAATCGGATTAAGCATTCCAAAAATAGGATTGTCATATGTTCCTATCTTTTGCATTTCTATACACATAGGATTAACTCCGGCAACAACAAACGCCATGCATTCACTACGCATTTGAATCAATGATCTTATCGCCTGCCAAAAGAATAATGCATCCAAACCATGTCCCCAAGACTCCGACGGAGAAGTTGAATGACTTATACTCTCAATCTCGTCAAGAATAATTAGTATTCTCTTATTACCCTTTTTCTGATATATGGTTTGAATATCTTGTGCAAAACTTTGAGATGCCTTTTTCTCACTATACCGCTCTTCCGATAAATCAAAGTCAGATAATATCAAATCACTAATATTTTCATTTTCTGAATTTATTTCATTTTCTGAAATAATGTTTTCAACTATATACTTTAGAAATTCATTCCATCTATAATGATGAGCGCTCGAACAATCAAAATAGCACGCTATTCCACCACTCTCTCTAATTCTTTTTTTGAGCAAATATAGAATAGACGTCTTTCCAATACGTCGTAATCCAAAAAGACCGCCCTCTTCGCCATGCATATATCTAGCATATAATTCAGAGATGACATTCGTCCTATCTTTCCCATAAAACAGAGTATCATCTCTTAACGGAACTGCAATTCCAAATAAATCTTTTTCATAAAGGAACTCTCTCATTCTATTATTAAAAAATTCTTCCGTTAAACTTCCATCTAATTCAGAAACACAAAACGGAACTATTATTCTAGAATCCGGATTCACGCTTCTGTCATTTTTTACTATTTTTAAAATATCCTCATTCCCATCGATAACAATACATGTTACTTTATCAAGCCGATTTTTGAATTCACTATTTGTAACTAATATGTAATCAATAAAATCTTTTGTACGACTCTTAAAGTCCTTCATTCCATCTTCACAACTGATGACTAAGACTTCATTTCCCAAACTATACATATTTCTTAAAAAAGCTGTTGGCTTAAAGAAATGAATCGCATAAACAGTACTTTTAAATTTTATTTCCCTTGAAAAAGTAATTAGTCCAAATTTTCCTAAATCTCTTACCGCACGAACTATAGATCTATTTCCTGCTATTGTAATCTGCTTGCCATTGATTGTTGAAATCCCCACTTTTTTTGCCATTTCAAACCACCCTATCATTAGTTGTTTTTGCCCAATACACGCTTATTATCTAATGATTCATAAATAATATAGCCTTACTGTTATCAAATTTTATGTTTTGCCGACAAAATACCAAGTATTTTGCATAAATATCTCATTAGACAGAACATACGTATAATATACTTATACAAATATTTGCACATTAAATTTTATCATAAATTGATCATATATCCTATATGCTTCCGTACATATTTTTGATCGTTGCCAACGTAAAATTGGCCAAACTCGTGGAGAATAAACGTATTCAAAACTCATAATTTAGATGCATCCAGCCTCGAAACAAATATAGCAAACGAGCCTATGGCTCAGATGTGTATAACCATAGGCTCGGAATTCATATTATTCTGTTTATCTAATCCATCCTGTCTTCCACGAATTCTCTCATTCCCTGGAAGATCAGTGACACCGATGTTGCACCGGCATCCTGATGTCCTATGGCTCTTTCATGGAGCGACTTTGCCCGTCCGAATTTCGCCACGTACTTTTTGGTGTCTTCTACGCCTCTTGCCGCAGCCTCTTCTGCTGCCTTCAGCGCATCCACCAGATTTTCGGCTCTGTTCTCTTCCAGCGCTTCAACCGCAGGTGCAAGCGCATCCACCATTGTCTTGTCTCCTACCTCAGCCTTGCCGCGTTCCTGAATAGCCTTTAAGGACTTTCTCTCCATTTCAGCGAGTTCTTCCGCAGAGATACTGTGCTTCGGCGTCATGTCCTTTGCTCCTGCAAGGTACAGGCTTCCGAATATCACACCGGACGCTCCGCCCATGGAGTTAAGCATCTCAGTTCCTGCCTCTTCAAAAAGCTTATAAACATCATCTTCACCCTTCATATGAATGAGACGTTTCTTTGCCTTTTTCATGCCGCCGTACATGCCGATTCCATGATCTCCATCGCCTATCGCGCTATCGATCTCAGTCAGATAACCCTTGTTCTTCATAACCTTATCGGCTACATATATCAGCATATTTCTGGCATCTTCGGAATTAAGCTCAGACAACGGACCTGACTTACTGCGTGTGATCTTCACATCCTCGTCATCATCCTCTGATGCATAAAGTTCCTCATCAGCGTCCATATCGGAATTAAGCACTACATCCGCATTTCCTCTCGCATAATAAGGAGAAAAGCACGGCGCATCATAGTACTTTTTCAGCTCTGCATCAAGCCTCATGAACGAGATTGAAAAGCCACCCATCTCCTGAGAAGTCACATAGCACTTGATATCAGCGTCATAGACCTTTATCCCATCTTTCTTCATGAGCTTATAAAGGTCATAGTAGACTATGTTCAGCTCCAGAAGAGGTGTAGAGCCAAGACCGTTTACAAGGACAGCCACTTCCTCGCCGGACTTAAGCCCCATCTCTTTTTTGAGCTCAGAATACATCCGTTCCACAATTTCTTCCGCAGGAGCAAGCTTTGTTCGCTCTATTCCAGCTTCACCGTGGATACCCATTCCGTATTCCATTTCATTGCTGCCGAGTTCAAAGTTCGGACCGTCATTTCCGGGAAGAGTGCACGGACTGATGGCGATGCCGATACTGCTGGTATTGTCACGGGCTTTCTCCGTGATACGGACTGCCTCACTTAGATTGGCTCCTGAATCGCAGACAGCTCCTGCGACCTTGATCACGAATACGTCACCCGCGATACCTCTCCTGTCTTCGATTTTTTCCTTTGGAGCAGATGCAAGGTCGTCCCACACGCGGACATGGGCAGTTTTTATGCCCTCTTTATTCAGCATCTCCTCTCCCAGGTCAAAATTCAGATTATCTCCGGCATAACACCCGTATACAAAAAGTACGCCTTTCCCGTCATCAACAGCTTTTCCCGCTTCCTTCACGATCTGAGGGTTAGGGGACGCGCATACATTCCCGCATGCAGCCGCATCGGCCAGTCCTGCTCCTACGAAGCCCGGAAACATAGGCTCATGGCCTGTTCCGCCGCCGATAACGAGTGCAACTTTATTGCGCCTACGTCCTTTATAATAAAATGCGTTGTATCCGTCTACTTTTTTGTAGTATTTATGATATGCCTCGAGATAGCCTAAAAGCATCTCTTCTGCAACGTTTGATACGTCTCTGTTCAGTATTTTCTTTACCATAATACCCTCCGGCGAATATGGTCTTATACGTGTTCCATTACGTAACCGCCGCACAGGAGATGACGTACCGGCTCATCCTCTTCGATGGTGAGTTTTATCTCTTCTGAGAAATGATTATCCTTTGCATCATCATTAACCTTAGAAACTTCACCTACGATCAGATCTCCGCCCTCTGCATAGAAACGGTGATAAATATATGGAGTAAGGGTGATGCTGTTTCCGGGTGTAACCTTTACAACACCGCCTGCAGGTACAGTAACCTTGATACCATCGCAGTAAACTGTCACGTCGGATTCGTAGTCAACTTCGTAGCCTTCAGATTCAGGCTTGCTGTTCCATACCTCTACACAAAGTGTTCCGCCGCATCTGTTGATGATGTCCTCTGTCTTTTCATAGTGGAAATGACGCGGAAGGAGCTGTCCGTCCTTCATTGCGATGATCTTTTCACAGTAAGGTCTCTTCATGTCGCCCATAACGCCGTTTCTCAGTGTTCCGAGAACTGCTCCTACTTTATCAAAATCACCGGTACCATAATCAGTTACATCCCATCCAAGGCCTACTGATGTCATACGGTCAGTGATATCTTTCTTCTCTTCCCATTCTTCCGGCTTCCAATAGAAAAATTCCGGCAGATTAAAGTTCATTTTTTTACACAGATCCATTGCCCATTCGATATTGGTGTTAATAACAGAACGTTTCATACGAATACCTCTCTTATTTTTAGAAGACGATTACAGTGTGTAATATTTAACCTTATCATCAGAACCAAAGAGCTTGATCTTGTGACGGGCAACATCCTTCATAGCTTCAAGAGCCTCAGGATAAAGCTCAAAAGGCTCTCTGACCTTTGGATCGTTTGCAAGGATCACTCTAAGTTTCTGATAGAGAGCATCCTTAATATCAGACGAAATATTGATCTTATTTATTCCAAGCTTTGCAGCCTGTCCGATCTCCTCATCCGGGTTGCCTGAACCACCGTGAAGTACCAGCGGTACACTTACGACTTTCTTGATCTCTTTTAAGAGCTCCAGCTTTAATTCCGGCTTAAATCCTTTCGGATACAGACCGTGAGCTGTTCCGATGGCGATCGCGAGACAGTCAACGCCTGTTTCCTCTACAAATTTCACCGCTTCTTCCGGCTTTGTATAAATGATGTCGGAGGCTCCGCCGTCAACTTCTGAGTCATTGTCTGTGCTTCCGATAGTTCCGAGTTCTGCTTCTACAGATACGCCCAGGGGATGCGCCAGCTCTACGACCCTCTTTGTGACTGCCACGTTATCCTCAAAGGACTCATGAGAAGCATCGATCATGACAGATGTAAATCCATCACGAATAGCCCTCTCAATATCCTTTACTCCCGAATGATCCAGATGAATAACACACGGTATACGAGTGTCATTAGCAGCTTTTATAACCTGCTGAATGAACGCATCACCCTGAAATTTCAGTTCATTCGGGTGGATCGCCAGGATCACCGGAGACTTCTGAGCCTCACATTCCTCTATGATACCGGTCAGCATCTGTCCGGTACCGATGTTGAATGCCGGAATTGCAAAATTCTCCCTGTTGGCGACCTCCAACAGATCCTTCATGTTCATTAACATAGCAGCTTTACCTCCTTATACATACCATCCAGTCTCTGTAAGAAACCCCAATGGAGGGTTCTCCAATGGGGTTCCCGTGAATTATTAAAAAAGTAATTACTTCAGATACTCGTCAACGTTGTCAGGAGTTACCAGTACGAACGGAACGATGATCTTCTTCTCAACGGTCTCACCCTTGATAGAAGCTACGATAGCGTCGATACCTGCATTAACCTGTCCTGCGCCGTCCTGAAGAACTGTTGCGCCAAGTGTGCCTTCCTTAACCATCTGAAGAGGTCCCTGATTTCCGTCAACACCGATACATACGATGTCTTCACGGCCCTTTGCATTACACTCAGCCTGTGCTGCAGAGGACATATCATCGTTATCGCAGATAACAGCCTTCAGATCGTCACCATACTGTGCGAGATAGTCATCAACTGTATTAACAGCCTTTGAAGCATCCCAGTCACACGGAACATCAGCCGCCTTTGTCCAGCCTGAATCCTTCTCGATAGTATTTGCGATACCTTCTCCACGCTGGATCTGTGCTGAGTTTCCGATGATACCCTGGCAGTGTACGAATGTTCCGCCGCCTTCAACATGTTCCATAACATAATTGCCCATGAGCTCGCCGGCATATACGTCATCAGATCCTGCAAATGCCATTGCTGCGGAGTCTGTGCTGTCTGTTGCGGAGTTTACAACGATAACGCCGATGCCTGCGTCAGCCATTGATGTAACAGCAGGATCAGAAGCTGTTGACTCAGCCGGAAGGATGATAACGTAGTCACAAGGATAGTTGATGCAGTCCTGTGCAAGGTCACACTGCTTTGCAGCATCAGTATTTCCGTCAAGGATTCCTGTCCACTCATCGATAGTTCCGTCAGCTACGAGAGAATCAAGTCTCTCTTCTGCCGCACCGTTAAGTGTTGCATGGAATACGTCAGTTGTATTCTTTGAAATATATCCAACGATGATCTTTCCATCGCCGTTCAGATCTCCGCCTGAAGCGGCTGTATCTGCTGCTGCCTCACCTTCTGCTGCAGCTTCTGATGCCGGAGCTGCTTCTGACTGAGCCGGAGCCTCGGATGCAGGTGCTTCTGATGCCGGTGCAGATGCTGCGCCGCCTGATGATCCGCTGCTTCCGCATGCTGTGAGACTCATAACCATAACTGATGCCAACAGAGCTGCTACAACCTTCTTTTTCATGCTTTCTTCCTCCTAAAATGATTAGTATAGGTTTGATTTATAAGCTGGCCGGTATTTTTTCACTTACCGTCCCAGATTATCGGGTTAATATATGTACAAAATATTGCTTATCTGTTCTTCTTATTGATGACCATGTCAAGGAGTACCGCAAAGATAATGATGATTCCCTTTGTCATGTACTGATAGTAAGAACCGATATTTAAGAAGTTCATTCCGTTATAGATACATCCGATGATTACTGCTCCGAGGAGTACGCCAGGTGCTGTAGAAATACCTCCTGCGAATGAAGTACCGCCAAGTACGCAGGCTGCAACTGCATCTGTCTCATACGCAACACCGATATTTGACTGTGCAGAACCTGTCTTACTTGTGAAGATAACACCTGCGATTCCTGCAAGGAGACCTGAGATCGTATAGCAAAGAGCCTTTGTCCAGAAAACGTCCACACCGGATGCGATAGCTGCATTTACATTTCCGCCTACTGCAAATACGTAGCGGCCGAACTTTGTCCAGTGCATCACGATGTACATGATTACCGAGATTACTACCATGTAAATGATGGGAAGCGGAACTCCTATTAGTGTTCCTGAATAGATATCCTTAAATGCCTGGGATGCCATTGACATTCCCTTACCATCTGAAATGATCTGTGCTATGGATCGTATGACGAGCTGCGTCGCAAGCGTTACTACGAATGCCGCCATATTGAACTTCGCTATCAGGACTCCGTTTATGAATCCAAATAATGTAGTAGCCGCAAGAGCAAGTATTATCGAAAGCCCGATATTCATGTTGCGTACTACGATGAACTGACCGAGAAGGACTGATACCAGCGCTAACTGCGGTCCGACCGAAAGATCGATTCCTCCGGTGGTGATGGCGAGACACATACCATACGCTATTAGGCAGTTTACCGATATCTGTGTGAGTACGTTCAGTATGTTGCTCGGGTAGATAAATCTGGGCTTCATTACTGCGATAACGAAGATCATAAAGATCAGGATTACGCCGATACCGTATTTACCCATGAACATACGGAACTCGTCCGTCTGATAAAACTTTTTCTTTTCCGACATTTTTCTCTCTCCTCCTGTCAGTCCTTATTGTGCTGTGCAAATTCCATCGCCAGAATGTCCTTCTGTGTAATGTGGTTATCAAGGATTTCTTTTCGCTGTATCGTTCCGCTTATCCTTCCTTCGTGATAAACAAGGATCCGGTCACTCATACCCATTACTTCCGGAAGTTCCGACGATATCATGATGATCGCCATTCCTTTTGCTGCAAATTCACACATAAGTGTATGAATATCAGACTTTGCGCCGACGTCTACGCCTCGAGTCGGCTCATCAAGGATCAGGACCTTCGGATTAGCAAGTATCCATTTTGCAAGTACAACTTTTTGCTGATTACCTCCGCTTAGTGAGAAACCGTTGTGTTCGATACTTGCAGCTTTTACTGTCAGTTTCTCAGCAGCTTCCTGACATTCCTGCTTTTCACGTTTCTGATTAAGTATCAATCCCTTCTGTCTCGCAGGAAGATTTGGAAGTGAGATATTCTCTCTTATGGAACGCAGGAGACAGAGACCGTAGTTCTTTCTGTCTTCATTTACCATACAGATTCCTTTTTTTATTGCTGACCTTGGATTCTTATTTGTGATCTCCTTTCCTTCCAGGTACATTTTTCCGGATGTTATAGGATCCAATCCAAAGATCGCTCTCATAGTCTCACTTCTTCCTGATCCTACGAGTCCCGCAATACCGAGTATTTCTCCCGCATGGACCTCAAAGCTGATGTCATGAAATGCGTCACCGCACAGGTTTTCAACCTTGAACACCGTCTCGCCGATCTTGCAGTCAACCTTCGGAAATACGCTCTTTACATCACGTCCTACCATCATGGAGATAAGTTCATCCCTTGTAACTCCCTCCATGGACTTCGTATCTACATAGGTTCCGTTTCTGAAAACCGAAACACGGTCGCAGATTTCAAAAATCTCTTCCATACGGTGTGAGATATAAATGATCGCAACTCCCTTTGATTTCAGATCACGGATCACTTCAAAAAGCTGTTCTGTTTCTGTGGAGTCAAGAGATGACGTGGGCTCATCCATGATGATAAGTCTCGAGTCACAGGACACTGCCTTTATGATCTCAACCATCTGAACCTGCGCCAGCGTGAGCTCCTTCATCTTCGTTGTCGCATTGTAGGAAACATCAAATTTATCCAGCACTTCCTGACATCTCTTGTTCTGCGCTTTCTTATCGAGAAGGATTCCCCTTGTGTTTTCTCTTTTCAGGAAAATGCTTTCCGCAACTGTCAGATACGGCTCAGGATTCAGCTCCTGATGGATCATTGAGATACCGCTGTTCAATGCATCTATAGGTCCGTTTACCTGATAAGGTTTTCCCTCAAATTCCATGGTTCCGGAATCCTGTTTGATAAGACCTATGACACATTTCATCAGTGTTGATTTTCCTGCTCCGTTCTCTCCCAGCAGTGCGTGAACCTCGCCGGGCTTCACGTGAAGCTGGACATCCTTCAGTGCCTGCGTTCCGCCGAAAGCCTTCGATATGCCGTCGCAGTTCAGAATATACTCGCTGTTACTCAAAACTTTCACCTCTTCTTTCTTCCAAGCAGTGTCACCTCATGAAGGGTTTCACAGCATCTATGGAAGGCTTCTTTATAGATCTGGTAATACTCCATGTAGATCTCGTGATTTTTTGCATCCGGAAGGATTTCAAAATCTTTGTACCGGACCACTCTTTCACATCCCTCATCAATATCACAGAATGTTCCTGCACCGACTCCCGCTGCGATGGCAGCTCCGAGTCCTGCCTGTTCATCCGTATCAGCCACTTTCAACGGTCTGTTATATATATCAGACTGTATATGAAGCCACGGGATACTGTGAGAGCCGCCTCCTGATGCAATGATGGTATCCGCATGGAGTCCTAATTCCTCACAGACCTCTATGCACTGGTTCATGGCAAAGCTCACACCTTCCATGACCGCTCTCTCAAGCTGAGGTTTTCCGGTCCTGAGATTCACTCCTATAAACGCTCCGCTCAAGTTCGGATCAAGATGCGGCGTCCGCTCTCCGTTCAGATACGGGAGAAAGATCACTCCGCCGCTCCCCGGACTTACTTTTGAAATATCCGTATTCAGTTCTTCGTAATCCACCTTTTCAAAAATACTGTTAAACCACTTAAAACAGAGCCCTGCATTCATGATGGCTCCCATTGTGAACCAGTGGTCTTTTTTATATCCGATAAAGGTGTTTGTGCTGAGGCGCGGATTCAGTATAGGACTGCTGCTCTGAAACGATACCTGACCGCTGGTACCAATATTGGCAGATGCCTGTCCAACCTTCGTGATTCCGTTTCCTATCTGCTGCATGACCTGATCTCCGCCTCCGGCGATCACCGGAGTACCCGGGGATAAGCCCGTCTCCTCAGCTGCTTCCCTTGTAACAGTTCCCACAACATCGCATGTTTCATAACATTCAGGGAACCATTCTATAGGGAAGCCGATTTTTTCAAGGATCTCATTTGACCACCTGCCGTTTTTTATATCAAAGGCAAGCGTTGCGGATGCATCCGCATAATCTGATGTGACATCTCCCGTGAGCTTTACTTTCAGGTAATCCTTTGGGAGACAAACGTGTGATATTTTTTCAAAATTTTCAGGTTCGTTTTCCCGAACCCACAAGAGTGACGGAAGTAAAAACCCTGTATAAACCGGATTCATCATGAGCTCACGGATTTTTTTTTCTCCAAAGAGCTCTTTTATCTCGTCTATCTGTTTTATACTCCTCGCGTCACAATGAAGAATTGTAGGTCGTACTGACTTCAGATCTTTATCCAGTGTCACCAGTCCGTGCATCTGACCCGAGAAACTTATCCCTTTTATATCGTCTCCCTTAAGTCCGCCCTTCTGCATCGCTCCGCGTATAGTCATCACGCAGGCCTTCCACCAGTCCTCCGGTTCCTGCTCTGCGTAATTATTAAAAGGCGATGCGAACTGATAACTTTCTGAATCAATCCCGAGTACCCTGCCGGACTCATCAATGATGATGGTCTTCATGCTGGAAGTCCCGAGATCAACCCCCATATAACAACCCATACATTACCCTCTCTTAACCCATGCAAACTGTACACCTGCAACGAACGTATCCCCAAGTCCTATTGTGCAGGCAGGCTTTTCCATGTATCTGGACGGCACCAGATAAGCCTTTCTGTTCAGTTTCATTTTTTCAATCTCATCTGCAAATTTCAGTCCTTCAGGACTCAATCCCTGTTTCAGGCTTTCTCTGCAGTCCTCCAGATTTCCGTATCTGCCTATTCTTGCTTTTGTGCCTGAAAGCAGATTTCCGATGGTCATTGCTTTTTCCAGATTCACATCGATACAGAGCTCTGTACCGTAATACATGGAATAATCTTTCGTGTGAAGTATTATTCCGTTTATCTGATACTTATCAATGACCACATCCATTCCGCGGATCACATCCGGAAGACTTGATTTATCAACCTCACATCCGAGCTCTGATGCGTGAGCTACCAGCTCTTCCTCATTCATTCCCATGATGTCCACGTATCTGGATATTTCCCTGTAAACGATCCGCTTCACTTCCTGATTCAGGTAATGAGCACTTTCAAAGTAGATGATGCAGTTCGGATTCGCTTTCTTTACCCGCTTATAATGTTCCGCGAGCTCTTTCATCCTTGACTCGGCAAGTTCCGTATCAACTACTGCGTTAAAACCGCTGATGTTGTAGGAGATTATCTGGTCTGCATTTTCTTCCAGATACTTCCGAAAGCTTTCATCCACCACGATATCTTTGTGGATCGTGTCATAATCGAGGATCAGGCGGTTCGCCACCGGAACCTCGTATTCTTTTCCTTTGTAAGTAAATCTGTCGCCTTTCGTATACGAAAAGATCACGTGATATACAGGGCTTCCTTCCATCATATTCATAAGGGGAACTCTTACTCCTCCCTTTATGGATTCAAGTCCTTCGTAATTCATTTCGTTACAGACGATCCTGTTTTTATCGGAGATATGTGCCAGAACCGGCATACCGGCGGATGCCATCGCAGCCGCCCCCTGGGCTCCTGTCCCTCCCATCAGGAACCTGTGCTTGAAGTGATCTAATAGATACTGAACCACATCGAAATCAGTGATATCAGCTTCTCCCCCCAATCCGTTCATCATGTAGTAAGAGATGATCCGAGCGAAGTCTTCCATGGAGTCTATGGTCTCATCACCATTTCGTCCGCTGGCTTCTTTTCCGTATTTTTCAAAAAGCTTGTTGACCTCATCGAGATCCAGCTTCAGCAGGACATCCGTATCGGATGTATATCCGAATACGATCCTGTGTCCTGTTTTTCTGCAAGTTTCAATGTCTTCCGGAATTTCGTTCAGATACTTCTCATAATGATCAACGTACGGCATATCAGATTTTGTCCCTTCAGATTTTGTATTCTGCAAGTACTGCCTCGATATTGCCTATGTCACCGCTCTGTTTCAACTTCTGTGACACCAGATACAACACCGCGTCAAGTACAGCCTGATCATAAATGTGAGTTGCCGATCCGTACTCCCCAAATAACGGATCATCTACTGTAGTAAGAAGTGAAAAAAGTGCTTCCCGGGCTAACGGATTACTGCTGGAACTCGTTACCGCTATAGCCGGTACATTTTTTTGTGCCGCGATCTCAACCGCCTGAATAACATATTTCGAACTCCCCGAATGTGAAACTGCTATCAGAAGATCATCTTTTTCTGCGTTTGCAAGAGCTGCAACTGCGTACTCAACGATCGGTTCACACCTTGCATTTATCCCTATCCTGCAAAGCCTGAAAGAAAAATCCATGGCTACCGGGATCGTATTGCCGACTGCCATGATATAAACCTTTTTTGCGGAACATATCATCTCAGCACATCGGTTGGCTTTTTCGTTATCCATGAGATCCGCTATCCTTAATAGATCACGGGTCAGACACTTGATAACTTCCCCGGCGTTCTTTGGATTGTCCATCGGGTCTGTATACCCTGTCATCTGATGCCGTCCCAGCTCTTCTGCAAGTGCGAGCTTCATTTGGTAGAAGCCTTTATACCCCAGCCTCTTGCAGAACCTGATGACTGTCGCATCACTGGCGCCGCTCTTCTCTGCCAGATCCGAGACGTTTAACCCTACCGTCTCATTTGGATTTGCGAGAATAAAATCCGCGACCTTTCTTTCTGCCAGAAACATGTCATCCATCTGACGCTTAATATTTTTAAGAACCTGTTTTTCCAATTATCCTTTCCTTTGCTGTCTGCTTTGTGAAAGTATTTTTCAATCATATAGCTGCAAAGCTGTTTTATTAATTAATTCATTTAATAATTGAATTAAGTTTATAATAGACACACCCAATCTCTTTGTCAATATTATTTGCTTTTTTAATATAAAAAGGGTTGGTTTTCGTCATTATGACCAAAGCCAACCCGATTGTTCTGTGTACAAGTACAAATTTTGTTTTAAAAAGAGAACAACTTACATTACTCGCGAGAAAAATATTTTTTCGGATCACGAAAAATATCCCGAAGTGAAACGATAGCAGCCCCATGAAGCATGGAATCCTTTGTAACACTCATGGAAATTATCATATTCTCATATACTTCAGGAAGTACACGTATCTTCACTTCTCTCTTTACCCGTTCCAACATTACTTTTGATGAAACGTGCGACATCTCATCTCCTATCACCACGACCGCCGGGTTAAAGGCATTTATCACGTTTACTACCCCCGCCCCAAGTTTATCACAGCAGTTGGAATAAATTTCCATGGCGATAGGATTTCCCTCTTTTACGAGTTCTTTCGCTTCGGCAAAGGTATAATCTTCCGCAGGCTTCAGGACTCTGTTCATTTCCTTTACAAACGCAGACGCTGAGCAGTAAAGCTCCAGGCACCCGAAATTACCGCAGGCGCATCTGGGACCTCCGAAATTGATAGACATATGCCCTATCTCTCCTGCCATTCCGAGCGTTCCTTCAACGAGTTCACCCTGATTCATGATACCCGCGCCGATACCTGCCCCCGCTGCTATATACACCATGACTTCCTTTTCATACTGCTCGTCATTGTACCAGTACTGTGCCAGTGCACCGCAGTTCGCGTCATTTTCAAGAAAAACAGGAAGCCCAAATTCCTCTTCAAGCAGATCCTGAATAGAAATATCATTCCATCCGCTTGATCCGGTCATGAGCTCAATACGCCCTTTTTTCACGCTGAAAGGACCGGGAACCGCCATTCCTATGGCGAGCATCTTTCTGTCTGCATGTTTCTCGATAAATGACCTGATCTCCGTTGAAATTTTTTTCATAGTATCCTTCGGAGTACCTGCAGATCCTATTTCCTGCTTACTCTGATCAACAGAATTTCCGGACAGATCAAATACACCCACGGAAAAATATTTTCTCGCGAGCTGTATTCCTATCACGCCAAACTCATCGTTCTTCAGCGTGATACCTATACTCCGTCTTCCCTTATTTCCCACAAGGAATCCCACTTCCTTGACGATTCCCCATTCAATAAAATCATTTATGATATTAGTGACCGTAGCCTGTTTTAACCGCGATTTCTTTGCAAGAACCGTCCGTGCACAGATCCCCTCTTTCCTTAAAAGCTTTATTAAAAGCGCTCTGTTGAGCTCCTGCATATATTCCTGATTAAATCCATGATCCGGCGTAAACATAGATAATTGTCCCCTTCGCAGTCCAATAATTAATCGATTTAATAAATTAATCTATTTAATATTATCATATATACCACAATAATTAAAGAGGCGATTGCATAAACAGAGAATTTACGATAAATTAGTACTCGTATTCAGTGCAGACGCACTGCGATCCACGAATGGTCAGGGAAAACATCCCTGACCATTTATTTATGCGGAGCACTTGGCGAGGTATTTTCGAGCCTAGTGCGTGCTATGTAAGTTCGCTTGGCGAGGTATTTTCGAGCCTAGCGCAACTTGCTATGCGGAGCACTTATCAAGGTATTTTTTGGAGACATTATATGAACAGCAAGACAAGTAAAAAAGACATTATAAAATCAGTGACCATGACCGTCATCGGCACATTCCTGTATGCTCTGACGGTAAGACTCTTCCTCGAGCCGTCAGGACTCGTAACAGGCGGTACAACAGGTATCGCGCTGGCACTTCAGCGCACACAGCATATTCCCATGTCTGCGTCTATCCTCGTGCTTGATGGCCTGCTTCTCCTCTGGAGCTATTTCGACCTTGGTAAAAAATTTGCTGCAGCCACCATCCTCAGCACATTTACATATCCTATGTCACTTGAGATAATAAATCGTTTTCTCGGAAACCGTATTCTGACAAACGATATTTTTCTCTGTACCATTTTTTCCGGTGTAGGAATAGGTTTCTCTCTCGGCATGGTCATACATGCAGGAGCTTCGACAGGCGGTATGGACATTCCTCCATTAAGCCTCAAAAAACACTTCGGACTGCCCCTGTCACTCACCATGTACTTTTTTGATTTCGCCGTTATTATCGCGCAGGCATTATTTACACCTATTGAAAACGTCCTGTACGGCGTAGTCATGATACTCCTCTATACTGTTGTTCTGGACCGTTTTCTCCTCATGGGACAGAGCCGCACTCAGGTCACCATCATCAGTGAACATGCAGAAGAGATCCGCCAGCGGATACTTCTCGACCTCGACCACGGCGTCACTGTTTTATACGGAGAGGGAGGATATCTGAAAAATCCCCAGAATGTTCTCATAACCATCGTTCAGAACCGTGCTCTTCCAAGTGTAGAGGCAGCGATAAAAGAGATCGATCCCGTAAGCTTTATCGCAGTAAGCCGTGTAAACACTGTAGAAGGCAGGGGGTTCTCATTAGTGAAAAAATACAGGTGATCCATCAGTCGTGTTTTCTTACTTTTTTCAAATCCTGCAGCATTTATAACATTCTGCATTATAGTTTAGACGCAGCAGAGCACCTAAGACTTTTACACTGTCTCAGGTGCTCATACTTTTCTGTATCTATTTCAGTTTATAGCGGTACACCCGCACCTCGTATGGTCTCAGGAGATCACGTGGTTTTTGTGATATAGCAGTGGATACAGGCATCGGATAATTGCAAAGTGCCAGCTTTCCTATCCTCCCCACATATTCATCCGGTATATTCCAGTGTCTGCCGTGACTTGAAAATGAGCATATCACCAAATATGAAATATTATCCCACTTTCGTTCGTAAGTATATATATGGCGGTTCTTCGGGAAAAACTCACGATATGAGCCGTATATCAGCGTCTTACTACTGCTCTTCAGCTCAGTACATTTCCGATAAAAATTTAATATACTTCCGTGATCTTCTTCCTCTGCCTTTACATTTACAGTCTTATAATTCCGATTCACATAGAACCACGGTTTCACACGGGAAAAACCGGCATACTTTGTACCATTCCACTGCATAGGAGTCCTTGAGGAGTCCCTGCTGGAAATATGTATCCTCGCCATCCTCTTATTTATAGGGTCATCCGTATTGAATAAGTTGAAATTCATGATCGAGGAAACATCCACATAATGAGCTATATCCCGAAGGCGGATGTTAGTCATGCCTATCTCCTGCCCCTGATAGATAAAAGGTGTTCCCTTCTGAAACATATAGCACGCCGCAAGCATCTTTCCGCTCGCTTTCCAGTGCCGTTCACTTCCATATCTGCTTATGATCCTCGGATGATCATGATTTTCCAGATATAACGTATTCCATCCGTCATTGTTCAGAGCTCTCTGCCACTTTGAAAATGCGCGCTTTAACTTCACGAGATCAAATTTCCTGTGAAGATACTCTGTATAAAAACAGTCCGCAAGCATATGATCAAAGGAAAACATGAGGTCCAGCGTCTTTTCCGGTCCCGTCAGATATTTAAGCGCAGAACGCACCGTAGTCATAGGTCCTTCACCTATCTGGACTGCACCGTACTCGTCGCTCACTTCCCGAAATTCCTTCAGATACTCGATGATATGCGGTCCATCCTTATAATAGGGCATACCATTTACTATGGGTAAAAACGGAAGACCATCCGGAAGTCCTTCTTTTTTAGATATAAAAGTAATGACATCCTCTCTGAAACCATCGACTCCCATATCCAGCCAGAAACGCATGATCTTTTTAACTTCTTCCCGTACCTTCGGGTTATCCATGTTCAGATCAGGCTGTTTTTTTGCAAAAATATGCAGATAATACTGACCTCTCTCTTCGTTATACTCCCAGGCTTTTCCTTCAAAGATCGAGTTCCAGTTGTTGGGCTTATCCCGCCAGATGTAATAATCACTGTACTCGTTATCTTTGCCCTTACAGCTTTCCTTAAACCATTTATGCTCGTCTGACGTATGATTTATAACGAGATCCATAACTACACGGATTCCCATTTCATGAGCCCTGTCCAGCACTTTCTTAAACTGATCCAGAGTTCCGTAATCCGGATGAATATCGCAGTAGTCAGAAATGTCATATCCAAAATCTGCGTTTGGCGACGGATAGAGCGGCGAGAACCATATCGCATTTACTCCGAGAGATTTTATGTACGGCAATTTTTTGTACACGCCATAAAGATCTCCTATGCCATCACCATTTCCGTCAGCAAAGCTTCTGACCCATATCTGATAAAAGACTGCGGTTTTATACCAGTCTCTTTGCATCATCTATCACTTCCTTAAACCCTTTTCTGATACTGTCAGTCATGCGTTCCTGCTTTTCATACATTTCAGCCATGCTCTGCTCCGCACTGTCAAAAATACTGCGAAGCTCCTCATTTCTGCGTTCCTGTGCATCTATGATATAATCAACCATTTCCATGGTGTTATCTATCATACCTTCAAAGGTCTTTCTTGGAATGTTCAGAATTTTGTCAGTTTTATTTATAAAATCAGCCGTTGCATCAAGCATGTGATCCGTCATGGTCTTGCGTCGGATCTCCATTTTTCCGGCTCTGACATCCTCCAGGATTTCTCCGTAGCGGTCATATGCGTCGCTGACGGCGTCTTCCCATGAGATATAGATCTCATTCATAGCATTTTCACCGACCTTACGGGCGTGATCCAGATCCTTGCTGACTCTTGTTAAGAGTTCTGCAAGAGACTCCGCGTTTTCATCAATGATGAATCCGTTCCTGTCGTCCGTTATTCCCTCTGCCGCACATGAATTGCGTATCAGAGCACTCGCAAGACCGCATGCCGCTGCCTCGCGAACGACTATGCCGTTCGTATCGTAAGTTGATGGAAATACAAAGAGATCCGCTCTCGTATTCCATGCACGGAGAGCTTCTCTGTCATAGATCGCCCCCGTGAAAAATACTTTATCAGAGATACCATATTCTTCCGCCGTTGCGATAAATCCATCAAGATCTGCGCCCTTACCCACGAATACCATACGAAAATCAATGTCTTTTTCTTTCAGCATTTTCAGAGCATCGAGTATCAGCGGTATTCCCTTGTACGCCATCATTCGACCTACAAATAAAAATAACGGCACGTTTTCCGGAAGGTCATAATCACCTGTAGCTTCCTTTATAGCTTCCTCAGATGCCATTCCCTTTTCAAAATCAACGCCGTTTGACACTACCCTGTATTCGCCCTCGTAGCCGAGAGATTTCAGATTTTCTCCGGCGCCTTCGCTTACGCACCACACTTCATCACAGGCAGAGATAGTATTGACAAGCACCTTTATGCTCTCCTGCTGCAAAAATTTGTCCTTTACCGCTCTTGCGATATCTACGTCAAACTTCGTATGATAGGTGAAAACCACAGGCGCTGAAGTCTCGTTTCTCACAAGCCTTGCCAGCACGTTTGATGAAACCGGACAATGGGAATGGATTATATCCGGCTGAAAATCTATCATTCTCTTTGCAGAACGCACCGCCAGAGGGTTTCCTGCACGATATCCTTTTACTATTTTTGTAGTATCAAAGCTTCTGTAAGGCACCACCTGAAACGGATAGTTATCATAGTCCGCATCAGGATACCTGGGTGTGCCTACCATCACTTCTGCTCCATGCTTTGCAGTAAGGATATGTGCATAATTTGTCACGACATTCGCCACACCGTCTATGACCGGCGGAAAAGAATCATTTAATAAACATACTTTCATAAATCACCCCATAGATGCAGTCTTAAAGATCATGATCCTCTCTCTCGGATCATTACCGTCAAAAAGGTCTGCGCAGCTTATCTCATCCATAAATTCCAGCTCATCAACAGTCATCAGATAAGACACATATTCATCCGACGGATAATAGAAAAACAGCATGATCTCTCTATTCTCTTCATAATATGACTCGATTATCCTTGCAATGACATGTCTCAGGATCTCAACCGAAAAAGGATTAAAGAAAAACATGCGGTCAGCTTCCGGCGGAACCTTATAATTTTCCGCATTCTCCATGAGAAACACTGTTCTTGAACCTGACACACCTTTTTCTCCGTTAGCTGCGGCATCCTTATAAATACGTTCGTCGTACTCCACACCGATGGATCTGCACCGCGTCTGATACGACAGGAAAAGACCTACTCTGCCTTTTCCGCATCCGTAATCAATCAGCTGATTTTTCTTTCGGATATATCCGCTGTTTGCGAGTCGTTCAAGTACAGAGTAGGGCGTAGGTTCATAGGGAAAACGATATTGATCCGCATTGGAATCATCTCTTCCTGTAGTCTTTATCCCAAGCAGTTTATCCCACTGAATCTCATTATCATTCATATATATAAATCCTTAAAACAAAAAATCTCCGCTTTTCCCGCCATTTTTTTCTACAAGATGGATATCGGTCATGATCATACGTTTATCAATGGCTTTACACATATCGTAAATGGTGAGAAGAGCAATATTTACGCCTGTCAGCGCTTCCATTTCTACTCCGGTCTTCCCTTCTGTTTTTACCAGGCAGAATGCATCGATCGACAGGTCGTCTTCTTTCATTTCAAACCAAACCTTTGAATTTGTCAAATTCAGCAGGTGACACATAGGTATCAGTTCCGATGTTTTTTTCGTTCCCATTATCCCCGCGACCTGTGCGACCGTTAAAACATCGCCTTTTTTAACTTTCTTTCCGCGTATCGCATCAAAAACCTCTGACGTGACTTTTATGGTTCCCTTTGCGACAGCAGTTCTTTTTGTTACATTCTTTTCAGAAACATCCACCATGACGGCATTTCCCGATTCGTCAAAGTGGGTGAACTCATTTGAGCTATTATTATCGATCAATGACATATATATTCTCCGTTACTTCAAAAACATTATATCTTCTTCCCTAAAGCGCAAAAAATCCGGCAGTCCTTTTTTATCAAGGGACTCCCATTTATCTCTCTGAACATACCATGTTATGACAGCTTCTCTGCTGTACTCAGGGCACTCAGGCTTGATATAAAAGTTCCTCTCAAACTGCAGGTCAGCTCTCGATGACAGATTAAACTTAATGCAATTTTCTGTACATTCTCCCCATATAGGTTCAAACTGATGAGCCCTGTATCCTATAAAATGTGTGTCCTTTGGAATCTCCTGCTTTACTTTAAGAGTTATTCCCCAGCCCTTCGCAAAAATGGTGTGTGCATCAATAATATCCGCTGCCGAAAAATTTTTGCATCCTGTGAGCATGGCTGCAGATCTTGTCTCAGGATGCGAAAAAATATCCTTCGTCCTTCCATGGTTCATGATCCTGCCCTGATCAACAATGAGGAGCGTATCACTGAACCTGTATATCTCATCTCTTGAATGGGATACCATTATGACCGTGCCTTCAAAATCAGAAAGCATCTCCATAAGCTCAGCCTGCATGTGATCCTTTAGATACGAGTCCAGTGCAGAAAATGGTTCATCAAGAAGTATCGCTTCAGGTTCATATGCCATTATTCGCGCCAGTGCCGTTCTCTGCTGCTGCCCGCCGGACAGTTCTGCAGGATACCTGTTTTCCAGACCCGTGAGCTGAAATTTACTTATCATTTCGCTTATACGCTCAGCTTTTTCCTCTCTCGGTCTCCTGATACCGACAGCAATATTTTGTACAACAGTCATCGTCGGAAAAAGTGCATAGTTCTGAAAAAGATAACCAACATTTCTTTTCTGAGGCTTTATATCAATATGCTTTTCTGAATCATAAAGACCCCTGTCATTTAATACTATCCGACCGCTGTCAGGCAGTTCGATCCCGGCGATGGACTTTAGCATCATGGACTTTCCTGAACCGGAGGCCCCAAGTACTCCTATACGTTTTGAATTTTCACTAAAAGACATATCAAGCTCGTATTCACCGAGCCTGCGTCTGATATCAACTTCTATCCCCACTTATTTCACCGCCGTATTTTCCCGGAGCTTCCCGTAATGATGTTTATAGCAAACACTGCCATAAACGCGATAAACAGCACTACCGCAACCCATACGCCTGCCGTCAGATAATCCTGATCCTGTATGACCATTGCTATCCTCTGAGAAACCGTAGCTGTTTTTCCCGGAATATTTCCTGCGAGCATGGATGTTGCGCCATATTCCCCCAGCGCCCTTGCAAAGGTCAGTATCGTTCCGCCTGCGATACCGGGTTTAGCTGTCGGCATTATGACCCGCCAGAAAATCTCCCATTCCGACATCCCCAGAGTCCTTCCGGCATAAATCAGATTCTGATCCACAAGCTCGAACGCTGCCCTGGCATTTCTGTACATGAGCGGAAATGCAATGACCATTGCCGCTATCACACAGCCAAGCCAGCTCTGAACGACCTTGATGTCAAATGTCTCCCATAAAAAAATGCCGATAGATCTCCTTTTCGAAAAAATGAGCAGGAGAAAAAAGCCCGCGACGGTAGGCGGAAGCACCATTGGCAGTGTCAATATCCCGTCTATCACCGCTCTTTTCCCGGGCTTCATATCCATGACCTTATATGCTGTAAATATTCCAAGAAAAAAACAAAAAAATGTCGCTGCCGCACCTGTTTTAAGCGATATCCGGAGCGGACTCCAGTCCAGTCCCGAAAGGACAGAAAAAAGCTCGTTCATAGTACTCCCACGTCATGATCATATGCCGTCTGTAAAGCTGTGATTCCTGCATCGTCCCAATAGTCACTTCTCAACATCTGTATCAAAGTAATATTTATCAAAAATCTCCTTCGCTTCATCAGACACGATGAAATCCACAAAGTCCCTTGCAGCCTTTACTTCTGCATCATCTGCTTCGTCGTTCTTTATCTGAGCCACAGGATAGATCACATCTCCTGTAAGCTCATACGGAACCTTTTCAATTATTTCAATGTCTTTTTCGTATCCGTATGTATCTGAATAATACGTTGTTCCTACTTCACAGGAGCCTTCAACAACCGCTGCCAGAACTTTTGACACATTCGACTGCTCGGATATCTCAACTCCGCCAAGTGCGTCCGATACCTCTTTCGTTGAAATCTTTGAAACATCCTCATTTTCCGGAAGAATCCCTGCATTTACCATAGCTTCACGGGTGTACTTTCCAACCGGAACAGAACCGTCAGCAAGAGCTATGGATGATGCCTTGGAAATATCAGAAAGTCCTGTTACAGCAGTCTCTGTATCACTTCTCTTTATCACACAGACCTGATTGTTGACCACATTGTGCCTTGTGCCATCAACCACGAGACCATCATCATCCTGCAGGATATTCATCTGCTTCTGCGCAGCTGAGAAAAACACATCACATGCATAACCTTCCTCTATCTGAGCAAGCAGCGTTCCCGAAGAATCTGCATTAAATACAATCTTCACATCAGGATTTTTCTCATTATATTTCGCGGCAACTTCCTGCATGACATTATTAAGAGACGCTGCGATAAATACCTGTATCTCAGTCGGATCATTCTCTGTCATTTCTGTCTCATCCTGCATCACTTCAGTAGAAAATGCTGTATCTTCCACTATTCCCGCAGATGATGCCGTGTCAGCCCCCTCTCCGCTTGAAGTTCCTGCCGCAGACACTTTATCAGATGCTCCGCACGCGGTGAGACTCATAACTAGTGCAGACGCTGTGATCAATGCCGTTACAACCTTCGCAATTTTTTTCATGACAACTCACCTCTCATTCCGATACTGTTCCCCGCAATATCCCAACACCGTGCTTTAGCGGTCCCAGCAGAAACTCCAGATCCTCGCTGCATGCCTTTGGACTTCCCGGAAGATTAACGATAAGGGTCCTCTTTCGGATTCCTGCTGTCTGTCTGGAAAGCATGGCATTTGGAGTAAACTGCATGCTGTAATTTCTCAGCGCTTCTCCGATTCCCGGCACTTCCCTGTCACACACTGCCTTCGTTGCCTCAGGCGTCAGATCCCGCTCACTGAATCCGGTCCCGCCTGTAGTAAATATCACGTTTACCTGTCTCTGGTCAGAAAGCCTCATAAGCTCTGTTTCCAGACGATTTCTTCCGTCAGGGAGCACCATCTGCTCTATCACCTGATAGCCGTCCTCTTCCAGCATTTCCCTGATCACGGGTCCCGATTTATCCTCATATATACCCTTTGATGCTCTGTCAGAAAGCGTTATCACTGCTGCTGTAAAAGGACGGTCGTCTGAAGGCGGGATCATTTCGATCTCATCTCCGGGCTTCACTGTACCACCTTTCAAGACGATCGTAAAAACGCCCTCTCTCGGCATTATGCAGTCACCCATGGTCTTGTAGATCTCACAGTGCGAGTGGCACGCCTTTCCGATCTGGGTAAGTTCCAGAAGTGCATCTCCTATCTGAAATCTCGTTCCTACAGGAAGTGTTCTCAGATCAAAACCTTCGCAGACTATGTTTTCTCCGAACGCTCCGAAATCTATATCAGCTCCGCGCTTTCTAAATTCATCGATCTTCTCAAATGAAAGGAGACTCACCTGTCTATGCCAGTTTCCCGCATGAGCGTCGCCGACTATTCCGTGTTCCGGTTTCAGCTCTATACTTTCTACCTGCTTTTTCTGAGTTCCTCTTTTTTCACTTATACAAACCGCTATGATCTTTCCCATGCTCATCCGCCAATCTTAACCATTTCCCGGCTCTCCGTTATTTCCGACAGCTTTTCAAAACAATGCTGTGCAGGTTTATTGTTTACCGCTTTTCTGATGACGCTTTTCAGCATCTCATGCCTCGACTTTTCCGAATAAATATCAGATGTTTCATTTCCTCTGAAAACTGAAAAGACATCATACGTATTCCCATAGCAGAGGCAGGGTTTTATCCTTCCTGCGGCTGTGAGCCTTATCCTGTTGCACTCACCGCAGAATTTGCCGTGAATGGCACTTATAAACCCTATAGAGCCCATAAAGCCCGGTATTTTCACATATCTCGCAGGGCCGTTGCCATGTATCGATATATCTTCGATGACCGCAGGATACTTGTCCCTGATTCTTTGGAAAACCTTTTCATTGCTCACTTCTTCATAGTCTCTTCCGCAGCCTATAGGCATCATTTCGATAAAACGCACATCTGCTTTTTTATCCTTTGCAATATTTATGAGCTCTTCCCACTCATTATCATTCACGCCCTTTTGAAGCACCGAATTTATCTTTACAGGAAGCCCTGCATCCACTGCACTGTTTATCCCGCGGATCACATTCTCAAAATAGTCATACCCTGTAATAACCTTAAAAGTTTGCGGATTCAATGTATCAAGACTGATATTTACCGCATCAAGCCCTGCATCCATAAGCTCCGGCAGAAACTTTTCAAGAAGTACGCCGTTTGTTGTCATTGTGACCTGCTGTACTCCCGGTATCTTCTTTATCATCCTGATAAGCTCCGGACATCCCTTCCTCGCAAGAGGCT
Organism: Lachnospiraceae bacterium; assembly: GCA_900168235.1. Lineage (GTDB taxonomy): Bacteria > Bacillota > Clostridia > Lachnospirales > Lachnospiraceae > NK4A144. The sequence continues at coordinate 6,164 of FUZG01000006.1, read as the reverse complement.
CTCCGCCAGTTATCTTAAATCTGGTTATCCCACAGTCCACCGCAGCTCTTACTACTTCGACAATCTCCTCGTATGTCAAAATTTTGTCCATAGGAAGCTTTTCTGTTTTAATTCCGGCAGGCATGCAGTATCTGCATCTCAGATTACATCTGTCTGTAATGGAGATCCGCATGTATTCAATTTTTCGCCCAAATCTGTCTATCATAAGATCGTCTCCATAAGGACATCAAAATTTCCGCCGCAGACCATACCATTAACAGTATTTTCTGTCTTTGTCAGATCCACATGATGGAGTACCGTTCTTTCACCTGGCTCCATCAGAAGCTCCGCGCCTTTACTCATGACTTCCGCTTCTGCACTTCCGCCGCCTATTGTTCCGATGCAGGTCTTATCCGGCATGATAAGCATTTTGGTTCCCGTCTGACGAGGCGCAGAGCCATTCTTCCTCACTATAGTCGCGAGTATCTTTCTACCGTCGCCGTCCCCCTGATACTCTGCAAGGATCGGTCCGAGGATTTCTTTTGGATACCCAAAATTTCTCTTCATACGGTTTTTAACTTCTATGATCTCTGCCATTACAGCAACAGCTATCTCTTCCGGAGTCTCCGCACCTATTCCGAGACCTATCGGCGTGTGAATGGTATTAAGGAGCTCTTCTGAAATACCTTCAGCTCTAAGCCTTTCTTTTACCATGCCGGTTCTGCGGGGCGAGCCCATAAGACCGATATACGCATACTCCTTCTTAAAAATGCTTCTTAGACAATCAATATCCCAGGTATGTCCTCTGGTCACGATAGCAAAAAATGTATCACTGTCTCCCGGGATACTGTCCAGCGCTTTTCCAAAATCATCACATAAAACCTCATCCGCTCCTGCATTTCTCGCATCATCGGCAAAAGAATCTCTATCTTCAACGCAGATAACCTTAAATCCCGTCAGTTTACCGATCTTTATGATAGGTGCAGACACATGACCCGCTCCGCAGACCACCAGTTTTTTCTCGTGTCCCAGCTCTTCCACATAAACATCAGTCCCTGAAATATCCACGACTCCGCTGTCGATCTTAGATAAAACATCCGTTATGTTTTTTTCAAGAAAACCGTTTTCCTTAGAGCTCCAGATAAGCCTGCTATCCGAAATAAGCGCCTTTTCTCCTGCAAAATCTCCTTCAAGCACTGTCAGAGCGTAATTACTGCTGTACTTACTTAGTTTTTTTATCTCCTCGTAAAATCCCATGATCTTATATGCCTCCCGTTTTTAACTGAATAGTTTAAGCTCCGGATACTCCCAATGCACAGTTTGGATAATTACAGTTCTGACAATGCATACAAAATCCTCCCATTCCCATCCTGTCTATATCTTCTTTTGTAACGACTTCATCTGTAAAAATCCTTGGAAGTATAAGATCGAACACAGTTCTTCCCGCAAACATCACGCATCCCGGAAGTCCCATTATAGGTATCTCATCATTCTGCCCCTTATACGCCAGCATGAACATTGCTCCGGGCAGTACCGGTGAACCATATGTCACTATCCTGTCTGCTACCTGACCTATCGCGTATGGTGTCTTATCATCAGGATCTACACTCATTCCTCCTGTGCACAAAACAACTTCCGCTCCCGCATCCAATACCTTCTTTATGCACCCGATCTCCATTTCAGGATCATCAGAACTTATCTCATGAGCAATGACCTCTCCGCCATACTCTTCGATTTTTGCCTTTACGACAGGAGTGAAGGTATCCTCTATTCTTTTATAAAAAACTTCATTACCTGTGGTCACTATTCCGACCTTTTTCTTTTTATATGGAATGAGCTTCATTATCGGTTCGTTTCCGACCTGTGCTCTTATGTCTTCCATCTTTTCTTTTTCGATGATGAGAGGTATGATCCTCATCCCCGCCACATGCTGTCCTTTTTTGGCAGGATAGTTATTATGCACTGTGGCTATCATCATCTGACCATAGGAATTTACTTTATAAAGCCTTTCCTTATCTATCTTTATGAAACCGTCGCACTCCGCAACTAGCTCGATTTTTCCTTCTTTAATGTCATCCGTTCTGCTCAAGTTTTCACCTTTGCAGAGATCATAGAGAACCAGCGCTGCATCATTTTCATGCATCATGTTCTCGTTCACTTCCCAGATATAAACATGGTCCTTTCCAACCGACAGCAGTACCGGCACATCCTCTTCCCTGATGATATGTCCTTTTCTAAAAACAGGACCTTTCTTTGATCCACGTATTATCTGCGTGATATCGTGACAGAGCATCTGTCCCACTGCGTCCTGCGTTTTCATGAGTTTCATACTTCAGATTTCTCCTTTTTCAGCCATTCTCCATTCATAAATATCTCATCAAATTTTTGCTTTCCGATCTCATTCATTTCCAGATCAAACTTTTCATAGCGTTCAATGAGCTTTTTCCCTTTTTCGGAAAGTTCTGACATCCCGCCGTCTTTTCCGCCCTGCTGACGGTCTACCACTCGGTATCCGAGCTGTTCTTCACATTCATGGAGTATCGCCCAGCCTTTGCTGTACGATATCCCGCATTTTTCACACGCTTCCCTCACACTTCCGAGCGTATCTATCTGCCGAAATAACGTAGCCGTCTGCCTGTCAAAAAAACTCTTTGTATTGCATAAGCTGACACTGACCTCGGACCTTATAAGTCTTGAATTATGAAGTTCCAGCAGATTTTGATAGTCTTCACGGGTATCAGCATCCATCAGCGCTCCATCATCCTGAACCGTCACAGATCCAACCGTTCCCACACCCTCTTCCGACATTTTTTTGTACGCTCCCCGTATCCCGTTCTCACCGTTATACGAAAGTATATATTTGACGGCCGTACTGCTTAGAAGTATCGGGTGCCCTGCTTTATCATTAGAATATGGGATCAGAACATCAGCTTTCTCATGGCTTTCCATTAGGCTTTTCACCGTATCTGTCATAAAAAACGGGATATCAACCGGACAAAAGAAAACCGAATCACACCTGTCACTCAGATATCGAAGACCTATCACCGCTGAATCAAACATATGCGTAGTTTCGTAATTTTCATTTCTTAGAAATACCACTCCGGTACCCTTAAGGGATTTTTCAAGCTCATCGCCTCTGTAGCCTGTTACTATGGCTATGTCCCTAACCCCGGCTCTCTGGAAGTTTGTTATTACCCTTTCCGCAAAGGTCATGTCACCGATCTTCATAAGCTGCTTAAAGCCATTCATCCGTGTGGACATGCCCGCAGCAACTATTACAGCCCCGTATTTCATAAAGTCCTCCGCTCAAGCGAATTATTTTTTAAAAGTATTCGTCAGACAAATTATAGCACAGCGAGTATTTTTTTGTACATCTGATCAAAAAATATCGCCATGTTTGACAGTCGAAGTATCTTCCACATTCAGCCCCTGCGATACAACACGTTACGCCAGGATCGATAAAGCCTCTCCAGTTGCTCCGACAAGTTACGTCAGGCTCGACAATACCTCGCCAGGTGCTCAGAAAAATATAAAAAAGTCACCGGGTCAGAAAAATTCTGACTTCCGGTGACCAGCTTCTTTGCTTTATTATATTATCTTTTACTCATTTACTGATGCTCTCATAAAATGCGCATGCATCTGCCATTTCAGACTCACTCGGATGAGCTTTATTTATTCCTCCGATGAGCTTCCACGGTCCATAGGTATCATAACCCTTACAGCCGAATTTGCCAAGGTATTTACAATCTGTATGTTCTGCTATCTCCTCGATCTGCTTGCCGTAATTACTGCTGTCCATTCCGCAGGTGTACAATGCATATACCTTCTTCCCCGCCGGGAGCTTCTCTGCAAGATCGGTTACCTGAGGATAAAATTTACCGAAATCCATGCCCGAAGCAAATCCGATAAGGTCATATCCATCATAGTCTACCTGATCTTCCTTCTCTGCATTCACCAACTTAATATCATAGTTTTCCGCCATATGCTTTACAAGCTTTTCAGTATTTCCATGATGATGAGATGCGTAAATAATTAGTGATTTCATAAGCAACACCCTTCTTTCATATTAAATCCCGCCATGTTCAGCATTATCCAGACTTAATTGTACATTTTTTTGTACTGACATCTTCTTGGATTATAGTATCACACCCTTAAAACAGCAACACCAAAAACACTGATTTACATCACTTTTACACCGCATAACGTCTTAAGTCTTCCATTTAAGCCACGATTCGATCACGCATCAGTAATATACATCAATTCTTTTGTTCACCTTTTACAAGCGCATCCCAACGGCTTTTTTCATTAATTTCAAACATCACCAAATCTCACAATATTCCTCGCAGCTACTTGAACTCGCTATTTCAGGCGATATAATCAGAAAGAATGTTACTGAAGCGGCTTTTAATTGACAGTTACCGTATTCAGCAGCTAAATAATAACAATAAATCGAAAGGACAAAACCGTGAAATACCTTCGACAATTTTTCATTATTTTGGCTATTTCCTTCATCGGAGAGCTGCTAAAGATCTTTCTCCCTCTGCCCGTTCCTGCGAGCATATACGGAATGATCATTCTATTTATCCTGCTCATGACAGGAATCCTGAAGCTTGATTCTGTTAAGGAAACAGGAAAGTTTCTTATCGAGATCATGCCCGTCATGTTCATTCCTGCCGGAGTTGGTCTTCTTGAATCCTGGGGTGTCCTTAAACCTATGCTTACAAAGGTCCTGATCATCACAGTCATCACATCCCTTACCGTTATGGTATTCAGCGGCTGGGTTACCCAGGCGGTTATCAGATTTGGAAAGAAGGGTGATAAGTGATCATGAACGAATTATTTACAACTTCAACTTTTGCAGGCGTTACAGTAAGCCTTGTTTCCTATTCACTTGGTTCATACCTGAAACGAAAGTTTCATCTGGCTATACTGAATCCTCTGCTTATTTCTATAGTATTCACTATCGCAGTCCTGTTAGCAGGAAACGTTGAATATGCGGTTTATAATGAAGGTGCCAAGTACTTGAGCTACCTCTTAACCCCCGCAACTGTGTGCCTCGCTATCCCGCTTTATGAGCAGGTTGAGCTCCTGAAGAAAAACTTCAGTGCCATTGCAGCAGGTATCGTAAGCGGAGTCATCACAAGCCTCTCTACTGTACTTGTATGTGCTATGATCCTTGGTCTTTCTCACGAAGAATACGTGACCATGCTTCCGAAATCCATTACAACCGCTATTGGAATGGGTGTTTCCGAAGAGCTTGGCGGATATGTCACCATCACAGTCGCTGTCATCATCGTAACTGGTGTTATCGGAAATATTATTGCCGAGCCTGTATGTAAGATCTTCCGTATCGAAGAACCCATCGCAAAGGGTATCGCGATCGGCTCCTCTTCTCATGCTATTGGTACTGCAAAAGCGATGGAGATCGGCGAGATCGAAGGTGCAATGAGCAGCCTTTCAATCGCTGTATCCGGTCTCTTAACAGTTGTAGCCGCATCTGTTTATGCTATGTTCCTCTAATATTTTATGAACCTATTCATTTGTCACGATATCGACGAGTTAAATGAATATATATAAATATAATGAGAAAGCGCCAGACAGGAGTTATATCCAGTCTGACGCTTTCTTATATGCATATATCACACGATCCATGAGCAAAACTTTCTTCGCATATGACATCAGTTTCTTTCACTGTCAACAATGACACGCTTCGCCATAGATTTCCTTTCCTGCAATACCGCCTGAACAACTTTATTGTCGGCGGAAAGGTGATTTTGATATAACCCCGGACCAGGCTAAAGCCCATAAGCAAAAAAGCAGACCATATTGGTCTGCTTAGAAAAATCAAATAAAAAAGTGGGACCTACAGGGCTCGAACCTGTGACCCTCTGCTTGTAAGGCAGATGCTCTCCCAGCTGAGCTAAGATCCCACAAAACGACCCACGACGGACTTGAACCGTCGACCTCCGCCGTGACAGGGCGGCGCTCTAACCAACTGAGCCAGTGGGCCAAACACAATACTTATTGTACATTATTTTGTCGCCATGTGCAACAAAAACCGAACATCGAATTCAAATTTTTTACATCCCGAAATAACGTCACTGTCATTCGCTTGCAGCTCACTCCAGTAACAGATTTCGCTAATTAAATCACCTTCGGTGATGGGCGAAATCTTATGGCTAACA
>FUZG01000012.1 GCA_900168235.1 Lachnospiraceae bacterium | reverse complement strand
TTGCTTGATGATATCTCTTATATCCACCTTGTATTGATTGTAAATTATTTTTCGCCTATACTTCGGAGTGAAGACGATATGATACTTGCACATCCATTTAGTATGCGCGAGCGAATATTCTTTCTTCGCCATAGCTACCTTTCCTTTCCGCAATATTGCCTGAACAACTTTATTGTCGGCGGAAAGGTAGCTTTTTTGTATAACACTTGACTCGCACCCGCATAGCGGGTGGTTTATTGATTCGGTGCTTTCCATTTTTGATTCGCAAAAACTCCAAGCCCCGAATCAGGCTAAAGCCCATAAGTAAAAAGCGTCCCGATACCATTTACACGGTATCGGGACGCTTTATTATATCAAAACAGTTCTGTTCCCTCTGTGGGTACTGCCTCAAAAGGTCCGAAATTCGGATTTACGGAGCGGTGTGTTCCAAAATAATCCTCGTTAAATACGATAGGACTGCCGTCCGGATTTTCAAATTTCTGCTCTGACTCAAATGCCTGTCCGAGACTTGCTGTGGAAATCGTAGCGGTATTGCGCTCAGGCAGATATTCGTAAAGGTTGGTCACAAGCTTTGCCTTTGCTCCGTCTGTCACGAGTTCCAGCTTTACCTTGTGGTCACGGTCAACATACGCATCCTTTTCGGTATCGCAGGGCTCTGCGCCGTTGAAGTAAAGGTTTCCGCCTGTATATACAGGAAGGTGCTCATAGTATGGATCCCTATTATGCTCGATCTCGATATCCCATCCCTTGAACTGGCTAAAGTACTTCTCGGCTGTAGGATATCCGTCATACGGCTTTGTTCCTACAGTGAAATTGTACTGAGTGGTTGTCTCGTATTTTTCAGCATGATCAACATAGTCCTGAAGAACATCCTGCTGTACAAAGATATTATTATAAAATCTGGCATCACCGTGAAGAATTGTCATGAAGCCTGCAACCTCTGTGCGGTGCGGTACATGATAAGGAGTGTATCTCGGTGACATCTGCTTAACAGTGCCGTTATTTACGCCGTCGCTAACCCATGTAAAGGATCCGCCGATGAGGTTATGTACAAATGCGATACCCTGTGTACTTACACGTGCGGAGCACTCACTTAAGAGCAGGTTATTATCAATGAGCGTCGGGCCGTGTGAAACTTCGATAAAGATATCCTCTCCGAGTCCGAGAAGAGGTGTGATATCAGTTCCCTTCGGCGGTACATTGTCATGGAACAGGTTCTGGGTAACTCTTGTGCCCTGTGCCTGCCAGTCAAGCCACAGGCCTCTTGTGCAATGGTGGATATGATTCCTGCGGTAGATAACATCAATAGCTGCGTGCATTTTGATACCGCCGATTTCAGCGCCGGCAAGATCCTGCTTATTGTTGATATGGTGTATGTGGTTATCCTCGATGATAGAGAATACACCGCCTAAATGACCTACAATACCTGTCTGTCCGCAATCATGGATGTGGCATCTGCGTACGATGTGAGAACCGATCCTCTCCTTTGTCCATCCTTCATACTGCGCCTGCATGATATTGTCACGCTCGGTCTGAGTTCCGTCCTTTAAGAACTTTGTTGTCCATTTATTATTATTTTCAGGCTGAAGATATTTTCCAAGTGAAATACCACTGCATCTGGAATCAGAGATCTCACAGTCCTCGATGATCCATCCCTTTGACCAGTGAGGACCGATCATGCCGTCCTGGTATGCTGTAGGCGGAGCCCACTGTGTAGCAGCCTGACGGATGGTGAAACCTGATACTGTGATGTATCCGATATCTGTAACTGACGGCATAAAACAATTCTGTCGAACATTGATCTCAACAGTTTCTGCATTCGGGTCCTTGCCGCCGAAATTTGCATAGATGACAGTAGTATCATCTTCCTGTTCTGTGAACCATGTGAGAAGAGTAGCTTCCGGCTCCCATGACTGGTAGTTGATCTCAGGCTTCTTTACTTTTTCGAGATCCATCACCTCATACATAGCTTTTCCGTTTAAGAAAACTTCACCTGTATGAACCGGGATCGGAGCAAAGTACCAGTCTCCTGAAACAGGTACAGTATAAGGGTTGTAGTCATTAAATAATCCGTTCGGGATACGGCTCACCCATACATCGCCTTCAAACTTTTTCCAGTTCTTTATCTCCTCTGAACCGGTGATTACAGCTTCGCCCTTTTTCTCAGAACGGTAAACTATACGGTTATCTTCTGTTCCGCCGTTCTTCGGGTCTACATACTCTCTGTAGATACCGGGACCTACAATTACTTCATCACCCGGTTTTGCAAGCTTCGCTGCTTCTGTAATCGTCTTGAACGGGTTCTCCTTTGTACCGCATCCGCTGCGGAAAGCAGAAGCAGAAACATAATACTGCATGTTCGATCCTCCCTTGTTAGTTTGTCGATAATGAGCCTTCCATTTTTTTGAATATATGATCATACAGCCTGACGCAGATATATCCCGGAACCGAAAAACCAAATAAGACTACAAACGGCAGTATAAAAAGATTCCCTGTCAAAAACAGCAGCAGAGGTATCGTTCCAACCGCAGCCATCCCGAATGCGACAGGTATATGAAGCACCGTAAGAGTCATGGCATTTTTCAGTGTTTCTAAAAGGGTATTTCTGAATCTCGCCATAAGAGGAAAAAGAAAGGACAGAAATAGGAGACAGGCTGTGATGACAGCTCCATCGAGAACGATAAATGCTTTCGGCATAAATCCCGGATCTGTCACAGCTCCCATGATCTGAGCTCCGGCAGGAACAAGTATCAGGAGAAAGATTCCCCAACCGGCAGTTGCTCTCACAAACTCTTCACGAAAGCACCGGAAAAATGTCCCTGCAACGTAACCGCTTTCTTTTCGGATGATCCGGATCAGCACACTGTGCATAGCTGTAAAAGCAGCTCCCGCAGTGATCACCGGAAGGCAGCAGATAAGAGTCAAAAGGTTCAGGATAAAAAGGTCGGAAACAAGTTCCATTATCCTTACAAGTTTATTATCTTCTCTTGCTTCTCTCATCATTCGACGCCTTTCTTTTCAACTATGTATGTATGATACGTGAATATCAGTACAGGTTATATCATTTTTCTTCTTTTTTTAGTATAATTCTTTGAGAGATGAATATGTTATGTCAACTAATGCACTATTACCAAAACAATTTCGCATCCAGATTCAATCATTGCAACATTATCGCCAGTTATGTCTATTCATTAATGCATATTTTTATAAATTGTTTATACTTTTATACTTGCAAAAGCAAAGCTGTTAGGTTATTATTAAATCACCAACAAACAGAGCCAATAAGAAAAGGTAAGGCGGCGAGAGCTTCACCAGACTTAGCTTATCAGCTCGTGAGACAGGATAGATGAGATGCGGCGGCGAGAGCTTCACCAATTTGATTCTATCCTTTTTCTATGTCCAAAAATATGTCTGATAATGCGTATGTTACTATAGTACAAAAAAGGCGATGAACCATGTTTTTACTGATTCACCGCCGCTTTTATTTTCGCGCTTAATATGTATATACTTTATAGGAGTTTCCCTGTATCCTTTTTATCCTCACCAATCCTTCCCATACTTCATCTGTCCATCCTGACTTCATAAACATTATTCCCTCCAGGTCATCAAACCCTGACATCCAGAAGATCATGCTTGTATTTCTGTTTTCGATATAGAGTAATTTTGATTTTATTTTTCTTTCCAGATCATACTCTGTTATTGTATTAAACTCTTTATCTTCAAAAGTGTCAAAATATGATTCTTTTTCAATAAGCCGGATCCCGAGTTTGTTGTATGACACAAAGATTAAAGCTATTGTGGCAGTAATCACTATTATTAATAGTCGGGAGGCATCTATGTCAAATTATTGCCTTTTCCACCAATTTGCCGTGAAACAATCAGCAATAAAACAAACATCGCACGCAATAAATGCTATTATAATATCAATTTATTGCGTTCTAAGGCATAAAATGCTATTATAGTAGCAAAAGAGAGGTTTCGTTATGGAAATGGATTATCTATGGGATACGCCTTCAGATGTGGCTAAACGACTGGCTACGAAGATAAGAGCTATCAGAAAAAGAAAAAAGATTACCCAAAAACAACTTGCCGGTCGAAGCAATGTAAGCTACGCAACCCTACGTAAATTTGAGAAAACCGGTCAAATATCACTTGAATCATTTATAAAACTCACAATGGAACTTGGTGTTGTTCAGGAAATAAACGAACTCTTTTCTGAACCGGTATATAACAGCATCGAAGAGGTTATAAATGCAAGCAAATAAAACACTTGACGTGTATTATCATGATCAGATTGTAGGAACACTTGCCGAAACTCCCGACAAAAGAATAGCTTTTCAGTATAATGATACATGGCAAAAAAACGGTTTCTCAATAAGTCCCTTTTCATTGCCCTTAAGAAATGATGTTTTTGTCCCAAATGAAAGATCAATCGACCGTTTTGGCGGTCTATTTGGCGTTTTTGCAGATAGTTTACCAGATAGCTGGGGTGAGCTTTTGTTGGATAGACACCTGGCATCCCTCGGAATAAAACGCGGAGATGTAACCACGTTAGAGCGCCTAGCGTATGTGGGGCGTAGCGGAATGGGAGCCCTTGAGTATTTACCCTCTAAAGAATCTGACTTTGACTTGAAAAACATCGGTATTGACTTTGATACGATAGCAAAAGAATGCGAAAAAATCCTATCATCAAAGCAGTCCGAACAGTTGGATATACTGTATAAAATGGGCGGATCAAGTGGTGGTACTCGTCCAAAAATCCTTCTATCCGAAGCTGACAAAGAATGGATCGTGAAATTCCCGGCCAAAAATGATCCGGAAATAAGCGGCAAACGCGAGTATGACTATTCCATATACGCCAAAAACTGTCGTATCTCCATGACTGAAACACAACTGGTTCCATCATCTGTTTGTGAAGGTTATTTTAAAACAGAACGATTTGACAGACATAACGACGAAAAATTATTTACAATAACTTTCGCTGCTCTTTTGGAGGCAGATTTCCGGGCTCCATCATGTGATTACGAAACATTTTTTAAGCTGACACGTGCCCTAACAAAAGATGCTGCTTATGACAAAGAACAGCTATACAAAATAATGTGTTTCAACGTACTCACTCATAACAGAGACGATCACACAAAAAATTTCTCTTTCATACACTCTAACCTAAATGGCTGGAAGCTCGCTCCTGCATACGACATTACTTACAGCGATACATACTGGGGCGAACACACAACTTCTGTAAATGGAAAAGGCAAAAATATCACCGATCAAGATTTAATCAATCTCGGCGTCGCTGCAGGATTATCTGACGGTTATTGCAGACAGTGTTTCAACGAAATACACGAAAAGACACAAGCCTTAGAACACTATCTAAATCCGCACAACAGAAAAACCGTAATTCACCGATCGTTTCATGAGCGTGTATGATACTGCACCTGTGATCGTCCGTCACTTTTGCCACATAAAAAAACAGCCCTCAGGGAATCACATTCCCCAAGGACTGCCTATATATTAGCTATTAAACTACTACGTGATATGAATGACGTATCTTCTTTGATAACAATGTGTTTGTATGGGAAACTTTCCCATCTATCATAAGTCGGCCAAGCACGATTCCCGGATCTCTTCCTATTGACTTTGCAAATTCACGTATATTTTTTTCGTCATACCTATGATTCTGAGTAACAAATTCATCATAGTTTTCCTGTGGAATCAACATTCTCCGGGCATATAAATCTGCTTCTCCTTCCGCCTCACCATGAAAAGATATTCCAAAATCACCATTCATTATATGTCCAATCTCATGAAATAGTGTAAACCAAAACGTATCTGCAAAATGTCTTCTGTCATTGACCATAAGCATTATCTTTCCGTCCACTTTCTTTGTCGCACCGTTCACTCCTGAATTTTTCAGGTTCGGAAGTGCAACAAGTGCAACTCCGGATTCTCCAAATGCTTTTTTTATCTCTGGTAAAAATCCTTCATGATTCTCTGTCTGACTCAATGCAAACATCACAGCTTTTTCAAATTTTTTCTTATTAAATTTAGGTATGTCGACACTTAACGTTTTATTGATTGCAATTTGAACCATAGCATTCGCATTAACAATATTTGACCTGCTTAATTCATCTGCATAACTTCTAAAATTTACAGCAAGATCATGTTTCTCCAATATCGTTAATGACGAAACCGAAAGAAATTCCCTCACACATTTAATCTGTTGATCCACCATTCGCGGCAGTTCAGGTAAATTATAGTTGTCACGAAAATATTTATAATCAATCAACTTAAACGTATCGCGCTCTTTCTTCAATTCTTCCGCCGACTGCATTTCCGCTATTTTTTCATCATACATCTGCTGAAGCTTTAACCAATATACAATTGTGGTGCCCAACATCCTGGATAATTTTGTTGCAATATCAATAGATAAGCCTTGCTCACCTCTTATTAAGATACTTAAGTTTTTAGGCGTAGTACCTAGACGTTTTGCAAAATCCTCCTGTGTAAGTCCACTCTCATCCACAAGCTCTTTGAGATAATAGCCTGGGTGAAAAGTCACCGTATCATTATATTCAATATAATTACTCATAATGCGCACTCACTTCCCTTATCCCAACTATTCTTACAACTCCAGATATTTCATCAATATTACACGGTTCAAACGGACTCTCATTTTCATTAAGTGGCTGTATAATAATTCTCCATTTATCCTTTCTCGTTTTCACATCAATTGCAAAATATCCTTCCCAATTTCCCAGCAACTTATGAAAATGAAATGTTGGCATAAGGATAATATCCTTTATCACATCCGCGTTTTCAATAGCATTGATTCTTGAAAGTAAACTAACCGCCAAACTCTTATTTCCACCAAACAACTTTGATGCTGCCTTCAAACTTGTACACTGCTGCTTAACTTTATCATTTGAATAAATCAGCTTCACACATTTTGCCCCAAATTAAATTACCCATCAGGTAATTTAATTATATCGATTCACATGTACACGTCAACAAGTATTTACTACTTTCATGCGATTACATTTCGTTATAGTAATTTTACCAATATGAACAGTCAAATCTTTTTGCAATGTCCGTCAGGACGAGCGCAGGGGCAGTATCATACTAAGCGAACGATTCGAGCCGAGGCAGGAAGCGCGAGCATAGCTCAGGTGCGAGAGGCACTGTTTGAGGGTATTTTGTGCTCCGCGCGGAGCGCATAGGTACAAAGTGCCCGAGTTGCCGAAGCACCTGATGACCAACCGGTAGCAGGAAGCGCTTTGCCGCTGACTGCGTAAGAAAGTGATGTGGGAGTGAGCGCATTTTTCGCCGCAGGCGAACTCTCATAAATGCGCGAATTTTACTTGAACGAGCTTTTGCGAGTGAAAAGTAATGTGTGAGCGTGTATGATACTGTCCCTGTGGTCGTCCGTCACATTTCACCACAACAAGTTGCGCTAGGCTCGATAAAACCTCGCCAAGCGAACTTGCATAGCACGCACTAAGCTCGAAAATACCTCGCTAAGTGCTCCGCCAAAAAACAGCCCTCAGGAATCACGTTCCCCAAGGGCTGCCTTTTATGTCACAATATTGATTTTTACTTTACCGTAACTTCACAGCTTCCAACTTCTTTGCCGCTGATAACAGCCTTTATCACTGCCTTTCCGCTCTTAACAGCTGTAATTTTTCCATTCTCATCTACTGTTGCGATAGATGTGTCGGATGATGTCCACTGTGCTTTGAGATCACCTGCATTGCGAAGCTTTAACTGGTAGGTCTGACCTGCCTTCAGGCTCTTTTTAGTATGGCTGAGCTTCGGCATCTTTACAGTAACCTTTGCAGTGAGCTTCACTTTACCAAAGTAAACATCGATCTTAGCTGTTCCGTTTCCGAGTGCTGTAAGTTTTCCTGTTGCAGGATCAACAGTAACCTTCTTTGTATCCTTTGAAACAACCTTGTCAGGCTTTGAGTACAGAAGTCCGCTTACAAGGTCATTAACTGTGAGCACATCAAAACCGTTGCTCTTAACCTTTTCTGCCTTTGGCTTCTCTGCATAAAGCGTTACTGACTTCTCTGAGCCGTTCTTTTCTGTAACCTTAACAACAGCAGTACCTGTCTTCTTGATCGTAACCTTTCCGGACTTGGAAACCTTCACGATCTTTGATGAAGCTTTATCCAGACTGTACTTTGCCTTAGAACCTGTCTCAAAACTAAAGTTATTACCCTTAACTCCAAGCAGCAGAGCCTCTGTCATATCAGATGTGATAACTCCCTTAGCCGGTGCTGACGGGATATGAACCTCAGGCTGCTCCGGATTCTCCGGTGTCGGAGTAGGGTCAACCGGCTGTGGTTCAGGATTTTCAGGCTGCGGCTCAGGATCATCCGGTGTCGGAGTAGGATCATCCGGCTGATCAGGATTCTCCGGCTCAGTTTCTTCAATTTCTTTACCTGTGATCTGCCACTCGTGAGCACCCACACCACCGTAAGACTCATCATACATATTCAGTGTGAGCTCAAGTGCGCGAACCGGAACACCATTCATACTGATAACTGTCCAGCCATCCATTGTGATCTGTGACTCATCAAGTGTCGGCCCGTCAACCCATTCGCCATCCTCATTTTCGTATCTGGATGTAATAGTCTTCGGGAAGTCGATTCCATCACCTGCATTCCACTCATCATTGTCAGTCCATACATAAAGCCTTGACTCATCCATGGCGATAGGTGTTCCCCATGTATATGTAATAGTCTCGCTCTTTTTGCCATGTCCCCAAGTGCCCCAGTGCGCATAACGGGAACTTGATGAACTGTCAGGAAGCTTTCCGTCCTTAAGTGACGGCAGGCTCTCCCATGATGATGTGTAGCTAGCGGCAAGAGCTGCCTTATATGCAAAGTTTCCATCATTCGGAAGGATTTCCTTATAGAACTTTTCAAGCTTCTTAACTTCCGCATCAACTTCTTCCTGAGATGCTGCACGGTTCTTTGCAAGCTCTGCGCCCTCTGCTGCGAGTGCCTCCATTCCGTCGTAGTTTGTGCACTTACTCTTATCAATAGCAGAGAAAGCATTAACTATACGTCTAAGCGCTGTCTTATCTGACTTTTCTTTCTCTACATATCCGTAAGCTTTCCACTCGATGACACCGCATCCCTGTGACGCAGGTGTAAGGACCATCTTGAGTCCCTTAGTCACTACCGGATCAAATGTAGTCTTATTGTACCTATTAAGCGCTGTGCCAAGACCTTTTGCATTGCGGACTGACTTCCAGGTCTTTCCGTCAGAATCGAGATAATAAAGCTCAACTGACTTCGGTGCAAAGTTGCCGTTTCCATCTCTAAAGAAATATGCATCAATGCTGTCGATTATCTGCTCTTCATTCCAGCTGTAAGCAACCCATGCCGGCTGTGTATTAGCGCCGCCCCAGTTATGCCATGTTCCGTGAGAAGTATCTGCGGAACTTGCAGGTTCAAAGCCATCATTCATGGTCGCATAACCGCCAAGGTCTGAAGAATCTTCAAAGCTTCCTGTGATAGTAGCGCTTCCTGCAATATTTGCAAGTTCACCGTCTGTCACGATGACTTTAACTGTTGTCTCAAGGTCGCTTCCGTTGATCTTTCCCTTAACGGTAAAGCTGCCTGCTTTTGCATAGTCCTCTGCAGAAACTGCATCCCATGTAACTGCACCAGATTCATAAACACCGTTTGAATAGAGTACAGAAACCTTTTCAGGAAGTACGGGTGCTTCTCCTGCCTTTGTAACTACATTTCCTGCGTCTGCATCTGTGGGAACTGCCTTTTCATCTGTGCCGTAAAGCTTTGCAAGCTGCTCCTCTCCGTATGCTGCACTGTAGAGATCAAAGTTGTCGATAGTTCCCTTCAGGAACGCATCGCTCTGCTCTCTTCCGCGTCCGAGATAATCTGTGCGGTTTCCGCTTCCAAGGTCTCCCGGTACTACAGAAGCGCCTTCCCATGTGAACTTCTTCTCGCCGTCAACGTAGAGGATCATGTCCTTTCCATCGAGAGTCACTGCGATATTCTTCCAGTAGCCTTCTGCGATCGAGATGCCTGTGCGCTTCTCGCTCTTGCCGTTTACAAGTGTCAGCTCGTAACCGTCACGGAAGCATACACCGATGGTGTTTTTGCCGTCTGCAAATGTGTAGAGGGATGCTCCGTCACCCTGCGGACCGCTTAAGTTTACATCTGCTGCGATGGTTGCTTCCTTAACTCTCTTTGTAATGGACTCAGCAAGACGGACATATCCGTTTGTATTGGAGCCCTTCATTACAACACCTCTTGACGCTGTACCGTCATCAGCAAGTGTTCCGTCACCGATCAGCGGGCTTCCTACAAGTCTTGCACTTGCTCCGCCCTCAACCTCGTTAAGAGCTGCGGACTTGCTGTCATTCAGCTTATCAAAGGTGTATCCTGCGATCCTTTCAGGAAGATCTGCATCCTCTGTCACCGTAACCTTTACCGTGTCAGATACATCACCGCTTGTAAGGGTAAATTCGTAGGTTCCTGTCTTATCTACATTTACATAGGATCTGAGATTTGCAGGAGTAACGATAGTAACCTCTGCTCCCTCAGGCTTTCCTGTGCACTCCCACTTTACTTCAGGAGTTGTGCCGAGCTTTTCGATATTCTCAGCTGTTCCGGAGAGCTTCCAGGAATCAGAAAGTGCTGCTGTGAAATCATCACCTGCATTAAGTGTTACTTTTCCGTCCTGTGAATCCTCTTTCTTTATCTCAACCTCTGCTGCAGCCTCAGCCGGAAGCTTTACCGGTACAAGGATGCTGTGGCTGTCAACCGTAAAGCCACCCTGTCTCTTGTCATTTACATAAAGGGCATAGCTTCCCTTCTCAAGACCGTTAAGCTCGATATCTGAAGTATGTGCAGTCTTCTCAAGGTTCTTCATGGAAAGCTTAAGAGATGTACTGTTTTTGTCATATACAGCCTTTGTGTACTGATCTCTCTGAAGCTCTATTGAAAGACCTGTATTGATGAAATTAAGTCTGGTATAAAGTCCGTCAAGCGGCTTAACTGTATAAACGCCGTCTTTTTCTGTTACATCACAGCCATATCCAAAGAGACCGAATACCGGATCCTCTGATACATCGGATGACAGAATTTCCAGTGCTCCGAAAAGTCCCAGATCGGACTCACCGCTCATCTGTCTCCAGCCGTTATGAAGTGTTCCGCCGCCTGTTCCCTGTCCGCCGAGGTTTCCGAGCTCAGCCTGATATGTCCACGCAACGGCACCGATATTTTCTTCCTGAGAATCGATCTGTCCGCTGTTGATGCAGGTCAGATTTCCAAGCTTTGCAGCATAGTTCATGCGCTCTGCTTCTGCCTTTGACACATCATCATAGTCGTTGTCCTGATTTCTCAGCCAGTCATCCATGCATCCGCCGATAAGTGCCATGGAGTACTGGAACTGCCACCAGTTTTCACCGCAGTTTGTTACAGGTACGGAATACTCGTACCATACAGGCTGAGTTCCGCGGCAAGCACGTGTCTTTGTATTGATGGCTCTCATCATGCGCTCTGCATTTTCTTCATCAATGCCCGCTGCCTTCTGCATCTTTGCAAGCGTGTAAACTGCTTCTTCACCTGTATTGTCATAGGAATACTCTGAACCGTAAGGATATTTTTGATTCTTAAAGCTCTGATACTTACGAGACATGATGTTCACAACATTTTCTGCCTCTGTGTCGTAGCCCTCTTTACGAAGTGCAGAAATGATTGCCGGCGTAGTGAACTCGCCCATCGTACCGGTTCCCCAGTTATACGCTACCTGACTTCCGTAATACGCTTTCAAGATGTTGTAGGCACGCAGGAGATAAGTGTCAGCCGTTTCCTTGTACTTGATCATCTCAGGATAACGTGACTCGATCTCATACATCATGAAGTATGTGTTGTAAATATGCGGATAAGCATATCCTCTGTAGATCGGGGACGGATTTGGCTCACGAACGAGGAAATCATGGATCAGGTAATCATTATGATGCTCCTGCATGAGTCCGTTCCAGATAGCTGTATCGAGATAATCGTCAACCGCCTGGATCTGCTTTGAAACCGGCTGATATACATTCTTTGCAGCGAGATAGGTTCCGTGGGTCAATCCCCAGTCATCGCCCCATCCCCAGTAGCTCATTCCAAAGTAATCACTCTCGGTATTGTTTCTGGTGGTCTTTTTGTCCATCATCCAGTCATCAAATACCTTGTCCCCTACTTCTCCTGGAAGATCCAGCTGAGTCTTTTCAACCATGAAATCGGAGTGAGTTTCAAGTGCGCCGTCTACGCTGTCCATGATGTAGAACTGGAGAGCAGTCTTCTTTTTACCATTGTCATAAGTAATGACTGCGTTGTGCTGTCCAAGCTCATCAAATTTCAGGTCATAAACGAGATACTGCTCGCCGTCGATCTCAACCTTTTTATCAAAAGTTGCATAGGTATTTGCAGCAGAAGCTGTGTGCTCCATCTCTGTAACTGTTGCCTGTGCCTTATTCTGCTCTCCGTAGAGATTCAGATCGTGAGGACACTTGATCTCTATATCGATGTCATCCTTATCGTACTTTGTATGGAGATACATCTTTGCAGGCATATTCTTTGAGAAAGTCATACCCGGTACTGCAACCGCATCGATGAGTCCGTTCTCGTAGAGCTTTGACTTCATTTCCTTCTCATCTTTTACATTCTGGAAACGGAAGGTAAGAGTCTTCTTTTCACCCTTTCCGAGAGTCAGCGATGTGTGGGGGAGATAGCCTCTTGCAGTCTTTTTTATCTGATCTGAATAAACATAGAAAACGTTCAGACCGTTCTGCCAGCCGGACTGGTCCTGACACCATGCTGTCTCGTATGCTTCTCTCTCCTGAGTTCTCCAGTGATCCTGATACTCAAGGCTCGCCCCGGTCTCTGTATCAGGTGTAAAAAGAAGGAATCCGCCTTCTCCGCTTGGTCTCTGGGCATAGATATATGAACTGTTCTGTCCTACAAAGCTATGGTCAACAGTTCTTGTCTCGTAGATCTGATCTCCTGCTGTCCAAAATTCATTAAAGGGCATCGGAAGACCCAGATCACCAACGATGAGGTCTTCATCACCGGGATTCTCCAGTGTGATGTTCCATGTAAGCTCCTCATCCTCCAGCTTGTACTCTTCTGTCACATTCATGTCGTTAATAACTTTTTCCGATGTGTCAGAATTGTCAGCCTTATATTCAACTTTTACGGATTTTCCGTCCTCGCTCTTTGTGATAGTCCGGATCTTTTCAGAATTAGATGTACGTTCGTCACGCCACTTGCTGTCGCCTGCCTTTTTGGTGGCAAACATCAGCTCACCCATCCACTGATGACCGCTGGTGTTCTGAGCCTTTGCATTCTGGGCGTTCATGACGTAATCCGTATCAAATCCGTCATTGATCTTAAGAGACGAGATTTCTCCGTGTTTACCGATCTTTACGTCAAAGTTGTCGTTCTTTAACTCTGCTTCTGAGACAGCCTCCGATACCTCCGCAGCTTCTCCGTCTGCCTCCGCATCAGCGGCTGCCCCGGAATCAGTGTCAACCTCTGCCGCAGTTACTGTTTCCTCGGTATCCTCAGTTACAGCTGCACCGTCCTCCTTAACGGCGCCGTATGCATTTACCCCCGCATACGGAACTACGGATGTGCTCACCATTGCAGCCGCCACAAGTCCGGCTGTCAGGTGAACCACCTTCTTATTTCTTCTCCTCATATTGTACCCTTCCCTTCTCAGTGTTCGTCTGCTCTTTGAGTAAACGTTTAACCATGTAGATTATAACATTTCAGCTTGATCTATTTCAATAGATTGGATTCTTTTCAGTACAATATGACAATTAACCTTATCGTTAATCAGTTACTTTTAAATCTGGTCATATCAAAAACTATCAGATTGGTTATTTTACCAATACCAAAATTAGCGTATCCTTTAGCCAAAATTTAACAAAGGAGAGGAATTATGAACAGATCAAAAGCATTGACACAACAGACCGCACACATGGCAACCATCAGGATCACCACCACAGCCGTACTCATGGCTATGAATATCGCACTCAGTTCCTTCGGTGTTCCGGTTCCGGGCGGACATCTCTATCTCTGTGACGTAGTTATCTGCCTCGCAGCGATCCTTCTGAATCCTTTTGAAGCATTTGTTGTGGGAGGCATCGGCTCCTTCCTTGGAGACATGATCTTTTATCCGGCTCCAATGTTCGTATCCCTCGTAACACACGGAATACAGGCGGCAGTTATCTCCGTTTTCTCACACAAGGTTCTTAAAAATCACCCGAAGATCGCATCCGGTATCGGCGTTGCCATCGGCGCAGTTATCATGGTTGTGGGTTACACTCTCGGAAAGACCTTCGTTTACAGCACTTTTGAGTATGCTATGATAAAGCTTCCTTACGAGATCGCTCAGGCAGTTGTGGGCGCAGTCCTCGGAATGGTGCTTTGCTGGAAGTGTGGTATCCACAAGATCTTTGTGACAATGGTCGGCAATAAGGAAAAGTAATGATTTTAGTCCCCCGAAGCTCGATTCGGGGGACTTTTTACGTAAAAAATGTACTTTTTCAGGCACTGTTCCTTAAAAAGCGCATTATACACGTGTTTCCATGTAATCTCCGACTGCGGAACTGTTCGATATATAGGATGAACAGTTTCATCCTTACAGACCAGGGAAGGTCGGAGGTAGTTCTATGAAAAAAACCGATTCAGAATTGATCTATTACACACTCAGCGGAGAGAAGTGTATTCTGAACAGTGACAAGCATATGGAGGAATCGCTCACGGTGATCCTCAGTGAGCTCAGCACTATGCGCTCTTTTATTTCCGAAGTGATCGCAAATCTGGTGCTGAAGGAAAAGGAATCGTCCGTCGATGATGACAGATCAACGATCCTGGAGGCATGCCAGCTCCTCCTTCAGTTTCAGTCGTCTTTCGGAAAGCTCCTTCCGGAATTGTACGAAAGTCTGGTAAATACTATTTCCCAGCTGGAATACGGTCGTTTCTGTTTTGAAAAAAAGATCTCTACAGGAACCATCGAACGCTGTCCGACTATCAACTATGATAAAGACAATTTCCTGATACTTCGTGACCGGCTGTTTGCACTGTCACTCATGCCCGGTGCCATCCACCTGCACATGGACATCCGGCTCCAGGTCATCTGCTCATACATGGAGTGGAGCACCGACAAACTGGATGCCTACAATTTCACGCTCAATGCAGAGGGATTCCGGCTGATTCTCTCACCGAAATAAAATTGCATATGACAAAGACAATTCTGCTCCGGTGTGTGACCAGTTACACATCGGAGCAATTTTTATGCGGAGCACTTAGCGAGATATTTTCGGGCTTAGTAAAATTTATTACATCAAATTTCCAAAAACTGGTTTACGTTTTTGTATGTACGCGATATAATACAATAGTTGTTACCGCACAACATTCCTCGATAGCTCAATGGTAGAGCACTCGGCTGTTAACCGAGTTGTTGCAGGTTCGAGCCCCGCTCGGGGAGTTTTTTCAAAAAAGTCTTTTGACTTCATACGGCGACATAGCCAAGCGGTAAGGCAAGGGTCTGCAACACCCGTATCACCAGTTCGATTCTGGTTGTCGCCTCTAAAAAAACCTGAAAGCATAAGCTTTCAGGTTTTTTCATGTCAATCTTTTATTTTTAATCAACCGGCTCAAACATATCCTTTGATACTCCGCATAACGGGCAGATCCAGTCATCAGGAATGTCCTCAAATGCTGTTCCGGGTGCGATCCCGCTTTCAGGGTCACCGTTTGCCGGATCGTAAATGTAGCCACAGGTCTCACACTTATACTTTTTCATATGTATCCGCTCCTTTCAGATTTCTGCCGCCGGACTCCACTCGTTCGGGACATAATAGTCATTACATCTATTCTATCGGCACATTTCCCGTGAATTCGCTCCGTTTTAAATGATTTTAACGTTTTTTTAACGAAATGCCTTTTTTCCTTATCAATAACCGGTTTTTTTACAATTCTCAGTTCACCCTGTATAAAGGTTTTTTTATTTGAAATTTAAGCCGAAATAGGTGTTAGCGGTTATTTTATTCTTTCATTCACGGGAGATTGGTCTATGAAAAATAAGTCAGATAAAATCAAAAAGGAAGTAAGAAAAAATTATAGGGGAATGGCCGCTCTGATCCTTATGAAAGTCATTCCGATTTTGGTCGTTATCGTTTTCGTGATCTTTTACGTTATCTACATTAATACCAAGCTGAGTTATTCAGCACAAATTGTAGATAGAATGAACAGTGAATGTTCCACTGTTGCAAACAAGGTCGAAGTATGGAGTAATGAAGCCCTTGCAGTGCTCAATACCGTTGCCGATCAGGCTGGACACGGCCATCTCGGCAGCAAAGAAAATCTCATCGAATACATGAATGAATGCAGGGATACTCTTATTTCCGGAAGCGACGGTTTCTACGTTGTCTACAATGACGCAGATGGTACTACTCTTTCTTACGAGGGTGAGGCATCCTATCCGGAATACCTGACAGAAGACTGGTTTAAATTTGGTCTTACCTGTGATAAGGCAGCGTTTGATGAGTGCTCATATTATTCCGAAGATGGAACAACAGAGTACACCGTTACCTGCGCGAAAAATATCAAGGATGACAGCGGCAATGTTTTAGGTATAGCCGCAACTGACCTTAGGTTTTCTACTATCCGTGAAACCGTCGCAGAGCTGAGTCAAAAGCTTGATGCAGAATTTGTGCTTATAGATGATAAGAGCGGAATGGTCATCGCATCCAGTAATCCTGATTATGAAGGTGTCACTCCCGATGATGTTAAAGATTCTTTCCTTAAGGATCTTTTTGATAACTTTGACACTAATATATCTAATAAGACCATAAAAACCGTTAAGGGCAAGTACGTTATTACCGTGAGCGGTATAGATAATACTGAATGGTATCTGATGCTCTTTGAAGATTATAAGACCGCATACGGCGCATTGCTCAGAACTCTTATGATGCTGGTCATCGCTGCATTTATCGTTTTCTTTGCTATCGCCATTGTTGTGAGCCAGATTATTAATAAGCAGATGAAACATCTCAAACGTGCAGCAAACGACATCGTTGAGATCTCCAAGGGTAATCTTACTCTTAAGTTTGATCCGCACCACAAGGGTCCTGACAATGAGATCACCGACATCAATACCAATCTGCATGATTATATTGAAAAGATGAACTCCATCATCTCTGATGCGAACAAGACCTCTACTGAGCTGCAGGCTCATGCTGAGCGCTTTGACGAGCTGGCTCGTGGAATGAATGAGTCTACAGCTACCGAAAAGAACGCGCTGGAGAATCTGTCTGCTGAGATGCAGAACATCAACGATTCTATCAAACAGCTTTCTATGGAGTCGGAGAATCTGTCAAAGATCGCAGAGGAAACAGCTGCTTCCAGCAGTGAAGCGAAGGAGCACATGGAGACTGTTCAGAGCGAGTCCGAGGCTACTGCCGACAACCTGAACAAGGTTACGGAGCGCATGCACATTGCACAGAAGTCTATGGGTGAGCTGGTTTCCCATGTTTCTAACGTTGAAAATGCTGCTGAGCAGATTTCTTCTATTACTTCTGTTATCAAGGGCATCGCTTCACAGACGAACCTGCTGTCACTGAATGCTTCTATCGAGGCAGCCCGTGCCGGAGAAGCGGGACGCGGTTTTGCGGTTGTTGCTCAGGAGATCAAGGAGCTTGCTGAAACCAGTAATGAGAACGCCGGCATGATCGAGAATCTTGTCAGCAATATTTCTGATATGATGTCGAAGACGGGTTCTGCTTCCCGCAAGAGTGCCCGTGATATTACAGACGGTGTTGAGATTCTGGAGACTATCGTTGAGGCTTACGGCGAGACGGTTGACCAGGTAAAGGCCACCAGTGAGCAGATCAACATCATGCTTGCCAATGCCAAGGAGGTTGATGAGATTTCTGCCCGCATGGCTGAGGCTACTTCACAGCAGTCGAAGGGTACTGAGACTATCCTCGAGAGCACTCTTGAGATCGAGCAGATGGTTGAAGAGGCTCAGGGTCAGAGTAACGAGCTGAAGGAAGGCGCTGAGAATCTGAACGAGATCTCCGGCGAGCTGAGTGAGCAGATGCAGTTCTTTAAGACCTGATGGGATTGATCTTAATCCTGATGATGACGAAGACAATGATGATTTATAATAAATGCGTTGCTACTTCCAAACTCTTTTTATATGCACTATTAAATTGATGGAAGCTTCTGCTTTCCATAAGAAAAAAGGTCGATAGAACAACTTGATTTCACAAGTTGAATCTACCGACCTTTTCTCAATGCAAGGCCCAATCCTCGTTAATCTAATGCGTTAGATCCTAAATACCCTTAGCTCATCTTTGATCTCGATCGCAGAATCTGTAACTACGTCTGCGCCCTTGCTTACGCCTTCACTTTCATCAGCTACGCGCTGTGCGCTTTCTGCAAGGTTCTCAACCGTTGCAGATATTTCCTCGGAACTTGCCGACTGCTGCTCAGAAATGGCTGCTACAGATGAAGCTATTCCATCTACATCTCCCATCATGCTGATCATCTCTTTCACAGTATCACTTGTAACATTTAACTCGTCATAAATCTTCTCGAATGTCTCTCCTGCTGTCGTTACAGCCTTTGTGCTGTTACTGATAGCATCAACATTTGATTGTGATTTCTCGGACAGAGTTCCTATCTGACCTGTTATATCTTCGATTATCTCTGCGATCTTTCCTGCGGATTCCGAACTGTCCGTCGCGAGCTTTGCGATCTCTCCTGCGACTACCGCAAAGCCCTTACCTGCTTCACCGGCTCTCGCAGCTTCTATAGAAGCATTCAGAGACAAGAGGTTTGTCTGCATTGCGATAGAATCGATCATTTCGACAATACCGTTGATCTTTTCTGCGGATTCCCCGACCGTTACAACAACACTGTTCATCTCTGCCATGGAGTCAGTTATATGCGACATATTGTTGCGGACAGCTCCCATATCCTTCTTTCCGGCAGACGCCTGATCAACGAGCTGAAGCATTGTAGAATTTGCCGCACTTCCCTTTTGCGTGAGGTCACTTACTGCTCCTGCGAGCTCTGTCGCATTATTAGCGAGATCACTTACTGCATTGGTCATACCTTCCATTACTTCATGGATCTGACCCATAGAGTGAGACTGCTCTCTCGTCTGCTCACTCATGGAACTTGCAGCAGCTTTACTTGATTCTGCTTCTTCACCAAGTTTTTCCGCAGTCGACTGGATATTGGAGATTGTCTCCCGCATCTTTGTGACATATCCCGAGAGCTCATTTCGTATCAATCCAATCTCATCACCCTTTGCACCGCTGAAATCTACTGTAAAATCTCCGCCTGCAATGAGACTTATCTTCCTTGCAAGAGACTGGATAGGAACTGATATTATTCTCTTTATAGCTACAAGGATTATGACAGCTATCGTTACTGTGACAACGATCAGCAGTGTGAATGCGATAAACTGGAACTGTCGCAATTTCTCAAGTACACTGGCTTCGCCAACTGACGATATAAGCGTCCATGTAGTTCCGGGCACTGACGCGAATGCCACATAATACTTATGTCCGTTTGAATACTTTATCCTTTCTACAGTTCCGCTATTACTCTTCCATACGGCATTGAGCTCAGGATTAGTGTCAGAAAGCATCGTTCCAACTTTATCCGGCTCGCTGTAGGACATGATATATCCCGAACCGTCTACTATGAAAGAACTTCCCGTTTTAAGAGGGATAAGTGAGTTTGCTTTTGCCTGAACATCCGCCAGGAAAATGTCCGTAGCTATTACACCTACTTCTCCATTCTTAAAATCAACCCTTCTGGAAATCGTAATACAAAGATCTCCTGTTGTGGAATCGATGTACGGATCAGTGCTTACCCACTCTTTTGTCTGGATACCTCTCTTGTACCACTCTCGCTCAGTAGCTACCCATCCATCATTATGATGTGTAGTTCCATTTGCAAAGAAGTACGTATTATCAGAGAAACCTATAAACAGACCGATATTTTTGATCGCATCATAATTCGGTGTCGGAAGTAGATATTCAAGCATCGCGTCATGATCCTTGAACATCACTGTTTCCAACGTGTTCGCGTACGCATCAAAGTGTTCTGTGACCATTTCCATCTGCGAACCGATATCCCGCGCATTCGCAGTTGTTTCTGCCTGCAGATCCTGATCCACAAGATCGATTATCGACGACTTCGCCTGTGTTATAAGCACGGAAATAATTACCACAATACCTATAACCATAACAGGCAGAAGTATAGTCAGCAGTGTAGCGCTTACACTTTTTTTGATCTTGAACTCATCATTTTTGGGTGCACTACGCCCCTTTACCTCTTCTACTGCCATATTGGGTTCTCCCTTCATAAGCTTTCCCGCTGCCAAAAGCAGCATTGTTACCCTTCACGAAACAGTAATAAACCTGTGTCCATTATATATTATCGGACTTTTATAAACGACAGAGAACCGTGTAAACACTGCACTTTTTAAGGTGCATAAAGCATGATGCTCTGTCTAGAATATCATGGATATATCTACGCTGATCCGGATACTTATTTTTACGAAAAAGCGGACGATGAACACTGTGTTGGAGGAAATTGAGATTTGCTGAGGTGAATCGAAATGCGAATGGAGCACGACGAGGAATCTCGGATAGAAAAAAGAATATATGTTTGACGATATTGAGTGGTAATGGTAGTATAGAGATAGAAAAAAGGTGCTACCGATAGACGGTTAGCCCTGAAAACTCTTAGTTATTTACAAAAATAACCGCTCGGTCTTGCAGGACATTGGGGCGGTTATTTTTGTGTTTTGCCATCATGCATCCCATGCATGTAGCCAATACTGTACATGGTTGCGCAAATCGCAATCACAGTAATTAGTTCATTAATGGTCAGCATTTTGCACTCACCTCCTTTACCAAGATTTCTCATAAGAGATTTCTATAATAAACGGAGGTCACAGTCCTCCGATTGAAGGACTAACCGCCTACCGAAAATGGCAGCACCAGAAGATAGATTATATCGAACGTGTATTCTTTGGTCAATAGAAAGATTTGTCGTTTCAAATACGGTAGAAAGACTGTAACTAATTAATTACAAAAGAATATATGTTTGACGATATAGAGCGGTGATGGTAGTATAGAGATAGAAAAAGGTGCTACCGATAGACGGTTAGCCCTAAGAAATATTAGTTATGAAATAACCGCTCAAGTTGGGGCGGTTATTTTTGTGTTTTGCCATCATGCATCCCATGCATGTAGCCAATACTGTACACGGTCGCGCAAATCGCAATCACAGTCCTCCGTTTGAAGGACTAACCGCCTACCGAAAATGGTGGCACCCGAAGATCGATTATATCGAACATACATTCTTGAGTCAATAGAAAGATTTACAGAGAAAAATAACGGAAATAGAAGTTGGACAAGTTATAATTTTCTGTATGGCAACTTTTTAGTAATTTTATTGAACAGGTATCGATGTACCAACCATACTATCAATGTAATTTCTATAGGTTTTGTAATAAGTATTCTTAACATAACCACTCTTTTTGACCCATAGAGTTGGCTCTTTAAATGGTCCTTTCAATAAATACGGAGTAATTATCATTTCATCACCACTCCTTACTATAAATGCTCTTGGCATAGTTTTAGCATAATAAACCTCTAGCCTAGAACAATTAATTTCCTTACGTATCTTTTCACTCAACCATATTATATGTTCTTCCAATTTTCCCTTTTTATGCTCTTCCTCAGATTGAAAATCAACCTCAGAACTATGTGGGTTTGCAAAAACAATCCTTACTTTGAAGTTTTTGTCTTCAACAAGATTCTTTAACACTGGAATTAAATTTTTTGTAAACAAAAAACTATACAAAGAAATTCCTACAATATCTATTGTGTAGTCAGATGATCTTTCTAAAAATTCCTCCCAAGACAAAACACCTCTGCCTTCTTTACCAGAATTAAAAACATCATCTCTTCCTTCTAAAATATCATAGATTCCAAATCTATCCATTTTGTCGTTTTGCAACATATCTAAGATATCAAATTTGATCAAAAATATGGTAATTGCAGCTGATATAAATGATGTTCCAATACAACCAACAACATTTTTCAGTGTATCCACTGAAATCAGTTGTCCACTAATAATACCTATCACTCCAACAAGTGCTAATATTATCGTCCAATATTTTCTAGCACGATTTGCAACTCTCCATTTATCCATAATTCACGCTGCCTTCTTATTTGAATTTATTAAATTTGATTATCAAAAATATCCCTGTATCAAGCTATCAAACAGATCATCTCCTGATACTTCGTTTTGAATCTTTACATACTCTGAAGCATCAAGGCAATGTCCTTCAGCTATAAATCGTCAGCACTTATTTTCAACACAGTGCTTTTAATCCTATTCAAACACCCCTATGATGTCATTTACTTTCATGAGGTCCTGAGGTGCGATTTTTAGTGTCAGGTATTCGTCGCCTGTTCCGCCGTAGACTTGATCATGGTTTAAGAGCTTTTTATCAAAAAGACATGGCAGTCCCAGTCCTACGAGGGGAATCGAGCCGACTTCGTATCCAGTCTCTTTTTTTATTTTTTTCCTATCAGCCATTTTCAGCTTTTCAAATCCAAATTCGGTTTTCATGCTGTTGAAGTCTAGTCTGCCGTTTTGAAGGGACGTGATGCATCCAACCAGACCTTTATCTGTATCCAGCACAAAGGTCGGCGCAGACTTCTCCACAGGATAATACCCTTCTGCATCCATTGCGGACAGGATCGGCTTATCCTGCTTTATAAGCTCATACTCAACATTTGCCTTTTCCAAAATACTTTCGATCATATATACCATCCCCCAAAAGTCTGTATATAACAACCGCCCATGCCATAAAATGACAGGGCGGTTTATTACAAAAACAATCGATCCAAAGCATCCTCTTCGATAAACGAGAATATCAGAGGAGTACAACCATCTATATCAATTTTATCTTCCTCTTCCGGAAGAATATATTCCTCAGAGTGCATAAATCCGA
Source organism: Lachnospiraceae bacterium (assembly GCA_900168235.1). Classification (GTDB taxonomy): domain Bacteria; phylum Bacillota; class Clostridia; order Lachnospirales; family Lachnospiraceae; genus NK4A144. The sequence continues at coordinate 95,953 of FUZG01000012.1, read as the reverse complement.
ATTTCTTATATAAATTCAAACCTGTTGAATTTGCGTTCAACGTAACTGCACAAAATCCAATAACCGATGTAGAAATACAATACATTTCTTGCATCAATGCCTGAAACAGCTTATAGCTATATCTTTCTCCATCTACATCAACTGCTTCACTCCCCCTGAGATATTTGGAAACAGCAAACATTCTTATCTCAGCACAAGACAGATACTTATTTTTGTTCCCCTGCTTTCCTAATAATCCTGTGGCATTTACCGCAGCATACGCAAAAATTCGGCGAACATTTCCTTTATCTAGCTCATTTTTATCAACTGCAACATATGTAACTGCGTAACCTTCCGACATCCATGTCTTTGCTTGTTTTTTAAGGAAATCATTAAATACTTCCTCTCCACAATCAAATCTTTCTACCACATCAGAAGAAACATTGTTCAAGGAAGTCCATTCAAATGTCATCTACCATCTTCCTCAAACAGGGCAATAAATCGGTCTTTATCAATTACCTGTGATTCTTTCCTTATTCTTTCCCAATCTTTCTTAGTTGGTGCTGTTGAATAAAGCTTCTTAAAGAACTCTTCTGATTTATCGGGTCTTATTGTGTATGTAATTTCATTCAACATAATAAACACCTCCTCATCAGCTATATCGGCTTTATTATTCTATGTTGCAACTATTGTATTGATATATTTTATACTAGCATCCGGGTAAACTTTAGTCAAACATATATTCTGTTTATCCATGTGATTGTTTAACTCTTAGCAACATGTGTCACCCCTGCATCACCGTGTATCTATTGATCTTCTCCACGAATTTTCCGACTTTGTCCATGTCGGGGTTGTCGGGGAGAGTAGTGCGCTCGATCGCTTCGTCGAGCTTTCGCTCGTAGTCGGTTACGATCTCGTAAAACTCCGGCGTGAAGGTGCTGTCCGGCTTCATGTAGTCTCCGTTTCGGATTGATTTCAGGAGCGCGAGATCATTTACGCGGTGCGTGCGGATCTCTCCTTTTTCAAGGATGTCTATTGCCATCATAAAGAGCCTTATCAGATGCATGGCGTGCTTATTCAGATGGTTGTCGTCCTTCTTTTTATTGCGCTTTCCTATCTTGTCGTATTCCTTTACGACAGCGCGCATATTTCCCCACATATCTGTGTAGTCCCTAAGGGGAAAGTGCCTGTAGTCTGCATCCACAAAAATTTCTGTATCGAGCTCAGGATTATCCGAGTCGTCAATGTAAAGTCTGATGCCGTTTTTTACATCTTCTGCATATCGACGGTTAAAGTCATCTAACGAGCGCATCACTGATTTCAGGATATGCTGTTCCTTCTCGCTCTGTGGAAGCGAATCCCGCGCGATAGCGTTCTGGAGCCGCCTCAGCTGTCCGTCTGCGTATCCTCCAAAGGACTTTATTGCTCTCTTTGACAGGAAAAGGTGACTGTTATCTATCATTTCCTGCCCGAGCTCTGTCTTTACGAGATACTGGTCTTCATCAAGCCCGAGGATCTCGATAGTATTCGGGTTGCACTCTAAAAGGAGTTTTATTATCTTGTTGAATCCATAAATGACCGTGTCTGTTTTCCTGTCTTCAAACTGCTCAAAGTGAGTGAGTCCTATGAGGTCTGACGGCATCTGCAGTGTCACTCCTCGGAAATCTATATCGCTGTTTTCATTTGCTGTTCCGTAAGCGTGACTGCCTCCGAGTCCCAGAAGGATGATCCTGTCTCCAAGGTGCTCGTCGGTGCGCAAAAAATCGTACTCTTCGGACTGATATATTTTTTTGAAATCCATTATTAGCCTTCCTCAGATAATTTTGCAGAGACGTGAAATGCGGCCAATGCTTTGATACGTGCGCAGCAGCCGCCATCTACATCATTTAAATCATACCATACTTCATCTAAGGAATTTGTCAGGAAACTTTGTCCCTCTGAAGTATTCGCGATAATATCCACCCAATTTACATCCTGCTTACAGTAGACAACACTTTACCCCTTTCGTCCCGGTTCGGAACTGACCCAACACCCTTATAGACTGATATCTCATAATTCGTAAGAGCATCATATATATCCACAGCTACAGCCCTTATCTGCTGAACATCATCATCGCCTGCTGCAGTAAATATATTTCCTCCATACGCTGTTCCACGGAACCCATATGCGACATCACCCACTGCACCATCGTACTGATAGTTATATTTATAATTGTCATTTTCGGTTGCGTCTATCGCTATTGCTACTGTTCCCCTGGTTTGAAAACATTCACACTCATAAGACGCCCAGAAATATCCGCTTTACATTCCCGAATCTGAAAACCGAGGCGTGAAAACTCTCTCTTCACTTTTTCGCTCACAAGATCGAGACTTATTTTTTCGTCATCACAAAATGCTATCTTAAACATACTTCGCCTGCTTCGTTGTGACGTATACCTAATCGTTACGAAAGAAGATTATACTTTATTGGTTTAGTTTTTTAATACAAGTGCAAGTTCTTTATTTTATATACATTTTGCCGAAATATGATCATAAGGCGTTTTTGATCTTTCGGTATTTTGGGATCAGTATTTTTGATTTATGGAAGGTGGTAGTTTATGAAAAAGAGTCTCCGATTTATAAGTTTAGTCCTAACCCTTATCATGCTCTCAGGCCAGCTTGTTTATGCTGCTTCCCCCGCCGCAGACCCAAGAACCGCAACGGTACATCAGGCAATAATACTGGACACTGACATCGGAAATTCCACCGATGACCTTTTTGCCATGGAGATCCTTTACAAAATGATGGATGCAGGACTTATTGACCTTAAGGGCGTGATCGTCGACCGTCCCGGTGATGGATTTACAGAGCTTGCAGACATCGAAAATACTTATCACGGCTACCCAAATATACCGATAGGCGTTGAACGAAACGGCATCCTTGGAACAAAAGTCTATATCGATTACCGCATGCTGGATGATCTGAAAAATCCCGACGGTTCAAAGATGTTTGCGAGAACCGACACGGATCTTTCCAACAATTTAGACGGCTATAAGCTTTATAGAAAGATTCTTGCAAAAGAGCCTGACCACTCTGTAAAAGTCGTTCTAATCGGCTTTGTTTCGAGCTTTGTCCAGTTCCTGGAGTCATCTCCCGACGAATTTTCTCCGCTTTCAGGACAGGAGCTTGCTAGTCAGAAAATTCACTCTGTATATGTAATGGGCACTAAACTCGGAGAAAATGATGAGCTTGGATATAATCTGCGCCAGGATATTCCCCTTGCAAAGCGTTTTATTGCAGAGCTTCCTTCCAATGTGACAACTTATCTGTCACCAAGCCCTGTAGGAGACGCTCTTGATTACAAGACTTCTCAGGTCCTCGCCGATCTTTCGGACGTGCCTGTTCATCCGATAAAGCAGACCTATATGTATAAAGACTGTGACACAGGACAGCGCATGTGGGATCACCTCTGCGTGCTCAATGCAGTATTCCCGGGTACTTTTGTCTACTCCGAACGTGGTGACCTCACGGTAAATGATGATGCCACCGTAAACTTCACTCCGAACCCTAACGGAAAATTCATGTATCAGCGTCAGGGCGGAGAAACGTGGTACGCACATCACTACGAAATACTCAGAAACTATACCATGATGAAAAATAAGATCAAATAACAGGATATATAAATGATGTAAGGGTCAAAAGTAAATTTTGCCCCTTACTGATGTCACAGGCAGCTCTTATCACTTTTAGCGATAAGAGCTGCCTGTTTCACATAATCCGGTATTTTTTATCCGTTCACTTTGATTTTTGTCTTGTATACAGCTGCGCCTTTTTCGGTGCCGAAGATCATTTTGATATTTGTCGAGCCCTTTTTAAGGATCGTTATTTTGCCGGTTTTGCTGTCAACCGTGGCAACTTTCGGCTTTGTCGATACATAGGATGTCGGTTTATTTACAAGTTCATTCTGATTCGTGATGAAGGTAGATGCATCCAGCGTATCTCCGACTTTCAGATTAGTTACCTTCTTCGTAACTACAGGAAGCTCGGTCTTTAACGTTTGCTCCTCAATCTTTTCCCACTTGCTTTTCTTAGCTTTTCTGAAAAGCGAAACCTTCACACTTCCGGCTTTCTTTACCCTGATCTTTCCTTTTCGGTTCACTCTCGCGATCTTTTTCTGAGCCTTGTCCTCTACCTTGAACCTATACTTATAACCGGACTCACCGTATTTACTGAATAATTTAGTGATACTCGACTTATTCTTAACTACAAGTGTTCTTGCATTTTCGGATACAGTTTGTCCGGGGTCACCTTGTCCCGGATCATCTTTTCCAGGGTCATCCCCTCCTGAATTTTCTTTACCTACTATATCTATAGACCATGCAATTCCATTAGTGACACCTTCAGCATTCATTATCTGATATTTCACATCATAATCTTTATTAGCCTGTAATGTAATTTCAAACGGCGTACATATTATTTCGTAGTTCGGAAGTTTATAATAAGTCCTTCCATCTATCTCTTTCGTTTCCGTAATACCATCCCAACTCAATTCCTGACCATCAAATGTCATGCTAAAATAACTTCCGGATGTTTTAACAGCATAATATAATTTTTCTTCCGAAGTTCCGGTCTTTATAGTAGAAACCGATCCTGCACCTACTCCCGTTACTTCTGTTGCCTCTGATGTCCTTTTCATAATATTTGTATAATTAATTTGGAGTAGCTTACTTGATTCATATAAATACGTTTTAAATCTATTTCCTGTCGTAGTGTCCTTAAAGTAACGAACCCCATCCTCTAATTCAATTGAATAATTTGAGTTAGGCGGATTATAATCACTGTTTCCCTTTTTCAACGGACCTTGATACTCAGAGCCAATAAAATTGCACATATGATATTGGTATTCTATATATGCTATCTGATCGGGTCCTCCCGCCCGATCATTGTCAACATAAGTATCTCCAACCTCACCATACTCATTCGTATACTGTCTTAATTGTAATATATCATTATCCCACCCCATTCGAAATGCTTTTTTTGTACGCGCAATCTCAATATTATCTCCAAGCCCATCTACAACTATTCCTGGTGTTAAACTTATTTTTTTAGTATATCCTTCTAAAAATAAATAATATGCTTTTTGGTCCGCTGCCCATACTTCCATTGCCGGCATCAGCCCTACTACCATCACCACAGCCAAAATCATGGCTGCCAGTCCTTTCACTCTGCTTCGGATTCTTCTCCAAAGCATTTTTCTTTGCCCTTTACTCATATTGCATTTTCTCCTTCCTTATAAAGCCCTTTATACGATGACTCCATTCACCGGCTTTATTATTTGCCGTATCGCGTTTTCATATATGTAAAATGCGAATACAGCAATAGTTACCATTTGTGCCCGATAAGTAATAAAAAAGTGTAAGTAGGAATGATTCGACAGCACCAAAAAACGAAGATACGGCAACATCGCAACCATCCCCATCGGCAGGAACATCTTCACGTCGATCCGGTCATGAAGCAGATACACCGCTACAAATCCTATCGCTGCTATCAAAACCGTTGCGATCAAGACTCCTGTCGGCCTCATCTCTCCGGTAGGTGTGGGATAAAGACATGCAAGATTGTGCCAGACCGCGCCACTCAGCTGTTTACCGAATCCCACCACCGGTGCTGTAGAAATATTTGCTGTCCTTACTTCACCACCCAGACGGAACAGACCTTCATCCATGGAGGATTTCATCACATCCGCACCCGCTGCTGCAGTAAGAAGCCCCAGCTTTAAGACAAACATCATCAGATATCCGATCATCCAGCAAATTCCATTCTTTATCACTGACACAATACCTACGTCTTCTGACATCCGTATTACCAAAAGCAGCAACATCGGAAGCGTAAAGGTCAGCGTTTCCGTCGTCAGAAAGTCTACGAAACATGTGATCACGCCGATCATTGCAAAGAATGGCATTGTACCTGTATCCGTATGATCTTTCTTTAGCAGCATGGCAAGAGCTGCTGCCGATGCTGTTAAAAATGCTGTCCCATATTCAAGAGATGCAAAAAACATCCACGGATGAACCAAAAGCAACGCCAGAAGCCAACAGATCGCAAATGCTGTTTTTTTCATTCTGATCAAAATGAACGCTATACCAGCTTGAAGCATCATTATTGTCACGCCGCAAATAAAACGTATCGTTCCTATATGCATTAGCATAAGAAGCGGTCGGATCAACACCAGACTTCCATGCCAATACCGTCCATATTCCCTGTTTGGCTCTTCGGTCCCGTTTACAACAGCCAGATAACCTTCATATGCTTCTTCATACTCACTCTGTGCGTACTTCGCCCGGATCGCAGATGATAACGGGTGTGAAGTATCGATGCAATAGGCTATGTCGCAGAGCACCGTATCAGAATAGTTGTCTTGTATGGAATTGACATGATCTCCCATAACAAGAGCAAAGGGCTGCCGCTTTGCGAAATACTCCGCGCTTTTTTCCGATTGTTTTTGTATCAGTTTCACTGGGATACATGCGCTAATTAGCAAAAGCAAAACGCATACTGCCATAGCCGTGATCATATAGACCAGAATACTGATTTTTGTTTTCATGTGTTTTCTACGTCCTTTGTCTTATTTTTTACGCAAAAAAACCGTCGAACCTGACAGGGCATAAAGCCCCGTCCGATTCGACGGTTATCCATCATCAATATATTCTTTATTATATAAAAAAGACCGCAGTTATCTACTGTGCTGTGCTGTGCTGTGCTGTGCTGTGCTGTGCTGTGCTGTGCTGTGCTGTGCTGTGCTGTGCTGTGCAAAATTGTCCGTCTGTTATGCATAACTGTCAAGCCCCTATAAAAAATACTTTCTCCTCTTGTACTTTTTTATCGGACAATACTGCTCGGCACATAATAGGTTAATTGTCTATATTTGTAACTTAATCTCAACAATATTGAATTCTATAAAAGCCGATGTTTACGCATCAAAAAGATCATCTGCTGTTATCACAGCCTGTATCTCTCCTGCGTATGCATTTTCTATGATCCCATAAGTAGTGATAAGCGTCGGGTGTATTGCGTATTTTGTCTTTGTAACCTTCTGGAAATCCGAGATTTTTCGCCTCTGCGCTTTATCAAAAGCTGCATCAACTGCATAATCAGATTCAGAATATTTCATCTCACACATATTTATTATCTGGTCTTTTCGAGTGATCAGGAGATCTATCTGAGAACCCTGTATTCCCTTATCCGGATCAGCATCACATTGCCATGCATTCACTTCCGTGTATACTCCGGAGATTCCCAAAGCTGCTTTTATCTGTGCCACATGTTCGAGGCAGACCCGCTCAAAAGCAACACCGCTCCATGCATGAAGTGTTGCGCTTCCCGTCTGATGCATCCAGTAGTTTTCATCAAAAACATTGTCTTTCAAAAATTTGTAATAGAACAATGTATAGTTATCTATTAGCTGATACAGTGCCTTTTTCTCTTTATATCCAAACGGAATGTACTTTCTTATAAATCCGCAATTTTCCAGTTCTCTAAGTTTCTTAGAAAAATCACCCGATCCGGAAATCCCGGTTTTTTTACATATCTCATCCCGCGTGATTCCCTTATTTACACTTCCAAGCGCCTCAACTATCTTCATATATTGATCCGGTTTCTTAAACAATGCCTTATAAAGATTGTCATACTCTCCCTGTAATGGCGCATTATTCTTAAAAAACAATTCATCAATATTCTGAGGCAGGCTCTTGCCCTTTTTTAGTAAACTCCAATAGTACGGAACTCCACCAAGGATCATATAGCATTGCAGTATCTGATGTCGGTTCATCATTATCTTTCTTGATGTCAGATATTCCTCACATTCTTTTAAAGAGAATGGCTTCAAATAAATCTGACCCGTGAGCCTGTTATGGAGTCCCCCCTTTGAATTAACGATATTATCTATCATCCAGTAAGTCGCCGATGCACACACTATCAGTATTACATCCTTCTCTTTTCTGGCAGTCGCAAACCCATTCCAAAAACTCTCAAGAGCAGAGATGAGCCCGCTGTCCTTGGTATCCATCCATGACAGTTCATCAATAAAAATTACCTTTTTCTTTTCTTTCGAGTTTTTAATTACTTCTTTCAGACCATTGAACGCTTCATTCCATGAAGTTATTCTTTCTTCTTGATGATAACCGGCATCCGCAAGGGATTCCGCAAACTTATCAAGCTGCGCCTGACGCTGAGACTCATCACTATCTATTTCGCTATTACTTAACCCTGTATGCTGAAATGTGAAGGTATAATCGAAACTCTCTCTGATCAGATATGTCTTTCCGATTCTTCGACGACCAAAAACCGCGATAAACTGCGGTTCTTCCTCATCCAAAAGAGACTGCAGAATTTTTTTCTCTTCATTTCGTCCTATCATAGCTTCACCCTTTTCTTCCAAAACTTTATTATTTTTATAGTTGTGGAAATTTTATACCTTCATTATACTATCTGTTCGCAAAAAAATTGCATTTTTTCCAAAAGAATAAAATTTACTATATTACTCTTTTGGAAAATAATAAGGTTATAAAAGCAGTATATATTTTTGAATTTATGCAAACAAAATTTCCACAACTCATATTTTTGTCGAGTTGTGGAATTTCATTATCTTGCATATGAGAAAGACAGTAAAAACTTCTGTAGTCTCTCTGTTTTTGGATGTTCAAAGAATTCTTCAGGACTGCCTTCCTCTACGATCCTTCCTTCGTCAAAAAAGAGCATCCTGTCAGCGACCGCTCTTGCGAATGACATTTCATGCGTCACTATGACCATCGTCCTCCCCTCTTTTGCAAGTGCGATCACAACTTCCAGCACTTCCCTCACCATCTCAGGATCAAGTGCCGCCGTGATCTCATCCAAAAGAAGTATGTCCGGCTGCATCATGAGTGCTCTCATTATCGCAACTCTCTGCTTCTGTCCGCCTGACAGCTGTCTCGGATAATTATCCTTTTTTGAAAGAAGTCCAACCCTGTCCAAAAGCTTGAGTGCTTCTTTTTCAGCTTCCTTTTTATCCGCTTTTTTGACCTTGAGCGGAGCGAGGAGCATGTTCTGCAAAACAGTCTTATGAGGAAAAAGCTCGTAACTCTGAAAAACCATTCCGATCTTTTCACGAACTTTATTTAACTTTCCGCTGCAGGGATTGATCACCTCACCGTCGTGAATAACCTTTCCGTCCTGAATATCCTCAAGACCGTTTAAGCACCTTAAAAATGTACTTTTTCCGCATCCTGAAGGACCGACTATTACGACTACTTCACCCTTTTTTATACTGAGATCTATGCCATCAAGTACGACAAGTTCATCATATTTCTTGCACAGATTCTGAACACTGAGAATTTCTTCCATCCTATTTTTCCCATTTCTTTTCTAAATATTTCGAGAGCAGGCTTATCGGCCAGCATACTATAAAGTACAGAAAAAATATCGTTGCAAATACGCCAAATGCCGCATTTGGAGAACTTTTTCTGTTTGCTTCGATTATCTGCTGCCCGACTTTTAATACTTCCACTATTCCTATCATCATGACAAGACTCGTGGTCTTTATCATTCTTGTGATCAGGTTGATTGACAGCGGAAGCATTCGTCTGATGATCTGGGGGATTATCACATATACATAAGTCTGCGCAGAAGTCAGTCCCAGCGAATAGCTGCTCTCATACTGTATCGCCGGTATACTTGTGAGTGACCCGCGGACCAGATCTGCCATCTCTGCAGTTCCCCATAAAGAAAATACTATAATGGACGATGTCTCAGCGGACATATTTATGCCCAATGCCTTTGTCGTACCAAAGTACACGATAAAAAGCAGCACCATCTGTGGCATGATACGGATGAACTCAAGATATCCCTTTGTAATAACCTGGATCATACGATTTTTCTGTGTCATGAGTGTTCCAACGATAAGACCGCAAAAAATGCTTATGATCACCGATACAAAGCTGATCCTGAGAGCTGCCAGGAGTCCCTCGAAAAGCCTCAGTAAATTATTACCCTTAAATAAAACTTCAAATCCCATGTCATGCTCCAAGCATCTTAAACCGAACCTTTTTCTCCACTATATTTCCGATCACCGAAACCGGCACCAGCATGATGATGTAAAAAACAACCAGCATACACAGTGCTTCTGTCGTATTGTAATAGAGTCCTATCAGATCCTTTGCCGTAAACATGAGATCCATCAGACTGATCGCAGAAAAAACGCTGGTTTCTTTTAGTAAGAAGATGACATTTGCTACCGTCGCCGGAACGCTGAGTGCAAATGCCTCGGGAAGAATGACATTTATAAAGAGCTGTTTTCGCGTCATTCCAAGTGCCAGAGCACTTTCTGTCTGTGATGCCGGAACGGAGTCAAGTCCGCTCCGGAAGCCCTCGGCCATGTAACTGCCGCCGAGAAGCCCCAGTCCCAATGCACCACAAACATTTGCCGGGATCGCTATTCCGATCTTTGGTAGTCCAAAGTACAGAAAAAATAACTGTACAAGGAGCGGAGTATTACGAAACAGCTCTATGTAAACTCCTGCTATTTTACCTAAGACCGGAATCCTGAAATGGATCAAAAAAGCAACTATGACTCCAAGTATCAGTGAGATCCCTATTCCTATGAAGCCTATCCTTATCGTCAGGAAAAAAGCTTCGACATATCTTGGTAAATACGAAAGGATAACTTCTGTATCCATACTTACTCTACCTTGCCGCCCTCTACTACCAGTGTATTCTCGTAATCTGCGCCGTATGTATCGATAAGAGTTGCCTCATAATCAGCATGGAAGAAATTCTCTTTTCCAAGGCTCTCGATCTCGCCGTTGATCCAGTCAAGAAGTGAGCTGTTGCCCTTAGATACTGCCGGTGCGATTGTGTCCTGACTTCCAAGGGAAGGGATGCCTACTACATAACCCTCATTTTCTTTTGCATACGCGATAACCTCAGTGTTGTCATTTGCCCATGCAACTCCTGTTCCGTTCTCAAAAGCAGTCTTTGCTGTTGCATAAGTATCAAATTTCTGAAGCTTGATATCCGGATATTCTTTCTCAAGATATGTCTCTGCTGTTGTTCCTGAAATGACGATCACCTGATCATCTGCTGTGATCTGTGACAGATCTTCGATAACATTGTCCTCATGGGATACAACACCAAGCGCAACATTCATATACGGCAGAGCAAAATCAACTTTCTCAGCTCTCTCATCTGTTACAGTGAAGTTTGCTAATACGATATCAACTTTTCCTGTCTCAAGGTACTCAACTCTGCTGGCAGCCTCTGTTGAAACATAATTTATATCAACTCCGAGGTCTTTTCCGAGGCGCTCTGCCAGATAGACATCATAGCCCTGATATTCACCGTTCTCATCTACATATCCAAATGGATTCTTGTCAGAAAATACTCCGATATTGATGGTTCCACTTTCCTTTATCTCATCAAGTGTACGGTAAACCTTCTTTGCTTCTCCTGCCTGTGCACTTTCCGAGCCATTCTTCGCTGAACCGCATCCTGTAACAGAAAGTGCTGCGAGTCCGAGTGTAAGTGTTCCTGCGATAAGTCTTCTGATGATCTTTTTCATAATTGCCCTCCTCTATAGCTCTAACTTATAGATAACAAATTTCTGTCGGCTCAACCAATTCATATTGATCAAGTATGAATAAATATTATCAACCTATCGCAGATCTGAAAAATCGTTAAAATTTATCACTGGTGATAAATTTTACTTAATACGCAAAACAGCCTCCGCTTTATCATCACGGAGGCTGCCTTAAACTCACTATTTTTCATCTTCCCAAAATAATTCATCAAGTGTCCGGTCAAGTGCTCTGCATATCGTAATGCACAGACCGATCGTCGGATTGTAATCACCTTTTTCTATCGCATTTATCGTCTGTCTCGAAACCTCACAAATATCAGCAAGCTGCTGCTGTGACAGATCCTTTGCCGCTCTTGCAGACTTCATTTTGAGATTTTTCATGACTCACTCCTATCTATCAGTTTTTTTATAATAAACGAAATCAATACTACGCTAAATACGACAACGATCATCAGATTAAGTGATTTACCTGTTGCAAATCCATTGACATTAAGTCCCTGCTCCTTATTCATAAAGAATGAAATCAGGTTGCACGCGATGACAAGTAAAGTTAAACCGATCCATTTCCCGCTTTTCTGTCCCACCTGCAGATAGGCATCATTAAAAATACAGTAAACCGCATACACCAGAATTCCCAAGAAAACGATCGATAAAGCAACGAACTGAGGAGAGACAATATTCTTTGTAAAGCCATATAAGAAACATCCGTAAACCAGATTCATACCGCACATCACCATATAACCAAGCCTGAATCCCTTTCCTCTTACCAGAACCTGTCGTTCATCATAATGCTCATTTTTATGACTGTTTTTATATCTGACAGTGACTAACAAAATGAATGCTGCAGCAAAGAAAATTCCTAAAACCACCATACCAATATAATCCATATCCTACCTCCGGTCGTGATGTCTGTTCGAACCAAATCTTTTGATCCATTCATCACTTTGAAAAACAAGTTGTCGATTACTCTCAGCTGATAACTGCATCATAATACATCGATGGCATAATGTCAATTATATTTTACATTATGTCATCGATGTATTATGCAAATTGTTACTGTTCAGACGCAACCGGAGCACTACGCTGCGGATGCTACGAACACTTAGTGAACGCATGTGAGCTTAGTGAGAGTGTATGCTTTAGCTGGTTGTGACCATAGAATAAGGCTAGCCATTATGATTTTGCCCATCGCCATAGGCGATTTAATTGGCAAAATCAGTTACTGGAGCGAGCTTATAGCGAGTGAACCAATGTCATTTAGTTAAGATACTTTAAGGATAAACGATACGAAGATGGCGTACTTGAAGACGGATATATAGGTTCTGTTTCCTATGGTATATGCTTCTGTAAAAAGAGCTGCATTGTAGCTTTGTTATAAGCAACGACCAAAAAATTTCCACAACTCATATTTTTATCGAGTCGTGGAAATTTTATGATGTCAGGGTCCCAAGGTCTCAATCCTCTTTGTGCAAGCACAATCGGATTTTGACCTTTTGACCCTGACATCATTTTATTTTTGTTAATTCACTTTTACCTTAGTATCATAGACTGCTTCACCTTTATCAGAAAAAGCCGGAACCGAAAGCATTTTCATCCTTTCTTTTAACTGCGGTCCTGCAACCTGGATCAGGATAACGAGGATCAGGATAACTCCCTTTATCGCATTATTGATAAGCGAATCCATCTTGAGTGCGATGATGATCTTGTCTATAACTGTGTATGACAATGATCCGAAAAGCACACCTATGATCTTTCCTTTTCCTCCTGACATTGAAACTCCGCCGAGCACTACCGCTGCTATGGCGTACATCTCATAACTCGTACCGGTTGTTGCGGGATCAGATGAACCATTCATGCAGATCCACAGGAAAGCCGATCCCCCGATCATGATTCCCATTATGACGAAAGCTGCCATTTTCATCAGGCGAACATTGATGCCTGCCATAAATGCACCCTTTTCACAGGAACCGATAGCATAAATCTTTTTTCCAAACTTTGTATCATTTGTGATGTACATAAAAATGCCGGTAACGAGGATCAGAACCAGTCCCACGATCGGAAGTGATGCAATCTTTCCATTTCCGAAATTATACATGGCATCATATCCGTTAAAAGAAGATGTCATCTTATATACGGAACTTCCGCCTCCGATCAGCTCTTTGGCGATATGCTGGCAGTAATACTGAGCAAGTGACCTGTAAATAAGCATTGTTGCGAGAGTTACTATAAATGAAGGCATCCTTACAACTCCCACAAGTACTCCGTTTATAAGTCCGAGTGCCGCACCCATAAGGAGTGCAAATGCAAAGACTGCAAAAATATTTCCGCCGGTTTTATTAAAGACAATAACAGAAAATCCGCTGACAAATGCAAGCATCGATCCGGCAGAAAGGTCGATCTCACCTGTGATACATACCAGACCCATTCCGATAGCTGTGATACCAATCACTGCGGAATGTCTGAAAATATTCATAGTAGCACTGAGTGACAGACTGCTGTTTGTCATGGCATAAACCAGAAAGATCATGAAAAATACAAATATAAAACTATAATTACTCCAGATTTTTCCAAGTATATTCGACTTGTTTTTTGCTGTACTCATTTCACACTACCTCTTTACTCTCTTTGTCATTCGCGAGACCTGTTGAATACATCATCACTGTATGTTCATCTATCTCATCATGGGTCAGCTCTCCTGCGATGATGCCTCCGTAAAATACCACGCACCTGTCAGCAACCTTCTGCAGTTCCGGTATCTCAAGCGTATTTACAAGTATTGTTTTTCCCTTCATTGCAAGCGTATGGATGAGCTTATAGATCTCTTCCTTTGCACCTACATCTATTCCCTGTGTGGGATTATCAAAAAGTAATATCTCCGCATCGGTATTGAGCCACCTCGCGATAAATACTTTCTGCTGGTTTCCTCCGCTAAGCGATACGATAGGCATATTTCCTGACTCTGCTTTTATATTCAGCAGTTCCTGAAAGTTGTCGTATTTTTTTAATTCCTTAGTTTTATTCAAATGGAACTTTCCTGCAGAAAGCGTATGCTCTGCAAGATACATATTTTCAAGGATGCTCATGTCAGGGATCACTGAATTTTCCTTGCGGTTAGCCGGCAGGAGTCCTATTCCGGCTTTCATTGCCCTGTGAACAGATCCGCCCTTATAATCCTGTCCGAAAACCTCTATCTTTCCTGATGCTTTCGGAGTGATCCCAAAAAGACACTGCATAAATTCACTGCTTCCGCATCCCTGCAGGCCTGTAAGTCCAACGATCTCACCCTTTTTCACTTCCATCGATACATCGCTGAACCCTTTTCCGCTTAAATGCGAGAGCTTCAATACCGTGTCACCTGTTTCACGCTTTATATACGCTCCTGCATCCTCAGAATGACCGACCATGAGCTTTGTAACACCTTCAGGTGTCGTATCCGCGATCTTTCCGGAGCTTATATATTCTCCGTTTCTGAAAACTGTATAGGTGTCGCAATACTTAAATATCTCAGGCATCTTATGAGAAATAAAAATGAAGGAGATACCTTTTTTCTTTAAGTCAGATACGATAGAAAAGAGATGCTCGACTTCGTCATTATTAAGCGAAGTCGTGGGCTCATCCAGGATAAGGAGCTTTGCGCCGGTAAGCAGCGCCTTACTGATCTCAAGGAGCTGCTTATCTCCGGTCCTCAGATCCGATACCATTGCAGTCGGATCCATTTTTACCCCAAGCCTTCTGAAAAGATCCTCAGAACGTCGGATCATCTCTTTCTTATTCAGTTTTCCAAATAAGCCTGTAAGCTCTCTGTTTATGTAAATATTTTCAAAAACCTTCAGATCATTAAAGAGATTAAGTTCCTGATGCACGAAAGCTATACCGAGCTTTTCACTCAATTTCACAGAAATATTTTTTAATTCCTGTCCGTCAAACTTTATTTCTCCTCCGTCAAAAGGAATGGTTCCTGTCAGTATATTCATCAGGGTGGATTTTCCGGCTCCGTTTTCACCAAGAAGGGCGTGAATCTCGCCCTCCGAAACAGTTAGATCCACGCCCTTTAATACCGGCACACCACTAAAGGATTTTCTGATCCCTCTCATTTCCAGAAGTGCCATATTCTTTTCCTCTTTTGTGTCTTTTTTCCCGAAAGTGAATTAATTGAATCCCTTGAAGTCAGCTACATTTTCAGATGTAACATTCTGACACTCGATAACGTGATCCTGTGTAACTTCCTTACCGTCAAGAGAATCTACCATATCCTGAATAGCTGTCTGGATCATGCTGGGGCTGTATGTTACAGACATGATTCCGCCAAGCTCGCCTGTGATCTCGCCGTAGCTCTCGCCTCTGAGAACACCGTAAAGCTCATCAAGTCCGCCGCATCCTGTGATAACCGGCTTATTTGCAAGAAATGCGCTCTTTGCGCTGTCATCGATTCCGCCGCCTTTAAGAGCTTCGAGGATACCCATTGCAAGTTCATCATCCTCTGCGTAGAACCACTTGATGGATGTATTTGCAGAGTCGCCCATAAGTGTCTCAAATGCAGACTTTGTATCGGATCTGCTCCAGTTCATTGCACCTGAATATGTGATAGCGCTGTCTACCTGCTCCTGTGTCCACTTTGCATCATCAGCGATCTTATTTCCGTCAAACTCGATATTTCCGAGAAGGTACTCGGTAAAGCCCTGATCACGGAGAGTTGTTACGGATGATGTGTCGCCTTCATATACGTAAACCTGATCGCCGGGCTTCAGTCCGAGAGATACGAAATAAGCTGCGCTTCCTGCGCCGATACCTTCGTTATCACCCTTAACATTTGCAACTGCACTTGCTTCTACTCCGTCGATGATACGGTCAAAAGCTACATAAGGAATTCCTGCATCGACAAGCTCCTGAATAGCTGACTGTACTGTGTCATCAATAGGCTGGATAACGACTGCGATATTTTTGTCGCCCTTTGCGATGATGTCCTCTACCTGTGTGATCTGGTATGCTGCATTCTCACATGTGATAACTTCTGCCGAATACTTGCCTTCGCCGTTTACTTCCTCAACCTTTTCCTTCGCAAATGTCGCAACAGAGCCTGTCCAGCCATGATCTTCCGGTGCAGTGAGTACATAAATATGTGTTGCATCTCCGGATGCTGTCTCTGTTCCTGCTGCAGATTCTGTTGCTGCTGCCTTTGCATCTGTAGCTGCTGCAGAACTGCTTCCGCATGCTGTGAGTGAAAGTGTCATAACGCCTGCAAGAAGCGCTGCCAATATCTTCTTTTTCATGTTGTAACCTCCCAAAAATCGTGTGTTTCACGCTGTTTCTTTTGATGTACTAATAATAAATCCTGCGCATTTCTCCATCTTTCCTCTGTATTTATTTACGCCTCATTTTTATTGCAAGATTCCGGTGCATCTAAAAAAACGTGCAATAAAAATCACCCTTCTGTTGCAAGGTGTTTGAACCACAAAGAAACGCACCGGAATGAATCAACAATCCGGTGCGTTTAATAAAATCGCTATTTACTTTTTAAATTTTAGTTTGCCTTTTTTCTGGCATCAAGGTCTGCGTAGATCTGTTCCATCTTCTTCGGTGTCAGATCATAGAAAAGAACTGAGATACCGGAGATCGCAATAACTACTGCCGGGAAAAGATTTACAAGTGCGTTGATACCTGTCTTTACTGCTTCTGTCTGCTCTGCGTTCGGAACATATCCGATAGCTGCGAGAAGTGATACTGTTACGATACCTGTTACAGCTGTTGCAAGCTTTACTGAGAAGCTTACAAGTGAGAATGTGAGACCAACTTCACGTACTCCATACTTCCAGTCGCCGTACTCGATACTGTCGCACATCATGCCGGGTGCGATGTTCTCATTAGCCATTGTGAGACCGATAAGAGCGGATACACCAAGCAGGAACGGTGTGTTGTTTGCAGGTACGAGGAACAGTAATACAAGAGCTGCAACCTGTGTGAATGTTGTGAGGAGCATAAAGCCCTTCTTTGTAAATACTCTTGTACCCCATGCAAGTGTAAGGTTTCCAAGAAGCTGACATACAGTCATTGTTGTAAAGATCGGAGCGATCATGATCGGATTGCCTACAACGTACAGTACGTAGTATGCAAGCATTGACATACGTGCCATACATCCGATAGCACCTGCAAATGTTGAAAATACAGTGATCATGATGTTCTTGTTCTTAACGATGAGAGGAAGTGCCTCACGGATCGGTGTGGGCTTCTCCTCAGCTTCGATGCTGACAAAGTTCTTTTCCTTGCATTTCCATGCACAGAGTAAGCATGCAGGGATAAGAAGGATGGAGAACAGCACTGTTGTCAGGAAGTAACCCTGTGAATTAGGAGCTGAGCTGTGACCAAAGTACAGGATGAGTGGCATCGCAACTGCTGAAAGGACCATGCTTGCAACAGCTTTTCCGATAGCACGGCAGGATGCGTAATCCATACGAACCTGTGAATCTCTTGCAACCAGATTTACGAGACCCTGGTAAGGAATACAAAGTGCTGTGTAAGCCATGCCCGCGCCGATGTAGCAGATAAGGCACAGAACAACCTTCATCACACCCTGTACAGGGAATACTGTAAATGTAAGGACATTAAAGATCGCAAGGAATATCGGTGAGAACATGATATACGGACGGAACTTTCCGAAACGTGTTTTTGTCTTATCACATACCGCACCCATCATAGGATCGTTGATCGCATCCCAGATCCTCGCTACCACAAATATAAGTGAGATCGCTGATGCTGAGAGACCAACGATATCTGTGTAGAAAATTGTGAGGTAAGTATTGATCATATACCATGAAAGCTGGCATCCAACCTCACCCATTGCATAGAAACCACCGGTCACCCAGTTAGTCTTTTCTCCCTTTTTAGCCCCACTCGACGCTTCGTAATAGTACTCGTCTTCAAGACCTGCTGCACCTTCTACAGCAGTATTTGACATATCATTCATATAACCTCCCGGCTGCAATGAACGCTTGCAGTTTTTACCTTCCCAATAATTAAAAACTTATGTAACTGTCAAAAATAACTTTTATCCCTTTGAGGGATACTACGTGCACGTTCGTTATGTATATACTTTAATCGCTGCGCAACTGTATCTCTCGCTGTACATTCCGCGTTCATATACATTCCTTTCAAATTCCGCGTATAAAAATAAAAGCAATGCAACAGATGATAATGTGCGTTGCATTGCTTTTGTGCATATTGCTTATTAGTTTCGTATATTTAAGTGAGTTTCGTGCTAATTGCCCGTGCTTTCTATCACTCCATGCAGAAAATGTGCACAAGGCAAATCTCATGCGGTTCGAGAGTCACATTCAATCTGACGGTGTGATCTTCCCGGTCGATGACTGCCCTTTCAAGCGTCATCTTCGGTTCGCTCACGGCTTCCAGATATTTCACGTCGCTTCTCATCAGTCTATTCTCGTACTGGAACTTTTCCCATTCATCAAGGATACTTCCGTGATCACGGTTCATTATCCGCTTCTTTATATACCAGCTTCCGTTTCCATGGAGATGCTTTATTGATACGGAAAGTTCAAGCGGTGTCTCGCTGAAAAATGTTCCACTCTTTAATTTCGGAAGAGGTATCTCCTCCGGTCCTAGGAAATATCCCGCAGAAAACCATGAATCATTAAAGAGGAGTAGTCTGATGCCTCCGTTATCAGTTTCTGTAAGAATATAATGCTTTCCGTGGCTTAAAAGCCTGTGTCCCAGGGTATTAAGGAACACCAGGGCGAAGTAGGCAGGTTTCCTTATCCTGTCCTTTGAAACGATTCCTATACTTCCGTTCAGGATACCCACAGAATCCATGTAGTTACTGATCCAGTCAGATGCGCTCATGATGGCAAGTGCATCGACTTTTCCGAGAAGTGCTTCTGCCCTTGATGCTATGTAACACGCCCGGAAGCAGCTGTCATTCACATAGTTTCTGTTTGAAATAGATTCATTCCACTCAGTGATGTAGAGCCTGCTGTCAGCGATTCCTGTCTTTTCCATAAGATCCCGCATCTGGCGCACCTGCATCAGCTCGCTGTCGAGAGATTTACATACTCTTCTCTCATGCTCACCGTTTTCCCCGATGACGTTATCATAGGGGAACAGCAGGAAGGATACAAAATCCGGCTTCTGATCCTTTTTCGCAAGACTGGAGTAGAGGACTGACAGTCTTTCCCAGTCATCCGCAACAGCTCCGCCAAAACCACCTATCTCCGCTCCCGGTAACTTTTTCCTTACGATTTTATAAACAAAGTCATACGCTTCTTCCAGCGAGAAGGGATCGCCGTCCCAGAGTCTTGCCTTTTCTTCCGGATAAACAGGGATAAATGTGAGCTCAAAGAACCACCTCGACACTTCTTTTAATCCGTATCTTTCCAATATGTGATTAAAAAACTCGGTAATGGCTATTTCCCACGCCTTTTTAGAAACAAAGGGGATGTAGTCATTTTGTTTATATACGTCCCCCCTTGAAAGTGCAGCCATATCCGGGCGTCTGCCGAGACTCATGAATACTTTCAGATGATTATTTACGAGGAAATCCAGCGCAGTATCCACCATGTTGAAGTTACACTTTTTCTTACCGCTGCCGTCAGTGATCATGAGCTTTGTCGAAAAAAGTGTCCATATACGAACGGAAGTAAAATGGAGCTGTTCACAAAGATATTGTATGTGAAACTGCATGTTTGCCTGATTTAGGTCACTCACACTTCCTGCATTTATTATCTTATTCCATACTTTTTCGTATGTCTCACCCTGGTTTTCATCCAGATCTTCAACGATTTCTCCGGTGATCTTGTTATTTCCGTGGATCGACGCATTATTTTCAAGACGTTCCCTGATCTCCCCGCCAACTTTTACCTTTTCCTCTTCCTGCTTTTTCCTGTCATCGCTGTGCAGTTCACGATACTGAGTAGGCGACATGTTCATTTCCTTGCGGAAGGCTCTGTTAAAAGAAGTCGAATTTGAAAAACCGCATGCAAGGGCGATCTGAGTCATGTTCTGATCTGTACCGGATAAGAGCATGAGGGACTGCTGGAGACGGAGTCTTGTGACATAATCCGCGAAATATACGCCTGTATTTTTCTTGAAAATACGGGACAGTGTCGATGCCGAGACATACATGCTCTCAGCGAGATCCGTAAGGTTCACTTCCTGATCCAGGTTACCGATTATATACTGCATCATCTGCTGCATACGTATATCGTTATCCGGATTTCCCTGCGCTTTATTCAGGTTTTCTGTCTGGTAATTCTCTATAAGCGTATCCAGCAAAAGGTACAAACTGCTGTCTATCCTGCAATCCGACTGCCTCATTCCGTAGAGAAATTCCTCCGTCATATTGTAGAAAAGATTCCTGATATCTTCATAGGATCTGGTCTTATCTGCCACAGAATTGCAGTAAAATACTACACTTTTTCCCTTCATCACCTGATTTATCATCTTCATGGTGAACCGCGCCACACCAACGATCGAATCCCCTGTTTCTTTATATCTGTATTCCACACCGGGATTGATCATCAATATATCGCCTTCGCTCAGGACAAATTCATCTTCAAGCACGCTTACAGTCATGCTGTGCTCCAGGACAAAGAGCAGTGTCAGATTCATGGATATGGATCTGTCGTTTTTTGCAGGTTTTATTATGTCATAGGAACATGTGTCGAAATTCATTAATGGTACTCCCCCGAGTAAAAATCATTCACTGTTTATTATAAGGCTGATAGCATCATTTCTTTGTCTAAACATTAACAAAATCTATAGATTATTTTACATCAAAAAAATACCCAACACCACTTATTACTAAGTGATGCCGGGTATTATCGTTACTGTTCACTCGCTTTATTTTATTTATATTTTCTTAACTTTTATGCAAAAACCCGGTAACTACCCTGCTGTAGATGTAGGGTAGTCACCGGGTTAAATTAACTCTAATGGCAATGTCTTCAAACGATGAGAAGTTTTCTGCTGTTGATGTTCTGGCCGAATTCTACGAAATACACAACTGACGGCTTGTCGGGATCTTCCAATGCCTCCATTGCAGGCGGCATATAGGAATGTGTGCAGTAAAAACCATATGTCAGATCATGATATCCCTGAGACAGTCCGCCTTCTTTTTTCACGATAAGCGTTGCGGGCTCAAGCGGATGCCAGTGTGTGTGAAGATCCTTACGCATATCCGCATAAGTATAATCCTCTCCATTTACGCGCCACATTATCTCATCTTCACCAAAAGTCTCACCATCTACGATGAGGTGACCGGGCTTGATCTGGCTGAGATAAACTCCTCTGTAATAAGGCAGGCGGATTTTCAGCTGAAATCCGGTAATCTTGCCATTTTCCTCTATATTTCTAAATCCTACGGATTGAATAACCTGCTTTTCCATTGCTTTTCTCCTCTATACTGACTTAATGTTGTCAAATGTCCGTTTTTACTGTCCAAGTATCCTCTTCATCATGATATGATGGCGGCGGAGAACCTGTCCCACTTCATATCCCTGGTCATATTTATCATTACCCTCATATTCACTAAGCAGGTATCCATCCCATCCATTGTCCTTCAAAATAGTAAGGATCTCCTTGTACGGAACCATTGTTTCCTCAAAGTCTTCATTAACTTCAAAGAACTTTGCATGACAGCAGTAAATGTAAGGAATCAGAGGAATCAGATCCTCTGGTTCGCTGGGAACAAATCCCGGAGATACAAACTCTCCCTCACGGAAGGTCTTTCTGAAAACTGAGAAGTCAATGTTTAGTCCAAAGTTCTTTGTTCCTGTTTCCTTGATAAAGTCGACATAGTCCTTTATCATCTGGCTCTTAAGGCTTGTAGGGATGTGAATTTCAGGGCAGAGCTTAAGGTCAAGCTTTTCAGCCAACGGAAGCACTCCTCTGATGATATCTCTCCAGTTTTCAACCGGATCAAGTGCATCATTTATTACAGACATTTTTGTCCTGAGCACATGGAATCCAAGGCGGTGGGCAAGGCGCATATCCTGCTCAAGTCGCTCAATTGCTTCCTCTGTTGTGAGATTTCTGTCCTGCAGAACTCTCACATCGATCCAGTGTCCGTACTCTACAGGCTCAACCTGATACTTGTCACAAAGACGGAACCATTTATCCACCCACTCATCTGTAGGATAAGGATAATTCTCTATATGTGTATTGGCCAGGATCTCAATTCCGTGTGCACCCATGTCACAGAGATCTTCGAAGCAGTCTTCCAATGTCTTCTCGAATCCGAATTCTGCTGAATAGCTGTAAAGCGCAACACCACGCTTCGGGCCTTTTTGATCATTCTTGTACATTTTTTGTCCTTTCTGATTACTGTCTATTAAAAATTACGATACTCCTCCAAGTATCTTACTTCCTGTTTTCTTTTACCGTGATCATGCTTCCTATTTCAGAGGAAGCCATTGCTGCAAAGATCACGCGCATTGCTTTTAATGATTCTTCTGCCGATGATCTTGGTGTCTTGTTATTTATAATGCAGTCCACAAATTCGTCTATTACGCCGGAATTTTGTGTTTTACCCGTTCCGACTGTGATATCGGTATTTGTGAGCATCTCCTCTGTTGAGAGGAAATTCTGCTTTCCGTCACTGGTCTCCAGGATGAGGCTGTATTCTCTGTCGTCATAGCATCTTATGGATCCCTTTGTGCCGTGGACTACTATGGAGTTGTACTCTGCTCCGTAATCTGTCCATGAAGCATGCATCGTGCCTGTTATGCCGCTGTCCATCTTGTAGATACACCATGCATTGTCTTCCACATCGATCGGTGTGCCGTCGGGATACTTTTTATCAAGGGTTGCTGTGTGTGCGTAGACTTCAGTGATCGGCTCTCCTACGAGATAGTGCACGAGGTCAGTCTTGTGGATACCAAGGTCAGCAAGAGCCCCCATTCCTGCTGCATTTTTTCTGAAAAACCAAGTATCTTCCGTTCCTGTCCAGCGCTCCGGGCCTGCATGTCCGAATTTTGTTTCAAAGGATACTACCTCTCCAATAGCTCCTTCACGTATCAGATCATGAGCTTTTACATGTGCAGATGAAAACCTCTGGTTCTGGGCGATCATCAGGATTTTTCCTGCTTTTTCTGCCGCATCAGTCATGGCATTACACTTTGAAAGTGTGACGTCCATGGGCTTTTCACAGAGGACATGCTTCCCTGCCCTGAGGGCAAGGATAGCATCATGAGCATGGGCAACATTTGCTGTGCAGACACTTACCGCGTCCAGATCCATCGCCAGAAGTTCCTCTATGCTGTCACAAACTTTTCCGCCGTATTCTTCTGCGAACTTTTCAGCTTTAGATCTGGTCCTGTTGTACCATGCAGCGATCTCTACGTTTGGATTTGCTGCATATTCCGGTGCATGACGGACTCGGGTGATGGTGCCGCAGCCAATTACTCCGATTCTTACTTTCTCCATAAGCTGTCCCCTTTAAGTTAAGGTTCTGACCATTACTATGTAATTACTCAGCCTTATAATCATCGAAATCGTACTTTATAACTCCGAAAGGTGTCTCCTGCTCGCGGATAGCGATGGACTTTGACATCTTTCTGATCTCGTCTGCTGTTACGCTGCGTCCGAGCTCGTTTGACAGTACAACACCTTCTGAAAGGAATGCTGTCTGCATTGCGATGTAAGGAGAATCGATCCTTGTCTCGTCCGTGAGCTCACCGCGAAGGTATGAGTACCACTGGAGCTGGTTGTCGTTATACTTCTCCATCTCAGGATTAAGTGCAAGTTCCTGCATACCGGTAACATCACCAATAGCGCACTCAAGCTTGTTATCGAAAAGTCTTCCCTTCTCGTCTACGCCAAACCACTCAAGTCTCGGCTTCTGAAGTGCTCCGCCGCCTACGATCGAACCGCCTTCCGGAACAGCCATAGGGCCGCCTGTCTGGTCAACATCTGTGAACTTCAGTCCGCCAAGAGAACCTGCGATGAAGCTTGTTCCGATCTCATCCATGTGAATAGCCCAGTCTTCATAGATATCCATTGAAAGACCGTTCTTGAAGCGTGCGATAGCTACAGACAGATCTTCTACAGGTGTGTGGCAGTTTACCGCGTCATCGATTCTCTTATCTCTCCAGTAATCACAGGTTGTTGTACCATATACACTCTCAAGCTCCGGCATACCCATTACATAAAGCATCTGAGCCAGGTGATAGATACCGAGATCGAAAAGCGGTCCATGTACGCCTACCTTCGGATCTACGAAATCACGGCTGAAGAAAGGCATATCATATCCCGGACGACCCTGACGTCTGTGGCCTACGCTTCTTGCGTGATAGATCTTTCCGAGCTTACCGTCAGCGATGAGTTCCTTTGCGATTCTTGTCTGAGGATTGTAGATGGAGCTGATCTGTACTGCGAGCTTCTGACCATACTTCTTCTGTGCATCGTAGAGGATCTTTGCATCAGCATAGCTTGCTGCCATGGGCTTCTCGGAGTAGCACGGGAAGCCTGCTGCCATAACTGCTGTTGCAACAGATGTATGAAGGTTGTTGTGTACGCATACCTCAACTTCATCTATGTCATCTCTCTTTAACATCTCACGGAAGTCCTGATACAGGCAGTCCTCGGAAAGTCCGTACTTCTTGCCCCACTTCTCGAGCTTATCCTTGTCAATTTCTGCTGCTGCAACTACGCGGAGGTTCTGTCCTCTCTTATTAAGGTTCTCGATTACTGTCATGTGACGGTGTGAGATCATTCCACATCCGATTATCGCGATTCTAAGTTCCTTTGGTGTATTCATTTTTGTTATCTCCTTATTTCTGCTTTATGTTCAAATTTTTGATGTTTTTCTTTTTTACCAGCCGAGGATCTTCAGATACTCACGGCTTCTTCTCGCACATTCAAGCGGCTCTGTTTCGTAGTGCTCATCCTGCTCTACTACTACCCAGTTCGCATTTGCTTCTACTGCTGCTTCCAAAACAGGCTCCCAGATCATCTGGCCAAATCCAACCGGCCTGAATCCGAAGTAACCTGTATCTCCCTCGGACTCTTCTGTTTCGATACCGATGAGCTTGTACATATTTTTGACTTCACCCTTTTTGATGTAGTCCTTAAGGTGAACTACCGGGATACGGTCTGTGTACTTTTTGATAAATTCAGGTGCTTCTCCGGTTGCTACATCACACCAGCAGGTATCAAGCTCGCTCATGAGATTGTCATGAGGGATTGCTTCAAACATTGCATCGTAGCCGTATCTGCCGTCAGGAAGCTTTACAAATTCGAAGTCATGATTGTGATAGAGGAATGTCATTCCTGCATCATGGATCTTCTGGCCTACTTCATTAAGAAGCGGAAGGAATTTCTCAAATCCCTCAGGATTTACCGGACGGTACTCTTCTGCCATGTAAGGCATTACGAGATACTTAACTCCGATCTCCTTGTAATCTGCGATCACCTTGTCCAGGTCTTCCATCATCTCTGCAAATGCAACATGTGCACTTATCGGTGTGAGTCCGATCTCTTTTAATGTTTCTCTGATGAAAGCAGGCTCCAGACCGTAAAGTCCGGCAAGCTCTACACCGTCATATCCAAATTCTTTGATCTTTGTCATTACATTTTTGAAATTCTCAGGAGTGTTCTCCAGAAGATCTCTAAGTCCGTAAACCTGTACTGCAACAGGAAGCTTACTCATTTTCAGGTTCCTCACTTTCTTTTTCTAAAACATATCCCAATGCGTTTTACGCATCTTACTCGTTCCTATCAGGCTTTGCGCCTGCGCTTTTGTATGGTCTTATGATAGTCTTTATCCCGTTTCTTCTCTTTGGATTGCTTTCGTTTTAGGTGCACATTTATTGCATAAAAAAACACCTGTCGCAAATTCATGCAACAGATGTTTATCATTTCGTGCAATTTTCATATTTTGATGTCAGGGTCAAAAGGTCAAAATCCGATTGTGCTTGCACAAAGAGGATTGAGACCTTGGGACCCGCAAAACACGAGCAAGTAGCGTTATTACGCGGAATGCGAGTGTTTTAGGATTGCGGGAATTGCGTAGCAATGAAGCAATCCGTGACATCAGTAAGGGGCAAAATTTACTTTTGACCCTTACATCTTATTTTCCAGAAATCTAGATCCATTTTTACATTTCCGTTCGCAAAAAAACGTATGCCATCTGCCTCCTTAGGAGCATTAACAACAGCAGAAAACGCATTTTCTCCATCATTTACAAATATTTCTGCTGAAAACCTGTCGAGAAGGATACGCAGTTTTATTTTTCCACCCTGATATCTAACCGCAAATTCTCTCTTGTTATTAATATCATTAGCAAAACCGGAGTAAGTCCGGTCAAAAATCGCAACACCATCCTTCGGATGATAGATAAAGTCTGTGTGAAACTGCGAATCCGCGTGAAATTCTATCCTAAATTCCGCATATTCCGATCCATTCGGACAAATTTCAAGCTCCATATCGCAGACTTTCCCGTCTACCCCGGGAAGAACTACAGATTTATTCAAATACACATCTTTATATGCAACATGATCCTTGCGGTAACTCTCTATTTCTCTAACCGGCATCTGATAAAGCCTGCCATCTTTGAGCCTGAGTTCCCTTGGAAGGATCATCTGTCCAAACCATCTCTGCCCCTCAGGTACTGCATGCGATGATTCCCATGACTGCATCCAGGCAGTCATGATCCTTCTGCCATCCGCTGCCTTAAGTGTCTGCATCGCATAAAAATCAAGTCCAAAATCTATTGCATATACACCTTCTCTTGTATATTTATGAAGCTTTCGATCATAATTTCCTATTACTACGATATTTCCATTTCCGTTATGGAATTCCAATGTTCGCGCCTGCATCGACTGCGGTGATGTAAGTATTAGGTATTTTCCATCAAGCTCAAAAAAATCCGGACACTCCCACATACTTCCGTATTCTTTTCTGCACCGGTCAAGAACAGTAACAAAGTCCCACTTTATACCGTCCATGCTCTCATAAAGTAAAATAGAGCCACTTCCATCATCAGATCTGCCGCCTACGACCAGACTATAGTGATCATCATCCTCAAACCGGAAAATCTTTGGATCCCTGAAATCAACAGGACTCCATCCCTCTGGAAGACTTTTAGCATCTATTACCGGATTTGACGGATATTTTTCATAATCAACACCATCTCCAAATGCCAGGCACTGCGTCTGCCTGATGATCTCCTCCCCGTCTTTTTCTTCCTCTCTTACTGCAGTATAGACAAGCATCTGCCTGCCGTCCTGCATCTCGATAGCACTACCGGAAAAACAGCCAAAATTGTCATAGGTTTCATCCGGAGCCATTGCTGCAGGCAGGTAATCCCATTTCACAAAATCTTCAGAAACCGCATGCCCCCAATGCATTGGTCCCCACTGCGTTTTATATGGGTAATACTGATAAAACTGATGGATTTTTCCCTTATACATAGAAAATCCATTTGGGTCATTCATCCATCCACTTCTCGGTGAAAGATGAAAAAAAGGTCGATCCTCTTCCTTTATCATTTGCTCCGCGTCCATTTCATAGACACGTGCCTTTTCTAAATAATCACTCAAAACATTTTCCTCTTTATACATTGATGCCGGAGTCAAAAATTAATTTTGCCCTTTTAACCCTGTCATCATATATTTGTTGACATACCCTTTATAAGCTTAACCGGCAGTGTTATCATGCTCTGGGTTGGCTTTTCTCCTTCGATCTGACTCTCCAGATGCTGAAAACACTTTGCGGCAAGCTCCTTAACCGGCTGCTCTATCACAGTGATAGACGGATATGACAGCTTGATAATACCTGTTCCGTCGTATGATACGATCCTTACATCCTCAGGAATCCGCATTCCGGATTTCAACGCTTCTATCTCGATATTCATGGCAATAATATCTGTCGCAAAGACTCCATCAATATCAGGATGATCGCGGAAAAAATCCTGACACAACTTTTGGTTATATTCATAACTCAGATAATTCCATTTTGTATAAATATTTTCTAACTCAATTCCGTTTTCTCTCAACACATTTTCAAACGTATCGTGACGAACTATAAATGGAGCAGATTTATTTTCCTCTGCCCTGAATTGAACAACCTTTTTGCATCCGGCACGGAGCAGTTCCTCTGCTGCCAGCCGTCCTCCGACTTCATGATCAGACCGCACACACGGTATACCATTTCCTAACTGGCGATCCAGTGCGACTATCGGTCTGTCTATAGCTGCATACTCCTCTATATCAAGCGAATGAGATGCTACAACTACGCCGTCAACAAGCTTTTCTTTAAGCATTGCGAGATATTGATGCTCGTAATTTTCCTTAAACCAGGTATTGCAAAGCATAATTTTGTACTTGTGCTCCGCACATATCTCTTCCAGTTCATTTACAAATTCTGAAAAAAACGGATGATCTATTTCCGGGACGATTACCGCAATAACACCGCTTTTATTGCGATACAGGTTTCTTGCAACAGCATTCGGTGTATAATTCAGTTCTTTGATCGCTGCCTCGATACGTTCGCGTGTTTCCTCCTTTACATATCCGGTTTTATTGATAACGCGGGATACCGTTGCAACACCCACCTTTGCTAATTTTGCAACTTCCTGTATGGTAGCCATAAAAGATCTGTCCTTTCGTATTTTTGATATATCTAGTTTATCAATAAGTACGTGATTTTCAAAATCTCAGCCCTTAATTCCGGAAGATGCAATTCCTTCAACATAATATTTCTGCATAAAAATGAACATAAGTATCATCGGTATCGCTGAAATAACCAGTGCTGCCATGATCGCGCTGTAATGAACCGGCTGCGTCCCAAAGAATACCTGAACAGCAAGCTGGATGGTTCGTTTTCCCTCTCCTGTCATAACCAGGAACGGCCACATGAAATCATTCCAGTGAGCAACGAAATCCAATATAAATACAGTTGCATAAACTGTTTTTGAAATAGGCATTACGATACTGAAAAAAGTTCTGATACGTCCGCTTCCATCTATCGAAGCTGCCTCAAGAAGTTCATCCGGTACATCAGAAAAGAACTGCCTAAACATATAGATCGAGAAACATTTAGGAATAAACGGAATGACCAGTGCCTGGAGTGTATTTACCCAGTTTAACTGTGACATTTCGATATAGAGCGGCAGCATGATCGCTTCCATCGGCAGGACCATCAGCGCGATCACCAGGTTTAATACCAGTCCTTTTCCCTTAAAATCAAACTTCGCCAGTGCATATCCGCAAAGTGAATTTAAGAAGAGATCACCGATCAAAATTAAAGCGATGTACAAAAATGTGTTTTTTAACACATTTAAGATATTTAATCGTGTAAATACTTCTATGTAGTTATTTAGTGACGCATGTG
The DNA here is from genome assembly GCA_900168235.1 of Lachnospiraceae bacterium. GTDB lineage: Bacteria > Bacillota > Clostridia > Lachnospirales > Lachnospiraceae > NK4A144. The sequence goes on along the minus strand of FUZG01000012.1, from coordinate 66,046 downwards.
TCGGAATAAAAGTCCGTATAGAATTCATATTTGCAAAAATTTCTGCCTCCGGCTTTAACGATGCGCATACCATCCATAACAACGGAGAAACAAATATGATTCCGATAATGAAATTTCCGCAATAAAATAATACTTTTTTCAGAATATTATTCCGACCCATTGAACTATTCTTTTTATCCATGAAGCTTCCCCTTTCACTCTTTCGCCGTAGTAAGACGCTTCATTACAAGCGACATAGTTACCACAATAACGAAAAATACCGCAGCTGCTGAGCAGGCATAACCAAAGTTTCCTTCCTGGAAACCTTCTGTATAAATATAGTAGACCAGCGTCTTTGTCGCGTTCTGCGGGCCTCCCTTTGTCATTACGTACGGCTGGGTAAATAGCTTCATCGCCTGGATCATAGTGATCATGATCACATATTTGATAGTAGATTTAAGTCCGGGTAAAGTAATATAGATCAATTTCTGAAATGAATTTGCCCCATCAACCGAAGCCGCCTCATAGTGCGAGCTCGGAATTGCCTGAAGTCCGGCGATAAAGATCATCATCTGATATCCTGCCCCCTGCCATGCGGACATAAAAATGATAGAATTCATCGCAGTTCTGGGATTACTGAGGAAATTGATGCTTTCCATTCCAAGACTGGTAAGAAGTGAATTGATAAGTCCTGTGGAGGGATTTGAGTTATATAAAATAGTCCAGAGAATAGAGATAACAACCATTGATGTAAGCTGCGGTGCAAAGTACATCGTTCTAAAAAAGGCTACGCCACGTGTTTTTGAAGCAACAAGCAGCGCCAATGCCAGCGCAAGTGCCGACTGCACCGGAACTACAACGATCGTAAAGTACAGAGTATTTCGAAAAGCATGCCAGAAATCAGGATCCTTAAACAGCTTTACATAGTTTTCGATATTGATAAAAGTTATATCATTCGGGCGCATGATCTGATAACGAAATACTGAAAAATATACAGTATAGATCATTGGTACCAGCAAAAATGCGATCAAAAGTACAAATGCCGGTCCTACGAATGCCGCAGCTGCTACACTTTCACTTTGTTTTTTTATAGCCTTTGATTTTACCATTGAAAATCCTCTTATTATTCAAACTTCTTTGTACATTTTGTAACTGTTCTGAATTGTTACTGCATTTTTAAGATGTAAGGGTCAAAAGTAACTTTTGCCCCTTACTGATGTCACGGATTGCTTCATTGCTACGCAATTCCCGCAATCCTAAAACACTCGCATTCCGCGTAATAACGCTACTTGCTCGTGTTTTGCGGGTCCCAAGGTCTCAATCCTCTTTGTGCAAGCACAATCGGATTTTGACCTTTTGACCCTGACATCATTTTAACTTCCGGAAAAAAAGTGCCCTGCTATGCAGAGCACTTTTAGTCACCTTAACTTCACTTTCTGACACAGACAGCGCCGCAGCACTTCCATTACCTATAAACTGAACTGCACCAATTATTTTGCATAGTAAGTGTTGTAATCTTCAGTGAAGTCAGCTGCAACACTGTCAAGCTGCTCTTTAATATATGCCTCATCAACTTTATGGTCTGATGCAGCCGCTGAGAAGATATTTGTCATTGCTTCTGCATACTTTGTAGAGAAAGAAGCATAGGACGGAGTTCTCGGACGAGGAGATGCAGTATTATTCAGCTGCTCAACCATGAGAGACAGCGGATAGTTTTTGTACTCAGCCATTGCCTCTGTCTCATAAGAAGAATTTCTGGTTGCAGGCTTAGCGATGGCAGCTGCATAAGTTGCTACATTGTCTGTATTCATAAGCCACTGCAGGAACTTTCCTGCTGCAGCTGTATCTTTGCAATCCTTTGAGATAGCTGCAGACCAGTCACCGCATGGAGAAACAGCCTTCTTTGTAGCATCAGATACAGGGTAATATGTTACACCCCAGTCAAAGTCTGCATTTTCGCTAAGTACTGAAACATCCCAAGAACCACCAAGCATGGTTGCACATGCCTTATTCAAAAATTCATCGGTGATAGGCTCGATATTTGCATATCCATCTGCAATAAGCTGTGCAAGAAAAGCACTTGTCTTAACCGCTTCATCGCTGTTTACATATCCTTCTGCCGTGTCACCGCTGTCATTGATGTAATCCTTGCCATTTGAAATGTACATGGGTTCCAGTGCATACGGAAGACCTTCGCCATGATCCATGATGATATGTGTTCCAACATGATCAGCTGTTGTACATTTTTCTGCAATATCTCTCATTTCTGACCAGGTGATCGGATTATCTACTGTTCTGCTGTCCAGGTCATCAACATCAACACCGGCCTCTCTTAACATATCCTTGTTGTAATAAAAAGCTACAGATGATTCTGTTGCAGACATTGCATAAATTTTTCCATCATAGGTGCACTGAGCAACTGTTGACGGAACAAAATCCTTCAGATCATCTGCTGTGAAATAATCATCAAGAGGTACGATGATTCCATTAGCCGCATAGTATGAAACCTGTGGTCCATCAACAAAAAAGATATCCGGCAGAGAACTGGATGTTACAGCTGTAGCTACCTTATTGTCGTATGCGTATGAATCGGAACGGTCGATTGCTTCTCTCGTAACCTGTATATCCGGATTAGCTGCATTCCACTCTCCGATCTTCTCAGTCCACCAGTTTTCAACTGATTCTTTATCAGTCGGACTCCAGATCGTAAGATTTGCAGCATCACTTGATGATGCAGCGCTTGATGATGCAGCACCTGCCGATGTCTCAGATGCAGCTGCTGTGGATGCTGTAGTATTTGCAGATGCACCACCACATGCTGTGAGTGATACAGCCATTAAAGCTGCCAATACCGTCATTAAATTCTTTTTCATTCGTAACTCCCTTTCTCCGCCCTTCTCATGCGGATAAATAAAACAATTTCCTCCTTTTATGGAACCCGTTCCACAGCACTCTAAAAATAAAAACACACATCTTTATATTGTGCATGTTTTATACTTTTTCTTATGTGGAATCCGTTCCATATGTGATTTTTACTATACAGCCCTTTTTTTCATATGTCAATACTTATTTTGTTCCTTCTTGAACTACGCAACAATTTTTTTACATATAAAGATGTAAGGGTCAAAAGTAAATTTTGCCCCTTACTGATGTCACGGATTGCTTCATTGCTATGCAATTCCCGCAATCCTAAAACACTCGCATTCCGCGTAATAACGCTACTTGCTCGTGTTTTGCGGGTCCCAAGGTCTCAATCCTCTTTGTGCAAGCACAATCGGATTTTGACCTTTTGACCCTGACATCATATAAACACTCTATTGTATGGAGCAATATGCCGAAATAAGATGATGGATGCAGGGCTTCCTTCCAACGTGACTACCTATCTGTCACCAAGTCCTGTAGGCGACGCTCTCGAATACAAGCCTTCTGAAGTTCTATCTGACCTCGCGGATGTAAATGTACATCCGATAAAGCAGACCTATATGTACAAAAACTGTGAAACCGGACAGCGTATGTGGGATCACCTTTGTGTACTCAATGCTGTATTCCCTGGCACTTTTGTTTACTCCGAACGGGGTGACCTCACAATAAATGATGATGCTACAGTAAACTTCACTCCGAACCCTAACGGAAAATTCATGTATCAGCGTCAGGGCGGAGAAGAATGGTACGCACAGCACCATGAAATACTCAAAAACTACACTAAGATGAACGAAAGGGGTTCTCGTTACGATGGAACAACACATTCCTTACAGAATCTTGATATATAACATAATTGCTGAATTATGCTCATTTTTAATTAGTTCCATAGGTAAGGAATACCTTGTTTTATATAAAAGCATTTCTATAAAGGAAAAAATCCGCATTGATAATTTTATACAGGAAAATACTGATCTCTATATGAGTAATAAGAACAAGTACATTCCTGTTTTTGAGCCTGATATAACTCAGGAATACATCGAAAAGCTATATAATTTCAAAGACTTGCTTTTAAAAACAAAAGATAAGAACGGAATTATACGGTTTCTGCAGGCTCTGGATGAAACTGTGTCGGTTCTTCTTTATGATGAACGGGAAATTCTTGAAGAGAAGCTCGTATCTACAGAGATCAATACAAACCGGAATACAACCGGGATTTCCCTTTTGCCAAAGATGCGCTGCGTATGGTCCAGAAAACACAGACATTCTTTCTCATATGTAAGGATCGACAGTTATCTTAGTTACCTTCTGGTGGTTGAGGATGTGCCTGACATTGAGGCTGAGCACATATTTATTCCCCGGGGATCTTTTCCAACCTTCGAGAAAACGAAACAGCTTAACGTTGCGGCATCACCGCTGAATGCAAAATCAAATTTTGATATTCACTACAAAAAAACCGAGCATTTCCAGATTTTTAACATTAACTACAATCCCGCACTTGCGAAGGCAGACAACGAACTTGTGTGGAAAAAGATTTTACTTGCAGGAGAAAAAGGCAGCGAGCTGATAGTATTCCCGGAGATGCTTGGCAATCCTACAATGGAGACATTTATACAAAATAAGCTCAGAGCTCTCGACGGTGAGCAAGCCAAACATATACCTTCGATCATCGTACTCCCCTCCTGTAGTATCGATGGATACAACTATTCTTCAGTTCTCGACAGGCATGGCTCCGTACTTACGAGACAGCATAAGCATAATCCGTTTTTCATTAAAACAAGTCATGGACAATATAGGGAGAATCTGAGGCAGGACACAAAGATAGCGATCTTTCACTACGAAGGGATCGGCCGTTTCGCAGTCATGATCTGTAAGGATTTCCTTACTAATGAATATATGGAGCGCATCATGAGAAGTTTTATGCTCACACTGATCATAGCTCCTGCATATTCCACAGGCTCTCACGACTTTAAGCTGTCTCTTGACCTGTGTGCTCATGACGACTGCAATGTGATCTGGGTTAATGCCTGTGCCGCATTAATACCCGGAAAGGAAGCAAACTTTGAAAATATCGGGTACATAAGAAAACGAATAGGTCGGAACCAGAGCGAAGAGGAAGCAACCTATTGTATGAAAGCCTGCAAAAAGCTTTTTAATGGAGGCTGCAGCCATAGATGTATATACTATGACAGCTTCGGGTCGGTATAAGACAAAGAGCCATCACGACAAACCGTGATGGCTCTCTTCAACTCATTTTTATCTTATTCTCCAAAATCCATAAGTCCTTCGGTGTCGTCTGTTACGACTTCCTCGTCCTCCGTATCCTCGCTTGAAGGTGTCGGGATAAATTCTGTGAGGTACTGACTCTCGTCCATACCGGCAAGCATTGCCGGAAGATTCAGAATAATGCCGTCCATGTTGTAGGGAAGGGACATTCCAACCTCAATCTTGGAAGTTTTTCCGCCCTTTTCCTTTGTGACAAGGAGCTCCATCTTGAAGTTCTGTCCCATGGTCTCTGCCATGCCTCTGTCGCCGTCCTTTAATTTCGCTACTTTCTCTCCATTAACAAAGACTTCGATACTGTAAGGAACCTCTATGTTTCCGGATGCATTTTCAGGCATCTTGTTGTCAAAATAAACCGTATGTCCTCTGCCTATGATAAACATGGCCGCTGCGACCAGAAGTACTGCAGCAAGTGCCGCAAAGCGATATATCCATGTCTTTTTATTCGCCTTATTCATTTGCTGCCTCCTGATCTAATGCCAGCTGTTCTCCGGCCTTACTCTTATTTTTTCTCTTATTAGTCTCATACATTACAAGTGCAACTGTGATGACTGCGTATGAAACGAATACACGGAAATACTCACCGATCATGGAGTCGCCTGTGATGACTGTTCCTGCCTTCGGCGCTACGATGAACATTGTGTGGAACAGTACGATTCCGAGAAATACATTTCCGATCGATGCCTTGTCAACGGAAGCACCGCCTACAAGAAGCGCTGCGATACAGAACATTCCGATCTGTGAGTGTGAACTGTAAGTCGCGATATTTCCCATGTTCTGAAGGTAGATTATCATACCGACTCCGGCAAATACTGTAGAAAGCACCATGGAAATGATTCTTGTGCGCTCTACATTGATACCTGCATCCTTCGCAACTTCCATATCCTGTCCCACTGCTCTCATATCCTGTCCGAGTTTGGTCTTTCTGAACCATACGATCACGAGACAGAGTAAAAATACGATGATAAATGTAGCCACAGGAATTTTTACTCCTGCGATGGAAAGCGGGATAAGGTTATCCAGCTTCTGTCTCATTGACAGCAGAGATACTGTATTTCTGACACCATAGCCTCTGGGAAGCTTTATTGTGCTGTGCTTTATCGGGATGACAGGTCCCATAAGGTAGAGCACTACGAGCTGATATATACCATTTATAAAGAAGCTTATAATGTAACTCGTGATCATCTCTCTGCCCTTTGCCATGTTCAGGACCTTTCCGCAGAAAAGTCCGAGGAGCGCAGAGATCGGGATGGAAATGATCATCGCGAGTATCATTCCCGGGATACCGATGATCTGCCAGTCGCAGACAAGTATCAGACCTATCTCACCTGCCATGGCTCCCAGAGTCATGCTGAAATTCAGTCCCATTCCCGCCATGATTGGGATAAGGAGACTCAGTATCAGGAACGCATTTCTTCCCATTCTTGTCACGATCTCATTTGCAAGATAGCTCGGTGACAGTCCGGATATCGGCGCGCAGATCACGCAGATCAGGACAAACATGATGGGAACGGAAAATCTTCTTAAGATATCGCTTACGTTGTACTTATTCATTTTGTTCCCTCCGTCTTTCTCGTAAGTGCATACAGGATCATTCCGTTGGAAACAATGATTCTAATAACCTCACTCATGTCGAGGTGGATCATATTGTTCATTACAGTAGGTGTCATGGTAACGATACCCTGGAAAAGGATCGTACCGATGATAACGTTCATGATGGACGCTTTGTTTACTGTCGCTCCTCCGATAAGGATAGCTGAAACAGCAGGAAGCGCCATGTAGAAAGGTGCCATATAAAGCTGGATAAATCCAAATCCCTGCTCATACACAAGGATTCCGATAGCTGCGAGCCATGTAGACATCACAACTGAGATGATCCTTATCTTGTCTACATTGATACCTGCAGATCTGGCAAACTCAGGGTTTGAACCTACAGCAGTCATAGCTGTTCCGGTCTTTGTATGAAGGAATGCCCACATGCCAAATGCCAGGAGCGCAAAGAAAAGGATAGCTCCTGTCGGAATCGAAAGATTTCCGATGTTGATCTGAAGGATCTTTGCGAGCGCCTGTGTGTAATATCCTTCAAGAGATATTGTTGTTCTAAGGCCCTTACCTGCCATTCCCCAAACCATGTTCGGGCTGTGGTAGGGAAGGAGAAGCCACATCATGCACATGAGAGAAACCGATGAAAATCCAACGTATGTTGCGATCATCATTTCTCCGCCCTTTATCTTATTTAAAAGCCATCCGTAAACTGTTCCGAATACAAGGGCAAAAGGTGTAGCTAAAAGTGCCGCCATAAAGAATGAAAATGACCCTGAAAATCCAAGCTCAATGGATAAGGTAGCTCCGAGAAGTCCCGAAATGATACCGAGCGGGAGACCGAAATTCAGTCCGCATCCGGAGTGCACCATGGGAACCATCGCTAAAACCAGTATTCCATTCCAGCTAAAGCGGTTGATGATATTTGATATCTGTGTCGGAAGATCAGCTCCGACAAAGGGTGATACTATGAGCAAAAGCACAAGGAAACCGGTTATTATCAGTCTCGGAAGACCAAACTCCTCTGCTGCGCCACGAACCCTTTCCTTAAGTGTGATCGGCTGTGTTTGTTCACTCATCACTAATACTCCTCTAAACAAGTGTAATTTTACTTAACAGTTCTGCAGCATCAGTTCGCCGAATCTTTCAAGACATTCGCCTGCGGGAAGTATTCCTGCAACCTTTCCTCCTGAAACAACAGCGATCCTGTCACATGTCTGTCTGAGTTCTTCAAGCTCCGAAGAAACCATTACGATAGTAACGCCTTTTTCCTTGTTGAACTTTTTCAGCGCATCAAGTACCAGTGCCTTTGCGCCTACATCGATTCCTCTCGTAGGCTCACTGACAAAGAGAAGTTTCGGCTCAAGCGCAAAAGCTTTTGCAAGGCAGACCTTCTGCTGGTTTCCGCCTGAAAGTTCCTTTGCTTTCTGGGTTGAGCTCGTGCATTTGATCTTCAGCTCATCGATATACTTCTTTGTAACTTCCTTTATCGCTGCGTCATCTCTCCACTTGATGAGTCCGCCAAAGAAGCTCTTTAAGTATTTATTCTGGACCTGCATGGCCGGGAATGAAACATTCCACTCCAGCGACTCATCCAGCAGAAGTCCTACACCTCTTCTGTCCTCTGATACAAAGGCAAAGTTTGAATCAAGACACTTTCTCGGATCATTAAGAGGTATCTCCTCTCCGTCAAAAGTTACCTGACCGCCTGCCTGATAAAGACCCATGACACCATTAGGGATTCCAAGTTTTCCCTGTCCTGCAAGACCACCGATTCCAAGTATCTCACCTTCCCTGACATCAAGATTAACGTTTCGGACTGTTTCTCCGGGCATATCAACCCAGAGCTTTCTGATAGAAAGGATAGTCCTCTTGTCCTTGCCTGTATCCTCAGTTACGTAATTTACATCTGCTCCGTCTACGCTTCTGCCAACCATCCAGTGAGTTATCTCTGCAACATTTGTATCCTTTGCAGGAGACTCATTAACGATATAGCCGTCTCTCATAGTCACGACTTTGTCGCATACGGACAGGATCTCACCCAGTCTGTGAGTGATAAAGATAACAGCTATGCCTCTCTTTGACATACCGCGGATAGACTCCAGAAGTGCCTCCGCCTCTTTCTCTGTCAGAACCGCTGTAGGCTCATCAAGGATCAAAAGCTTCAGCTGCTTCTTTGAAAGCTCTCGCGCGATCTCGGTAAACTGCTTATGTCCGACAGGCATATTGTTTATCCGCATGTCCTGATCTATATTAACGCCCATTTTTTTGATCGCATCCTGGGCACGTGTGTCCATTTCCTTGCGGTTCAGCGTATCCATTCTGTCGCTGATGATCTCAGATAAAACACTCTTTCTTTTTGATTCTCTATTAAGCAAAATGTTTTCTGTAGCAGAAAACCCGGGTATAAGTGAAAATTCCTGATGAACCATTCCAATACCCGCTGCAATGGCATCAAAAGGTGATGCGAAAGATACTTTTTCTCCATTAAGAAGGATATCTCCGCCGTATCCTCCGGTCTCTCTTATAACATCTGCACCGAACAGTATCTTCATCAAAGTTGACTTACCTGCGCCATTTTCTCCGACGAGTCCGATGACCTCTCCTTCGTTCAGGGTAAGGTTAATGTCTGAAAGGACCTGATTTCCAAAAAAGTCCTTCTTTATATTTCGCATTTCTAAAAGCGGTACGCTTCCCATTTCTAATACCTCTCCCTTTGTACAACGTGGGGAGATCAGAAATCTCCCCACGCGTTAAAGATACATATTATTACTTTCGCGATTTACTTTGTTGTGAAGTACTTCTCCGGTACTTCAACATCTGTTGATCCCATGTAGTGACCCGGATCGCCCATGATGTAAGTATCCTGATAGATAAGGAATGTATTGTCTGCCTTTACGCCTGTATCAGCATTTGTGTAGTTTGATCCGTTCCATGCAGCACCCGGTGAGAACTCCTCGTAAGCCTTTGAGATATCATCGATATCTGTAAGCTCGCTCTTACCGTCGATAACGTTCATAGCGTGCTGTGCAAGACCTGCGGAAACAGTGTATCCATAGGAATATGCCCATGTTCCGAATCTGCCTGCGCCGCCCTTTTCTACTACAGAGCTCTCAACCTTTGCAAGGATCTTCTCAAAGTCTCCTGCTTCCTCTGTCAGGTCAAGACCAAGTGCTCCGGGATATCCCATAAGAGGTGACGGAAGGTCAGCTTCGATAAAGTAACCGCCGTTCTCAAGAAGTCCGCGGAGAAGCGGCTCTGTGTGAGCATCATTTGTACAGAAATATGCAGAATTCTGACCATATTTCTCAACCCATTCAGGAACATGCTCAGCGATGTAAGCCTGTGCTCCGGGTACACCAACGTCAGTTGTCGGATCGGGAGCAGACTCCATAACGAACTTCATACCGAACTCTTCGCAGGCAGCCTTCATGATGGCAACACGACGGCTCATTGTCTCATAAGACAGATGACGCGGGAATGAAATGTGAACGAATGTGTCACATCCAAGCTCGTGAGCTGTACGGATGATAAGGTATCCACGTGCTACGAAGTCATTGTTGCAGACAAGGTCAGCAGCGCTTCCGATTTCAGGAAGATCCTCGTGTGACTCACCTGCGATGCAGATAATGTCAGGTCTTCTCTCCTTGATCTGACGGAATGCTTCTGTTGTTCCCGGGATAGCCTGATTTACGATGATGGCCTTCATGTCCTCATCATCAGACAGGTTTACGATAGTCTGGATAGTTGTCTCCAGCTCTTCTGTGAAGTTATCAGGATATGTTGCAAGGATTACTCTGTCCTCACCATACTTTGCCTGAAATGCCTCTGCTCCTCGTCTGTCATCCTCAGACTGTGAAACAGAACCTGTTACGATACCGATGTGGTAATCTCCCTCTGCTGAAGCCTCAGTCTCAGCAGCTGCTGTTGACTCTTTTGCTTCCTCTGCCGCTGTTGTGCTGGCAGCTGCTGCAGAAGCATCTTCTTCAACAGTCTTGATTGTTGCGCCGCCTGAATTGCCGCATGCTGACAGAGCAACAGCAAGCATAACAGTGGCTGTCATGACGCTTAAAAACTTTCTCATACGCTTTCCTCCTTTGACGTATTAACGTGCTATACTTTTGATTATAGCAAAGTTGATTTATTTTTCTATAAAAATGCATAATAAATGCAAAAAATACATCAATAAGAAAAAAACTGTTTTGATCAATGTATCAGCCAGCCTTACGTAAATTTAAAAAAATCCCAAGACCCGCTGCCATCGCGGATCTCAGGACTTTTGATCCTATTATTGTGTACTGCAAGAGTACCAGTTTCCCCAAAGATGCTCTTTATTTATAAATTCATAGGTATCCTTACAAAGGCTCTCATCAATCTTATCCGAATAATAGATATAACCGCACGAATCCTCTAATATACCCGCACTTTTATAAAAATACATAACTGCCCTGCTTCCATCCATCGCAAGGATCACACGCTTTGTATCAGATACTTTTTCGTATATTTTCTCGTTCGGAAGCTCTATTACACCGTCATTAACCTCATAGCTGCCTTCCTCAATTTCGTGTGCCACCTTATTTCTATAATCCCATATGACCTCTTCAAAATTCTCTGTTTTATTGAGTTGAATCTCCGGAAGATTTCTATCCGTTTTGGTGTCACAGCCTGCATTTTTTGATGAAAAGACTATCTTCTTATATGAAGCTTTCTCTTTTGGCGCCAGAGAAATTTCTGCCGCGCCTGTATCGCTCCACACCCCTTCAACAGATCTGTCCGAGACCAGTCCATTTTGATAATCCTGATCAAATATCGCATTAACACTTAACGAAACAAATTTATTCGTATTATTTTTTATTGATAATACGCAGGTTATCCTCGTCTCTCCATCGACAACTTCAAAGTTATCAAAGTATGATTCTTTTTCAATAAGCCGGATTCCGCTATTGTTGTGTAACACCGGGATTAAAGCTATTGTGATAAATATCACCGCTGCCAATGTAATTATTATCATTTTCTTTCGCCTCATTTGTTTTGAATTTCCCAACACGACTTTCCCTTAGATCAATTCACATTTTTTTGAACATTTGATTTCAAAATTTATTATAATTTCAACACTTCACGAGTTTATTTCAAATTTATTGTTTCTTTATTGAGATTTTCTTATTTTCCCAAAAGCAGAGATTCAGGTTATAAATGTCCGTTTGAAACTCTTCCATAATGTGTTCTATAATAGAGCGTTGATGTTTTGTAACTGTTCAACACAGTCCGAAGCACTTGCTACTGAGGATGTGAGAACATGATATGAGAGTGAGCATGCTCTTTGCCGAAGGCAAATTTGCATGGGTATGCGAAATCGTATCTGTGAAGATACTGAACAGATACGATTTATTTAGAAAAGGACGAGAAGTAAAATGACTAAAAATATAAGAAAGGCTGTTGACTGGCTGATACTGATCCTTGCACCTGCACTTATTTTTTACGCAACGCAGTTCATCATATTTAATATCACAGACACTGTTAAACTGCGGATGCAGGCTGCAAACGTTATTTTTTACGAGTTGATCGCATGGCTTCTCATCGCGATAACCCGCAAGGTAAGGCTCTCCCTTATCATTGAACTGGTATTTTTCTGGTTTGTTGCCATGGCAGATGCATATGTATTCATTTTCAGGGATTCATACATCCAGCCCTGGGATATCCTGTCCTTTGGAACGGCAATGAGCGTCGCAAATAATTTCAGCTACACACCGGCACCACGAATGATAGCCGGATCACTTATGTGCGCTGCACTGTTCGGCGTGATATGTTTCTGCAAAGCTGATGTCGAAAAGATTTTCAAGACACTCAAGGTAAGACTTCTGGTATCTGCGCTTTGTATCGCGTGTCTTACCGCCTTTACCGTAGGACTGCAGTCTGATGAATTTTGTAAAAAGATAGGCTTTCACGAGGGTAAATTCAGACTCTATGTGACAACTCAGTACAACGGCTATCTGATGGGCTTCCTTAATAAGATAAAGTACCTGTCCGTTGCAAAGCCCGAAGGGTACAGTGCTTCGGCTGAGAAAGAAATACTTGAGAGCGTTAATGTCAGCAGTGAAACCAGTTCCGAAGATTATCCTGACATTGTAGTGGTGATGAACGAAGCCTTTTCTGATCCCGCCGTAGATGCTGATTTTTCTACTAATGTAGATTACATGCCATTTATCCACTCCCTGCAGAACGGCGGAGAAAACGCGGTGACAGGCTACGTAAATGTCTCTGTAAACGGCGGAAATACGCCAAACTCTGAATTTGAGTTTCTTACAGGTCACACAATGGCATTCCTTCCGGAAAGCAGTATCGCATATCAGACCTATGTAAATAAGGATATAAATGCGATGCCTAGATATCTGAAATCACTCGGTTATCAGACCATAGGCATGCATGATTATGAAGCGAGCGGTTGGAACCGTGAATATGTTTATCCGAGACTGGGATTTGATGAGACTCACTTTGATGAATATTTTTATCAGTTTAATCCCACCATTGTACGTGATTATATTTCAGACGCGAGCCTTTTTGACCAGATAGGTTACGAACTCGATAACCGCGAGGATGCCGATGCTCCTGTTTTCTCATTCAGCGTTTCTATGCAGAATCACTCTGCATATGATGGGGACCCTGAGAATTTTGAGCGTACGGTATTTGTAGACGGACTTGATGACATAGAGGATAAATATGTTAAGCGCTTAAGCAACTATCTTTCCCTCGTAAAACTCTCCGATGAAGCACTTCAGGATTTCACGGAGAAGCTTAAAGATTCCGACAGAAAGACCATCGTAGTGATGTTTGGCGATCACCAGCCTACCGCTTCTGTTCTCCGAAAGATCTACGAGCTCAACGGAAAGAATTACAAAGAGCTTGATGAGACTGACACAAATAATCTTTACCGTGTTCCTTTCATCATCTGGGCTAATTACGATATAGAAGAGAGATCCGGTATCGAAACATCCCTGAATTACCTCGGTAATTATGTTTTTGATGCGGCAGGCGTCCCGCTTAACAGCTATCAGCACATGCTCACAACCTTTGAAAAGGATTATCCGGTCGTATCTGCGATCAGGACTATAAACAGCAAGGGTGAGTCAAATTCTATAAAGGATTCTGTTTCCTATCTGAACGAATATCAGAAGCTCCAGTATTACGAGCTTTTTGATGCAAAGTGTGATCAATAAGAATACAGCATAAAGGAGATGCCGGACGTATGGGACGTCTTTGCATCTCCTTTTTGTACACGTGCGTTTTTCTTTTACTTTACCTTGAGCATTACCTTCAGGGCATCAGTCTTGTTTGTCAGGGCTTCCTTATATGCTTCGTTTATCTGTGCGAAGTCATACTCATGTGTTACCAGAGGTAATACATCGATAGCACCCTTTGCAACTGCAGCGATAGCCTTCGGATAAATATTTCTGTAACGGAATACTGAAGTGATAGTAAGCTCCTTATCCATTACCTGTGCGAAACTGTAAGGGATCTCAGGCTTTACGGAGAGACCTACGAGACAAACTGTTCCGCCTCTCTTTGCGAGGAACGGTGTGAGCTTGATCGTTACATCGCTTCCTGCTGTCTCAAATACCTTCTCAGCTCCGGCTCCGTCGGTAGCTTTCTTAACTTCTTCCATTACATCCTGCTCACCGCTGTTGATGACTACGTCAGCACCCATCTTCTTAGCAAGCTCGAGCTTTGCAGGGATCAGGTCTGCAACGATGATCTTTCCTGCGCCGTGAGCCTTACAGGAGAGAAGTGTTGTCATTCCGATTGTTCCTGCACCGAGGATCACTACTGTTTCACCAACACCTACATTTGCCTGATTTGCTGCGTGGAATCCAACTGAAAGGGGCTCGATCAGCGCACCCTGCTTAGTGGTCATGTTCTCAGGAAGCTTGAAGCAGTAGTCTGAAGGAAATTCTATAAACTCTTCGTTACAGCCTGCAACGGGAGGTGTTGCAAGAAACTGTACATCCGGGCAGAGGTTATATTTTCCTTCTTTACAAAATTCGCATGTTCCGTCAACGATTCCGGGCTCAAGACAAACCTTGTCGCCGACTTTAAGATTTGTAACGCCTTCTCCAACTTCAACTACTGTTCCTGCAGCTTCATGTCCCAGCATGTAATCCTGTGACAGATCCACTTCGTAAGCGCCTACACGACCGCTGTGATAGTAATGAACATCTGATCCGCAGATGCCGATATATTCAAGTGAAACAACTACCTTTCCTTTTCCTGCGGTGGGCTTCTCCACATCCTTGATGATCATATTGTCCAAGCCGCGCATGAAAGCACCTTTCATAGTTCCCATAATCTGAAATCCTCCTGAAGTAATACCTTTTAAGTCAGGCTGCCGATATTTCCCGCTACCGACAGCCCCGAATACGTTATTTATTAGTTACGGTTTAGTTTGCGAGAGATCCGTCTGCTGCGATCTCGCCGTTGTCTACATAGATCTTGATGTAATCTTCAACGTTATCTGAATTGATCTCAGGTGCATCTACGAAGTCATTTACATCTGTAACTGCCATCTGGCCGTTTACAACCTTTTCAGCATATTCCATGTTCTTCTTTGCAAGTTCGGAAGCGTCCTGAAGTGCTGTGCATGTAAGGAGACCTTCTTTGATGAGGAGGCATCCCTGTGCTGTTCCGTCAACGCCGTATGCAAGGAAGTTTGACTTTCCGTCTACTACATAGTCTGTGTTGTCACGAACTGCTTCGATAGCGCCTGCTGCCATGTTGTCGTTCATGGAAATGATAGCATCGATGTGTGTTCCGGACTGAACCCATGCTTCCATAAGTGTCAGAGCTTCATCAGAGTTCCAGTTTGCATAATCTTCGTAAAGGATATTTACGTCTTTTCTCTTGTCAAAGAAGTGTGTATCCCATGCCTCACGGCGCTTCTCAGCGTGATAGTTTCCGGACGGTCCGCGGAGAACTACTACGTTTGCGTTCTCAGGAATCTCCTTAACTGCTCTGTCAGCTCCAACTGCTGCCTGTGCCTCAGGATCAGCATCTACTGTACCTGTGCCTGCCATTACGGAAAGGTCATCGCCGCCGTCAAGATCGTTCTGATGTGTTGTCGGGTTAGTTGTGATAACAGGGATACCTGCTTCTATGAGCTTCTGTACGTAAGGAGCCTGTGCGGCATTGTTATTGGACTGAACGATCACGAGGTCATATTCCTTTGTGATAGCATCCTCAAGAAGTCCGTTCTCTGTATTATCATCCGCATCACCGGATACGCAGGTAAGTTCGATATCATCATAGGTTCCTGCCGCTTTCTGCATTTCATTTGTGAGCCATGCTGCAAAAGTATCAGCCGATGCTCTTGCCACGAAACAGATACGCTTCTTCTCACCGCTTGCTGCCGGTGTTTCAGCCTTTGCATCTGCTGCCTGCTCTGTTGCCGGAGCTGATGCCTTTGCATCTGCTGCCGGTGCACTTCCTGTAGAACCTCCGCATGCTGTCAGCATTGCTGCCATTGCGATTGACATTACGATACTTACAACTTTCCTTTTCATTAGATATCCTCCTCGTTATTTGCGTGTTTTTATCGCCAAACATGCTCTCTGCATGCTTAACCCCATTTATAAGTTTTTTGAAAAAGTTCTATTACCGTTCTTTACGCTGCGCTTTTCTGATCTACTCCTTTCTTTTTGTCATCAGCTACCATGATGGTCTTGTGTGACTGCTTTGATTTACTTACTACGTCAAACGCAACCGCGAGTACGATGATTCCGCCTTCGATGATCTCCTGAATGTAAGCATTTATACCTACAAGGTTCATTACATTCTCAAGGAAACCGATGATAAATGCTCCGGCGATGGTACCCGGAATAGTTCCGATACCGCCTGTCATGGAAGTTCCGCCCACGATCGCTGCTGTGAGACCTGTCATCTCATATCCAACTGCTCCGTTCGGAAGACCTGCATTGTTTCTGGCCATAAAGATCACGCCTGCAAGTCCTGCCAGGATACCGTTGATCAAAAATGCTTTGTAAATACTCTTCTTTGTATTGATACCACTTGCTTCTGCTGCTCTTCTGTTACCGCCGATGGCATATACGCCTCGTCCGAATCTGGTATTGCTCATGATGTACCAGACACCTAATGTGACTACCAGTACTATAAGTACCGGAACCGGAAGGAACGAACCGATCATGCCCTGTCCGATCTTTACGAATCCGCCGAGCTGGAGGATGTTCTGACCATCTGTGTAGTAAAGTGCAAGACCTCTTGCTATCTGCTGCATACCGAGTGTTGCGATGAAGGCCGGTACGTTAAAGTTTGCTACGAATACTGCGTTGAACATGTTGCAGAGGATACTGACTACTACTGCCACAAGCACTGCAAGTAATAATGACTGTGTTGCTTTGAATGTCGTGGTGGCGAGACATCCGGCGAGAGCCAGTACCGAGCCCACCGACAGGTCGATGAATCCTCCGACGATCAGGATCATTTCACCATAAGCGATAAGAAGTCCCACACAGAGCTGCCTCGTTACGTTTATCATGTTGCTGCTCTTTAAGAAGTAGGGACTTATAAGACTGCATGCCGCAAACAATACCAGCAGGACCAGATAGATCGCATATTTCTGAAAAACCCCGCTTAATTTCATACTCTTCATGATACAAATTCCTCCCGCTCGCTTTCTTTCGTCTCTTTCATTGCATATCTCATGATGGATTCCTGATTGAAGCTTTCTCTTTCGATGCATCCGGTGATGTAGCCCTGTGACATTACGTAGATCCTGTCACACATACCGATAAGCTCCGGCATTTCGGAAGATACCATTATGATGGTCTTTCCCTGCTTTACGATATCTGTCATAAGTTTGTAGATTTCAAACTTCGCTCCTACGTCGATTCCTCTTGTGGGCTCGTCCAGTATCATGACCTTCGGCTCACAGAGTATCCATCTCGCAAGAAGCACTTTCTGCTGATTTCCGCCGGACAGTGATGCGATGGGTGTATCCAGTGTCGGGGTCTTTACGTTCATCTGCTGAAAGACCTTTGTGACATCATCTTTTTCTCTGACCTTGTGTGCGAATCCTCCAAAAATGAATCTCTTTAAGTTTGCG
Source organism: Lachnospiraceae bacterium (assembly GCA_900168235.1). Lineage (GTDB taxonomy): Bacteria > Bacillota > Clostridia > Lachnospirales > Lachnospiraceae > NK4A144. The sequence continues at coordinate 48,213 of FUZG01000012.1, read as the reverse complement.
AGGCTGGCATTTTCTTTTACGCTTCTTACCGGGATGATTCCATCCTCACGTCTGCTCTCTGCCAGCATTACAAGTCCGTTCTGGATAGCATCCTCAGGACTCTTTATATCTACTTTCTTTCCATCTATGATGACTTCCCCTGTATCATGATGGTCCAGACCGAAGATTGCTCTCATAGTCTCTGTTCTGCCTGCTCCTACGAGTCCGGCAAATCCTACGATCTCACCCTTTCTGGCTTCAAAGTTGATCTTTGCGAACATGTTCTTTTCGCTGAAGTTCTTTACTTCGAAGATCTTGTCTCCGAGCTCCAGTTTTTCCTTCGGATAAACGCTGTCCATTTTTCTGCCGACCATTCTGGTAATGACTGTGTCCAGCTCTATATCCGCTGCCCTGTCGGATGAAACGACCGTTCCGTCACGGAGTACCGTGATATCATCTGCGATCTTGAAAACCTCGTCCATCTTGTGAGAGATGTAAACGATGGCGACTCCCTGTTTTTTCAGCTCTTCTATCTTTTTGAAGAGTGATGCGACCTCGCGCTCAGTGATCGATGATGTCGGCTCATCCATGATTATCACTTCTGCTTTGTTGCTGACCGCCTTTATGATCTCCAGCATCTGGATGTCCGATACTGTCAATGTCTTGAGCTTCTGCTTCGGTCCGTATGGAAGTTTCTCTTCTTCGATAAACTTCACCGCATCGTTATGAACCTTCTTCCAGTCAACTCCGCCGAATTTATTTACCGGAAGCTTTCCTAAAAACAGGTTTTCCTCTACCGTGAGCTCCGGAACGTAATTCAGTTCCTGAGGGATCATCGCTATGCCGTACTCTGACGCCTCTATGGGATTTCTGATCGTTACCGCTTTTCCGTCGATGTAGATCTGACCCGCATCCGGTTTGTACTGTCCGTTTATGATCTTCATAAGTGTGGACTTACCGGCACCGTTCTCACCGCAAAGAGCATGTACCGTTCCCTTCCGTACCGAGAAATTGATACGATCCAGAGCCTTTACACCCGGGAATGATTTTTCTATACCTTCGACCCGGAGTTTGATATCGTCTGCCATCTTTTCCTCCCCTATCTCTTACCTCGATTTTTATACTGCCTGATAGATGACCTTTCTTTTTAAGTTTGTTTTTAATTTACTTTTTTAATTAACTTTAATATCTTATGAGCACATGATAGTCCTATTTGAGTTTTATGTCAATATTACTTAACAAAATTCTTTAAATCGTTCATTTAAGGTAATATTGCACATAAAAATACCCTGATATTTATCAACATGCTGTCTCGCACTGGTAAATATCAGGGTTATTTTGCTTATCTTTTATATATTATCTATATAATCACTAATGAAACTGAGCGCCGCGCCCACCGCGGACGCCTCTCTTTTTATGACGCATGGCTTTAAAAAGTCCGGTGATTCATCGTAGGGATCCAGTTTCTTTACTTTCTTTTTCAGCTCATCCATGTGAGCTTCCATCTGACCGCCAACGTATCCGCCAAGGATAATGTCGCAGTCATATACCATACGGAGATTTACTACTGTTATGGCAAGGTAATCAAGATAGTCGTTAAACGCTTTCTTTAACTGGGCATCTCCCTGCTCCATACGCTTAAAGAACTCTTCCAGATTACCGTCAGTATGATCCGCCAGATTCTTCGCATTACAGTAAGCGTTTACACATCCTCTCTGACCGCAGTAGCATTTCTTTCCCTTCGGAACGAGCTTTGTATGGCCTATCTCCGCGCTCCTGCAATCATCACCGAGTATTATCTTTCCGTCATAGAGGCTTGCGCCGCCCACAGAATTACTGAGCATGAGATAAAAGAGATTGCGTCCGGAATAGGTGTCTTCCTGACCGTTCCTGAAGTACATTTCCGCATATCCCGCAGAGTTTGCATCGTTAAATACCGTGATTTCATACGGCGTTGCTTTCTTGAACCGCTCCGAGATATCCGCCGGAACATCCACGACTTTGCTGTAAACTACGCGATTCGCTTCGTAGTCCACGATACAGGGAAGCGAAAGTCCCACGCCGAGTATCTTGTCTGATGCGATACTGTTTTCTATGAGCAGTTTCCGCGCTCTTGCCACTATTTCTTTATAGCACTCAGGCTTATCCTCGAAATTAAACTGTATCCGGTTTAATATCCCTACGACTTCCCCCGCAAGATCGAGCACTGCGATGGTCAGATGATTCTGGGTGATATCGATACCCATCGCATACTTGGCATCCGTGATGCACTGGTATTCCCTTGCCATCCTTCCGCCTGTTGTCTGTCTTTCTTCCAGTATTCTCACTGCACCTTCTTCTATGAGACTATTCAGATGCTGTGTCACCGTAGGAATACTGATCCCGGTCAGAACCGATATCTTCTGCACCGGCATCTTCCCCTGACGAAGCAGCATCATATACACTTCATGCTTATTCGCTCTCCTGAGCTCTGCTCTATCTGCCATATCGTTTACCCCGAACTTTATCAAATGATGCAAGGGCCGGAAGCCGTTCCTTTCCCTCACCGATGTCACGCTCCATGACACATATCTACCGCGTGCCCGTGCAAAATAGATACATGTCTCCTCTCTCTGACATCAGTATACACCATTTGACTTATTTTTAACATACTCTTTAAAAAGTTTCTTTAAAAAGTCATTATTAAAAGTTCGCGGGGTGGGTTTAAATTGACAGGTGGTGATGGAAGTAGGGTGGCAGAGGTGACGCGTTACAGGGCAGCATCATGTCCGCTCACCGTCGCTCCGTTGTCAGCGCTCCGCCGCCTATCAGCAGCCGCGACCGCAACTCAGGCACTTTGCTCGTATGCCCTTCGGGCGACGTACAAAGTGCCTTCAAACAGTGCTCTTCGCGCCTGCGCTATGCTCGCGCTTCCTGCCTCCGCTTCCAATGGCTCGCCGGGCATGATGCTGTCCTGCAACGCTGACTTCGTCTCGCGCTAGTGGAAAATCTGCATGCCATACCTTTATCAAGGTATTCGCATGCATTTCTTATCAAAAAGCTTTAACTTGCCATTTTAGCAAACGTCAGGAAGCGGGGAGCGTTGCTTTCCATAAGCATCCCGTTAAGAACCGCACAGGTGAGATCCACTGCATACGAAGACTTTGCACGCAGGGCAAGAGCTATTCCGACAGCGAATGTCCTGCGTGCTGTAGTCGAAGTAAGCAGTTAGCTCACCGTAGTGCCGGTTCCCCGGGATGTGTTGGAAACAACGCTCCCCGCTTCCGTCACTTGTTAAAACCCCCGCCGGGCTTTCGATGGTAACCTTTCGACTTGAGGCTTGACTTTACGCAATAGCCTCGGACTTAGCCAGCGCCTTGACCGCCTCGCGGATGATGTCAACTGCTGCGTCGCAGTCGGCTTCGTCGATGATGAGAGGCGGGATCATTCGGATGGTGTGCGCTCCGATGGCTGTGATGAGAAGATATCGGTGTAAACATTCGTGTTTCACTTCGACGCCTGAAATAGTGTCGTCGAACTCTACGCCAACGAGGAGCCCCTGCCCTCTGACCTCTTTTACGTGAGGAAGAGTTTCGAGCTTTGACATGAAGTACTCACCCATTTTCTTTGCATTTCCTGCGAGGTTACGCTCCAGAAGCTCTGTCACCTCGGCAAGTGCTGCCGCACAGCTCACCGGATGGCCGCCGAAGGTAGTGCCGTGGGAACCCGGAGTGAAAGCCTTTGCAACTTCGCTTGTTGCACAAATCGCGCCGATCGGCATTCCTCCGCCGAGTGCCTTTGCCATGGAAACAATATCCGGCTTTATGCCGTAGTTCATGTAGCTCATGGGAGCGCCTGTCCTGCACCATCCGGTCTGGACTTCATCGATAAGGAGCAACATTCCCTTTTCATCGCAGAACTCACGGAGTCCGCAGAGAAATTCCTTTGTGGCGGGATGAACACCGCCCTCACCCTGTACAGGCTCGACCATTACAGCGATGGTGTTTTCCGTGCAGGCATCCTTGAAAGCCTGCAGATCATTGTAGGGGGCGTAGGAAAAACCATATGTCATGGGACCGAAACCAACCTGACAGCCATTGCCCGGCTGACCTGTTGCAGACATTGCGCCGAAGGTTCTGCCATGGAAGCCCATCTTTGCTGTGACGATGTGGTACTTATTCGGACCGTACTTTTCAATACCGTACTTACGCGCCATCTTGATCATGGCTTCATTCGCCTCAGTGCCGGAGTTCTGGAAAAAAATCTTGTCCATTCCGATGGTGGTACAGACCTTTTCTGCAAGGAGTGCCTGCGGGATGGTATACGGATAATTGAAAGTGTGCATGATGTCGGAGACCTGGTCCTTTACCGCCTCGACCACCTTTTTATTGCAGTTTCCCGCAGAATTTACCGCGATTCCTGCGTAGAAATCCAAATACGGCGTGCCGTTCTCATCGTAAATATACTGGTCTGCGGCAGTCTCAGCGATAAAATCAAAACGCTCATAGGTTTCGATCATGTACTTCTGAACCTTGTCCTTTATGTCCTGCGCTGTTAATCCTAAATCCTTTAATCTCATGCTCATATCCTCCGTACAAAAACTTGCTCATCACAGTGAAACGATCATTTCCCAGGGCGGGTTCGCCATTTCGTCCTCAGTATTCATTTCACCGGATTCATTCTCGCCCAGCAGAAATCCGTATCGGAGCGGATCCTGTTCGTCGATTATCCATTCATTAAGACCTGTTATCCAGGCGCTACCCGTTATCCTCGGGATGACACCCCTGAATCCGTCAATATCAACTTCCTGCACTGCTTCTCCTACGAAAAGCGAACCGGTGATGCTCTCATAAACAAATCTTTCATTAAGTCCCAGCTCTCCCTTCGCATAAAGTGCTGCGAGCTTTGCGCTGGTCCCTGTTCCGCAAGGCGACCTGTCCGCCTGTGCGTCTCCGAATATCACGCAGTTTTTCATGTCCGCAACGTCCGATGCCGTGTGGGAGAAAAACTCGATCAAGTCCACTGTCGTAATGTCGAGATAGGGGTGACGCACCTCAACCTCACTGTTTATCCGGCGGATAAGTTCCATACCTAGATCCGTGAGCTCTCCGATATTTTCAGTTTCAAGCTCAAGCCCTATCAGGTCTGCATCAACCAGTGCGAAAAAAGATCCGCCAAAAGCAATGTCATACGAGATCCTTCCGTATCCCGGCATGTCTATCTGCATATCTTCTTTGTACAGGAAAGCGGGGACATTTCTTATGGTCACATCTACAGCTCTGCCGTCCACCACATGGACACGGGTACGGATGATCCCGCTCGGCGCATCGAGCACTACTTCCGTGTACGGCTCATGCACCGGAACCATTCCTGTCTCCACCAGCATCGACGCTGTGCCGATACTTCCGTGTCCGCACATATTCAGGCATGATCCGCTGTCCATAAAGATCACACCAAAATCCGCTTCTTCGTGAACGGGCTCTGTAAGGAGCGCACCAAACATGTCCCTGTGTCCTCTGGGCTCGAGCATCAGTGCCGTCCTGAGAAAGTCATAATGCTCCACCAGATAATTTTTCTTGTCCATCATTGTCCTGCCGGGAAGCTCCGGAAAACCGTCATAGCAGATGCGGGTGGATTCGCCTTCTGTATGAGAATCGATAGTTTTAAGGTGATACTTGTAGCCATCTGCTGTCGGGTTTAGTTTCATATCGCTCCTTTCCCGGTTATCCCGGCACTAAAACAATAAAATTGATCAATTTTGTCATTCAGAAAAACAGTTAAATCATTAAATTACATTCTAGACAGTTATGTCATTGTTCCGTATAATTCAACGAAACAAACGATCCAGCCAACGAGGGTGTTCCCATTCGGGAATGCCCTTTTTTCTTACCCAAAGTGAGGACTTGCCTATGGATATCAATAAATACCTTCTGTTTGCAGACGTAGCTGAGACAAAAAATTTCACCAAGAGCGGCGACAATATGGGTTATACCCAGCCCGGCGTGAGCCATATCCTGAAATCGATGGAGAATGAACTTGGATTCTCACTTTTTAACAGGACCCGTCAGGGCATCGAGCTCACTCCAAATGCTGAAGTGATCCTGCCTATCGTCCGCCGTCTGCTGTCCGTAAATGAGCAGCTATCCCAGACTGTGTCACTCCTTAACGGACTGGAGATAGGACATCTCACCATCGCTGCGTTCGCCAGCACTTCACGTATGTGGCTTCCGAAAGTCCTGCACCGTTTCCAGAAACAGTACCCCGGTATCGAAGTAGAACTTCTGGAAGGCGGTACGGATGACATCGTATCCTGGATCAATGACAGTATCGCTGACTTTGGCCTGCTGAGCAGGCGTCATACCGAGAGTCTGGAATGGATCCATCTTGCAGAAGATCCGCTCGTTGCCGTACTTCCAAAAGGTTATGCCAAGGAAGGCACTACTTCTTTTCCCATTTCACAGATGCACGACAAGCCCTTCATCATTTCTGCAGAAGGCACTGACTATGACATCCACTTCGCTCTGGAAGACTCAGGCGTCACTCCTAATGAACGCTTTTCCTCAAAAGATGACAGCGCCATCGTTTCAATGGTTGCCAATGACTTAGGTCTATCCATCCTTCCAAAGCTCGTCGTGGAAGGCAACGACTTTTCATTCGATGCCTTCCCGCTCGAACCTTACTATTCACGTGAACTCGGTATCGCTTACCGCTCCGCTTCTTCTCTGTCTCCCGCTGCCAGACACTTTATCGATCTGCTGATAGAGGAGATCGAACCATAATTTTTACTCAAGCCACTTTTTAGACAGTTCCTCAAATGTGCCGTTTGCGATCAGCTCATCGATAGCCCGGTCAAAAGTCTCTGTGATCCCGGGATTTGCTCCCTCACACTTAAATGAGACTGCAACGGCATAGGGTGACTGACCCTGATTGAAAGGTTCGCCAACGATCTCTGCCTTTGTGCCGGGTGCTGTCTTGATATAGTAAGCAAGACCCGGTGTGTCCTGAATCACTGCATCGACTTTGCCCTGCTCAAGAGACTCATACGCTGTAGTGATCTCGTCATGAACTTCAAGAGCACTCTCCGGAACACCGATCTTCTGCATGTACATGTGGGAAGCTGTTCCTTTTTCAACTGCAACCTTATAATCGCCGCTTGTGAGCATATCTACCGATGTAAGCTCCTTCGGTGATGTCTCTTTATTGATTCCTACTGAAAGACCTGAGTCACAATAGGTCTTTGTGAAGCCCATAACCTCTCTTCTCTCGTCTGTCGCGCAGAGGGCTGCCATTCCAAAGTCCAGCTTTCCTTCTGCAAGAGATGTGGAAAGCGCTGAGTAATCCATCGCCTGCATCTCGCCCTCGATCTCAAATCCCAGATAATCCTTCAGTGCATTACAGAAATCAATGTCAAAACCGATCAGATTTCCATCCTCGTCATAGTAGGAAAACGGTGCAAAAAGTCCTGATGTTCCGAAGGTGAGTGTTACACCTTTCAGTGCACCTTCCACCGAGCCGTCTGCTGCCGTTCCCGCTTCTGAACTGCCTGCTTCCGAGCTTCCTGCCGCACTGCTCTCAGAAGCCTTTGTCGCAGCCGATGCGCTGCCTGCTGCTGCACTTCCGCAGGCTGTGAGTGATCCCGCCATAATCACAGCCATTACCGCCGCGAGCCCCTTTCCGAGCCATGTTCTGTTTAGTGATCTTTTCATAATCTGTCCTCCTTTTTTAGCTACACCGGTACCGTTTATAGGAATCTGTCCCTGGCAATATCCGCGAGGATCTTTGCTGTATCATGGATACCGAACAGACTGGAATTTATCATCAGATGTGTGGATTCAAAATCCGCAGAAGAATGTCCTGCATAGCGGTGCCAGTACTGCTCCCTTGCGCGGTCAACTTCTTCCATCATCTTTTTTGCTTCCTTCGGGTTCATCTTCAGCGCATTTACGCAGTTCAGATACCTTTCATTTTTTGGAGCATATATAAAAATATTCAGCACGTTTTCATAATCCTTCAGGATGTAATCCGCGCACCGTCCAACAAATATAGCTGAATCCTTCGCCGCAAAATCCGTAATGATCTTTTTCTGCACATCAAATATCTTGTCCTGCTTATCCACCGAGTCTGTTCCAAGGGGAAATAGCATGTTCAAAAAACTGCTCTTCACACTTTTTTCTTCCTCAGAATTTATGACCGATACAGGGAGCTGGAGCTTCTTTGAAGCTTCTTCAACGATATCCCTGTCGTAGTACTCGATGCCCAGCATCTCAGATAATTCCCTTGCTATAGGACGTCCGAGACTTCCAAACTGTCTCGCAATGGTAATGTAAAACTTACTCATCCTGAATTTCCTCCGTTTTTAATTCTTATCCAGCACTCTGGACAAAAATGCTCTGGTCCTTTCATTCTTTGGATCAGTAAAAATGACATCCGGTGCGCCCTCTTCTACGATGTATCCGTCCGCCATAAAGATCACGCGGTCCGCCACATCCCGGGCAAAACCCATCTCGTGAGTCACCACGATCATTGTCATTCCCTCTTTTGCGAGATCCTTCATTACCTGAAGGACATCACCTACAAGCTCAGGATCAAGTGCCGAAGTTGGTTCATCAAAAAGGAGCGCTGTCGGTTCCATCGCCAGCGCCCTTGCTATTGCTACTCTCTGCTGTTGTCCGCCGGAAAGAGTTGCAGGCTTAACATTTGCTTTGTCCGCAAGCCCGACTTTTTCCAGTAATTCCATTGCTTTCTCTTTTGCCTGTGCCTTGTTCTTCTTTTTCGTGAGTACCGGTGCCAGCATCACGTTCTGCAGAACTGTTTTCATAGGGAAAAGATTAAATCTCTGGAATACCATTCCAACCTCTTCCCGATAGTCCCGGAGCTTCATCTGAGCGGGATCCATCACATTTTTTTCTTTGTACCAGATCTCACCGCTCGTGGGATTTTCCAGCTGGTTTATACAGCGTAAAAATGTGCTCTTTCCCGATCCGGAAGGACCGATTATAACGATAACTTCGCCCTCTTCCACGTCCATGCTGATATCCCGCAGGACCTCCAGATCACCGAAGCTTTTCATTATGTTATTGATCTTTATCAGAGTTCCCATATCATCACCTCATTATTTTTCTCTCTACCATTTTCTGGAGCACGATAAGGATTGAGATCAGGAGCAGGTAGAAAACCGCCAGCGTGGTATATGTGGGGATTGTCTTATAACTCAGTGATGCATAATTTTGCGCCTCATGAGTGATCTCATTTACAACGATCACGGACAGGAGCGCCGTGTCCTTTACCGAGATGATGAACTGATTGAAGAGCGCCGGCAGGATCGAGCGAAATGCCGGAGGGACTATGATGTGCCAGGTTGTCTGTGCTGCCGTGAGTCCCAGGGACAGTCCCGCTTCTCTCTGCCCTGCATCGATGCTGTTCAGCGCGCCTCTCACGATCTCGGCAATGAACGCTCCTGAATTTAACGTAATGACCAGGATACCCGAAATATTGCTGGAAAGGTCGATCCCCAGTATCTTCGGGATGACATAGTATACATACAATGCCTGCACTATAAGCGGTGTTCCCCTGATTACCCATATGTAAATATTTGCGATGCCGTTAAATATCTTTATCCTGCTCTCCAGCGCAAAACCTGCGAGAGTGCCGAGTAGAAATCCAAAAATGATTCCGGCGACCGCTATCAGGATAGTCACTTTTAACCCGCTGAATAGCATGGGCAGTAATTTCGATAAAAAGCCAAGATCCATGCTGTCTATTCCTCTCTTTCCGGCTTTTCGCGCCGGACACACCCATCAGACATTGTGTCTGTACTCATAGGGAAGTACTTTCATCTGGTTGTAGCTCGGGCAGTCTCTGACCCACTCCAGTGACTCCTTTACGATGGCTGTCTGCATGGGGATGTTGTTCGGCTCACCTGCATTTGATCCGATGGGCACGTGAGGCGCTGTGATACGGGGTGCTCCCTGCTGGCGGGCGATTGGCGGAAGTGCTGCTATAACTACACAGCTCATGCCTTCTTCCTCACAGCATCTGGTGACTATAGTCGCTGATCTGTGACATGTTCCGCATCCTCCTGTACAGAGAACGATATCTACTCCCTGTTCCTTAAGCTTTCTCGCGATCTCAGGACCTGTTTCGTTCTTGAACTTTTCAACGTTTCCGCCGCCGCCCATGAAGGTGTAGGTTTCTTTTGGAAGAGATCCGATAAATCCCTCATCCACCAGCTCATGCAGACGGTCTATCGGGAACATCGCATTTACATCCTTATTGATATCTGAGTTATCAAATCCGCCGTGAGTTACCATGAGCTCATCCGCTTCTGAATCAAAGGGGATAGTTCTGTATGAGAAATCGCCCGATGTGTTAAACGGTGTCTGATCTTTTCTATGAATACCGCCTGCTGTGATGAAAGCCACTTTACACTCGCTGAGAGGCTTTTTTAATTCTGAAAATACAGGCTTCGGAGTTACCGGAACAAAGATTTCTGACTGCATTCCTTCTACTGTTGTCAACATACACATTCTCCTCTATCTAAATCGGTTTCACGCTTTCCTTTAGATGGACTCTGCCGGAATATCACGCTTACCTGTGACCTTCATGCAGCTAAAGTAAAATTCTGTGTCCTGACCTTCTTTTAAGGGCATCGGGGTAAAATACCATCTTCTGGGAACTGCTACTGTTCCGAGGCCATCCATCATTTCAACTTTTGCCGCTGTATCATTTACTTCTGTGATCTTTCCTCCGATAAGGCATGGCGCTATCTCGTGGTCGGTGGTCATATCTGCGCTGTCGTAATCGTATGGGTCTTCCACCACCCGTATATAGCTGAAATAAAATTCCATCTCATGCCCCGGAACCAGATCTTCGCTTCCCATTACCAGTCCCTTGGGAACTGTGATGACACCGAGTCTCCCGTGTACATGAACCTTTACTCTGTCATCCGTGACCTCTTTTACGAGGCCTCCCATCCGGACCGGATTAATGATGTAGTCGATCATCAGTGTAAAGTTCCGTTATCAAGCAGGACTGTTTCCGGGAGTCCTAACAGTCTGTTGTTTGCGTTGATAACGTCGTTGTTCCACTTCTTTTCAGCGGGCTTGATCTCAACACCTGCCATCTTGTTTTTCAGCATCTGAATCGCACGTGCTGCAACTTCCTTTGTGACACATGAGCATCCTGCAACGTTATTTTCAAATCCGCCCTTATCCATGTTTTCCTCAACCATGGCAGATGCGTACTCATTTCCTACTACCAGCTGACCCTGATAAGCACAGAAGGAAACACCTACTACCGGAATACCTCTCTTTCCTGCCTGACCGATGTGCTGGATAAAATCGATGTGGTTATTTCCAAAACCTTCTGTGGTGATGATGCATCCGTCGATATCGAGGGACTCAAGAAGTGAACCAAGTCTCTCTGAAACCCAGAGCTTTTCATCATTTACCTGCGGGGAACCTACAAAAACAACTCCGATAAGGTCGAGCTCTGTATCTCCTGCGAGTCCTTCTACAAGGGGCTCACGGATATAGTGACGTGTCATTTCCTTAGTTGCGGGCCCGATACAGGTGAGTGCATGGATAGAACCGTCACGAACCTGATTCGGTGTTAGCATGATGGGTACATTTCCGCAGTCAACGTTCTTCTGACCGCCGAGGATACCGCAAGGTTCTGACGGGCAGATTACATTGTCATGCATCGCGCCCTGTCCCATGATCTCCTTAACGAGAACGACTCTCGGATTTCCGCTTCTGCGAACGTCCTCACAGATTTCTTCACGAACGATCTCGCCGTCGTACTTTTTAAGCTCATCTCTGATGGTCTGGATCACGTAATCCTGACACTTATGTGCCGCAAAGGGACCCGGTCTGGTCATTCCTGTAAGTCTCTCGATCACTGCGTGACAACGGATGATGATGTCGTTTTCATCAGCACATCCCGGATGACCGAAGTACATTTTTTCGTCCAGATATCCTTCTGATGAACCAAACTCATGAACCTGTACACCGTCTTCATCTACGCCTGTCAGCATAAATACAACGCCGTCTGCTACTTTTGTCACGCCTTCACCGAGCTCACCCTCGACCTTTGTTGCGATAGGGCAGACATCCATGATGGTCTCTGTGTACTGATGCCGCTGATCAGGATAAATCACATCCAGCGCGAGGCTCTTGCAGAGGGGATCTTCTAAAACTGCCTTATCTACTACTGACTTATCAATGGTGAGAACTCCGTCTTTTATAGATGTCTTATCACCGAGTTCTACCTTTATGATCTTCATGTGCTTCTTTATCAGCTTACGGATCACTTTCTTTTCACCTGAGGGTGCTGCTCCGGGAACGGGTACGAAGCTCTCTGTCAGAGCTGCCCCGGGTGCCGAACCTGCCGCAAATGCGGGTACGTCAAGCTTCAGACCTTCGATATGATCTGCTTTTGCGATTTCGATATGGATCATGCCGTCTCCTTTATTTTCTGTTCTGATGACCGGCACTGTTGTTTCTGCCGTCTTTTTCTCAACTGCTTTCTCCGGTGCAGGTGATGCTGTTTCATTTACTTTATCCAGCACCTCTGCTGTGATAGGTGTCAGTGCTTCTACATCCTGTAAAAGCGTACTTCCAAGCACCTGCTCGATCTTGAGCCCATCAGGACTCAGTGTCAGGAGGCCTGCATCTACCATGTCATCAAAGAGACTCGGGTCTTCCAGATCTGCTTCGCTTATCACAAGTCCCTTTTCTCTCCTGCAGCAAAAGATCGCAGGATCTTTCATATGAAGCTTTAGTGTTTCTTTTGTGATAGACATTTTTTCATCCTCCTCTATATCTTTATCCTGCCTGTGAATCTTTTATACGGCGGATAAGTTTATGATTTACTGCTCTGAGCGCCTGGTCTGTGCAGTGATATACGGGAAACCCGAGCTTTGGCGCACAGGACATTACTGTATTGGAACAGTCTGTGCAGTTGCTTATGAGAAGTGCTTCTGCTCCTGCTTTTTTCAATGCCATTACTTTCTGAACCTGACCGGGACATCTTCCGGGATTCTCACATTTTCTCGTGCTCCCGACTTCTGCTGCCTGCTTACAATATTCTGTGCCGACAACTTTTGATCCCATGCTTTCTGCAAGTTCTTCCAGTCTTTCTTTATTTGCACCGCAGGCACATACCAGCAGTCCGATTTTTTCAGGACCTTTTGGGAAACACTCTGATGCTATGAGTCCGCCTGTGGTCTTTATTACAGGTGCATCAGGAAAAGTCCGTTTCCCTGTGAACGGACCTCCCATGATGATCTCGCCGTATCCATCACTCAGCCCGTGACCGATATCGCCGCCTGCCTTCTCAAACATGTCAGAAACTTTTGTTCCGAGAGGTACATCCAAAAATATCTGTATCAACTTTTCATTCCCGCGGATCTTTCCTGCGACTGTCATATCTTTTTCTATAAAAGGTTTTTTCAGATCCACAGCTTCCTGAATCCTGCATGCTGTTTCTGCGTTTATGACGATCGCTCCTGCTTCTAAAGGAAGTGCAGTGACCGGAAGGAGTTTCCCCATGACTTCGCGGATTATCGCTCTTTCTTCGCCCATGGGATAAATGTCTTCCAGAGTTTTTATCCTGATCGACGGATCACTGTTTGCTTTTTTAAGTTCCTTTATCGCCTCGGTATGATATTCCTTTATGGCGATCACACCTTTATCTGCTCCGGACACTTCCATCGCGATCCTGAGTCCGCGTATGAGCTGCTCCGGCTTTTTCTCGATACGGGCAATATTGTGGCTTAGTATTGGCTCACACTCTGCTGCATTTATGATCACCGTTCCGCCGTTTTTGAATGGCTTTGAGAATTTTGCATAGGCGGGAAATCCTGCACCTCCAAGTCCTACAAGACCGGATTCTTTTATGAGCTCCAGCGGAGTTGTGCTTTTTAGCTTCTCATACTCTTCCGGCTGTTCTGCGTCAGCTACGACTTTTATCAGGCCTTTCTCGACGCCGATCACTTTTCCCGAAACGCTGGAGTAGATACTGCTTCCAAGTCCTTCCCCCTGATATGCAAGAAGCTGTCCCTTGTGTATCTCATCTCCTTCGACGACACACGGGACAGCTTCTCCTCCGATATGCTGTTTTAGAGGAAATTCATAGGTATTACTCATGGCTTCCTCCTTTCATGATTCAATTTTTATCCGTTAGTTTCATTGTTCTGTCGGATTACTGACAGTATAAGCACCACACCCCCAATCGTAAAACGACAAATTCTTATACTGCTCATTCGAAATTGTTATGACCGGCTAACGGTGGGTGGCGGGAGTGGCGGGGGTGACGCGTTGACGGAAGCGTAGGGCGTTGTTTCCAACACATCCCGGAGAACCGACACAACGGTGAGCTAACTGCTGACTTCGACATAAGCACGCAGGACATTCGCTTCCAGCATAGCTCTTGCCCTGCGTGCCAAGTCTTCGTATGCAGTGGATCTCACCTGTGCGGTTCTTTACGGGATGCTTATGGAAAGCAACGCTCTCCGCTTCCTGATTAACGCCAGCTGAAAGTGCGCTTAAACATTCCTTAGCCATAAGAAATATAGCAACAAATGAACATTCTGCGAAAATCAGCCTCGAGGCGAAAGGCTTGCCTAAGAAAGCATTTGAGGCGTTTGGGATTTGACGGATACACTGTCCGCTGTACTTCGTGAGCGCGATTCCAAGTGTACTGGCACATTGATTTTTAGACGAATAACGCTGTATAAATGATGATATGCAAGGAAGCTGAATGAGTCGTAGCGGGCTACGGCGATTGAAGCTGACGAAGCATAGCGTTATTTATACAAGTTATTTGCCTGATCATCAATGTGGCAGTACACTCGGCGCGAAGGATTAGTACAGCGTGACCGGGATTCGGAAAATCCCGCCGGGCTTTCGATGGTAACCTTTCGACTTGGGGCGTGACTTTCCCAGCAACATTGATCCATAAAGCCAAAAATAGCGACCTCAGTTGTCTTACTGAGGTCGCTCATGTCAGTTATTCAAAGTAGAAGTCAATCTTCCCGAGGCCGTTGTCGACGTCGGCGTTGATGACCGGGGCATTGGGGTCGGTTGAGCACTGACCGTGGATGTCGATCTTTCCAAGTCCGTTGTTGGACTTAAATGCTACTCTGAACTCTCTCGGGAAGTAGACTGCGAGGGTTCCGAGCCCATTTTCGATGTGGAAGTAGGAGCCTGTCGGTGCTATCGAGGAGCCGTTGAAGTAAACCGCCATTGTTCCGAGGGCGTTTGAAATTTTTCCGGAACGGATGTCTTTTATCTGGATGTACTCAGTCTTTGTGCCGAGCGTGTTCTCGATCTTAAATCTGCCGTCATTTTCCCAGCGGGATGTCTTACAGGTGCCGTAGTTTTTGTAATTCATACTGTCGTAAATAATGCGCTTCTTTTTCTTAAATATCAGTGAAAGTCCGATGCCGATAAGTACAAAAGCTATAAGGATAATGGCATAGTGCACATCCACGAGTCCCAGTTCTTCGCGGAAAACACAGGTCGCAAGTCCTGCCGAGAAGGACATTCCAAAGAAGCTTTTCTTGTATGCAGACTCGATAAAATTAAAGGCGATCAGGATACAGAGCCCAACCTTTATCATCGGAAACTGCTGAAATGCGGCTGTTTTACTTATCAGCAGGCATATAGCCACAGCTATCAGTGTCAATCCCACTGCGATATTATGAAAATTCCATTCTCTCTTCTCATTCATTTTTTTAACCTCTTTTCATCCATGATCTGTAATAACGATTTGATATAGTTCCTCGACGCGTACGCTTTCTTCTGACAGTTTCTAAAGGATATCTCACTTGCGCCCATGATGTTTTTCCTGATGGAGCTTATTGCATCTGTGTTGACTATAGTGGATTTCGATACCCTAAAGAATCCTCTCGGAAGGATTTCTTCAAGTTCGTATAAACGTTGTCGGATCCTGTAGATTTCTCTCGCGGTGTGGAGCGATATGTAATTTCCGTCTGCCTCCAAAAAAATCACAGACCGCACTTCCACATAATATTCCGTGTCATCGATGTAGGCTGATATCGTCTGCCCTTTGGTATGCCGTTCCGATAATAAACGCTGCAACTCGATGATCTCGTCTGTTATCTCACGGCAATGGATCGTAACCGCATCCTCCTGCAATGAGTTATCTACGTCAATATTTATCTTCATAATTATTGGCGCCTCCCTGTGATTATTATTTTACATGGCAGGATTTTTTCTACAACAATTTGGGATAAGAGGTCAAATTTTTGACGTGAGCAGTAAAGATTTTAACCTCATGCATGGGAAACGGACGGCTTGCAGATACGCATCCGCCCGCTTTAATAGATATGATCTGTTTTACACCCCTTGCCCGGAATCAGCTTGAAAAGCGCTGTATTTTTATAGGCGATGGGACTGTCATATTGAAATACCAACACTGCATCTTCCGTCGCAGTTACTGTCTGCAAAACTTCCGACGTATACGGGTCCGTAAACTCGTTCCGTGTATCTGCCAAGCCAAAACAGTCTGTCTGTATTTTCTACTGAGACATCAGCACAAATGCCCGAAGATCTGCTTTCCTCGGCAGTATCTCGCCCTTTTCCATGATGTCTATATCGAGGAAATCAATCACTTCCTGTGCGATAAATCTTCTGGGCTCCGTGATCAGCTTTTCTTTGAACTCTGCTTTCTCCTCTGCTGAGAGCTTGTTTCCGAATACCACTCCGTATCCGCATGCTTCCTATCTTCAACAATTTTCTTCAGATACTTCTTTTTCAGCTCATTCTCATTGCGAAGACTCTTGTTTTCATCCAGCAGATACTGAATATAATCTCTGGCAAGGGGCACACCTCCGCTTACAACTAAATCTTCATCTTTCTCGATGTCATCAAGCCATTTCATGAGTGACTTGTATCTGATGTCATTGTAGGAATTATCTCTTTCGTACATTTACGCCCTCCGTCATTATAAATAATGCTGCACTCTTTTCTGCATGATCACATGAGCAAGCTTCAGATTGCTGCTTATAATTATAATACCGCAGAGGCATCCTGATATCCAAAAGTTACTGCTGTGACCTGAAGTACGAATTAAAAGAGCGATGCTTGGAATGAGGCATAGTACGGATGTCACTGCCCCCGGGAATACTTTCCTGATGATAACTGCCTGCAGAAGATGTATTACCAGATGTATAGTGAATCCTGTGAAGGCACCATACCAGATCCCAAAACAAAATTCATTCCCTGTAACTTCTGCAAGTATGCATATTACAGCGATCACCAGAAATTCCTCATAAACCGCAAGCGCAAAAGCTTCTGTAGTCAGGTTTTTATAAACAGCAAGCATCTTCTTTGCAATCGGAAAGCGGGCTTCGATCGACTTCCGGTTGCGTTGCATAAAGTCTGTAATACCTACAATTTCCTCCATGTCATGAAAGATAAATATGACCGGAAAAAGCCATAAATACATGCTCACCACTCAAATGTTGCCCAACGGTCGTTTAAACTCGGGAAGAGAAATGCAAAAATCTTTGCTCTGACAGAATACTTCTTCATCTCTTCATTAAAGCTGTGCTCATCAACGAGGCGTATTCCATCTACAAGCTCTTCAATTTCATGGCCTGATTTTGTGCCTGATTTAAATGTCGCAGCGGTGTTCCTAACGGTATCGTGATGTTTTCCCTGTTTTACGAGAATTATATCGTTCTGCTCTGCAATAAGGACGCCCTCTGCAAAATTTGATTTGAGCACTGATAAGAATTTCTGTATCTCATCCATTGTTAAATACATGAAAAGTCCCTCTGCTAAAAAAACCGGTCTGGATCTGCGTCCCGCCAATGCTTTTTTTACTACTGCGCACCAGCCATCCTGTAAAACGTTTCCTGCGATCATCTGAACACGTTCTCTTTCTTCAAACGCCTTTTTTCTCACAGCGATCACATCAGGAAGGTCAATATCGAACCAAAGAATCTGCCCATTATCCACTCTTTCAAAACGGTTATCAAATCCTGCCGCAATATTAACAACTACAGTATCAGGATTTTCCTTGATAATATTTCTAAGCTGTCTGTCCAGCATGATGGTCCTTGCTATCACACCCTCATGTGACATGAACTTATCATAAGGCTCTGTGTCTACTCCAAGTTTTTCAATTATCTCCGTTGCCTTTCTGTCTTTTACACGCGCATTACTTCTCTTAGTCTCATTTGCCTTGATCGCAAGCGGTATCAAAGCTGTCGTCTGAACATCACCCAATGTTATATCCATGTTTTTTCTCCTTTTCCCTCACTGCGCAATCCAATTAGTGCCAACTAACTCATGTATAAACTTATGGTGCCCTGATCAAAATTGCTTTCGACCCTGCACCGCGCACTATTAGTTCTAACTAACATATTATCATTCTGAACCCGCCTGTCAAGAGGACCGCTGCCCGGTCATTTTTTACCGTAACGCAGCGGTCTTGATAGTTCTTCTAAATATCATCCGCTGCAGTATTGCATTAATCCCGTTCTTTATTTAAAATCATCAGGTATGTGATGATGTAAAAACAAAGAAAGGCAATATATGTTTTCAGCAATTATAGATAAGGGACTGATGTTTATTAATTATCTTTATAATAAGTCCCTGAACGAAAAGGATTATCCCAACGCCCTCAAAAAGTGGTTCAAGAAGGTTACGGGCTGTGACCTGAACCTTGATGATCCAAAGACCTTTGACGAAAAGATCCAGTGGCTCAAGCTCAACGACAGAAATCCGCTCAAGACCACTCTTTCCGATAAATATGCCGTGAGAGAATGGGTTACAAAGACCATTGGCGAAGAGTACCTGATACCGCTTCTCGGTGCCTGGGACAGGTTCGACGATATTGATTTTTCTGCTCTTCCCAACAGATTCGTTCTCAAAGCCAATCATGCTTCCGGCTGGAACATGATCGTGCAGGATAAATCCAAATTAGATATCCCGTCTGCACGCCGTAAATTCAACCGATGGATGAATACCGACTTCGCTTTCATCGAGGGATTTGAGCTTCAGTACCATGATATCAAGCGTAAGATCGTCGCAGAGAAATTCATCGAAAACGGCGGAAATAATCTTTTTGACTACAAAATTTACTGCTTTGATGGAAAGCCTAAGTTTATCGAGTACATCGGCGACCGCCTTACAGGACAGCCTAAGGTTTTGTTTTTAAGTATGGATTGGAAACCGGAGCCCTTCACTGATGGTATCTACCCTGAGTTTGAGGAGATCCCGCCAAAGCCTGAATGTCTCGACAAATTAACAGAGCTCGCGGAAAAACTTTGCGCAGGCTTCCCGTTTGTCAGAGTCGATCTCTATGTTTTAGACGATGGTTCTATAAAATTCGGTGAGATGACTTTTACTCCCGGAAGCGGAAAGCACTCTGAATGGAATCCGCCTGAATATGCACGGATCATCGGAGACATGATCCCGCTCCCTGATGTAAACAAATAAAAATAATAAGAAAAGGCAAAGATGCTTTTACGCACCTTTGCCTCTTTTTATCATTACATTTCTTCGGCTATTTTGCCGTTGATCTTTCTATCTGTTTTTTCTGATGAGATACGCTTTTCATAACGTGTGTAGATGATCCATGCTGCTACGCCAAAGATCACCGGACCGCTCAATGACCAGAATGTAGTCTTGATGTCACCATCAAGAGCCGGCTGGATGATAGCGAATACATTTGCAAATAACAGTGTTAATGTTACAACGTATCCCCAGAAGCAAGCTGATTTCTGAGATTTATAAACAACAAAGCTTCTGTCGATTCCTTCCATCTTCTTGAACTTCGGGAAAGCGAAGGAAATGAACATGTAGGGAACAGTCATACCTACGTTTACCATAGCGGTAAGGATGAGGAAGAACTGCTGCATTGTATCACCGCCGAATGAAACCATAAGGATCATTACGCTAACGATAGTGCACTGGATCCACATAGCATTTCTGGGCATACCGTCCTCTGAGATCTCGCCCATCTTGCCGGGCCAAAGCTCCTTCGGTGTACCGTCGATAAGCTGTTTTAACGGAGAGTAAACCAGTGTGAACATCGCGCCCAGAAGAGCAAGGAGCATTATCAGCGCATATACACGTGCAAATCCGCGGGCAAGAGCGAGCTGAAGAGCCTCAGATGCTCCGAAAGCCTTTCCGAATGATGCTGCGAAGTTTGACATGATAACGTAGGAAACATTTCCGAGTGTGATGCTGTCTGTTCCGAGGATCTCTTTATAATTTGTGAAGGAACCTACCAGCATGATGAGGAGCGCATAACCAACAACGATCACCATTGCTGCTGTAACGATTCCCTTCGGGAAGTTCTTCTTCGGATTCTCAGTCTTATCTACAAGTCCGCCGACAGCTTCGATTCCGCCGTAAGCGAAAAGTGCGTATACGACGAAGGACAGGATCATTATCGGGCTGCCCTGATAAGCTGCGTTGAGCGGTGTCTTTATGGACTCTAATCCAAGGAACGGCTGCTCGAGCTGACCGCGGCGGGCAATGATCATTACGATGGAACCGATAACGACCATGATGTTGATAGCGAGAACTGCCGAACCGCCGACTGATGTAACCTTGCTGATCTTGTCGATACCCTTTGTGTCAAAGTATGTGATAAGGATGAAGAACAGCACAGCCATGATACCGAGCAGTCTGGAGCCAGAAAGGAACTGTGATCCAAACAGAGACCAGCTTGATGTATTGTCCTGACCAAAGATTATATTTGAAACGGGTACCCAGATACCTGAGGAAACATTTACCATCCACAGAACGTAGGATGTGTACCACATGAATGTTCCGATAAATGCATATTTCGGGCCAACTGATTTGCTGAGCCAAGAGTACATACCGCCTGTCTCATGACGGAACGCAGAACCAAATTCTGCGATCATAAATGCGAACGGTACAAAGAACAGGATGCCTGCGATAACAAACCACGGAATCGCAGCATAACCCATAAGATAATAGGATCTCGGAATATTATTAAATCCGTAGACCGATGTAAAGATCATCAAAATGAGGGACATTAGCCCAAGTTTTTTCTCTTTCATTTCGTACTGCATGATGTACCCGCCACTGAATACATCACTTCAACTCCTTTTCTTAAAAAATAACGCTTCTTCGTCACAAAACAGAATTGTGTTGTCAATAGTGTTCTAAATGAAGCAAGACCCCTGCTTTGCAGGGGTCTCACGAGATATAATTGTATACAGTTCATCAGTCTTTGTCAACGAAATTTTGATGTATTTTATTTAGTACTTGATCTATTTTATGTTCATTTAGATCATGAATACAAAAAGAGTTCGTTTAAACGGTTATTTTTTATTTCACTACAGACGATATCTCTTGTGTAGATTATCTAATCTGCGCACACATTATTAAAAGCCAGACACAGCTTATTCAGCCTGTTTTTGACGAAAGGATGACAAAAAAATGGACTATATAAAGTATCAGAGAAATATCTCCTCCAAGGCCGGAGCCATAGCTCTTTTTACAGGTAAAAAAACCCGAAACTACAGCATGCACTGGCATACCTACGGAGAAATGATATTAGTAGGTCCGGGTGAATCCAATGTGTTCAAAGTTAATCAAAATACATATGTACTCTCCCCCGGAGATATTGTTCTGATATGGCCCAGGGAGATGCATGAGGTTATCGACAGCAACCTCGAAGAAGCTCTGATCATCATGTTCAGCAATGCTTTTATGAACTCTCTTTTTGATCTCCAGCGGATCATGCATTTCTATAGAAATCTGCACACGATCTGTGCAAATTCACACCCGGAGCTCGCTGCAGATCTGGCATCTATTTCCCGCCAAATGAAAACCATCTATTTTTCAGACTCTTCCGATAAGGAGCTGAAATGCTGCATGCTCCTCATGGAGATCATGCTGAAACTTGATGAACATAAAAATGAATTTGTTCCGGAACTGCGCAAAATAGCTGATGACGGAATAAATGAGGATGTGATGCGTAGAATGATTTCCGTCACAGACTATATTAAAAATAATCTGACCGCCGATGACCTGTCACAGACTTCAATGGCAAAAATGGCAGGCATCAGCAAGGATTATTTTTCCAGATTATTCAAGAATGTCGCAGGCATGAACTACAGTAAATGGCTGAATATGATCAGAATGGAGAAAGCCACCGAACTTTTGATCTCTAACGACAGGCCTCTGACAGAGGTTGCCATGCTTTCAGGATTTCAGAGCATACCAAGCTTTAACAGAGTATTCAGGGCTGAGAAGGGCATGTCTCCAAGAGAATACCGCAGTCTCTATGTTGTTGATGATAAATGAGATGCGCATATTGTTTTATTTTAGATACTATCTTGCAAACATTACTTATCAATATCCGACCTTATGCTCCTCATTTTTTGCATTATCAAAATGTGAGAAATCGCAAGTCAAAATCCGATAAGCAAGGCAGATAGTCTGACACTATACTTTTTCTTGTAACACATCCCCCCCGTGGATCGATGCCAGAGACAATGGCCCTTTTTGTCCCTGGCATCAAATATTTTATGCGGAATATGTTGATTCCAGTGCTCAATTACGTGAGTTGATGAAGAGATCACAGAATTTGACGGTCAGCCTGCCGTCAAAGTCAGCGGTAACGCAGATCTCTGATAATCTAAAAGAAGACATGGATTTTTTCAGAGTTAGATGAATTGAGGAAGGACCACTGTTTTTTACAGCGGTCCTTCCTACGTTTACCCGTTATTTATCTTTCTAATATACAGTTCACTGTTTCTCTACGTAAAACTCAACAATCTCTGCTTTTCCGTATTCATCAAAGAGTCTTGTAAGCTCTGAATCATCTTCAACAGTCTTTTCACCGTCTTTATCGGTGCTGTATGTATATGATGCATTGCCGTCATTATCAAAAGTTTCTACCGCTTCTTCTACAGTGATGAGTTTGCCATCCTTAACTGTATATTTCTCAACATTGTGATGTCCGCATGTGTAGATGCAGCCATCTGCTACAGCTAACGGATACGCGGTTCCGGCAGATTCTATCTTACCAAGATAGACAATTCCCGTATCCGTATACATAAAAAGCGATGCATCGATCGAATACTTTTTATCATTCTCATCCTTGTAAGCTGCCGTTGATGCTAAAAAAACGTCGGTATCTCCAAGCTCTACATTTGCATATCCCATGCCCTTCTTGAAATCGTCAAGCATGTTTGTAAATGTGCCGTACTTTGAAAGGTCAACCTTTGAATAATCAATGGCTGCGATCTCTGACAGAGGTGTATAGTCAAGCTTCAGATACTCTTCTTCGAGCATGTTGATCCTTGAATTGTATTCGTCTTCTGTCATTGCTTCAAAGCTGTCTTCATCATCGCTGTAGTTAATGAACCACGGATTTTTAGCATCTGTATAAGCATCATACTTGATTGTGTACTGATGCATGAGCTCTGTTGAATTGGGCTCGATATTGTAAACCCTTACACCATTTTCTTCGGCACCGCCAGAAAATGCATTTGCAACACCGCCATAGCTCAGACCGTAATATCTGTCTCTGGCTGTTCCGCTGACTGCAAGTGCCGGCTGTCTGTCTACAATAGTGTAGATATCATAAATCACGCTGGGCTCATCTGAGTCTGAAACAGGTCCTACAAGGAGCTCGTCAACACCGTCGTTAGTGATGTCCTTATACACGAAGCCGATCTTATCAAGAGCGCTGTCTCCCTCAGCCTGTGCGATAGCGTAAAACTCAGGGCTAAGTCCCTCTTCTTCGAATTTGTTTGCATCCCAGCCGTTGCTCAGAGCTTCGATATACTTTGAAACGGTGTAGGCATACAGTTCCTCGCCTGAAGTTCCTGCGCCATACATAAATGTTCCGCCATCATTTGCCTGTGCGGTTGAGATAATGTCATCGGCTGCTTCATAGAGCTTATTGTAGTCCACAGCCTCGGTTATATCGTTATACTTAGTGGAGTCCCACTGGATCTCTGAGGGATAACCCTTACAAACATTGTAGAACTGTCCATCTGCGGTAACGATCTCACCAACCTTAGTGTACATTCCTCCGGGAATAAGAGTATTATCTTTATCCACCGCTACAGAGAAAGCAAATCCGCCATAGCCTGCTTCGTTACTCTCCTTGTCAAAAAAGCTGATGATATTTCCATCAACAAATGCAAGGAATTTTCCCTTAAATTCATCAGGCATTTTTATTGTGAGCAGCTCGGATGAAATAACTGTATCTTCTACATATTCTCCGGATGCCTCTGTTCCTGCTGCAAGACCTTCGGATGCTTCTCCTGCTGTAAGATCTCCCATTGTTCCAAATGCCAGTGCGTCAGTCGGTTCTGTAGCTGCCTTGCTTCCGCATGCTGTGATCCCTAACATTACACCGACTATCATTAATACTGCTATCCTCTTCATCTTTTTTCTCCTCTCAGATTTTCAGAAGATATTGTATCTATGGGCTTTTCTTTGCCCGTGTTCTTTGTTCTGAAGAAATAATAGCAACACAACTATCACAGTTTTATCACATTAACTCTGATATTATGTTTTTTCTTCTGAACAACCTTATTTTTCCGCTTTTTACAAATAAACGGCTGCGTTGATGTACAAAAATTTGCCCATAAGCATCATCATAATATCAGGATACCCGCCATTTGTCTGCAACATTACGTAATCTTAAGAATAATAAAGGTAATTCTTATAATGTTCGATAATATTTATAGCTTATACTCCTGACATCGTTTTTGTATTAATATGTAAGAGTTCTTTATCATGTAATACACAAGAGGTTAAATAATTGAAATTCAAGCTCATAATGGTCCTGTCATTTTTAACGATCATGTTTATGTGCTTTTTTCAGGCGGATACTGACAGAAAGCGTATGACAGCTCCTAAAACGCAGGTCGATAATACAGAAGAAGCTTCGCTCGCAAGCGAAAATGCAGAAATAGAAGAAGATACGGAAACTGCAGATGAACCGGATCCTGATATCCGCACAGTCACTAAGGAAGGCGGATTTTTCAAGCCGGAAGATGATGAAGAAAAGCCATCCTACGACGCTCCTACTGCGGAAACTCTGGAAAATGAACCTTTCAGGGAAGAAAATGAGTACGGGGATCTTTTACTGAACAGATATGATTTTGAAGGAAAGCGGATCGCTTTTTTCGGAGATTCTATAACCTTTGGCGCGACTGTTAATGGAGGATTCACCAAAAACACCTACCCTAAATTGTTTTGCGAAAAGGTAAATGCTGAATATGATAATTTTGCAAAAGGCGGTTCCAGCTTTACGGGCGGCGGAAATGAACCTGCAAGTATCGTGGAGGTCGTGAAGAATACTGATCTTTCCTATGACTATCTGATCATTGCAGGCGGAGCAAATGACTGCGGAAATTATCACAGCGTTGAAAGTATGGAGACCGCTCTTAACGAGCTCTGTCTCTACCTTAAAGAAAAATTTACGGGAACCGACATCATTTTTATAACGCCGACACCTAATGGTTATTTTGAATCAGAACCCAATGAAGAAAGCCGTCTGTACCCATACCGTCAGGCGATCGCACGAATTGCAGAGGAGAATGGTTTTTCCTATATCAACGGCGATCAAATGGTGATCGAAGATCCGGACTCAGAAAATACCGATATCCACCCTACAGAAGAAGGGTATGTGCGATATGCGGACGAATTGTACAAACGGCTTGCAGAATAATTTATTCCCCTGCGATCACTGTTCCTGCCTTTAATGTCATGCCCTGGGATAATTCAGAAATCGCCTCTTCTACTGAAGTTATCATAAAAGAAGTGTTGCTGCTCTGATCGTTAAATTTCGTCTGCGCTATGAACCAGCTTTGCATCAAGAGAAGATACTCCGGGCAGCGACGGCTGAAGCTTCTCCGCAGTCTTTCCTATTCCGCTTGCTGCGGATGTAGCAAAAGCATGCACAGTCTTCCCGGTCCAGTCGTATCCTTTTCCAAAAGTATGAATTACTCTCGGTGCCTGACCATACCAAATGGGGAATCCAATATATACTGTGTCATACTTTGAAAAATCTTCTATTTTTCCACTTACCGGGACATCTTTTCCGCCCATCTGCTCCTTATTGCAGCGTGCAAGCGGATTTACCCACTTGATATCAGCTGATGTATAAGGTTCCTGCGGTACAATCTCAAAAACATCTGCGCCTATTCTTTTTGCAAGATCTTTTGCGACCTTCGCTGTTTTACCTTCTGCACTAAAGTATGCTACGAGTGTTGCCATTTTTTCCTCCGCTATCTGCTCAAATAACTCCGGCAGTCATTTATCACAATAAGGACTTTATGCAGGCTTCTACGTCAGCTACATCTGCTGTAGGCTCGAAGCGTGCAACAACCTTTCCTTCTCTGTCGATCACAAATTTTGTAAAGTTCCACTTGATATCAGGCTTTTTATCCCATTCAGGATCTGCTTCTGCGAACATCTTCTCAAGAACTTCTCTGTACTTATGATCCTGGAATCCTTCAAATCCCTTCTGAGACTTGAGATAAGTGTAAAGAGGCAGCTCATTCTCACCATTTACATCAGCCTTCTTCATCTGAGGGAATGTAGTGTTATAGTGCATGGTGCAAAATTCATGGATCTCTTCATCTGTTCCCGGAGCCTGTCCGCCAAACTGATTACAAGGAATATCAAGAATCTCCAATCCCTTGTCATGGTAGTTTAAGTACAGATCTTCAATGGGCTTATACTGCGGTGTAAAACCACAACCTGTTGCAGTATTAACAACGAGGATCACTTTTCCTTTGTACTCTGAAAGGCTCAGTTCTTCCCCTTTTCCTGTAGTTACCTTGTAATCATAGATCATTGACGGTTCCTCCTTTTATTGATTTAGCTCAATTTGATTGCGTGCAATTATTAATAGTATAATAATGCAACCCTGATCATAAATCAATGGCAAATTTAAATTATTTTTCGGAACACAGGAACATCACCATCTCTGCAATATCGTCAATCAGAATCTCATCTGCCGGAAGCCAATCTACAGTGCGGAGTTCATTTACAGAAACCCACTTTGCCGCCTCGTGTTCCAGAAGTTCGAGACTTCCATTTTTTATGCTGCAGAGGAAACACTGCATAGAGATATGAAACATCGGGTAATCGTGCTCAGATGTGGCAATATATTTTCTAACCTCGATGTCTGTATTTAGCTCTTCTTTTATTTCTCTTACTATAGCTTCTTCCGGCGTTTCGCCATCTTCGATTTTTCCGCCGGGAAATTCCCAGCCATCTTTAAATTCACCATATCCTCTCTGGGTTGCAAATATCTTTCCGTTTTTCTCAATAACTGCACATACTACTTTTACTGTCTTCATTTGATTTTCCTGTTTCTATTAACCTGTGATGTATTCGTAAAGATCTTCCCGGACCGGATGATCCAGATGATATTGTATCTCGAAGGCATCATCTTCTTTTATATTGCCGTTTTTTTCAACCACTTTCATCTTTATTGGAGTCGGAGCGTCGTGCGCTTCTATTTCACCAAGGAAGTAAAACTCTTTCGCTTCATGGTCATCCTTATTTTTTCTGACAAATAAGAAAATGCGATTATCTTTATCAGCTTCCGTCCTTTTATAAAAATGATCCGCATCGGAGGATGTAACCTTTCTCGGATGCTTTGACAGCGCGATGATCTCATCCGGCGAAACGAATCTGTCCTCATATGCTATAGCATCTTCGGATTTTTCATAATTGATAAACACCGGCAGTGTTTTTGTGTCCGTATCATAAAAATATCCGCCAAGATTCTGGGCATTTTGATTCTGCTTCCAATTCAGCAGATAACATACATCCTCGTAAGTATATTTCTGATACAGCTGGAAATTAGTATCCTTGTAATTCTTTGAGTAGTTTTTATGATACTCAGAGATACCATAATCAAGGATCTCCATGACCATCTTTGCAAACTGCTGGTTTTGTAATAGCGTACTGAAACTTTCAGTCAGACGTAATCCATCAGCACTCTCTTCAACAAAATTACAAGGCGCATATTTTTGTTGTTCCTGTGTCTTCGAAAACTTATTTGCAAGCACTCGGACCACAGAATTTTGTACATCTTTGTTTTGAGATATTTTATCCCATATCTCACTAAATTTAGTCTGATACACCGTCAAACGAAGCGTTGTACCTATGAGACTTTTCAAAATCTGCAGATCCTCAAGCCTCTTTCCCTTAGATAACTTTCGTGAAAGAAATTCAATTATGACAGATTCCGAATCCGATAATACCACATCATAGTCCGGTTCATTATCTGTCAGAAAATTATGATAGGAACCGCTGTAATCAAAGATTTTCTGAATATCGATAGATCCGTATTCTGCAAAATCTTTGATGGCAGGTATTTTGCCCAAACGGAACTTAAGGTCACGGTATGATTCCATAAGAAGCTTTTTTGTCTGGGTTTTGGCTGCATCAATAGACTCATAAATTCGTTTTCTTGAAATCTCGTCAAAATGAATCGATGAGCTTCCGGGAATGATCCTTGTTCCGTCTGAAACAAAACGCCTCATATTGTCCTTGTTATAGGAACGGTCACCGGATAAGGCTATAGGGATCATGTAGTTATTCGAATAATTTCCAATGAAATCTAGAATAACAACATAATCCTTGTCATCTGATTTTCTAAGGCCTCGGCCGAGCTGCTGAATAAATATAATCGGACTTTCGGTGGGACGAAGCATGATCACCTGATTGATCTCAGGTATGTCTACACCTTCATTGAAAATATCCACGGTGAAAATGTAGTCCAGCAGATCCTCTCTATCATCGGACGTGAGCCTTTCGATGGTATCTTCTCTTTTCTCCTGCGAATCATCTCCTGACAAAAATGCTGTCCTATAACCGCGAGAATTAAATTTTTCGGATAATTCCTGACCGATTTCTTTTCTGCTGCAAAAAACAAGTCCCTTAACACGATCACCGCTATGCCCAAAATATTCAGCATTATCAATAATGTGTCTTACTCTTTCATCTGAGGTAAGAAGATTAAAATGATCAAGTTCATTATCGTCAACAGCTTCTCCATTAATGGAAATATCTGTTATACCAAAATAGTGAAAAGGGCATAATAAGTCTTCTTCAAGCGCCTGCTGAAGCCTGATTTCATATGCAATATTGTGATCAAAAAGAGAATATATATCAAACCCGTCGGTTCTGTCCGGACTTGCCGTCATTCCAAGCCATAAAGAAGGCTTAAAATAAGACATTATTTTCTGATAGCTTGAAGCACCGGCTCTATGCACCTCATCGACTACAATAGTATCAAATTCCGAAGGGCTGTAATGCTCAAGAGTCTCATCCTTCGCCATCATATTCATTGTGGAAAATATGATATCTGCCTGATACTGTTTTGAATTTCCGGACAGCAATGCATAAGTTTTATTTTTACCAAAAACCTTCTTATAGCTCTTCATTGCCTGCTTGGCAATCTGTTCTCTGTGGACTAAGAAAAGAATTTTTTCTGGATTTTTATCTCGTAAAGCAAAAGCAGATGCATATGTTTTTCCTGTTCCTGTCGCAGATATGAGTAATGCTTTATTTTCTCCATCAGCAACAAGCTTTCTCATATTCTGGATGAAAGCGTTCTGCATCTTATTTGGCTTTAATTTGTAGACTTCATAATCAATTACATTGCTTTCTTCC
The DNA here is from genome assembly GCA_900168235.1 of Lachnospiraceae bacterium. Taxonomy (GTDB): domain Bacteria; phylum Bacillota; class Clostridia; order Lachnospirales; family Lachnospiraceae; genus NK4A144. The sequence goes on along the minus strand of FUZG01000012.1, from coordinate 18,583 downwards.
AACTGCTCTTTTGCAGCTTTTCTCTGAGCTTTGGAAATCTTCCATGCTTCACGATAGGAATCAATGAATTGGTCGTAGTTCTTTGTATGCTGGCTATCCCATAATTCATTAAACTCGAGAAGGATACTTTCAGCGTATTCGCCTTCGTCGGTAGATACTATCTTTGTATTCCACTCTTTATTTCGAGTCAATGCACTGAGCGTCATGTTTGAACTGCCGACAATTATCCTGTAGATTCCGCCTTCATGAAAAATATAGCCTTTTGTATGAAAGCCCGCTTCTTCATCAGCAATGTACATACGAAGTTCTATGTTTTTTAACCCCGCAAGTGTATCCATCGCTTCCGGGTCGGTAAAATTCAGGTAATTGGTAGTGAGAATTTTTCCCTTTATTCCCCTATCTGACAACTCCCTGAAGGTTTGCAGGAGAGGTGTAATTCCACTCTTTGTAATAAACGCAACACTTATATAAAATTCTTCGCAGCGCAGCAATTCATCCTCAATGGATGACAGTACCTTTTGCCCGCGCTCGTAATTATTTGACAGAAACTGCGGTCTATATGCCAGATTTGATGAATATGCTCCATTTATAAATGCGGTTTCAAAACCGTCACGCAGTTGTCGATGATCGTTCGCCATGATACATTCCCCTTTCATACCATTTAATTTTACCTTTTAGGGAATGTATTAACCAGATCTGAATTATCTTAATGCCCTTCGATATTATCCGGAAATGGAGCGCTAGTATTTAATGTAACAATATAAATGCCTTTTTCGCTTTTGAGTTCCAGATATTCGTAATTCGTGTCAAGAATTTCAGCTATGGTCTCCTGGTTCTTATCCGAAGAAAAAGATATCCTTGATAAACAGTCTACATGGTTTCCGGTTCCTGATGTATTGCCGGTTTCAGAGTACTCATCTATGATCTCTGCATCATCTATTTCCTGTAAAATTACGTTCCTCAGTTCTTTTGTCTGTCTGTCGGTCGCAGCATGATTCGCAAAATATCCGACAAATTCTATAACAATCATAAATGCAATTAACAAGAGCGGAATACCTACAATGGAAATAACGACTCCTTTGAGTACACGCATAATCATTTTTCCTCAACCTCATTGTGTATATAATTAAAATTTAAAATCCCTGTTATAACGTTATTCTACTCCTGTTGATTCTGAAAATTCGTCTGATGCTTAAAACTTAAGACAATATTAAATACCTCGCTAAGTGCTCCGAAAACAAGTTACGCTAGGCTCGACATTATCCATAAGAAAGTCAAACAGATCTATAATCATAACTCCCTTCTCATCGTAGGAAGGTTTTAAGCCTGTTTTTGCCACAACTATCTTCTTAAAGGAATCATCAATATAATAAAGGCTTTTCTTTTCCTGCAGCTGTTTATCAGCATCCTTATATTTCGCAAACAATTATTAAGTATCACATACCTTCTTCAAAAATATTTTCTTTTCAAACGCGCCTCGTTTTATGACTTTCTTTGTACGTTCTTTTTCCAATTCTTCCAGCGAATAACCTCTTGCCTTGGCACACGCATAGACCACTTCCAGCAAGTCCGCTAATTCTTCAATATTCTGGTCCCTATGATACTCCGCCAATTCTTCATCCAACTTTGTATCAAGCGCTTTCAGATATTCCTCTTCAGACATAATCTCTGTTTCGCACTTCTTGCCATCAGCTTCTATCACTTCCGGGATCTTATCACGAACCAATTTGTTATAAATTATTTCCGCCATCGTAAACCCACTCCTTAAAGCCCAAAGTTTGTGCCGTTTCATAAATAGGCTTTATAACATGCTCAAGCCGTCCTATAAACTCATTTCTGTTTAAGCCCTTAGCGTAAAGCTGATTCCGAATCTCCTGGTTATTCAAATGATATGGCGCTATTTTATCAAACTCATGAGCAACAACCTCATTCTTTGCTCTAAGTTCATAGGCACTATATTCCATGTTCCCCAGCGATTCAAAGTACATTTTCCATGAAGGCAGAGAATTACTCTTGCTGCTATTGATCGATTTCGTTGTAGGGTGCAAATTCCATAATTCATCATGTGCGACATATTGCCATGGCACAAAATGATCAACCGATATATTTACATCCTTTAACAATTCACCTCCATAGATATCCCTCAACGAAGGGTCAACCTGAATGATCACCTTCCAATATTTTCTCACCCGCTCGATATCTCTTGCAGCAGGAGCTTCAATTTTATCTGCTATTCCCGGTACGCTTGGATTTTTATTTTGCAAATACTGGATAAGTTTCAGTTGTGTCCAGCCTTTTAAGATTTCTCTGTTTTTATATAAATATTCCGCCCACAACGAATCTACTTCAATTTTAGTTCCAAGCCCGGATATCAAGACAAAATAATACATTAGCCTTTGCTGACGATTGATCTCATCGGTCAGATTCTTCTTAGAACCATTCCACATGTTCCTTTCAATCTTGATATCATCATAAAAAGGGACCTGTAAACGATATGGTACATTCAATGTCAGATCAGATTTGTACTTCAGTACTTTTTTGTCATCCATTCCTTGGAGATATTCAATTATTTTTTCCCTCTTCTCCGAAGATTTATATTTATACTCCGCATAAATATACTTCACCACTTCTTCCAAATTATCAGTGATACCTAACGGTCCAAGTCGTAAATGATACTCTGTTACCATATACCAGGCATCGGCGATCATCTCATTGATAAGCTCGTCAAATGAAAAACTGTTATTCTTTCCATCCAGCTTATTTAAGATGGCTTGAAACCAAAAGAATTTATAGCAATTTGTCGTATTATCAAAAAGCCTGCTCAAATATCCAATATTCAATTCGTCGGAATACGGTAATTGCATTCTTCCCCCTATTGCACTTCCCCTTTACACGCTTCATTTTGCCCGATTAACTCCTATGATCAAGAAAATTTTACTACATGTAATCTGCTCTCTAACAGCAATTTTTTGTCTGGTAAGATTTTAAACGAAATGATCCCACCATTAAGGTGAGATCTCGACAGTTTACTTTATTGATTATTATTCCTACTTCTATGATATCCCCATAGCCTTTCTACATCCGCATAACTAGCTTGAGTATTCTTAGGTGTATTTGTATCTCCTACTCTGGTATATATCTGAAACGGATTAACGCCCATATAATTTTTATCGATATAGAAAGGCACACTACACGATTGTTTTATAACAAGAACATCCAATTTTTTATATTTATAAAATACCTTTTTTAATTCAATTTTTGGAACATTATCTCCTGCAAAAGCAACAGATTTCATCCAGTCATATATTTCGTTAGACTTTTTCCATTCAGCTACCCCCATAACATTGAAATCGTCTTCCACTCCAACTATGAGATATGCTTCTTTTCTACAGGTAATGCAAGGTTTACGAGCACCTTGCCATTCTTTTGTTGTATGCCTGTGTGATTGAGGTAGGTGCCGCTTTATCTATACAGGTGTGCATCGGAACAAAACAGCCCAGCATCTGCGAATTTGCAGCATTCACAATAGCATCCACCGAAAGTCTCGTAATATCACCCTGCCAGATGGATAGTCCGTCCCTGATAACCGGGATGTCTGACAGATTCACCACACCCTTTTCAGCCGCTCTTTCAGTCAGATATTCATCCTGTACTTTCATGACCTCAGAAGATAATTCTTTTGGCATACGAATATTCATAAGTGACCTTAAGATTCGTCTTTTATCTTCCGTACTATTTGGAGTCTTTAAATCCTTATATTCAGCAGAATCTGCCTTAAACTCTTCTACGAGATAATCAAGGCGTTCGTCCTGTGTTGTATTCTTTGACATATTCCACATCCTTCCAAGAAAGCATGTTGCTTGCAACATGCTCGCGCCGAGCGCGGTTGCATTTATGCAACATTTACCTATCGCGCGAGTGCGCATCCATAGCGGAGCGTTTTTTATGATATAGGAATTTCGGAGAAATTTCATATCATAAAAAAGACTCTGAAGTAAACACCTCAGAGTCTCATTGTTAAGCTTCTTTTGCCAACAGTTCCTGCATTCCGGATCTTAAATCATTAAGAGTGTATTTTTTCATCTCTGATTCCATCGCTTCCTGGATGCTTTTCAACTTATCATCCAAAAGTAAATGGATATTCCTACCAACAGGGCACTCTGGATTTGGTGATTCATGAAATCTGAATAAATCTCCATCCTCCAAAGGCTCAATTGCCTGATACACATCATAAAAAGTTATATCTTTAAGATCTCTTGTAAGCTCTATTCCGCCTGTTCCTCTGATAACATTTATTAGCCCTGCGTTCTTAAGCTGAGTAAGTATCTTTCTAATGATGACAGGATTCGTATTTATACTGGCTGCAAGAAAATCGCTCGTTACCTTGTGTTCATCCTTAAATGTATCCACACATGTAAAAATATGAAGTGCAACCGTAAATCTGCTTGATATCTGCATTTTTAATCTCTCCATTCCATTTCGGTCGGCGCAGAACAATCGTCCACTGGACGATTTGCGCCCTCCTGCCATCATTTTACGTCGTGACAGATGTAGTTGCAATGGTTACAGTCAAGACTCGCTCGCGAGTCTTGCGCGCCGGATTCGGGTCTGCTTCAGCAGACAAATTCCTGTCCGAATCCGTGCGCATCCTCGCGGAGCGTTTAACTCAGTCGGAGCTTTTACCCCGACTGAGTTAAAACTTTCCGTTTTCATTAGCCCATGTAGACTTATCAGCTAATGTCTCCATTACATCCCAGTGCTCTGCAATCTTACCGTCTGCATCGAATCTAAAAACATCGAATCCGACCTGCTCTCCTGCTCCTGCAAAATTATATACTGTCTGAAGGAAAACCTTATCTCCATCCTCGAATGTTAAAAAGTCCATTGATGTAACCGTTACAGTTTCATCTGATGACGCAAATATATCACCCCAAAAGATGTAATGTCAATAGTTACATCAAAATAATTTTTTAAAAAATTAGTGACTATAAATCTTTCGACTTATAGCCACCGTTTTTGTACCAATATATTTCTACTTTAATAATTCCTATCCCATGCTAATAGTTATTGTAACATCGCCATTTGAAAGCAACTCAGTCATGCCAGCCTCATCCTTATCAGATATGTGACCTAACCGTGTATATGACCAGCTATTAGAACCATAGAACACTACCATCTGATTTCCGGAGTATAGTACAACGTCGCCTGAACTCGTTGTTGTCTGCTTATCATCTCGTGGCAAACTCTGTCCTATGGAACCCACCTGTTCAAAACCGCCATACATTGACATCTGAATGGTAACATTACCGTCTTTAGCCATATCACGCAACGCTTCCACAGCCTGATTGTCTTCCCATTCCACATTAACTTTTGTATCGCCAATCTTCATTATCATTGTACTATCTCCAATAGCTTCATCATCTACTGATTCATCTTTTTCTGCCAGCTGATACATAGCTGTTCCCTCCGACATGACATTCTTTTCCGAGCTTTCTATTTCAATATTTTCTGATGCTGATATTTCATTTACGGCACCCTGATCATCACTTGTGTTTTTGGTTGTCCCTGCACAGGCGCTCATGCAAAACATTATGGTCATACAGAATGCCAGAAAATTCATTTTCGTTTTCATCGCAGACTTCCTTTATTTTAGAGCTTTACCAAATTCGAAGGCTTCGTTTAACTCTTCAGTTTTTTTCGATGCCTCACCCATATCACCTATGCCACCGCAGAATAAGGAGCCTGAAAACTGAGCCTTTTCAAAGCAGTCAATCCATCCCTGAAGTCCACTTTCAGCTTTTTTAGGCACAAACTCTTCATCCTCAGCCGCAACAGAGAGCATATATACATTCCTAAACTTATAGTCTGAAGGATACAGCGGATTGAGCCTGTCCAAAAGAGTTTTCATCTGGCCGCTCATCTCGTAATAATAAATAGGTGTTGCAAAAACGAGAGTGTCTGCATTCTTTACTTTTTCTGCAATCTCTACCGCATCATCACCTAGCACACATTTCTGCGAGCTCTGACATGCCAGGCATCCTATACAAAATCCTATATTCTTCCCTTTTAGGCTTATGTGCTCCACGTCATGATCTGACGCTTTTGCTCCCTCTATAAGCTTTTCTGTAAGTATATCCGAATTACTTTTTACACGAAGGCTTGTTGAAATAACTAATACTTTGCTCATATCATCCCATCCTTATTTCAAATTCTCCTTAAAGAAGCTCTCCAGCTTATCAAACGGAATATAATCTTTATCCCCGCCATCGTAAAGATCTGTATGCACCGCATCAGGGATTATCATAAGTTCCTTATTGTCTGCATACTTGCTGTCTTTGATCATATCTGCATATGCATCCTTTGAGAAATAGCATGAATGTGCTTTTTCTCCATGTACAAGTAACACTGCACTTCTGATCTCATTGCTGTACTTAAGGATTGGCTGATTAACGAAGGACTCACAGCCGATCACATTCCAACCACCGTTGGAATTAAGACTTCTCTTGTGATATCCTCTGTCAGTCTTGTAATAGTCATAGTAGTCTTTTACAAAGAAAGGTGCATCCTCCGGAAGTGGATCTACTACTCCGCCGCCAAGCTTATATTCACCAGCCTTAAGGTCCTCCAGTCTCTGCGCACACATAGCTGCCTTATGCTGATATCTTGCTTCTTCACTGTCTTCTGAGTCAAAATATCCCTTGGCATTTACTCTTGTCATGTCATACATTGTCATAGCTGCAGTCGCTTTGATCCTTGTATCAAGAGCTGCCGTATTGATTGACATTCCGCCCCAACCACAGATACCGATGATTCCAATCCTATCTGGATCTACCTTTTCATTAAGTGAAAGGAAATCAACTGCTGCCATGAAGTCTTCTGTATTGATATCAGGAGATGCCATGTATCTTACATTCCCACCGGACTCTCCTGTAAAAGAAGGGTCAAAGGCTATCGTCAAAAATCCTCTCTCAGCCATTGTTTGAGCATAAAGACCGGAACACTGCTCCTTAACTGCTCCGAATGGCCCGCATACAGCAATTGCAGAAAGCTTGCCCTCTGCATTCTTAGGAACATACATATCTGCTGCCAGGGTGATTCCATATCTGTTTACGAATGTTACTTTGCTGTGGTCAACCTTATCACTTTTCTTAAAGGTCTTATCCCACTCGGTTACAAGGTTTAGTTCTTCTTTTCTGATCATTTTGTCATCCTCCTGAATCATTTTTCTTTCTGAATCTGTCTTATCAAAAAATCCATGTTATCTACTTTTTTCTGGCTGTCATGAAGCTCATCCATAAGATGGCACCGGCATTTTCTAAGATCTCGAAGAAGTGTATCGGTGTCACCTTCTTCATACATCTTTTTCATAAAGTTTATTTCTTTCTCATTGCAGCCCATGTCCGAAAGGCCTTCAAGAATCTTTTCTGTATCCATCTTTTTGCTCGTTACTGTTCACTCGCTTCCAGCTCGCTCACGTAACGGATTTTGCCAATTAAATCGCCTCCGGCGATGGGCAAAATCCAATGGCTTTTCATCTTTCTTGGTCGCAACCTCCGCAGCGTAGTGCTCCGGTTGCGTCTGAACAGTAACTTTTGCTCCTTCTGACTCCATAGTAAATCCTTGACCAGATTTTCGCTAATGAATAAAATAAATATCATGATATTCGTTTTTGGAATAACACATAAATTGTCAGCTTTATGGAGGTTTTCATGGAAATAAAAAATCTCAAATACTTCCTTGCAGTTGCCAGGGAAGAAAACATGTCAAAGGCTGCTGATCAGCTTCATGTATCACAGCCCACTCTTTCAAAGACGTTAAAAGCATTAGAGGAAGAACTTGGAAAGAAACTGTTTGTAAGGCACAGTTTCAGCATTTCGCTTACGGACGAAGGGATGCTCCTTCGTGACAGGGCTCAGGATCTTGTTGCCATGTCCGATAAGATAGAACAGGAATTTAACTCCCTGGATGATATAACAGGTGGGGATATTTATTTTGGACTTGCTGAGAGCTATCAGATCAGATACCTTGCCAGAGAGATCTATAAGTTAAAAGAAAAATACCCTAACCTCACTTATCATATAACCAGCGGAGATACTGAGCAGGTTACTGAAAAGCTTGATAAGGGCATTTTAGACTTTGCTGTACTATGTGAAACACCTGACAGCAACAAATACGAATATGTAAAATTTCCGGAAGCTGATGTATGGGGAGCAATCATATCTTCATCTCATCCCCTTGCAAAGAAAAAATCCATCCATGTCTCTGACCTGATAGGACAGCCTCTGTTTGTCTCTGAGCAAAGCTGGAACAATGAAATCAAAATATGGGCTAAAGATAGATTTCCTGAGCTAAAACTTGAAGGATCCTTCAGGCTATCTTATAACGGCTCTGTATTTGCAAGAGAAAACCTTGGAATCTTACTTACTTTCAAGAACCTGATAAACACCGAAGGAACTGACATGGTATTCAGACCGCTTTCACCTGAACTAAAATCAGAGCTGTATCTGATATGGAACAAGTATCAGACCTTTACTCCTATTGCGGAAAAATTTCTGGAGCAGATAAAAAAGACTTTCAAGTAATTTTCATGAAGGTCACAGCAGTATGAAGCTATGACCTTCTATAGTATAGTGTTCTAATCTTATACGTCACGTAACAAATCTGTAGCCACATCAATCCATACCTGCACCTCAGCGGCATCAAAAAGTACAACCATCATAGCACCATATATTAGTGCCAGGATTCCTAATTGCAGCCACATCTTATTGATAAGCACAAAAACTGCAAGTATGCCAAAGATTAAAGTACATACTCCTGCAACCACGCTTCCAAGCTTTATGGCTACTCTTACTGCTGGAACAACCATTCCATAACTGCTATACAGTTATAGGCGTAATCAAATGAAGCCATATGGTATGTAGCTTCTGCACTCCCACATCCGCCTATGCCTGAATATGTAGCAGATTTTATATCTTCATTCTTGCAGATTGTCAAAACACTGTTAATTAACTCATCACCCTTCTTTAAAATATAACATCATACAATGAACCGATATTTTCCCTTTCCTGCCCCGGTTATTTTCTCAGTTAATCCCAGAGAATACATCTTTCCAAGCAGTGTTGAAGCAGGTCTTTCAGTTATTCCAAGCACCTCTATTACATCACTTCTTCCGAATATCTTTTCCATCCCAAAAGCTTCATACAACTTTGTAATATTGCTCTTCATCTTAGATGAGATTTCTTTGGTATCCAACAGATTCAAAATGCTGTTTTGTTCTTGAATGTGTTGTCCAATGTGCTGTTTAGACGTTGAATGTGCTGTTTCTTCCCATCTTATATGCATGTACCTGTTTTTAAGCTCGTTATGCTCTCCCATAAGGAGATTCCTAAGAAATGTCTCCAAAAAAGACATATCCTCATATACGCCATTTTTTACATCCCTGTAATTTGCCCTTACAAGTGAATTTCTGAAATACCAGGCATTCTTAGCAAATACATCATTAGTCACATCAAAGCCCATCGACCTTAGGTATTTTATGAAAAAAACAGCCGTAGTCCTCGTATTTCCTTCACAAAAGATATGAATCTGCCAAAGGCGTGAAACAAAGCGGGCTAAATGCTTTATAATCTCGCTCATAGTCAGATCCACATAGAAAAACTCCTGCTCCGTTTTAAAGTCATACTCTAAGGTCTCACGAAGCTCCAGTGCTCCTCCATACATTACAGATGCACCATCCAACACCCATTCATCTTTACGGATGTTATAGTCTCTGATTTTACCTGCATGTGAATAAACTCCTGTAAAAAGCCTGCGATGGATGGAAATATACTGTGCCGGTGAAAATACAAAGGAACTGTCAGATAAAATCTCTACAATATGCACTGCAACCTTATCTGCCTCTTCTGTGCCATCAGGGACGTGATTAGCTGACTCTCTGTAGTAGCTGTCAATCCTCTTTTTTACCTCATCAATACTGATGTTGCCATCAATATTTTCTTTTGCAGTATCCAAAAGATATTCAGATGGCTGTAGTTTATCCACATCCTGCAAACCTACAGCGGTCTGCCACGCATAAGCCTTATCAGCTTTACCTGGTTCCCCTAATCTGATATATTCCTCAAAAGGATCTTCATTAATCTCATTAATCTCATTAATTTTCCTTATTTTCTTGTTATCTTTCATATATTCAAATGCTCCTTAAGAAATGCATTTCTTTATTTTAAAGCTACGCTGAGGCTATTAGGAATCCCCCTTGGTCCTCGCACAGCATATATTCCATACTCTGATTTCAACCTGTCAAAAGTAAACTTGTCAGATTTGTATCTCTTTTGCAAAAGAAAATGGACTTTTCGGTTGAGGTGTTTTTGTTTTCCTCATTTCTTTGTCCATTGTAAATATAACACACCCAAAAACGGCAGAAAACAGACATCAAGCGGACATTTTGCAGACATTATGCGGACATTTTGCGGACATGCCACCAAAAATCGCCATTAATCAATAAAAGAGCTGACAGAGATTGTTAGTCTCCATCAGCTCTTGAACAATATTCAGATTTATCTTCCTATGATTCATTAACCAGCTTCCCTGTCATATGCTCTGGTATTAGCTCCAGGCACTGCACCCTTGGAAGCGCATTCTTTAGCTCTTTTTCTAGATACTCTTCTCTTTTCTCATTTTCTGATCCAGTTCCACAGCCTTTTCTACCTGTGCAAGAATCATATTCTTAACATCTTCTGATTCTACAGATTTCCATAGCTGAATTAATTTTTCCAACAGTGGATCTACTGGTTCCTCGCCCTCTAATATAAAATTTATGCTGCTATTGAGCAATTTTGCAATATCTACCGCTGTCTCTCCATATATAGATCTTTTATTTCTTTCATATAATGAAATACTTGTCCTATCCCCAATAGACAACAATTCTGCTAACTCATATCCATCACCAAGGATTGCCTCTGTTGCAGCCTTGATTTCCTTTTCTTAATAGTGTGCTGATATAGCACAAGGTTAATGTGAAATAATTACATATTCTCCTTTCATAAGAATTGTTAATGATTATCCCGGCTCCTTTATAATTCCGGGCACAAAAATAAGACAGTTTAACGACTTGTCTGGGTCGGTTCATATACCATGTTCTATCGCCATAGAAAATGGCACAAAAAAACCGCCATACCAGCTACTCTAAGTAACCGGTATGACGGTCTTTATTGTCTCATGTAAGAAGGGGGTGGGGTTTCGAACTAGAGTCTTAGTGAAAACCCAAAAACAAGAACCTCTTAGAAAAATTATAAAAATTTATATATAAGAAAAACTCAAATTACATTTTTATTTTTTAGCTTTCTTTCTGACAACAGTACCAACGATAAAAATAATAATGCACAGTATCAAAGTCCCACCATATCCACCATGAAACCCACTTGATAAAAGCCCTATAGTATTTCCTACTATGCCTATCAAACCAAAAATCATTAAAACAGTTCCGACAATGCGTATAATTTTCGTAATCATATCCTTTTCCTTTCATAATTTGATATTATTTCCCGAGCTATTGTTCAATCAGAATACCCTTTGCATCTTTAGAAACTCCATCCGGATACTTGCATTTGACAGTTCCATCCCTCTTCAAAGCTAATAAAAAGTCAGCTTGATCACCATTATTATCTATATATGCATACAATGCAGCAGACCCGCCATCTATTTCTTTGTATTCGTAGATATATAGATTGTCTTTATCACAACCTGTATATAACGCTATATACTCTTTTTGTTCTTCCTCTGTCAAATTTAGATAGTCACTAGCAAGACCATTATCAACTCTCGAGTTGAAAGTCCGAATTTCTTGATTATCAATAACAGATTTACCTACGGATTTCAAAATCATAAGTATAGATGTATTAAGAATTATTGCTTGTTTGTCAGGATAGAGTATCTCACCTTTAACAGTTATGATGTCATTACGATTTATTTCCCGAACCTGTGCTGCCAATTCTTTATCAAAAGAATTATTCAATGTACATACAATTACTTCTGGACCTGTCCTTAAGGAATCAGGCCCTCGAGTTCTTTTTTCAGATGGTCGTGCAAGTTCAATTCTAATTTCGTATCCTATCTCATCAGAGCCAGTAGCATAACAATTCCTTACCCTCCCAGTCACATTTAGATATTGATATTTTTCCATTCCAGCACTATATCCTTCGTTATGGAAATACTCTAATACTTCGTCGATATTACATGGAATATACTCAGCAGTCTGAAAATCAATACTCTCTATTTGATTCGAATGTGCATATTGTTGCTCCGATTGTATTTCGGCTTTATCTCTGTTTATATCTTTTTTTGTATCTCTTTTTATATCTATGACGATTATAGTAAAAAATATCATAACACTGATCAAAAGCAATACAGATAAAAAAGCAAATAATTTCTTATACATATTATAATTCCTCGCTGGAAGTATTACTGTCAGGAAAGCATTTGATATTTTTTTGTCAGTATTCTTATCGATTTCTTTAATATCGAAATATAAATAGCACTATATGACAGTAAAATGACAAAAAGCAGCAGCCATGATATAGTTCCTCTGTTTGCAGACTGATATTTTTCTATTTCTACACTCTCTATCCAATTATTAATCTTAGTTTGAGCATCAGCATAATCATTGAAGCCTCCATAAAAAATATACGTATCTTCAGGTTCTAAACTACTAACCCGACTTCCATATATAACTATCCGATATGATAGAATAAGCAAATTTGTTATTATTCCTATCATTCCGACAATCAAAAGAAACCTATGAATATTTAGCAGTTGCTTCTTAGAATTAATTTGTCTTTTTATTATCTCAGTTTCTAAAGATTTCTTCTCCGCATTGTTTCTCAATTCTTGAGAATCTTTATTTTTTTCCTTATATTTCGTACTTTCATAAGAGTTTTTGCAGGAATTATCAGAGGATTGTATAAATTCCTTACTCTCATAATACTTTTCCTTTTTTTCTGAAAGGATTTTTTCTAATTCTTTTTTTTTTTCTGACCAGCACCTATTCTTCTTAAATTTTTTTGAACATCGATACCACCAAAATTCTTAGTAGAAATTACATGATTAATATATATATGTCCGATTTGACTGAATTCAATTTCTATATCTTCATCAATCTTCTCCAGTTCATTCATTATTTTTGAAACATCATCTGAATTATCATCGTGCGAGCTGTTTATGGGTGTTTTTATTAGGCATTCTTTTATACTATTTATGAATTTCTTTATGCATAAAATAAATTCATCCATTATTGATAACCTTTCTCATTAATATTATCCGTACACACTACATAATCCATACTCTGATATTGAGTCATCCTTTATTGCGAGTACTTTATCTATACTGTCATCTAAAACCGCTTTTACTATTAACGATTCTGAAGCATTAAATATATCATTTATTTGTTCTTCCGTTTGTAAGTTGATTTCATCAATTTCCAAGTCCATAATATCCCAAGCATTTTCCTGTGTATCTATATGATTTTCTAGTGAATCACTAATATTATTTTTTACAGTATTAAGACCTTTTAATGATGTTCCACATCTAGCACAGAAATTAACAACTTCACCAACGTAAAAACCACATTTATAGCAATACATCTATTATCATCCTTACAAATAGTAATAGTATCTATCCGACACTCCTTTTATTTAACAAAATCCTGATTAACCTGGATTTCAAAATAAAATGAGCATTGACCGCCCTATAATATCAAAAGATATTTCTCGTATTTTAAGAAATTCTTTCAAACAGTTGCCTACTTGAATAATCTTTTTGTATTCCTATCTACAGATAAACAAAGGGGCATACCGATTTTTCGGTAATGCCCTTGATCATCTTGCTATAAATTTTAAAAAACAACATTGCCTCATTAATATGTTCGTTTTAATATTTATCGGTATAATTGCCCTCAGCTTTTATAAAAAAATTTTAAACATTATCATAAATTTTAATTATTAAACCCTACATTCTATCTATTGACTCTGAAAAAACTTATATTTTCAATAATATCTAATGGTTATAAATAAAGTTGATGTAATATGCGAACACAAATCCGATGGTTCCATCATTCCTCTGAGATTTCAGATTCTCGATGAAGACGGAGCCTATCAGCGATTCACAATAAAAGGATATAAACTAAATGAAGTAGACGGAGCTTACACGACCAAAGACTGCCTCTACGTCTCACGCGGGACCAACATCTATGAATGCAAGATAGATGTGCTGGGATATAAGAAATTCGTGCGGCTATACTACTTTGTAGATAGGTCTCAATGGAAGCTGGGGTTTGATTGATCAAGCCCCATACATCCCCTCTGTTTCTCCATATAAACTTGAATTTGTGCGATTAACTTCCGGTTTATTCTTCCATCAAGGATTATGTATTACATTTCTCTTTCCACTATTCGCAGTTCCTCTTACTTCTTCGTGGTAAAAGTAATCTACGATTGTTGGATGTCCTTTCTCTACTCTCTCATACGGAGTTTCATTATCAACAAACCTGCAATCATACTTTTTAGCCAGCTCTTCTGCTTTCTTTTCCAGCGCTTCAAAATAGCTGCGGTTCTTTTTATTATAGATTTCGTCATACAGTGGCACCAGATCTGGATGTTTATCGGAAATGTATTTCATGATATCTGCCTTAAAACCTCCGCGAAGATTCAGATTCTCAAGCCATACAAGGTCACACTGATCTTTTGTCCTGTCTATGATTGCTTCTATATCCGTAATCCCCGGGAACACGGGTGAAATGAAGCAAATTGTACGAATGCCTGCCGCATATACCTCTTTCATTGCAGCAAGCCTTCTTTCTATGCTTACTGCCGCATCCATATCATCTTTAAACTCTTCATCGAGAGTATTGATTGACCATGATACTGTAAGTCTGCTATTTTCATTGATCTCTTTTAGCAGATCCAGATCTCTTAGTACAAGGTCTGACTTTGTGCAGATAAGTATGTCCGCACCACTGTCCTTTAGTTCTTCCAGAAGTCTTCTTGTATTTTTATATGTTTCCTCTAGCGGATTATAACCATCCGTAACTGTTCCAATGATCACCTTCTGGCCGGCATACTTCTTTGGATTCTTTATTTCAGGCCAGTCTTTCACATCCATGAAGGTTCCCCATTCCTCCGTATGCCCTGTAAAGCGTTTCATAAAAGATGCGTAGCAGTATTTACAGGCATGGGGACACCCCACATAGGGATTCACCGAATATCCTCCAATAGGAGTATTCGATTTTGTCATTACACTTTTTGTTTCTATATGATTTACTTTGATTTCTGGTTGTTCCATATTCTCTGTTCCTCCAGCACTTTGTTAAAAGCATCCGGCATTTCCTGTATCATTTCTTCTCCCATAATCGGAACAAGATCTTCTTTCCAGAATACAGGAATGTTCAGTTCATGAGCCTGTTCTGTCAATGAATAAGCCCACCCGGGATCTGTTTTAACAGTCCTGCTCTTTGCACCTGTCATGGTTCCCACCACAATCCAGTCAATGTCTGTAAGATCAACCTTACCCGGATCATCGAACAAAGGCTCAAAGGTAACATGATATTTTTTTGCCTTCACATTGCTCCGCAGTGCATCAATACGCCATAACTCAGACTTTCTCGTAACTGTAACGCCAAACCATGCATTATCAAGATCTGTTTCAAAAGACAGAAGATCCGGTCGTTTGGTAAGAAAAAGAAACTGATGCTGAGGATTCACTGCTATCTTTTTAAAGACTTCCTCTCTCCATTCCTCATGCCAGCCCGAGAGATCGCTCATGCCGGTCAGCAGAAAATTCTGCGGCTTTTTCTTTTCCATCATACGAAGCTTTCCTTGAAAAAACTGTGGCTTTTCAAAATCATCTATGATGTGATAACGCCTCGTATTGTTTCTGGCATAGCAGTACGGACATCCAACAGTGCACCCTATAACAAGATTCATGTTCTGAATCTGATCTTTAATACAGATACTCATTTGTCACTCCATTCCTCAAGGTTTACCCTGATGCGGTTAAGATACTCTTCAAACTGAAGAATCTCTTTATCCGTAAAATCACGATAATAAATATTCCCCATCTCATTTGATACGGAGTCATAAGCTTCTTTAAGTTCTTTGGCTTTATCTGTGAGGAACAGAAGAGTTTTTCTCTTATCAGCTTCATCAGTTTTGCGGCTTATCAGTCCGTTTTTTTCCATCCGCTCAAGCATGGTTGTAAGTGAAGTAATTGCAAGTCCGCTTTTCTCGGAAATAATTTTAATAGGAACACCATCTTCCTGCCATAAGACATAAAGAATCCTTCCCTGAGCTCCGTTAAATGCATCAATGTTTTTTTCTGCCAGTATCCTTTCAAATATACGATCACCCAGCTGTTTTATTTTTGTAACAAGAAATCCACCATTTGTCTTCATAATTTAATACTCCTATATCGTAGCATTATACTACGATATAGGAGTATTTTTGTCAAGCACACATATCATAACTTCCAATATAAAAGGCTATGCCCATCCCGACAAATTTGAATTTTTTTATTTCTCCATCTTTCCATCTAAAATATCGTGTAATTCAATAAATGGATTTTCTTTTAGCCGTTCTCCTGTAACTATGTTTTCCTTCATGATGCTATAGTCTGTAAGAGATTCAATATCGAAATCCGGCACATTCTCAAGGTTTGATGCGACAGACTCAGCAGCTTTTGTAACAACATCTTCGTAAGGAGTTCCGTTCTCATACGCCTTATATGCTGATTCCATATTCAGGTTCACTCCGATACGGCTTCCCTCTGGTGTGACGCTGATCGAATCAAAAGACTCATTCAGCTTCTCTGTCCTGTTCTCCTTGATAGTTACATCAAATCCCTTGTCTGAAAGTGCTTCCTTGATGTCATCCTTAAAGTTCCCTTTGAATTCTTCATAAATCATAGACTCTTCTCCTTTGTGCTCATTTGTTGGCTACTCCGGATCGTCATCCGAATTTTGGGCAAAAAGAAAGCGCCAGACCCGTGAACTTAAATCACGAGCTGACGCTCTCCATAATGTCCATATTTAATTCTTCTGCAAAAGAAAAACAAGCAAGTTGCTCAACACCGTTATTGTGTCTTGCGTCTTGCTTGTCCATGATAATAATAACAGAGTTAAAAAGAACTTTCCATCTACACAGCCTCTACATTTCCTCTACACGACCTCTACAAGTACAATTATGTAAACCGATTAGTGGAAATAATAGAACTCTTATCTTGAAGATTTTTATGAATGGAACCTCTTTCCAATATGCTGTAATAAAACCCTGACTTTATTTTATATACTTTTTGTTTTATCAGCACATAATCGCATCATCTGCAGTATAACCTTCAATAGAACCAGCTTTTACCTGGATACAAGCATAACTGATTTCCGAATCCTCAGCCGCAAATAATTGTCTCTTTCCTTCCGGTGAAACCCTGATAACATCGCCTTTTGCCAGAACAATTTCATCACCATCAATCACAGCCTTTCCTTTTCCTGACAAAATGATATAGATTTCCTCATTATTCTTGTGAGCATGTACAAACGGAACACTTGCACCTGCCGGAAGATGATTGATACTCACCTCTGCGCCTGTAAGACCAAGCTGATCATGAAGCTCTGTTCTTGGGTTTTCTACTACACTTACTTTGCTATAATTTGACATTATTTTTCCTCCATTTGTTTGCAATTTGTTTTCATTTGCTATATCATCATTTTAAACATTGGACTCATTTTCACAAGTACGAACATTTATAATACATAGTCTCATTTTTGATACTATTGTGGAAAATAAAGGAGAAAAAAATGAAAAGTGTTTATGGATCTTGCCCGTTCGCAACTACCCAACGCGTACTTCAGGGCAAATGGGCTATCGTTATCCTATTTCAATTAAGCACTGGAACACAACGTTTCAATGAATTAGAAAGGAACATCCCCGATATAACAAGGAGTATGCTGACTCGACAGCTTCGGCAATTAGAAGATGATCGACTAATAACACGTAAGGTATATGCCGAAGTGCCTCCACGAGTAGAATACAGCTTAAGCGACATGGGAGAGAAGTTCAGAAAGGTTCTTGAGCAAATTGAAATCTTCGGTCTTGAATATATAGAAGAACTAAAGAAAACTAATACTCCCATCCGATCATAATGTTTTAAAATGAAAAAGCGTCAGACCTGCAATTATATTTATCTAATTGCAAGCTGATGTTGGAGTCGGGCGGAAATCGCCACCCATAGTCGCTTAGAAATAACCAATTTCAGTCGTTCAGAAATCGCCAACGCAGCGGCTGACTCCTTCCTTTTAAGGCTTTGATTTTGCTATCGATACAGGATCCCCTGCCGAAAGAGAAATCGTTTCACAACGTTTCCCACGATAGCTGTTACCTTTGATCATAAATACTGTAGCTACATCGAAGATTCTGTCCAGTGAGCACAATAACGATGAGTCCTCGCTGAAGTATTCTCCCCACTTATCCGGTCCAAGATTACTTGTGAAGATCATCGTATTCGGACCTTCTTTGTTATATCGGCGGTCTATGACGTCAAAGAA
>FUZG01000021.1 GCA_900168235.1 Lachnospiraceae bacterium | reverse complement strand
ACTCAATATCACGACTTGAATAGACTCTGTTCATTGCTGCATAGATTACAATCTTAAGCATCTGACGTGGTGTGACCTGATTCTTTCTGATTCTGTCATAAGTCTCATAAAGATCAGAAAGATTCATTTCCTCCACAAATGCACTTACCAGGCGTACCGGATCATCAGATGGAATAGATATTTCTATGTCGAGCGGAAGTTTGATTTGATGATACAAGGAAGATACAGTATAATCTCCTTGTAAGATTTTGTTTAGTCGCATAAACATATTTTACAGCAAAAATCGGGCTTTTCGAAGCCCGATTTTTGTGTTAAACACAGTATTTTCGCATACAAAAAGGGCCTCGCACTAATTTCTTAGTGCGACAGCCCCTTTTTGTTTTATCTCAACGCGGAAGTCGAACCCGCTTACGAAGTGTCATCGGAAATCGCGGGTTTTCTTTTTGCCTTATGCGTCTCCGTCACTCCCGAAAAAATATTAAAATAAATCGTTGACATTCCTATAGAAAGATGGTAACATCATAACTCGTTGAGCCAATAAAGAGTTCAGCGGTTTGTGTTCGTAGCTCAGCTGGATAGAGCAACGGCCTTCTAAGCCGTAGGTCCAGGGTTCGAATCCCTGCGAGCACATTTAGATACTGTCATAGGTATCTGCCATAATGGTGGAATTGGCGTAGTTGGTTAACGCGCCAGATTGTGGTTCTGGAGATCGAGGGTTCGAATCCCTCATTCCACCCTCCCGTAAGCACGCTGCAAAGCGTGCTTTTTTTTTCGGAGCACTTAGCGAGGTATTTTCGAGCTTAGTGCGTGTTATGCAAGTTCGCTTGGCGAGGTCTTGTCGAGCCTAGCGAAACTTGTTCATGTCTTGTCATAAAAATGTACACAAAATTCAAAAGTGTAGATGAAAAAACCTCAATTTTTCCCCGATAAATCCGATAAAAGAAATAAGAGTGTGTACATATTATTGTGATACATAAATAGGGGTAGGAATTGTGTTACATCTATAGGGGATAGGAGGAAAAAATGAAGAAGGGGATAAGTCTCAGAATAAAGATGCTCGGCGGGATATTGCCTATCGTAGTGCTGGCGCTGTTGATAGTTACAACTATCAGTACGGGTAAGTCTCGTTCTGCGATCACAGTCCTTACGAAAAGCCGTGCGAATGAGACTCTGAAAAGCTACAGCAACAAGATGGACAATACACTTGAATCGCTGAGGATCACAGCAGAGACCTTATCACGTGCGGTTTCCAGTACATATAAAAATACGGACCTTGATGCATACGAAGAACTGTTTTCAAATGTCATAAAAGATAATGACATGGTCTTAGGAAGCGGTATCTGGTTTGAATCGGGTGTCTATAAAGGACAGGAATTTGCAGGTCCCTATTGGATGCGCGGAGACGGCGGAAATATCATATACACGGATGAGTACTCCAATGCAGAGTATAACTATTTTGAGCAGGAGTACTATACCTCTGCAAAGGCTAAGACCACGATCGATGCAAGCATTACCGACCCGTACTATGACGAAGCGAGCGGGACGGTAATGGCAACCTGTTCTGCCCCTATATTCGATAAAGATGGGGATTACATTGGTTGTATAACTGTAGACACTGAGCTTTCGTCCATTCAGGAAATGACAGCGGAAATGAATATCGGTACAAATTCAATTCCGATGCTGGTAGATTCGCAGGGCATATTTATATACAACCTCGATCCTGAAAAAGTAAAAGGTACTTCAAAGCTTTCAGAGGACGATAATGCATCACTTGCAGCTCTTGCCGGTGAAATATTGGCAAGTGACGAGGGAAGCGGAGAATTTACATATGAAAAAGAAGCAACGATGCTTTTCTGGGATACGATTCCCGGAGTAAATTGGAAGATACTCGTTACACTCCAGAAAAAAGAAATGAACGAGACCTCCGATGGCATCAGAAATTCCCTTGTTGTCATATGTATTCTTGCAATGGTTGTTTGTGCATTGATGATCCTGTTCCTGGTAGACAGAGTAGTAAAGAATGTAGACGATGTAAATAAATTCGCGGGAGAACTGGCGAAAGGTAACTTTACCATTGATAAGATAAAGACCAGATCCGGTGATGAACTCGGACATATGTCAAATGTTCTCAATACCATGTTTGAGAATAACCGCGGAGTAATAAACCGCGTGTCGGATGAGTCTGAAAGGATTGGCGAAGCGAGCAGGTCACTTTCTCAGGTGGCAAGTAACCTGACAGAGGGATTCGACCAGATCAAATCTGATATGAGTGCCGTAAACGATGCGATGATGAGTGCATCGGCTGCTACAGAAGAAGTAAATGCTTCCGTTCAGGAAGTAGATGCATCGGTTCAGCTCCTTTCCGGCGAAGCAAATAAGTCAAAAGAAAGCGCAGAATTAATAGTTCGCAGGGCGCAGGAAATAGAGCGCAATTCCAAAGATGCTCATGATCACGCTGTTACCATTGTAGAAGAGAGAAGGCAGGAGATCGAAGCCGCAAACGAGCAGGCTGCGGTAGTAGAAAAGATAGGAAGCCTCGCAGAATCCATAGCGGAGATCGCAGACCAGATCAACCTCCTGTCACTGAACGCGTCCATAGAAGCCGCAAGAGCCGGCGAACACGGCAAGGGCTTTGCAGTTGTAGCATCTGAGATTAATAAGCTCGCAAGCGACACAGGAGACGCCGTAGGAAAGATTCAGGAGACCATTGATGCAGTACAGAAATCATTTTCCGATCTTCTCGGTGCGTCCAATGAGCTGCTGATATTCCTTAAAGAGACCGTAGGACCTGACTACGCAAACTTTGTAGATGTAGCAAAGCAGTACGGAAGCGATGCAGAATCCTTTGGTGAGCAGGCTGAGCAGATTGCAGGAATGGTACGCAGTATCCGTACATCAATGAGCGAAGTAAGTTCTGCTATCCTGAACATAGCAGAGTCTGCACAGGATACCGCTGAACGGTCTACAAATATCTCTGATACCGTTCACAGCGTTTCTGATGTGGTAGATCATGTAACAGACATGTCCGGCAGACAGAATGAGATCGCAGAGAACCTGTCAAATGTAGTAGGACAGTTCAAGCTCAAGTGATCGGAACAGATAAATAAAGGCAAAAAACTACCCTGAGGGCATCAGCTCTCAGGGTAGTGTAAAGTATGGGGGTTCAGTCCCCGCAAGTTCGCGGTAAATATGTTTTCTGATATTAAGCGCGGCAACAGAGGAGATATTCTGAAGCTCCTCGTGTTTTTCCATAAAGCGCTCAAAAATGTCATCAACTTTGGCGGTTTCCCGTGAATACGCATCAAACATTTCCTGATAACGGATGTTCACAATGGCAAGGAGAAAATCAGTGATGTCTTCCTCAACAGTGCATGGGAGCGTAAGCCGCATTACGGTAAGACCCAGGATTAGCGTCCTTCGACGGTTTGGGCAGAAAGATAAAATATGTTCTTTGATCTCAGGCTCCGGAGAGTGACCGAAAAACTCTCGGAACTCCCGGTATAGTCTGGTACGGACCTTGCAAATCTTGATGCCGTCTATCACGAGATCCGTCTCTGAAAACGACATAAAGTGATTGTGGGCGATAAGCGCCTCGAAGGTTCTGTCATCCATGAACTCACCTCCTGTATATATGATATGAAGTCAGGGTCAAAAGGGGAAAATAACTTTTGATCCTTACACCATATATATCGGCAGATATTGTATTAGAAACAGAGTTAAAAATACGATAACATTGCCTATATAGCGAATGAATGTTATATTGGATAGTGATGGCAGCGGATCATACAGAGGGATGATCCGTTATGTTTGTTTACGGGGATTTTCGTAGGCAAAATCGTAATAAAATTCATCGAAGGGAGCATGCAATGAAATTTATTTCATGGAATGTGAACGGTCTCAGGGCCTGTGTAGGCAAAAACTTTATGGAAGCCTTTCAGGAACTGGACGCTGATGTATTCTGCCTGCAGGAGACAAAGCTGCAGGAAGGACAGATAAAGCTTGATATCCCGGAGAAATACGAGCAGTACTGGAACTATGCGGAGAAAAAGGGCTATTCCGGTACAGCTTTATTCACAAGGGTTAAACCGCTGAATGTTACATACGGAATGGATGACTACAAGGCAGATAACGAAGGACGCCTGATCTGCGCTGAGTTTGAAAAATATTACCTCATTACGGTATATACACCGAACTCAAAGCAGGAGCTTCTGCGTCTCGATGACAGGATGGATTGGGAAGACGCATTTTTACGCTATGTAAATGATCTTCAGAAAAATAAGCCTGTGATCATCTGTGGTGATCTGAATGTGGCTCATGAGGAGATAGACCTTAAGAATCCGAAGTCCAATCACCACAACGCAGGTTTTACGGATGAAGAAAGAGAAAAGATGACGGTACTCCTTCGGGATGGTCATCTGACGGACACATACCGTTTCCTTAATCCTGATAAAGAGGGAGTCTACTCCTGGTGGTCCTATCGCTTCAAAGCAAGGGAAAAGAACGCAGGATGGAGAATCGACTACTTCCTTATTTCAGATTCCTTAAAGGACGTTCTGGAGGATGCATCCATCCATACGGAGATCATGGGATCAGATCATTGTCCTGTAGAACTTGTACTTGCTGACAGGTAAAAAGACAATTTTCTGAAAAAGTGCAGTTTAACTCAGCCTTTTCAGGATAACACTGCCGAAAAGACCCTATACAGCCGATAAAATACAGAGAAAAATTGTGTATGCACGGGGAACGGGTCGTTTTGCAGAATTTTTATTTATAGAAGGAACAGAATGAAGATTTTAGTAGCCGGAAACGGCAAGATGGGCGCAAGCCTTACAAAAAAATTAACAGTTGAAGACTGTGATCTTACCGTGATCGATCAGAACCCCGGGGTACTTGAGAGCATCATGGAAGACTGCGATGTCATGGGAATACATGGAAACTGCGCTTCCATGGACACTCTTAGAGATGCAGGAGTAGAAGATGCAGACCTGCTCATCGCCATGACAGGTATGGATGAAGTGAACCTTTTGTGCTGTATGACAGCTCATTCCATGAATCCGAAGCTCCATACCATAACCCGTATAAAAAATCCTGAGTATGCAGGACAGATCTACACTCTTAGAAGTGCTTTCGGTCTCTCTATGGCGGTAAATCCCGACAGACAGGCGGCAAGCGAGATAAGCCGTCTGATAAAGTATCCGGGATTTTTGAAGCGTGATACATTTGCCCGCGGTACCGTAGAGATCGTTGAGCTCAGAGTAAGAGAGGACAGCAAGCTCATCGGAATACCCCTTAACCGCCTGAACAGCGTTGCCCACTGCAATATCCTTGTGTGCGCTGCGGTTCGGGAAGGTGAGGTTACTATCCCTTCCGGAGATTTCGTGCTGAAGGGCGGAGACCGTCTTTTCGTTACGGGTGATGCAGAAAATCTTGGTGTACTCCTTAAGCACCTTGGTGTCATCACACGTAAGGCAAGACACATCCTCATCGCAGGAGGAAGCCGTATAAGCTATTACCTTGCCCAGACGCTTCTGAAATACGGTATTGATGTGCGTATCATCGAAAATAATCCGAAGCGCTGCAGAGAGCTGGCAGAGGATCTCCCTGATGCAGTTGTAGTGGAAGGTGATGCCGGAGATCAGAAGATACTTGATAAAGAAGGTATTGCGGACTGCGATGCGTTTGTAACATTAACAGGTGTTGATGAGACAAATATCGTTCTGTCCATTTTTGGAACACACAGAGGAGTTCCTCAGGTCATCACAAAGCTCAGCCGTGAGGAAAATGTCCAGATGCTGGATGATCTTCCGGTTGGAAGTATCATCTCTCCTAAGGACCTCTGCACAAATAGTATCGTGCGTTATGTCCGTGCCATGAAGAATCAGGTTGGCGCGGCGGTTTCAGTGCATATGATAGCTGACGGTCAGGTTGAAGCCATCGAGTTCATCCTTGACGAGAGCACCATGCACTGCAAAGAACCGTTAAAGAATTTAAAGCTTAGGAAAAACATCCTGATAGCGTGTGCATCAAGGCGTGGAAAGCCGAGGATACTTACCGGCGATTCAACCTTTGATAAGGGCGATTCGGTTATCGTTATCTCCGCAGGAGATTCGGTCATCGGACAGTTCAATGATATATTTGTGGAGTAAAAACAGATGAATTATAAGATGATGGCGCGTCTTAATGGATACATCCTTTTGATAGAGGCTGTGTTCATGATGCCGGCGCTCCTTATTTCGGTTTATTATCGTGAAAATGGAGCGATAAGAGCGTTTCTCATGACGATAGCGGTGGTCCTGGCGGCAGCGGGCATCCTGATGCTCGGGTCAAAAGGGGCGAAGCGGGGATTCTATGCAAGAGAAGGTCTGGTATGTACCGGTATTGCATGGATCATCATGAGTCTCCTTGGGTGTCTTCCTTTTTACATTTCAGGCGAGATACCAAAATACGTTGACGGCTTCTTTGAGGTGGTCTCAGGATTTACCACAACGGGAGCATCTATCGTTCCAAATGTGGAAGTGCTTTCAAAGGGTATCCTTTACTGGCGAAGCTTTACCCATTGGGTAGGCGGTATGGGTGTGCTGGTCTTCCTGCTAGCCATAGTACCTGCCACAGGCCGTGTAAATGGATTTACACTGCACATATTAAGGGCAGAGAGCCCCGGACCCAGCGTAGGCAAGATCGTTCCCAAAATGCGTCAGACGGCGATGATACTCTATCTCATGTACATTGCTCTCACTATACTTGATATCTGCTTCCTTCTTTTTGGAGGCATGCCTTTATTCGAAGCAGTGTGTCACGCATTTGGAACAGCCGGAACGGGAGGCTTCGGAGTAAAAGCGGACAGCTTTACCAGTTACAGCCCGTATCTCCAGAATGTAACAACTGTTTTTATGCTGTTATTTGGTGTAAATTTCAGCTGTTATTATCTGCTTCTTATCCGTGATTTTCTTGGTGTGATCATGGATGAAGAGCTGAGGCTCTATCTCGGAGTGGTATTCGGATCTGCGATCCTTATCGCATGCAATATCAGGGGAATGTATACCACACTTGAAGAGACCTTGAGACACGCATTTTTCCAGGTTGCGAGTATTGTCACCACAACGGGATACGCTACGGCGGATTTTGATCAATGGCCGAGCTTTTCAAAGACCATAATATTAGCCCTGATGGTGGTAGGTGCCTGTGCGGGAAGCACAGGAGGCGGACTTAAGTGCGCGAGAGTATTGTTACTCATAAAGGGGCTTCACAGAAATATCAGGACAGTCCTTCATCCGAGGGAGATAAAGGTCATCCGTGTAAATAAGAGGGTGGTTGATGAAAAGGTTCTTGCGAACACTAATGCGTACCTTACAGCCTATGTTATCATCATAGTGCTCAGCATGCTCCTCATATCCCTTGACGGATTCACCACAGAGACTAATTTCTCGGCAATCCTGTGTACATTTAATAACATCGGACCGGGACTCGGACAGGTTGGACCTACCTGTAATTTTGCGGACTACAGCTCATTTTCAAAGATAGTTCTGTCATTTGACATGCTGGCGGGAAGACTTGAGATTTTCCCGATACTTACACTGTTTTCTAAAGCTACATGGAAAAAAATGTAAAAGACCATGGGAAGGGAGCTTTAGATGAAAGATTCAGAAAAAATCGTACTGCGGGATATTAAGCGCATTTTACTGTGCATCGTTGCAGGTGTTATTATTTCAATAAATCTAAAATCCTTTGTACATGCAGGAGGATTACTGCCCGGAGGCTTTTCCGGACTCACGATCCTCATACAGAATCTGGCGGAACGGTTCCTGTCGCTTGAACTGCCTTATGGTCCTATTTACCTTGCGCTTAATGCGCTCCCGATAGTCATAAGCTTCAGGGCGATAGGAAAGAAGTTTACACTGTTTTCATGCATAACTATCGTTATGACATCAGTCCTGACAGATATGATCCCGGTACAGCCCATTACCTATGACGTACTGCTTACCAGTATATTCGGTGGACTTATAAACGGTGTTGCTATTTCTCTCTGCTTAAAGGCAGATGCCACGAGCGGCGGAACGGATTTTATATCTATATATATTTCCGAGAAATACGGTCTCGATGCATGGAACTATATTCTGATATTTAATGCGTGCGTCCTTGCAGTGAACGGAGCGCTTTTTGGATGGGATAAGGCACTGTACTCCATCATTTTCCAGTTCACCACTACACAGGCGATACACGGGCTTTATAAGCGTTATTGGAAAAATACTCTGCTCATTGTTACAGATAAGCCTAAACTGGTTACAGACGCTATCTACAGGCTCACAAAGCACGGTGCTACCGATATCAGCGGTATCGGATCGTATCAGGAGACTCCGAGGACCGTGGTCTACTCCGTGGTATCCACTACCGACCTGAAGAAAGTCATATGCGAAGTAAAGCAGATAGATCCGTGTGCATTTATTAACGTTATAAAAACAGATCAGGTTGAAGGAAGGTTCACGCTTCCGAAAACAGATTAATACAATAAAAACAAAAGCTCCGGCAGGAACATCAGATCCCTGCCGGAGCTTTTTATATATCTAAATATTAGTTTTTAGAAGCCTGTGCCTTTGCCTTAGCGCTGATACCTGCTCTCTTACGAAGAGTTGCATCAAGGATACGCTTACGGATACGAAGGTTCTTCGGAGTTACCTCGAGAAGCTCGTCTGTATCGATGAAGTCAAGTGCCTGCTCCAGTGAAAGAACAACCGGAGGAACGAGACGGAGTGCTTCATCAGAAGAGGATGTACGAGTGTTGCTGAGGTGCTTTGTCTTGCAGACATTAACCTCGATATCCTCACTTCTCGGATTGCTTCCGATAACCATTCCTGAGTAAACCTTTGTGCCGGCACCGATGAAGAGTGAACCACGCTCCTGAGCGTTGAACAGACCGTATGTAACAGCTTCTCCGGACTCGAATGCGATGAGGGATCCTGTCTTACGATAGGAGATCTCACCTCTGAAAGGCTCATATCCGCAGAAGATAGTGTTGATGATACCGTTACCCTTTGTATCTGTCATGAAGGGACCGCGGAAACCGATGAGTCCACGTGACGGGATCTTGAACTCGAGACGAGTATAACCGCCTGCAATGGAACCCATATTCAGAAGCTCACCCTTACGCTCGGAAAGGCTGGAGATAACAGTACCGGAGAACTCGTCCGGAACATCGATGTAAGCTGTTTCCATAGGCTCAAGGAGCTTTCCGTTCTCATCCTCGTGATAGATAACCTCTGCCTTACTTACTGCGAACTCATAGCCTTCACGACGCATGGACTCGATGAGGACACTGAGGTGAAGCTCACCACGTCCTGATACCTTAAATGTATCAGTGGACTCTGTCTCTTCTACACGGAGAGAAACGTCTGTGTTCAGCTCGCGGAAAAGTCTGTCCTTCAGGTGACGGCTTGTTACGAACTTACCTTCCTGTCCTGCAAGAGGAGAGTCGTTTACGATGATGTTCATAGAGATAGTAGGCTCAGAGATCTTCTGGAACGGGATAGCTTCAGGCTCTGCTGTTGTACCGCAGACAGTATCACCGATCTTCAGGTCAGCGATACCGGAAACAGCTACGATATCACCGATAGATGCTTCGCTTACATCAACCTTTGAAAGACCCTGGTACTCATAGAGCTTGCTGATCTTTACCTTTTCTCTTCTTGACTCATCGTGGTGGTTTACGATGATAGCGTCCTGATTTACCTTTACAGAACCGTTATCAACCTTACCTACGCCGATACGTCCAACGTACTCGTTGTAATCGATAGTACTGATGAGGATCTGGAGATTTCCTTCCGGATCGCCCTGAGGAGCCGGAACATAATCAACGATGGTATCGAAAAGGGGCTTCATATCTGTGCCCGGAACATCCGGATCAAGGGATGCGATACCGTTTCTTGCGGAAGCAAATACGAACGGACAGTCAAGCTGCTCATCTGTTGCATCAAGGTCCATGAAGAGCTCAAGTACTTCATCAACAACTTCCTGCGGTCTTGCGCCGGGACGGTCGATCTTGTTTACGCATACGATGATGGGAAGCTTAAGTGCAAGTGCCTTCATAACTACGAACTTTGTCTGAGGCATAACACCTTCAAATGCGTCTACGAGAAGAACTACGCCGTTTACCATCTTAAGGATACGCTCAACCTCTCCACCGAAGTCTGCGTGACCGGGAGTGTCGATGATGTTGATCTTTGTATCGTTGTATTTAACGGCTGTGTTCTTGGAAAGGATGGTGATACCACGCTCACGCTCAAGGGCATTGCTGTCCATTACACGCTCCTGAACATCCTGATTATCACGGAAGACTCCGCTCTGACGAAGCAGGGCATCAACCAGTGTGGTCTTACCGTGATCGACATGGGCGATAATAGCTACATTACGAATGTCTTCTCTTTTTTCTATCATTGTGATCTCCTGTCTTAAAAAACATCTGCCTTTATCTTTTTTTGTTTCTTTTAATAAGAAGAAAAATATCTTCCAGGCAATAACCGCTTTATTTTACCACATTCTCCTGAGACTGCAATGTTTTTGTTGCGGTGCACAGACGGGACTTAAAGAAGTCTTATGCCAAAATTTGAAAAATCTTAAGAATTGTGGTATGATTCGCTCTGTTTTTATTGTTTCACGGAGGTTACTTATGGAACAGGGACTAATACAGATATTTGGCGGTGAAGGTCGCGGAAAGACCAGTGCAGCCATCGGTCAGGGTATTAAGGCCGCAAATCTGGGAAAGTCAGTAGTTTTTATCCAGTTCTTAAAGGGGAGAACAACTGGAGAGTTTGACATTATCAAAAGGCTTGAGCCTGAGATCAAGCTTTTCAGCTTTGAGAAATCGGCAGTGTGCTTCGAGGATCTTTCCGAAGAGGAAAAGCGGGAAGAAGCCATGAACATACGGAACGGTTTCAATTTTGCAAAAAAATGTCTGGTGACAGGAGAGTGTGATCTTCTGATACTGGATGAGTTTCTCGGACTTTTTGATAACGACCTTTTAACGATAGAGGATCTCAATGCACTGCTTGATGCAAAGCCTGAAGATGTAGGCATCATCATGACAGGCATACAGATAAGTGACGAAGTGTGCAGATGCGTTGACGAAGTCACCAAGCTTGAAACTGTGAAATTTGACAGAGTGGGTAAGTCGGAGGAATAAAATCCGCGTTTAATCTTACTTTCACGCGTTAAACTGTCGTTGACAGTATATAGCGATTGTGCTATTCTTTATGCAATCGAAAAGACGATAGAGGTTGCGCTTTTCATCAGTAATCTGTCGGATGCAGCAGCTGCAGATGAAGACAGAGGAAAGGGAACGGCGCCGAAAGAGGTTGAGTGCTGTGCTCAGCAGACTTGGGCATACGGGAAATACCTGTATGACTGTCACTTCCGAAATGAAGTGGGGCGCTATCAAAATCTTGTGATAAATTTATTTTTATGAGAAGATTTTTAGAACCGGCGTCGGAAAAGCGTCGGTTTTCTTTATGAAAGGAGAAAGGTAATGTCAGTATTCAAGGGCGCAGGTGTAGCTATAGTAACACCCTTCAAGGCGAACGGCGATATCAATTACGAAAAGTTCGCGGAGATCATCGAAGATCAGGTAACAAACGGTACAGATGCTATCGTTGTAATGGGTACAACAGGTGAGGCAGCAACTCTTACAGAGGATGAGCACCTGGCAGCTATCAAGTTCTGCGTTGAGAAGGTAAATCATCGTGTTCCGGTCATTGCAGGAACTGGTTCAAACTGCACAAGGACTGCTGTTTATCTGTCACAGGAAGCAGAGAAGGTTGGCGTTGATGCGCTCCTTCAGGTTACACCTTACTACAACAAGACTACACAGGCAGGTCTTATCGAGCACTTTACTGATGTTGCAAATGCAGTAAATATCCCGATCATCCTTTACAGCATCAAGTCAAGAACAGGTGTAAATATTGAGCCTGAGACACTTGCATACCTTGTAAAGAATGTTCCGAATATCGTTGGTGTAAAGGAAGCCAGCGGAAGCCTTTCACAGGTTGCAAAGATCCTTTCTCTCTGCCCTGAGTGTGAGGTTTACTCAGGCGATGACGATATCACCATCCCGATCATGTCACTTGGCGGACTTGGTGTTATTTCTGTTGTTTCAAATGTGGCTCCGCGCTATGTTCATGACATGTGCATGAGTTACCTTAACGGTGATGTTAAGACTGCGGCAAAGATGCAGCTTGATGAGGAAGAGCTTGTTTCCGCACTTTTCTGCGAGACAAATCCTATTCCGGTAAAGCACGCAATGAACCTTATGGGAATGGAAGTAGGCCCGCTCAGAAAGCCGCTCGTTCCTATGCAGGACAATAATCTTGTTCGTCTTAAGAACGCAATGAAGAACTTTGGTCTTCTGAAATAATTAAAAAATCTCGGCCCTGTGGGAAACTATGTTTTCTGCGGGGCTCATCTTTTATAAAGATCAGAAAGGATAAACTATGACAAAGATAATAATGAATGGCTGCAACGGCCGTATGGGACGCATGATCACAGACCTTGTTTCCAAAGAGGAAAATGTTGAGATCGTTGCAGGCGTTGATGTATTTACAGGTGTTGACAATACATATCCGGTTTTCAAATCTATTGATGAGTGCGATGTAAAGGCAGACGTTATCGTTGATTTTTCCCTGCCCACAGGCACAGATAAGGTTCTTGACTATGCAGTAAAGACAGCTACACCTGTAGTTCTCTGCACAACAGGTCTCACAGAAGAGCAGATCGGACATGTTAAGGAAGCATCAGAGAAAGTCGCTATCCTCAGAAGTGCAAATATGTCCGTTGGCGTAAACCTTCTCTTGAAGGTTCTGAGCGAAGTATCACCTCAGCTCGCTGCAGCAGGCTTTGATATCGAGATCGTTGAGAAGCACCATAATCAGAAAAAGGATTCACCGAGCGGTACAGCTATCGCTCTTGCAGATGCCATCAACGATTCACTCAATAAAGAGTATGACTATGTTTATGACAGAAGCGAGAGAAGTGAGAGCCGTCCGGTCAAGGAAATCGGAATTTCTGCAGTAAGAGGCGGAACTATCCCGGGAGACCATGACGTTATCTTCGCAGGACAGGATGAAGTCATCACATTTTCTCACAGAGCATATTCCCGTGCGATCTTTGGTAAGGGTGCCATAACTGCGGCAAAGTTCCTTGCAGGAAAGGGCGCAGGTCTTTACAGCATGGCAGACGCACTTGCCTGAGCCTGACTGAAAGGAATACAGATTATGCAGTTCAGACCCTGTATAGACATACATAACGGCAAGGTAAAGCAGATAGTAGGCAGTTCTCTTAGAGACGAAGGAGATACTGCTTCCGAAAATTTTGTTTCTGAAAAAGGCGCTGCATATTATGCAGGACTGTATAAAGAGCGAGATCTTGCAGGCGGACATGTGATCCTCTTAAACAGCGTGGATTCGCCATATTACGAGGCTACAAAAGCAGAAGCTTTCGCGGCTCTCGGTGAATACAGGAACG
This sequence comes from Lachnospiraceae bacterium, assembly GCA_900168235.1. Lineage (GTDB taxonomy): Bacteria > Bacillota > Clostridia > Lachnospirales > Lachnospiraceae > NK4A144. The sequence continues at coordinate 18,089 of FUZG01000021.1, read as the reverse complement.
GTATGCAGGTCGGAGGCGGTATCACAGATAAAAATGCGGCGGAATTTCTGGATGCAGGAGCATCGCATGTTATCGTGACGAGCTTTGTTTTTAAGGACGGAAAGTTAGATACAGATAATCTGAAAAGTCTTCAGTCTGCGGTGGGACGTGACAGGATAGTACTGGACCTTTCATGCAGGAGAAAGACAGCAGATGGTCCGTACTACGTAGTTACAGACCGCTGGCAGAAATTTACGGACTATGAAGTAAATGCGGAGACGCTGAAAGAGCTTTCAAAAGAATGTGCAGAATTTCTCATCCATGCGGTGGATGTGGAAGGAAAGGGAGCAGGCATCGATCCTGAGCTCGTAAGGCTTCTTTCGGAAGTCGATACCATTCCTGTTACGTATGCAGGCGGTGTAAGGAGTCTCGCAGATGTGGAAGTCCTTCGTGAAAACGGAAAAGGCAGAGTGAACTTTACAGTAGGAAGTGCCTTAAAGTTTTTTGGCGGTTCTCTGGAAATGGACAGCCTTATGGAAGCTGTACAATAACAGAGATCGCACTAAAGCAAAATACAAAAAAACACATAAGAAAAATCCCGGGGGTAGGAACCCGGGATTTTCTTTTTGTGCGGAGCACTTAGCGAGGTTTTTTTCGAGCTTAGTGCGTGCCATGCAAATTCACTTGGCGAGGTTTTATCGAGCCTAGTGATATTTGTTGAGTGCTTATCTGTAAGTACTCGGTGACAAGTATTTTATGTGACGGGGTACGTTATGATGTTTTCCCGCGCATCCCGCGCGGCGATCAGGACGAGATTGCATCTGCCCTGATCGATTAATTTTCGGAGCACTTAGCGAGGTATTTTCGAGCTTAGTGCGTGTTATGCAAGTTCGCTTGGCGAGGTTTTGTCGAGCCTAGCGTAACTTGTTAAAACTTCGGCATGAAGAACTTCTGAAGATCAGCTTCAGTTGTGTCCTCACCGATAGTGATGAGCTCTGTGCCTGTAAGGCGTGCGAACATAGCGATATCATCGCGTGTAAGACAAGTAGAAACTACAGCGTGGTGAGCACCGCCTGCGTAGCACCAGCCTGCTGTTCCGATCTGGAAGTTAGGCTTATGACGGTACATGATCTGAGCTACAGGGAGCTTCGGCATCGGCTTCGGAACAGGAACGAGCTCGATATCAGCGCAGATGATACGGAAGTGATCGCCCATATCAACGAGAGTAACCTGGATACCGTCGCCTGTAACGCTGTCAAATACGAGACGTGCGGGATCAGCCTTGCCGCCGATTCCAAGAGGATGAACCTCGATCTTCGGCTTTGTAGCTGCGAATGAAGCAGGAACCTCAAGCATGTGGCTTGCGAGCTCAAGCTCCTGGCCTGCTGTCAGATCGTATGTGTAATCCTCGATGAAGCCTGTTGCGCCGTCACGGCCCTCAGCCATCTTCATAAGAACTGCAGAGAAAGCAGAGATCTTGTAATCTCCCTCAGGACCAAAACCAACGCCCTTAGCCATGATGTTCTGAGCTGCGATACCCGGAAGCTGGCTCATGTTGTGCAGATCCTGGAATGTATCTGTAAATGCGTGGCACTTATTCTTTTCAAGGAACTTCTCGAAAGCTACTTCGTATCTGGCCTGCTCACGTACAGCTTCTACATTGTCTGTAGCCATTGTGTACTTGCTCTCGTACTCAGCAACCTTTGCATCAACCTCAGCGTCTGTAGCAGCCTTAGCGAGCTCTGCGATCTCGCCGATGCCCCAGTACTTGATCTCCCAGCCGTACTGGATCTCAGCGCTTAAACGGTTACCGTCTGTAACTGCAACGTCACGCATGTTGTTACCGAATGTAGCAACGCGAACGTTGTGAGAGAATGCGATAGCCTTTGCAACCTGAGCGAACTGACGGATCTTTGCAAGAACGTCCTCGTGCTCATAATAACCTGCAACAACTTCGTGAGGCTTCTGAAGTCTTGCAAGGATGTAGCCGTACTCACGGTCACCGTGTGCAGCCTGATTAAGGTTCATGAAGTCCATATCGATCTCATCGTACGGAAGCTTCTCATTTGCCTGTGTATGAAGGTGAAGGAGGGGCTTCTGAAGGATCTGAAGACCCTTGATCCACATTTTTGCGGGTGAGAAAGTGTGCATCCATGTGATAACGCCGACACAGTCATCATCGTTCATGACCTTGCGCATATCCTGAACGCAGATCTCGGATGTCTCAACAGTGGGAAGAAGCTCAAAGGTAACAGTGTCACCAAGCTTCTTGTTGAAGAAGTCAACCATCTTCTGGCTGTCTGCGGCAACCTGGCGGAGGCACTCTTCTCCGTAAAGGTCCTGGCTGCCCACTACAAAATAAAGTTTGCTCATGATTCTCCTCTTTTCTTGATTACATGAAATATATTTCACGCTTTGATCAAAAAAATGATCTAAGCGCAGAACAGGACTGGTCTGTCCTGATCTGTTCGTTATTAGTATCAGCTAATATCTCTGATGGAATTTCCGTTGCTGATAGAAACAGGGAAGCGGTAGGAGCTTCCATCCATTCCGCCGTCCGGATTATCGATCATGCGGAGCAGATTTCTGGCTGCACGTCTGCCGAGTTCATATTTCGGATGAACGGCACTGGTGAGCCTGAGGTCATTATTGTCATTATCAGTAAATGCGGCGCTGTCAAAAGAGGCGATAGACAGGTCGTCAGGTATGTGAAGTCCTCTTGATTCGGCAAATTCGATGAAGGACTCGGCAATCTCGTCGTTATATGTCATGAGAGCTGTGCACTCGCTGATACGTTTCAGGAAGTGAGAGAGGCTCTTCTTGCTGAACTGCAGATCCAGATCCTTTGTGGAGTACCATTTTATGCACTCGTCATTGATCTGAAGATTGTGGTCTGACATACACTCCATAAATCCGCGGTATCTCTCGATGCCCTGAAGATCATCATATTTAAATATTCCGCCGATCCTCTCGTGTCCGTTTGATATGAGCTGTTCAGTAAGCTCATAACTGCATTTTGCATCCGCCATTTCCACACTGCTGCAATCCAGATTGCTGTAGTGGTTATGGATAAATATGATGGGGATGCCCCGTCTCTGAAGCTCTTTATAATATCTGAGGTTCGGATTCGGGAAAGTAGAACGTGTTCCCTCGACGATAAGACCGCAGACATTGGAGTTCAGAAAACGCTCCAGATAAACAGCTTCGTCATTAAGATTATTCCTTGTGACGGTAACATCGATCTCGATATCGCGATCCTTCATGACGGACTCGATACCTTCATAAACCTGAGGGAACATATAGTCTGCAAAATAGCTCATTATCAGACCTATATGTCTGTGGCCGCTCTTGCTGATACCTGTTTCATAAGAAACAAAAGTACCGCTTCCGCGCACACGGCTGATAAGTCCCTCGTGTTCGAGAACGTCCAGAGCAGTTCTGACTGTCTGGCGGGAATAACCGAACTTTTTCTGGAGCATGTGCTCACTGGGGAGCTTGTCTCCGTTCTTCATGACTCCGCTTAAGATAAGTGTTCTTGCCCAGTTGTAAAGTTTTACGTATTTAAGGCTTTCATTCATTAATGTTTTTTCATTTGACATAGCTTAGATACCCGATAGGAACGGAAAATAAAGCTGTCTGTTCCTGTATTGTGTGATTACAGAGAAGTTATGAAAAATCAATGCTGAAGCTCATATGTAAGAAAAATGAACAGCAGCAAAACAATACAACTCTGTTATAAATAATGTATCTTTTAATAAACAATTATACAAGTCGTTTGAACGAAAAAAAACATAAAGTTGTACTGCATATGCTGAATTATAACAGAACAAAAATAAAATAAAATACAAAACTGTGGCAAAATGTTTACAAAACGGATGTAATATAAAATCTTATTGGTATAAATTGCACGGGAAGTCTGCAGAAAAACTAAGAGTGGGGATGGATGGCATATATCAAAATGATACAAGTTGTTAAGTTGTACTAAAAAAGCAAAGGGAAAATATCAGGATAGGATAGATTAGAAATTGGAAAAAACAAAAAACGGTACAGTAAATTTTGCCAGATCGGCAAAAATTTGCCGGGGAATTTTTTGCACGAAAAAAGGAATCGGCACCATGCGAAAAAATTTCGCTGGTGCCGATTCCCCCTTCAATCTCAGTTCACAATTCTGTTTTCTTATACAATAAACTTCGTTGAAATCTGAATCATTACCCCCGGTTAATACGAACCGTCATGATGACCCCCGACATCAATGATGTGTGTTATATTATCTAAGGCACAATCTTGTATTCTGGATTAATGTTAATTAAAGCTTGTTTACGTTAACTGCCTGCGGTCCCTTTTCGCCGTTTACAACGTCGAACTCAACCTTCTGGCCTTCATCGAGAGACTTGAAACCCTCCATGTTCAGTCCGGAGTAGTGTACGAATACATCGTTACCCTGCTCGTCAGAGATGAAGCCATAACCCTTCTGATTGTTGAACCACTTAACTGTACCTTTCATTATGATACCTCCAAGAAAAAATAAAAAATAGTTATACGTTGTGACTAGCACAACATGCGTATATCCTACCACATTTATGCATAGATTTCAATGCATATAACGAAATATAATGATGCAAAATACCGAATTTACGGGCATTGAAGTTGATATTGGTTTCATTCTGTGATATAGTGCAGTGATGAAGATGGATTACTGTGTCCTGTGCAATTTTTGTAACTGACGCATATATGCGCAGTGGACAATTTTTGTCATTTGTGTTCGGGAAAATGGATCAGCCATCGGGGGAGGGCTTTTGTTTATATGAAGGATCCGAATAATAGGAAGAAATTAAGACGGCTCACTGTACTGGTGATCCCGGAAGGCTCCGCAAATGTGCGGGAGTTTAGGACTTCGAGGGATTTCCTTACGGCTGCTGCCGTACTTTTTTTTGCAGCAGTGATACTGGCTCTGTCATATCTTATATATGTGGCAGGAGAGGTGTCGGACGAACGGAATCAGATACTCGCGCTCAGCGCTCAGCTGGAAAATGTCACCAGCGGAAATATCATCCTTCAGGCTCAGAACGAGACACTTCAGCAGGAACTCTCATCGCTCAATGCGCAGCTGGATAACAGAAACTATGTGGAACAGCAGTCAAGTTCAGCCGAGGCACTGAACTATATTCCGTCAGGACTTCCGATGGCAGGACAGATCTCAACTCCGTCGGAGTATTCTTCCGAAAAAGAATATGTGACTTTTTCCGTAGGAGACGGCACAAAGATAGTTGCTGCGGCTAACGGTACTGTTAAGAATGTCCGTGCAGATTCGGATTATGGTTATGTAGTGGAAGTAGATCATGGCAATGATTACGTATCTTATTATGGATATCCCACAGATCCGCTGGTATCCAAGGGAACTTCCGTTTTAAGAGGCACTACGCTTTTTTCCGGCACAGGAAACGCATCAACACTGGTATACAGAGTAACCTATCAGGGTAAATCTATCGATCCGTCCACCATCATGAAGATCGATGGCTGACGGGGTCATTTCAGAAATGATCTGGAGGAAAAATAATGGAACAGAAAAATACATGGCTTAGCTACACAGCAGCTCAGAAAAAGGAACTTGAAAAGATCGCAGCTGGATACCGCGAGTTTCTCGATAACGGAAAGACTGAGAGAGAGTGCACCGATATCGCTGTAGAAGCCGCAGAAAAGGCTGGTTACAAAAATCTCCGCGAGCTCGTTAAAAAAGGCGGAAAGATCAAGGCAGGCGACAAGGTTTATGCAGAGTGCATGGGAAAGACCATCGCTCTGTTCAATATCGGTAAGGATGATATCGAGGCCGGAATGAACATCCTTGGTGCCCATATCGACTCTCCGAGACTCGATGTAAAGCAGAACCCGCTCTACGAGGATTCAGAGCTTGCATATCTTGATACACATTATTACGGCGGTATCAAGAAGTATCAGTGGGTTGCGCTTCCTCTTGCTATTCACGGAGTTATCGTAAAGACTGACGGAACTACCGTTGAAGTATGTGTTGGAGAAGACGAAGATGATCCGGTATTCTGCATCACAGATCTTCTGATCCACCTTGCAGGCGAGCAGATGGAGAAAAAGGCAGCAAAGGTCGTTGAGGGTGAAAACCTTGACCTTCTTATTGGAAGTGAGCCTCTCAAGGGCAAGGAAAAGGAAGCTGTTAAAGAGGGTGTATTAAAGCTCTTAAAAGAAAAGTATGACGTTGAAGAGCGCGACTTTGAATCCGCAGAGCTTGAGATCGTGCCTGCAGGCAGATCAAGAGAAGCAGGTTTTGACCGTTCTATGATCCTTGGATATGGTCAGGATGACAGAGTATGTGCATACGCATCACTTCAGGCTTTCCTCGATGTAAAGAGTGTAAAGCGTACAGCAGTATGCCTTCTCGTTGATAAGGAAGAGATCGGAAGCGTTGGTGCTACAGGCATGCAGTCAAGATTTTTCGAGAACGCACTTGCTGAGCTCCTTGTATTAATGGGCAACAATAATCCGCTGGCTCTTCGCCGTGCTCTTGAAAATTCACGTATGCTTTCAAGTGATGTAAGTGCTGCTTTTGATCCGCTCTATGCATCACAGTTTGATAAGAAAAATGCTGCTTACTTCGGTAAGGGTATTGTATTTAATAAGTACACAGGAGCAAGAGGAAAGTCCGGCTCCAACGATGCAAGCGCAGAATATTTCGCATTTGTACGTTCCGTAATGGAGAAGGAAGGCGTTGCTTACCAGACAGCCGAGCTTGGAAAGGTTGATGCAGGCGGCGGCGGAACTATCGCTTACATCATGTCTCTCTACGGAATGGATGTAGTAGACTGCGGAATGGCAGTGCTTTCCATGCATGCACCGTGGGAAGTTACCAGCAAATCTGACCTTTATGAGGGATATAAGGCATATAAGGCATTTATAAATGCGTGAAAATAGCCGAAATTAAAAAAAGATAAGAAAACTGAGTAAAAAAGGTAGTTCTGCTTCTTTAATTTAATGCTTTAGCGTGATATAGTATTGAAGAAGGGTGAGAATCACCCTAATTGTCGCGCAATTATTTAGAAAAGCCAGGGGTTTGGCATATCATCAGGGGTACGAAACGGAGGAATGGATATTGAATAAAAAACTTCATACTGAAGCAGTTGATACACTGTTTGATGCGATTCTAAGCCTGAAGGACAGAGATGAGTGCTATACATTCTTTGAGGATCTGGCAACGATAAATGAGATCCTCTCTCTTTCACAGCGTTTCGAGGTTGCGGGAATGCTTCGCGAGAAGAAGACATATCTTGAGATCGCGCAGAAAACAGGGGCTTCAACAGCTACTATCAGCCGTGTAAACCGTTCTCTTAACTATGGTAACGATGGTTATGAAATGGTATTCGGCAGAATTGGAAAGTAATCAGGTATTAAAAACAGCCCTGTTGTCCATCGGGACAGCAGGGCTGTTTTTTATGTTCTGATAAAGATCAGTCTTTATCCTTTTTTCTCTTTTTCAGAGGAGCAGGCTCCGGCATGAGATCTATGATCTTTTCGATCATGAGACGCTTTATATATGCATCAAAGCTCAGAGCACATATAAGTGTAAAGTACTGGAGAAACTGCTGGTTATCTTCGTCTCCGCCGTCCTCTGCGGCGATCCGTGCAGCTTCCTCAGACGCTTTGAACTTTTCCTTAACAAATTCCTTTAAGTCATCGATCTGGGAAGTAGTAAACTTGGCTGTCTCGTCATAGATGTCTTCCAGACGGAGACCGGTCTCTTTATCAAAATAATCCCAGGCAAGCGGCCCCATGATCTTCTTGATATCGTTTATCGTGAGGATATTTTTGAAGTAGTATATAAAGATCAGCATGAGGACATGCTTTCTGCTGTACTTCTTTCGGACAGGCGGCGGGAGAAGATCATTCTTGGCATAATTATTGATCATGGTCTTCGTCAGGATCTTGTCTTCCGGATATCGCTTGCTGTGCGACAGATGCGATTCCATAAGAGTTGTCACCTGGTCCATATACAGTTCTATATTCGGGATATCCTCAAGGTCGATGTAGTCGATCCTGTCGAGACTTTCAAGAATACTTTCCAGCAGGTTATCAGAGTCGAGTGTCATTTTTCACCATTCCATGCAGATAAAAAAGTCAGCATTTATCTGCGTTTTTTGCATGTTTTTGATTAAATTGCTTACACTAGATTATACGTTTTTTAAAACCGCTTGTCTACAAGGTGAAGCCATATCCTGTCGTCTTTGATTATGTAGGAGCCGTCTGCTATAATGTTCGGAGTCATAAAGATTGCCTGACGCGCATAGTCAGGTGAAGCAAATAATTGTCTATTTTAAGGAGCATCACAGGTGGCGATGAATCTTGATGAAGAACTGAATAAGGAACAGGCAGAAGCTGTACGACAGACGGAGGGACCCGTTTTGATCCTTGCCGGAGCAGGATCCGGAAAGACCAGGACTATCGTATACAGAATGTCGTACCTGTTGAGCGAGATGGGAGTCAGACCATGGAATATACTGGCTCTGACATTTACAAATAAAGCTGCGAGAGAGATGCGTGACAGGATAGGGGCAATGGTTCCTGATGCAGCCCGCGATATGTGGGTTTCAACATTCCATTCCACCTGTCTTAAGATACTTTTTGCTCATGCAGAAAAGCTCGGATACCCGAAAAATTTTGAGATAGCGGATACGGCTGACCAGAAATCCATAATGAGGGATGTCTACAAAAAATTGTCCGTTGATCCGAAGGTTTTTCCTGAGAAAAAGGTAATGAGGGTCATTTCATCCGCAAAGGATGAGCTCATGGGACCGGACGAATTTGCGAACGCCCATCAGGGAGATATGTCACTCCTGAAAATAATGGAGATCTACCACGCTTACCAGAAAGCGCTCAAGGCTAACGGCTCCATGGATTTTGATGATCTGATACTTAATACCGTGCGCCTTTTTAAGCACTTCCCGGATGTATTGGACCATTATCAGGAAAAATTCAGATACATCATGGTGGACGAGTATCAGGATACCAACACAGCTCAGTTTGAGCTGGTGAGATTACTGGCATCAAAGTACAGAAACCTCTGCGTGGTAGGTGATGATGACCAGTCCATCTACCGTTTCCGAGGCGCGAATATTTATAATATCCTGAGCTTTGAGGACACATATCCTGATGCGAAGGTGATAAAGCTCGAGCAGAATTACAGATCCACAGGAAATATCCTTGCGGCCGCAAACGAGGTCATAGCGAATAATAAAGAGCGTAAAAAGAAAGTCCTCAGAACAGATGCAGAACCCGGAAGCCTGATACGTTTCCGCCAGCTTGATACAGCAGGTGGTGAAGCCGTGTTCATTGCAGATGACATCCGTAAGAAAGTCGAAAAAGGAGAGTTTTCCTTCGGAGACTGCGCAGTCCTTATCCGTACCAATGTACAGAGTAAGGAATTAGAGGATGCCTTCCGTGTGCGCCGTATCGATTACGATGTGGTAAAGGGACTTAGGTTCTGGGATACCAAGGTCATTAAGGATCTTACAAGCTATCTTCTGACCGTTGCAGGCGGCGCAAATGACATGAGAACGCTTCGTATCATCAACCTGCCGAAGCGAGGAATCGGTGCTGCAAGCGTGGAAAAAGCAAGAGTTTACGCGGAAGAAAACGGAATGTCATTCCTTGAAGCATGCGGAAAAGCAGATGTTATTCCGGGAGTTTCAGCTAAAGCGAAAACAGGCTTCCTGGGCTTTTTTGAGATGGTAAAAGGCATCCGCGAGGATATGAAGGATGCGAAGTTTTCAGAGATACTCGACCGCATCATAAAGGACACAGGATACAACGACTATCTAATGTCTGAGGCGGATACAACGGATAAATATCTGGAATTTATCGACTATATCAATAAATTAAAAGAGTCTCTGGATTCATACGAGGAAGACGCAGACGAGCCGGATCTCGTTGATTTCATGCGTCAGAATGGTCTCGAAGGAAATAACGTAGATAAGACAGGCGAAGGTGAGTCAAAGGACCGCGTGCTTGTCATGACCATGCATAATGCCAAGGGACTTGAATTTCCGAATGTTTATGTGGCAGGAATGGAAGAAGGTCTTTTCCCTGGCTATGCGTCCATCGGCAGTGAAGATCCTATGGCAATGGAAGAAGAACGCCGGCTTTGCTATGTGGCAATAACAAGAGCCAAAAAGAGTCTCACGATGAGCTGCGCCCGTCAGAGAATGACAAACGGCGAGACAAGATACGCTGCGGCATCACGCTTTATGAAGGAGATCCCGACAGACCTTCTGGATATGAACGTGCATCCAAAAAAGACAGAGCGCACCGAGCATATGGAGCCCACATCCAGACAGATCGCCAAAGCAGCCTTTAATGAGAAGCCGCAGGCATTTTCGGCAGGTTTCCAGAAGATAAAGCTCGGTAAAGATATCGGCGGTACAAAGCCTGATTATGTGGAAGGTGACAGAGTCAGACACTTCAAGTTCGGAGAAGGAACTGTACAGAAAATTGTGCAGGGCGGCAGAGACTACGAAGTTACCGTAAACTTCGATAATGCAGGCGTCCGCAAGATGTTTGCAGGGTTTGCAAAGCTGAAGAAAGTATGATAGTTTATTGTTTAAATACAACAATCAACTTTGATAAAGGGGATGCCTGATTATGGAAGGTTTTGATTTTGAAAGTCTGGAAAATGCACTGAGCAATCTTAGACGGAACCTGAATCATGTTCGCGGTGGACTTAGCCTGCTGCAGGAAGACAAATGGAGGGATACACACATGAGAGAAAGAAACGACAGAGATCCGATTCTTACTATTCTTGCGATCATTGGCGCAGTAGCTGCGGTAGCTGCTATCGCATTCGCAGTATATAAGTATTTCACACCGGATTATCTGGAAGATTATGATGATGATTATGATGACAGATTTGACGATGATTTCTTTGATGATGAGGAAGAGGAAGTAAAGATCCCCACAGCAGAGAAGAAGGCAGACTGAGATCTGAATAATTAGAAGGTCCGGCCCCGGCAGGAAACTGCCGGGGTCTTTTGTGCTGAATAGCAAGGTAAGAGAAATAGAATGAAAAAAAACGAGATTTACGAAGGCATTGTAACAGAACTGAAATTTCCGAATAAGGGTATTGTCCGGACGGAAGAAGGAAATGTAACTGTTAAGGGCGTACTCCCGGGACAGAAGGTCTCTTTTAAGCTGACAAAAAAGAAGCATGAAAGAATGGAAGGACGTCTGCAGGAGGTCCTTGTTCCCGCTGAAAATGAGATAAAGCCGGAGTGCCCGCATTTCGGTATCTGCGGTGGCTGCACATACCAGAACCTGACCTCTGAAACTCAGGCTGAGATGAAGGCAGGACAGGTAAGAAAGCTTCTTACAAATGCACTTCAGAATTTCGGTGATGCGGCATTTTACGGAAGCGGTGTTTCCATGCCTGTTATCGATGAGGATACAGTTCCGGGATCAGTTAACGTACCGAATGAGATTTTGAAAAAAGGTGACTGGTTTGAGGGCGTGATCCAGTCTCCGAAGGCAGAGGGATACCGTAACAAGATGGAGTATTCCTTTGGAAATGCAGTGATCGACGGACCGCTTGAGCTCGGTATGCACCGCGCAGGCAGATTCAATGACGTGGTGACAGTAGACCAGTGCCGTATTGTTGATGAAGACTACAGAAAGATCCTGTCTGCAACCCATGACTTCTTCAAGAGCAGAGAGATACCGTTCTGGAGAAAGCGCACAGAGGAAGGATATCTCCGTCATTTCCTCGTGAGAAAAGCTCATAAGACAGGCGAGATCCTTATCCTTCTCGAGACAACATCCCAGATGTCACCGGACCTTAATGAGTTCAAGGAGTGTTTATTATCACTTGATCTTGAAGGCGAGATAGTAGGTCTCCTTCACCTTACAAATGATCTCACAGGCGATGTGGTAAAGGGCGAAGATATCGAGATACTTCACGGAAGAGACTATTTCTACGAGGAGCTTCTGGGACTCAGGTTTAAGATAACACCGTTCTCATTCTTCCAGACAAATTCCTACGGCGCGGAAGTGCTTTATGAAAAGGCGCGAGAGTATGCAATGGAAGGCATGAAGCTCATGAGCGGGGATGACACAAGAAAGCCTGTGATCTTCGATCTTTACAGCGGAACAGGAACAATCGGACAGATCATGGCACCTGTAGCAGAGAAGGTTATCGGTATCGAGATCGTTGGAGAAGCGGTGGAAGCGGCAAAAGAAAATGCTGAGCTCAACGGACTCAAAAATACAGAGTTCATCGCAGGCGATGTGCTGAAGATGCTCGATGAAGTAGAAGAGAAGCCTGATTTTATCATGCTCGATCCGCCGAGAGAAGGCTGCACACCGAAGGCACTGAACAAAATTTTGGACTACGGCGTTCAGAGCATCGTTTATATCTCCTGCAAGCCCACAAGCCTCGCAAGAGACATAGACGCCATCATCAAGGCAGGCTACAGAGTAGTAAAGGCAAGCTGCGTGGATATGTTCCCCTTCACAGCCAACGTCGAAACTGTGGTTCTTTTGTCCCAACAAAATCCAGATGATAGAATCAGGGTAAAAGTGGACTTGGACGAACTGGATGAAACCAGTGCTGAAGCAAAAGCCACATATAAGAAGATAACAGAATGGGTGCAGGAGAAGTATGGTTTTCATGTGACGAATCTAAATATTGCTCAGGTGAAGCGTAAGAATGGTATTATAGAGCGCGATAACTATAATAAGCCTAAGTCTGATGATAGTAGGCAGCCAGGGACAATACCTGAGAAAGAAAGGGCTATTACTGAGGCTCTTAAGTATTTCAAAATGATATAAGGTATTGAATGAGGCATGTGCTTACTAAATGAGTGCATGCCTTTTTTATATTACAAATTCTGCAATTTAAATGCAGCTTCCTTTTGGATGTCCTAGCGTGTCTATAAATGTCTTGTTTTGTCTTGTAACGTCCGAGATTTACCCTTTTAGATGGTCTTTGGTAATGATAAGATTAAAGTAGGTTCCACATTTCACGGGATATATTTAGGATATTATCAGGATAATATTGGGATATAGCAGGGATATCGGTGCAGATAATCCTGTGGTAATATGATAATAGTCTTTAGGTGTCTTGCCCCGATTTGACCCCAAAATGCCCCCAAAGTTCACTTTTTCCTTTGGAAAAGGGCATGCTATCATTATGATAGCTCAAATTTGAGCAGTCGGTTATGTTATAAATTGTTATCTGCGCGTTATATTTTGTTATGTAAACGTTATGAGCTGTAAATTTCAATATAAAAATAAGTCTGATATACTTATGATGTGATATGAAAGAGCTGTTCCATTGGAGCGGTTCTTATTTTTTGTCCGGTAAATGTCTGTATATTGTCTGTACCAAGGTATAAAAAGCAATGGCATTATTATGGTAGAAGATTTACAGCCGAGCTAAATCGTCACTAAACGTCACGAAATGTCACAAATTGACACTTTTTGACACTAATTGTCACGTGCTGTATATTTTCAAGGGTTTTTAAAGCTTATATTATTATACTGGGAATAGAAATACAGAGATGTAGACAAATTGTAGACCATGTGTAGATTTTAAAAGGTAATTGGGACTGTTATTATTAAAATATAGAATGTTGAGCAATCGAGAGAACACAATGGGGTAGCAAATCAACCAGGTGATAAAGGAATGCAAGCCATAGCTGATCGGATAATTTTAGTGTTGCGAGGAGGCCAATAATGATGACAAAAAGAAATATAAATTTAGATATAGTTAGAATATTTGCTGCCATTATGGTTTTGTCAGTGCATATTGGGCAATATATCGGAAAAGACTTTGGGGTTGGAGCAAAAGGAGTGCAATTATTTTTTGTTTTAAGTGGATATTTGGCTTTTTCGAGTGTTCAGAATAAAACGGTTTTACAATACTATAAGTCAAGATTGATAAGAATTTTGCCGACATACTACTTTTGCCTTATATTGATTTATTTTAAAGATATTGTTAAAGCAATACATGAAGGTACATTAAGTGAAGTTTTTAAGGGTCAATGTGGTATAGGTTTTTTTCGCTATGTGTTTTTTATACATTGCTTCACTCCTTCTAATAATTGGAACATGTGGAATAATCATAGTGCGCTTTGGACAATGAGTTCCTTTATTGGATTCTATTTATTAGCTCCGTGGTTATACAAGCTTATTAAAAATACTTATGTTGGTATAGCAGTTTTGTTTATGTTATTGTTTAGCAGAAACTGGATGATTAATGCAATTCAGCAAATGCTTAGCAGTTATCCTGATGAGGCGCACATAGAGTATTTTTCTTCTATGAATCCATTGACTGAATTATATTGTTTTTTATTTGGCGCTGTCCTATTTATAGCGATAAAGGAATCAAAGCAGTATCTATATCTTTTGATACTACTGATCGGGATGATAATTTCATCATTGTCATGGTATAGTTACGAGATTGTGTTTGTTATATTAGTTGCTGTTTCTGTGTTATGTGAAAACATGACATCGAATATTGCTATTTCTAAAATTATAAATTGGTTAAGTAAAGGCAGTTTTACATTATACTTAGTTCATCCTTTAGTATTAGCTGTTGAAAGTGCACTGTGGTATAAGCTGGGAATATGGAGTGAGTCATTACATGGATTAGTATTGTACACAAGTTGTATAGCTGTATCGTATTTTATTTATTATTGCATAATAAACAAGATAGAAAGAAGAATAATAAAGTAAGCAGTTTATAGAAAATGTCAAAACTCCTAAGAGGAATTTTGCAAAAACACCAGAACGAAGAAAAGGAGATTATCCCGTGGAGAGATAATCTCTTTTTCTTTGCTCTGGAGCAAGAGTGCAGAGAGAAGCATTCTCTTTGCTTGTGAAAATGAGTGCACACATTTTCACAACCGTGGTTCAAGGGAGCGGAGCTCCTTTGTCGGGTCGAGGGTGAAATCTCGCCCAGGTAGGTGAGTTGCTTGCGACACACCGTACTGGGTATTTTTTGTCACCACAGCTAGTTTTATGTCTTTGAAAACGGCACTTCCGCGGACAAGGTTTTTGAAAAAACTGAAACAGTTAACAAAATTTTTTAGAGCAAAGGAGAATTATTTTTATGCGAGTATCACGCCATAATGGCAGATCAGGATCACATGGAGCTTACAATCCAAAGCACAATGACAGAGAGTTTGAAAGATGCATCGATGTACTTGCTGAGCTAATTGAAAAGTATGCCGGTAAGTTTGCTATGGATGATATAGGCTATGACTATTGCGTATATATTGGCAATACGCCGGTCACACTTGTTTATTCATACAAAAATTTGGGTGATCGACTCAAAGATTATTATAGGCAATGCTATCACAATCAAGACTCGGGGATGAAATCAGAAAAGAGCATGTGCCAAAAAGCAAGTTGACAGTGACATAGTGCGGAATTACAATGGTGTCATAAAGCGAGGTGGCACAAGATGAAGATTACAACTCTTGATGAAGCCCTTGAAAGAATAAAGGAATTAGAAAAAGAGGTTGCAGAGCTTAAGGCGGAAAATGAAACGCTCCGTAACCGTAACTTCGGTGGTCGCAAAAAACATGATGAAGCTTGGATGGCAGCATATAATGATTTTATGTTGAAGTATGAGAGTGGCATGACTCTTATGGAGATAGTTGCAGAGGGGGATGTCAGCAGAAGAACAGCCTATCGCTATCTGGCATATTATAAAGAACTGCAGAAAATTGCAGGGACTTCAAAAAGTGTTCAAAAGTGAACACTTTAACTATAAAGTTTAAACCGGTCGAATTCGACGGGGTTAAAAAGAAAAAAGGTTAAAACGTAGAATCCTGAGGTCAAAATTTTTCACTTCAAGATTGGAAAGGAAAATATGGGCGAAAAAAGAACGAAGTGGTGGATAATACTGAATTAGTTCCAGTAGAAGTTACAGAAGAATTTTTGAGAGAAAAACTATATGAAGTTCGTGGCGTAAAGGTAATGCTTGATGCAGATTTGGCAGAAATATATGGATATGAAACTAAAAGGTTAAACGAGCAGGTAAAGAGAAATATAAGAAAATTTCCTGAAGACTTTATGTTTCAAGTGACTGATGAAGAAGTGAAAATTTTGTGGTCGCAAAATGCGACCGCAAATATTAATTCAATGTCGCGTAGTAATCCATACGTTTTTACAGAGCAACAGAAAGAAAAAGCACGGACGTGATGCAAAAAATGGTTGGTATAGATACGATACTCGTTTTGGTTTACCAGTCTATGGCGACAGTTTAATACATGTTAGCATTATAATGGCCAAAACGAATGGCAACAGAGAATCGTGATTCAGAACATCATTACAGAATCGGAAAATTGCTCAAATGAGTTACGGCTGCTCAAGTTTGAGCAGTCGAACTACATTGATACATATGATGATCAGAGGGATATTATTACTATGGATTTAATGAGTTGAAGCGGAATTCACTCATAAATCCATTTTTTCTGCAGAAAAAATATGGCAAGTGACTGAGCGTCAGCTCGTGATGAGATATCACGGGTCTGGCGTTTTCTTTTGCCTAAAATCGGATGACGATCCGAAGCAGCTGATGAATAAATAATGGATGATCAAAAGTGATTTGGAGGTGGATGAATGAGTGAGCAGCAAAAGATTTTTGGATATGTGCGAGTATCAACACGTGAATAAAATGAGGACAGGCAGATGATAGCACTTAAGGAGATGGGAGTACCGGAAAATCAGATTTTTATTGATAAGGTTTCGGGAAAGAATTTTGAAAGACCGCAATATAAAAGGCTTCTCCGAAAACTTGATAGTAACTCGGTTCTATATATTAAATCCATTGACAGGCTCGGACGAAACTATGCGGATCTTAGTGAGCAGTGGAGGATTATCACAAAGGAAAAAGGTGCTGATGTAGTAGTGATCGATATGCCAATCCTTGATACACGTCGGGAAAAGAGTCTGTTGGGAACATTTATAAGTGATCGGATATTGGCTTTGTTGTCTTATATAGCGGAAAACGAATACCGGACGATACATCAAAGACAAGCGGAGGGAATAGCTGCTGCAAAAGCAAGGGGAGTTCATTTTGGAAGAATGCCCCTCCCGCTTCCGCCTAATTTTAATGAGGTGTTCGTATATTAGGAACAAAAAATTATATGTGGAAATTAATAATAACGAATCAAGAGTATATAAAAAGAAGTGATTTAAGCAAATTCTAAAAAACAGATTCGTTAGGATGGCGACTAAGCCGTGACATTACTGTTGAATAGCGCAGATTTTTCGGTTAATAGAGAGAGATACAGATAGAAGCGCTGCTTAAGTATCCATATCATTAGAAGGAGTGACGAAGCTGGTGACGCAGCTAAGATGAATATGATAATCCTGCTACGGAGATTGAACAGGAGAGCAAATTCAATGAAATTGGAAAAATAGAAGTTCATAGGATTCACAAAAAGTGAATTCGTAGCCCAGCATCATTTTGCCGGTTTCGGGGGATTGGGGGATGTCCTCCAACAAGCAGCAGCGCATTTGTACGTACCGATGCACTGCTTGCAACGTCCGGTGGTACCGCGTTGCACTGCTTGCCAATTCTATGTTGCACCTGGCGAGTCCCACGTGAGTACCTCGTGAATACCGTATGAATACCAAATGAGTCCCATGTGAGTACCAAATGAGTACCGTGTGATGCTTGTAATCATTTTTTAAGCTGGTATCATTATAATAGACAGAATTCATGTTCCTCAAATTTGAGGAGCAGGATTTCTGTCTTATTTTTATGGGCTTTAGCCTGATTCGGGGCTTGGAGTTTTTGCGAATCAAAAATGGAAAGCACCGAATCAATAAACCACCCGCTATGCGGGTGCGAGTCAGGTGTTATACAAAAAAGCTACCTTTCCGCCGACAATAAAGTTGTTCAGGCAATATTGCGGAAAGGAAAGGTAGCTATGGCGAAGAAAGAATATTCGCTCGCGCATACTAAATGGATGTGCAAGTATCATATCGTCTTCACTCCGAAGTATAGGCGAAAAATAATTTACAATCAATACAAGGTGGATATAAGAGATATCATCAAGCAACTGTGTAGTTATAAAGGCGTTGAG
>FUZG01000016.1 GCA_900168235.1 Lachnospiraceae bacterium | reverse complement strand
TTTTATTGCATTTCTGAAATTTCGTTTTGAATTTTCAGGGTTGCATTGCTGTTTGTTTGTCAAGGTTCAGTTCTGTCGGACCGCTTGTTTACTGGGCCTGCGAGCTGTTTGACTCGGTGTCCCTCGCGGCGACAAGGAGTATCTTATCACCCGTTCACAGGTGCGTCAACAACAAAATTCAATTTTTTTATGATTTTTGAAACTTGTATATTTATGCGTTAATTTAAAAATGATTATGCAGAATATCCGCGTTATTTTCTCATCTTATGAATTGTTATACAAAAACACAATTTATATTCATCAAGTCAGTATATTGTATTCAATACACACATTTCATTTACTTAGTTTAAAAATCATGCGTCTATAGCATACTCAAGTTATGCAGAATACGGTAAAATCGGCTGACTCTTAATCCTGAAAAAAGCCGAGGATGTTTTAACCCCCGGCTTTCATACTCTTTATTCAAGCGGTATCTCTGTCGAACCATCACTTCCTTTTACATATATGGAAAGAGGTTTTACAGCCGCTGCCTTTTCGTTGCTGATCTCCGCAACCAGTACCACATCCATTGATTCATGGGCGCCGATCGCCGTATCAACAGTCTGAAGATCGTCTAAAAGCAATGTATTTAAGAAGCTGTGCTTTTCTCCGTTTATCGAGAACCTGAGTTTCGGCGAAAGATCCAGGATATTGCAGTCAGCCTCAGTGTCACCATCATTTGTTATCTGGAAATTGATGACCAGCAGAGAATCTGTTGCCGATGCAGGTTCAAGAGAGAATACTACCGAGCCTGACGATTCGGGCGGGTAAGTATCCACGATCTCGTATCCTTTATAGGAAATGGAAAATCCTTTTAATCCAATGAGATCTGCGAACTGATCTACAGATGCCTGAGGGATGCCGGGATTTTCAGCCGCCTCACTTGAGCCGCCGCCCGATGTTCCGGTACCGGAGGAATCCCCTCCATTACCTTCTTCAGAAGCTTCTTCAGGTGCAGCTGTGGCTTCCGCCTGCTTCTTTTCCTTTTTTTCCTGCTCTTCCATTTCTTTCTTCAGAACTTCAGCCAGCTGATGATCTGACATTTTTTTCAGCGAACTGTTAAAGTTGGCATTGTGGCTCGTTAATACATTTGAAGAATAGTTTACAATTTTTTGCTCTTCTTCCTCTGTCAGATTAAGAGTCTGCTGACCACAGGCAGACAATGCAAGCGCACCTACGCAGAGCACTGCAACAAATATTTTTTTTCCTCTCACAAGCCCCTCCTGAGGTGTCAATTCTCCCTCACCTCACAGTCAAGCTCAAACCAGAACTCAACCCCGTTTTCATAATTGATAACACCAAAATCCCTGTTCAGCGCATTCATAATGGCTTTTACGATGGAAAGACCGATGCCCGAACCTCCATATTCACGGGTTCTCGCCTTGTCCACTTTATAGAACTTGTCAAACAGGTGGCTTATCGATTCCTCCGGTATTGGATCACCTGTATTGAATACCGAGATCCTCACGACTCCATCATGCCGAAATAACTTTACTTCTATTCTTTTTTCTGAAAATTCTCCATTTATAGCATCGGCAGGCTCGCTACAATAATGAATAGCGTTGCTGAAATAATTTGTAAATACTTCCTCGGTCTTAAATTCATCGGACCAGACGTACAGAGGTCCATGTTCCAGAAAATCCAGACGGATATTGTTCTGCTCGAGCATGAGGTGATTTGACTGGATGCATCCGCGGATCAGTTCGACCACGTCAAATCTTTCCATAGAAACTTCATCCTCGCCGAACTCGAGCTGATTCAGAGTCATCAGATTTTTTACAAGCTTATTCATCTTGCCTGCTTCGTCTATTATGACATCGCAGTAAAATTCCCTGCTGTCTGCATCATCATTTACATTGTCTTTTAATCCCTCCGCGTAACCCTGCACAAGTGCGATGGGCGTTTTCAGCTCATGGGCTACATTGGACAGGAACTCAAGACGCATGGTGTTCAGCTTTTCTTTCTTTTCTATATCACGCTTCAGCTCATTATTAGCCGTTTTTAATTCTGAAATAGTCCGTTCAAGCGCCTCTGACAGGACATTCATGTGTTGTCCCAAAAGCGCTATCTCATTATGACCGCCTCCGGTGTACTTCGCATCAAAATCAAGGTTCGTCATGCGCTCTGAAATATCCGTAAGCTCACGTATAGGTTCGGTTATCTTTTTCGTAACAAACCAGATAATAGTTCCGGCGAGAATCACCATGAACAATCCTACATAGGCAAGGAAGCGATTTGAAATGCCTGCGCTTTCTCTGATGGAATCAAGCGTCGTACGAATGATGATGATGTCGCCGTTTGTGAGATTTCCCCACAATTCGAGGTATCCCATACCCATCCGCGGGTCCTGAGAGATCATGACCTTGTACTGATCTGTTTTCACCAAAAGTCTCGGCGCAATTACATGTACAGGCTTTCCGTCCGGTCCAATTCCTTTTCCCGGTTCGCCCGGAGCCCTATTTTCACTGGGAAGCAGCATTTCAAGTCGCTCATCGTCTATATCAAAAAGGTGATCCATGAGTCTTCCAAGCAGTGCATCACCTTCTCCTACATTACATATAACGGTTTCAAGGGAAGTTGTGACAACCGCAACATCCATATTTAAGGATGAACATATCCTGTAGAATTTTCTTTTGGATGAGGATGCCTCCATGTTACTGTCTGTGACAAAAAGCTCATTGATGCTTTCGTATCCTTCTGTCAGTTTATTCTGCTGTTCTATAAGATAGTATTTCTGCAAAAACAGACTGTTTATTATCCAAAATATCGATATGGTCACAGCCATGAGCGCGATAAATATCAGCGCAAACTGTGTCCGTATCGAATGTTGTGCCAATGTCCTGTTTTTTCCTGTCACTTTTTTCCTCCGGAGATTTTAACTTTTTAACCCTGACATCATCCTATCAATATATCGTGACAATACTGTGAATTTTTGAACTGTTGTGTTTTTAAATGTGAAAACAGACAGCTCCCGTGAGAGAACTGCCTGTTCTTTTTATATTGAAAGATCACGTGCTGAAGGGAATCCGTAGGCGCTGTCCGCATTATTCACTGCTGACAGTATCGCTTCACTCATGACCTCCGCTGCCAGTGTTCCGACTACATCCTGATCTGCGGAGACATCTCCCAGCGAAACTGCATATATACTGTCACCGTCAGCTGAAGTATGCACAGGATTAATGGACCTCGCAAAACCATCGTGCGCCATTCCTGCTATCTTGCATAATGAAGCTTTTTCAAAATATGCATTGGTCATTATGATGCCGATGGTCGTATTTCCCGTGAATTTATTCTGAACTACTGCCGTACTTTCTTTCATAAGCTCAACTGTGCTTCTGAATCCGTTTTTGTCGGGATTGAGGAGTCCTGCAACTTTTTTCCCGGTCTTATGATCAAATACATCACCAAGTGCGTTCAGTACTACTACTGCGCCTATCTCGAGCTCGCCGATCCTTACCGCATAGCTTCCGATGCCTGTTTTCATACAGGTTTCCATACCACAGTATTTTCCGACTGTTGCACCTGTGCCACCGCCGAAATTTCCATCTTTATAATTCGGAGCTTCAAATGCAAGTCTTGCAGCCTCGTAGCCCATGTCGAAATCAGGTCGGACACTTTTATCTCCGACCGTGAGATCAAATATATCGGATTGAACGACGAGAGGGACTTTTGTCACGCCGACATCAAATCCTATGTCCCGCTCTTCCAGATATGACATGACTCCGCCTGCCGCGCCAAGTCCAAAGGCACTTCCGCCGCCGAGAACTATGGCATGCACGAACTGCGCCGCCATCAGCGGATTCAGGAGCTGGCTGTCTCTGGACGCAGGTCCTCCGCCTCTCACATCCAGCCCGGCACGCATACCATTATCACTTATAAAAACAGTGCATCCCGTTGCAGCGTCTTTATTTTCAGTCTGTCCTATTCGTATCCCCTTTATCTCACTTATCGGAATCTGCATATTTTAACCCCTTATTATTTTATGCCTCAAACTTGTAACCCATTCCCCAAATGGTCTTGATACATTCGCCTTTTTCCCCCATCTTGGCGCGAAGCTTTTTTACGTGGGTATCGATCGTACGGGCATCACCGAAGTAGTCGTAGTTCCACACATTGTTCAGAATCTTTTCTCTAGAAAGAGCGATTCCCTGATTTTTCATGAAATAGCCCAGCAATTCAAATTCCTTGAAGGAAAGCTCTATCTCTTTTCCGTCAATAGTTACGGAATGAGCTGATTCATCGAGTATTATGCCGCCTGCTTCTACTTTTTCCTCTGCATCCAATGCGCTTGTCCTTCGGAGTATCGCATCTACTCTTGCAACAAGTATCTTTGGCGAAAATGGCTTTGAAATGTATTCATCGACTCCCAGATTGAAGCCCTGAAGCTCATCCCTTTCTTCGCCTTTTGCGGTAAGCATGATGATCGGAACCTTTGAATATGTCCTTATCTCACGTACTACCTGCCAGCCATCCATCTTTGGCATCATTACATCGAGGATGATCAGCGATATGTCTTTTGATTCAAAAAATGTATCTACGGCTTCCTGTCCGTCTGCCGCCTCTATTACTGTATAATTCTTTTTAACGAGAAAGTCGCTCACGAGCTTTCTCATACGGCTTTCATCATCAACGACCAGCACCTTGATCTGATCCATCAGAACTTCCTCCTTCTACTCCAAGAGCACGTTCTTTTTCTTTTACTGCTTTTTCGCGTTCCGCAAGCTCCTGCTCCCAGGTCGAGTACCTATTCTGGATCGCAGTCTCATAATTCAGGATATTCGGCTGATCAGAATTGAGTGTGAGTACGAGCATTGCAACGATCGCTATGACAAGAACAACATTTATCACCGCAGACACAAAAAATCTTTCTTTATTTACGTCTTTCTTTTCCATAGGAATGACTTTTTTTGCGGGTTTGCGGGATGTATCGCTGTCTTTGTCAAAAGACATCATGAAACTAAGCGGAAGCGGTAATACATCTTCCGGTACAATGCTGGGATATGTAAGAAGAAGTTCCTGAAGATCTTTAAGAAAACGATATCCGGGCGGAGTCGAAAAGATTCGTTTAGTGACAAGTTTGTTGTAGATCTTTAAAACACTCTCCGGATTGTTTTTATCGAGATGTTCTTTTATATAAGCTATATTTTTCAACTCATTCCGAGCATTTTCCGCATCAGAACTTGAATTAAAAAGATAACCGTCTACGGTCAGATCCTTCTCACTCATTTTTCCCCTCCAGATTCCCCGACATGATTTATCTTCATTATAGGAAAAAGGAGCATCTCTTTCAAGCAGAAGCCCTAAGGCTTTACCAGCATTTACAACCTGTAGTCTAACAGTTTGATCTCGTAAATACCAATGAACTTTTTGTGTTCAAATAAAAGTTTCAAACTCGAAACTTTTTGTTGATGGTCATATTAAGCTTTCGGTTGTAGAATAGACATCACTTGAAAAGCCCCCAATTTTTCAAGTTAGTATTTTTATATTCCCTATAAAAATATCTCCCCCAATTTTTATATACCCCCTTATTTTATACGTCCCGTCAGGCATTCATTTGCCCGACGGGAATTTTTGTACTACAATTTTCTATATGAATACGAGAAATTTTAAATGCTTTCAAACTGTATATGAGGAAAAAAATCTGCAGGCAGCAGCCGATAAGCTCTTTCTATCTCCTCAGGGACTCAGCAAAATGATAAAGAGTCTTGAGGATGAGTGCGGTACTGCGCTTTTTACGCGCACAAAAGACGGTTTTATCCCTACTGAAAGCGGTAAGGTTTTTTACGAGAAATCAAAGCTCATCTCAAAAAATCTGAACGAAATGTTTTCCGAGATCGAGTCTGTGAGTGAAAAGAAAAGCCGTTTTAAGGTAGGCTTCGCCGCAGGAACTCTGCTCGCCATCGACATTCCTTCCGTGAATCATTTCATGAAATCCAACCCGGAGATAATTCCCAGCTGGAATGAGCACGAGAATGAAAAAATCCTGAAGCGGGTCCTAAATGATGAAATTAATTGCGGACTTGTTGTAGGCAACGCGATAGCTCCCGGGCTTGTTTCTGAGCTTATCAAATCTGTTGAGATCGCACTATATGTCTATAACGGGCACAGATTTTGGGACAGGGAACAGATCAGCATCGCTGAGTTAAAGGATGAACCGCTTATTTCAATGAACGAAAAATATCGTATATATCATGATGTGGTCAATGCGTGTCATATGAACGGATTCAGTCCTGAGATCATTGCAAAGGTCGGGGACGGACAGACTATCCATCGCCTCATCGCAAATAAGATCGGCATTGGCATTACTCCTAAGTTTTTCCATAACAGTGATAAGATACGGGCAATTCCCATCAAGGATACATATACCTGGAATGTCTACGGTACATATATGGAAAATTCGCCGGATGCAGCCCTTGCAAAAAAATTTTTACAAGAACTTAAAAAGGTAAGTCTGTGATATAAACAGGCTTACCTTTTTCTATTATCTGGATGCATTTACCATTTCGCTTATCAGATTTTCATTGAACCATTCATATGTTGATACGTTCATGTAGCTCATGTCCTGCGTATCATCCCATAAACAGAGCCCTGAGCGCATCTCATTATTCATGAAGGACACAGGTATCACATAGTTCTGATCTACATTTCCTCCTATGAAATTCCTGGTGTGAGTGCCGTTTTCAGTGACATATATCGGAATATTGATATTTCTGTACGCAAATGTCGTTTTTAACGTATTTATCGTTGACGTAAATGTGGAACCGTATTCATATATATGACATCCGTAGATTGCCTTTGTTTCGTCAACACCTTTGTCCTGAAACCAGACACCGCCACCACCGTTTACATTGTGATCTTCACCATTTTCCCAAGTTAGATTCGTATAATCAGCAAATGCTGATGCAGGCATACCGGCATAGGAGCTTATAAAATAGTATCTATTTGGTGCTGATGATCTCATGATATCTGCGAAGATACTGTTTACTGTCATTATATTTTTCAGATTACCGCATCTTCCCGCCCAGTACCAGGGATCGTAGGCGTTATAATTTCCCTGATATCCG
Source organism: Lachnospiraceae bacterium (assembly GCA_900168235.1). Lineage (GTDB taxonomy): Bacteria > Bacillota > Clostridia > Lachnospirales > Lachnospiraceae > NK4A144. The sequence continues at coordinate 74,715 of FUZG01000016.1, read as the reverse complement.
TATTCCTGAGCGTTTACTGCAAAATTTTTAGGTTCGTTATATGGCTCAAATACTACATGATAGTCCGTATCGGCAAATAACCTCGAAATATCTGTCCAGAGATTCGTATACTGGGCTCTAAATTCATCAGTCGGAACATCCGACAGGTCCCATCTGTTCCTGTATCCATAGCTGTATTCTCCTGATGCATGTTCCCCCAGATCATTCATGCTCCCTACGATCACGTACATGCCTTTTGCTGTACTATACTGAACAATACTGTGTAATAGTGCTGTGGTTTCATCCTGCACAAGATGTCCTGATGCGTCCATATGAGGAGACCAGCACACAGGGATCCTGATGGTTGTGAAGCCTGCGCTGTGCACGGTATCGATCCTTCTGGTCAGAGCGCCATAGTTCATGAGCCTCTTATTTTCAAAACACTGTCTGTCATACCAGTTAAAGCCGTAGAGATTCCAGCCAAGTCCCATCCGTTCAACTGCTTCACGGCTATTTGCAGGCGCAGCGTACACAGATTTTACCGAGGCTGCACCAGTCATAAGAAGAAGGGTCAATACTGCTGAAACCGCATGGATCAAAAATTTGGACATTTTGCTTCTGCGTTTATTTGCTGTCATAGTACCTCCTTTTCACGAATGGTTTTGGAGATCATTTTGGAAAGTCTGCTCAGAATTTATATCGATGAAAAAAGAATTATAGATAAGAAAAAAACTCGAAATCACGGTACATAAAATTGTATCTGTGAGTTCGAGTTTTGAATAGTGGAGTAGACGGGAGTCGAACCCGTGTCCAAAAGCCTATTCCCTGTACTTCTACTATCATAGTACTTCTATTAACATTCCCTCTGCCGCACGGCGAAGCACAGTCTTGCGGTTTTAGTAGCTTCATATTACGCCCATCAGCTCAAAGCTTTGCGGATGTCGTTTCCCATGATGATGACGTTGGGAACCGGGACCATGGGTAGAACCGGGCCAACGGCAGTGGCCGTTAGGCTGCTGCTAACGCGTAATTATCGTTTGCGTTTAAATTTAGGTTTGAGGTTTAACGCGACCGTCCTTCGGATAGCTTCTCCAGCTGCAAGACCCCTGTCGAAACCAGTACTACCCCGTACTGGTACCGGTTTCCCGGTAGTCAGGATTCCTGACTGAATAACAGATTCTAGTATAAAGCCAATCTATCAGGAAATCAAGGGGGTTTTGCTGTGAATATCAGCCTCTGAAGGATGCCTTAAATTCTTTTGCTGCTTCTCTCTGTGCGTCCTTCCTTGCGATGGATTCACGTTTATCGTAGTTCTTCTTACCTTTTCCAAGTCCGATCTTAACTTTTACGCGTCCTTTTGTGAAGTACACTTCCAACGGGAGCAGTGTATAGCCTTTTTCCTTTAATTTCTGCTCAAATTTCAGGATCTCGCTCTTATGTGCAAGAAGACGTCTTGAACGAAGCGGATCTTTATTGAATATATTTCCTTTTTCGTAGGGAGGGATATTCATTCCTTCGACCCAGAGCTCTCCGTGGCGGACAAAGATGTAAGCTTCTTTTATACTGCAATGTCCTGCACGGATAGATTTTACCTCTGTTCCGGCAAGTTCTATGCCTGTCTCCAGCTGTTCCTCTATAAAGTAATCATAAAACGCTTTTTTATTGTTTGCGATGAGCTTTCTGCCATCAGTCTTATTTGCGGGCATGTTTGCGTTTTTCCTTTCCCTTCTTTTTCTTATCTGATTTCTTTTTATTCTTCTTTATGTGTCCTGCGCGATAGGGATGTTTCTTTTCTTTATGCTGAACAGGATCATCTTCTCTTCTAAACTCAAAATCCTCGTCTTCCATATAAGGCCTTGAGTAGCGGTCATTTATGAGGTATGCGTCCTCTGTTCCTGCAATGGCAAAGTCAATCTGACTTGTCTCGCGGTCTGCGGCTATCACTGTGACTTTTATGGGCTGTCCAAGGCGGTATACTGTTCCTGTATTGTGGCCTTCTGCCTGGAAAAGTACCTCGTTATACACGTAGAAATCTCCCGGTATATCCGAAAGACGTATCATTCCTTCTATGGTATCAGGAAGCTCTACGTAGATTCCCCACTTTGTGACGCCGGAAATCACACCGTCAAAGGTCTCTCCTACATGCTGTTCCATGTACTCAACCTTTTTCATTTTTTCGACATCACGCTCTGCTTCGTCTGCCCGGCGCTCCATCTCACTTGAGTGCTTCGCCACTTCCTCGAGAATCTTATCGTAGTGCTGAACACGCTCATTTGTCATGCGTCCGCGAAGCTGATCCTTTATGATCCTGTGGATCTGCAGATCGGGATAACGGCGGATAGGGGATGTAAAGTGACAGTAATACTGGCATGCCAGACCAAAGTGACCTATCGGATCTATGGTGTAACGCGCCTGTTTCATGGATCTGAGGGTGAGCTTACTGATAAGCGCCTCTTCCGGTGTGCCTGAAACCTTATCTAAAAGCTTCTGAAGCTCTACCGGATGTACTTCATCCCTTGTTATCTTTATCTGATATCCGAGATTTGCGATGAAATCCCTTAATGATGTTATCTTTTCCATGTCAGGTGTCTCATGGGAACGATAAACAAAGGGAATCTCCGAGAAACAGCAGGTTTCTGCGACCGTTTCGTTTGCTGCGAGCATAAAGTCCTCAATAAGCTTTGTGGCAACATTTGCGTAACGGGGCTGTACTCCGATGGGATGTCCTTCCTCATCAAGTACTATGCGTGCTTCCGGAAAATCAAAGTCTATCGCACCTCGCTTATGACGGCGGGCACGGAAAATCTTTGAAAGAGCTGCCATTTCCTGAAACATCGGGAACAGTTCACTGCACTCTTCCTGAAGCTCCTCTGATGCGGTTCCTTCCAAAAGATCCTTAACTTCTGTGTAGGACATCCTGCGATCGACATTTATTACTGATTCACAGATCTCTGAATCAATTATTTTTCCGTTTGGATCTACTGTCATGAGACATGACAGAGCAAGCCTGTCCTCTCTCTGATTGAGGGAACAGCTTCCGTTACTCAGAGCCTGCGGAAGCATAGGGATAACACGATCAGCAAGATAAACGCTGGTACCTCTCTTTAATGCTTCTCTGTCAAGAGCAGACCTCTCCTGTACATAATTTGTAACATCAGCGATGTGAACTCCAAGGTGATAAAGGTCGCCTTCTTTCCAAAGGCTTACTGCATCGTCGAGATCCTTTGCATCTTCTCCATCAATGGTTACCATCATAATATCGCGGAGATCTTTTCTGCCTGCACGGTCTGCATCTGATACGGGCTTTGCCACACGTTCAGCCTGTTCGAGCACGTTCTGCGGAAATTCTTCAGGGATATTGTATGAACGAACAACAGAAACTATGTCGACACCCGGATCACCCTTGTGACCAATGATCTCGGTTATCTCGCCTTCAGGCTTATGTGTATCGTCTCCGTATGAAACGAATCTCACGACAACCTTGTCATTTTCTACAGCACCATGTGCACGTCCCTGCTGTACAAAAACATCTTTTCCAATCCTGTCGTCATCGGGTATTACAAAGCCATAGCTTCCGTTTTTTCCTGCGGGCTTATATGTTCCTACTATCTCTGTTACGGCACGTTCAACGATCCTTACGATCTTTGCCTCATCCTTATGACCGCCTCTTCCTGACGAAGATTTTATACGTACTATTTCTACCGTATCGCCGTTCATCGCATTGAGAGCATCGTCACTGGAAACAAAGAAATCGTTTTCCCTGCCCTCTACAAGCACAAATCCGAAATTTCCGGAATGGGCTTCATAGATACCGATGATATTCTGTTCTCCGGGATAAAGCTTTCCTTTTGCGCCGACTCTTACAGATCCGTCAGCCATCATTTCTTCAAGGACCAGACGAAACTCTCTCCTGGCACTTTTGGGAACCTGCATAAAAGCGCCCAGCTCTTTCACCTTCATCGGTGCATAAAGATCGCTGTTCATCAGTTCACGGATCAGTTTTTTCTTTTCTTCTTTTTCTTCTAACTTCATATATCTCCTAGGTAAGATAAACAATTTTTACCCTTTTCGGCAAAATAACAAAACGCCCCACTTGAAATCAATCAAGTGAGGCGCCCGATAGATCGTCTGATCAGAACAGATTCATATTGAGAAGAACAGAAAGAACGACGAAAAGAAGAGCAAGTACTCTTGTGCCCTTGATCATCATACCTTCCATAGAATGACCCTTGATCTTTCCCCAGTAGGAATCTGCCGCTCCCTGAATCGCACCAAGACCTGCAGACTTACCTTCCTGCATAAGTACGATCGCTGTAAGCGCCACACAAATCAGCATAAATGCAACTGTCATAAAGATTCTCATGGATACTCCTTAACCTAACGGGTAACTTCTACCCCCAACTATCTCATATGCCAAACATCAGAATTTTATCACATACTTCTGTTCTGTGCAAGTTTTATCATTACTTCTTGATAAGAAGAGACTCACCTGTCATTTCAGCCGGCTTCTCATAACCCATGCACTCGATAAGAGTAGGAACGATATCGCAGAGCTTTCCGCCCTCTTTAAGAGTGTATGCAGGATCATAGTTCACAAGGATGAACGGAACCGGATTTGTTGTATGTGCTGTATAAGGCTCGCCTGTCTCATAATCAACGAGCTGCTCTGCATTACCGTGATCAGCGCAGATGAACATTACGCCGTCAACTTCCTTAAGTGCTTCAACAGCCTTTCCTACGCACTCATCAACTGTCTCAACAGCCTTGATAGCTGCATCTTCAACACCTGTATGACCAACCATGTCAGGGTTAGCGAAGTTGATAACGATAACGTCATACTTCTCGGAACGGATAGCATCGCAAAGCTTCTCGCATACTTCCGGAGCGCTCATCTGAGGCTTCAGATCGTATGTAGGAACATCCTTCGGGCTGTTTACGAGTACGCGGTCCTCACCCTCGTTAGGCTGCTCTACGCCGCCGTTGAAGAAGAATGTTACGTGAGCATACTTCTCTGTCTCAGCGATTCTTGCCTGCTTCATGTTGTTTGCTGCAAGCCACTCACCAAATGTATTTGTAACTTCCTGCTTCTTGAATGCGATCTCCTTATTCGGGATGAGCGGATCGTACTCTGTGAAGCATACGAAAGCAACGTTCTTGCGTGCTCCGCGGTCGAACTTATCGAACTCGTCATCGCAGAAGCAGTGAGTGATCTCACGTGCACGGTCAGGACGGAAGTTGAAGAATACGATAGAATCGCCGTCTGCGATAAGTGCTACCGGCTTGCCGTCCTTCTTTACTGTGAAAGGTACAACGAACTCATCAGTAACATTCTGATCATAAGAAGCCTGGATTCCGTCTGTTGCGCCTGCTGCCTCGTTTCCGACACCTTCTGTCATGCAGCGGTATGCCTTCTCAACACGGTCGTAGTTGTTGTCACGATCCATTGCGTAGTAACGTCCTGCAACAGATGCAACTTCACCGACACCGATCTCCTTCATCTTTGCTTCGAGCTCTGCTACGAAATCCTTACCTGATGCAGGCGGTGTGTCACGTCCGTCAAGGAAGCAGTGAACGTAAACCTTCTTAAGTCCCTCTTTCTTTGCAAGCTCGAGAAGACCGTAGATATGTGAATTGTGGCTGTGTACACCACCATCGGAAACAAGACCGAACATATGAAGAGCGCTGTCGTTCTTCTTGCAGTTAGCTACTGCACTCTGTAATGCTTCGTTTGTGAAGAAATCGCCATCCTCGATAGACTTGGTGATACGAGTGAGCTCCTGATAAATGATACGGCCGGCACCCATGTTCATGTGACCAACCTCAGAGTTACCCATCTGTCCGTCCGGAAGACCTACTGCAAGTCCGCTGGCATAACCCTTTACGTAAGGATACTCCTTCATAAGGCTGTCCATAACCGGTGTCTTTGCCTCGTATACGGCGTTGTGCTCATGCTTCTCATTGAGACCGTATCCATCCATGATCAGAAGTACTGCAGGCTTTTTTCCCATAATTTTGCTCCTTTAAAACTCTAAATAAATATGCTGAAAAGATTATTCTTTTCCGCTTCCTTCATGATACTCTTTTTCTGTGTTGACATTCCAGATCGGTGACTTGTCTTTACTTCCGGACAAGATCGCGTCCGCTGTAAGGAATGATGTCATCATAGAATGATCTATGTTGTTATATCGGTGCTGGCCGTTTCTTCCAACACAGTAAAGGTTTGAAAAACTATTAAGGTAATTAATAACCTCATCTATTCTATCATAGGTGTCAAAGTATGCGGGATAAGCTTTTTTTACTCTCTCAACATGCGAATCCATAACATCTTCCGCGCTGTCGATCATTCCCATTTTGACAACTTCGCTGATAGCAAATCTTGTAAACTGGTCATCTGTGAGGTTCCAGAGACGGTCGCCCTCATTTGCAAAGTACTCAAGACCTACCCAAACGGTATTTTTAAGGTCTTTTACGAGGTAAGGAGACCAGTTATTGTAGATTTGGAAACGTCCAAGCTTTACGTTCCTGTCGTGTACGTAAACCCAGTTATCCGGAACGATATTTCCAACGGTACGTACCTTTGTCTTGTTCACGAGATTGAGCTTGGGAACAAGGATACCAAGGGTCATATAGTCACGGTAAGGAAGTCCTGCCGCAACCTCTGCGATTCCTCTCGGTACATCGTTCATACCACCGACAAGATCCTTTATCGGCATGGATGAGATCACATAATCTCCGTCCATTGTCTGCTTTTCGCCATTATACTCGTAAGTCACACTCTTTGCGGTTAATGACTCAGGATCTACATTCACTCCTGTAACTCTTGCATGACGCAGGATCGTACCGCCCATCTTTTCGATATCTGCCGCTGTTACATCCCACAGTTCGCCGGGTCCGAGCTTCGGATATGAGAATGACTCGATAAGGGATGTTTCTACATGGCGGTTTTTCTTGTTAGGAAGCATCTTTGAGAATACGTCCTTAATGATCGCTACGATAGAAAGTCCCTTTACTCTCTGCGCACCCCAGCTGGGATCGATATCTCTCGGATGTCTGCCCCAGAGATTCTCTGTGTAATGCTCAAAAAACATGGAGTAGAGCTTTTTACCGAATCTGTTGATGTAGAAATCCTCAAGGGAGTTTTCTTCTCTCTTATGAACTACGGAATACATATAGGAAAAGCCTACCTCGATGGTATTCTTGAGTCCCATATTGATAAATGTTTCCGGCTTCAGACTTATAGGATAATCGAAAAATCTGGAATTAAAGTAAATTCTGGAAATACGATTTCTGTTAAGCATTACGCGGTCTTCCTTTTCCGGATCGGGACCGCCTTTCTTTAACTGTTTCTTATTTCCAAGAACGATATCATCATATGCCGGCTTTCCCTGCATAGGAAGCATCATCTCCCACCAGTCATTTACTCTCTTTACCTTGGAAAAGAATCGATGACCTCCCATATCCATTCTGTTTCCCTTGTAATTAACTGTTTTGGAGATTCCTCCCATGTCACCGCTTTCTTCAAATACTGTGACCTGATATTCTCCACCGCCTCGCTTAAGGATATCATATGCAGCTGTCAGTCCTGCAGGACCGGCACCGATGATCAGAACCTTTTTCATCTTACTAACCTTTCAAAACTTGATTTCCTGTCAGTGTTTATCACTGGCACTTTTCACTGAGAACCTTCATGTTCCCGGCTGTATTTCCCTCAAATACCGCAGAACCCATAACAAGGATATCTGCACCTGCTTCTTTTACAATATCGATAGTTGACGCATTGATTCCGCCGTCAACCTGAATAGGGATTGAAAGACCGAGATCGTTGATCCTCTTTTTCATTTCCTTTATCTTCTCTGTACTGCTCTCGATATATTTCTGACCGCCAAAGCCCGGCTGAACAGTCATTATGAGAAGCAGATCGAGCTTTTTCAAAAGCTCATCGGATACGGCTGATACAGGAGTTTCCGGTTTGATAGAAAGACCTGCTTTTTTACCGCACTCATGGATCAGGTCGATCGCAGCATCTACATCATCCGTAGCTTCGAGATGGATAGTAATGCCGTCTGCCCCGCAGTCTGCCATTTCCTTGATATAACGCTCAGGCTTTGTGACCATCATATGTACATCAAAAAAGATCTTTGCTTTCTTTCTGATAGACTTGATGACAGGCATTCCAAATGAAATGCTGGGAACAAAAACGCCATCCATCACATCAATGTGAAGATAATCTGCTCCTTCTGTCTCTACGTCATGAATCTCTCTTCCCAGCTCATTAAAGTCTGCTGAAAGAATAGAAGGTGCGATCTTTACCTTACCCATTCTATGTTTCCTCCAAAATAATAATTAATATTTTTTCTTCTGCTTTAGTTCTTCAAAGAACGAAGCATAAGACCGGTATCTTTCCTCCGGGATCATGCCCTCTTCCAGCGCAGTACGGACTGCACAGTCAGGCTCATGAACATGCACACAACTGTTAAAATAACAGTTTCCTCTGTACGGGTCAAATTCCGGGAAATATCTTTCGAGTTCCTCTGCCGGAATATCAGGCAGTGAAAGTGACGAAAAGCCCGGTGTATCTATAATATAGGAATCCGGCGCGATACGCAGGAGTTCCACATGTCTTGTGGTCTGTTTTCCTCTGCGGATCTTTTTACTTATCTCGCCTGTCTCCATCGCCTGCTCGCCAGAAAGTGCGTTTACGATAGAGGATTTTCCTGCTCCGGAAGGTCCTGCGACCGTTGTTGTCTTACCTTCCAGCATTTTTTTCAATTCTTCGATACCTGAACCGTCTGTACAGCTTGTGAAATGGATCGTTACTCCCGCATCACGATAATTTTCACGGAGCTTTTCCATTTCTTCCTCGCCTACCAGATCCTCTTTATTGAAATTAAGGATCACCGGAAGCGATGTGACCCTCATAAGAAGGAGAAAACGATCAAGAAGATCCGGTATGGGATCAGGATGCTTTACGGCAAAGATGACCAGTGCCTGATCTACATTCGCAACAGAGGGTCTTACCAGCGCATTGCTGCGGGGAAGGACTTCTGTTACATTTCCCTCAACGTCTTCGGTCTCTGTCAGCTCAAATTCTACACGGTCACCTACAAGGGGTTTCATTCCTTTTTTACGAAAAACACCTCTCGCTCTGCATTGATAGGTCGCTCCACCAGAAAGCGGAGCGACCGGAAGTGTTTCGTTATTGTCGGGGATCACATAGTAGAATCCTGCGAGAGACTTCAAAATTCTTCCGCGTGCCATGAAGCCTCCTTATTGTGCGGTAAACGTAAGAGTCTGGGTTACACTCTTTGACGTCTGCGTCGGGTTCTGAACGATCTCACCATTATCATCCTCGTAGGGATTTCCCATTTCTGTAACCGTGTAGTTTACAGTGAGAACACCGCTTGGAGCAGTTGTTCCTGAAATTGTCACAGCTGCCGGGAATGATGTTACCGATGAACTGTAGAGTACAGAATTATCAACTGATGACGTTACTGTGAGCTGTGCCGCAGATCCGTTTGTATATCCGGGAGGTGCTGCTATGCTGAATGTTCCGCCATAGGTTGCCGCACCCTTACTTACTACAAAGCTTACTGTAGTGCTGCCGTCTACAGTTGTTCCTGCTGCAGGAGTCTGGGATATTACCACGCCTGCTGCAACTGTACTGCTGTTTTCCTCTGTTACTTCACCAAAGGAGATATCTGTCGCTGCGAGAGCTGCCTTTGCGGCGATTTCTGTCAATCCTACCAGATTAGGTACTGTCTTGGAAGCTGTTGCTGCTCCCTTACTGATGATGACTGTGACCTCGGCTCCGCTTTCAGCGCTTGTACCTGCTTCCGGTGACTGGGATATTACTTTGCCTTCAGGAACAGTGTCGCTGTTTGCCTCTGTTTCCTTCATGGTAAAGCCTGCACCCTCGATCTTTACCTTTGCCTCTGCCTTTGTGATACCTGTTACGTCAGGTATTGATGAACCTTCACTTCCTGAGCTTACCGCAAGGATAACTGTCTTTCCTGACTTTATCTCTGCTCCGGCTTCCAGTTTATTTCCATCTTCGTCAGATACGGAAATGACTTTTCCCTTTTCAACGCTGTCTGAAGGAACATTCTCACTTGTAACAACGAGTCCCTGTGCTGTGAGCTGAGTTTTTGCATCAGCGAATACAAGACCGACTACATCCTTAAGTGTGACTGTGGCACCTTCCTCAGCCCCTTCGGCTGTGCTTTCTGTAGAAGTTGAAAGCTTTTCATTCTTTCCGGAAGCAAGTCCCTTTATCTTTCCGATAAGGATTATTATGATCACAACGATTATAAGTGCTGCGATGATACCGAGTACTGTCATGAGCTTCTGGAGTCTCGGATCCATGTCATCGTCATCATCCTCATCGTCGTCATCATATTCTTCCATCTGGCGTCTCTTGTTATTTGCCCGACGGACTTTCTTTTTCTGCTCTTCTTCTGCTTCACGTCTGGATCTTGCAGGCTTCGCAGACTTTTTCTTTCGCTCGGGTTCTGCGTCTTTACGAGGCTTCTTTTTGCGCCTTACAGGCTCTTCCTCTTCGTCTTCATCCTCATATTCATCGTATCTGTCTCTGTGCTTTGATGAATATGCCTTAAAGATATTGTCATCCAGATCGATCGGGCTTGCTTTTTCACGGATCGAAGACACTTCACGGTCAGGAACCATCTTTGTAGCTCCGCCGTCAAGACCGCCCATTGGAATCCTCTGTACAAAATTTTCATCAGGTGAAACCAGGGATTTCTTAAGATCTGTGATCAGATCTGTCATGGACATATATCTTCTGTCCGGATTTTTCTCAGTACACTTATAGATGATCTGCTCTACGCTTACGGGGATATTGTCCACATAAACCTTTGGATCAGGAATCGGTTCCTGAATCTGCTTTATGGCAATGGCAACTGTTGTATCTCCGTCAAAAGGCACACGACCTGTCACCATCTCAAAAAGAACTATACCGAGTGAATAGATATCGCTCTTTTCGTCTGAATATCCGCCTCTTGCCTGTTCGGGCGAAGTATAGTGAACGGATCCCATTACGTTTGATGTGATGGTGTCACTGGTTGCCGCGCGGGCGATACCGAAGTCTGTGACCTTTACCTTTCCCTCTTTTGAAATAATGATATTCTGAGGCTTTACGTCTCTATGGATCACGTGGTTCTGATGGGCTGTCTCAAGTCCCATTGAAACCTGAATCGCGATGCTTATTGCCTCTTTTACAGAAAGACGCAGTTTCTTATCGATGTAATGCTTTAAGGTGATTCCCTCTACAAACTCCATTACGATGTAGTAAAGACCGTATTCTTCGCCTACATCATAGACATTTACGATATTAGGATGTGCAAGTCCTGCGGCTGACTGTGCTTCTGTACGAAATTTCGCAACAAAGTTCTTATTCTCAGAGAACTCATGTTTAAGGATCTTCACAGCTACGAACCGATTCAGCTTGTGGTCCATTGCCTTATAGACATCCGACATTCCGCCGGCACCGACTTTGCTGATAATCTCATATCGCTCTGCGAGCATCATTCCTTCTCTTACCATTTATCTCAAGCTCCTAAAATTCAAGTCTTCTCACGACTTGTGGATTTTTTATTCAAAAACAAAAGGCTCTATGACTACAACACCGATATTATCCCGTCCGCCGTTTTCATTGGCAGCCTCAATCAGTGCTTCTGTTTTACTGACTACATCACATTCACGATCCATGATCATTCGGATATCCTGATCCTCGACCATATTTGATAGTCCGTCAGTACACATAAGAACGGTATCACCTTCCTGAAGCTTCATATCAAAAAAATCCACCTTCAGGTCTTCTACCGCGCCTATTGCCCTTGTAATTATATTTTTGTCCGGATGAACTCTTGCCTCGTATCTGTCTATTTTTCCGGCAAGTACCATTTCTTCTACCAGAGAATGATCTCTGGTGATCTGAACGATATCATCGTTCACCAGATAAAGTCGGCTGTCACCGACATTTGCGACATAGAGATATCCATCCACAATCGTCGCAACAACTATGGTCGTTCCCATCCCTTCATAGTCTGGATTCTTCCGAGCTTCACGGATCAGGGCATGATTTGCTTTTTCAATCGCACTTCTGATGATTTTAATTGGATTATCTTGATCCGAACTGGTAATTTCACGAACGACATACTGTGTCGTAAAAGAAGAAGCGTAATCGCCGGCATTATGACCACCCATGCCGTCGGCCACTATAAACAGATTCGGGAGTTTACCGACCGATGTCTCAGACGTATAGACATAGTCCTGATTGACCTGCCTTTTTCTACCCACGTCCGTTGCAGAAAATGTTTTCAGCATGAAACGTGTTCCTCCATGTGTTTCCTCCGGAGCTGCCCGCAGGCGCCATCGATATCTTTCCCCATTTCCCTTCTAATAGTAACATTAATTCTGTTTTTTTCAAGTTTCGATTTGAAGCGCTGGATCCGCTCTAAATCTGACCTTACAAAGGAACGCTCCTTAATGGGATTTACCGGTATAAGATTTACATGTGCATTTAAGCCCGCGATCAGTCTGGATAACTCCTCTGCATCCGCATCAGAATCATTTTCTCCTGCTGTCAGGGCATACTCAAAGGTGATCCTGCGTCCGGTCTTTTCAAAGTAGTTCCTGCACGCCGGGATCACTTCACTTAATGAATATTTATTTGCGATAGGCATGAGTCTCTTACGCTTCTCATCGTTAGGTGCATGAAGAGAAAGAGCAAGGGTTATCTCAAACTTTTCCTCAGCAAGACGGTACATCTGGGGCACAAGACCGCAGGTGCTGACCGTGATATGTCTTCCGCTGATATTGAGTCCGTTTTCATCCGTTATCATGCGGATAAACTTCACCAGATTATCGTAATTATCAAGAGGCTCACCGCTTCCCATGACAACGATATTGCTGACTCTTACGCCCATCTCACTCTGGATCTTGTATATCTCATCGAGCATCTCTCCGGGTGTCAGGGAGCGTACGCATCCGTCAAGAGTTGATGCGCAGAATCTGCATCCCATTTTGCATCCCACCTGTGATGAGATGCATACTGATGCCCAGTCCTTATATTTCATCCAGACACTTTCGATGACGTTTCCGTCAGAAAGTCCAAAGAGAAATTTTCTGGTACCGTCAATCGCTGATACCTGAACATCAACTATTTCCAGAGATGTCATGGTGTATTCTTCCGCAAGCTTAGTCCTTAAGCTCTTCGGAAGATTTGTCATATCATCGAGGGAACGGGCAAGCTTTACGTGCATCCAGTCATAAAGCTGTTTTGCACGAAACTTCTTTTCTCCCAGTGATAAAACCACTTCTGTGAGTTCTTCTATTGTCAGTGATTTAAGATCCTGCTTTGACATATTATTCCTTTGCTTTTATATGCATCATATCTTCCTGAATGACACTGCATAAAATCCATCCGCGCCTCCAGATGAAGGAAGATACATTCTCTCAGCTTCAAGCTTGAGCCCAAGCTCTGTTTCGATCCATTTCTTCTGATCGGTACTTTCTTCGTGGGTAATGGTGCATGTCGAAAATACAAGACGTCCTCCGGTCTTGAGATACGGCACGGATGCTTTGAGAATCTCTCTCTGAAGCTCTGCCAGTGCACCGATATCTTCCGGCTTGACTCTGTATTTCAGTTCATTTTTTCTGCCCATTACTCCGAGTCCCGAACATGGCAGATCACATATCAGTATATCTGCGGTGTTGTCCGACTCTTCGCTGTGAACTGACGCATCCATTACGACTGCGTCGAGATTATCGAGCTTTAAGCGGTCTCTGTTTTCAAGGATACGCTCTATCTTTCTGTCAGAGATGTCTCTTGCTTCTACTGTTCCGCGTCCCTTTATGAGCTCCGCTGTGTGACAGGATTTTCCGCCGGGTGCAGCACAGACATCTATCACGTGAATATTATCCGAAAGCTCCGCGGCTCCCTCTGTCTCATAAACCTGAGATGCGTTTCTGAAATCTCCAGCGGCAAATTCGCCGACTGTCATGGAGCTTAAGTCCTGTACAGAAAACAGTCCGTCGATAAACTCAGGTATGCGGTCGATCGCCTCATATCCTGAAACCTCGAAAGCTCCGTCGTGTTCCTCTATCTTCTTTACCTGAATACCGCCGTCTGTCAGCTTTTTATATAATTCATCAGGAGTTACAGCTGACTTATTTGTGCGGATAAAAACAGGTCTGCTCTCAAGAGAAGCCCTGAAGATATCCTCTGCTGTGTCCCGTCCAAATTCCTCTGTGAAACGCTCAGTTATCCACGCCGGCATCGAATACTTGACTGAAAGGTCTGTAAGCTCTTCGATATTCACGGGCTCACGGATGATATTTCTAAGAACACCGTTCACGAAACCTGACAGACCGTTCATGCGGCGCTTTCTCACTAGCTTTACCGCCTCATTGCAGACAGCGCTCTGAGGAACATGAGACATATATAACAGCTGAAAAACACTCATGCGGAGCACTTCCCTGATGACAGGCTTCATTTTTGCCGTCTTAACACGGGAAAAGCGGTCGATCACATAATCCAATGTGATCCGCCGCTCCAGCGTACCTTCAGTCAGTTTTTTTATGAATGCACGATCCCTTGTATCAAGATAACCGTACCGGTCCAGAACGGACCTTATGAGCTCTCCTGCCTTGGTCTCATCACTCTCTGTTTCGATGAGAATGTCCAAGGCAACAGCTCTCAAGTTTATCTTTTCAGTCATCCCTTCTATTTCCTCCAAAGAGAATAACCAGACGCAGTAACTGCAGTGCTGATGATGCCGCTGCCGCAACATATGTGAGCGCCGCAGCTGTCAAAACTTCCTTTGCCATTTTAAGCTCTTCAGGGTAAAGCACCTGATCTCTTTCAAGTATCGCAAGAGCTCTTCTGCTGGCATTGAACTCAACAGGGAGAGTTACGATCTGAAAGGCTACCGCGAAGGAGAAGAGCCATATTCCGATAGTGATAAGCGACTGGCCGAATCCGCCCCTTGCTGCTCCGAGCAGGATCCCGAGAAAGATCATGGGAATACTTACTCTTGAACCTATATTTGCAACAGGAAGTATGGTCGCTCTGAGAGTGAGAGGCAGATAGCCTTCTGCATGCTGCAGCACATGTCCGCATTCATGAGCAGCTACGCCTATAGAAGCTACGGAAGACGATCCATAAGTAGAATCAGAAAGGTTTACAGTCTTATTCATGGGATTGAAATTATCCGTAAGACTTCCGCCTATATGTCTTACCTGCACATCAAGGACATTATTTCTCCTTAAAATCTGTGACGCCACTTCAGCTCCTGTCATTCCGGTTGAGGAACGGACCCTTGAATACTTTGCAAAAGTAGACTTGACCTTTGCCGATGCAGCCATCGATAAAATAAGTCCGATGAGAACAAGTATATAAGTTGGATCATGAAACATATACGGACTAAAATACATTTCTAAATTCCTCCTTTGGGGATTGACGTGTTATCACCTGTTATTCACCGAGCACGGTTCCGACCGTAACGGTATGTCCGAGCATAAAGTCGTGAGCTGACATTCTTTTCTTGCCGTTTTTCTGAAGAGAAAGAACCTTCAGCTGACCCTTTCCGCACGCAACTGTAAAGAAATCCTTTGAAACACTTGTTATCGTTCCGGGCTTCGATGTTTCCTGGGTTTCTGATGTGCCCTCACCCTCCGGTAACACCTGTGTTTCCCATATCTTTACCATGTTTCCATCCATTGTTGTGTAAGCACTGGGCCATGGATTTAATGCACGTATCAGGCGTTCTGTTTCCTCTGCGCTCTTTTCAAAATCTATCTGTCCAAGCTCTTTTTTGAGCATTTTTGCGTAAGAAGAACGGCTGTCATCCTGCTGTACAGGTGTAATATTTCCCTTTTCGATCTCTGTGATAGTTTCAACACAGAGCTTTGCACCTGTTTCTGCAAGCTTATCGAAAAGCGAGCCTCCTGTCTCAGTTGAAAGGATCGGAACCTCTCTCTGAGTCAGGATATCACCTGTATCGAGGCCTTCGTTCATCTGCATTATCGTAACTCCGGTCTTTTCCTCGCCGTCGATTATAGACCACTGGATAGGTGCTGCTCCTCTGTACTTAGGGAGAAGGGATGCATGAACGTTGATGCATCCGTACTTCGGCATTTCAAGGATTTCCTTTGAAAGGATCTGACCGAATGCAGCTACGACGATGATATCAGCGTCCTCTGCCCTGAGTCTTTCAACAGCCTCTGCTTCCTTTACCTTTTCCGGCTGAAAAACAGAGATGCCGTGCTTTATGGCACATTCCTTTACAGGAGGCATCGAAACAGCTTTTCCGCGTCCCTTTACCCTGTCAGGCTGGGTTACTGCAAGTGTTACGTTGTGTCCGGCTTCTACAAGGGCATCAAGGGTGCCTACCGCAAAGTCCGGTGTTCCCATAAAGATAATCTTCATGCTTTTCACTCTTCCTCTTCGTTTTCGTAAAGATCGCCTTCTACCTTGTCTACGTAGAGATTTCCGTCAAGATGGTCCAGCTCGTGGCAGATAGCACGGGCAAGAAGTTCTGTTCCTTCAAGCTCTGCAGGCTGCATGTTTTCGTCAAGGAATACTACCTTTACGTAATTCGGTCTGGTAACTGTGCCAAACTTACCCGGTACTGAAAGGCATCCTTCGTTTCCTGTCTGCTCTCCGCTTGTCTCAACGATACGGGGATTGATCAGTACGTGCGGATCATCACCGCAGTCAATGATGACGAGTCTCTTGAGAACGCCAACCTGAGGAGCTGCGAGTCCTACACCGTTTGCATCATAAAGAGTCTCAAACATATCATCAATGAGCTCTTTGATCCTGGGAGTCATCTCCTTGATCTCTTTGCATTTCTTATTGAGGATGTCATCCCCGATAGTTCTTATCTGTCTTAAAGCCATTCTTATTTACTCCTGTTATTAATAAAACTATATAACCACAAAAACAATTTATTATGTCACGAACCGCTCCGCTTATATACAGCTCACGCGATCCTATCACATAGGGTCAAAATCAAACTGCACCTGAGTTGATCCTGTAGGGTTGTCACGTCTCCAGTTCTCCAGCAGATCTTTTACATCTGCAAGGACTTCCATATCGGCATGCCTTATATAAAATACGTTCCGATAGACATCCCGAAGCTTCCAGATAGAATCCTGTGCAGGACCGATGACCGCAGCTTTTCCGGAAGCGCGTACCGCCTCTGCCATAAGCGACGCCATCTCTGCACTCCTGTCCGGATCTCTGTCCTCTATGAGAACCTTCAGCATATGCGAGACCGGAGGATATCCCATTAATTTACGGTATCCGATCTCTTCAGCGTAAAACACATTATAATCCTGATGTGACGCTGCCGCAACACTGTAATGCTCAGGGGAATAGGTCTGTATCACTACTTCTCCCGGTCTGTCGGCTCTGCCTGCGCGTCCCGCTGCCTGAGTGAGGAGCTGGAAAGTCCTCTCACCCGCTCTGTGATCATTCGCATAAAGAGACATATCCGCAGCAAGTATACCGACCAGCGTGACCTTTGAGAAATCATGACCTTTTACGATCATCTGTGTTCCGACCAGAATATCCGCCTCTTCATTTGCAAAGGCTGACAATATCCTGTCATATCCCCCCTTTTCCTTTGTAGTATCAGCATCCATCCTGAGAACGCGGGCTTCGGGAAACATCTGCTTCACTGCTTCCTCAACCTGCTCTGTTCCGGCTCTCATGCCTCCCACATACTTTGATCCGCACTCCGGGCACGT
Source organism: Lachnospiraceae bacterium (assembly GCA_900168235.1). Classification (GTDB taxonomy): domain Bacteria; phylum Bacillota; class Clostridia; order Lachnospirales; family Lachnospiraceae; genus NK4A144. The sequence goes on along the minus strand of FUZG01000016.1, from coordinate 56,964 downwards.
CTTTATCATGGGAGTTTCGTAACCGCAGTAGTGACACACGAGTTTACTGCGTCCATGGAGTGACAGCGAAACATCGCAGTGCGGGCACTTCATTACAACTCCGCATTTACGGCAGCTTACAAATCCTGCAAATCCACGCCTGTTGAGGAAAAGCATGATCTGCTCTTTCTTTTTGAGCCTGTCCTTCATTTTTTCACGAAGGACATCTGAAAATATGCTTCTATTGCCCCTTGTAAGCTCCTGCCGGAGATCCGCAACTGTTACGATCGGAAGTCCCGTATCTGATATCCTGTCAGAAAGCTGATACAGGCGGTACTCTCCGCGCTTTGCATGATAAAAAGAATCAACCGAAGGTGTCGCACTTCCGAGAACAACCGCAGCTCCCGCAAGGCGTCCACGCTCTATGGCTGTTTCACGGGCGTGATACTTCGGCATGGTCTCTGCCTTGTAGCTGCCTTCGTGCTCTTCATCTATTATTATGATCCCAAGATTTGAAAACGGCGTGAACAGTGCCGATCTCGGACCTATCATTATATCTATCTCGCCATCCCGGGCTCTGCAGAACTGGTCATAGCGCTCACCTTGGGAAAGCTTTGAATGAAGATATGAGACTCTGGAACCGAATCTGGCGCTGAACCGCATGACAGTCTGAAATGTAAGTGCGATCTCCGGGATCAGGACTATTGCCTGTTTACCGTCCGCAATGACCTCTGCGATCATTTCCATATAGACTTCAGTTTTTCCTGATCCGGTAACGCCGAAAAGTAACGACGTTCCCTTTAGTCCCATATGATAATTTTTTGCAAAATCAGAAACGATGCTTCTCTGCGCCTCTGTGAGTTCGCAGACTTTTTTCCGGCTGTTCTCTGCTATCGCAGGATTCCTGTAGTCTTTCTCTACAGAAAGCTTTATGAATCCATGCTCTTCCATCCTGCGGATAACAGGAAGACCTATATTAAACCTGTCCTTAAGAAGGGACAGATCCATTTCACTGCATGACGCAAGAGCCTGTAAAAGCCTTGCCTGTGCTACGCGGTGCTTTTTCTCACATTCTGCCGCGGCTTCCTCTGCTCTTTCCTGTGATACACAGAGGATGACTGTCTTTTTTTCCTTGGGGCGAACAGCCTTTTTTACAGGGAAAACTACTCTCAATGCCTGTATGAGCGTTCCGCCGTAGTGCCTCTTCATCCATATGGCAAGCCTTATCAGCTGATCTTCGGGACCGGACTCTCCAAGTCCCTCAGGGATACCTATTATCTCCTTCATCCTTTCCGGCGGAAATTCCGGTCTGTCTGAAATGCTGATAACATATCCCCGTATCACACGGTTTGCATTTCCGAAGGGAATCTCAACTCTCGCACCGGGGTAGATCGTGTCCCTAAGGTTTTCGGGGATCTTGTACTGAAACGGACGATCCAGCTTCTCATGTGAAATTTCAATGATGACATCTGCATATAGTCCCAGCATCAAATCCCCTTTTTATCGATAGAAAAACGTTTTCTTAGCGACGATCTTCCTCAAGGATCTCCTGAATGAGCACACGTTCATCCATGAAATGCTTCTCTCCGCGGATCTCCTGATAATCCTCATGTCCTTTTCCTGCAAGGATGATAAGGTCACCCGGCTTTCCGTTATGAATCGCATAAGCGATAGCTTCTTTTCGATCCTGAATCTTTATATATTCGCCGTCAGTCTTTTTTATGCCTGTCTCGATATCATTCATGATATCTTCCGGCTCCTCAAATCTCGGATTGTCTGAAGTGATGATGGTGTAGTCCGCAAGCTTTCCGGACACTTCTCCCATCTCAAATCTTCTGCTCTTTGCACGGTTTCCGCCGCATCCAAATACGCACACAAGTCTGCCCGGATCATACTCACGAAGGGATGTTAGAAGGCTTTCAAGCGCCATTGCATTATGTGCATAGTCGATTATCAGGCTGAACTTATCAGAAACCGGAACGGATTCGATCCTACCTCTTACATGAGCAGTTTTAAGAGCTTTCTTAAGCTGATCATCAGAAACATTGAAATTTCTGCAGATAGCTACAGCACAAAGAGCGTTGTAAACACTGAAGCTTCCCGGTGTGCCTACTTCTACATCAGCGATATCCTCGGTTCCCTTTACATGGAAACGTACGCCAAGCTCTCCAGGGATCTTAATGAGCTCTGTATCTTCTGCGCGAAGCTCTGCATTTTCCTTAAGTCCGAAGGTCTGAAGCTCACAGGTATGACCCTCAAGGAGCTTTTCTGTATGGCTGTCATCGCTGTTTACGATACCTACACGGCACTGCTTGAAAAGAAGAGCCTTGCAATTAAGGTAATCGTCAAAATCCTTGTGCTCTGCAGGACCGATATGATCCGGCTCGATATTTGTGAATACGCCGTAATCAAACACGAATCCCTGTGTACGGTGAAGCATAAGCGCCTGACTGGATACTTCCATAACAACAACATTTATGCCTTCACGTACCATTTCTGCAAAGGTTTCCTGAAGAACATATGACTCAGGTGTTGTATTTTTTGCAGGGATATGCTTGTCACCGATAACAGTCTCGATAGTTCCTACGAGACCTACGTGATATCCTGCTTCTTCCAGAACAGCCTTTGTAAGATATGTTGTAGTAGTCTTTCCCTTTGTTCCTGTAACACCGATCACTGTAAGGTGATCTGCCGGATGACCAAACCATGCTGCTGATACAAATGCCATGGCATATCGTGTATTCTCAACGCGGATGATCACTGCATCGGAATCCTCCGGAACCTGCACTTCTTTTTCTGTAAGAAGTACCTTTGCGCCGCCCTTTACAGCATCCGCCGCAAAATCATGACCATCGAAGCGTGCTCCGGTAATACAGATAAAGAGACATCCTGCCTCAACCTTATTAGAATCATAAACTACGCTTGAAATCTCTGTCTCGTCTGCATTTCCGCGAACTACTTCATATTCAAGTCCACCAAGAAGCTCTTTCAGGGCCTTCATTTTACGTCCTCCTATCATCCGGTCGGAGTTTCCTCCGGCATCCGAAATCTGTTCCTATTCAAAACAACTCATTATAGCACAAAAGCCCTGCGGTCAGTATCCCAACCGCAGGACTTCATAATTTTTTAAATTATTTATCTCTCAACGATAGCTGCTGCGCCCATTCCGCCGCCTACACAAAGAGTTGCGAGACCCTTATGAGCATTTCTTCTCTGCATCTCATAAAGAAGTGTTACGAGTATTCTTGTTCCTGAGCATCCTACAGGATGTCCGAGTGCGATAGCTCCGCCGTTTACATTGAGAACATCGCTTGAGAAGCCGAGTTCCTTCTGTACAGCTACAGACTGAGCTGCGAACGCCTCATTTGCCTCGATAAGGTCAAAGTCATCGATCTTGTATCCGGCTTTTGCCATGGTCTTCTTTGTTGCGGGAACAGGTCCGATTCCCATGATACGGGGATCACAGCCTGCAAGCTCTCCGGCGATCCATGTTGCCATAGGAGTTACGCCGAGTTCCTTTGCCTTTTCTTCGCTCATTACGATAATTGCTGCGGCTGCGTCATTAATACCGGAAGCATTTCCTGCTGTTACCAGACCGCCGTCCTTCTTGAAAGCGGGACGAAGCTTTGAAAGACTTTCAGGTGTAACGCCTGCGCGAGGTCCCTCGTCTGTATCAAAGATAATGGTTTCCTTCTTCTTTTTGATCTCAACAGGAACGATCTCGTCCTTGAACTTGCCGTCCTCAATAGCCTTAGCTGCTTTCTGCTGAGAAGCTGCTGCAAACTGATCAAGCTCTTCACGTGTGAGCTTCCACTGTTCACAGATATTTTCTGCGGTCATTCCCATGTGATAATTATAAAATGCGTCTGTAAGAGCATCTCTTATCATGGAATCCTGAAGAGCACCGTTTCCTGCGCCCATTCTGTAACCGTAACGTCCGTTAGGAAGAAGATAAGGAGCCATTGACATATTCTCCATACCGCCTGCCACGATGATGTCCGCATCGCCTGATCCGATAAGCTTTGCCGCGAGATTTACACAGTGAAGACCTGATCCGCAGAGTACATTTATTGTTGTTGCCGGAACTTCTTCCGGAATACCTGCATTAAATGCTGCCTGTCTCGCAGGATTCTGTCCAAGACCTGCCTGGATAACGCATCCCATGTAAACTTCGTCAACCTGCTCAGGCTTTACTCCTGCTCTCTTGAGAGCTTCTTTTACTACGATAGTTCCCAGATCCGGAGCCGGTGTCGTTGAAAGAGCACCACCCATTACTCCAATCGCAGTTCTGCATGCACCGGCGAGTACAACTTTTCTTGCCATTAGATATACCTCCATATGATCTTTTTGAAATCGTTAAATCATTAACGATAATATCACAGACGCTGTTTAAAATCAATATAACCCTTGAAATATCAGTATTTCGCGGTTATATATATACAATTTTTTGTATCCAATATTCATTTCATACTTTCTTCTGAATTACATCACAATTTGAACACAGAATTTCTTTAGTATTTGTTTTGGATAGTTGATAACCATTAACTATCTCCCCCTCATAAGTAGAGCCGGCGGTCACCCCTGCCGGCTCATCTCCTATTCTCATCTCTCCCTCCTGTTTTGATAATAATCCCATAAATGTGTATAATACGACATTAGATTCATAGGTTCCGAACAGGAGGAATAACATGGCATTTGATGGAATCACGACCGCCGCAATGGTCAGCGAGATACGAAGACGCGCTGTCGGCGGACGTTTATATAAGATCGCGCAGCCGGATCCGGATGCGATCCTGCTCACGATAAAAACAACAGACGGAAAGACTGACAGACTGATGATATCTGCCAGTGCGTCTCTCCCTTTTATATATTACACCGATGAAAATAAGCCGAGCCCCATGGTGGCGCCGAATTTCTGCATGCTTCTCAGAAAGCATCTGCAGAACGGACGCATCACTGATGTTTCCCAGCCGGGACTTGAGCGTATAATCCGGATCGGCGCAGAGCACCTCGACGAAATGGGTGACCTTAAGAGAAAGGTCATCGTTATCGAGCTCATGGGAAAATACAGCAATATCATTTTTACCGAAGAGGACAATACGATAATCGACAGTATCAAGCGCGTATCCGCAGCAGTAAGCTCTGTCCGTACGGTCCTTCCGGGTAATGAGTACTTTATCCCCATGACTCAGGACAAACTGGACCCCACCGCTCCCATCACATTTGAGGAGTTTTCCGGGGCAGTGCTCCATAAGGCACAGAATATTATCAAGGCTATCTACAATACTTTTACGGGATTTTCCCCTGTTGCAGCAAGCGAACTCTGCTACAGAGCGGGTCTTGACGGAAATGATTCTGTGGCTTCACTGTCAGAAGATGATACTAAACGGCTTTATAACTGTTTTAATGAACTTATGACTGAGATCCGTGACGAGAAATTTGATCCGGTTCTCATATATGACAAGGGTGTTCCCCGTGAATTTGCGGCACTCCCGCTTTCTGAGTACAGTGATCTCACCACAGAGCACCTCGACACCATGTCAGAAGTTTTGATGAGGTACTATGCAGAGCGTGATGCTGTCACCCGTATCCGCCAGAGATCCACGGATCTTCGAAAGATCGTTGCTACAACCCTTGAACGAAGTGTCAAAAAATACGACATTCAGCTGAAACAGCTAAAGGATACTGAGAAAAAGGATAAATTCCGTATCTACGGAGAGATGCTGAATACCTACGGATATTCTGCAGAACCCGGAGCTTCTAAGCTCACATGCACGAACTATTACGATAATACAGAGATCACTATCCCGCTCGATCCCCAGAAGACTGCTCTGGAAAACGCACAAAAGTATTTTGAACGCTACCAGAAGCTCAAGAGGACAGAGGAAGCCGTTACAGAACAGCTCAAGGATACAAAGGCTGATATTGATCATCTCGAATCTATCCAAAACTCTCTCGATATTGCAGAAAATGAGGCTGACCTTAAAGAAATACGACGCGAACTTTCGGATTTCGGTTACATTAAAAAGCATATGACACGAAAGGGTGCCGGAAGACCTGAGAGCAGTAAGCCTCTGCACTATATTTCAAGCGATGGTTATGACCTCTATGTTGGTAAAAACAACTACCAGAATGACCAGCTCACATTTAAGTTTGCTTCAGGAAATGACTGGTGGTTCCACTCAAAGAAATTCCCGGGCTCACACGTGATCCTCCGCGTGGGACAGGGCGATCCCGATAATCTGCCGGACCGTGTATTTAACGAAGCCGGTGCTCTGGCTGCCTACTACAGTAAAGGACGCGGTCAGTCCAAGGTCGAGATCGATTACGTAAAAAAGAAGGAAGTTAAGAAACCCGCAGGTTCAAAGCCCGGATTTGTAGTGTATTACACCAATTACTCCATGGCTATCGACTCTGACATTTCTGCTCTCCGTCTTGTAAAAGAGTAAAAAAATCCCCCTGCATCAGGTACATTATTTTGTACTCCTCATGCAGGGGGATTTTTGTTTATCAATCATTGTCAGTCAATGGATATACGCATGTATAAGGCCAATACTCTATCTGATTCTCCTCTTCTGTATTTCCTATTATTATCTGAAATTCCACGCCCTTTTTTTCAGCATTCGCCCTAAGGACTTCCTTTACCTTTGCGGCTAATTTCTCATTTACACCGTGAAGTGCACGGCTGTCCATAGCCACTGCCGTTCCGGGTATCTCAGCCTTCATCATTGCCTGCGGAAAACATAGCAGTGTGGTCTGATCCTTGTCATAGAGGCAATAGCTGAATGACGAGAAATATGGATTTCCATCCGCGACCTCAATATATCGCAGCTGTATCTGATTCACAAACGTGTTGTTTGCGATCTTCGTTATATCCTCTCCGATGTGCACTCCCGTAAGGAGATTATTCGGACGGATAGAATGTGCATTTAGAACAGTCTGCTTTTCTGAGATCTCGGCGTGTGCTGATACACTGAAAAACAGTGCAGCAAGCAGAGTCAATATAAATACAGAATAGATTTTTCTCATGGTCTCAGCCAGTCATACATATCCTGGTATTGCCGTGCAGATACTGCCCAGGAGAAATCCGCTGCCATGCCCCGGTCGATAATCTTGTTCCATTCACGTCTATGATTTACATATACGTTATGAGCATAGTGGATAGCTCCAAGCATCTCGTGCGCATTATAGTTCATGAAGGAGAAGCCTGTTCCCTTTCCTTCAAACTCGTTGTACGGCTCTACGGTATCCTTAAGTCCGCCTGTTTCACGAACGATCGGCACTGTTCCGTATCTAAGTGCCATAAGCTGGCTCAAGCCGCAGGGCTCAAATAAACTCGGCATCAGGAACGCATCACATGATCCGTAGATCTTATGAGAAAGTTCTTCTGAATAATAGATATTCGCACGAACCTTGTCATTATACTTCCAGTCATAGTGACGGAACATGTTCTCATACTGCTCTTCGCCTGTACCAAGTACTACAAGCTGTATATCGTCATTGCAAAGCTCATCCATTACATAGGACACAAGGTCGAGTCCCTTCTGTCCGGTAAGCCTTGATACGATACCGATCATAAATGCGTTGTCACTGCGATAGAGTCCGAGCTGTTTCTGCAGTGCTCTCTTATTTTTGATTTTTTCCTTTCGGAAGTTCCTTGCAGTGTAATTATGCTCAAGGAATGTATCCGTTTCCGGATTGTAGGAATCATAATCGATACCGTTTACGATTCCGCGGAGATCATGCTCTCTTGCACGAAGCAGTCCATCAAGCTTCTCGCCGTAGAACTGTGTCTTGATCTCCTCAGCATAGGTGCTGCTGACTGTAGTTATCGCATCGGCATATACAAGACCGCCCTTCAATACATTTGCATCCTTGTATGCTTCCATCTTGTCCGGTGCGAAATAGTAATCGGAAAGACCCGAAAACTGCTGGATCGTTTCCACGTCCCAGGTTCCCTGGAACTTCAGATTGTGGATCGTAAGAACTGTTTTTATGCCGCGGAAGAAATCTCCTGCCTGGAAACTATCGTGGATATAAACCGGAATCATCGCTGTCTGCCAGTCGTGGCAGTGGATGATATCAGGTCTGAAATCGATAAGCGGCATAGCAGAAAGCGCAGCTCTTGAGAAAAAGATGAAACGTTCAAGATCCCACTTCGTATCTGAAGTATATGCCGTCTCCCCTGAGAAGTAATACTCATTATCAATGAAATAATATGTAACTCCATTCCACTGAGTCCTGAATATTCCTACATAGACATTCTGACCGTTGTAAGGCATGTAAAAGTTCGTTACGTACTCCAGCATGTCCTTATACTTCTGGTACATGCAGTTATACTTCGGCATCATGACGCGGACATCAAAATATCGCTTATCAAAATTAACCGGCAGCGAACCCACAACGTCAGCCAGTCCTCCGGTCTTGATAAACGGAACAGCCTCTGATGCAACAAAAAGTACATTTTTCATCTCATTACCCCCGGAAATAGAAATCCGTCCCCCGGATCTCCCTTTTCTTTTGAAGTACGTACGATACGAGTGCAATGCGTCTGGCGATCTATCGGCCTGTGCTAAAAGTTGTACTGCCTGAACGCACGTAACCTCTTTTACCATTATACACCATTACCGGTTATGAGGTTTGTTTTTTCGTTTTATCAGCTAATTGTTTCATCTCTTCCGCATTCTGACGCACCGCATCAGTCATTTCCACACCTGAAAGCATGCGTCCGAGCTCATCAATGATCTCGTTTCTCTCAAGTTCACGGATACCGGTCTGCGTCCGCCCATCCTCGACCCTTTTTTTAATGAGGAAGTGGTGATCCGCCATAGCTGCGATCTGCGGAAGATGCGTGATCAATATAACCTGATGACGTTTTGACAGGCTCGCAAGGCTTTCTGAAACTTTTTGTGCGGTCCTTCCGCTTATTCCCGTATCGATCTCATCAAAAATAAGTGTATCTATATGGTCTGTATCGGCAAGTACGGTCTTAAGCGCAAGCATTACACGAGAAAGTTCACCTCCGCTGGCAACATCTTTCAATGCTTTCAGTGATTCACCCGGATTTGTAGAGATCATAAACTCAATATCATCTATACCGTTTTCGGAATAACCGCTTTCAAGGGGTCTTACTGCGATCTCAAACTGAACTGTCTCAAAATTGAGCCCGATAAGCGCTTTTTTCATGCGTCCGCCAAGCTCTGCCGCATTTTTCCTGCGCTCTACCGTAAGGTCTGATGCCGCGTCCTTCAGCTTCTTTTCTGCCTCAGTAAGCTTCCCTTCAAGCTCTGCTCTGTAAACATCGGCATTTTCAAGCTGTTCCAGACGAGTTCTTTTCTCCTCAAGAGCTTCCAGTATCTCAGATATGCTGTTGCCGTACTTCATTTTGAGCTCATTTATACGGTTCAGTCTCTCAGTTACCTGTTCATATTCTTCCTCTGAGAACTCAAGCCCTGACATATAGGCTTCAAGGTCACGTCTCACATCTGATAAAAGCGAATCCAGCTCTTCAATTTCCTGCATGAGATCAGACGCACCGGGATCAAGCTCTGATGCTGCGGAAAATGTGCGTACTGCTCTTCCTATCATTTCTCCCGCAGCTTCATCGCCGCCGATGAGCTGTGCGGTCTCCCCCGCAGCCTCTGTGATCTTTCTCGCATTATTCATAAAGCGGAAGCGTTCCTCAAGCTTTTCATCTTCCCCTTCCTGAAGCTCTGCACTTTCTATCTCATTGACCTCATAACGCAATAAATCTGCTTCTCTAAGACGCTCAGTTTCGTCTGTAGAAACAGCTTCCAGTTCGTTTCTGATGTCTTTTACTTCATGAAATCTGTCACGATACAAAGACAAAAGTTTTTCCGTCTTTTTTCCCGCATAGCGGTCAAGTATCAGCAGATGGTTCTTTTTATATAAAAGGGACTGGTGCTCATGCTGTCCGTGAATATCAATGAGAATTCCTGAAATCTCGCGGAGAAGCGCACCTGTCACAGTAACTCCGTTTATCTTTGCAGTACCTCTTCCTCCGGTAAACTTCCGTCTGATAATGATAAGTCCGTCATCCTCGACAGGCACATCAAGGTCACGGATCCGCTCTCTGTCCTCTTCCCGGTCAAGCGCGAATACAAGCTCAACTTCCGCAGGTTTTTCCGGATCCCGGGCTATATCAGCCTTCGCTTTTCCTCCGAGAGCCAGACTCACACTTCCGATAACCAGTGATTTTCCTGCTCCGGTCTCTCCTGAAAAGACATTAAGACCCTCGCTGAAATTCACTTCTTCTTTTTCTATAAGAGCAAGATTATTTACACTTAAACTGATCAACATCTCAGTAATCTCCTTAACTTCCCCCGAAGCTGAAGCTGACAATACAGCTGTTCGAAAACAGTTGTTCGAAACGATGATAACATTAAAAGGGAGATCCTGCAATATTTAAATGCAAAATCTCCCTTTTTCATTTGATCTTATTTATTCTGAACTTGCATAACACGCACTGCACAGCATAGCTTCAATCACGCAAATCAAAGATTTGCTATTTCAGCCATAAGCTCGAAACTACCTCGCTAAGTGCTCTGAAAATCAGAACATGTCCAAGAGTACTGCTCGTACATGATCTGCTTCTGCGGAAGTCTTTACGGCACACATGATAGTGTCATCACCTGCGATACTTCCAATTATCTCCGGAAGCTTCATTGCATCAAGAGCCGCAGCAACAGCCATAGCCATACCGCTCACTGTCTTGATGACTAGAAGGTTCTGTGCTGTTTCCGCAGAGATGATTCCTTCTTTCATCACACGTACATATTTTTTTCCAAGATCCTGATCCGCGTTTCTTCCCCTGACATATTTCTGGTGGCCTTCCTGCCCCGGAACCTTTGCCAGATGCAGCTCTCGGATATCTCTTGATACCGTTGCCTGTGTCACGTCATATCCGGATTCACGGAGACGGTCGGCAAGTTCTTCCTGTGTTTCGATATTATATTTCTCGATCAGTTCTATGATCTTTTCCTGTCGTTTTTGTTTCAATTTTACACCTTCCGTTTATCCATAAGATCCAACATCCACCTACTTTATCGGCATCAGGAGCGGAATTTTTTACTGAGTACCGAAAGAAAGCTTCCGGGATTGATGCGTATAATGCGGGTCACTTTCGCAGAACGGCGGATATCTACGATATCTCCCTCCTGAAGTGTAACAGGACTGTGCCCGTCAAAGCACACTACCGAGTCGCCGTCCTTTACGGATACGCTTACAGTATCCTCTGCCGAAAGCACGATACTTCGGGTATTCAGCGTATGAGGACATATGGGAGTGATCACCATCATTCTTGCCTTTGGCTCTATGATAGGTCCGCCCGCTGACATTGAATATGCGGTTGAACCTGTGGGAGTGCAGACCACTATTCCATCTGCCCTGAACGTACTCAGGAATCTGCCGTTTACGCTCACTTCATAATCAACCAGGTGAAGTGCACCTGCCGCGTGAAGAACGACGTCATTAAGCGCTCTTGACTCTGCGAGAAGATTACCGTCAGAATCACATACCCGCCCGCAGAGCATCATCCTGTCCTCTGTCTCAAAACGATCATCGATCAGACAGTCAAGGGCATGTTCCAATCCATCAACCTCGACATCTGTAAGATAACCAAGGGTTCCCTGATTCACGCCGAGCATGGGAATACGGGTATCTACCACATCCCGAGCCGCAGCGATAAGAGTTCCGTCTCCGCCGATAACGATTATCCCTTCTGTTTTCGGACCGATATTGGACGAATCAGTATAATGACCGTCCTCCATCGGACCTTCCGCAGATACTTCGACCTCACAGCCGTGCTGTATCAGATATTTCCGTATCCTGTTTGTGACCGACAGATTTCTGTCCCGATTGCGATTTGTGATCACATAGAATTTCTTCATCGCACTCTCCCGTAATAGTTATCAGTGATCTAATGAACCGTGCGCAGCAGCTACAATTTCTTTAATGAACTCCGCGTCCTTTTCAGGAGCTATCCGGATATCATCATACTTTGCATCTGTACCATTTTTTGCAAGATACATGAGATACTCGATATTTCCTTCCGGACCGCGTATAGGAGAATAATCAAGACCAACTATCTCAAAACCGTTTTCACGAGCCATGGAAAGTGTTGTTGTAATTACTTCCTCATGAACTGCGGGATCACGGACAACACCCTTCTTTCCGACTTTTTCCTTGCCTGCTTCAAACTGGGGCTTTATCAGGCAGACCATTTCACCGTCGTCACTGATGATAGGAAACGCCGCAGGAAGGATCCTTGAAAGAGAGATAAAGGACACATCACAGGATGCAAAATCCGGTCTGTCGTCCAGATCTTCCGGTGTGAGATAACGGAAATTTGTTTTTTCCATGCAGACAACACGCTCATCGTTTCTCAATGACCAGGCAAGCTGTCCATATCCCACATCTATGGAATAAACCTTAACTGCACCGTTCTGGAGCATACAATCTGTAAATCCGCCTGTGGACGCTCCGATATCCATACAGATTTTTCCCTCAAGCTTTACAGGAAATGCTGCCATTGCCTTCTCAAGCTTCAATCCGCCGCGGCTCACATATTTAAGCTTCTGACCTCTGTGCTCTATCTGAACAGTTTCAGGAAATGATGAGCCGGGTTTATCCTCTTTCTGTCCGTCTACATAGACTTCTCCGCTCATAATATATGCTTTTGCCTGTTCTCTTGAAGGAGCGAGACCTCTTTCAAAAAGCATGACATCCAGTCTCTTTTTCTGACTCATAAACGGTTATCTCCTGATTTCTGTTCCTTAAGCTTTTTATTTATCTTTTCTACGACAGTATCTGCATCGATACCTACAACCTGCTTCAGGATATTTACATTTCCGTGCTCGATGTAAGCGTCCGGAATATTTATAGTGATAAACGGGAATCCGGGCTTCTCACGGTCGATGATCTCACCAACCTTTTCTCCGAATCCGCCTGACTTTACATTTTCTTCCATGGTAACGATCATGCTGCCTTTTTCCATTGCAGTTCGTACCATATCTTCGTCAACAGGCTTCACAAAACGTGCATTGACGATGGCACATGGTATTCCATTTGCCTTTAATGTTTCACGCACCTGAACCGCAGTCTCGACCATTGAGCCTACCGCAAGGAGCTGAACTCCGCCTTCGTCAAAGATCCGCTCAGACTTTCCGTACTCTATGGGTGCACGATGCTCATGAAGTCCGTCATAAGCCTGTCCTCTTGGATAACGGATAGCAATAGGTCCGTCAAAATCAACCGCAAACTTCAGCATATCTGAGAGCTCCCACTTGTTCTTCGGAGCCATGATATGCATATTCGGAATAGATGACAGATATGACAGATCAAAGATACCCTGATGGGTCTCACCGTCTGCGCCTACAAGACCTGCGCGGTCAATACAGAAAATCACGTGAAGATTCTGTATGCAGACATCATGCAGCATCTGGTCATAGCCTCTCTGAAGGAATGAGGAATAGACCGCAAAAACAGGGATCATACCGCCTGCCGCAAGACCTGCCGCAAAGGTCACCGCATGCTCTTCTGCGATACCTGTGTCAAAAAATCTGTCAGGATAAAGATTTCTAAATCTCTTAAGTCCTGTTCCGTCAGGCATCGCCGCTGTTATCGCCACAACCTTATCATTGCGTGCCGCGAGCTTTATCATTACGGTTGAAAAGATATCTGTCCATCCTGCCTTTGCCTTATTTTTAAGCGGAAGACCTGTCTCAATATCAAAGGGTTCTGTTCCGTGGAACCTTGCAGGATGTCTCTCTGCCGGAGCGTATCCCATACCTTTTTTTGTACATACATGGATAAGGACAGCGTGATTTATCTTTTTTGCTTCTTCGATAAGGCGCACCATCTCACGGATATTATGACCGTCAGCCGGACCAAGATAGGTGATACCCATATCTTCAAAAAACATTCCCGGAACGAAGAGCTGTTTCAGTGAGCTCTTATATCTCTTCAGGTGGTCTACTACAGCCTGACCTCTGGGTATCCTTAAGAGCTGTTTCTGGAGCGCCATCTTAAAGTCCTGATATCCTTCTGCTGTACGGATTCCCTGCAGATACTTTGAGATTCCGCCGACATTTTCAGATATGGACATATTATTGTCGTTAAGAATGATTATAAAATTCGTATCCAGCTTTGAAGCATTGTTCAGAGCTTCATAAGCCATTCCGCCTGTAAGCGCGCCGTCACCGATAACAGAAACCACTGTATGCTTTTCGTGACGGAGATCCCTTGCCTTTACAAGACCGAGTCCCGCAGAGATAGATGTGGAACTGTGTCCTGTGTCAAACGCATCGCAGGCGCTTTCAGCGCGCTTCGGGAAGCCTGAGATACCGCCAAACTGCCTCAGTCCGTCAAAATCCGCTCTTCGTCCTGTGAGGATCTTGTGCGTATATGACTGATGACCTACGTCAAATACGATCTTGTCCTGAGGAAGTGTCAACGCAAGATGAAGCGCCATGGTAAGCTCCACCGCGCCAAGATTTGATCCCAGGTGTCCGCCGCTCCTGCTGATCTTCTTTATGAGAAAGGTCCGGATCTCCTGTGCAAGAAGTGCAAATTCATCCGGACTAACTTTTTTTATATCATTAGCCTGATTGATCCTATCCAGTATCATTCTATATTCCGTCCGATCATTTCTGTCTCGTAACAAGACTTATGATAAGTTCCCTTAAAAATCCGTCTGATGCCGGCAGCTCATCCAGTATGGCGAGCGCGCGGTCTGTCATCTCCGCCGCATCCTTTGCCGCCTGATCAAGACCTTTAAGGGTCACGTATGTAACTTTTCCGTTTTCTTCATCGGAACCAACATGCTTTCCAAGGATCTTTTCATCCCCGGTCACATCCAGTATGTCATCTTCTATCTGAAATGCAACGCCGACATAATGACCTATTTTTTCGAGTCTTTTAAGGTCATCATCGCCTACGCTGCAGAGTACTCCGCCTATCATAAGCGCGCTCTCAAGTAAACACGCTGTCTTTTTCTCATGGATATAAAGCAGTTCCTCGAGGTCAACGGATCTGTTCCGCTCCTCTGCATCAACATCAGCAGACTGTCCGCCGAGCATACCGTTGATACCTGCTTTATCAGCTAAGATGGAAAGCGCCTTAGTGATACTTTCCATAAGAGTCTGCAGTGTTCCTTCTTCCGTCAATTCTGCCGGAGAGGAAAGACCTGCTTTAATATCTTCCAGACCTACCGCAAATGCTTTTAATGCAGTTTCATATGCGAGGTTCAGAAGACCGTCGCCTGCAAGGGTTGCCATTCCGGGACCATATACCGCATGTGTGGTCTTTCTTCCTCTGCGGTAGAGGTCATTATCCATAGCAGGAAGATCATCATGTACAAGTGAATAATTGTGGATCATTTCCAGCGCAGCCATAAAGGGCTCCACCACATGTCCCCTGCCTCCGAACATCTGATATGATGCCTGCATGATAACAGGGCGCAGATGCTTTCCGCCGGATAATGCAGAGTAGTTCATGGCTTCTGCTACTCTTACAGCATAACCTGTTTCCTCAGGAAGATATGACTTTAGAACGTCCTCTGCAAACTCAGCCCGCTTTTTAAGTTCTTCACTGAAAATCATCCATTCCACCTTCTTCGTTAATTACCTTAACTTTTTTCTCGACTTCGTCTATCTTCCCGCTGACATCTTTTAAGACCTGCATGCCTTTTTCAAAGACCGCAAAAGACTCTTCAAGGGAGATATCTTCATCTGAAAGCTTTTTCAAAGACTCTTCCAGAAAAGAAAATCCTTCTTCAATAGTCAGTTCTTTTTCTTTCTTCTGTCTTGGTGACATCGGCAAATACCTTTCCGTTCTGTACGTAAATCATGATCTCATCTCCGGGCTTTACCTCATTTACATCACGAAGGGGCTTTCCTCCGTCACGCTCTGTAAAGGTATATCCACGGCTCAGGGTATTAAGCGGAGAAAGACCGTTTAAGCGCTCTGCATAAATAGCGGTCTTCTCTTTCGCAGTCCGGAGTTTTTCCTGCATAAGCCCTGTGAGCGAATCTTCTATACGGACTTCTTCCGTCCTGTTATCCTGAAGGATGCGGTCCATTCTCCGTATAAATTCCTGACGGTAATTATGGAGCCTTGCCTTTTTTTCCTTAAGGCTGCCTTCCGGAGAAAATCTCATAAATCCCGCTGAAAGCGCATTTAAGCGTTCTCTGTTACGGCTGAGCCTGTTGCTCATCACAGAATTAAGCTTATCCTGATAGCCCTTAAGCGAATCCATGAACGCTTCATGATCATATACCGCAAGCTCTGCCGCGGCACTTGGCGTCGGCGCACGAAGATCTGCCACCCAGTCAGCAATAGTCGTATCCGTTTCATGACCTGTTCCGGATATCACAGGAACCATACAGTCAAATATGGCTCTTGCAACGATTTCCTCGTTAAATGCCCACAGGTCTTCGATGGAACCTCCGCCTCGTCCGACGATGATCACATCGACATTTTTTTGCTGCAGGGCTTCGATTCCCGCAACTATCGATTCAGCCGCACCTTCACCCTGGACCTTAGCAGGATAAAGGATTATCTGAAGGTAAGGGTTTCTACGAAGCGAAACATTTATAATATCACGAACGGCAGCTCCGGTAGGTGCAGTCACTACTCCGAGAGTACGTATGAACTTCGGAATGGGCTGTTTATACATTTCATCAAACATACCCATATCCGCAAGTTCCTGACGGAGCTTTTCATATTTTTCATACAGAAGGCCCTGGCCTTCACGGGAAATACTTTTGGCATAGATCTGATAACGGCCATCACGCTCGTAAACACCGATTCTGCCTGTGACGACCACCGACTGCCCTTCCTCCAGACGAAAATCCAGAGAAACGGCATCAGAGGCAAACATTACACCCGCGATAGCCGCCTGACTATCCTTGACCGTAAAGTAAATATGTCCGGAATGATGATATTTTACGTTGGAAAGTTCGCCCTTGAGCTGAACTCTGGCAAGTAAGATATCATCATCAAAAAGACCGCGGATATATGCATTGACCTGACTAACTGAATAGACTTTCTGCATTAACCTACCAATTTGGCAAGAACACCGTTTACGAAAGAAGGCGCACTGTCCTGACCGTACTTCTTGGCAAGCTCAACCGCCTCATTTATAGCGACACTTGTGGGTACATCCTCGTCATCAAAGATCTCATATGCAGCGAGTCGGATAAGTGCGAGCTCAACCTTTCCCATACGGGAAGTTGTCCATCCTTCTGCTTTTTCATTGATCTTTTCATCGAGTTCCGGGAGCTTTTCGAGGATATTCTTGAACTTTACTTCGATATATTCCTCTGAGGCATCGTCTGCCGGCTCCTCGAGAGATTCAAAATAGAGACGCATCTTCTCCGGCATCTCATCTACGGAATTAAACTCTGACATAAATACCAGAATAAAAATATGTTCTCTTAAAAGACTTCTCTTCATGCTGTGGGACCTGCTTCCATTTCAATTCCTGCAACGCGGATGTTTACGTCTGCAACAGTAAGACCAGTCATAGTCTCAATAGAATTTCTGACCTTTTCCTGAACCTTCCTGCTAACTTCCGGAATACTGTAACCGTAACGGATATGTACTGCTACCTCAGCACGGACTACACCATTCACTACATCTACACGTACGCCCTTATCGGCTTTCTTTACACCTACATACGCCATGATATTTTTGCCGACACCGCCATGCATAGTGCCTACACCTTCAACTTCCTGTGCAGCAAGTGCAGCGATAACCGCAACAACATCATCAGCAATCTTTACCTCGCCCTGAATACCTGTATTCAGGAGAGTTGCAGCTTCTTTTCTATCGTTTGCCATCTGTTCATTTCCTCTCATTTATACAGACGTTTTTACAGACAATCTATATTTCAAACCAACATTATATCAGACTCCCCTATAAAAGGAAAGTACAGTAAAAATCAGTCTTCCGCAGAGAATGTCATTGTATTCTCACGGTCATCACGGATGTATTTCACCCGGTCAGAATCAGGCAGTATCTCAAAGATCTTTCTGTCGTCAAAAAGCTCTGTGCTGAGTTCCTGATAAACGCCGCTGTCTGCACATCGTATAGTAAAGTTCCCTTCTTCCTGAGACTGCCTGTACTCAAATATTGCATTGAGTCGTTTCAGATCGGCAGAGGTGAAGTAAAGCCCTTCTTTTACGTAATAGTATTCATCAAGGGCTGTGCACTCAGGAAGGCTCACGGGATTATTTATCGCATGAGTCCTGCGGAGGATTTCTTCATTACAGCCAAAATAGTTGTAATTAACCTGCGGCGCGAGCTCATTATCCTCTGTCCGGTAAGACGAATCTCCCCAAGTGGTATCTACATAGCACTCGGTTCCATCCATCCGCACGAGGTTCCACGAATGACTCTCTCCGTCAGCTGTACCGTAGACCACTGTACAAAAAATTCCCAGTCTGTCCAAAAGATACTTCGTAGCCATGGAATAACCCTGACACACACTCCGTCCATTCAGGAATACCGATGAAATATTCTGATTGTCCGGCGCATCCAGACTGTAATCCGTGTGATCGATTATCCACTGGAAAACATATCTGACCTGATCGTATTCGGACCCGTCTGTGGGACAATCTTTCAGAGCTGCCTTTGCAGCACTTTCTATTTCCTTCTCTTTCATCTTGCGGACTTCTTTTGAAACGTTGTACTTTCCGGTTATTTCCAGCTTTATCGGAACACCGTCACGTGTAGTTTCTGTTGTCCTGTATCCATCCACAAAAAAGAGCTCAGGGTGATCCATCATGACAAGATTAAATATCATGTCCACCGCCTCTGAATCAAGGGTCGAAAGACGTGTATCATCATCCATGTTCAGAAAACAGTTATATATCTCTAAATATATTTTTTTCTGCTCAGTATTCAGTTTGGAAAAACAATATGAACGCTCGTCTTCTTCCAGTTTTTCAAATGAACCTTCCGGAAATTCTGCTTCACCGCTGTCTTCGTCTGCCCCGTCTGCGCCTTCTTCCGTAACTTCCTTTTCCTCTTTGTAAAATGGATTACCGGAATTTCCTGAAACTCCGCCTGCTCCATTTTTACCTGTATCTCCGAAAAAGATATAGCGGACAGCATCATCACAGAACTTATCCCATTTCTGCCTGATCTCGTCCTGAACTGCGCATCCTGTAAGTAAACTTACTAAAAGGCATAAAAGAAGCGGCACGTGCAGAATTTTCTGCAGACGGCGCACTCTTTTTTTCTTACGAACAGAGTTCACCTCGTGCCACCTCCGGGTCATGCTTCGTTTTCGCTGTACTCTTCCAGTACCAGACCCTCATTTCTATCGAGAGTCATTCCAATAGACCAGCTATTTACGAAGAGCAGAAGCGGTCTGCCCTTCAGATCACGAACCTTCTTCATGTCAGAAGTTCCTGTGATCGTATCGAGATCGATATCTCTGTCAGCGATCCAACGGATATATTCATACGGAAGCTGATCCAGCTTGATCTCAACATTATACTCATTCTTCAGACGATACTGCAGAACTTCAAACTGCAGGACACCGACTACGCCTACGATGATCTCTTCCATTCCGTAGTTTTCTTCCTGGAAGATCTGGATCGCACCTTCCTGCGCGATCTGCTCGATACCCTTTACAAACTGCTTACGCTTCATGGTATCCATCTGACGCACACGTGCGAAATGCTCAGGAGCGAAAGTAGGTATTCCCGCAAACTTAAATTTGTCGCCGGGTGTGCAGAGAGTATCACCGATAGAATAGATACCGGGATCAAATACACCGATGATATCACCGGCGTAAGCCTCACTTACCACATGACGCTCTTCAGCCATCATCTGCTGAGGCTGCATGAGACGCACATTTTTGCCGCCCTGAACGTGGAACACATCCATTCCGGCTGTGAACTTACCGGAGCATATTCTCATGAACGCAACACGGTCACGGTGTGCCTTGTTCATATTTGCCTGAATCTTGAAGACAAATGCAGAAAATCCATTGTCTACAGGATCGATGACACCTATATCAGCTACTCTCGGAAGCGGAGATGATGTCATCTGTAAGAAATTATGCAGGAAGATCTCGACACCGAAGTTTGTAAGCGCAGAACCAAAGAATACAGGTGAAAGTTTTCCCTGATTAACTTTTTCCTGATCAAATTCCTCGCTGGCTCCGTCAAGAAGCTCGATCTCGCTTAAAAGCTGTTCTCTCGCATCTTCTCCGATAGCCGCTACAGAAGCCTCTTCATCATCAAGTGCGATGAATGTCTCTGTACCTTCCTTTGTACCCTTCTGGGTATCTGCGAACTCAACGATATTTCCGCTCTTTCTGTCGTAAACACCCTTGAAGTTCTTACCTGAACCGATAGGCCAGTTTACAGGACATGTGGCAATGCCCAGCTCCTTCTCGATCTCGTCCAGAAGATCAAAGGTATCTCTCGCATCGCGGTCCATCTTATTGATAAATGTAAATACAGGGATACCACGTCTGCCGCAGACACGGAAAAGCTTTCTTGTCTGAGGCTCGACACCCTTCGCGCCATCGATGACCATTACTGCAGAATCTGCCGCCATAAGTGTACGGTATGTATCCTCAGAGAAGTCCTGATGTCCCGGTGTATCCAGGATATTTATACAGCAGTTGTCAAACTCAAACTGCAGAACAGAACTTGTAACTGAAATACCTCTCTCCTTCTCGATATCCATCCAGTCGGAAACCGCATGGCGCGCAGTTGCCTTACCCTTTACGGAACCGGCAAGATTGATCTGGCCTCCGTAAAGCAGGAATTTCTCTGTAAGAGTCGTCTTACCTGCATCAGGATGTGAAATTATGGCAAACGTACGACGTTTATTGATCTCTTTTGATAAATCGGACAAAACTGATTACTCCTTCAATTCGTTACTTCAGATCCAGTGTGCTTCCTTCGCCGCATCCCATTCGGGCTTCCGTACAAAATACTGGCGGTTAAGGCACTTCACTGCCTCAAGTCTTCCTTCATCCGTAAACGGGAAGGAAAAACTCTGTTTTTTCTCATCTGGTGTTTTCTCATAGGAATACGGTTCCGGCCATACACTGACCAGAAACGTCGCATCCTTTGCCCATTCCTCCTGCGGAGAATAAAACACCTTTTTAAGAGGTTCTCTCGCCACCCGGTATCTCATACCTCCGTATGAACCAAGAAACGCTTCTCCATAAAGGTAATGAGTATACCCATAAAGGTCGGAGGCATGGATCACTTCTTTTTCAACTGTGGAAACCGGGTCGCTGTTCATACTTAGTCTTCCTTCTTCTCTACCGGAACAATAGCGATATGAACATCATCAAGCTGCTTCTGCTCTACTCCTGAAGGAGATCCCATCATGAGATCCTGTGCATTCTTGTTCATCGGGAACGGAATGATCTCACGGATAGATTCCTCTCCTGCGATGAGCATTACCATACGGTCTACGCCCGGAGCGATACCTGCGTGCGGCGGTGCACCGTAGCAGAATGCATTGTACATAGCAGGGAATTTCTTCTTAACATCCTCTTCGCCAAGACCAACGATACGGAATGCCTCTACCATGATCTCAGGATCGTGGTTACGTACAGCACCGCTGGAAAGTTCTACACCGTTACATACCAGATCGTACTGGTAAGCCATGATGCTGAGCGGATCTTCATTCTTAAGTGCATCTACGCCGCCCTGAGGCATGGAGAAAGGATTGTGGCAGAACTCAAGCTCACCGGACTCCTCACCGATCTCGTACATCGGGAAGTCAACGATCCAGCAGAACTCGTAGCAGTCCTTCTTCATATGGCCTTCTGCCTGAGGTCCTACTGTCTTGATGATGACACCTGCTGTCTTCTGAGCCTGGGACTTCTTGCCGGCAGCCATAAATACGCAGTCACCGCTCTTAAGGCCAAGCTTCTCTGTGAGTGCATCATGACGCTCTGTAAGGAACTTGCTGATACCGCCGGAGAATGATCCGTCATCGCCAACCTTGAACCAGCATGCCTTGCTTCCGCTTACTACTTCGACATCAACAAGGATCTTATCAATAGCCTTACGTGCAAGTTTGCAGTCAGATACTCTTACAGCCTTGATCACATTACCTGCTGCAAACGGTCCGAATCCGCAGTCAGAAAGAACATCCGTAACATCCTCTGCTGTAAGGTCGATACGAAGGTCAGGCTTATCTGAACCGTACTTCTCAAGAGCATCGAGATACTTGATCCTTGTAAACGGTGCGCTTGAAGCTGTCTTGTAAACACCGTAACGCGCAAATACAGGCGGAAGCACTCTCTCGAGAACTGCAAATACATCCTCCTGAGATGCAAAGGACATCTCCATATCAAGCTGGTAGAACTCTCCCGGAGAACGGTCTGCTCTTGCATCCTCATCACGGAAGCAGGGTGCGATCTGGAAGTAACGGTCGATTCCTGATGCCATAAGGATCTGCTTGAACTGCTGCGGAGCCTGAGGCAGAGCATAGAACTGACCCGGATGAAGTCTGGAAGGAACAAGGTAATCACGTGCACCCTCAGGACTTGAACATGTAAGGATCGGAGTTGTGATCTCAAGGAATCCTTCTTCTGTCATTGCACGGCGAAGATCTGCAACGATATTTGCACGGAGCAGGATATTGTTCTTTACAGCAGGATTACGAAGATCGAGATAACGGTACTTCAGTCTTGTATTTTCATCAGCTTCCTTTGAACGGTTGATCTCGAAGGGGAGCTCATTGTAGATGCACTTTCCAAGTACAGTGATCTCAGACGGAACAACCTCGATCTCACCTGTAGCCATGTCTGTATTCTTGCTGGAACGCTCTCTGACTACACCTGTGATCTGAAGAGTAGACTCGCAGTTTACACCGTTGATCTTTTCCATCATCTCTTCTGTCTCGATCACTACCTGTGTCTTTCCGTAGAAATCACGGAGAACCAGGAAACCAAGATTTTTGCTGACCTTACGGATATTCTCAAACCATCCGCACAGAGTTACGTTCTTTCCTGCATCGGAAAGACGGAGCTCATTACAATTATGAGTTCTTGACTGAAACATTTTATTCCTCTTTCATATGTAAAAATTTATGATCAAGCCTGCCGGCAGTACAACTGTCTCATCAGCCGATTAAGCGTAAAAGTCTCTGATATCTGAGTATCCTGACTTCTCAAGATTATCCTTCTGGAACTTCTTGTTCTTCATCATCTGGGAAACAAGAACAGTCTTGCCTTCCGCACGAAGCTCTGAAGCTTCCTTCATGATAGCCGGAACACGATCTGCGGGCATTTTTTTGTCGATAAGGAATGCTACGCGCTCTCCTGCTCTCGGGATCTGGAAATCACGATCGAGAAGGATAGTGATGATTCTCTCAAATCCGATGGAGAAACCGCATGCAGGAACATTATTTCCTGTGAACTTTCCTACCATTCCGTCATAACGTCCGCCGCCTGCGATGGATGAACCAAATTCAGCGATCTCGATCTCAAAGATAGTTCCTGTATAGTAGGACATTCCGCGAACAAGAGTAGGATCAAAACGAATATCAAAGTCGCCTGCCTTGGAAGCATTTACTGTATCGATGATAGCCATGAGTGACTCTGCTGTTCCCTCAGGAAGAGCCTCACCCAGTGCTTCCTTCAGCTCTGCGATAGCATTGCTGTCATTACCCATTCTGAAAAGAGCAAGGTAACGGTCAACATTTTCTGCTGCGTAACCCTCTTTCAGAAGTTCTTCGCGCACACCATCCTCGCCGATTTTGTCCATCTTGTCAAGAATAATGAATACTGTATCAAAATCTTCTTCCGGGAAACCGCAGTGTGCAGCCATTGCCTTCAGGAATCTTCTGTCGGAGATCCTTACTGTAAAGCCCTTGAAATCAAGCTTTGAAAGAAGTGTTGTTGTTGCGAGTACGAGCTCGATCTCAGCAAGATTTGTTGCATCACCGAGGATATCGATATCGCACTGCATGAACTGTCTGAAACGTCCCTTCTGCGGACGATCGGCTCTGAATACGTTACCCATCTGAAGAGCCTTGAAGGGAGACGGAAGATCGTTCATGTGATTCGCATAATATCTTGAAAGCGGAAGTGTCAGATCATATCTGAGACCTGAGTCTGTAAGATCTGAAGAATCCTTTGCTTCTTCGAGCTTAAGCTTCTCTCCTCTTTTTAAGATCCTGAAGATAAGCTTCTCATTCTCACCACCCTGATTTGAGCAGAGATTTTCGATATGCTCAACGCAGGGAGTCTCGATCTGAGTAAATCCAAATCTTCCATAGGTCTCGCGAACCTGATCCATAACATAATTCCGGATTTCCATCTCGCGGGGAAGGATGTCCTTCATACCCGTTACCGGCTTCTTCAGTAGTGCCATTTCTGTTCTCCTTAAAACTTTTCTTTATCTGTTAAACCACATATTCCACTTTTTTTCGTCACCGACGGTAGTTTCTCCGCCGTGTCCCGGGAGGATCAGCACGTCATCAGGGAGAGTTACGATCTCCTTTTTAATTGATTCCATGAGCTTTGCTGATGATCCTGTGGGAAAATCCGTTCTTCCGACGGATCCCTCAAATACTGTATCTCCGGAAAAAAGGACTTTTTCCTTTTCGATATAGAAGCAGCAGCTTCCCTCCGTATGTCCCGGAGTGTGGATACATTCTATCTCAAATCCGGCAAGGTTCACTTTTTCGTGATTTCCAAGCCAGTGATCCGGCTTTACCGTAACAGGTCCATCTCCATATCCCATTCCGGTTCCTGAGCAGTTTAATACCGAATCCGAAAGGAGCTCTTTTTCATAAGTACCTGCATATACAGGAACAGCATGTGCCGCCCCCTCAGGTATACCGTAAGCATCATCCGATGCCCTGAGTACCTCTGCAACTCCTGTTATATGATCAAAGTGACCATGAGTGAGTATCACAACCACAAGATGAAGGCCGTGTTCGACGACATTCTCAAATATCCTGTCACCCCTGTCACCGGGATCGAACACGACCGCTGTATGCTCCTCTTCATTTTCAAGAATATAACAATTCGTCTGGACCGGTCCGACGATCAGTCTTTGAAGACGCATAATCCATCCTTTCTGCCATCAGCCTGTAGTACGTTCGATATCAATAACACCGTTTATCGCACGAAGTTTTCCTATAACACTGTTCAGCTCTTCCGTATTGTGAACGTTGAACGAAACAGAGATAGTTGCTATGTGCTGCTTATTCACACGTGAATTTACACCGACGATACCTATATTAGCCTCTGTAAACAGTCTGGAAACATCAACCAGCAGACCGTTTCTGTTTGCTGCGTAAATACAGAGCTCTGCCAGATATTCCTCTCCTGCGCGTCCGCTCTTCTGCCACTCAGCCTCAATGAGACGCTTTCTGTCCTCCTCAGACATGTTCATGATATTGATACAGTCTGTACGATGGATAGAAACTCCTCTTCCTCTGGTAACATATCCTACGATCTCATCACCGGGAAGCGGGCTGCAGCATTTACTGAAATGAACAGACACATCTGTAATGCCCTTAACGATGATACCGCCGCGGTTACGGACAGCATTCACCTTTTTAGCATTTTCATCCATCTCAGCAAGAGCTTCGGAATCAGTGATCTTTCTCCTGTGATCAGCTTCGTATGCTTCGCGCATACGGTTTACGACCTGGCCTTCCTTGAGTCCGCCATGTCCGATAGCCGCATAAATAGAGTCAAAATCACGGAAACCGTACTTATGCATTACAACTTCTTCGTACTCGGGCTTCATCAGATTTTCCTGATGGATGCCATGGCTCTTGCAGTATAATGCAAAAGCTTCTTTTCCGCGAAGTATGTTGTCTTCCTTTAACTCATTCTTGAACCACTGATTGATCTTTGAACGAGCCTGAGTGGAACGCACGATCTTCAGCCAGTCACGGCTGGGTCCCTTAGAATTTTGGCTTGTTATGATCTCGACTCTGTCACCGTTCTGGATGGTATAGTCGATATTTACAAGCTTTCCGTTTACACGGGCTCCCACCATCTTGTTTCCGACAGCAGAATGAATGCTGTAAGCAAAGTCAATGGGCGTAGAACCTGCCGGCAGATTCTTTACATCGCCGGTCGGAGTAAATGCATATACATAATCAGAAAAAAGATTCAGGTCACTCTTTAAGAGGTCCATAAATTCTTTGTTATCTGAAAGATTTTTCTGCCACTCAAGGATCTGTCTGAGCCATGAGAGCTTTTCCTCTTCATGCTCATCGGGATGTCTTCCGTCGCTTACTTCCTTGTACTTCCAGTGAGCTGCGATACCAAATTCAGCAGTTCTGTGCATGTCGAAGGTTCTGATCTGGATCTCAAACGGTGTTCCGTTTCTGCCGATCAGAGTCGTATGAAGCGACTGATACATATTCGCCTTCGGCATAGCGATATAATCCTTGAAGCGTCCGGGTATCGGCTTATACATCTCATGAATGACACCGAGCGCCGCATAGCAATCCTTTACGGAATGGACGATTATCCTGACCGCAAAGAGATCATATATCTGATCCAGCGTTTTATGCTGGTTCACCATCTTTTTATATATCGAGAAGAAATGCTTTACACGACCGTTGACATTTGCATCTATCCCGGTCTCTTTTAAGTTTTTACTTACTTCCTCAACGATCTGGGCAACAAACGCTTCTCTCTCGCTCTTTCTCTGGGCTATCTGGTTTTTAAGATCCTGATAAAACTCAGGCTTCATGTATTTCAGAGAAAGATCATCGAGCTCTATCTTTATCTTACTGATACCGAGACGCTGGGCGATGGGCGAATAAATGTCCAGTGTTTCCTTAGCGATCTCTTTCTGCTTTTCCTCAGGCTGGTACTGAAGAGTCCTCATATTATGAAGACGATCCGCAAGCTTTATGATGATAACCCGGATATCCTTTGCCATCGCAAGGAACATCTTTCTAAGATTATCTGCCTGAAACTCTGCTTTATTTCCCTGATATTTGAGCTTGCTCAACTTTGTGACGCCGTCAACAAGATGCGCAACGTCCTCTCCGAACTCATGCACCAGGTCATCGACTGTCATTACCGTATCTTCTACAACATCATGCAAAAGTCCCGCAACAATGGTCTCTTTATCAAGCTCAAGATCTGCCAGTACGATAGCAGTACAGAGCGGATGAATGATATACGGCTCTCCGCTCTTTCTAACCTGATCCTTATGGGCTTCCTCTGCAGTGTGATAAGCCTTTTCGATCAGCGAGATATCATCAGAAGGGTGATACTTGCGGACTCTTTCGATCAGGTCTTTGTATAGCATTTCCGGCGTAGTATAGTCCTGCACCGAATAAAGCCTGCTATTATCAAAAACATTTTCGCAGCGATCTGCCATAAGAATCACCTCACTCTCCATTTAAAAATTGCACGCTGTTTTTCGCAGGGTCATCCATTTTTTGTTTAATAAAGATTATATCTATATCATATCTAAAATGCAATAATGGCGCGTTTAGATAGCTACAGGGATCGCATCCTTAAATTCGCTGTAGCGGTAATCCTCCAGATGGAAGGAATCCTTTGTAAATGCATAGAAATCATGCACAGATGTATCTATAGTAAACTTCGGAGCCTCGAACTGCTCTGCCTCGATGAGCTTGTGAGCGAGCTCGATATGTCTGTCGTAAATATGGCAGTTACCGATCATGTGGATCAGTTCTCCGGGCTCATATCCGTATGCGGAAGCAAATGCGTACACAAGAAGAGCTGCCTGAACCGTGTTCCAGTTATTTGCAGTGATCATGTCCTGTGATCTCTGGTTCAGGATAGCACTGAGCTTATTACCCATTACACAGAAAGTCATTGAATATGCGCAGGGTGAAAGTGCCATCTCGGAAAGATCATGATGATTGTACATATTTGTCATGATACGGCGGGATGCAGGATCGTTCACAAGCTGATAGATCACGCGGTCAACCTGATCCATAAGGCATGCGCCCTCTTCCCAGCGGATAGTTCGCTGATCCAGAGTATCTCCGAATGCCTTTTTAAGACCTTCCTCTGTAACATCCTTATACTTGGAAAGACATCCCATTTGGTATCCGTATGCCTTTCCGATGGTTCCGTTTTCATCAGCCCAGGCATCCCATACATGAGAGCTCAGATCCTTTACATTGTTGCTCTTTTTCTGCCAGATCCATGAAACCTCATCCCATGCAGATTTCCAAAAAGATCTTCTGACAGTCATGATTGGAAATTCTTTCTGAAGGTCATAGCGGTCACATACACCGAAAAGGGCGATGGTATGCGCAGGAGTCCCATCTTCCCATTTCGGACGGACTTCAAGCCCTTCATCTGAAACACCGTGATCCAAAATATCTTTTACATTTTTAATAAAAAGCTTATCTGCGTAGCTCATTCTTTACCCTCTTTCTAAAAAGCAATCGCAATATTATAACACAAAACTTCACATAGAAAGAGCTCCAAAGACTTTTTTTGTCTCAGGAGCCCTTCAGATTTTTGATCCTTGCAGTTTAAATTAGATCAATTTTCATTTTTTTGTACATTCAAAGCTTTACCTTTATTTTTGCATTTACCTTACGCTTTCCATAGAAAAGCGTGATCCTGGCACTGCCTTTAGAAAGGACTGTGATAATTCCATTCTCTGAAACCTTTGCAACTTTTTCATTAGAAGACTTGTATCCTGTGGGCTTTGAATACTCTGCATCCTTCACAAGCTCCGATGCATTAAAGCTTCCTGCGGAAGTAACCGTCTTCTTCACAGCCTTTGGAACCTCTGCATAGATCGTAAATTCATGGTTCTCTCCATTTTTTCCAACAACTTCAAGAGTTACGGTTCCGGTCTTCTTCACCTTTACGATTCCGCTCTTTGATACGCGGATGATCTTCTTTTCACTCTTATCAAGCTTGTAGCTCTTTACAGGATAGCTCATGTTGATCTTGTAAGTATTACCGCCTGTAAGAACGACGTTTGCATCGCTTTCTGTGACGATGTTGTTTACCGGTGCAGAAGGTGTCTTCGACTTTTCATCGATCTTTTCATTCTTTGCAACTGCTTTTACACGTGTCTCATAATCGATAGTAAAGTTATCGTAATCTGCTGTCACGGAAACCGTCACATCGCTTGTTCCTGCCTTTACTGCCTTGACTCTGATCACGCCATATTCCTCTGAAATCTCGACAGTATCAGAATTTTCACTGCTTACGGCTACTTTCACAGAGTCAAGAATCTTTGACGAAAGCTCTGCAAGAACCTCTTCTGTTCCGACCACAACTTCCTTCTCTGCCGGGAACATTGCATCATCGATGAGAGAGAACGGATCTTTATATAAAGTATCCTGTTCTGTTTTAAGGACTGTATTAAGAGCCTTTACCGCATTTCTGACCTCGGTCTGAGTTGAAGCTTTTTCAGCTTCACTTACAGCATTTTTAAGAGCCTCATTTGCTTCATATCCATCAACAGCCTTCGTTCTTGCAATGAGCTTATCGAGCTCGGTGCGGTCAAGCTTCAGAACCTTAAGTGCAAAATTTTGCTCAGCCTTAAGACCGCCGCTGGTGCAGACTGCCGTAAGGGTCACATCCTTGTCCTCGGATGCATCATTTAAAACTTTTCCATCATCTGTGATCACAGAAGTATCAGAAGATTTCCATGTGACAGCGTTTTCATTAACTTCTGATAAAAGTGTCAGATCAAACTGGATCCTGTCTGCGGATGCGTTTCTGCCAAGGATATCTTCAATGGTAAGACTGCTCTCAAAATCTTTGCTGAACTGCTCTGAGAAACGCTTCTGGATACTCTCAGCACTCTCAGCGCCGTCCATGATCTTGAAGCTCTTTACTTTTCCCTGAAAAAGCTGGTCTGCACTCCAGCAGGACTTTGCAAGGTAGCCCAGGATATTATTTTTGCAGCCGTTATTAATTACATCCTTTCTGATGCTGTAGCCGGAATCAATGGTCTTTCCGATCTGCGCACCATTCAGATAAAGTGATACTTTTCCCTTATCAAATACCATTACCGCGGTGTATTCCTTGTCTGCAACAGTGGACATACCTGTGTCGAGGAGCTTTTCGTTACTGTCATCCTTGATGCCGCCGCGAAGAGTGCTTCCTCCAAATGCCGGTGACAGGAAGAGATAATTTGTGCCTGTTCCCTTCGGATTTGAACCGAAGTTGAAGAGCCATGCGTTATTTCCGCAGCTTGAACTTCTTGAAAAAGTCGTTTCAATAGTGAACTCTTCCTCATCCTGCAGATCATCCATGATAGACACCGGCAGATTCAGATATCCGTTACCGTCAAATATAAGGGCTCCGCCCTCGACAGAAAGGGTTCCGCCGATCTCAGCATCATTTCCGTTTCCTGATCTGTCAGATATGTAATTCCCGCTGATATGTGAGAAATCAAGCTCTACGGCTGTTTCAACATTTGCATCCGTATCTGCTTTAGCTTCTGTATTTACCCCCGGAACTCCGGTCAAAACCATGATTGACGCAATTACTGCTCCGAGAACCTTTTTATAATGAAATTTCGTCATTTCTACTCTCCTTTTCAGTCCTCAGTTCCTGTCAAGCACGCGGATCTGAACTGTTCCGCTCTGACCTTTGTACTCAACCTTTAATTCATATGTTCCCGCTTTTTTCATATTTACTGCGGAAGCGTCAACCGTAAGACCATCAGCTCCTGAATAAACTATTTCTGTATTGTCGTACTCATCAACAACTGTGAGGCGGAGATCATCTGTCGCGAGCTTGTCACCAACCTCATAGGTTCTGTCAGACTTTCTCACGATCATTGAAGAGAGATCATTTGCAGTCTCTGCAGATATGGTAAATGTGCAGTCTGCCGCATCCGGCTCTTTCTCAACAGTGAGCTTTCCGCCTTTTGATGTGAGGTAATATCCGGGATAAGCCACGCTTTCAAAGGTCGTACCGTTTTTCACAGATTTATCAAAACCGTTAAGGGTACGGAAGGTCATTCTCTTGGAATCAACCGTATATCCATCACTTGATGCCTTCTGATAATCCTGTCCCATTGAAACAGTCTTATCATCATCAACCTGAAGCCATATTCCGGGCTTGTTATAGGACTCGATTGAAACATACGCATCGTTATCCTCATCAGCCTTGCCCTTTTCGATCTCCCACATGGAATCATCCGTTACAGCACCTTCTGCAGTACTTACAGCCACTTTTGTATAAGGATATGCAGAATCCGAAGTGCTGTTGTGATAAGTCCTATGCTTTACAAGCGCCCCCTTTGAATCAGCGATAGTGCTTGCTGTTCCTGTGAGTCCGATTGAATTTTCCTGCAGGTATTCGATCTTGCCGTCCTTATCAAAGTGAAGCTCCTGTATGCAGACAACTCTTCTGAATCCGCTTCCCCAGGGAAGTGAGCCGTTATGATATACAAAATATGTCTTTCCTTTGAAATCTATCACTGCCATGTGGTTTGTATTGCTCGTAGCAGTGGGTTCCATGATAAGTCCGCCGTAATCCCACTCATCAGCCCAAATATCATCTGATGTTGCATATGCCATCTGCTCACGCCAGTACATTGCATAAAATAGATAATATTTTCCATAGTAATTACCGTTGGCGTCCTGTCTCCTGTAGAGCCACGGTGCTTCTGCAAAATACCAGCCGTTCGGCATACCCTTTATGGTCTGTCTCTCAATATCTCCTGACTTGAAAGACACTACTCCATCACCGTTCCTGTCCTTAATGGAAACCATGTCTTCATTGAGCTCAGCGATATAATGATTGGTATTTCCCCATGCAAGATAGCGGTGTTCCACGCCGTCAACTGTCTCAACCCATGCGGTAGGATCGATATCTTCCCATCCTGCTCCGCCCCGTCCGGGATTTATAAAGGGCGTATCAGAGTCATATACAATAGGTTTATTCTCTGCCTTAAAAGGCCCTGTCGGGCTGTCTGATACTGCAACACCAACGCATTTTCCGTACTTTGAGGTCTTCTCTTCTGCGCAGAAATACAGGTAATATTTATCTTTATACTTAACTACCTGACTCGCCCAGGCAGAGGTGCTGTCTGCCCAGGGTACATCCTTACATTTAAGTATTTCTCCTTCATATTTAAAATTCTTCATATCTTTTGTGGAATAGCACTGCCAGTCAGGCATTACATAACTGTCACCGCTTGAATTGTCATGTCCCACATACAGATATACAGTGTCCCCGTCAACAAGCGCCGCCGGATCACCGCCATAAAGTGTGTTTCCCTCTCCGTCAAAACCAAGTACCGGATTTCCTGTATTGCTCTTATTCAGTACTTTTTCAGTTACAACATCACCTGAACCGCCGGCAGCATAAGACGGTACTGCGCCCGCCAGCGCTGTTACCGCCATTGCAGACGAAAGCATCAGAACCAAAAGCTTCCTTTTCATTAAATCCTCCTGTCGACACATACCATTACTAATACGTCTCCCACCATATTTTTGTGTCAGATTTTTTATTTTTCCGAAACTTTTCGCGGCCGCCGAAACTTTTCGGAGTTGTACAAATTCTACCAACCGCGCCCCACTAACACAACAAATTCGAAGCAGGATTGTACATGTTTTTATGCATACAATATTTTAATGTGTGCTTTTCCT
The DNA here is from genome assembly GCA_900168235.1 of Lachnospiraceae bacterium. Taxonomy (GTDB): domain Bacteria; phylum Bacillota; class Clostridia; order Lachnospirales; family Lachnospiraceae; genus NK4A144. Next base: position 24,384 of record FUZG01000016.1, on the reverse strand, counting down.
ATAGTTTCAATAATTATGTACTATAGTTATTGTGATATGTAGACAATACCATTTTTCGGAGTTTGTTTATTTTATCTTTCATAAGCGCAGATACATGGTGGAAATTGTATGGTACAAGTGACGCAGCACAGGACAGCATCATGTCCGCTCACCGTCGCTCCGTTGTCAGCGCTCCGCCGCTGATCGTGCCGTCCGTTTGAATCAAAAAGCAGATTGTATTCAATCCTGAACCCACTTTTCCTTGAAATAAGTAATTTTTTATGTATAATCAATAGAAGTTGTGCGAACTTACAGGTGTTCGCGTCTGACCACATCGGTCGTTTCTCAGTAAAGCAAGGCAAAAGCATTATTTTTAAGGAGTTTCTATGATAGAAGCAGTCGGCGTTACATATCGTGTCGGCAAAAAGGCACTTTTCGAAGACGTTAATATCAAGTTTACAGAAGGTAACTGTTACGGAATCATCGGTGCAAACGGTGCCGGTAAATCCACATTCCTGAAGATCCTCTCCGGTCAGCTGGAGACAACAAACGGTGAGATCCACATCGGAAACGGTGAGCGTCTCTCTTTCCTTGAGCAGGATCACTTCAAATATGATGAGAATGTAGTTCTCGACACTGTAATCGCAGGTAACCAGCGTCTCTTTGACATCATGAAGGAAAAAGATGCGATTTACGCAAAAGAAGATTTTTCCGATGAAGACGGCGTAAGAGCAGCAGAACTTGAGGGTGAATTTGCAGAAATGAACGGATGGGAAGCAGAGTCCGACGCAGAATCACTCCTTAACGGTCTTGGAATCTCCTCTGAGCTCCACCGCGAGACAATGAAGAATCTTACAGGTTCCGATAAGGTGAAGGTGCTCCTTGCACGTGCACTTTTCGGTAATCCTGACGTACTTCTCCTCGACGAGCCTACAAACCACCTTGATCTCGATGCTATCGAGTGGCTTGAGGACTTCCTCATTGATTTCGAAAATACTGTCATCGTAGTATCCCATGACAGATATTTCCTTAATAAGGTCTGCACACATACCGCTGATATCGACTATGGAAAGATCCAGCTCTACGCCGGAAACTACGACTTCTGGTACGAGTCCAGTCAGCTCATGAAAAAGCAGCAGCAGGAAGCAAATAAGAAGAAGGAAGAAAAGATCAAAGAGCTGCAGGAATTTATCTCCAGATTCTCTGCTAACGCTTCTAAGAGTAAGCAGGCTACAAGCCGTAAGAGAGCTCTTGAAAAGATCCAGCTTGACGATATCAAGCCTTCATCCCGTAAGTATCCTTACGTTGACTTCCGTCCTGACAGAGAGATCGGTAACGAAGTACTTACTGTTGAAAACCTCAGCAAGACTATCGAAGGCGTAAAGGTTCTCGATAACATCAGCTTTGTTCTCAACAGAACAGATAAAGTTGCATTTGTTGGTGCAAATGAGCAGGCTATCACTGTTCTCTTCCAGATCCTTATGGGCGAGATGGAGCCTGATGAAGGAAATTACAAGTGGGGCGTTACCACAAGCCAGGCTTACTTCCCGAAGGATAATACAAAGGAATTTGACAACGACTACAACATCACAGAGTGGCTTACAGGCTACTCACCTGTAAAGGATGTAACATATGTAAGAGGATTCCTCGGACGTATGCTCTTCCCGGGTGAAGACGGTGTTAAAAAGGTCCGCGTCCTTTCCGGTGGTGAGAAGGTTCGATGCCTTCTTTCCAAGATGATGATCTCCGGCGCTAACTGCCTCGTTCTTGATGAGCCTACAAACCATCTCGACATGGAGTCCATCACTGCACTTAACAATGGTCTTATCAAGTTCCAGGGTGTTGAGCTCTTCACCTGTCATGACCATCAGTTTGTACAGACAACAGCTAACCGTATCATGGAGATCACTCCTGAAGGCGGACTTATCGACAAGATCACAACCTACGACGAGTACCTCGCAAACAACGCAGCTGCTCGTAAGGCTACTGTTTACACAGCAGATCTTGAGGACGATAATAACTAATATCCCTAAAAACTCACAAAGGAGCGTGATCTATTATCAGGTCACGTTCCTTTTTTAGAACAGAAAGGAGATCTATGCTCTACGGAAATATGAGAGATGGTGTCACAGAGCCTCCGGTGGATCTGCATGTTCACTCTACTGCATCTGACGGAACATACACGCCTTCAGAGCTCGTGGAATATGCCATAAAAAAGGGACTTGCGGCGATGGCTCTTACTGACCATGACACAGTTGATGGTCTGAAAGAGATCCGTGACTACGCCGGGACAAGAGAAAATTCGCCTGAGATCATCAACGGTATCGAGCTTTCTACCGATCTTAACGGCAAGGATATTCATATAGTCGGTCTCTTCATAGATGAAACAGAGCCTGCTTTTCTCCATCAATTAGAGGATTTCCGAAATTCCAGAGAAGTCCGGAACGAAAAAATGTGCGCAGGGCTCCGCGACGGACTTCATATGGATATCTCCTTTTCACAGTTAAAAGAGACCTTTCCGAATGCAGTCATAACCCGTGCCCATTACGCTAAGTACATGGTGCAGAAGGGTTATATAAAGAGCACTCAGGAAGCTTTTGACCGCTGGATCGGTGACGGATGCCCATACTTTGTCCCAAGAGAAAAGGTGACTCCCATGGACGGTATCCATCTGATCCAAAAGGCGCACGGCATACCTGTTCTTGCGCATCCTTTACTTTACGGTCTTTCACACGCACGGCTCGATTCACTTATCGAAGACCTGAAAGCAGAGGGACTCGTCGCTATGGAGACGATCTACACTACGTTTTCACAGGGCGAGACTAATGAAATGAAAGAAATGGCAGAAGCTCACGGGCTGCTCCAGTCAGGCGGTTCGGATTTCCACGGAACCAATAAGGTCAATACCGACCTCGGAACAGGACGCGGAAATCTTTTTATACCGCTGTCTTTCCTTGAGAAATTAAGAGATTATCACAAGAAATATTGTTAAGCTTTACCCCGGAGAATCAGAATTATGACCAATACACGTAAATTTCTCTTTGTTGACCTGGATGAAACACTGCTCACAAGCGATAAGCGAATTGACGGCAGGGATCTGGAAGCTATTAATGAAATGCTCGATAAGGGACACTGTTTTGCATTTGTTACAGGCCGTCCTTATCCTGATGCTATTTCCGTCGCAGAACGCTACCGCATCGTGCGGGATGGTTTTTACATCGCAAGCTACAACGGTGCGCAGATCAATAATCCTGTGACAGGAGATCTTCTCTATGCATCTCCCGTTTCAAAGGATGATGTACGGCTTATTTTTGACCTTGCCAAAGAGCAGGGTGTTCACTGCCAGACTTATAACAGAAATTATGTGATCGCAACTGAGGGAAAGGACATCGTTGACATTTACCTTAAGGGAAAGGTTATGGAGCCTCTCATGGTAGATACGATCGATGACGTGATCACCAGCCTCACCGGTCCTACCATGAAGGTTGTATGCATGGAGATCGACGACCGTCCGAAGCTCCAGCGTTTCCGTGATCATATCACGCCTCTCCTTCCTCCTCATCTTAATACTTTCTTTTCCAGTGACCGCATCCTTGAGATCAGCGCCGCGGATTCTTCAAAGGGCACAGGTCTCCGCCGTCTTTGCGAGATCTGCAATATCCCTGTCGCTGACTCCATCGGAGCAGGCGATGAGGAAAATGATCTTCCTCTCCTCGAAGCCGCAGGACTCGGCGTTGCCATGGCAAACGCAAGGGACAATGTTAAAACCGCCGCAGATGCTGTCACAGAACACGACAACAACCACGGCGGAATCGCTGAGATCATTTATAAGTATATTCTAGATTAAATTTAGGATGAAAGTGACGCTGGGATGTGTTGGAAACAACGCACTCCGCTTCCGTCACTATTTAATCACACTAATTTACATGTCCAAAAATTTCTCAACTTCCTCAGCCGTCGAAACAATGGCGTTAGGGTGAAATTCCTCCAGTTCTGCTCTGTCGCGGAAACCCCAGAGGACGCCAATGGTGAACATGCCGGCTGCGATGCCGGTTTTCATATCTGTGTTTGTGTCACCGAGGTACATACACTCGGAAGGTTCGACCCCAAATTCCTTTGCCGCCATAAGTGCCATATCCGGCGCAGGTTTTTTAGGAATATCATCCTTTTGTCCGATGACCATGTCAAAAGTGCCCTTTGGATAAACTGCGTCCGCAACCTTCACTGTTTTTGCGTGAGGTTTATTTGAGCAGACAGCTATCTTCATTCCCTTTGCTTTCATCTTTTCGATAAGTTCAGGAACGCCCCTGCAGGGTGTCACATGGTAGAGACAGCCGTCCTCAAACACTTCCAGATAACGCTTGTAAACCTTTCGAATCTGATCTTCATCCGAAACGTCAAAGCTCTTTAAGGCGCGTCGTATCAGTGTCTCTGCTCCATCACCCACCAGCGTTTTATACCGCTCAAGCTCGATCTCAGGATATCCAAATTCCTTCAGGACTGTATTACAGCTGTGGGCAATGGACTCAAGAGAATCCGTGATCGTTCCATCCATATCAAAGAGTGCTGCTTTCATCTTCCTCCTTCGGTGCTTTCTCCGGAATGAACACTCTTTCAGAGATTACATCTTTCTTTTTATTAGCATTAGTCCGTGCATTCTTGCAGAAGAACTGCTGCGAATTAAGAGGCTTCTTTCCCCGGCGGTCGATCTTTAAGTAATCCCCGTTAGGCTGGAGCAAATGAGCTTTCATATTATCCTCAAGCTCAGCGCGCAGGAAATTACGAAGGTCTTCCTTGAGCTCTTCTCTTTCAACAGGGAACATGATCTCTACACGGCGGTCAAGGTTTCTGGGCATCCAGTCCGCTGAACCCATGTAAAACTCATCATTTCCCTCGTTATAAAACCAGAAGATCCGGCTGTGTTCCAAAAAGAAGCCCACTATCGAGCGCACGGTGATATTCTCGGAAACACCGGGGATACCGACCTTAAGGCAGCAGATACCGCGGACTATCAGCTCTATTTTTACACCCGCTGCCGATGCTTTGTAAAGAGCCTCGATAATATCCGGATCGCAGACCGAGTTCATTTTTGCTACGATATGCGCTTCACGACCGTGCCGTGCATTCTCCGCTTCACGTCCGATTAGATAAATAAACTTGTCCTTGAGCCACAGCGGTGCAAGTGACAGCCTGTTCCATGTGACGGGCTCAGAATATCCGGAAAGCATATTAAATACAGCTGTTGCATCCTCTCCGATGGGCTCAGAGCAGGTGAGGATACCCATATCCGTATAAAATTTAGCTGTTGTATCATTGTAATTTCCGGTTCCGAGATGCACGTATCTGCGGATTCCCTCTTCCTCACGCCGTACTACGAGCGCGATCTTTGAATGAGTCTTAAGTCCAACAAGACCGTATATTACATGACATCCTGCTTTTTCAAGAGTCTTTGCCCAGTTGATATTATGCTCTTCATCAAAACGGGCTTTTAATTCAACAAGAACAGAAACCTGCTTTCCATTTTCCGCAGCAGTCGCAAGTGCCGCAATGATCGGCGAGTTTCCACTGACACGATAAAGCGTCATCTTTATCGCAAGAACATCCTTGTCCCTTGCGGCAGTCCTTATCAGATTCACCACAGGTTCAAAGGATTCGTAAGGGTGCTGCAGCAGTATATCCCCGCGCCTTATCTGCTCAAAAATATTGTCATCAGGATTCATATACTTCGGAGGCTGGGGTGTCCATCCCTTGATCTTTAGGTGATCAAATCCCGGAAGTCCTGCTATCTTTGATAAAAATGTGAGATCCAGAGGTCCGTTGATAAAGTAGGTTTCTGCGTCATCAACCTCAAGCTCTTCACGAAGGAGCTTTAACAGATTCCTGTCAACACTCTCCTCTACATCAAGACGGATAACCTCTCCCCACTGCCTGCGCTTAAGCTGTCTCTCGATTTCTTTTAAGAGATCCTCTGCCTCGTCCTCATCGATAGAAAGATCTGCATTTCTCATGATACGGAAGGGATGAGCACAGACGATGTTATAGTTCAGGAAAAGCCTGTTTATATTTCGCTCGATCACTTCTTCCAGAAGGATCATTGCCTGATTTTCATCTGTTGAAGGAATCCTTACAAGGCGCGGGAGCACATCCGGCACCTGAACAAGCGCAAACTCCGGATTATCGCTCTCTTTTTCATTATCTTCCTTTGTCTTGTTTCCTGAGCGGCTCCGAAGGGAATGTGCAGCATCCTTTGGATAAACAAGCGCTCCGATATTCAGCGACTTGTTCCTGACAAGCGGGAACGGACGGGATGAATCAACCGCCATGGGAGTCAGTACAGGATAAACATGCTCTTCAAAATAACGGTCAACGTACTCCGCCTGCTCCTGCACCAAGTCCTCATGATGAGTGACCATAGTGATCCCATTCTGCTTTAAGAGCGGCAGTATCGAACGGTTATAGGTAGAATACTGAAGATTCACAAAGTCATGCGTCGCAATATTCAGGGCTTCGAGCTGCTGAGTCGCTGTCATTCCTGCAATGTCCTTCTTGGTGTATTCCACATTTACCATGTCTTTTAAGGACGCGACTCTGACCATGAAAAACTCATCAAGGTTCGACGCTGTGATGCCGAGCATCTTTACTCTTTCAAAAAGAGGAAGTGACTTGTCTCTTGCTTCAGAAAGTACTCTCTCATTAAACTTTATCCATGAAAGCTCGCGGTTTGTATAATATTCAGGAGCACGGAAATCTATCTTCTGAGGCACTTTTTTGCCTGATTTCCTGTCGTTCTTTCTAACATTTCTTGTTTCTGTCATTCAAACATCCCTCCCTTCGTGCGCATGACCGGTCTGATTCCGAATACTTCTTCAAACATAGGTATTTCTTCATCAAATAGACCCTTTTCCAGAGAGAGATCTTCTCTTGTATCTATTGTAACGATCAGCGATTTGTCCTTTATGACAGCCTTCACATCGTTATACTTTTTCCTGGGTGACCTTGCCATACCAGCAGCAACCCTTAGGATCGCAGTGAGCTTTGTCACGGTTAAAATGCTCTTCTCGTCAAAATCCAGCTCCTGAAGGGCTTCATAGTATATTTCCTTTGGATAGGAATTAAGCACTACCGTTGCCACGATCTCGCGCTCTAAATGGGATAATCCTATAATCTCCGTACCCATTATGATGCTATAGGATGTTTCCGCGGGATCTGACATGGACACAAATCTGCCCACATCCCGAAGCCTCGCCGCCAGCTGCAGCAGCAGCCTTCCCCGCTTATCCATTCCATGCAGTTTCTTCATGCTGTCAAAAACAGCAAGGGCACACTGGACCATCTGATCCCCAAGCGCCTGACTTCCCTGATAACGCACAGATATGTTCTCCGCGCAGGAAATGATATCTTCTTCAAAATTGTGGTCTGATCTCACGAACTTATTTTTTTCCGCATAATCGTATGCGATACCGTCAGAAAGGGTAACTCCGGGAATCCAGAGTCTCTCTGCGCCTGTAATACGGATCATATATTTGATCAAAGCCGCAGAGGGCATGAGAAGAGAGGCATTTTCTCTGGGTATGCCAAGTTCTCTCGAAACCTGTGCAGGCGACATGGATCTAAGCACATCCACAAAGCGCACATACTGGTCGCCCGTAACCTGATTTGCGATACCGTGGTCTCCGCCTATCTTTTGGATTATATAAGGCAGATAATCATCGATAACTACGATATTCTGGATATCAAGGTTACGCAAATAGAGCTTCTTAAATGAATGAAGCTCGTTTGAAATAAGTTCTGATAATAATCTGTCATAACTGCCGGTAGTAGGTTCCAGTGAATTTAGAGTGGTCCTGAGCTTTAATATGCCAAGGCGCAGATTCACCGTAGTATTCAGATGTGAATTTGAAAACAGAGAAACCTGCGTACTGCCTCCGCCTATATCGACAAACGCAGTTCCCCTGTCAATTATGTGATCGAACTGGTCACTTTTAAGCGCCACGGATTTGTAATCCAGAAATCTCTGCTCTGAATTACTGAGCGGGAACACATTGATACCCGTGCGGAGGCGTATCTGATCCAAGATCACAGCAGTATTCTCTGTCTCCCGGATAGCAGACGTGCCATACGCGCGGTATGCATCCACCTTATAGGTGTTCATTATCTCGTGATAGCCTTTCAGGATCTCGCAGAGCTCATCCATCCTGTCATAGCTTATCTTTCCCGTATTGTAGGTATCTGTGCCGATCTCGACCCTGTGACGGACATAGTCGATCTCTTTCACGCCTCTTTTTTGTGACAGTTCAAAAATCTTCATGCCGATCTCATATGAGCCGACATCGATAGCCGCAAAAAGTTTCATACTTATACCCCTTTTATCCGATCGTCCCTTCTCAGGCGTCCCCTTAAGCCTGATCGGTAAGTCTTGTTCCGAGCAGATAATCAATAAACTGCTCTGCGGTCCTTCCGCTCATACCGCCGTGAGAAAGCTCCCATCTGTTTGCTTCCAGCAAGAGCTGATCCTCCGGCATTTTTATTCCGTTTCGTTCCGCAAGAGCCTTTACGATAGTATCAAATTCCTTTTTCATCGGACGCCCAAAGTAAATGGTCACGCCGAATCTTGCCGAGAGCGACAGTTTTTCCTGAACCGTATCGCTCTCATGTATATCATCATTTTCCCTGCGGTCGAGCTTATCAGAGAAGTTCTCATGAACCAGATGCCTGCGGTTTGATGTAGCATATATCAGGATGTTATCCGGTTTCTTTTCGAGACCGCCCTCGATGACAGCTTTTAAATACTTGTACTCAGTTTCTGTATCCTCAAATGAAAGATCATCCATGTAAATGATGAACTTGTAATTTCTGCTCTTAACCTGACTTATGACTTCATTGAGGTCCTTGAACTGGTGCTTATAAACCTCGATCACGCGAAGTCCGTCATCGAAATACTGATTCAGGATACCCTTTATGCAGGATGATTTTCCTGTACCCGCATCTCCGAAAAGAAGCACGTTATTTGCAGGACGTCCCGCGAGAAATGCCTCTGTGTTTTCGATAAGCTTCTGCTTCTGTGACTCCATTCCTACGATATCGGAGAGTTTTACATGCTTAACTCTTGCAATAGGCTCGATCTCTACCTTGTCATCTATTGTGTGATGAACTCTGAACGCCTTGTGAAGACCGAAAGTACCGACACCGAAATCACGGTAGAAGTCCGTCATACACTTAAGGAAAGCGATTTCATCGGATGCTTCGGAAAGTTTTTCCGAGAGGTCCACTATCCTGTCTCTGATACGCCGGTTAAAGATCACACCGTCATCAAGAGCGGGAACATAGTTTTCAAGCATCTTGAAACAGTCTCTTGCGATCTTTTTTCCGAGAGCTGTAAAATTCCAGCTGAACATCTCCCGAAGTATCCTTGCATCGTGAAGTGCCGCCTGGTACACGGTTCCCTGCACTTCCCCTCTTTTTTCTGCCGCAAGGGAAAAGCTGTTTTTATTGTCTACGAGCAATAGTGACAGAAAGCAATGCCATACATTTCCCGAAAAGCCGTATTCTGCGGCGACATTTATCATCCTGCTCACAACCGATGATGCAAGCGCCGGGCTTTTTTCACCTTCCTCACAGAACAGTGAAATATCCCGTACTATATCCATGTGCTCCAGATCTCTGTAGAGCAGAAGTTCTTCAAATTTCATTTGTATCCGTCCTTAATAGTTTCCAAGAATCTTCATGTTTCGTGTTTCTTCTCTTAATCCTCTGAGCGCATTTTTTACTGAGGGATCAAGGAGATTTCCTTCAAAATCAAGGAAGAAACGGTATTCCCACGGGCGATCCGGGATCGGACGGCTCTCGATCTTTGTCATGTTCAGATCATTGTAAATTATGTGTGAGAGACAGGAATACAGTGAACCGCTCATATGCGGAAGCTCAAAGCATACACTTATCTTCTTTGCATCTCTCCTGAATATCTTCTGATTTTTTACGATAATGAATCTGGTTGAATTTCCGTCGCTGAAATTAATGTTTCTCGCAAGTATCTCAAGACCGTATACTTTTGCGGCTCTTTCTCCTGCGATGGCAGCCTGTGCGGGGTTTTTATCATCGCGGATCTTCTTCGCCGCCATAGCTGTGTTGTCGTAGCTCATGACTCTCCAGTTTGAGTGATCTTCAAGGAACCTTGCTGACTGCATGAGAGCCATGGGATGAGAGTAAACATCCTTTATATTTTCTATCTTTGCCCCGGGAAGACCCATGAGGCAGTTATCGATCTTTATCGTCTGCTCAGCAACGATGTAATTTTCATATTCTGTAAGAAGGTCATAGTTCTCAGAAACGATGCCTGCTGAGCTGTTTTCAATAGGCAGGACCGCATACTCTGCCGATCCTTCTGCGATAGCGCACATTGCTTCACGGAATGACTTCACGGAATGTGCCTCTATATCTTCTCCAAAAAACTTCACCATGGCAGCTTCTGAGTACGCGCCGTTCACACCCTGAAATACAACTCTTACATTGTCTTTATACAATTCGTCAACCGGAATAAATGGAGTATTTCCGTAGATCCCGCGCTCCTGCATAAGTGCGTACTGCTTTTTACGGCTCATGGACATGATCTGCTCAAAAAGCTCTGTAACTCCCAGTGCATTGAATTTGCTGTGGGTCAGGCTCCTGATCTTTGCAAGCTTCTGCTCTTCTCTTGCACGGTCAAGTACATTTTTTCCGTTCCGGATCTTGAAATCAGCGACTTTCTCGCTTACTTCCATGCGTTCTTCGTAAAGTTTTACGATCTCCGCATCGATCCGGTCTATTTCCTGTCTGTAGTCGTCTAATTCCATTACTCCGGTTCCTCCATATAGCTTTAAGTTGTACCTTTAATCATACAGCTTAATAATTGAAAACACAACGTTCACAGGTTATAATCGTTGATATAAAGAAGGGATAATTTCGCGTTTTTTATTGTGCATTTTAAGTCTGAGGGGGACAAAAAAATGAATAAACGTAACATCCTGTTTCTTGTTGTTCTTTTTGCGCTTATTATCGCGCTTGGGGTAACGCGGTATCTAAGCGGTATCATTCCGGAAAATCCGACAGGCACTGTGGGCAACACCGCAGGAAACCTCAATAATATGGGTATGGTCTGCGAACATGACGGATATGTCTACTTCCATAATTACAGTGACGGCGGTGCGCTTTATCGTATGAAGCCCGATGAATCTGAGCCTAAGAAGATCATCGATGAAAGCGTTGCCTATATTAACATTGCCGGAAAATACATCTACTATTACCAGAATTATGATAAAAACAAGGATGCTGCACTTGCATTCCTCGCCCGAAATCTCGGGATATATCGTTCCACTCTCGCCGGAAAAAAGACAGTCTGCCTCCAGAAGGCACCTGTTACATCTGTCGTGCTCATAAACAGTGACGTGTATTACCAGTACTTTGATGATGTTTACGCACTCACTCTTTATAAAAAGCACATCGACAACACTAAGGAAGTCCAGCTCACGGACGAACCTGTTTATCCTGTTTGCGCGGTGAACAACGTGATCTACTACGCAGGACAAAAAAATGATCACAGTCTTCATTCTTATAATGTGCTGAACGGTGCAAAAAGCGTTGTTTTTGAAGGAAATATTTCTTTCCCTGTAGTTTCGGGAAGTTATGTTTATTATCTTGATAACGTAAACAGCTTCTCACTGTGCAGGAGACCTTTAAGCGGAGGAACTGAGGAAGTTCTGACCACCGACCGTGTTGACTGTTTCAATGTTGTTAATGACACCTGGATCTATTACCAGAAAAATTCCAACACCGAGCCTGCAATGAAGCGCATGAGAACAGACGGCAGCAGCAATGAGATCATCATGCCGGGTAACTTCACGGAGATTAATTCTTCTTCCGTTTATGTTTATTTCAGACCTTATGAAAGCTCTTCTCTTGTATACCACCAGCTTGTGAACGGGCCTGTTAATCCGCAGATCTTTGCGATACGTCCTACTAAGAAGTAACCTCATTTTTTCAAAAATCAACTTCAGATCATATCAAAAAGCCATGTTAAAAGGAGTGTCTGCAGTGATACATATCACCACAGACACTCCTTTTTTAATTCATCGGAATCCTACCGGACGGGGTTGAAAAATCTTTGATAAAAACGCCACCTGAAAGCCCGCTTTTGTAAGTAAACGAATATAGCATTTCTCCTGCATTATAGCTGTACTCAATAATATGAGCCTCTTTTTGAAGAGCATCAAACAAAGCGTTTACAAGTCTGATCCTTTCATCTATCGGAGCATTAATATATTCATCACTGCTTGTCAGCTCACAAATTTTATCATTGACGATCATATTGGTATCATCCATCATAACCGATCGATCTCATCCCTTTCTGTCCATCAAGTGTAAGATCATTTATCCTTAATGCTACAATGACTCCGATTATTTTTCTCACAACATCCTTTTTCCTCATTTTCCTACCTCCTTGTAGATAGAGCGAAGGTTTAATTAATATTGTATATTGTATACATGTGTCAATAACACTTGTATACAATCGCACTGTCAATAATTAATAATATGTTTTTTTATATAAAACAAAATATAAGCATATTGTCCGTTTTCATAGATTATTCGACACGCTGTCTAATCACTTCGTCTAAGTTTTTCCTTGTATTTTGAAGCGCTCCGCACTATAATATTCGGCGGCAATATAAACATTTTCTCAAAAATAGGAGGAAACATGGTCAGAAGTATCCTGAGTCCCCTGGACTTCTCTGTTGAAGAGCTGGATTCTCTCATGGATCTCGCCGATGATATCATCCGCGATCCGGCAAAGTATGCGCATGCATGCGATGGAAAGATCCTGGCAACTTTATTTTATGAACCGAGCACACGAACACGACTTTCTTTTGAGGCCGCAATGCTGAGACTTGGCGGTCAATGTCTTGGTTTTCATTCCGCAGATTCTTCGTCAGCCATGAAGGGCGAGACCGTTGCAGATACGATCCGCGTGGCTTCCTGCTTTGCAGATATCGCAGCGATGCGTCATCCGAAAGAAGGTGCTCCTCTCGTAGCAGCTTCCAAATCTACTATTCCTGTTATTAACGCCGGTGACGGTGGTCATCAGCATCCTACCCAGACTTTCACTGATCTTCTTACGATCCGTTCTCTTAAGGGTCATCTCGACAATCTTACGATCGGTATGTGCGGCGATCTTAAATTTGGACGCACTGTTCATTCTCTTATTCGTGCATTGGTACGTTATGCCAATGTTAAATTTGTTTTTATCTCCCCGAAAGAACTTAAACTTCCAAGTTACATCCGTGATGATCTCCTGATCCAGAACAACATTGCTTTTCGTGAGGTTACGAAGCTTGAAGATGTTCTGCCGTCTCTTGACATCCTTTACATGACTCGTGTACAGAAGGAACGCTTCTTTAACGAGGAAGATTATGTACGTTTGAAGGATTTCTATATCCTTGATAAAAAGAAGATGGAGCTTGCAAGTTCTGAAATGCTCGTTCTCCACCCTCTGCCTCGTGTAAACGAGATCGCAACAGAGATCGATGATGACCCGAGAGCGGTTTATTTTAAGCAGGTTAAGTACGGCATGTACGTCCGCATGGCGCTGATCCTTACACTGCTTAATATCAAAGTGGATTAACCCGATTTTGACTTTCTTAACGGAGGATATTATGTCTGAAGCTGAAAAGCGTAAACAGTATAAATTGAATGTTGGTAAGATCGAAGAAGGTTTTGTTATCGACCATATTCATCCGGGCAAGGCTATGAAGCTGTACAATGACCTGGGACTCGATAAGCTGAACTGCAGTGTTGCGATCATTACTAATGCGTCCAGCATGAAGATGGGTAAAAAAGATATGATCAAGGTTGAGATGCCTCTTCGCGAGTATGATCTTGATACCATTGCTTTTCTTGATCACACAGCTACTGTTGATATCATCAAGGATGGCGAGATCATTGAGCGCCCTCATCTGGAACTCCCGAAGACCATCACTAATGTGATCAAGTGCCACAATCCCCGCTGCATCACTTCTATCGAGCAGGAACTGGATCATGTTTTCTATCTGACTGATGCATATCGCGGTACTTACAGATGCAAGTATTGCGAGACTGAATGGGTAAATCAGGATTCTAATAAATAAACAATTATAATAATTTTGCCGTCATTCTGATGCACTTCAGAATGACGGCTTTTGTAATTGTTTAGATATTTTACCTGTATACTGTTTTCTGTATCCACAATTCAATCTCGCTGTCAGAGCTGTGGAAATGGTTTTCTACACATTTTAATCCACAGAAATCGTATGTACAAAATTCTGTTTTATACTCAAATCATTAAAAAGAATACCACTATTCCGAAAACACAAGGGGAACATCACACCGAAATGTGATGTCCCTCTTTTATTTCAGGAAGATAATCGTGATTTAGTTGTGTATCGCGTTTTATCTTTACTCGATTACATGTACCCAGCCTTCAGGACCTTCGATGCGTCCCATCTGGATTCCTGTAAGAGTGTCGTAGAGCTTCTTGGTAACAGGCCCCATCTCGTCCATGCCGCTTGCGAAGCAGATTTCCTTGCCATGGTCGTTGATCTTTCCTACAGGGCTGATAACTGCTGCTGTTCCGCAGAGACCACACTCAACGAACTCACCTGACTCTACCTCAGAGAGAAGAACCTCTCTCTCTGTAACCTTAGCACCAAGATACTTCTCAGCAACGATGTGCAGAGAACGTCTTGTGATGGACGGAAGGATGGAATCAGACTTCGGAATAACGAGATTTCCTTCCTTATCAACGAAGATAAGATTTGCTCCGCCTGTCTCCTCGATCTTTGTGCGTGTAGCAGGATCAAGATATATATTCTCAGCAAAGCCTTCCTCGTGAGCCTGTACGATAGCGTGAAGGCTCATTGCATAGTTAAGACCAGCCTTAACATGGCCTGTTCCTCTCGGTGCTGCACGGTCAAAGTCAGAGATCTTTAATACGATAGGCTTTGCGCCGCCCTTGAAGTACGGTCCAACAGGAGTAACAAATATGCGGAACTGATACTCGTCAGCCGGCTTAACTCCGATAACAGGGTTTGAACCAAACATATACGGACGGATATAAAGTGTTGCACCTGTTCCATAAGGCGGAACCCAGTCGAGATTTGCCTTTACAACTTCCTCAACAGCCTTGATGAAACGATCCTCCGGGAATACCGGCATCTCAAGTCTCTCTGCTGAATCGATCATACGCTGTGCGTTGAGGTCCGGACGGAAACAAACAACCTTTCCATCCTCTGTTCTATAAGCCTTCAGACCTTCAAAACAGGTCTGCGCGTACTGAAGTACACCGGCACACTCACTGAGGACGACCTTGTCGTCGGTGGTAATGACACCGTCATCCCACTTTCCGTCTTTGAAGTTTGAGACGTAACGGTACTCAGTTTTCATATACCCGAACCCAATGTTCGCCCAGTCGATATTCTTAGTTGCCATAGTGAATACTTCCTTTCTTTCTTTTTTGCTGCCCTCAAAAATAGTCTGTACAGCAGCGCTCTTGTCATTGAATACACGTATTTTTGTACACTTAAAACGTGATTCTTTAATATTGTAATGCGTTAAAATTTAAAAAACAAGGCAGTTGATTAACATATTTCAAATTTTCTGCTCTTTTTTAACCAGGTGATGTGATTAAAATAGATCAACTCATAATGCACTTGTTTCAAATGTTTTAACCTCTCCGATACTTTGACATCATCCTGAAAAAATAGTAAACTTAGGGAGTTTTTTGCGGCTCTCGTGCATTATAAAACAGACCGCATTTGGAGTATTAAAAACACATACAAGGGGTCCTTCAGAAGAATACACTAGTTTCCGTGGTAAGGGACGCGGAAACGTCGGTTTTTCTCCGGCAGAAAGGACAACATGAGCATTACAGAGATCGCACAGGACAGAAAGAACAGATTCACTCAGAGCCTCGTACAGAAGTACAATTTCCGAGAAGTTGAAGAGATGTTTATCGCACTTGCAGAGACAAACATGTTCTTCCAAGAATCAAATATTCTTTCCGGCGAGATTTATACCATTGATGATCCGCGACAGATAGTCCAGCTTCTTCGTGACCTGAAAGCGAACCGTGATTTTAAGGCTTCTCATAAGAAGCAGATGGCTACTATCGAGCGTACCATTAAAGAGTATGCGCTCTACCTTCGTGACGAACCGGAGATCGCCTAAATTATCCAATACATAGGAAACAGCCACATCGGTATCATTCCGGTGTGGCTGTTTTTTAGATGTGTATCTCTCGATTGTTATTAAGCTCAAGCTTCTCTTCAATGAGCAAATATCTCAAAAACTTTTCCAAGTACTCCGTTGTCGAATATATGACTTTATCAATATTATTGTATTTTGCCCTAACCAAAAAATTTCTAAAACACCAGGAATTCTCAGCAAACAGATCATTCTTCGCATCAATCATCTCTATTTTAACCGATGGTCAATCCCATTCAAACCGCAAGATTCCTTCACATGAACAAATAATCTTCTAACCATCCAAGTGGCTCTACCATACAAGTTTATGAAGACTTATCTTTATTTGGCTTTTCTCAATACTGAAGATGATGCGACAGACACAGGATGAATTTTACTGTCTATTGCCATCTGTATCTGGCTTTTCTCAATACGCATCAGACAAGAACAGACGTGGTGTTGCTTTAATTTATATATTCTTAATAGTTAAATAATAGTAAATTACATGTTATTTACTATTATTTAACTATTAAATTACATGTAAAAAACTTTTTTGTATAAGATATTATTAACATTTCTACTGATCAAGAACGTCAAAAATCATCGTTCCTAACACTTTTAATACGAGACAGATATTGCGTTAATTGTTTACGATACTCTGTTTCCTCATTAAAAGCATATGCTTTCATAGATTTCTGGGTGTTAATCGTAAAAGCTCTGACTATATCGAACAAAGACACATTTTCAACAATGATATCACATTTTGATTCCCCTACTTACATTGTAAGCAGGGGAATCAAAATGTGAAACTTAAAATAATATTATGAAAGGAGATAAAGAAATTAGCTGCATGACTCGGTATAAATTTTTCTATATCCAGTTAAGCACTTAGAATATATCATTTGCAGAATGGTCGTCATTTTTACATAATCTTCAATATCCATTCCATCAATCTGGGTTTCTGAAAAGTATAAAGTTTTTACTTCATTTGCCAACGAGTCAAAGCATTCATCGAGCGCCACAGTGGTATCATTCCAATATTTATCCGATTCCTTACGGAATTTACCGCATACATGTTTGTCATCATATTCATCAACTATTCTCTTTGCCAGTCTGCTTTTCCACGTACCGGTAAAAATTCCCCATGTGGCAATTGCTGCAATAGCAGCTAGCGCTATGCCTATAGTAACCGGACCACCAATCGATGCGACCCATGCTGCTGCTGCTGCAGTACCACCAACAGAAATGCCGATGGCACTTAATGCAGAGACAACTTTTGCAACCAGTATATATGCTCCAAGATTGCTTCCGCCAGCAACCACTGATGCCCAAAATGCTAAGGCACCATAAGTTGAAACTCCAGCTAAACCTGCAACAAAGGCTTTTTCAACATCAAAATCATTCAAATATGAAGAGAAGTTCAATTTTTTAATATTCTGTTCGATATTTTTCTGATTATGCTGAAGTTCATAATTTAATTCACTTGTAAAATGATTGCTTTCCCTGCGTATGATTTCTACAAAACTGTCATTCAGCTCATTGCTTAGATAATTTGTAAGCCTATTTATATCAGACTTTTTGTTTTTTATTCCCTTTTTATCAATCAGATGTTCTATATGATGATTATTAATGATGTCTCTATATTTATCCTTGATCTTATCAGAGCAATAGTCCTTTTTATCTTTGACTGACTTCTCAAGCTTGCATTTTGAATCAGAAATCCTTTTCAATGCTTCTTGTAATGCTTTCTCCCTCTCTTTTTTCTGTGATTTGATTTCTTCCGGACTTTTGGAAATACGCCTTCCATCGATATTTTTAAGAAGCTCCTCATATCTTTCGGTATACTCTTTAGTAGCAGAGGTCACTTCCAAAACTGCCTTATTTAATCTTTCATTAACTATTTTAGGAATTTCGTATTCTAAGACTTCATTCAATTCATTGCAATATTTTTTCGAATTAATATCAAAAGCGAAACAACGTTTCTCCAATGCTTCAAAATCATTTTCGCTGATATTGAGACGTTTTTTCTCATTTTCGCTCATACCACTTACAATAAGTTCACATCCTGAATGTATCCTGCTCTTCAATTGATTAGGATCACCGATAACATTTGCATGTGTTCCTAAAAGATAAAAAGTGGATAAATCTTCTCTCATTCTTAAAATGTTACCTAAAGCTGCAAGTTCATCGCCTCTAAGATAAGCATTGACTGTACTTAAGAAAAAGATAATATCGAATGCACTAGCATCCATTGTTAATCCTACATCATCTTTTTTTTCACCCGATCCAAATCCTGGAATATCTACAAGAGTGATTTCTCTTAATAAATCGCGATCTGCATATATCACTATTTCATCAATATCCCAATAAGAATTTTTATAGTATTCCCCGTCTCGTGTACCAAACTCTCTTAATACGGATTTATAATTACCTATCCTTATAATATGCTCTTTCCACTCTTCCTCAGAAAGAGATTCATGTCGAATAGGTTCATTTTTTTCTCCCTTTTTTCTTCCAAGTACAATCGCATTATCACTTGGATTATTCAAAAAAGCAGGCTTTTCATCCTTATGTTTTAAAAAAGTGGGTACTGATGTAAGCGGGCTATATCCAGTTGGAACAACATCTTCATCAGATTTATCATCATTTCTCAAAAGGTAATTTATCAGAGTAGATTTACCCGTATCAGAAGGTCCAAATGCACATATCTTTGGTTTTCTTCCTTTTATTGATGCAATTTTAGCAATATTATCAAACTCTCTTGCAGCCTGCTTTTTTGCCTCTTTGCACGAACAAATTTCACTTTCAATCTGAATGTCATTCATTTCATTTCGAAATGAAACTGCAGAGTCAATAATGCGTTTTATTTTATTTGAATAATCTCCATAGACTGTTCTTATTGTCGGTCCCATTATTCTTTTTTCGGGTTCAAGCAATTTTTCAACTGAAATTCCTGTTTCAGAAGAAAGGTTCATCAACTGTTTCAATGAAATCTGATCAGGATTTTTCTCATAGTTGCTAATGGTTTGGCGTGAAACACCTAGAATAGAAGCAAGTTTGTCAATAGACAAACCAGTTAGCTCTATAACCTTTTTGATTATATTCTTACTCATAGCACGATCTCCTTCATCTAAAAATGTCAAATGATATTGTTAATATAGTATACTGTATACCAAATTTCAAGAGGTCTTGTCTTATTTATTTGTATTTTATCTAACACATCTTAAAACTCACAAATATATTATTGTTATGTAAAAAATATTTTACATAGCAATAATTATTTTAATTTATCAAAATGTATTATATAAAGTACAAATTAATCATATAAAGCGCTTGAATTTTTGTATACAGTATACTATTTTACTTATGTCCCCCGTTTATTTGAAATCTACAACTTTATTTGAAAGCAGTAGATTTCAAATAAACACGATAGTCATAAAAAGAAAGGATCATCATATGGCAATAAAAGGTGCAGTTTTAGGAGATATTTTAGGATCACAATATGAGTTCAAACGACCTGTAAATCTGGATTGGGTAAATTGCCCTCTGATTTCTAACAGACCGATTGGATTTACAGATGATACTGTAATGACTCTGGCTGTTAAAAAGGCAATTACAGAAAAAAAGGATATTGTAGAAACGATGGTTGAGGTAGGGCGTAAGTATCCAAGATGCGGATTTGGTCGTTCATTTCGTAGATGGATATTATCCGATGATCATTTACCTTATAACAGTTGGGGTAATGGTTCTGCTATGAGAACATCATATATAGGTGAAGCAATTGATGATTATGATGATATGCAAAAGGTAGCTGCAGAAGTTGCCGCCGTTTCTCATAATCATCCGGAAGGAATAAAAGGTGCGGTTGTGACTTCCACCTGTATATGGATGGCGAAGCATGGTAAAGACAAGCAGGAAATATATGATTATGTGTTGAAAGAGTATCCCGTAAGTGAATATGAGTACAGCATAGGTTATTCACTTGAAGAAATGCGCTCGAGATATAAATGGGATGTTAGTTGCCAGGGTTCTGTTCCAGCTGCAATGAGATGTTTTTATGAAAGTATTGATTATGAGTCATTTATAAGAAATATATTCAGTCTGCCATGCGATAGTGACACATTCGGTGCAATTGCAGGAGGTGTCGCAGAAGAATTCTATGGCGGATTCAAAAGTATTAATGGAGACTTTATTATCGACGAATTTTTGGATGATTACTTGTATGAGATATTACAACGTTAAATTAAGGAGGTTTAATCATGAGTAATTACCACAGCGATGAAATCCAAGAAGCAATTGTATAAAGACAGCTGCTTTGTATCTCACTCCAATAGCAGCTGTCTTTATTTCTTGAGCGTGTGAAGATTTTTCTGTAAATAGGACTTCCTATGAGGTTGATATGTGATCAGGACTGCTTTTGAAAAGTAGTCCTGATATTTTATATATAAGTCATCAAGAAAGGCATGTCAATAACGGGCAGTCCAAGCACTGCCCGAAAAACAGTGAATCTGGTATCACTCTGGAAGCCTCCCATCGTACATAATGGCAAGTTCTCCATATACTTTTCCCCAGTTACGAAGGGGCATTGTCCATTTTTTTGTAGCCTCAAAAGTTGAAAGATACAGCGCTTTTAGCAGTGCCTGATCACTTGGAAATACGCTACGCTGACGATTAAGCTTGCGATAAGTAGAGTTCAGGCTTTCTATGGCATTTGTTGTATTATGACGATATCGTTATAGTACAACTTATACCGATAAAATAATTATGCCGATATTTACTGAAACTACTGATGATTACTACTCATTCAGAAAAATATCGGCATAAATTTTTGCATGATATATACTTGCCTTAAGGAGGTATATTTCTATGCATAATGAAACTAAAATCCAGGAAATACTCCGAAAAACTTTGGAGTCATTGAGAGAAAAAGAGTATAGCGAAGAAACTATTCGCCGATATAGGCGAAAATTTAATGTACTTAATAAGTTGGCGCAAAGCTTAGATATCCAAGAGCCCACTGATAAGCTATTCAGTGAATATCTGAAAGACTGTAATAATGTATATACTGGTGAATTTTCAGTTTTAAAACAGCGGCAAAGAATCCGCGTTGTAAACCTGATCAAGTCTTTCATTGAAAATGGTGACGTAGATACTTCCAGAAAACCTGGGAATGCTGTTGCCAACAGGATAAAATCTGAAAGATTCCGCACTGAATTAGACAAATACATTCGGTTATTAGTAGATGATGAAATACAGCCTAATACCATATGCACATACAAACGTATTGTTGCATATCTTCTGCTTTATTGCGAAGAAAAGTCGTATTCAACCGTTGAAGAATTAGTTTCCGGCGATATATGCGACTTTATACTGCATCTTTATGATCATGGTTATTTCAAACCAACAACAATTTCTAGCGGGTTATCAGGACTTAAAAGATTTCTGTCGCTTTATCCAGGTATAAAAAATCTTACGATGGAGCTCCCATCACATCTTCCCAGAGAACGAAAAATCATTGAAATATACAGCGAACCTGACAAAGATTCTATCAATAAAGTATTGAATGATAACTGTATGACGAAGCGTGATATGGCTATATGTCTGCTTCTTTTAGAAACAGGGCTAAGAGCAGTGGATGCATGCAATATAAAGCTGTCAGATATCGATTGGAGCAAAGAGATAATCTATATAAAACAACAGAAGACTGGGCATGTAATAAGCCTACCACTCCGCAAATCGTATGGAAATGCTATAGCGGATTATGTACTAAGCGAACGGCCTGATTGCAAATCTAAATATCTTTTTGTCAGGGCACTTGCACCATTTTCACGTCTTGAGGGTGAGGGTTCCTCTATCCGAGTAGTGCTCCAGAAGATGGAAAAGCTGGCTGGCATATCTGATGCTGCAAGAAGTACTGGAAGTAGGACAACCAGACATAACGCAGCTTCTATGATGCTAAGATCCGAAGTAACTATGGGCAATATCTCAGCAGTTTTAGGGCATCATGATCCAAATATAGTTTCTGTTTACCTTTCCACAGATGACAAGATCATGGCATCCTGCACGCTCCCCCTTCCAGGAGGTGTAAGCCATGAATAAATCATTAACTGAGCTAATAGACGATTTTGTAAACTATAAAAGACATAATGGTTATGTTTACGTATCAGCAGAATACCATCTTATGAAATATGTAGAGTATACTTCTGCCAACTTTCCTGATGAAAATGTCCCAAGCAAGACATCCATAAACTCATTCTTGAAGGAACATTCACATACCCCGGGCACTTTGTATAATCTAGCAGCATTTCTTCGGGAGTTTTCAAGGTATCTCATCAGTATTGGGTATACAGATGCATATATCATCCCCTACAAAAAGGTTCCATTACCGACACCTGTTCAGCCATATCTGTTTACCGAAGCAGAAATATCTGGATTTTTCATGGCTTGTGATAGTATGCCATATGATTGTCATGTACCAAAAAGAAATATAGTTTTCCCAGCAATGTACAGACTTATGTACTGTTGCGGCCTCCGCTGTAAAGAAGCGCGTACACTTAAGTGTGAAAATGTGGTGTTGAATCATAACTATATCGACATTCTGCAGTCTAAAGGTCCTAAAAGCAGGCGCATTTTTATTTCTGATGAATTATCTCATTATCTTGATTCTTATAACGAATCGATTAATAGATTGCTCCCAGACCGAGTGTACTTCTTTCCATCAAGAGGAGATTCCCCATATAGTTCCGGATCTGTAGAAAAAACTTTTCTCAAGATATGGTACACAGCATTCCCAGAGAAACGGGGAAATGGAGTAAGTATTAGAGCGTATGATTTCCGACATCATTTCGCCTACGCAAATATGAACCGATGGCTAAAAAAAGGAAAAGATGTAAATGCCATGCTTCCATATCTCATGCGTTATATGGGACATCAGGACATTGAAAGCACTCTTTACTATTTTCATCTGGTTCCTGAGATATACCGAGAAATCATTGAAAAATCATCCTTTTTTGAAGACTTATTACCGGAGGTGACTGATAATGATCAAGAATAGAACAGCAGATACTGATAGTGCGTTTTTCTGGAATAACGCAACGGATTTTTTAAATAAAGAATTACCTACAATACGTCAGAAAAGCAACAATACAATTGAGACATACAGGAGATCGCTGAACTCTTACATAGACTATCTTGAAGCTGAAAAATTAATAAAACGCAAAGACATTTGTTATAAGGACTTTAATAAGAATAATCTTAAAGATTATCTTGTATATATGAAGGACATTCAGAAGCTTAGTCCTAAGACCTGCAATTTAAGAATCACTGCAATACGCGCACTTCTATCTTATGCTGCAGATGAATCAGTGGATATAACAGCAATCTATGTTAACTCCAAAGCAATAAAAGGACTTTCTGTGACGGAGCATGAAATTGAATACTTTGAAAAAGCTCAGCTAAAAGAATTAATATCGGCTCCATCAGAAGATGCCAGGATTGGACGAAGAAATCGAATGATCCTAATAATAGGATATGATGCAGCCCTGCGTGTAAGCGAACTGATAAGCTTAAAAGTGTCATCACTCCATCTTGACGCAGAAGTGCCATATGTGACAGTTTTGGGGAAAGGACAGAAATATAGAAACATCCCCTTAATGAATAAGACTACCCGACATTTATACAACTATCTCAAGGAATTTCACGAAGATAAAAGAGTGGATAATCCTTTGTTTTATACGACCACTCACGGTGTAATACATGCCCTTTCTGAAGATGCGATTCAAAATGTTCTAAAAAAATATGCTGATATTTCCAGAAAGAAAGTGATGATGCCGGAAAAAGTTCACTTCCACATGATGAGGAAAACAAGAGCTATGGACTTGTATCAGGCAGGTTGCCCGCTATCATACATCCAACAGCTACTAGGCCATGAGAGCGTATCGACCACAACAGGATTCTATGCATTTGCAACCTTAAAAACTCTTGCAGAATCAATAGAAAAGGCCAATCCATCTGGTAATGAAGAAAAGATTTGGAAAAACAAATCCATTATGAAGCAGCTATACAGGCTATAAAACTATGCCGATATTTTTCTGAATTCCAAGTGAAGTTCAACGTTTTCAGTGAATATCGGCATAATTATTTTATCGGTATAAGTTGTAT
>FUZG01000007.1 GCA_900168235.1 Lachnospiraceae bacterium | reverse complement strand
CCCCCTGTATGAGGCAGGTTACCCACGCGTTACTCACCCGTCCGCCGCTAACCTTTCGAAAGATCCCAGCAAGCTGTTCACTCTCTAAGGTCCGCTCGACTTGCATGTGTTAGGCACGCCGCCAGCGTTCATCCTGAGCCAGGATCGAACTCTCGAAAAAAGTTTGATCCGGTTTCAAGATCAGCTAGCTTTTCGCTTCGCGTTTCTTTTTAACCGATTTACTGTCGACCAGATCGCTCTGATCTTCAGGTTCGTTTTTATTGCATTTCTGAAATTTCGTTTTGAATTTTCAGGGTTGCATTGCTGTTTGTTTGTCAAGGTTCAGTGTCGAATCATATTTATATGATTCAAACGGAGAAGGAGGGATTTGAACCCTCGCGCCGCTATTAACGACCTGCACCCTTTCCAGGGGTGTCCCTTCAGCCTCTTGGGTACTTCTCCAAGCCTGAATTCATACTGCGTTAAGCACAGTGCTTATTCAGTTAGCGGAGAGGGTGGGGTTCGAACCCACGTGGCGTTGCCGCCAAACGGTTTTCAAGACCGCCTCGTTATGACCACTTCGATACCTCTCCAGTTGTTCAAAAATGCCGCAGCACCTTTGTTTTCGCGCCGCTCGCTCGCGGCGACAGGTATTATATTAACAAACCGTCCTCTCTATGTCAACACTAAATTTCAAAAATTTTTATATTTTATTTATCAAGCAGAAAACCCGCTATTTTCAAGTCTTCCGGGGTGGTTATCTTTAGATTTGGATCCGGGTTTTCTACAAGTTTTGCATCAATGTTGCCATACATTTTTGCAACCATGGTATCGTCTGTCACATTTACACCTGCGCTCGCAAGACGTTCCCTGTCCTGAATAAGCTTTTCATAGCAGGTCTTTATAAGCCCGTACTCAAATACCTGAGGTGTCTGCATGAGCCACATCCTGTCTCTATCGGGTGTGCTTTCGATAAAGCCGTCGCCATTATCCATCTTAATGGTATCCTTTGCCTTTGCACCTGCTACTGCCGCTCTGTATTTTTCGACATAGTGCTGACAGCGCTCCAGTATATACTGGCTCACCAGGGGACGGGCTCCGTCATGGATATAGACATAGTCACAGCCATCTGATGCCTCGAGCCCGTTATATACAGAATCGAAACGCTCTCTTCCGCCGGATACGATCTTAACTACTTTGGTAAAGCCGTACTTCAGAACAATCTCTTTACGACAGTATTCTTCTTCTCCTTCTCCGCAGACAAGGATCACTTCATCTATAAAGGAATCTTCAAATGCACGCAGTGAGTAGTAGAGTACAGGCTTATCTTTCAGCATAAGGTACTGCTTCGGGGTTGCTCCGCCCATTCTTCTTCCTTTTCCTCCTGCAAGTACTATAGCCTGTGTCTTCATAACAACTCCTCCTTATCATCTGCGTATTATCTATTCTATAGAAAAACATGTGACTGCCCAGCGGACCAGTCACATGATCTTATTGTGTCTCCGTGTTTTATTACAGAAATATCTAATTATCTCTCTCCGAGACGAAGATTTGGTACAGCGTTCAGATCCAGTCCTGCGCGGCTTCCTGCCATAAAGTCATAGTATGCCGCTGCTCCGATCATTGCTGCGTTATCCGTACAAAGGACAGGTGACGGATGGCAGAATCTTACGTTTCTTTCTTCGCACGCCTTTCTCATTGCTTCACGAAGAGCTGAATTGGAAGCTACTCCTCCTGCTATGGCAAAGGTCTTATCACCATAACGGTCGACAGCCTTCATAGCATTCTGAACGAGCACATCCACCACTGCTTTCTGGAAAGATGCAGCTACATCTGCCTGAACGATATCTTCATGCTTCATTTCCATTGAATTAAGATAATTCAATACTGCGCTCTTAAGACCGCTGAATGAGAAATCATATTCGCTGTCTCCTACGTGAGCTCTGGGAAAATGGATCGCATCAGGATTTCCTTCTTTTGATACTTTATCTATCTTCGGTCCGCCAGGATACCCTAATCCTATCGCGCGAGCAACTTTATCAAATGCTTCTCCTGCTGCGTCATCCTGCGTCATACCGATGATCTCGTACTTTCCGTAATCTTTTACGCGTACAAGATGGGTATGTCCGCCTGATACTATGAGGCATAGGAAAGGCGGCTCCAGATCAGGATTTTCGATAAAGTTTGCTGAAATATGTCCCTCTATATGGTTGACACCTACAAGAGGAACCTTCGATGTGTATGAAAATGCCTTTGCAAAGGAAACTCCGATAAGAAGCGGTCCTACAAGTCCCGGTCCATAGGTAACACCTACTGCATCCAGTTCTTCCGGTTTCATCCCGGCTTCTTTTAAGGCTTCATCAACAACCTGATTTATCTTTTCAATATGCTTTCTGGACGCTATCTCAGGTACGACTCCTCCGTACAGAGTATGGATGTCGATCTGGGACGATATGATATTTGACAGAACTTCACGTCCGTTTTTTACTACAGCCGCTGCCGTTTCATCGCAGGAGCTTTCAATTCCCAATATATAAAAATCTTTTTTGTCACTCATAATTCTATATTTCATCTCAGGACTCGGTTTTATTCTGGTTGGCTGACTGCCATCCAACGATCTTCCAATGTCCGTCTTTATCCTTACGAAGCAGGAACTGCTCTGAATCAATATAATTCAGAGAGTCTTTCTGCATAGTAAAATTGCAATACAGAGAAGCCGTATCTCCAAGGTCTGTGGTCGCATAGACCACTTCTGACGAGGAGGAAGTGGTGTAACTGATGATCTTTCGCTTATCCTGAATAAAACCGGCTATAGTACTGCGAAGACTTGCCAGATATTCAATATCCGACTGACGTGCCACAAGAGACTCATCAAGAAGGCGTCTCGACTGTGCTGCAAGCTCTTCAACCTCTTTGTCGGTATTATCAGGATTGTACATACATTTACTAAGTTCGGCATAATATCGTACAACAGCCTTTGGTGTCTGGGGATAATTTGCAGAAAGATCCCGTTGGATCGCAGACTGTGTTTCGCTCAATACTACCGTATCTTCTTTTGCACGAACCCTGTTGATCCGAAAATAATAAACAACCAGAAACAACAGAAGTATTACTACCAGCGCCAGAACAAACTTACCCTTCCCTGTCTTGCTCCTCATAGTCCAACTCCTTTGTTTTTCCATCTTTGCCTGCATAGGCATTGCGGAAAATCTCCCTCACATTCTTCATATAATCTTTCGGATTAACCAGCGACGGACTAAAGTGTGTAAGCCACAGTTCTTTAACTGATGCTCTCTTCGCCATTGTTGCCGCTTCCGTAAAGGTCATATGCTTATGTTCCCTTGCTTTCGGAAGTTTTTCATCCTCCCCATACATACCTTCGCAGATAAAGAGATCCGCTCCTTCAGCATTTTTTACGATGCTTTCGGTAGGTCTCGTATCTGTTGTATATGTGACTTTTAATCCCTTTCTCGCGTCACCCATCACCATATCCGGTGTGAATGTCCTTCCGTCATCTCCGGTTACTGTCTCCCCCTTCTGAAGACGTTTCCAGAACGGAAGCGGGATTTCAAGTTCACGTGCGCGTTCAGCATTAAACTTTCCTGCGCGCTCTATCCTAACTGTATATCCATAGCATATCACATTATGATTAACCCTGAATGCGTTAATGTGATATCCTTCCCATTCAAATTCCGTATCTTCTGTAAGCTCTTTATAACGGATCTCAAAAGGAAGCTCCGGTGCGATTACGAGCAGTGACTTTACCACGCGTTCCAGTCCTTTCGGACCAACGAGAAGCAAAGGCTCAGTCCTTTCCGCATTTCCCATAGTGAGAAGCAGTCCCGGAAGACCGCTGATATGATCAGCATGATAGTGAGTGAACATTATCAAGCCGATCGGTTTCGGACTCCATCCCTTCTTTTTTAATGCAACCTGAGTGCCTTCTCCACAGTCGATAAGAGCATTATTGCCGTTGAACCGAAGGAGCAGGGACGTAAGGTAGCGGTAGGGGAGCGGCATCATTCCGCCAGAGCCCAATAAACAAACATCAAGCATTAAATTTCCTCAAATCTATTATATTTTTACTGTCGTTTCCACATGATGACGGCATCATCTGAAGGATCGGTATAAAACTTCGGACGCATTCCTTCTTCGACAAAGCCCAATTTTTTATAGAGACCTATCGCCGGCATATTTTGAGAACGTACTTCAAGGGTAAACTCCCTGACACCGATCTCTTTGGTACGGCTCATAAGTTCTAAAAGCATCTTTTCTCCGATGCCTTTTTTTCTCTCATTCGGAACGATCATCACATTTGTGATTTCTCCATCGCCGCACATATTACGGAGGCCGCAGCTTCCTATCAGCTTTTCGCCTTCATACACAACCAGATAGTAGGCATAGCTGAGTCCAAGTACTTCTATATAGTCCTTCTCAGACCATGCTTCACTTCCAAAGGTTTCTTTTTCGAGTTTACTCACCGATGGAATATCTTCTATAGAAAGGCGTCGAAATTCAGGCATTTTTCTCTCCTGCCATTTTTTCTTCTCTTTCGCGCTCTGCCTGGGATTTTCTCAGGTAATCCGGCTTATGTTCAGAAGCGTCTGTATATTTTCCGGACTTATAATATATTTCAGCGAGAGCTCCTACTGCTCCGGCACGCTGTCTTGACATATGTGCAGGCGCAAAGTTGAACGGAACTTTAAGATTTTCTGCTATTTTTTCGCGGAATACCGGTACTCCGTCGCCAAGGAATGTTACATTTCTTCCTATATTATTTAATTTATCGAGAAGATCTGTAATAGCAAGCGCACACTGTGGTTCTATGGTTTCGAGCTCATTTTTTTCGTTGAACTCATATATTCCGGTATATACCTGACTTCTCCTGGCATCCATTATGGGAACTACAAGTCCCGCTGCCCCGACGAGGTTATACGCCAGAGCGTCGACTGTCGGAACTGAGATAACCGGTATATGAAGGACATCTGCTATTCCTTTTACCGTAGATGAACCTATCCTGAGTCCGGTAAATGAGCCCGGACCGCCTGCTACCGCGATCGCGTCAAGACTTCCCATGTCAAGTTCTGTCATCCGAACGATCTCATCGATCATTGGCATGAGTGTCTGGGAATGTGTCTTCTTATAATCAACCGTATACTCTGAAAGGAGTACATCATCTTCCAGTATTGCCACACTGGCAACGAGACCGGACGAATCAACTGCAAGTATCTTCATTTTTCTTTTGTCCAATCTATATTATTTATACCTTTTTCCACAGTTATCCTGCGGTAGTCAAAGCCTTTTTCAGGATCTTTCTCGATCCTGACCGCAACTATGTCCTGCGGAAGGATATCTGTGATACGTCCTGCCCATTCTACGAGGCTTACACCGTCTCCGTAGAAACAGTCCTCGTAACCGATCTCATCCATTTCTTCTACGTCTCCGATACGGTACACATCGAAATGGTAAAGCGGTATACGTCCGGAGTCATAGCTCTGAAGGATCGTAAATGTGGGAGAATTTATTGTTTCGTCTATTTCCAGACCTTCGGCAAAGCCTTTGGTGAAAACTGTTTTTCCTACTCCGAGGTCTCCAAGAAGCGCGATCACATCTCCGGGCTTTGCTTCCTGTCCCATCTTTTTTCCAAATGCGCGGGTTTCCCCTGCATCGTGTGTTTCAATGATCTCCATCAGATCTCTCCATTCATAGAAAGCAATAAGGCACATTCAGCCATGTTAAGCATGAATGTGCCTTTATTATATATAACTATTTTTAATACTGCAACAAGCCCACTCCCGACAAGCCTTGTATTTCGGCACTGTTCGGAATTTTGGACACTTTACATTTCCTTATCAGAGGTTTCCCTTGAGGATAGGTGACAGCGGTTTATAGATCAGGAAAGTGATCACTACCGAACAGAGTCCTTTTATAAATGTAAATGGTACATTAAACATAAGAAGACACTGCCAAAGATTTTCTACACCGCTATTGATCACCTTGTATGCACCGATGATGGCTTCCATAGGCATAAATGCTGTGTATACGGGATATACGATGTAGTAGTTGATAAACAGGCTTGCTGCTGCCATTATCGCTGCTCCGATGACGGAACCGATGACTGCGCCCTTTTTGCTATGCATCTTGCCGTATACGATACCTGACACGCTTACGAATACTGCCCCCAGAAGGAAGTTGGATATTTCGCCTACACCGCCTGACTGTGTATTGAGGAGATGGATCAGGTTCTTTACGAGACATACTGCTATACCGCTTACCGGTCCATACGCAAAGGATGCGAGGAGTGCCGGCAGATCTGAGAAATCCATCTTTATGAATGGCGGCATGAGCATGGGTACAGGAAACTCCAGAAACATCAGTACATATGCTACTGCTGAAAGCATTGCTGTTCCGCACATGGTTCTGAGCCTTGAGCTTCTGGCTGCTGTTTGCGGGTTCATTGTCATTTCGTTATGACTCATTTTAATCTCCTTTCGGAAATTCTCGTTCAAGGTCAAAAAAATCCCGCAGTCTATGACTACGGGACGTGATTGCATGCATAATAAGCATCATTCTTCTACCATCCAGACTTTACTGTCGGCTCCGGAATCTCACCGGATCAATCTATAAAGACTCGCGGGCTTTACCGCCGGTGGGGAATTGCACCCCGCCCCGAAGAATTTCCATATGTTTTATTTTTATGTCTGCATGATAGCTTTTATTTATTGGCTTGTCAATATGTAGGTAGGGTGTTTTTGTTGACTCATTGACACCGGAGTAACGCCGGCTTTTAACGCTGTTTTGTTACGAAATCTATAAAACTCTCTTTCAAAATGGTAAAATAAACATGAATGGAAAAGCTTAATTCCCGCATTGAAGATTTACGCCGAGCAGCAACAGATGCCAACTACCAGAATCAGCTTTTAAATGAGCTGTTTCCTGAAAAAACGCATCCGCAATAAATACCTTACTTCCGTAAATCAGATTAAGCTTCATAGAAAAGAAAGAGGGCGGGGTCTAATTTTCTATTTCTTTCCCTGATATGCATATCCAAAATTAATTGGCGGCGCTGTTACCGACACATATACAAATTCCTCATCTCCATCATTTAACAGACCATGCACATCTTTATCCGCAAACCTCACCACATCCCCTGCTTTAAAATCTTTCTCTGCATCATCGGCGAGCAGCAATTTGCCTGAACCTTTTGTTGCATACCAGATCTGTTCGGATGCTTCATGGACATGCCTTGGCTGACAGGCACCAATTTCAAGATGAACTTCAGTGATCGTCACCCTCTTACTTGAAGAATTGTCAGGGTTTAGAAGCTGCCTGGAGGTTACTCCCGGATTCGATAATTCAACAATGCTGTCACTTCTTATAAATTCCATGTTCGCTTCCTTTCAGACCTATAATTTACAGCTCGCACCAGTAATGTGCAAAACTATGCACCTCCCGCTAAAAGGATTTATCTTTTATAAAAAGCTTCAATCGCTTCTCCGATATACTTTGCTGCTCCATCTCCGTATACAAAGTCTATCGTAGCCTATGACGGAACGTGAGGGTAAAGTCTTTCCTGAAAGAATTCAATCTCCTCTCCAAGAGGGCCAAAGCAGAATGCAACCCTGGCAGGATATTCCGGTTCAGAATTGATCACGATATTCTTTGGTTCTATGAAAACCTCATATCCGGCTTCCTTTACTTTCCTTACCACTTCATCAACGTCATCTGTTGCAAAAGCTATATGACGAAGTGCTCCCGTTGTTTTGATCCCGACTCCATTTCTAAAAATCTCAAGCATGCCATTTCCAAAATCAATCATGCAGCCTTCAGACCATTCTCTTACAAGCTTGAAATCAAGAACTTCAAGATAAAAACTCTTCGTTTTCTCAAATTCCTCAGTTGTGCCGCACTTTAATGAGATGTGATGTAATCCAAAAATCATGTTTATCCTGCTTTCTCAGTACTCGTCAAATTTCTTTTTATACTTAACTGCCGACCTTTCCTCGGATAAAACATCCTTTATGATACCCTCGTTTATACAATCCATTTCGGCCTTGTCCTCTGCCATTTCTATCGACATCATTCGTTTAACACGAACAATTATTTTAACTTTGCTCCATCATTAAATGCATTTCCAACCTTATCTCCAAGCCCAATATAAACATTATTGCATGGGTCAAATGTTATCGGCTTAAGTTTCTTTGGATCTATGTTTCCATCTGTAACAACGCTCTCATCAGCAGATACATTTACAATCTCTCCGATAAGGATACCATTTTCAAAACTCTTAACCTTGCACTCAAGAGCCATCGGAAGCTCATCAATAAGTGGAGCATCAACATACTCGCTCTTTGTTGCATGGAATCCTGCTTTTGCAAACTTATCAGGTACCTTTCTTCCGGATTCAATTCCAACATAATCACAGGCTACCATCTGATCCTCCGTTTTTATTTAAGATACTTCTAAATTAATCAAGTCCAGCAAGAACCTCATCTGCAACTTCTTCATCATCCCAGTCTGGATGCTCGGATATAACCTTACGCACAAGTTGTAGGACTTCCGGAGATATTTTCATAAATTTTATCATTGCATCATCCGATAATAAATCGTTGTTACCCCGAATTTGACTAACAACTCTTCTATAATCACCCAATTCCCGTTCATCTGCGGAAAATACATTTAAATTCATATATTCAAGCCTCCTCTCCTGACTTCCCTTAATCTGTTTCACAGCGTCATCAAGCATCTTTGAGTACTCCGATTCAGGCGCATTTCCATCCATATAGGAAAGCATTGCCTTTATCTCATCACTGACCTCATGACCCTCTTTATCCTTTGTTCCCTTTGTATTCAACACAATGCGCTTCGCATGATCATTCATCTTTATGCTGCTATCCCAATTGCACAACGTCTCAAAGGGATACATATACCAATCCTTCCCATACGGATTCCTCGGGAATCATAGCCAGTTTCTACTGTTTTCTCAGGTGTGATTACTTCTATCTTTCTTATCTTCTTCTCTATGACCATTTCCAATAACGGCTTAACATGCCTTGGATTTTTCATTACAGCCTGAAACATGTAATTATCTGTAATTGTAAGGTCTTCAAACTTTTTTCTTGTTCTCTTTTTCTTTTCACTCATAGAGTTCTCTATTCTCCTTAATCTTAGCATTTTATAATGATCGTCTCAATCAATATACTTAAAGGTGATAGAAAAATAAGCATGGGAGCCGTAGGCTCTTCCCATCCGCGCGCGCCGCATCTTATACACGTTGTGCATTTTTTTACTTATAGGAATTCCAAAGATACTTCCTCGTATAAGTTAAATAATGAAGAATATAAAAGTCATATTTCAAAACATAAATTATATTTAGGGATTTTTGAGCGATATGCTCGTGACACCTCTAATGTATACAACTGAGGCTTAATGAATATAGCACTTTCATTTCATCCTGTAAAGGTAAAAAACGTCATATAAACACCAAGCACCTGAACAGACAAATTGCCTGTTCAGGTGCTTGGTAATATTTTGAAGATCATGGGTGTGTAAATTACTCCACCTCAACCTCTACTTCCGCATCGCCATATTCGCTATGTGCTTTTACAACGATTTTTCCCGTTTTTTCAGGTCGTACCACCGCTAAGGTCTCTCCGTAATAGGTATCTGCCGTATTACTCTTATAGCTCTTCTCATAATACGGGCAGGCGCTTCCGAGTCCGACGAGTTCACCATTTTCTACGCTTACCGTGATCTCACCACGAGTCAGCGGAAGCACCTCTCCTTTTTCATCTGTATATTTAAGACGTATATATGCAAGACCGTCGGTTGCTTTGATACTTTTCTGCTCTGCTTCAGCCCGGAGTTCCACAGCGATTCCTCCGGTCTTTAAGGTCTTCTCTGCCAGTAATCTTCCCTCTTTATCAAAAGACTTAGCCGTCAGTTCACCATTCTGATAGATAACGTCAAAATAACAGCGTGCGTGCTTATCCGGTTCCTTTTCTCCGATCTTCTGCCCGTTAAGCCAGAGCTCAACTCTCGCTGCTCTTGAGTATACTTCAGCCTTAGTCTTAGTTCCTTCATACCCTCTCCATGACCAGCTCTCGATCGCATTTGACATCTTCCACGCAGAGGGAGAATGCTTCTTTCCTGCACCATTCAGTGGTACAACCGCCAGCCCCAGTTTCTCTATACCAAATGCAACCTTTGTATATGTCATCTCAGCAAGAGGCTTGCCTGTAAGATCGATTCTTCCGGAACCTGCCGTGAGCCAGCCTTTACCATGTGAAAAATCCGGCGCGTACTCTTCATATTCCCAGGCTCCGACTCCAAGTTCTCCGAGGTAATCCATTCCTGCCCAGACAAAATCACCTATGATACGTGGTTCCTTCTTCGCTATCTTCCAAAAATCAAATGCGTCAGAGCAGAAGGTCTCGCTGCCAAGTATCAGACGTTCAGGATATTTTTTCAAGTCATGCTTATATCTGAAAATGCCGTAATTATATCCGGCTACATCCATGTTTGCATACGCGTCACGAGTCTTTACATCACATGGATAAATAGTCGCTCCGCACTTCATGAAATCAGCTCCGAGGATTCCTGCGAGATTATTAAAAAATTCACTGCCCACTGCTTTTTTCTTTTTATTACCGCTGACTTCCGCTTCAGCCTTTTTATCGCTGTAAACGCCAAATCCCATGGAGCTTAAGAAATTGAAAAAGATATTTACACCGCAGCTCACAGGTCTTGTCGGATCTATCTCATGGAGATAATCTGTCATATCTCCGCACAGCTTTATACCACGCTTCTGTGCAGTTTCCGATACTTCATTACCGGTGGAATACATGATGACAGACGGATGATTATAATC
The DNA here is from genome assembly GCA_900168235.1 of Lachnospiraceae bacterium. Taxonomy (GTDB): domain Bacteria; phylum Bacillota; class Clostridia; order Lachnospirales; family Lachnospiraceae; genus NK4A144. The sequence continues at coordinate 177,123 of FUZG01000007.1, read as the reverse complement.
TTTAGAAACCATAGACATTAGATCTTCTTTATAATTACTTTCGACTTTTCCTGCATAGTCATATTTCGTCTTATGGATATACCAGACATCCACATATTCATCCATGACCAGCATTCCCATTTCATCACAGGCTCTTAACATGGCTTTTGAACACGGATTATGGGCGCTTCTTATGGCATTGTAACCATTTTTCCTTAAAAGCCTGACCTTTCTGCGCTCTGCAAAATCATAAGCACAGGCACCTAAGATGCCATTATCATGGTGGATACATGCTCCTCTTAAGATCACTCTTTCACCATTGATGCAGAATCCGTCCTTCGGTGTAACAGTCACTTCTCTGACTCCGAATCGTTCTTCCACCATATCATCACCAAAGTAAACTCTGAGATCGTAAAGCCTTGGCTTTTTAGGACTCCAGAGTTCCAATCCAGGCTCACTGACATTGCACTCACAGATATAGCTTCCGTCAAAGTATTCCGCCTTGAGATCATCTATAATCCTTATCACATTTCCGTTATCAACGATCTCCATCCTGACTTTACCGGTTGCATTTGTAAAAACTTCTATATGCAGTTTTTTGTTTTTATAATCTTCAGTTTTTACCCTTACTCCTTCATGAAGTATATGTTCCTTGGGCACAGTGTACATCCATACCGGTCTGTATATACCTGTTCCCGAGTACCAGCGGCTGTTTGGCTGATCAGAGTTAACCGCCTCCACACGGATCTCATTTTCAGAGTCATATCTTAAATATTTATCCAGCTCCACTGTAAATCCTGTATAACCATAGTCATGATACGCAGCCTCCTCACCATTCACATATACAGTCGCTTTGTGATAAACTCCTTCAAATTCAAGATAGTGAACCAGATCCTTTTCGTTTTCCGGGACAAAAAAGTTTTTCACATAAATATAATCATGTGCCTCAAACCATCCTATATTTGTCCCTCCTATGCTGTCATCACTCCTCTCATCGAGAAGCATCGCATCATGTGGGACTGTTACATCTATATAATTTTCTGTGCCCTTTCGTGCACATTTCCATCCTGTATTAAATGATACTTTTCTCATCAATCCAAACCTCAAATCCAACACCCTACGGCAGCGGAAGTAATATCTGCAGCACAAATATTCCGTTATTTGCATTTACGGTGATCGTACCGTTATACTTTTCCGCCGTATATCTGATGCTTTTCATTCCAAAGCCGTGTTCTTCTTTTTCTTCTTTAGTCGTAACCGGCAACCCATCTTCATATCGTATATTTCCAACAAAGTAATTCTGTATCTGTATCACCATTACTTTGTCCTGTGTCAGCATCTTTGAGCTGATCACCCGCTTTGAATTATCAGAAACCTGCATAACTGCGGTAATCGCATTGTCAAATGCGTTTCCGAAAAGCGCATAAATATCTTCGTCTTTCATAAACCCGAGCTTGGTGCCGTCTGCCATGCACGTCCACTGGATGTCATGATTTTTGCAGTATAAACCGTTTTCCATAAGGACCGTATCCAGCGCCTTATTACCTGTATTTAATGCCATGTCATAGATCATGATCGCATCTTCCAGTTCATCGAAATAATCATTTTTTTCCTGTAAATTCTCTGTCTTTCTAAGCCGTCTGATCTGATGCTTAAGGTCATGACATTTCCGATTTATGATATCTATATTTTCCTGATTCACCTGGTACTGAGCCCTTTGGATCTTGTAAGCAAGGCTTACTCCATCAAGTTCTTTCTGCAATCTCGCCTTTGCACTCTGGCTTACCTGAACCCACAAAACATAAATGCAGCAAAGAGCATCACTTATCTCATAAATCACATCATGAAGATTTTTTACTCCTGAATCTAACTCAGGATATTCATATACACTGAGTATCCCTACAAACAATATGATCGTTGCCATAGGGATAAGATCATGCCTGCTCACTACATATTTCCTGTTCTGCGGAAGTCTCTTTGCGAAAGCAAAATAAAAAAGCGTATATACCAACGCATAGATCACAACCGCAGCAACTGCGCTTTTTCCTCCGGTCACCCTGTAGATCAGATACAGATCACTCGCCACATGCTGCGTTGCAGAGGCACATATCATGCAGTACACAGCTTCTCCAAAAGAACAGCGTATACCAAACAGCACAAATCCCACGCTGACTATAAGATATGTTATCCAATAAATCAGTCTGGCAATTCCCTCCGTAGGGATACCTATACTTCCATTTATTATCCAGAACGCACCGATCAATACCACAGATGCCGCTGCCACCCGTGCGACATAGTTTTTTCTCTTTTCAACAGGTGCCATAAATAGAAGGCACGACACTAAAAGCTGAACTATATATGAAGTTCTATCCCAAAAAATCATGCTTCAAACCCTCCCATATAGTTAGCCAGTGACTGTAAAAATGCTTTTTTCCTCGGTCTGCTGATCTTCAGCCAGTCTCCACCTACATCCACGTCATCTTTTTTAACAGCTCTCACATGTTTTAAATTTACGAGATAACACTGATTGCATTTTGCAAATGATAACCCTGTCAGCTTTTCTTCCAATTCACTAATGGTCGATCTCTGCTGGTAGATTCCGCTCTTTGTATGATAAAAAAGATAATGCCCCTTTATCTCGGCATAGTACAGGTCATCGGTAGAGATCCTTACCATTCCCTCACTTAGGTTCAAAATGAGATTCTTACTCTTTTTCTTGTCAATGATATTAAAGATACTCTGCATCTTCATGGAAAAAGCATAGTATTCTATGGGTTTCAGGATAAAATCCATCGCCCTCACTTCATACCCCATAATTGCCATCTGCGCCATATTTGTTACAAATACGATCACGACTTCGCTGTCGTATTCCCTGATCTTTTTTGCAAGATCTATGCCATCAAAACCAGGCATATCTATATCAAGGCAAAAAATATCAAAGCTCTGCGCGGTATCATTTATCGCATCTTCTCCATTTTGATATGCCACAATGTTGGCTGAGATCTTTTGCTCCGCAGTAAATCTTTTTAAGGTATCCGTAAGTATCTTTCTATCTTCAGCGCTGTCATCTACCACTGCAATATTGATCATATCCGTTCTCTTTCTAAGCCTGATCTTCCTCAGGGAAAATAATCTTATAGACTCCGAAATATATCACCATTGACACTCCGCCCGTTATTACTGTTACCAAAAGATTATAGACTTGTATACTAAAATATTCCTGTGCGATAGGAAGCCACAATCCATTTATCGCATTGCAGGATAGTGATATCAGTATCCATGCGACCAGATACCATGATCCCTGATAATATACATTTCCATGACTCTTAAAAGTGATATTTCTCTGAAGCGGAAAATTGATGCATTGCGCCAAAAACGAACCAACTTCATAACTTATAAAATAACCGAGTCCCCCACCGATCATCACTTCACCGGCTGCGTTTCGCACAACATCATAACCTAGTATATTCCACTTAAAAGAGTGTCCCAATACAGTTATCGGTATCTGAGGCCACATAAACTCTGTTCCGGCGAGTTTTTGTCCCAACAAATATGGCATAAATGTGAAAACCAGATATTGAAAGATCGTCACGCTCATACTGAAAATATAGAAATAGAAAATCTGATATATGATTTTTGCTAATTTAGGATGGCGCCCTCCAAACGCCACCCATTTTTCTTTTATTAATGACATTATTTTGTACACTCACATTCTGCTTTCCTTATCGGCATAAAGCTTACGATTATTGAAAGTACAGCGCTTACTGCGGCAAATACTGAAATGAATACGATATTTCCTATCTGTGTCACATCTCCAAACATATTTATTCCCTGAAACATATCGACAAATGTTCCTACAGAATCCGCAAGCAGACTGAAAAGTGCGAGACTATATCCGACTGTCGCTAAAATACAAAAAATACTGTCATCTCTGCATATGAGCACCACATCAAACACCATCGCGATCACAAAACCCACAGCAACTATAGGATCTACACCGCCATGTGATGATGACCAGCTTATATATCTGACAAGTCCGATCACTCCGACAAGCATTGCTAATATTGTCAGATATGCTCCAACGCTAAATATCTTTATACGGTTCATCATGATTAAACTCCTTCTACGATAATATTCTCTGCTTTATTTTTTCTTCTGTATAAGATCACAAGAAGGATAACTTCCAGCAGTGAAAGTAAGATTATGATCATTGTTGTCACCGGCTGCCACCAGGGTGTTACCGATACAACCTTGGAATTTACACTGTAACCGTTCATAACCGCGCTATTTACTACAGTATAAAGATACTGGTGTGCTGACTCTTTAAGGATTCCTGCAAGATTGCCATCGTCTGTTTCCTCGATAGCTTTCACGATTGCCTGTGAACTTGCGCCGCCGAAATCTATGCAATAATTATTCACTCCGGCTGCCAATGTCGATACAAAATGTACCTTGTACGGTTCACCTGACGCAACTGCATCCGTTTCCACTTGGCCGACAAATCCCCATTCATTTCTCAAAAGATCGGTAATAAGAGCTTTACTTGCAGAGCACCATCTTAATCCGATTCGGTTAAAGCCCTGCATCACACTCTGTCCCTTTGCTACCGCCAGTGCTCCCTCAAAACATCTGAGGTCTCCCTCACGGAATGCCTGCTCATTAAAGAAACATGCTATTCCCTGACGGTTATTTTCCTGATCGTTTCCTGCAAAGTGCTTCATTCCTGCATGAACACCCTTGGACTCCATTCCTTCTACTTCCGGGATCGAGCAGAGATATGTCATGTTCGCATCTTCGGAATAATACTCAAAGTTTCTGCCGCCAAATGGTGTCCTGTGAAGATTTCCGCCCGGCATCCAGTCACATTCCATACCAAGATAGAGACATTCTTCTCCCATAAGCTCGCCTCTGCGCTTCAGGAGATCTTTGTTATAAGTGGATGCAAGGATCAGCTGGCACGGGAAGCAGGTATCGTCTCTTCCGTCACCATATTTTTCCTTACTGAATGTGCCTCCAACTCCGTCAGGACCATCACCCACGACTACTGCCGGCTTTCCTACGGTTGTTATTTCTCCTGTTCCGAAATTATCCGCAACGAGACTTGCAAGTTCTGATAAAGAAAACTGACTTAAGTATTCATCCCACGCTTTATCCTCATATTTTGCGCCTATAAGTGATGCAAGCGGGATATCCTTATTTTCTCCAAGGACTACATCCTTAAGAGACGGTGCATCGTCAGGCTTCTCGTAATATTCGCCGTTCATCTCCGTGATCATTTCATCCGTTGCTGAGACTTTTACGGCTTCTACCGGATAGGTTCCGTCCCAGTCACTTCTGGAGAGATATGTAACAGCGCCATCGATCCAATAATTCAGATCCGCAGCATCAAAGAGATTTGTTACCTTTGTGTCCGAATACCTTGATACAGAATATTTTTCACTGTCAAAGCTTTCTTTCCACGCATACGTATTACCCGCATTTCCTTTTACGTAAGATCCATCAGCATCTATGAGAGCTTCTGCTCCCTTTGATGCGAGGATGTTATTTAACGCATCATGCGCATCTGTACCGATCGAGATATAGTAATCTCCTTCACTCATGATGTAGCTCTTTGCTTTTGTATGATCGTAGCTTGCAAGGAGATATTTATCGCAGCTTATCTCAAGAGTCTCACTCTGTCCCGGTTCAAGCATTCCGGTCTTTGCAAAGTTCATAAGCTGTATAGAAGACTTTTCTACATGATTCTGTTTTTCATAATCACCATACGGTGTCTGCGCATATACCTGAACAACACTCTTTCCCGCTGCACTTCCTGTGTTTGTCACCGTTACCTTTACATTAACAGTGTCTTCTCCTGTTTCTACACTATCAAGTGTCTGTGTAAAGTCTGTATAAGAAAGACCGTATCCAAAAGGATAAGTTACTTCATCCGCATAGCTCCATGCTTTTCCGGTTGAAGATCCTTTAGTACTGTCAGCTTTTCCCTGACCTAAGACAACATCTTCGTATCTGGTTTCGTAATACTTGTATCCTACGTAGATCCCTTCTGCCTGTGCATCATAGAATGAAATATCATTTTCACCTTCTGTAGTCTTTGACAGCACTTCATCAATATTTGCCCATGTCTGATTATTTCCGCTGGCATTTACTACTGCCGGAGATGAAAGAGAATTTGCTGCATAGGTATCAGTCAGATGTCCACTGGGATCAGCCTTACCGGTAAGCAGATTTACTACTCCTTCAAATCCTCTCTGTCCGGGCTCACCGATCCACAGGCAGGCATCTACGCTGTACTCATCAAGCCAGTCAAGCTCCATTGGATTTCCTGTATTTAATAAAACAATGGTCTTTTTGAACTTTCCGGAATCTTTTATCATCTGCAGGAGATTCTTTTCATCTTCGTGGAGAGACAACTGGCTCATCCCTTCTGAGTCTTCCGTTGCCAGTTCAACTCCTTCGCCGCCTTCTCTTGCAAACATTACAATAGCAACATCGTTGTAGTTATTTTCCCAGGATGACTTTATATCCGATGTATAGAATGCTTTATTTTCTTCTCCCATTGAGAGGATGCTGCTGGTCTGCGACACGAAATCAAAAGCACCGGTTCCTCTTTCTGTCTTTGAGGATTTATATGCATCCATCAGTATGCTGTTTATTTCAAAACCTGCATTTTCGAATGCCGTGTACGGATCGATACAGTATTCTCCCTTGTAACCGTTTGAACCTGCTGATGCTGCCTTATATAAAGGCTGTGCAAATGCATGTCCGAAAAGTGTTACGCTGTGTTCATTTTCCGATAACGGAAGCGCATTATTGTCATTTTTTAGCAGAACCGCGCCCTCTTCTTCCTCAAGAACACTTTCATCGTATGTATCTGCGATAAGCTTCTGTAAGTTTTCTGAATTGAGCTCGCCATACTCACTTTCAAAATATGTTGTGTCTGCCGTATCTCCGTCTTCATTCACAACCTTACTTGTTCGTATTCCAAGCGCTCCGTTTACTGTCCCTGCGTAGCCATACATGCAATTTGTTCCTACGATCGAAAACGTAAGTAAAAACGCTGTAAGTGACGCAAGTCCTGTCCAAAGTTTTTTCCTTCTCATATTGTACCTCCATCTGATAAAACAGATTTTACCCGGAAGTCCGCTAAGTACAATACTTCTGGCACAGCCTGCATCACACATGGCACAGATTGGTTCTGCAGAAGGTCTCTTTCCTTTTCAGCGTAAAAAATCCACCAGCACTATGCCGGTGGATTTAAAACAAAAACCGTTCTTTTAAGTATTCAAATTAGGACCAATCCACCTTATGCAGAAAAGATCCAAAAGAACCAAATATATTTGCAAAAAAGCCCTACCCTCTTAGGAAAATATACATCCTAAGAAAAGGCTTATATGATTAATAAATCTCTGGCGGCCTTGTCCACTGCCATTTCTATCGACATCATTCGTTCATTTTTTCGAACTCTGTCGACAAAAATGCTGTAACCCTTCAAGGGTGCACAGGTATCCAAAAGTTTTTTGTTCTTTCCGAGCAATAGATTTTTAGTACCAGTCCGACCGGGACGCAAATTCAAAAGAATTATACGCCGCCAGTCAGCTGTACCGTTATCATACCGATAACCCAAAACAACTAAAAAGACACCAAGGGACAGGGGTGTTGGTCCATGGACCAACACCCCCGTCCCAATAGCTCACATAGTTCCTTCGATCACACCTGTAAATACGAATTTACCGTTTTCGTATGTCATACGGAATCCGTTTTTGCCATTCTTAAGAGTTGAAGATTTTACCTTGTTGTCCTGCAGGTAATAGAGAGTAACCTTTGACTTTTCAGGCTTCTTACTATTAACCTTGACTGTCAGATGGTACTGAACACCATCTTTGGAAAGCTTCACGTTCTTCTTGGATACACCCTTGAGATCCGCAGAAACTCCCTCTGCAGAGAGCTGTAAAGGTGCTACGCTTACATCGAGCTTTGTGCCCTTAACAGCTTTTGAAACAGACTTGATAAGCTTTTTATCAGCTGCCTTGGCCTTAAGGGAAGTAACTGTAAACACTGCACTTCCTGCCTCTGTTCCCTTAGCAGCCTTTGAAGCATCAAACTTGCCCTGCACCTTTGCTGATGCGATAGGCTCAGCTGTATTAGCAGCCTTTGCATCGTAAACATACAGAGTAGCATCTGCATCTTTATCGCTGAGCTTTTTACCTGTATATGACAGGTTACGGTTGTAGTTTATAACTGCCCTATAATTCTCGTCTACGTTCACACTAACCTGACTTACAGTTCTTGCATGAACTTTTTCCACTGTCGGAACTTCGACCTCCGGCTGTTCCGGAGTAGGATTCTCCGGTGTAGGATTTTCAGGAGTAGGGTTCTCAGGAGTAGGATCCTCTGTTCCCGGATTGTCATTTTCTCCGGCATTTATGTAGAAATTCTGCACTTCAAGTGCTCCATCCCATAATCCCAGACCAACAAATCCATCAGAGAACTTTACGTCATCCGCAAAAGTATACTCAAGGCAGCTCTCATCATCTACATATACTGACAGAGACTGTCCTGCCTTCTTAACCTTTACGTGATGATACTTTCCATCACCGATAGTCTCCTTGAGTTCACCTCTGAACATGTCATCTCTTCCAAATCTGAAGAGTCTCACAGCCTTGTTGTCCGGTGCAAACTGGATCGAATATGCTCCGTCTCCATCTATCGGATTCTGCTGCTCAGAAAGGATAAAGAGATTTATGAGTCCCTTTGTGAACTTGATATCTGTATCCCAGACATAATCACCGTGTACCATTTCCTTCGCCATATAGTAGTCATTCTGACCGGAATTTGATACAAAAAGTGTGTCATCATCTACAGTCCAGTTACCGTTGAGATTTACAAATTCTTTTACATTTGTCTTGAAAGTATTGCGATAAACATTTATCTTAAACTTTCTTATCAGAGAAGGATCTGCCTTAGCTGCAGCAACTACTACTGCATTTCCTTTCTGCAGTGCCTTGATCTCGCCATCACCGGAAAGTTCTATAACATCCTCTCCTGACTCAAGGCTCCACTCTATTTCCTGATCAGAATCAAGAGGCAGTACATAAGCATTGAGCTTTGTGCTCTCACCGCAATTCAGATATGTAGTTGCGGAAGATGTTGAACCTACTGCATATGCCTTATCAGCAACCTTCTTATCTGTCCAGATGCTCTCCATCGGATAAATGTCTATATCTGCCTTTGCTGATCCACCCTCTGCAAACGCCTCTGCTCCGAGACTTAAAGGATTAGCAAAAATCTGTGCAGCTCCGCATACTGTATTATCTCCGGAGAATACCTCTACACTTGCCTTATCAACATAGATATGAAGCTCTATACTTCCGTCAGCATTTACCTTCATATTCTGAGAGGAAACTTCTTTGAACTTATTGCTGATAGCGATTCCGGATTCACTTCTGTCGATATACAGCTTCTTGCTGTCTACATCATAAGCAACGACAGTCTCTTCGCCAGCACCCTTTCTAAGCTTAAATCCAACCTTTTTAGTATTCTTATCAGGCAGGAATTTTGCGCAGATTTCATAAGTATCACCGCTGAAATCTTTAAGAACATTGTTGTCAGCAGTTACCTTTGCATCCTTGATCTTTATTGCTTCAGAAGTCTTTCTGAGTTTCTCATAAGCCTTTACCGGTGTCTGAGTCAGAAGATATGAGGAACCATCCTTCTTTAATCCAAGATTAAGATTGAGGTTAAAGGTTCCGTTGAAGTCCTGACCTGTCTTCTCTGCAACAGAATTGCAGTAGTCTTCCCAGGTATTCATCCAGTTTATTTCTGTGATCTCCGGGATTTCCGGATTTTCTTCTGTGCCAAAGTCCTGAACATAGTAGGTCATGGCTGCATATGAATCCCTGCCAAAGTTCATAATGCCGTCTTTGTTCTTATATTCCTCATCAGGAATAAATGCCCATTTACCGTTCGTCTCTTTAAAGGATCCGACTTTGTATAATCTTCCACCTCTGGACAGAACCCACTTAAGTTTTCCATCATTTGCTTTGATCGGATAGAAATCCGGACATTCTGTATGCAGATCACCATATGTTGACTCGCACTTCCACTCCAGGAGATTTTCGGAGGAATAGATTCTAAGCGGACCACCGGCAACAACCATGAACCATTTTCCCTCCCATCTGAATACCTTGGGATCTCTGAAGTCACGATTATTTAACGGGTCATTTGTCCAGTCAGCTGCAACCTTATCGAGCTTATTCCAGGTCTTTCCCTCATCCTCGCTGTAAGCCACCTTTATTCTCTGACCGTTTCCATCTGCTGTGATAAGAGCTACCAGACCACCCTTATCTGATTTGAAAAGTCCTGAGCTATTGTTGCTATCTGCTACTATACAGCCTGAGAACATTGCTCCGTTTGCATCTGGATAAAATGCGATCGGTTCCTCTTCCCAGTGAAGCAGGTCTTTACTTGTCGCATGTGCCCAGTGCATGGGACCCCATTTGATATCATCATAGAACTGATAAAACAGATGATATTTTCCATTGTAATAAACAAGACCGTTAGGATCGTTCGCCCAGCCTTCCTTTACAGAGTAGTGATACTGATCACGATAAACCTCATTGTAATACTCTACATCCTGCTTAAATCTGTGAACATTTACCTTATATACAGCCGATGCCTCATTTCCATCTTTATCGGAAACTGTAGTCTTAACCGTAATATAGTTTTTACCTTCTTTAACAGGTATGCCCTTTCCGTCTTTATAGATATTTCCATCAGCATCAGAAATCTCTACAACTGCATTTTTATCTCTCTTCTCAACTTCGATATTTACTTCTGATGCATCATTCTTTACATACTGAAGCATCATCGGCTCAGTAGGAACAAATCTCGCTTCTTTTTCAACTGTTCCCTTATCTGAAGTTACCTTTATATCATCAAGTAATGGAGAAAAGCTATCATTCAGCTCTTTATAATAGGTATTCTGGAATACAACCTTGCTGTTCCAGTTCAGAAGTCCAAATACACCTTCCGGGATAACTGTATCCTGTCCGAGATCCCCCGGCTGCAATGTGTAATCTCCTGAGCTGGCAACGAGCTCATCATTGACGAAATAGAGGATCCATGAGTCATATGCAACTACCTTCAGTGTATAACGTCCATTTTCGTTAGCCTTGACTTCCTTTTCATCGATAAGCTGAAGAGCATCATTTCTCTGCCATCTGAAAAATTTGCATTTATGATTTGAAGCATCGATATTTACAGCATAGCTCTCTTTATTGTCCGCCTTCGCATTACTTCTGAAAAGAAGTGCTGCAGCTCCCTGATTCTCCTTGAAGCATACGTCTGTTGAATATACGAAATTTTTACCATGCGTCTTTGAAAAGGCAAAGCAGTCACCCTTTCCGATCGCGTCACTTAAAAGCCCCTCATCCGTAACATTCCATTCGCCGTCACCAAAATATGTCAGCTCACCAATGTTATTTTTATAATTCTCAAGCTTTTTAGAAGTCTGTGTTGCTACCATTTCCTGTTCCTTTACGGTCGGAGCGGCAAAAACCTGAACATTATTTACCGCAGCGCCGCTTAACATTACCGTTGTTCCTAATACTCCGCATAATGAGCGGACCATTTTTCTATTTTTCATACTCTCTCCCTTTTTATGATGAAATTTTTTTGAGTCCTTATTTATTATGATGACAGTGTCATAAGTTGAGGGGGCAAAAAGACTTTTGACCCCAACATCATTTATTCTTTACTCTTGCATCGTAGTACTTCTGATAGATCTCAAGCATCTTATCAAGTTTATAACCTTCAAGCTCAGATATATACGCATCCCAATCTGCATCAGTGAAGCCATTCATTATCCAGTCTGACTTGTGTGCATTGATCGACTTTACTACGTCCGCCTGAATATTTGAAATCTCTTCGTTATCCTCTCTTGTCATGAACACATTCGGATAAATATACTTAGTGTGCATATCCGGTGTATAGATATCCTTAATCCAGTCAAGTCTGTACTGCGCGTCATCAGGGCATGTTACATATTTGCCATAGTACTCATCTAAGACTGCAAGAGGTCCACCAACACATTCTGCCTCTCTTACTTCAACAGGAGATGCGTCACCGAGCGGTGCATGTTTCAGCATCTTTTCACCATTCTCGTTTTCGCCAAGTTCAAAAATGTCAAAATCATCATTTTCTCCGTAAGTTCCCCAGTTATTCTGCGGAGACTGGAACGGATCATACATCTTATCAAGCCATGCGCATACTAGTGCCGGTTCCTTAGCTGCGGCAGTTACCACGCAGCGTCCTCTGTCAAAACCACTCGTATAAGAACCGTTCTGAGGTGTGATATTTCTAACATCTGCAGTAAGTGCCGGTAGCGGAACCCAATCTTCCAGATTTGCGATATTTGCAACGTCCCAGCTGAAGCAAACTCCGTATCTGCCTGACTTTCCCTTTGATACGTAGGTTGACCATTCCTGAGTAAATGCTTCAGGATCGATCAGATTTTCCTCATAGAGCTTATGAAGCCAGGTGATGCCTTTCTTATAGCCTTCCTGAGTCGCACTGCACACTACCTTCTGATCATCATTTACTGCGATATGTCTGCCCTTATCAGGATCTCCGATGCCTTCGCCAAATCCGTTAATGATGATCGCAGGATCCTGTCCACCGTCATTAACAATGCATGACATAGGAATGATAGATCCTTCGATACCAAACTCTTTCTGAAGCTCAGGAGCATGATCTCTAAATGCAATGAGGACTTTTTCAAGATCATCAGTTGTTTCCGGAACCTCAAGTCCAAGGAAATCCAGCCACTTTTTATTAATAAAGCTCATATTGTCGATGGTCTGAATAGCTGTCTTTTCACTTCCGAGCTGCTCTATCCAAGGCAAAGCCCAGATATGTCCGTTGACATCCGTGCACATCGCACGATATTCAGGATACTTATCAAAAACCGCCCTGAGATTTGGCATGTAGTTATCAATGTATTCCTCAAGATTGATGATCACACCCTGATCTGCATACTTTAAGAGATCACTGTCATTAAAGGATGCCGTAAACACAAAATCCGGAAGAGTATTTACGTTAGCCATTTCAAGAGAGATCTTATCTGCCCACTGATCTGACTGGATCGCATTCCACTCCACATGGACATTTGTTTCTTCCTCAAGTCTCTTGAAAATAGTTCTGTTATTCGGATCAGACTCTGTATTTGCAGGATAGCTCGTTAAACCCTTTATGGTTTTCTGCTCCTTTAACGGAAATGCGAGGCTTTCCTTCGCTACTACCTGCATCTCTCCATTACTGAGTGCTGCCTTTTTGCCGCACCCAGCACTCGATACAGCCACAAAAGACGCCAATACTGATGTCATGATTAATCTCAATACCCACTTTTTCATTGTTCATTTCCTTTCCCTTTAACCCTTTACAGATCCAACCATTATTCCGCTGTCAAAATATTTTTGGAAAAACGGATACATTATTAGAAGCGGTAAGCTGGATATAATGATGGTTGCATATTTCAAAAGCTCAGCGAGCTGAGCTCTTGCTGCCGTACTCTGCATGTCAGCTATCATTCCCGATTCGGGCTGATTTTGTATCAGTATCGAACGAAGCACCAGCTGAAGCGGCTGCTTCGCCGCATCGTTCAGATATATCATTGCGTCAAAATAACTATTCCACATACCAACAAACTGCCAGAGAGCCAAAACTGTTATTACAGGCGTACATACAGGAAGCAGGATCTTGAAAAAATAAACCAGATCACTTGCTCCATCAACCTCTGCCGCTTCCCTTAACTCCGACGGTATATTTTGATAATATGTGCGGGCGATTATCATATTCCATACGCTGAATGCTCCCGGAAGGATCACAGCCCACATACTGTTCAACAATCCCATATCACTTATCAGGAGATATGTAGGTATCAGACCGCCTCCAAAAAACATCGTTATGACAAATATCAGATTGAAAAATTTTCTGCCCTTAAAGTCTTTTCTCGACATAGGATATGCTGCGAGAAGTGTTACACCTACGGATATGACCGTAAATAACACGGAATAAACGATCGCATTTCTGAATCCTGTCCATATCTGAGGATTTGACAAAACTCTCTCATAGGCTGTAGTTGTCCATTTGCTCATGTCAAAGGATATTCCGCTATTTTGCAGCGTTACCGGATCCATGAAGGAAGCAATGATGATGTAAACTATCGGAACTATGACCGCAACTACAAATAATCCAAGAAAAACGAAGCTAAAACTCAACAGTACCTTGTCCGAAAACGGTATATTTGCAAATTTTCTTTTCCTCATGATCAAAGACCCTTTCCGTCATTCATTTTTTCAACTGCCTTATTTACGATCAGAAGAAGAATGACATTGATAATCGTATTAAAAAGACCTACCGCAGTTGAAAAACTGTAATCTCCGTCAAGAAGACCCTTCTTATAAACATAGGTCGCTATGATCTCGGAACTCGCCATATTTAAGTCTGTTTGAAGGGCATATGCTTTTTCAAAACCAATACTCATAATGTTTCCGGCCTGAAGTATGAACTGAATCACGACCATATCCTTGATCGCCGGCCATTCAACTACCTTTATCTGCTGCCAGAGGTTCGCTCCATCCATTACTGCCGCTTCTCTAAGTTCCTGACTTGCTCCTGCGAGCGCTGCTGTGTACATGATCGATGCCCAGCCGGCTCCCTGCCAGATTCCGGACGCAATGTAGATAGTTCTGAAAGCCCCCGGCATTGTCATAAAATTGATCTGTGAACCTAAAAGCTGATTTATAGGTCCTGTTACCGAAAGAAGGATTCTCACCAGACCGCAAAGGACTATTACCGATATGAAGTTTGGCAGATATAACACCGTCTGTAATTTCTGCCTCACTCCTTTGCTTCTCACCCTGTTAAGTGTCAAAGCAAGGATTATCGGAACCGGAAATCCCCATGCCAGTCCATAGATACTGAGCTTTAGAGTATTTAACAGGTAACTCATGAAATCCGGAGAAGAAAGAAATCTGCTGAAATTCTTAAATCCGATCCACCTGCTCCCAAGTATCCCTCTTATCGGGTTATAGTCCATAAATCCTATAAGTATGCCTCCCATCGGCAGATACTTAAAGATAATTGTTAATAAAAGTGCCGGCATCAAAAATATCACATATAACTGCCAGTGTTTTTTTACATAAGTAAATGTCTTCTTTATTTCACTTATATTTCTATCCATAAAAGCCCCATGTTTACATTTGCACAATTCTATTTCTTTTTTCCGAAACCAATAGTATTCCATTGTTGTGCATACGTCAATAATATTCGTGCATTTGCACATATATTTATTTAAATATCACATGAACAAATGTCCTTTTTTGTCGATAATCAACTACAACCTCGGCTTTTCTCCTAATCATCCAATTACATTTGTTTATGTTACATTATGACATTTGTCACTTTTACATTTGACACATTACAAAATATAAATTAAGATTAGTTTATCGATAAGGAGTCATATGTATGATGTCAGGGTCAAAAGGTCAAAATCCGATTGTGCTTGCACAAAGAGGATTTTGAGTTACTGTTCAGACGCAACCGGAGCACTACGCTGCGGATGCTACGAACACTTAGTGAACGCATGTGAGCTTAGTGAGAGTGTATGCTTTAGCTGGTTGCGACCATAGAATAAGGCGAGCCATTATGATTTTGCCCATCGCCGCAGGCGATTTAATTGGCAAAATCAGTTACTGGAACGAGCTGATAGCGAGTGAACAGTAACGATTGAGACCTTGGGACCCGCAAAACACGAGCAAGTAGCGTTATTACGCGGAATGCGAGTGTTTTAGGATTGCGGGAATTGCGTAGCAATGAAGCAATCCGTGACATCATATGTATTTGTCGCTTAATACTTTCTTATGAGGATTTAGAATGAATACTAGAGTAACCATTCAGGATATTGCCGATGCACTTAACTTATCCCGAAACACTGTTTCGAAAGCTATTAACAATACCGGCACTATCGCTGATTCAACACGTGATATGGTTCTGCAAAAAGCTGCAGAAATGGGATACAAGCAGTTTTCCTACATAGACGTAACGACGAAAAAGATCAAAAGCAATATCTCAACTGACAAACCTATGGATCTGGCTTTTATCACTACTTCTAAACTTGATAACTCTCACTTTGGTTCCACTATGATCGATAAGATCCAACAGGAACTCTCCGAGATTGGCTGCAGTCTGACCATTTACAGGGTACTTCCTTCTGAGATTGCAGAATGCAAACTTCCCGGCAGCCTGAGCCTGGACCGGATAGCCGGGATATTCTGCGCAGAGATTTTTAATATCGCCTATTGCAGAATGTTGTCATCACTATCTGTTCCGGTGCTATTCATCGACTCTCCCTGCATAATGGGCGAAGAACCGCTAAATGCAGATATCCTGCTAATGGAAAATGAGGCTTACGCTTATTCTGTTATAAAAAAGTGCTGTGAAAAGGGATTTTCAAGGATAGGATTTATCGGTGATAAATATCACTGCCGTTCTTTTTATGAGAGATATGCTGCTTTTAGAAATGCTTTGAATTATTACGGACTCAAATATGATGATAGTATATGTCTCACAGAATCTGAGATTAATTCCAAAACCGGTGAAGCAATAAATTATCAGGGCTACCTTGAATCAGAAATAAAAAAATTCAAAAAACTTCCCGATATTTTCATATGCGCAAATGATTTTGTTGCATTCGATTTTCTGAAAATAGCCCGAAAAAATAATATTTCCGTACCCGATGAGGTGAAATTATGTGGTTTTGACGATTCTCAGGAGTCTACTATAGTTAATCCTGCAATGACTACAGTGCATATCCATAGTCAGCTGATGGGACATGAAGCTGTTGAACTTCTTTTGTCAAGGATCAAGGAACCATCCATGAACTTCAGGATAGTACACACAGAAACTAATCTGATCTATCGGGATTCTTTCTAAGCATAAGTTGATCAACAACAGTAAAAGAGAGTTGAAAAAGGAGACATTCTCCTGCTTCAACTCTCTTTCAACTTATAGGAAGACCCTACGGCTCCCGCGCTTGCGCTGAGAATCCGACAAAGTCGGATTCATTTAACAGTCCTATCTATCCGTCATACAATTTCCTGCATTTTTTCAACAGCTCATATGTATCCTGATAGTTATGTTCACGTTCTTTCTGAAGTAAGAAATTAATATCTTCCCTCACTTCTTCCAGATATTCATCCAAAGTTTTTCCACGACTGTAGATCCGTCCCACCGTATCCGTGGCAGCATCCAGACAGTCACAGCACATTACCAGATCGATCATGGCCTTTACCGGACTCGTTGATGTGGCAAATTTCAGTGATTGTCCCTACAGCTCTCCTGTACATACAGCCGGGCTGTTTTGTTTTTTTCTAAAAATAGCGGAAATCCAACTTTTTATATGATACTACTATCATCTGTTTATGCCATAAGTCGGGGAAAAAGGACTTTTGCCCCCTGTCATTGAAATGAATAATAAATTGGAGTACCATGAAAAAAATATAAAAATTTAGCAGAAACGGAGTTAAACCATGGAAAATCTCTTGTATCTAAACGCAGTAATGCCGTATGTTTACCTGATTCTTTTTTATACTTCAAGCAAAATTCAGGATAGTTGGGTACTGCTTTACAGCATTTGTTTTATAGGAATGATAATTGAGATAATTTTCACCTTAATAATCTCGATATTATCACCTGATAAAAGTAAACTTGCGAAAGTGAATCTGATAGTAAAACTGATACAAATCCCATATTATGTACTATTTTTTGTAGTAGCAACGGGAATTTTTACTATCTTAATGGCTCTGGCAGGCGCCGGAATTTTTGTTTTACCAATACTAATAGCAATAGATGCCGCGGTATTTGCTACAACAGTTATCCCAGCAGAAATATGTACGATCAAACTAAAAATAGATAAAAAAATATCTGTAGTAAAAATGTTATTATACCTGGTTGTTAATTCATGGTATCTTATCGACATTATCACAGCTTTCTCAATAAGAAACGACTATAAAAAACATTTCATCGCTCCACAGCCGGCAAATCAGCTTTGAGAAATGAATAAATTCGAGGATAGATAAAAATGAAAGGCAACATACAGGATTTTATAGTAACTAATCGCATTTTGAGCATTATGCAGTCTATTCTTTTAATCTTGGGATTCCTTGGGGTTCTTCGATTTTTATACGGTTGTGCAGGAAGCCACGATAATCCGGTGATCGGCTGGTACATTTTGTTTGGCGGATCGTTTCTTCTCATCTTTCTTGCAGTTATCGCTATCCTATTAGTCCCTGTAAGTATCGCAAACCTTATTATAAGCATAACCATCATACGACTTTCCGGAAAAAATGCACTGGCTATTGTAACTTTGGTTTTCTCAGGAACACTATTGTCGCTATTGGTGATTCCGATCTTAATATGTATTTTCCTATAACACTTGTCAAAAAACCATTACTTCGAAGTGAACTACTCGGCAATTAAATTGCCGAGCATCTGATGCGCGTTGAAAACTTCAACGTAGGTTCAGGGTGCGTCCATAACACCAATACTGCTGTTTAGGCAGCTACTTTTATTACATAAGGTATATACACGACAATATATCCATGTCAATTTAACTATGAAAAAGCATGAATTGTATCATATTTTGATCACAATTCATGCTTTCATTTTGTTTGTGCTTTTTAATCAGTGTTTCTGATGAGCGAGGATGTAGCCGATGGTGCCGGGTCTGTATTCTTCCTGCTTTTCAGGGCGCTTGCCATTATTGGGCTTACGATGGTTGTTGTTTCGCTTGCCGTTGTTATTGTTGTTTGGACGCTTTTTGTCGGTCTTTGCGTTGTCGTGCTTCTGCTTATCGGACTTTTCGGAACTCTTTCCGCTCTTTCCGTCTGAGCCGCCGATCTTCATGGTGAGAGAAATCCTCTCTTTTTCCATGTCTACGTCAAGAACCTGTACGTCTACGATATCGCCTACTGAGACTGCTTCAAGCGGATGCTTGATGAAGCGGTCTGTCATCTGGGATACATGTACGAGTCCGTCCTGATGTACTCCTATATCTACGAATGCACCAAAGTCGATTACGTTTCTTACTGTTCCCTTGAGTACCATTCCCGGCTTCAGGTCTTTGAGCTCGAGGACATCTGAACGAAGAATGGGCTTCGGCATGTCTTCACGAGGGTCACGTGCGGGCTTTTCAAGCTCGTGAAGGATATCGATAAGTGTATACTCACCAACTCCGATCTCTTCTGCGAGAGATGCCTTATCCTTTATGCTGTTTTCAAAGTCACGGATCTTTTGCTCATCACGGATCTCACAGCCGATCTTCTCAAGGAGCTTACGTGCTGCATCATAGGACTCGGGATGTACGCTTGTTGCATCGAGAGGCTCTTTTCCATCCATGATACGGATGAAACCTGCACACTGCTCAAATGCCTTGGGTCCGAGCTTAGGTACTTTTAAGAGTTCTTTACGGCTGACAAACTTTCCGTTTGCTTCACGGAATGCAACGATATTCTTTGCTACTGCTGAGCTGATACCGGATATGTACTGAAGGAGCGCTGCTGATGCTGTATTTGCATCTACACCTACTTCATTAACCGCATCTTCTACGACACCTGTAAGCTCTTCGCCAAGCTTTTTCTGATCCATATCGTGCTGATACTGACCTACACCGATGGACTTCGGATCGATCTTTACGAGCTCTGCCAGCGGATCCTGAACACGTCTTGCGATAGATGTGGCACTTCTCTGTCCTACGTCAAAGTTAGGAAACTCTTCTGTCGCGAGCTTACTTGCAGAGTATACAGATGCTCCTGCTTCATTTGTGATAACGTACTGAACATGAGCCTCAGGGATCTCGTGAAGGAGTTCTACGATAACCTTCTCTGATTCTCTGGATGCTGTTCCGTTTCCGACAGAGATAAGAGTTACATGATACTTGCTGATAAGTTCTTTAAGTACCTTCTTTGATTTCTCTACATCATTCTGAGGCTCGGTCGGGTAGATTACTACTGTATCAAGGACTTTTCCTGTGGAATCTACGATAGCAAGCTTACATCCTGTACGGAATGCTGGATCCCATCCAAGTACTGTCTGACCTGCGATAGGCGGCTGCATAAGGAGCTGCTTTAAGTTCTTTCCGAATACGTCGATTGCGCCGTCTTCTGCCTTTTCTGTGCTGTCGCTTCTAAGTTCTCTCTCGATCGCGGGAGCAATGAGTCTATTGTAACTGTCAGCGATAGTACCCTTAAGAAATTCTGCTGTGTACTCGCTCTTTCCTGTGATTATCTGCTTTTCAAGATATCCCAGGATGCTTTCTGTAGGCGCAACTACGGATACAGTGAGGATTTTTTCCTTTTCTCCACGGTTCATTGCAAGGATTCTGTGACCTGCAACTTTACTCAGCGGCTCCTCATATTCGTAGTAATTTTCATATACTGACTTAGTCTCTGCATCCTTTGCAACGGAACGGATCTTTCCTTCGTTAAAGGTTCTCTCACGGATCCATGTTCTGTAGTCAGGTTCGTCGGAGATTCTCTCTGCAATGATATCAGATGCTCCTGCAAGCGCTGCTGCAGCATTGAGCACTTCTTTATCCTTTGCTGCGACCTTATCTGCCTTTGAATCACTTGCCGGCTCAACAGGTCCTGTTACATACTTTTCAGCTTCTTTTTCAAGCGGCTCAACTGCATCCTGTTTCAGGATATACTCAGCGAGAGGCTCCAGACCTCTTGCCTTTGCTGCTGATGCTCTTGTCTTCTTTTTCTGTTTATACGGACGGTAAAGATCCTCGACTGTTACAAGCTTTTCAGCCTCTTCGATCTTCTTTCTGAGCTCATCTGTGAGCTTACCCTGCTCATCGATTGCTGAAAGAACAGTCTGCTTCTTTTCCTCCAGAGAACGGAGATATGAAAGACGCTCATCGAGATTTCTGAGCTGTTCATCATTTAATGAGCCCGTTACTTCCTTCCGGTAACGTGAAATGAACGGGATGGTGTTTCCTTCGTCGATAAGCTTTACTGCTGCATCAACCTGTTCCCGTCTGATCTTAAGTTCCTCTGCGATCTTCGCGTTAATTTCCATTAATTTTTTCGCGCTTTTTTGCGCTCTCCTTTTTTTATCCGGTTTCCCGTAAACGTAAGTTTTATTATAATATTGATTTGATTTTTTTACAAATCCCATTAAGAACAGCAAAAATCCCCTCACACAGACACTTGTATTCTTTTTCAACACAAAATGTCCGCCGTCAGGGGATCTTTATATTCTCTTATTTTTCGATCATCAGTCTTCGAGACCGAATGCCTCATGAGCTGCGTTCATTGCGCGCTCTGTATCTTTCTCGTCGATAAGGACTGTTACACGGATCTCAGATGTGGAGATCATGTTGATGTTGATGTCTGCATTGTAGAGACACTCGAACATCTTCGCTGCAACACCCGGAGTGCTCATCATACCGGCACCTACAACGGATACCTTTGCAACGTTCTTTCTCATGTCTACTTTCTTTGCCTTTAAGGACTCAAGGTTGTCCTCAAGAAGTTTGTAGCACTCGTCTGCCATATCTTCCGGAACAGTGAAGGAGATGTCCTTTGAACCATCACGGCCGATAGACTGAAGAATCATATCTACGTTGATATGTGCCTTTGCGATCATATTAAAGAGCTTGAAGGCAACACCGGGTCTGTCCTCGAGTCCTACTACTGAAATACGAGTTGCGTTCTTATCGGCTGCTACGCCGCTGACAAGCATTCCTTCCACTTTAACAACCTCCTTAATTGTTGTTCCTTCTGACTCATTTAAGCTGGAACGTACCACGAGGGGCACATTATATTTCTTTGCAAGTTCTACTGAACGGTTATGAAGTACGCCGGCACCGAGTGTTGCGAGATCGAGCATCTCATCATATGTGATAGCGTCCATCTTACGTGCATTTTTAACGATACGGGGATCTGCTGTATATACGCCGTCAACGTCTGTGTAGATCTCGCACTTATCTGCATGGAGTGCAGCTGCAAGTGCTACGGCTGTTGTATCTGAACCGCCTCTTCCAAGTGTTGTGAAATCGTCATACTTATTTACACCCTGGAAGCCTGTGACGATAACGATCTTTCTGCTCTCCAGCTCGTGCTGGATACGCTCGGAATCGATCCTCTT
Organism: Lachnospiraceae bacterium; assembly: GCA_900168235.1. Classification (GTDB taxonomy): domain Bacteria; phylum Bacillota; class Clostridia; order Lachnospirales; family Lachnospiraceae; genus NK4A144. The sequence goes on along the minus strand of FUZG01000007.1, from coordinate 154,932 downwards.
AAGTCTTGCATTTCCGTAAACGCTTGTGGTATGCATCGCCACCTGAAATGCATTTAAGGAGATTGACGGGATTCCCATTGTGGCAAATGCCATCGCCATAAGTGCTACGGATGTCTGCTCACCTGTAGTAAGGAGCATGTCCAGCTCACGCTTTGGCGGGTTAGGATTGATCTCACGTGCCATGTCGATAAGCACATCAGTCTGCTTTCCCATTGCGGAAAGTACCATTACCACGTCGTTTCCAGCCTGATACTCTTTCGCACAGCGGCGGGCAACATTAAAGATTCTTTCTGTGTTTCCGACGGAAGTACCGCCGAATTTCTTTACAACCAGCATTTATTTTTCCTCCAAGTAAACAGATCACTGATTTATACGGATCCGACTGATCACATCACCAAAGGATTCTGATTTTTCTGCAAATTCCTTCTCTGTCAGAATTTCTGTTATTAAACCAACTTCTTCCGGAAGAGAGTCGATCGTTACTGTTTTGGCTGCATTAAACAGCTTTTCTGCTTCCTCTTTGCGGGATGCAGGAACTCTCAGGAAGAAAGGTCTTGTAGCTGTGTCATTCGGTGACAGCTCAAGCTTTTCGGAATCCCAGAAGATACTGATATTTCTGTTTCCATGCCTTACCGCGTCTACTACATCTCCAACTACTGCACTGGCTGTAGGAAGGCTTCCTGCTCCGCTTCCGTAGAACATTGCGTCTCCAAGCATATTTCCGTGAACGAATACTGCGTTAAATACACCGTTTACGCTATAAAGCGGATGCTCATTGTCTACAAGGAACGGTGCTACCATTGCGTAGTAGTTGGTCTTTTCTCCATCTGAAACCTTGTGTCCGCTCGCAAGAAGCTTTACTGCCATCTTTAACTTCTTTGCGTAAAGGATATCTTCCGGAGAGATCTTTGTGATTCCTTCTGTGTAAACATCCTCGTAACGGACTGTCTTTCCATAAGCAAGCGATGAAAGGATCGCGATCTTTCTGCAGGGATCATAGCCTTCTACGTCTGCTTCAGGATTTCTCTCGGCATAACCTAAATCCTGAGCTTCCTTTAAGGCATCCTCAAATCTTGCACCCTTTTCAGCCATTTCTGTAAGAATATAGTTTGTTGTTCCGTTAAGGATACCTGAGATCTCATCTATGTCGTCTGCTGTGAGTGAGCTGTTCAGCGGTCTGATGATCGGTATTCCGCCGCCGCAGCTTGCCTCGAACAGATAATTTACATTTTTTGACCTTGCGATATCAAGGAGTTCTGAACCGTGCTGCGCTACGAGCTCCTTATTGGATGTACATACGCTCTTTCCGGCTTCAAGAGCAGCTTTGGTAAAATCATACGCAGGTTTTAATCCGCCCATTACTTCAACCACTACTTTTACATCCGGATCATTCAGGATCACATTTAAGTCATGAACGATCTTGTCCTGTATCGGATCACCCGGAAAATCCCGAAGATCAAGCACATACTTTACACGAACTTCTGTCCCGGCCTTCTTATCAATAAGTTCCTGATTTGTAGTCAAAACCTGAACTACTCCTGAACCTACCGTACCATATCCGAGAACCGCGATATTTACCATACTGCATCTCCTTTATCTTTAATGCTCTTTTCCGAGGATCTTCACCGACTGTACTCCGGCATGCGTGCTCATATTTTCGATCATCTCCGAAGGATCACCGGAATTGTCCAGCACCTGGAGTGAGATCGTCAGTGATGCAACCCCGTTAAGAGGTATCGACTGATGGATGGTAAGGATATTCACCCTGAAATCTGCTACTGTCTTTAACACGTCAGACAACAGTCCGGGCTCATCATCCATCTGCACAGATAACGTGATCGTCGTACCTTTTGTGCTGTCATGGAACGGGAATATGTCATCTTTATACTTGTAAAAAGAACTGCGGCTTATACCAACCGCTTCCGTGGCTTCCTGCACACTGACAGCGCGTCCTGAATCCAGAAGCTTCTTCGCATTTACTACCTTTATCAGAACATCAGGAATAGCTTTTTCAGTTACTACAAAAAATTTCTGCTGCTCATCCATATTATTTCTCCGGCTTCCATTATCAGCTGTTCGTACGTTGAATACAACTGTGCGTCAATGAAAGATATAATACCATACACTTTTTGGCAATGCAAGGCTTTAATATATTAAAGTGCTAAAAAGTTTAAAAACTAAAGTGGCCGGCCGCCCCGAATGGGACGTGCCGACCCTTATATCAAATATATTATCAGTCAATCTGATCCGGCATTTTTCCGCCGTTTGCTGTCCAAACAAGGTAACCGTTTATGAACGGATCGATGTTTCCGTCAAGGACACTGTCTGCCTGAGCGATCTCGACACCGGTTCTGAGATCCTTTACAAGCTGATAAGGCTGAAGGAAGTAAGAACGGATCTGGGATCCCCATGCATTATCCTTAACCTCGCCTCGAATCTCGGAAAGCTTTTCTGCATTGTTTTCCTGAGCCAGCATAACAAGCTTACTCTTCAGCATCTGCATAGCTTTGTCTTTATTCTGGAACTGCGAACGCTCATTCTGACAGGTAACAACGATTCCTGTAGGGAAGTGAGTGATACGGATAGCTGATGATGTCTTATTGATGTGCTGACCGCCGGCACCGGATGAACGGTATGTATCGATACGGATGTCATCAGGCTTGATCTCAACTTCAATGTCCTCATCAAGCTCAGGCATTACGTCAAGTGATACGAATGATGTCTGACGCTTACCCTGTGCATTGAAGGGGCTTATTCTTACAAGTCTGTGAACACCCTTCTCAGACTTCATATAACCGTATGCGTTCTCACCGTTGATCTGGAAAGTAGCGCTCTTAAGACCAGCTTCGTCTCCGTCAAGTGAATCCAGAACTTCGATCTGGAAGCCGTGACGCTCTGCCCATCTGCTGTACATACGGAACAACATTCCGCACCAGTCGCAGGACTCTGTTCCACCCGCACCGGCATTCAGACGGAGGATAGCATTCTTGCTGTCGTACTCACCGGAAAGAAGAGTCTTGAGTCTCAGTGTCTCATAGGATTCCTTGAAATCCGCATACTCTGCACGGATATCCTCGAGCATGGACTCATCATTTTCTTCATTCGCCATTTCGATGAGTCCGAACATATCCTCAAACTGACCTTCCAGCTTGTTGTATGTGTTTACATCATCTCTGAGGCTTCCAAGTTCTTTACTCTGCTTTGCACTTGATTCCGGATCATTCCAGAAATCAGGCTCTTCCATCTTTCTGCTAAGCTCATCGATCCTGTTTGTCTTGTTCTCAAGATCAAGGGAACGATACAGATCCTTTAATGGCTGACGGTATGTCTCAAGCTCTACTTTCAGATTATCTAACTCTAACACTTAAAAATCCTTTCTAAGCCTGTTAAAGGAAAGACTGTGTATTACCAGTCTTTCCTTATTACTTAACACTTATCACGGAAGGGGATCTGCTCCCGGACGACCGTGGCAGTTCTTATACTTCAGACCGCTGCCGCAGGGACAGGGATCATTCGGATAAACCTTCTCTTTGTCTCTCTGAACGGGACCCTTCTGAAGGGAATCGTCCTTATTTGTACCGGTCACTTTTGCAACCTGCTCACGCTCAACCTTCTGTTCAACGTGTACATGCATGAGAAGACGGATAGTATCTTCCTTGATGCTGTTTGTCATCTGATCAAACATCTCAAATCCTGTTGTACGGTACTCAACAACCGGATTCTTCTGAGCAAATGCCTGCAGACCGATACCCTGACGAAGCTGTTCCATGTCATCGATATGCTGCATCCACTTACGGTCAATGACCTTCAGGAGTACAACTCGCTCAACTTCACGGAGCTGTTCTGCTTCAGGGAACTCAGACTCTTTATTCTCGTAAAGCTTAACAGCCTTTTCCTTCAGATAATGCTTCAGCTCAGCTGCACGCATATCCTTGACATCAGGTGTCTTTATCTGCTCCATCGGAATGATGGGAAGAAGAAGCTCATTAAGCTCTGTAAGATCCCATTCATCATTCTTCTGGTCTTCGCCGATGACCATATCAACCGCACTCTCAACAATATCTGTGATCATGTGGTAGATGGAATCGCGCATGCTCTCTCCATCGAGAACCTTCTGACGCTCCTCATAGATGATCTCACGCTGGTCATTATTAACAGCATCATAGTCAAGGAGGTTCTTACGGATACCGAAGTTGTTCTCCTCGATCTTCATCTGTGCCTTCTCAACAGCACGTGTGAGCATCTTATGCTCGATCTGCTCACCCTCAGGAATGTTCAGTGCCTCGAATGCAGCCATCAGACGTTCTGAACCGAAGAGACGCATAAGGTCATCCTCAAGGGAGATGTAGAAACGGGACTTACCCGGATCACCCTGACGACCGGAACGTCCTCTTAACTGATTATCGATTCGGCGTGATTCATGACGCTCTGTACCGATAACGTAAAGACCGCCTGCCTCTTTGGACTCAGCATCGAGCTTGATATCAGTTCCTCGACCTGCCATGTTTGTTGCGATAGTTACAGCTCCGTGCTCACCTGCATGTGATACGATCTCAGCTTCCATCTCATGATACTTAGCATTGAGGACTTTATGCTGGATGCCGTTCTTCTTCAGAAGCTTTGAAAGCTCCTCAGATGACTCGATGGTAATTGTACCAACAAGGATCGGCTGTCCTGTCTTATGAACCTCAACGATCTCATTTACGATAGCGTTGAGCTTTTCTTTCTTTGTCTTAAATACTGCATCCTGCTCATCGATACGCGCGATAGGATTGTTTGTCGGGATAGTGATAACATCCATCGCATAGATCTCACGGAACTCGCGTTCCTCAGTTGCAGCAGTACCTGTCATACCTGCCTTCTTCGTAAACTTATTGAAGAAGTTCTGGAAAGTGATGGTAGCAAGTGTCTTGCTCTCACGCTTAACCTTTACATGCTCTTTTGCTTCAATAGCCTGGTGGAGACCATCTGAATAACGGCGGCCCGGCATGATACGTCCGGTAAACTCATCAACGATAAGGATCTCATCGTCCTTTACAACATAATCCTTATCCTTAAACATCAGGTTATTTGCACGAAGTGCAAGGATGATACAGTGCTGGATCTCAAGGTTTTCTGCATCTGCAAGGTTCTCGATGTGGAAGAACTGCTCAACCTTGTGAACACCCTGATCTGTAAGGTTTACGATCTTGTCCTTCTCATTTACGATGAAATCGCCTGTTTCCTCGATCTCAACGCCCATGATGGCATCCATCTTTGTAAGCTCATCGCTGGATGCTTCGCCTCGCTGCAGCTGCTTTGCAAGGATATCGCATGCCTGATAGATAGCTGTGGACTTTCCGCTCTGTCCTGAAATGATGAGCGGTGTACGTGCTTCATCGATAAGAACAGAGTCAACCTCATCGATGATGCAGTAATGCAGGTCACGGAGAACCAGCTGGTTCTTGTAGATGACCATGTTATCACGAAGATAATCGAAGCCAAGCTCGTTATTTGTTACGTATGTGATATCGCAGCCATATGCTTTCTGGCGCTCTTCATTTGTAAGACCGTTAAGAACTACACCTACTGTGAGTCCAAGGAACTCATGAACCTGACCCATCCACTCTGAGTCACGCTTTGCCAGGTAATCATTTACGGTTACGATCATAACGCCCTTGCCCTCAAGTGCGTTAAGATATGCAGGAAGTGTGGAAACAAGTGTCTTACCTTCACCTGTTCTCATTTCTGCGATACGTCCCTGATGAAGGATTATTCCACCGATGATCTGCACCGGGAAATGCTCCATGTGAAGGACTCTTCGTGCCGCTTCACGGACTGTTGCGTAAGCCTCCGGAAGAAGATCATCAAGTGTTTCTCCCGCTTCCAGACGCTTTTTGAATTTATGTGTCTGGTCTTTCAGCTCTTCATCTGAAAGAGCCATCATGTCTTCTCTCAGTGACAGGACCTTATTAAGAACCGGCTTTATCTTTCTAAGCTCTCTCTCACTATGGGTTCCAAATACCTTATCAAAAATACTGCTCATATCAGCCTTTCATGCCTGCGCCGTTGGCGGGCTATATATTCCTGATTCTGCCTTCCGTTTTTAACGGAAAACAGTGGCTATCCTGACTCGCCATGTACGCGGCACAGTACAAAACAGCTATATTATTCTAACAGAAAAGGACGACCGCGTAAAGTGTACGCTGTCGTCCCTTTATTAAAACTTGATTAAGAAGAAAAATTATTCGTAGATCTTTGCTTCCTCTTCATTATTCATAACACGAAGTGCGCCCTGTGCAAGTGCAAGGAGCTCATCTTCACCCTTGTAGATAGTTACAGGAGCGATAAATCCAACTCTCTCCTTCAGGCCATCTGTGATATAGCTCTCGTAAGAGATACCGCCTGTGAGGATGATCTGGTCTACATGGCCCTTGAGAACTGCTGCCATAGCGCCGATGTTCTTTGCGATCTGATAGATGAATGCGTTTACAACGAGCTCAGCCTTCTTGTCGCCGTCGTTCATCATCTTCTCGCACTGCTGCATGTCGTTGCAGTGAAGGTAAGAATTAAGTCCGCCCTCACCTACGAGCATCTTTCTAACCTCAGTCTCTGTGTACTTACCGGAGAAGCAGAGCTTTACAAGAGGACCAACCGGAACTCCGCCTGCTCTCTCAGGAGAGAATGCACCGTCACCGTCAAGAGCGTTGAATACGTCTACGATTCTTCCGTTGTGGTGAGCACCGCAGGATACACCGCCACCCATGTGAACTACAATGAGATCAAGCTCTTCGTACTTTTTGCCAACTTCTTTTGCATAGCGTCTTGCCATTGCCTTCTGGTTAAGCGGGTGAGAAATAGCTGTTCTCGGAATAGCCTCACATCCTGAAAGACGTGCGATAGGCTCCATCTCGTCAACTGCTACCGGGTCAACGATATATGCCGGAACACCAAGCTCATCACCGATCTCACGTGCAAGGATACCGCCAAGGTTACTTGCGTGCTGACCCTGAACACCAACCTCAAGATCCTTCTGAAGTGCATCGTTTACGATATATGTACCACCTGAAATAGGCTTTACAAGACCACCGCGTCCTACGCATACGTTAAGGGACTTGATATCAAAATTCTGCTCCTTTAAGAAGTCAAGAATGATATTCTTTCTAAAATCCTTCTGAGCAATGATGGAATCGAACTGTGCGATCTCTTCATTTGTGTGACGAAGAGTCTTGTCGAAAAGCATTGTCTCATCCTCAAAAACTGCGATCTTTGTGGATGTTGAACCCGGATTGATGACCAGTGATTTGATTGCCATGAAATACTTCCTCCTTGATATTTTCGTTATATCAGTGTCAAAGGCCATAATGTGACCGCGTTCCAACGACCGACAGTATGACCTTTCAGTGATCAGTTCTGGTGCTTCAGATGCTCAGCAACTACAGATGCAAGAGCGATAGAATTAACCTTTGTCTCAACAGAATCAGAACGGCTTGTAAGGATTGCAGGAGCCTTAGTACCTGTAAGGATGCATCCGTTCTTGAACTCTGTAGTATGAACGATAAACTTGTAAGCGATGTTTCCTGCATGGATATCAGGGAAAAGAAGGATGTCTGCATCTCCGACGATCTTTCTGTCTGTAGCTCCCTTGTGCTTCGCAGCCTCAGGGAAGATAGCAAGGTCAGCAGAAAGAGGTCCGTCTACGATACAGCCTGTGATCTTTCCTTCTTCGTTCATCTTTGTAAGCTCAGCAGCTTCTACTGTTACCGGCATCTTCGGATTTACAACTTCAACTGCTGCAAGAGGAGCAACCTTCGGCATTTCGATACCGCATGCATTACATACATCAACAGTGTTCTCGATGATGTGAACCTTATCCTCAAGTGTAGGATATGTCATGAATGCAACGTCTGTAAGGAAAAGGAGCTGCTCAACGCCCTTGATCTCAAATACGCATACGTGAGAAAGAGTCTTGCCTGTACGAAGACCTACTTCCTTATCAAGGATGCTCTTTAAGAAATCTTTACTCTGGATAAGACCCTTCATGTACATATCAGCATCGCCGTCATGTACGAGCTTAACTGCTGTATGTGCAGCCTGAATGGGATCCTTCTCGTCAATGATCTCATAGTCGTCCATGTTCATGCCGAGCTTTGCGCCGATCTCTCTGATCTTATCTTCATCACCTACGAGAACAGCGTTTGCAATGCCCTCTTCACGAGCCTTCTTTACTGCCTCGAGAACGTTCTCATCTTCTGCTGCCGCAACGGAAAGCTTCTTCATAGGAATAGCTTTTACCTGTGCAATGATGTCATCAAAATGCTTGCTCATCTTTACCAGATCCTCCTCTGAATCGTTAATGCCATGCGCCTGCCCTTCAGACGCACACTTGTTAAAAAAATATCATATTGTGAATAAATTGTCAAGTTGAAAGGCATGCTTCAAAGTCTTCCGTGATGACCGTGTCCTCTGTTATCTCCTCTCCCGTATCCTTGCGGATCCAGTGAGCTCCGCTCTTTGCATCATGGGGAAGAACAGGGAGTGCTGTGAGTTTTTCACCCTTTATGACTCCGATATAGGGGTTACGGTCTTCGCCGTCTCCAACAAAGTGGACTACTGCGATCTCTGCGTCGTTAAGCCATATTTCATCACAGAAATCCATTCTCTCTTTGATAAACCCGCAGATCTTATCTGTATCTTCTGCAATGGAATCAGGATTGTCATGCCATCTGAAACCGTCCATTCCGTTATCGGCACTTATGATCTCTGCAAATTCATCTGCCTTGCTGTTAAGCAGTTTTTCCACATAAGGACGAATCTTTTCTTTATAGGACTTCTTAACAAGTGAACGGAACTCATCATTTTTCATATAAAGATCATAAAAAAGCATGGTCTGCTGTTTATGATTCGTGTTGAAAGTAATGGTCCTCACCGCATCTACGGTGTCGTTCTGACCGTTCCCGAAGGTTTTATCGTAATCCCATGCAGGACCTGCATGAATGAGGGGATCTACACTATCGGAGTCTTTATAGAAAAAGGAGCTTGTTGAGCCGGATGCCTCATTTTTTATAAATTCTTCCAGCACATATTTATCCGCAAAGCTCTGAAGATCAATGATCTCTGAAATAGAGCTGTCGCCTGCGCCTGCTTTATCTTCCATCTGTTGAAAAAGATCTGCAATGTATTTAACTTCCGTTTCAGAAGCATATGCCGGGCTTCTCACAACATAACGCTCACCGCTCTCAGTCTTGAATCTGGAAGGTCTTGACGAATATCTGTCTACGTAATTCCGCTCTATAAGATATCCGCCTGTGTAATCCATGGGAGTATGATCCAACAGTGCATACGATATCTCACTTTCACCGGTTCCTTCGACTTCCGTTGTCTCATACGTCGCAGGATCATTTAGATTTACCTTACGGTTTTCTTCTTCAAGATCTGTGATATCAAGCCTTGCCGGATCTATCTCCACCTTTTCCGATACCTGATAGAGTCCTGCATATTTTCCGTTAAAATACACATCTGCCATGACTGTATCTGCCGACGCGCAAAGACCGGCTTTATCAGCCATGTCATTTACGATCAAGTTCCTGACTTTTGAAACATCAAGCAGATTTGCGAGAAGATGCCAGCTTCTTGCTTTTCCCATCCCGAGAAGTCCTGTCGACTTATGGAGCTTTATCTGATAAGGCCTCTTTTCAAGTCTCCATGAGGTATTTCCGTGTCCGCGGATCTCGTCTAACGTTCCAAAATAGTCAACTTTTCCATCGGAAGTAAATAGAGTCATCGTGCCCTTTTCCGTATTCTTTTTGGAAAGGTTCAGGTGCTCCATATTTCCGGTCTCAGTTGCTATAAATGCGGAGGGAGTGTTTTCAGACTGCATATAGACTATTTTTCCGTCCGCGACCGTATATCCGATGCCGTTCACAAAACGTATGAGATAGGTTTCGTCACGATTTAATCCCGTCAGATACCCACCGTTTTTTATATTTGTGACAACTCCGTTTATATCCTCTATTTCCAGATGATCAGCCCCGCTGAAATGCACGGGAGACTGCGAAATATCAGCACATGACGGGAGAAAAAGATACCACGCATCCGAATTGTGGTTTTCATCGTAATACGCCTGAACTACAGCACCACTTCCGTGTCCGTTGACTTCGATAGAGAGCTTTTCAAAATAGCCTGTGTCGTCCGCCTCATCAGCGACGAACCCTATAATTAAAAGGAGCGGGATCAGTGCTGCTATAAGCAGCGCTGCCCCGATTCGCTTACGTGTCATAATGTCACTTCTCCATCATGCTGAAGAACGGATGATGAATATACACCCTGAACTGCAGCTACAGCCTTTGCCAGAGCTTTTTCATCCTTTGTCCTTACTTCATAAACAACATCCACTCCTGCAGATGTGATATTTCTGGACTTTACCTTAGAAAATGCGGAATTGTTTTTGATAGCGTTTTCAAGATCCGCGTCTGTCTTGTCATCGTTTGTCATGTTCACTACAAGGATCATGGGAACCTTTCCCACAGGAACATACTCAAGAAGAACGATCATAACTGTAAGGACAAGTGATGAAATGATCGCAACTTCTGTCATTCCCGCACCGCACATGATACCGATGCTTATTGCCCAGAAAAGAAATGCGAGGTCCATGGGTTCTTTTACAGCCGTCCTGAAACGCACGATAGAAAGCGCACCCACCATACCGAGAGATACTACCAGACTTGACTGGATAGTAAGGATAATGGCTGCGGTGATGATCGCTACTGCCACCAGTGATATGTTGAAATTCTTTGAATAAAATGTCTTTCTGGTCACTGCTCTATATACGAAGAAGATATATACAGAGATCGCACATGTTATGAGAAGTGCTGTGACTATCTGCGTCGTACCGATGTCCTGTCCTGAAAAACCCTGTAAAAATGAGTGCTTGAAGATTTCACTGAAATTCATGTTATGCCTTACCTTTCAATATCATTTATACTCCCGCAAATTTTCTGCAGAAATAGTACTTCGAGAATGATGTGTATCTAAGTGTGTCATTATGGAGCGTATCTGCTATTCCGTCCGGCAGATATCCGTCATACTTTACTTCCAAAAGGGACTGCCCGAGAGGAAGCACCGGTCTCACAGCGAGATTTTCCGAAAAAAAGTCATCCAGTTTTTCCGATGACGATATCTTTCTGTCAAATGTGATGCGCACGTTTCCCAGAGGATAAATATAGGGAACACGCTCATACTGGACAATGATCCTCGGCTTCAAGCCGTCTGTCAGCCGTAGAAGCAGTACTTTTCTTAAAAGCGGAGGCGTTTCCGGGTTAGATACTTTTTTTGCCGCGCCCTCCCCTGTCATTAGCATCCTATAATCATCCATAGTGATGCGTTCCGACAATTTTTTGGTCATACCGCTTTCTTTCATCTTGCACTCAAGCGAGATGAATGAGGTATCACAGTTATAGGCGCGTATCCTGTATTTCTGCCTGGGATCCACTCCAGCCTCATTTGAGTAAAAATAATGATCATCCGCATCATCAAAATAAATACTTCGGATGAGATATGTACCGTCCGGTCTCGTATGGCTGTCGCCTCTAAGTATCCCGCCAAATCTAGCCTGCAGGATCCTCATGGAAGCATCTGTGCCGAGATACTTCAGCTCATGACGCCACCCGAGATCTTCCGATTTATTTTTTATATTAAAAAACACGCTTGGCGCAATCCTCTCTTTCCGTCATTATTCTGTGTCATTCACAGGCTCTGCGGTTGTTTCCGTTTCACTTGCTGTGAGTACCATATCATGATCTATCGGTGTTTCTGTCGTGACTACTTCTCCGGTCTCTTTATCTATCCACACAGTAGGATTCTCTCCTGAGCCAAGATTCAGCATTATCGAAATGGTGTCACCGGATGCAACACCAAGATACTGGTTCCTGCCCGGGTTACCTATATCAAAGTAGACTGTACAGATTTTTTCCCCGTTTAGCCATACTCTGTCTAAAAATGCCACTCTTTTTTCAAGGAATGTCCTGATAGATGCAGCATCTTCCACTTCTCCGCCTGTTGAAAGTCCCCAGCGGAAGGAGTTCATATCGTCATCCTTCTCAACCGTTTCAAAATATTCCTCAAGCCCGCTGTCCAAAAGTTTCATCACATACGGACGGACTTCATCCCTGTAAAAACGCACTGTCTCCGCTCTGAAATCCTCATGATTTTTCCATAACTCATAGAATATCAAGGTATTTTCAGAATGATTTGTGCAGAAATCCAATGTCTCAGGATCATTTATGGAAGGATAAAAACTATTGCCCATGGTCTGGTCATAGTCCCATATTGGACCTGCATAAAGCAGGGGATCTGCGTTGTCTCTATCTTTATAAAAGTAAGAGCTTGTAACACCTGCTCCCTCATTTTTAAGAAACTCTTCGTAGACATATTTATCCGCAAAGCTCTTCATATCAATGAGATCCGACATGTCTTCACCGGAGTAAGCCTTGTCCTCGATTTCCTGCATCACCCCTGAAATGTACTCTACTTCCTCTATAGAAGCATATCCGGGATTTCTAAGTACATATTTTTCCCCACGTTCTGTCGTGAACTTGGTGGCTTCCGCAGCATATTTCGGACCATAATCATGCTCAATGAGGTATCCGCCGGTTATATCTTCAGGCTGGGCCTCGAGTTTTACGCCCACCTGCTCGGAACCGTTTTCTCCCGTGTTTTTCACTTTTTCCGCAGATTCCGGCGGTGTCCTGTTCATTTTTTCGTTTTCACTTCCGAGATCTGTTATATCAAGCCTGTTCCTGCCTATCTCTGCTTTTTCAACAAACTGATAAAGTCCGCGGTATTCGCCGTTTATATAAACTTCTGCATATTCAGCCGCAGGTGAATATCCGGGCATCAGTTCGTCCGCCATGTCATAAGCTATCGCATTTCTCATTAGAGACGCATCAAGAGCATTTGCAAGCATTATCCATTTTTTTGCAGCTCCCATTCCGAGGATCGAGCTTTCTTTATGGAGCACGATCTGATACGGTCTCTTATCCTGAAGCCAGGTAGAGTTTCCATGACCCTGAAGCCTGTCAAACCGTCCGTCAAAATTCAGCGAGCCGTCTGCTTCTATTATGGTCATGGTTCCGGCTTCTGAATTTCCTTTTTCTGCATGGATTGTGTCCAGCGAACCGCTCGCAGTGGTGATATATGCAGCTGCAATGTCACTGCTCTTCTTAAAAATAAGATTTCCCTTTTCCCGAACTTCTCCGGACGAATCGCAGAACGAGATCGTATACTGCTCATCAATAGTGACCTCAGGCAATTTTTCACCACTTAAGACCTTGGTCTCGGTTCCATCCGACGAAGTTAGAACCACATGATCCCTGTTTTCAAATGTTATGGAAATTCCGTCATTTTCTGAAAAAGACGGCAGAAATGCGTAGTATTCCGTAGGTGTTACTCTAACGTCTCCAAAGCACTTTACCGACTCGGTCCTGCCATGCCCCGAAGCATAGAAAACCAGATGATCAAATACTGTTCCTTCAGAAACCGATCTTCTGTAATCCAAATATTTAAGACCTGCAAGCACCGTGAAAAAAGCTGCTAAAAAAATCAGCAGCGTAATGATCAATATATTTTCTTTTTTTCTTAAGATTTGCATGAGGTGATTATATCACGAAACATGGGCTATAACAAAGAAAGGCAGACACCTAAGTGTCTGCCTTTCTCAAAGTCCGAACAAAAATATTTTTAGATTATAAATCTATTAAGCGTTAGCTTCCTGCTGAGCCTTGATCTTAGCTGTAAGCTCAGGAACGATCTTGTTGAGATCGCCTACGATACCGTAATCAGCTACATCGAAGATCGGAGCATTCTCATCCTTATTGATAGCGATGATGATGTCAGACTCTTCCATACCAGCTACGTGCTGGATAGCGCCGGAGATACCGATTGCGAAGTATACGTGAGGACGTACAGTCTTACCTGTCTGACCTACCTGCATATCCTTCGGCATCCAACCTGAATCAACAACTGCACGAGAGCAGGATACCATACCACCCTTGAACTGAGCAGCGAGGTCCTTCAGCATATCGAAGTTCTCAGCAGAGCCAAGGCCACGTCCGCCGGATACAAGAACCTTTGCGTCCATGATATTAGCTACGTTAGAAACTTCCTTAACAACCTTCTCGATTGTTACATACTTGTCGTTAGGTGTGAAACCAGGATTGTAGTTTACAACCTCAGCCTTTGCACCCTTCTTCGGCTCGATCTTCTGCATAACACCAGGACGAACTGTTGCCATCTGAGGACGGTAGTCCGGGCATGCGATTGTAGCGATTGTGTTACCACCGAATGCAGGACGAGTCATGAGAAGCTGCTTGTGCTTCTGCTCATCTTCCTTACCAGGAACTGCAACGAGCGGGAAATCACCGATCTCAAGTACTGTACAGTCAGCTGTAAGACCTGTGTGAACACGAGCAGAAACTCTCGGGCCAAGGTCACGTCCGATTGCTGTAGCACCTACAAGCATGATCTCAGGCTTGTACTCGTTGATAACAGATGCCAGTGCGTGTGCATAAGGCTCTGTTCTGTACTCCTTAAGCTCCGGATCGTCAACAACGATAACTCTGTCTGCGCCGTACTCAGCCAGCTCATCAACAAGTCCGCCAACCTCAGAACCGATAAGAACTGCTGTTACAGTCTTCTCGTCAAGGTTCTCAGCGAGGTCACGAGCCTTACCAAGAAGCTCCAGAGCGATGCTGGATACTTCATTATCTACCTGCTGAGCGAAAATAAATACGCCCTTATATTCTTCTAATCCCATTTTAGTCCTCCAGGAAATTGCTTGCTTTACATTTACTTTTTCATAATACCACGGATTACTACGCATCTAACGATGCTCACGTAATCCTAAACCACTCTCATTCCGCGCAATAGCGCTGCATGCTCGTGGTTTGCGGGTTCCAAGTTCCAAATCCTCTTTGTGCAAGCACGATCGGATTGTAGCTTTGAACTCTGGTATTAAATACCACGGATTACTACGCATCTAACGATGCTCACGTAATCCTAAACCACTCTCATTCCGCGCAATAGCGCTGCATGCTCGTGGTTTGCGGGTTCCAAGTTCCAAATCCTTCTTGTGCAAGCACAATCGGATTTGTACCTTTGAACCCTGGTATTATCAGATTACGTGCTTCTCTGTAAGCTTTCCTACGATGTAGTTTACTGCTTCAGCCGGTGAATCCGGAGTAACTACTTCGCCCTTACCCTTAGCAACCTTATCGGAAGCCTTAGCGATAACTGTCGGAGATCCGTTCTTACCGATGTTCTCATCAGCAACATCCAGCTTGTCTCTTCCCCAAACAGTTACTTCCTTCTGGAAAGCATCAAAGATTCCGCCCGGAGTCATATAACGGGGCTCGTTAAGCTCGGAAAGAGCAGTAACAAGGCAAGGCATCTTTGCTGTAAGGATGTGATATCTGTCATCGAACTGACGCTTAACTGTTACAGTCTTTGCTGCACGGTCAACCTTGATGTCCTCAGCGTAAGAGATAACCGGGATATCGAGATGCTCGGAGATCTGAGGACCAACCTGAGCTGTATCACCATCGATAGCCTGACGGCCTGTGATGATGAGGTCATACTCCATGTTCTTCAGAGCGCCTGCGATTGTTGAAGAAGTTGCCCATGTATCAGCACCGCCGAGTACACGGTCAGTGATGAGAAGACCCTCATCAGCACCCATAGCAAGTGCCTCACGAAGAACTTCGTCAGCCTTCGGAAGACCCATTGTTACAACAGTAACTGTTGTGTTCTCAGGATCCTCATCCTTCATGCGAAGTGCAGCCTCAAGACCAGCCTTGTCATCCGGGTTCATAATTGCAAGCATTGCTGCTCTGTCAAGTGTTCCGTCGGGCTTAAACTTTACACCGCCCTTTGTATCAGGAACCTGCTTTACACATACAACGATTTTCATGTATTTGCTCCTTTATATTCAAACCAATTAAGACTATGCTCGGTAATACCTCGCTAAGTACGGGATGTTCTGTTCGCTTCGCTCTCAGAACAAAGCTCACACTAAGCTCGATAATACCTCGCTAAGTGTTCGCTTTATTTAAGCAGTGCGCCGGAGATAACCATTCTCTGAACCTCAGATGTTCCCTCGTAGATCTCAGTGATCTTAGCATCTCTCATCATACGCTCTACTTCGTACTCTCTGATGTAACCGTAACCACCGAAGAGCTGTACGCACTTAGTTGTAACATCCATTGCTGTCTCAGCAGCGAAAAGCTTAGCCTTTGCAGCCTCTACGCCGTAGTAGCTCTTTGTAGCCTTTGCATCAGCAGCCTGATATACAAGAAGCTTAGCAGCCTCACACTGTGTAGCCATGTTAGCAAGCTGGAACTGTGTGTTCTGGAATGCAGCGATAGCTCTGCCGAACTGCTTTCTCTCCTTAACGTACTCGATTGTACGATCAAGAGCGCCCTCAGCGATACCAAGAGCCTGTGCAGCGATACCGATACGTCCGCCGTCAAGAGTGTGCATTGCAACAGCAAAGCCCTTTCCTCTTGCGCCGAGAAGGTTCTCAGCCGGGATATGGCAATCCTGGAAGATAAGCTCATAAGTTGAGGATCCGCAGATACCCATCTTATTTTCCTTTGTACCGAATGTGAAACCAGGAGTATCCTTCTCAACGATGAATGCTGAGAACTTCTTCTGCTTTCTGCCTCTCTTATCCTCTACGATATCTGTGTAAGCGATGATGATGTAAACATCAGCTTCCTTACCGTTTGTGATGAAGCACTTGGAACCGTTAAGGATCCACTCTTTTCCATCCTCTGTAAGAACAGCCTTTGTCTGAACGCCCTGAGCGTCAGTACCGGCACCAGGCTCAGTAAGACCGAAAGCACCGAGCTTCTCACCCTTTGCAAGGGGAACAAGGTACTTCTGCTTCTGCTCTTCTGTACCATATGTCATGATAGGATCGCAGCAAAGAGATGTGTGAGCAGATACGATAACTGCTGTTGTACCACAAACCTTAGCAAGCTCCTCTACGCACATAGCGTATGTAAGAGGATCGCAGCCCTGTCCGCCGTATTCCTTCGGGATCGGAATACCCATGAAACCGTACTTCTGCATCTTTGTAACAGTTTCTCTGGGGAACTCGTGCTTCTCATCAACTTCGATTGCAAGAGGCTTTACTTCCTTCTCAGCAAACTCTCTGAAAAGGTCGCGAGCCATCTGATGCTCTTTACTTAACTGAAAATCCATTATATTTCCTCCATTATAAAGTCGGAACCCGACAGCCTTTTGTTTCTGCCGGCCATTCCAGATTCCCGTTTAGAGGCTGAATTATGCCTCAAACGGCACAAACGTCGACTGCCTGGTGTAACTTTCAGCAGCCGGCGCCGAATGTGCTTTTATGAAATTACAGCTTGTCTACCGGAGTCTTTGTACGATCTTCGTTGTACTTGTAGAAACCGATGCCTGTCTTTACGCCAAGCTTCTTACCGCGAACCATCTTACGAAGGAGCGGGCATGCGCGATACTTGCTGTCGCCTGTCTCTTTGTAGAGAACGTCCATGATAGCAAGAACGATATCAAGACCGATGTAATCGCCGAGCTCAAGGGGTCCCATCGGGTGGTTGCATCCAAGCTTCATAGCTGTATCGATACCCTCGATATCAGAGATGCCTTCGCTATATACGAAGATACCCTCGTTGATCATCGGAACAAGGATTCTGTTTACAACGAAACCGGGAGCCTCATTTACCTGTACCGGGATCTTTCCAAGAGCCTTGGAGATCTCAACAACCTTATCTGTTGTCTCCTTCGGTGTGTTTGCGCCGGAGATAACCTCGATAAGCTTCATTACCGGAGCCGGATTGAAGAAGTGCATACCGATGATAGGCTTTGCAAGACCTGCGCCGATCTCTGTGATGGAAAGTGAAGAAGTATTTGATGCATAGATGCAGTCAGGGTTCTTTACGATCTCATCCTGAAGCTCCTTGAATGTAGCCTTCTTGATATCCATAACTTCAAGAGCTGCCTCAACTACGAGGTCAGGATCTGTAGCCTGTGAATTAAGACCTGTGGAGATCTTTGCGAGATAGCTGTCAGCTGTCTCCTGTGTGATCTTCTCCTTCTTTACAAGTCTGCTGAGATTCTTCTCGATCTTTGCCTTTCCGCCATCAGCAAATTCCTGCTTGATATCGCAAAGATAAACCTTCTCAACCTCACCGCACTGAGCAAAAGCCTGTGCAATACCGCTTCCCATTGTGCCGGCACCAATAACTGCTACCTTCATTTTAATTTCCTCCTGTGAATTCTTACGGGTTAAAAACCGGTCCCGTACCCGGAACAATTAACTGTTTTTCGATTACTCGTTCTTGAAAGCAACGTGCTTAACCTTAGCAGGATCATCCTTCTTTCTAAGGAAGTTAGCCATGCCCTCTTTCTGGTCATAAGACTCGAAGCAGGAACCGAAAAGCTTCTCTTCGATAACAAGAGCGTCATCGATATTTACCTGCATACCATCGTTGATAGCCTTCTTGCAGGCACGAACAGCGATAGGTGCGTTCTGAGCGATAGTTGAAGCCATCTTCTCAGCAGTAGCCATAAGCTCTTCAGCCGGAACTACCTGATTTACAAGGCCGATACGAAGAGCTTCGTCAGCCTTGATATTTCTTGCTGTGTAGATCATCTGCTTAGCCATTCCCATGCCTACCAGACGAGCAAGTCTCTGTGTTCCGCCAAATCCAGGTGTGATTCCGAGACCAACCTCAGGCTGACCGAATACAGCATTCTCAGAAGCGATTCTGATATCACAGCTCATAGAGATCTCACAGCCGCCGCCAAGTGCGAAGCCGTTGATCGCTGCGATAACAGGGATCGGGAATGTCTCGATCTTACGGAATACATCATTACCCTTCTTACCGAAAGCTTCGCCCTCAGCCTTTGTAAGTGTGCTCATCTCTCCGATGTCTGCACCTGCAACGAATGACTTATCGCCTGCGCCTGTAAGAACGAGACAGCGAACAGCGTTTGTATCTACGCTGTCAAGAACAGCATTGAGGTCATCAAGAACCTGAGAATTAAGTGCATTAAGAGCCTTCTCACGGTTGATCGTCATAACAGCGATCTGACCTTTTACTTCATAATCAACGAATCCCATTTTATTGGTTCCTCGCTTTCGTTTATTTTAATGAGGCAGAGGACGGGATCATCCGTCCCCCCGCCTGTTTCACGCATTGTTCTGCTTAATTGAATTATGCCTCGTAAGCCTTAACAACTGTGGAGCAGCCCATACCGCCGCCGATACACAGTGTTGCAAGACCTGTCTTAGCACCTGTTCTCTCCATGTTGTGAAGAAGAGTAACAAGGATACGGCATCCTGAAGCTCCAACCGGGTGACCAAGAGCGATAGCACCGCCGGTGATGTTGAGCTTCTTAAGGTCGAAGCCAAGATCCTTACCTACTGCAACAGACTGAGCTGCAAATGCCTCGTTAGCCTCATAGATATCGAAATCATCGATAGTCATGTTGAGCTTCTTCATAACCTTCTTTGTGGAAGCAACAGGTCCAACACCCATGATGGAAGGATCTACGCCGCCGAGAGCTCCGCCAACCCATGTAGCCATAGGTGTAACACCAAGCTCCTTAGCCTTCTCTTCGGACATAACAACAACTGCTGCTGCACCGTCATTGATACCTGAAGCGTTACCTGCTGTAACAACACCATCAGGATTGATAGCGCGAAGCTTGCTGAGAGACTCAGCTGTTGTGCCTGCACGAGGTCCCTCGTCAGTATCAACAACGATTGTCTGCTTCTTCTGCTTAACTTCAACAGGAACGATCTCCTTCTTGAAGTAGCCCTTCTCGATAGCCTCAACAGCCTTCTGCTGTGAAGCTGCTGCAAACTCATCAAGCTCTTCACGAGTGAGCTTCCACTGCTCAGCTACATTATCAGCTGTCTTGATCATGTGGTAATCATTGAATGCATCCCAAAGAGCATCCTTGATCATTGTATCAACGAGAACGTTGTTACCCATTCTGTAACCAAAACGAGCCTTATCAAGTGCGAAAGGAGCCATGGACATATTTTCCATACCACCTGCAACTACGATATCAGCATCACCTGCTTCGATCATCTGAGCTGCCATATTTACGCTGTTCAGACCTGATCCGCATACTACGTTTACTGTAACTGCAGTTGTCTCGATGGGAAGACCTGCCTTAAGTGTTGCCTGACGAGCAACGTTCTGGCCAAGACCTGCCTGGATTACGCATCCCATATATACATGATCTACCTGCTCTGCAGGAACGCCTGCTCTCTTAAGAGCTTCCTTGATAACGATAGCACCAAGCTCAACTGCAGGAGTTGTAGAAAGGGCGCCGCCCATTTTACCGATTGCAGTACGGCATGCGCCTGCAAGTACGATCTTCTTTGCCATTGAATTGCCTCCTTAATTTACACGTTTGTTTTCATTTACTGTATAACATGTCTTGCTTTTTCCTGACACTTATTATTTCTTTTGTATGATTGCACAATCAGGAGCAAGATTGTTATTTTTTTCACAGCCACATACGATGATAGCATACGCATGGGGCTTTTGCAAGAAATATGTTAAAGTTTTGACGAAAATGTACTAAAACCTGTACTTTGTTAGCTTTTGCGCAAAAATAGGCCGGGAGTTATAGCTCCCGGCCCGGATTATCCCCTTTATTCCCTCAAACTGTCCCCCTAAGACAGATGTTTCTCAATTCTCAGGTTCGATAAGGCCGTATGTATTTCCCTTTCTCTTATAGACAACATTCACTTCATCTGTCTCCGCATTGCGGAATACATAGAAATTGTGTCCGAGAAGTTCCATCTGGACGCATGCATCCTCGGGATACATCGGCTTGAAACCGAATTTCTTTGATCTTACGATCTTGATCTCATCATCATCTTCATAGTCGCGATCAACATACTCTTTCGCAAAAGAGCCGCTATTCTGCTTGCGATCTACAATCTTGTTCTTGTACTTCTTCATCTGCTTCTCGATGGTTTCTTCAACGAGATCGATGGAAACATACATATCATTAGTAACCTGTTCTGAGCGGATAATGCTTCCTTTCACAGGGATCGTAACCTCGATCTTCTGACGATCCTTCTTTTCAACGCTCAGTGTGACGTCAACTTCAGTATCCGGTGCAAAGTACTTCTCAAGCTTACCGATCTTCTCCTCTACAGCTGTTCTCAGCCCGGGAGTAACATCAATATTCTTTCCAGCTATTGCAAAACGCATACAGACCACATCCTTTACTTTTATATTTGACCGCCGAACCAATGTATACTGCACAAAAATTAATGCAAAATTAAGGATTATTCACAATAAGTTCATAATTAACACGGTCATCTTTGTGCAAATATTATAACATGCTGTTTTTTCTCATGCAACAAATATCGTGTTAATTGTATGTTTACTGCCGTGATCCAATATAACCGTATCCATCATTTGTCCAGACAGTAAATATGGTGTATTGTTATAGGGCACTAAAACTATATTTCCTGAAAGGATTTTTTATGAAGGAACTCGAATACCCCTTTGACGGGAATTACATTATAAAGAAGAAAAAGTCTATCCGCCGTCAGCTTCTTTCTGACGAGAGCGTGCGTTTCACTCCATTAAAGATCGCGATCCTCGGAGGCGAGACCACAAACGATATCAAAAATATCCTCGAGCTTTTTCTCCTTAATAATAAGATCAAGCCGGAATTTTATGAGTCTGAGTACAATATGTACTACGAAGATGCAATGTTTCCGAATCCTGAGCTTGAAAGCTTTGCTCCGGAGCTCATCTTTTTCTGCACCTGCAACAGAAATATTTCAGAGTATCCTGTGATCGAGGACAGCAAGGAAGCTGTAGAAAATAAGCTCAACGGAACCTTTGAGCGTTTCCGAGCCATGTGGGACCAGGTAGCTGAAAAGTACCGCTGCCCCATCATCCAGAATAATTTCGAGCCGCCTTTTTACAGGCTCCTCGGTAACCGTGATTCATGGGATATCCACGGACGCACAAACTTCATAAACCGATTGAACCAGCTTTTTGCTGAGTATGCTGCGTCCCACGAGAATTTTTACATTCATGACATTAATTATGAAGCGTCTGTAATCGGTCTCTCAAACTGGTCCGACACTTCCTACTGGCATATGTATAAATACGGAGTATCTGTTCCTGCGATACCTTATTTCTCATTTAATGTGGCAAATATCATCAAGTCATTTATGGGCAGGAACAAAAAAGTGCTCATGCTTGACATGGACAATACCCTCTGGGGCGGTGTCATAGGCGACGACGGCGCTGACAACATCGAAATCGGACAGGAAACTGCCATGAGCCAGGTATACAGCGAATTTCAGAGCTATGCCAAGTCTCTTAAGAGTCTCGGTGTACTCCTTGCTGTCAATTCAAAGAATGATCACGATACAGCCATAAAAGGACTGGAGCGTCCCGATTCCATTCTTCATCCTGACGACTTTGTAAATATGAAGATAAACTGGGAGCCCAAGAGCCGTAATCTCGTAAATGCTGCGTCAGAGCTCAATCTCCTGCCGGAAAGCTTTGTTTTTGCAGATGATAATCCTGCCGAGCGCGAGATCATACGCCAGGAAGTTGCAGGCGCATCCGTACCTGAGATCGGTGACAGACCAGAGCACTATATCGAGATCCTTGACCGTTCAGGATTCTTTGAAGTTACTAATCTCTCTGCAGATGACCTTAAAAGAAACGAAATGTATAAAGCTAATGCAGAAAGAAGTGCAGCACAGGCATCATTCCAGAACTACGACGATTATCTGAAGTCTCTCGAAATGGACGGAGAGATACAGTCATTTATTCCGGCTTATATGGCACGTATCGCGCAGCTCACAAATAAGAGCAACCAGTTCAACCTGACCACAAAGCGCTATACCCAGAGTGAGATCGAAGCCGCTGCCGGAGACGATTCATATATCACTTTATACGGAAAGCTCAAGGATAAGTTCGGCGATAACGGCGTTGTAAGCGTGGTCATCGGTAATGTAAAGGATGACGAGTGCCATATCGACCTCTGGATCATGAGCTGCCGTGTTCTTAAGAGGCAGATGGAAAACTCCATGATGGACGCACTTTATAAGGAGTGCAGTTCAAGAGGACTCAAAAAGATCGTCGGCTACTACTACCCTACTGCCAAAAACAACATGGTCCGGGAGTTTTATGCCGAACGAGGTTTTGAAAAGATAAGCGAAGATCCTGACGGTAATACCGTTTGGGAATTTGATCTTTCAAAGCCCTACACAAAGCAGAACACTGTTATCTGCGTAAATGGGGAGGAAAATTGATTTGTCTTTGAAAATACATCACATCGGCTATATGATCAAAAAGATCGAGAGGTCACTCCCGCAGTTTACAGCACTCGGCTATGAAGTGGAGATTCCCGAGTTTTCTGATGAGAGCAGAAAATGCGACTTTTGTTTCCTTGTGAAGGACGGATACAGAGTCGAACTTATAAGCCCCTGGGGCGATGATTCTCCTCTTTTTCCCATGCTTAAGCATCATAAAAACATGATGTACCACATCTGCTATGAGACCGATTCCATGGAGCAGGAGATCGAACGGCTCACAGAGATGCACTACGCTCTTGTGGAGCCGCCGGCAAAAGCACCTGCGATCTCAGATACCGCAGCAGTTGCTTTTCTCATGCACAAGGATCTCGGTATGATAGAATTAGTTAAAAATTGATATCAAACAATGAGGGGAAAAGATATCGATAAATATATTTATAGGGAGCTATAAATGCATACGGTTATCGACAGGCTTACCGCCGAAATCTCTGAAAAGAACCCACTCCAGAAGGTTTATATAAAGGGACTTCTGGAAAACGACATTAACGACGAAGAAATTCAGGATCTTGAAAGCATCCTGAATCTCCTCACCCGCGATCACTCCATCGAAGAGCTCGCTGACGCATATCTCCTGCTGGTCGGGGACACCATGGAGGAGACAGCATTTTTCCTTCAGAACGGACATTACCGTTACTCGACTCTTGCCGAAGTAAACGAAAAAGTTTATCAGAACACCGAGTATATGAATAAATATATGCTCGGTCTCCTGATCTCAGGTTATCTCTGGAAAAACCACTTGGCGATCAACCGCTGGTTTAAGCAGACCATCGCAAAATTCCACGGCAAAAACTATCTGGAGATCGGTCCGGGACACGGACGGTATTTCCTCGAAGCGATCAACCTCGGAAATTTTGACCACTATACCGGTGTCGACCTTTCTCCAAGTTCCATAAAGCTCGCAGAAAGTTTTATAGAAATGAACAAAACTTCCGATGCAAAACAATACGAGCTTATCTGCGCCGATATAAATAAGTACGAGTTTGACAGCCTGTTTGACGGCGTCAGCATCAGTGAAGTTCTTGAGCATGTAGAAGATCCAAGATCTCTTCTCCGCCGTATCCATGAGATCACAAATGAAGGCGCTGACATATATGTTTCCGTTCCTATCAATGCTCCCGAGATCGATCACATCTATTTATTTAAGAGTAATGAAGAGGTATTTAAGATGGTCGAAGAAGAACACTTCACCATTAAAGACTATTTCTATGTGACGTCAAACGGTGCATCCTACGAAAAGGCTCAGAAAAAGCGCATTGCCGTAAATCTTGCAATGCACCTCGTTCACGCTTAAAATATACCTATTATCGACACTATTCACGAAATGGAGTTTATCATGACAAAAGAAGAAGTATTTAGCCGCCTTACGGAAGTATTCCGCGACGTTTTTGATGATGAGAGCATCGAGATCTCTGAAACTACTACATCAGCTGACATTCCGGATTGGGACTCTTTCGAGCACATCAATCTGATCCTTGCAGTTGAGACAGAGTTCGGAGTAAAGATTCCTATGGGAAAAGCTGTTGCTCTGAAAAACATAGGCGAACTGGCAGACACCATCATCGCAATGGCATAACAGCAATGACTGCTTAAAAGGGCAGGGTCTCATCGGACCCTGCCCTTTATCTTACTCGGCTTTCATATAGATCTTTCCATTGTAGTCGTACTTAAAAAACTGCTTTGCAGCAAATTCTCCGTCAGCTTTTCTCCTGACTTCGATCTTCATATCATAATTTCCAACCTGCTCTTCATCAATATCCTCGATCACTTCCACATCATATTTATCTATGCAGTAATCCATAGCATACTGTGTTGACAGCAGATCTTTATCTTTTACATACATCCTGAAAGTATAGTCATCAGAACGAAGCCAGTTGATATATGCCGCCGCATCTGTCTGCTCAACAGCTCTTTCAATACATTGTGCCCTGTACTTTTCAATATCAGCTTTCCAGGGTTCAGCGTAGGACGGATCATCTCTGTGATCCTCGATTCCGAGGTCATCAGTCATATACTTAGCCAGCTTATCCGCTGCCTTGTTTCCGCCTATATAATTCAGATGAACCGAATCGCCAAAGTTATATCTGTAGTCTATATCAATGTCAGCATCCTTTTCATTGAAGCCCATGTATACTCCGCCATGCCCTTCTGTAAGCACTTTTAAGGCATTCATATGACGCTGACGGCTAAGAGAGAACATGTTTCCCGGAACAGGGACATCCACCAGTACGCACTGTACTCCTCTCTCTTTGCAGAGATCCAGTATCTTTGTGAGATAAACTGTTCCGTCACCGCCTTTTAATGTATCTGCCTCATCAGTAAATTCCGCCGGTTCCCGGACTTCACGGAAAGTACTTACCATATACGCGCCCTTATCGTAATTATAATCTATCTTGAAGTCGTCCTTTGTAAGACCTTCGTACCGATTATGATATGCATATAAAGGAGACAGGAATGCCATCATACCGCCGTCAAAAAACTTTCCCGCGTACTTTATCGCATCAAGCTTATTTTGATTTAACGGAAGCGCGTCTATTGACTGATGCACAAATCCATATCCGCAGTTTATCTCATCCTTTTCATCTGAAATGATCGCTGAATCTACAAAAACAACTTTAGGATGACTATGTTCCAGAGCCTCTTTCACAACGAAGTATGTGATCTGGATAGATTCACCTGCGGAAGCGAGATTATACGAAGACACTCCATAATTCTGCCAAATATAGATCGGATCTATAGCTTCATGCATACGGCTCGCGCCGAAGTAAAGTGCATCAAAATCTGTTTTCGCATTAAAATATTCGTTTTTTCCGCTCCGGCTGGTCTTATCCCTGAGTAGGTTTGATAAAAACAGGGTGACCAGTGCCACAAGTATCAGAAAAACGATAGTTGATATTGCTTTTTTTCTGCTCATTTAGAACCCCGCATAGATAAAGTCTGCCGAATGATAACCCGGTCCGTATTCACCGTAAACGATCACGCATGCAAATAAAGCGATCCAGATAAACCATCTGAAAACAAGTCCCTGCTCTGCGATCCAGTTTCTTGCATAACCGTAATTTTCACGAAGCACAGCAGCGATCATCAGAACTATGACACTCACGAGTATGATGGTGAAATCAAATTTTGTGAGCCCCGCTTTATAAAGACTTCCATCCGTAAATATCCAAAGATTTATCACTGAAGGAGAAAAAGCATTGAACATACGCTTTATCATGACAATCGCTTCAGAGATACCGTCAGCTCTGAAAAATACCATCGAAAATGCGTAGATCACGTATGTTCTCACTCTTCTGAAGAGTACCCAGCTAAAACTGTCTTCCTTTATGTGAAGCACCGCATTAACTTTGCTGAGAAACGGTGACAGCACCTCATACATCAGCATTACGAACCAATACCAAATGCTGCATCCCACGATAAACTTATAGTTACCGTGCCACACACCCATAACAAACCAAGTGCAGAACATTCCTATGCCGAGTGATGTGAGCTTTGACGCACGTTTTCCAAATTTCTTTTTTACAGACTTTGTGAGTGCGACCACACGCTTCGACTTAAGCACGGGATACATGATGTAATCCTTAGCCCAGCTTCCAAGAGAGATATGCCATCTCTGCCAAAATTCCTGTGAAGACTGTGAAAAGAACGGATTATTAAAGTTCTCGGGAAGCGTGATTCCAAAAATCTCTGCCGCACCGATCACAACGTCCACGCTTCCGGAGAAATCTGCGTAAATCTGAATGGGATACAGAAGTGCTCCGATCCATGTCCAGAGTCCTGTAAATGATGCAGGATTCCCATAAACCGCATTTACTATCACCGATACACGTTCAGCGATCACAAGCTTCTTGAAGAAGCCCCACAGTATTCTCTGTGCTCCGCGTTCTATGTTATCGATAGAAAAAGCAACGCCTTTATAAAACTGAGGTGCGAGAGCTTCATGACGGCTTATCGGACCTGTTGTAAGCTGCGGAAAGAATGACAAAAACAGGAACAGCTTAAAGAAGTTCTTTTCCGGTTTCGTAGTACCCCAGCTACAGTCAACGATATATCCTATGGTCTGGCAGGTGTAGTAACCCATTCCAAAAGCTGCTGCGATAGGAACCGCTTTCATCGCAGGGATCACAGATGCTCTCGCATGGAGCCACGCAGAAAGCTGAATCCAGTAAGCACTTCCTTTCATGAGGAACCATATTCCTACATTCAGGATGATCGCTATCGCTGCCGCAGATGCAGCTTTTTTATTAAATCCATTCAGCGGATCACCGTTTTTAGGATCAGCAAGCACAAGCCCCGTAACATAGGCTGTGACCGCAGAAAAGAGCAGAAACAGTATCGTATAGGGAGTTGCCGCAAGACAATAAAAAACAATGCTGAGAATAAGCATTGTCACCCACTGTACTTTTCCGGGAGTAATGTAATAGATCACTGCTGCCGCTATAAGGAACAGTATAAATCCCAGAGATATTATATTCATATATATCCTCCAATGCTACCAAACAGCACACCGTCTGATTATAACCAAAACATGCCGAATATACAACTGTTCCATGCACTCGCAACAAGTTACGCTAGACTCGACAATACCTCGCCAAGCGAACTTGCATAACACGCACTAAGCTCGAAAATACCTCGCTAAGTGCTCCGAAAAAAAAGGACAGGCGTTTCCGCCTGTCCCCATGAATGTCTGATTTTAATTTACTTTATAGGCTTGATGTTCTTTGCAACGCCGCGGTATGAAGCATTACCTGTAAGATTTACAGTACCGTCGGAGTTTACTGACCAGAGCAGATCACCAGCAATCTGTCCCTGCTTATTCTTTTTGAAGGAGTCGCTGTCCTTCTCATATGTTGCAACCTTAAGAGCCTTGCCCTTCTTCATGGTACGGTCATTGAAAGAACCGCTCTTTTTCTTCCATGACTGCCAGTTGATGACTGCCTTGATCTTCTTTCCATCAGATGAAGGATTAAGTTTGCCTACATAGAAAACATCTGCTTCTTTCTTGTTTGTGGAAAGAAGTGAAGTAGCGATCTTCTTCGGCTCAATAGTGAAGTAGAACTTCTGGCTCTTAAGCTTCTTCTTAAGCTCGTTTCTGCCGTCTCTTCCGATGATACCGTCATTTACATTCTTAAAGCTTGCCTTAAGAGTGAAATAAGGAGCCTTGTCAGCACTTGCAGATGCAACAGCCTTACCATTCTTGATAACAGCCTTCTTTATAACGATACCTGTCTGATCCTTCCAGTAGTAGTTACCGTAGTCGTCGCCCTTCAACGGATAGTAGATACCGTTAGCACTGAGCTTTGTGAACTTAACAGAAATTCCAACAGCTCCGTCAATATCTCCATCTACTTCCTTTTCATCATAACGATGTGTGGATGTTGTAACCTTTGAACCGCGATACTCACATGCACCGTCATAATTTACTTCCATGAAGACCTCTTCGCCATTGATCTTACCCATGGAAACTCTCTCTGTAACAACCTTTCCTGCATTAGGATCATGTACAAAAATCTCACCGGTTGCAGGAGTTACTTTGATACTCTTCTCATCATTGATCTTGTCGAGAGTCAGTGTAAATACGATAGTCTGGTTACCTGTGATTCCGAGAAGCTTTCCGTTCTTTACTTCAACCGGTGTGCTGGTTGTCTTTCCAAAATCCTTGATGCCGTAAGTCATCTTTAGGTTACCGGAGGAAATAGTCTCAGATGTGTTCTTACCATCTGTCAGTCTCCACTTACCGTTGTTTTCTGAGACAAGTTTGTATTTCTTTCCGTTGCTCTCAACTTCTGTTAATGCATATACAGCATCAGAAATAGTTGTCTCTTCAACTGTATTGTCTGAAAGAGCCCAGATATCCTCAAGCTGATCATCACTTACAGTAAGAATAACATTACCGCTTAAAAGCTCTCTGACCGGAGTATTTGTGGAACAGATCTCTGCTTCTGCAGCTTCTTCAAAGTCCGCAGTCTGTTCTACTGCCTCAATCTCTTCTTCCACACCGCTGATCTCTTCAGCAAAAACTGAAGTGTTCATGGTAAATACCATGGCAGCAGCAAGAAGCATGGAAATCATCTTTCCTGTTCTTCTTCTCATGTTTACTCTCCCATTCCGAAACATTATCACCGTTCAAAAAATTGTGATCCTTTGTGCGCTGATTTTTGTTTCTGTACAAAAATATGGTTTAGCTGAATGTTCCTTCAACAACATTCAACGTTCTATATTATAGCGAAAACGGCTGACCCCTTCAAGGAATCAGCCGTTCTATCCACCTTAATTCTTTATTAAGAATAACTTATTTTTATTCATTCTGAAGCTTCTGAATATAATCCCACATAGCTTCAACTGTATTGAAGTTCTCAGGGAGAACATCATTAACATCGATATCGATATTGAACTGGTCGTTAATCTCGCTCACGATAGACGCGATATCATCAGACTCAAGTATCTCGTCATCGATAAGTGCCTCTTCATTCTGAAAATCAACATCCGGTCTGATCTCGGACAGAAGATCAAGTAATTCGTCCATTTAAATCCTCGCTTTCAATTACACATATATATTGATGTAAGGTTCAAAATTTTCCCCTTACTTATATAACAGATTTCTTCGCTGTTATTGTAGCAGTCTGCATATCAGCATGCAATATTTTATATTGGAAGTTCTATCTTTTCTCCCATGAACAAATCTGCTTCAGGCGGATTCCATGTATACTGGCCTGATCCCGGTGTAAATGTCATTTCTCCGAATTTGATATCACCGTTATCGAGTACGTAAAAATCCACTCTGACGTAATTCCAGCCTTCGCTCAATGTGGATGCCAGCTCTACAAGTTTTTCAAGGCACACAGGCTTTTCAGGCACTTTCTCGTATCTCGGAAATACTGCGTCATAAAAATCCACCGGATTCCACTCTGTATCAAGATATATCTCACGGGCAGAGCTCTTTCTTCCGCCTATGTATTCTATATAGAGAGGTTTACCGTTAAAGCAGTGGAACTTGTAATCAAAAAGGTCATTACCGCTGTTCTCTATAAACTCTTCCGCAATGATCTTTCTCTTTATATCTCTGTACTGAAGCTGATATCCAAACTCAAACGCAAAGTTTAAGCTCATCCAGAAATTCATTTTTTCTCTGGCTTCTTTCATATCAAGTGCTTCTTTATCCTCAACGATTATATTTGTCGCAGAACCATGATTCGTCTTGAGCGCAAATTTTTTCGGAAGAGAATCAAAGTCTATATCGTCAAATCTGTCCCAGGATCCCAATACAGGCACAAGATACTGCTCACCGATCTTTTCTGCAACAAAGTCCCTCACGAGAAGCTTGTCAGAAAGCCGTGTCATCTCAGGAGTTACTCCATAGAGTTTGATCCAGTTGATCTTGTCACAATAGGTCTTTGGATTTTTGAGATCAAGCTCTCTTCCTGTGCACTTTCTAAACCAGTTCTTTAATGCAATAGGATATAAAAAAGGCGGTACGATACTTTCGTGCCAAACTGCCAGCTGTTTTCTGAACCAGCTCTTTCTGTCAATCGCCATGATTTCAGACTCCTTCCATCTCTAAACCCGAGATTCTACAATATGATGCCATTTCACTTATTCCCCTGTCAATCCCAACATTTAGGGACATATTTTTGCACATCCGAAATCGTTTATTGTTTATACAATTCCTCAGTCAATACTTTTACAAACATTTCTTGTGACGCACTCGTTATTTATAATATTTAAACAAAACAAAAGTACTAATATCGATACAAACAAATATTGTTTCTTTGGATGTACTTTTGTGGATAAAGTGTATAACTTGGTGTATAAGTGCATTTATGCATGGTTTTTAATGTGTGTTTGTGGATAAATTTTGTTGATAACTATTCTTTTAATGCAAACGATGTATGAAGATTGTACTATTTTGTGCACTTTTATTCTTGTTTGGTACATGTATTCATTGTTCACCAAAATCCCTGTCTGTCATTTTTGTCGCAGATGCATATCATTCAGTCGTTATTGTATACTGCATGCATATTGAAAGTCACTTATCCACCATTCCGCATACAGTAAGCCACACCAGCCTTGAGAAAACCCAGGCCGGTATTCCACATAAAAAAGCTGCCCTTCATACGAAGGACAGCTTTTCTGCTATCATTATAAATTTTAGAATACTCGTCTTACTGCTACCGGAGTTCTGTAGTTTGCATTTGAAACCTTGATACCGGTCTTTGCTGTAGAAGCATGTACGATCTGACCATTACCGATATAGATCGCAACGTGACCTGAGTAGCATACGATATCACCAGCCTGAGCATTTGCAAGACCGCCGGATACTGCAGAACCAACGCTTCTGTCTGCACCGGAGCTATGCGGCAGTGAAATACCAAAGTTTCTGTAAACGCTCATAACGAAACCTGAGCAGTCAGCACCGTTTGTAAGGGATGTTCCGCCGTAAACATACGGATTTCCGACAAACTTGAGTGCATAATTTGCAACTGATGAACCTGAACCGCTTCCGCTTGCGGAATATGATACACCGCCTGAAGAACCGGAACTGCTCTTTCCTGATGCGCCACCCTTTGAAGATGACTTTCCACCCTTGGAGCTGTTCTTTGCAGCCTTCTCTGCTGCCTTTCTTGCAGCTTCTCTTGCGGCCTCTCTCTCTGCTTCCTCACGAGCCAGACGAGCTTCCTCTTCTGCCTTGGACTCAGCATATACATACTCTGTAAAGAGATGAACGAACTGTGTATTTACGTATCCTTCACCTTCCTCGATGGAAACCTTTGCCCAACCGTCATCTGTCTCCTCGAGAACTGTAAGCTGATCGTCCATGGGAACCATACCAAGAACTTCAGCCTCTGTTGAATGATCCTGTCTTACATAAAGTGTTGTTGTTGTAACACGTGCTGTTCTGGTACCTACCTTCTTAGCAAGTTCCTTTGCCTTATCACCTGTAACAACAAACTCACTCTTAACATAACCTTCGGTATTACCGGAACGGATCTTGATCCAGTCACCCTTTGTACCGAGGTTCTCACCTACAGAATTAGCATAAAGCTTACCTGCAACTTCGGAATCCTCAGATGCTTCTGTACGGACATTTACAAAGTTATCAACCTGAGCAACTACGAGGTCTTCGTACTCTTCTTCCTTTTCGTTCTCAGCCTTTGTAACCGCATCAACGAGATTCATGTCTCCGTCATCATCGTCATCAGTCTTTACTTCTGTTCCGGCACCTGCTGAAATGCTTTCAGCCTCATCAGCCTTTACAGAAGACTTAGATTTTGACTTTGACTTTTCTTCTTTTTTGCTGTTGTCAGAATCAGCAGATTCCTCAGGATCACCTGCTGTTGCCTGTGTACTGCTGGTCGTCAGGTCTCCGTCTGTCTCAGTTTCATAATTTCCTGCTCCTGCAGACGGTGTTTCTGATGATTCCTCTGACTTACTGCTCTTTTCCGTTTTTGATTCGGAACTTTCTTTTTCCGCCGATTCCTCAGCTGCAAGTGTAACAGCTGAAACATCGGATGCATCAACCTTTCCGGTTGCAAGAATTTTCTCTGCTCTGAGAGCTGTAACTGATTTTCCCTCACTCAGTGCTCTCGCTGCCCCTGCTGCAGGAAGCTCAGAATTGAGCGTACTCGCCGCTGCAGAATAAGGCGAACTTGTTGCAAGCATGACGCCCACCAGGCATGCCGCTGCAAACTTGACTGCTACTTTTTTCATTTGATCGAATCCTCTTTACGTCTAACTTCTCTGAATTGTCCGGCACGGCTCTCCATTCCGTAAACGCCGGTCTCTCTCCCTACAATAACCTAACACCTACTAATATATTACAATTTTGTTAAGACTACGAAAAAAATAGTAACACTTTACTTAATATATGTCAATTCCTACGGTCGTCAAACATAATAAAATACTGCATTTTACGGTACTCGAGCACACTTTTTTCATCCAGCTTATCATCGATCTCAAAGGTGTTTCCTTCACTGTCCGTTGCCTGTATCGCAGAGATCACAGGATAATTTTTTTCAAATCCCTCAATCTCTTTCCGATAGCCGGGCAGCGGTATTCCCGCTTCTTTAAGCACCTTGTTTCCAAGATAGTTTGCACTGGTATCGATTCCCGAGTCCTCGCTGATATCAAAATTAGCCCAGATAACAAATGGTACTTTATATGAATTGTATCTGTCCTGACCGCTGATATTCTCCCAGTAGATGCCGTTCTGCTGCCATATTTCATCGAGCACCTGTGATTCCGGCTGATGATCTCCAAAGAAAACGACTATTACCGGTCTGTCGGATTCTTTGTAATGATTGATGAGCTTTTCAAAAGCTTCATCTGTCTTTTTCATGAGAGACAGATATGTGTTTACGCGGACAGCTGATATTTCTTCTGAGCCCTCTGTTCCGTCAACAGTTATGTCTAACGGGAAATTATCATATTTCGTATCATATCCGGAATGATTCTGCATAGTAACGTTAAATGAAAATACCGGACCGTTTTTACCAAGTTTATCAACCTGCGCTATTATTTCATCAAAAAAGCTCTCATCCGAAATATACTTTCTGATATTTTCAACTTCCAGATCCTCAAAATGCTCCTGAAAATAAATAGTGTCAAAACCGAGTCTCGGATATGCTGCCGGTCTGTTCCATCCGTTTGATTTATAAGGATGCATGGCAATAGTCTGGTATCCAAGTTCCTTCAGCTCCCATGGCATTGATTCCATTTTTCTCTGGACGAACTGCTGGAAGGGTATGCTTCCCTTCGGAAGGAATCCCATGGTATTTCCTGTAAGGAACTCAAATTCCGTATTCGGTGTATTTCCGCCTATAACAGATACATTCATATAACCTGTTATAGTATTTTCCGCACCATTCTGAAGTGAATGTACGAAAGGCATATAGTCTTCATTTGTGGTAAATTTGCCGTCAACCGCAGGATCTGAAAACGCTTCATCCATAATGACAACGATATCAGGATACTCTGTTCCTGATACAGTATCCTGCTCTTTCTCTGCTTCTGCGAGTTTGTCCTGTATCTCTTTCTTTGAATAGCCTTCCGGTTTTTCCATCTTTAAATACTTAAATTCGTAAAAAAAGTTGGCGAGCATGCCGTTCTCTTTGATCATGCCCCTGGAATCAAACTGGATAGTATATATACCTAAAAGCTTAACAACTGAATTTTTCTGAAGGGACAATCCAAGGCCCAAAAACAGTATGACGCTTATAACAAAACCGGCTGTTCTGAATCCGATCTTTTTACCTGCCTTAAGGTCGCAGAAGTAAATCCCTGCCCAAAGCAAACAAAATAATAATGTGAATACGACCATTCTGGTTGTGGGAGTGTAATCATAATTACCCGCAACATTCATTGCCGTTCCCGCAGAAGCCACATCCCACGGCATGATATACGAATTTCTAAAACTATAAATGTATGAATTTAAGACTGCGCAGAACCAAAAAATGACAGATTCCGTGTAAAGAGCCCTTCTCGCCGTTCCAAGAAGAAAGAACAGGGCAAATGCTATAAACTCAAACAAAACAATGTTTACGAGCTGCATTTTCCATGACATTTCCAGGGAATGCCTGCGTACCAGAAGCTGTGATAAGTAAAAGATCAGTATCGGTATCACAACAAACATTATCCTGTTCTTTATCTTTTTATGCTCTTCGTTTAACGTAACAACTTTCATTTTTTAATCCTTTTACTTCTTTTCTGTCTTCATCCTGATGACCTGTTACATTTTTTCCAGAAACTCGCTGATCCACTTCGGTCTCTCGATAAAAAAGTCTGAAATCTCTTTCATTCTTCTCTCGAAATATGTTTCATCCGCATTTTTACCATACCAGCGTTTCTCACTGCTCACTGCGGCTTTTGCAGTCATTTCCGATACTTCTTCAATGACACGCTCTGTCTCCGACGGATCATACACTGTTCCCATGATCGATGTCATCCGTTCCGCAAAAGCATTTCGGAAGCTTTCATTCTGCATGCATGACGCAAACATATCTCCTCCCGACGATGCAAATTCGATCATATTTTTGCTGACGGATGAACCCAGCATGTTGAGGTTGTTGTCAAACATAAGAAAACGCCATTTACCGTCTTCATATGGTGAACCCGTAACTTCCCTTGATCTCCAGAATGCGATGTTGGATGCAGGCCAGTCAGCACCTGACTCTATGTAGATCCTCGCGGCATAGTAGTCGATCATGCTGTCAATATCAACCATCTCTGTAAAGCGTCTGTAGACCTCGTCATCCGCAAATTTATCGCCATAAGTATAAAGATAGTGCTTCAGGTCATTATAGAGCTCTTCGTCCTCTGCAAGGCCTTCTGACATCATTCCGTTCTTTACCATCACGACGTCATCTTTCTTTACACCATAATGCTTCTCGATGTACTCAGCATTCTGACGTTCTGCGGCTTCATAGACGCCCCAGTATTCTCCGTCGAGGAATACATGATAAAGCGGACCATACTTTATTGTTCCAAAATCCAGCTCGTTCGTAAGCTCTGATACGATACGGTCCTTTGTCTTTGTACGCTCATCATTTGCACCTGTATAAAGCGTTATACTGCTTTCTCCCTTGTCGCCATCAAGGAAAGGTACTGCAAATGTGTCTCTGCCGTATATCTTTCTGGCAAAAAGGTTAAAGCTCTTCTGCGCATAGTTTCTGGTCCTGTTTCCCTTTATGCGAAGTCCCGCAGTCTGCTCCATCAAGAGCTTTCGCGTATCGGCACTGAAAACAGCGACCTCTGTTTCTCTTTCCCATTCAGGTCCGCGGTTAGTGTAGTTTGACGGTGTCCAGTCATTAAGAGTGATACCGCAGATACTTACAGAACCGTCAAGCGGAGTATCAGGATTTTCTTCCAGATATTTTACTGCATCGGAGCTTAATGACACCTGCTCTTTAAAGTAATCTTCTCCCGTCTTTCCTACTACATATATGCCCTTTTCATGGTCAAAAAGGTTATCCGGATCTGTAACAAGTGATATTATCCCGCATCCGTCATAATCGTGCTTTTCATCGAAGCCGACAAAATACGATACCGTAACTGTCTTACTGCTGTTTCCGCTGTCATCAAATACTGCCGCGCGGATAACAGTACACTTATCTACCGGAGAATCAGGAAGATCCCACTGGGCTTCTCCATAGGGCAGGAAATCAACAGATGTATCTGTCCGTCCGGCATAAAGGTTTTCTTCATCCGAACGGTCCTTTATATAAATAGGTCCGCTGTAAAGCTCTGAGTCTTCCGTCGGAACACTGCCATCCGTAGTGTAGCGTATCTCCTTACCTTCCATGGCTGTAAGAGACAGTTCAAAGGGCTCATCATAAAATCCGCTTTTCGCAGAAAATACTGGAGGCGTAAGTTTTTTCTCTGTTACGCTCTCAGCCTTATTGTTGCTGTAACCCGGCGTTGGATCCAGTACAGAAAATTGATCAACGCCGTCATAGATCCGTCCCCAGGATGTATTGTAATCAAGCGAGCTGACCTTTACGGAATCAACGATCTCTTTTGACTTTCCCGATAAATAAAGCCTCTCTCCGTCTCCCGAAAGAGAAAATGGAAGATGGATCTCAGTCACGTCTTCCGTGACCACACTTCCTCTTCCGGTCATGATGTACTCTTTTATGCTGAATGGAGCATCAGGATCATTCTTTTCCTTTACCTCTGTCTTGTCCGCATACACCACAAGATATCCGTCTGCAGGTATGGTCACATCAGGAAACACATACTTTCTAAGCTTCTTCCCCGAGTTCGAAATACTCCAGCCTTCAAGAGAAATATCATGATCTCCCGGATTGTAAAGCTCGATCCAACCGGGATATTTTCCGTTTTCATCAGCGATCACAGAGAGATTTGACGAGCAGACTTCGTTTATCAGGATAACGTCTTTCTCGCCGATCAGCCCTGCTGAAGACATGCAAAAGGCAGCAACGACGAGAAAAAGCGCGATTCCTGCGATTCTGATCCTGTTTTCAGAAATTACTTTTCTCAATTCGTTCCTGCCTTATATTTCTTACAGATTATTTTTATACCAGTCGATTGCTTCTTTTATACCGCGCTCAAAATCGTACTCCGGATCATATCCCAGGAGCTCTCTTGCCTTACTGATATCTGCATTGCTGTGACGGATATCACCTGCACGAGGCGGTCCAAAGATAGGCTCAACATCGCCCTTTCCAAGAGCTTCTGCAAGACGATGATAAATATCGATAAGATACTCTCTTCCGCCTGCCGCAATATT
This sequence comes from Lachnospiraceae bacterium, assembly GCA_900168235.1. Classification (GTDB taxonomy): domain Bacteria; phylum Bacillota; class Clostridia; order Lachnospirales; family Lachnospiraceae; genus NK4A144. The sequence goes on along the minus strand of FUZG01000007.1, from coordinate 117,295 downwards.
AAAAGCTTCACCGCCTGCCTCGTGTGATGCCTTGCAAGCTTTCAGATTTCCTTCGATAACGTTCTCGATATATGTGAAGTCACGGCTCTGCTTTCCGTCACCATTGATAGTCGGTACATCGCCGTCAAGAAGCTGCTTTATAAACTTCGGGATAACGGCTGCATATGCACCGTTAGGATCCTGACGTCTTCCAAATACGTTGAAATAACGAAGTCCGTAAGTATCCAGCCCATAAAGCTTATAATAAAGCTTTCCGTATTCTTCATCAACTCTCTTAGTCAGTGCATAAGGAGAAAGAAGATTTCCTTCCTGTCCTTCTTTCTTCGGAAGAACCGGATGATCACCATAAACAGATGAGCTTGAAGCATATACAAACTTCTTTACTCCGTTCTGTCTGGATGCCTCCATCATGTTCAGTGTTCCGCGGATATTATTCTCCTCGTAGAAAAGAGGCATTTCAATACTGCGGGGTACAGATCCCCAAGCCGCCTGATTAAGAACGTATGAAACGCCTTCTGTTGCTTTCATACATGTATCAAGGTCTTTGATATCTCCCTTTATAAAAGTGAAATTAGGGTCATCCTTAAAAAGGTCGATATTTTCCTGCTTACCGGTAGAAAGGTCATCAAGAGCACGAACCTTCTGACCCTTTTTAAGCAGCGCCTCAACAAGGTTTGAACCGATGAATCCGGCAGCTCCGGTTACGAGAAACACTTCATCGGGTTCAAAATTTACTTCTGTATATGACATTTATCTTTGCCTCCGAACAGCAATCATATTTTATCTCTGCTCTTCAGGATACAGTCTGCAAGAAAGAGATCAAATCGTGTGTCGATATCTACTGATTCCTCTTCCTGCATCACATAGGGCAGGCAGCGGGTTCCGTAAAGGCTTCCCGTCTTTCTGTAAATATCTGTATAAACCGCATAGATCGCAGCACCGTTTCGCGCATAGAGATGCGGAAGTGCCTGTCTTGTGGTGTACTTTTCGCCATCTTCCTGATAAAACTTCAGCGCTCCTGTTTCATCCTTTTCCATGATCTTCATGGGCAGATACTGATGAGGGATGTCGACAACGCTGACTATAGCATCAGCAGTCTCATCCTCTGTAAGGAGCCCCAGCGCTTCATCAATATGCTCTGATGTGCGGAGAGGTGAAGTAGGCTGGAGAAGTATGAAGATATCAGGATGATATCCTTCTTTCTCAAGCTTATCCAAATGATAATTTATAACATCCTTCATGGGTGCAGTGTCTGATGCAAGCTCTTCCGGGCGCATCTCTACGTCAACGCCCTGACTGCGTCCGAACTGTGCAAAGCTCTCATCATCTGTTGAAAGCAGGATCTTATTTATCATACGGCTGCCCTTTGCAGCATCAAAAGTATACTGCATAAGGGGCTTTCCGTTCAGATCCACCATATTTTTCCCCGGGATGCCTTTAGAACCGCCTCTCGCAGGAACGATAGCAAGTATGTTCATTAGTATACTATCCTCTTCTGAATCGGAACTTCTACTTTGCTCAGGATATCAGCAATTCTCTCACCTGCATGTCCGTCACCGTAGATCGGCTCTGATACGTATGCACCGTGAGCGATCTGCTTCTGGATAGCCTCATAGATTGCATTCTCTTCATCCGGACAGTCGATAACGTTCTGTCCTCTCTCACGGCCGTTCTGTCTTGTTCCTACGTTTACAACAGGTGTTCCGATGAACGCACCCTCACGGATACCGCTGGATGAGTTACCTACGAGACATGCTGTGTTCTTCATGAGACGTACGTAAACGCTGATCGGAAGGTTCTTAAATACGTGGATCTTTGCATCAGGATATGCTTCACGATATCTTCTGATACCCTTTGAGATACCCTCAGAACCTGCATCTGCGTTAGGCCAGAGCATGATGATATTAAGCCCTGTCTTCATTGCAGCCTTAAGAGTCTCTGTAATCTGCTCCTTAGCTTCAGAATACTCTGTTGTAACAGGGTGCTGTGAGATAAGGATAAAAGGCTCTGAAAGGTCGAACTTCGGACCTACACCGCCCTGTGTATCATAGATATCCATAGGCATGGATGAATCAGCGTCAAGTATCCTCTTTACGTTATCTACGCGGGGACATCCTACTACATAAACATCCTCTTTACGCTCACCGAGCTTCTCGATACGCTCGCCTGCCTCTTTATTTGCAGGGAAGTGAACATGAGCGAACTTTGTGATGGCATGACGGATACTCTCATCGATAGTACCTGTTACCTCACCGCCCATTGTATGAGCAACACGGATATTCATATATGCTGCTGCGATAGTTGCAGCCATAACCTCATAACGGTCACCGATAACGATAACGAAATCAGGCTCTAAACGCTCGAAAACGTCTGCAAGGCCAAGCATACCGAGACCGGCTGTCTTAACCATGGCATTAGGCTTGTCACCCTCTACCTGCATGTAAACCTTTTCATCGATAGGAAAACCATCGTTTACCAGGATCTTTTCCAGATTACCGAACTTATCTACAAGACCTGAGCCGCCAAGAACTACCTGAAGCTGAAGATCAGGATGCTTCTGGATAGCCTGCATGGCAGACTTGATGGAGCTGTAGTTTGCTCTTCCTCCGATAAATACACAGATTTTTCTCATAATATTCCCTTCTATTTGACACGGGTTCACTGTTTTACGGCTTTATGCACGTTTCAGCAACAGCTTTTACCAGTTAATGTCCTCTTTATTTATAATGTCATCAAAGTGCAGGTCTCTCTTAGCCGTATGACCAAGGATTTCCTTATAGTACTTTGTAGGAAGTCCTGTTCCCGGCTTTTTATATCCCAGCATATCCTCTGTAATGGGAGTTCCCGCAGGAATATCCGTAATGGATACGATACTCTTCTGGAAGATCTCCTTCATGTTGGAAAATTCATCAGCACTTGACTTATCTACAGGATTTGCAAGAGCGATCTCAAGATTCTTTATAGAATCAGTGAGCTGCGTCATCTCAGCAGGCTCCATAGACATTTTCGCATCAGGACCGTACATTTTTTTGCTGAGTGTGAAGTGCTTCTCGATAAGATGCGCACCCTTCTGGAAAGCTGCGATAGCTGCCCACTCTCCTGATGAATGATCCGAAAATCCAAGAGGAACCCCCGGATACTTTTCCTTAAAGAGGTCGATTATATTTAATCCTACGTGCTTCGGATCACAGGGATACTCGGATGTACACTGCATAAGAGACACGTTACAGTTCTTTCTTAAAAAGATCTGCATACACTCATCAAGCTCTTCCAGACTGCTCATTCCGCTGGAAACGATGACCGGAACGCCTGCGTCTGCAAGATGCTCAAGGTACGGGATATTTGTGATCTCACCGCTCGGTACCTTGAAGCAGTCAATGCCCAGCTCCAGCAGAAAATCTATCGCCTCGATAGAAAACGGAGAAGAAATAAATTCAACATTATTTTCCTTCGCACATTCCTTCAGCTCTTTCCACTGATCCATATTGAAAGCTGTACGCTTAAAATACTCATATCTGGGCTCTGCCGTGAAATAAGGCGGCTGGGGAGCATTATGAATGGTCTCTGCCTCGGAAATGTGTGTCTGAAGCTTTACTGCGTCCACACCACATTCCGCTGCTGCTATTATCATCGCTTTTGCCTGTCCGAGACTTCCGTCATGAGTCATTCCAAGCTCAGCTATTATCTTTCTTTTATTAAAATCCATCTTTAGGAATTACCTCTTCCTTACAGTCTCCAGTAGATATATCCTGCATTTTCGTATGTCTTGCGGTCAAGGATACCCTTTACGTCAGAAAGGATCTTCTGGTGTGCATCCTCTGTTTTGTACATCTTGTCAAAATCAGCAGGAGTGAACTCCGCAAATACATCATGCTGAACTGCAAGGATAACGGCGTCACAATCCTTGATGTCCTTCATATCCGTAAACTTGATACCGTAAAGTGCTTCTGCCTCTGCTGCATCAGCTTCCGGATCAGCGATCACAGGCTCGATACCATATTCACGAAGCTCGTTCACGATATCGATGACCTTTGTATTTCTGGTATCCGGGCAGTTCTCCTTAAATGTGAATCCGAGGATCGCAACCTTTGCATTGCGGATAGGAGCCTCTGCGCGGATAAGATTCTTTACAAGGCTCTCTGCCACATACTTACCCATATCATCGTTGATACGACGGCCGGAAAGGATGATCTGGCTGTGATAACCGAGCTGCTCAGCCTTATATGTGAGATAGTACGGATCTACACCGATACAGTGACCGCCTACAAGTCCCGGACGGAACGGAAGGAAATTCCACTTTGTTCCCGCTGCCTTCAGAACAGCCTGTGTATCGATGTTCATTTTATTAAAGATCATTGAGAGCTCATTCATGAATGCGATATTGATATCTCTCTGGCTGTTCTCAATAACCTTTGCTGCCTCTGCAACCTTTATTGATTCTGCTCTATATACACCGGCCTCAACTACAAGGCTGTAAACATTTGCGATCTCTTCGAGAGTGTCCTCATCCATACCGGAAACGATCTTTATGATAGTTTCGAGACGGTGAACCTTATCACCGGGATTTATACGCTCAGGTGAATATCCAACCTTAAAATCAACTCCGCACTTAAGACCGGACTCTTTCTCAAGGATCGGAACACAGATATCCTCTGTTACTCCCGGATATACTGTTGACTCATATACGACGATGGAGCCCTTTGTAAGATTGCGTCCAAGAACACGGCTTGCTCCCTCAACAGGAGTGAGATCCGGTGTATGATCCGGATTTACAGGTGTAGGAACTGCAACAATGTGAAACTTTGCTTCCTTAAGCCTTGTCTCGTCGGATGTAAAATCAACCTTTGAGTTTTTGATCCTGTCATTTCCGACTTCGTTTGTCGGGTCGAATCCTGCCTTGTACTTCTCGATCTTTTCAGCATTGATATCAAAACCGATGACATCGATCTTGTCAGCAAAAGAAACAGCGATAGGCATTCCGACATATCCAAGTCCTACCAGTGAAAGCTTCTCTTTATGATTTACTATATCCTCGTATAACGACATCTTATTTTACCTGACTTCCTTATAATTCATGCCATAACTTAAAAAGTATAGCAATCCTGATTATTCTTTTCAAGTTCGTAAATTTCAGATCACTTTGCCCTATAGCATTTTATCCTGTCTCTTACCGCTATTCTCGCCTGATTCATAAAGAGAATGGGAGAGCAGAAAAATGAGTGGATATATTCCTTATAGCCCTTAGCCTTGTCTCCTCCAAGCCTGTAAAAATGAGCCAGATGAAAAACTATGTTAAATCTCGCGCCTGCATCCTTTACTATGTCATCATGATATTTTTCAAGGAGCAGCTCATATCCTCTTATGCATTTCTCTGCACTGTGGGATATCTGTGTGTGCTTCACTCCCGACATATTCTTGTAGTACTTGAATAAAGGCTCTTTTATACCTATCACCCTGTAAGACTTACTGATCCTGATCCACATTTCATAATCCTGTCTTGCAGGAAATGCTTCATCAAAACCGCCGACTTTATCAAAAACTTCACGTCTGATAACAGCCTGGGTGGTTGTTCCTATTGTGTCGTCCCTTAAGAGATCCCTGTATGTAACCTCAGGCTTAAAAGCCTTTCCGTAGATCTCTCCGTCCTTAACGTTCGCCTTCGCCTCATTAATGGTATATCCTATGCAGTAGCTCATTCCCGCATCAGGATTTTCTTCAAGGAGCTTCACCTGCTTCTCAATTTTCTGCGGAAGCCACTCATCATCATCATCCAGAAATGCTACGAAATCTCCATCGGCATTTTTTATTCCCAGGTTTCTCGCTGCCTGAGCGCCTACAGGATCGATGGTCTTAAGATACTTAACGTTATCAAACTCCTCTGCGAGTGCCTTTATCGGCTCACTGTATTTCTCTGAACCGGCGCCTCTGTTGTCATCAACAAGAAAAACTTCGATATTTTCCCAAGTTTGTGAAAGTACACTCATCAAAGCCCTACGGACCACAGAAATATCTCTTTTATAGCTTGTTATCACACAACTTACTTTTTTCATTTTCTTTTAACCAACTTTAATAAAACGTTTGTGAACGGAACAAATCGTAATACATTTCTCGCAAAATTAAACTGCGCTGTCATCTTCCTGTTCATTTTTTCATCTGTTCCAAGGAACGGATTACCCTTAAGAGCAGTATTTCTGTAAAGTTTCAGGTAGTCCTTGGATAAAGGATCTGCGTCAGGCTGCTTTTCCGGCATCTTTCCGCACTCTGTAAAATAGGACTCATCCTTTTTTTCATCATAGAATACTATTTTTTCAGAAGATTCCCCTGTCACTGTGTCAAACACGACAGCTATTCCGTAATTACTTCTGTCCACGGGCTCTGTGGGAAATTTCTTCATCGAAAACTTTTTCCGTCTGGAGCCAAAATAAAAGTTTCCAAGCGAATAATAGATTTTTTTGCCTTTATACTCTTCAACTGTCTGAGGGCAGTGAGGATGATGTCCTATCACTATCCTTACATTTGGGATTTCTAAAAGCTTGTGTCCGAGATCTATATCATACGGCATCGGATACGCATTAAATTCAAAACCCCAGTGAAGAGTTACGATAACGCTGTTTTGAGGATGGGTTACCGCGTAGTGCTTTACATTGTCCAGCACGATCTTATTCTCTCTCGGAGAACAGCCGTAACTGCACTTTCCTGCATAAACAGTCTCTTCTCCTGCCCAGCCGAAATTAAATACCGCAGTCTCTCCCATTTCATCCTTCAGGATCATGGGTTCGACAGCTGAATGTATATCACTTCCTGCACCGCAGTAAAGGATACCTGCATCATCGAGTCTCTCTATGGTCTTTCTGCATCCAAGGCTGCCGAAATCCATCATGTGGTTATTGCTGAGCGTGACGCCGATAGCCGAAAGTTCCTTCAGTACATCTATGACTCCCTTGCCCTGATGCAGGTGGGAGCCCCTTTTTATCCTCTGTCTCTCTGTTCCGTCACATATGGGTCCCTCGAGATTTATCACAGCTCTAAGATCATTTTCCCGTATGGTTCTGCCTATTTTTTTTATATCTTCTTTTACATCGCTGTAATCATACGCAAGATCTCCGAGAAACAAAAGTCTCATTTTACTTTACCCTTTCAAACTCGTACAGTCTGAGATTTTTATCAAATGAGCTCTGCTCAAAATCATCCCCCATCAGATCTGTAAATACATCCGGTGTTCCCTTCATTACCTGATAGATATAGATACGGTCCGCATTCTTTATGCGTTCTGCCATATCCTCATCATCATTTGAAACCACATGGAGTTCCTCTCCTGTACCGGCATATTCAAAATAATACTCTTCAAATCCGTCAGCATTTGCGCGGTTTGCATTGATCGCCACAACAGTACGTCCGCTGCGGATCGCTTCCTCTGCTCCATCCACTGACAGAACTTCATCCCTTACATTTCCATAGGTGTTGTCATATGGCGCACTGACTTCATCCTTTACGTCATAGTAATAATTCGGTGCTCCGATGAAAAACAGTATCATCAGTACCACTGAGCCATAGAGCATAAACTGAGTGAAGCCTATCTGCAGGCCGTCATCCTTTACCTTATCGGAGTCTACAAATACGTCATCTCTGGTGCTGACACGGATCACGAAACGGATGATATCCTGGATCGTGAGGCTCACTGTGAGCAGCGCTGCCGGTACGACAGACAGGAAATAACGTGTAACAAAAATTCCTCCGTTTGACGCGATATGTGCGCTGTAAACATAGTTTCCGACGATGAACGCTAATGGCATCATTGCAAATCCAAGACGGATAAAGCCCTTGCGGAAATCAGGTTTCAGCTGAAGGATACGCCATGCGGATGCGAGCACAGATGTGATCATTCCAAGGATCAGGATCACATATACAGGTGTATCGTTGCTCACGATATACATTAATGCATGCGGAATTGACGCAAATGTGGGTGTTTTCGGCCAGAACTCAGAAAGATTCATAGTCCTTCGTATGAGCATCAGGATAAACCACGGAAGCAGCGTTCCTCCTGCTATCACGTAGGAAAGTATCGTACGGATACGTATCCTCTTAGCGATAAGGAGTACCACATCCATCAAAAACATGTACACGATGGTTATACATCCAAAATAGTGTGACCATGCAAGTCCTGCCATTGCCAGTCCGAGACATATGACACTCATCCATGATTCACTTCCCTGATTCTCCTGCCTCTTGATATATAAATAAAGCACAAGAGCTGTAAAGAGCAGCCAGAAAGCATGTACTCTGAAAGTAAGACCGCACTTCTGCATGATAGTTGCAGAGCTTACGGACAGCACTGCCATGAGATAACCTGTGTATTCATCTCCTATGGCAACAGCCATTTTTATCAGAAAAACGATCGCTCCCGTTGTGAGTATGACAGTTAATAATCTCATCCAGCCTTCACCATAGGGCACCACTCTGTACCAGAGTGCCGCGAGAAGCGGGAACAGAGGGAGATTCGTAACCTCACTTGTAAGGTAATAATCAAGTATTCCGCCTACGCTCAGCTTCTTTGCTATAAATCCGATCTGTGATACTTCGTCGAGATTAAAATACTGCCTTCCCATAAAACGAAGTGAAAACAAAAGCTGGACAAAGATCAGAACTCCGCAGATAAGCCAGAAATGATACTTTTTAATGGGTGTAAGAATTGTTGTGTCTCGTCTATTATCAGTCATATTTTCTCACCACTGTATTTCTTAAAATATTCTCCATTTTTCTAACAAGGAATAAAAAGCCTATCTTCTTTTTCCTGATGAGATGAAGCTGAAGGCGGTTAAACGCACTTAACCCATCGGAGCTGACATCCCTTACTGCTTCTTTATAGGGAGATCTCATAATAAGCTTATAAAATCCCTGTATACGTTTCTTTTCCGGTTCGTGATTTTCCCTATGAGTGAAGTAAAGCTCCTGATACTCTCCTGTAAGGACCTTGTAATACTTCCTGTTCACTGCATCAACGAACCTTTTATCCTTGCCGTACTTTTCAGTAAACTTCCTGTACTCTGTGAGAGTCTTTTCCATTATCTCGACGATCTCAGGATTAAATCTCTTACTTACAGAGCTTCCTGATATACGGTAGTGATATCCGAGATATGGAAGATAACGGAATTTACTGCAATGCTCCAAAAGATGCAGAACAAATACCGTATCCTGACCCTTTCTGAGTCCCGGCGTATATCTTACGTGACCCTCTTCTATCGCCTGTCTCTTAACAAGCTTTCCCCAGGGCGCTCCGACCTCGACCGGTCCAAGAGCAGGATTTCCTTCCAACACTGCGAGCTCCAGCGTCTCACGGTTCCATATTCCTGTAGGAGGCTCCTGGAGTACCCGGTTCATCTCCCTATTTGTATAGCTCGTTGCATAACCAAAAAACAGGATATCCACCGGATCTCTTTCCATGTCAGACAGGATAGTTGAAAGACAGTCATCAGAGATCCAGTCATCACCGTCAACAAAGAGTACGTACTCTCCCGCTGCCGCATCCAGTCCTGTATTTCTGGCAACAGATGTCCCTCCGTTTTCCTGATGGATGACTTTCAGACATGTATTGTCTTTCTCGAGCCTGTCCAGCGCTTCCGCAGTTTCCGCACGTGATCCGTCATCCACTGCGATGACTTCATACTCACTCCGGTCCATGCCTTTCTGATCTTCAAGACTCTCTATGCACTTTTCAAGATACCCTGTCTTTACGTTATAGACCGGGATTATCACTGATATTTTCATATTTCAGGCGAATACCAGACTGTTGTCTGTCCTCCCTTACATAGTTCTGTTGGTTTTATACTTAAGCGAATCCTGATTTGCTTTCCTGATAAAAAGCTCGTAAGCCAGACGGAACAGACGTATGAACGCAGATCTTGGTATACGTCTGTACAGGATCTTTTCAAATTTCAGCACAGGACCTGCCTCTGCCGGAACTTTTCTGTAGCCTCTCCAGGGAGACATGGCAATGTACTTGTCAAAAAGCGCATTGTCAGGATGCACATTATCCCTGTGCCAAGGAAACTCTCCGACAAATCGGAAAAAGTGGAAGATGACCGGTTTCTGAAGGGCGTCACGAAGTTCGTCAACACTGTAGAAACCTCTTCCTCCGAATGTATTAAAGTAATCCCTTAAGGAAAAAGCAAGATACGCCGGTTCGATATTGTACTCCGCAGGAAGTCTCATGATCTCGCCCTTGAGCACAACATTTAAGAGATCCTGATCCGGTGACGGATACCAGGCACGGACATTTCTCACGTGATTTGCGATCCTTTCAGAGCAGCGGGCACTGCGCCATTTTTTCATGTCAAAAAGGATCACTCCGGAATTGTAATAATAATCGTCTCTGGAAAAACCAAGGCGTCTCTTATGAAGACGGACCAGTGAGTCCAGTGACATCGCAAGAGGATGACCTTCCATATCCAGATCATTTAACGCATCCAGCGGAGCACTTACAATAGTATCCGCGTCCAGATACAGAATCCTCTCTACGTCCTCATTTAAGAGCCACGGCAGGAAGAGTCTCATATTTGCAGCATAAGAACCGCGGTACTTCGGCATGTTCATCTGCTTCATTCTGAATACCAGCTCTTTTGTATCAATGAAGCAGAGACAGCGCCTGTATCCTGCTGCGAGAGATCTGAGCTTTGCTTCAGAATCAGGCGACAGATCCTCACCAAGTATGAAAACTCTTATCCTGTCTGCATGACGGTTATTTTCAAATAACGATGTAATACTCGCTCCCGCGTAAGGAGCATATTTTTCATTGAACTGGTAGAGTACGTCAAGCTTCATGCTCAGCTGATCCTTCCTTTTCTTCTGCCTCAGATGATGTATCCTTGTCGAAGTTCAGCCTCCGCTCCTCAACGACCAGCGGCCGGTTCATGATACGGGTATTGATATTAAGGATGTATTCTCCCATAAAGCCTATGAAAAATAACTGAAGCGAACCTAAGAGGAACACACCAATGACCATTGGTGCATATCCTGCTGAAAATTCATGCCAGTGGGTAAGCTTCATCACAAGGTATACCACTGCCACGAGAAAACTTACGGCAGAAGCGATAAATCCTGCAAATGTAGCAAGACGGAGACCAACCTTTGTATATGATGTGATGGAAAGCATCGCTGCATCATAAAGCAGGTAAAAATTATTGCTGGTCTTTCCCGCACGGCGCTTCGGCTGGTCGAAAGGTATCTCCTTTCTCTTGAAATTGTACTCAGCCACGATACCTCTGAGGAACGGGATCGGATCGTCCAGCTGACGGAGAAGGTTTATAAAGGACTTATCATAGAGACCTGTTCCGGTAAAGTTCTCGATGAGCTTTACTGTGGACATATTTCTGATCATCTTGTAATAGCAGGTACGAAGGAAGTAGATCAGCTTATTTTCCTTACTGGTGGTCTTTATGGCGCTTACGATCTTGTAGCCCTCTTCCCACCACTTTACAAATTCAGGAATGAGTTCCGGCGGATCCTGGAAGTCACATGCCATTGAGATAGTCGCGTCTCCTGTTGTCTGGCACATGCCGTAAAAAGGAGAGTTGAACTGTCCAAAATTTGTAACATTAAGGATAGCGCGCACATGAGGATTTCCTTCACAGATCTCCTCAAGCTTTTCTCTGGTTCCATCCTCAGAACAGTTATCGATGAACAGCAGCTCCCAATCATACTTTGAAAGCTGCTCTGTCATGATCTTTGTCACGGCCTCACTCATGGGGCCTACATTTTCGATCTCGTTGTAACACGGGATCATGATGCTGATCTTTTTTCTCTTATTTGTGTCTTTCATGGTTCTTTCTATTTTCTAATCCTCAAATGCTCTGTGCTTCCTTGCGGATCCTCTTATACTCTTCTTCCGGAAGGAACGGGAACATGTCATCAAGAGGCGGTGAAACGATAGTTCCGTCAGGATTTACCTTGGATGAAAGCTTCGGTTCAAAGTTCTGATCCGGATCAACAAATGCCTCGCAGATAACAGGACCTGTGCTCTCAAGCACTTCGTCTATCTTTTTAGATGCATCATTCAGTGAATCGATTTTTACATATGTTACACCAAATGCTGACGCTATCTTCTTGAATGAAGGGAAGCTCACACCATTTCCGTCGCTGATACCGATGAGCTCACGGCCCTTGAAGAGGTTCTTCTGGGTCTGACGGATGGAATGGTATCCGTTGTTATTAAGGATAAATATCTTTAAGTTCAGGTTGTTATATACCGCTGTCTGAAGCTCCTGGATATTCATCATGAAGCTTCCGTCACCATCTATGCAGATAGTCCTCTTTTTACCGCGGGCAACGGATGCTCCGAGAGCTGCCGGGAAACCGAATCCCATTGCTGCAGAACCTGAATTTGTAAAGATACGAACGCCCTTTCTCACTTCAAACGCCTGGAATGTCTGAACACATGCTGCACCGTTACCACAGATCACCACATCATTTTCCTTCATGTGATCGGAAAGCTCCTTAAGGAACGGGTACGGGTTCATGGGCTTCGGAACCTTGCTGTACTCAGGCAGATTTGCAGAATACTTTTTATAAATATTTCTGCACCACTTAAGCCACTCCTGATGATCTCCAACCTCGTCTGTTGAAGCATGCGCAAGCTCTGCAAGAACTTCCTTTACGTCAGCATGGATAGGCATGTCGATATTTACTGTAGGCTTATGAAGCTCGTTCTCATCGATATCCACCTGGATCTTGTAAGCATCCTTCGCGAACTGATGGCGGTTGTAGCTTATGATACGGATATTCATACGGCATCCGAGGACGAGCAGGAGATCCGCATTCTGAACGATGAAATTCGCACCTCTCTGTCCTACTGTTCCGGGGATTCCTACATAGTAAGGGTTCGCATCCCACAAAAGGTCCTGAGCATTCCATGCTGTAAGGATCGGGATACTTAATGCATGTGTAGCTTCGAGGAACTCAGGATATGCATCACCTAAGCGGATACCTTCACCTGCAAGGATAACAGGTCTTCTCGCTGCTTCTATATGCTCAAGGATCTTGTCTGCATCTGTCTTTCTGAATACAGGCTGTTCCTTCTTCTTTGTATTTTCCGGAGAAAATCCTGAAAGCTCGTCGGTATCTACGATAGCTGCCTGGATATCAAGGGGCACATCGATCCAAACCGGTCCTTTTCTACCGTGATTTGCAAGATACCATGCTTTTTCAAGCTGATATCTGATCTCATTCGGATTAGTTATCATCACTGCAAACTTAGTGATGGACTTCACCATCTCAGTGATATTTCCCTCCTGATCACCAAGCTGGCGGAGCGGAACATCCGTGGACCACATGGTAGTCTCACGCTTAACCTGTCCGGAGATCACGAACATGGGAACAGAATCAACCCAGCAGTCGAATGCGCCTGTAATGGCATTTGTTCCGCCGGGGCCGCTTGTTACGCATACTGCCGCGATCTTTCCCGTGAGTCTCGTATATCCCTCTGCTGCAATGGCAGAGCCCTGCTCATGGTGATTATAGATGCAGTGCAGATCACTATGATGACCGAATGCATCATTAAGGTGCATTGCACCTCCGCCTGTTACTGTGAATACCGTATCCACACCATGGGACGCAAGAAAATCGGCAATATACTGTGCGATCTTTACCTTCATACCCGTTATCTCCTTTTTAACCTTTTTTCTTTTTTATCATAAAGAGGATCATGGAAACCACTGTCAAAAGGATGCCTCCCATCGACAGAAGTGCTCCGGTCCTTATATCAGGAGACTCATACCGAAGCTCTACAGCATGTGTTCCTTCCTTGATATCAAGAGACATAAATGCGGCATCAGACTGATGGATCTCTGTCTCCGCACCGTCAACAAAAGCCTTCCATCCGGTATTATACGGGATGGATAAAAACAAAAGCCCGTCATTCTCTGCTGAAATGGTACCGCTTATAGTGTTAGTTCCGATCGTAAGATCAGTGATCTGTTCCTTAGATGCTCTTTCTGCCGCACTTTCTATACTGTCAACAGGCTCTGCGACCACATCTATATCCGAAAGATCATATACTCCGGCTTTCTGGAAATGAATCCGCACTGTATCTCCCGTGTCCTCAAAATCACCGAGACTCAGCAGGAAATCCTCCTGACCGCAGTAATAAATATTTCTGTGATTCATGAAATTGATGGAACGGTAGTGTTCCATATCGTCGCCCACAGAAGCGCCGATATTTACTGTATCATCTTCATCTGAGAGAAAATCTTCATCCCGGACTGCTGCCCTTTCATAGAAAGAAAGATTATTCCATTCGCTTTCCCTGTACTCTTCTCTCTTAGATTTATTTTGAAAATCTAATCCCTTAAAGATAACATATAGTTCACTGTTTTTTGCGGGATTTATTTTTATTTTAATAGATGCCCCGGATTTTTTTACAAAAATTTTATCTTCTTTTATTTCTACAGCACTGCTGCCCTCAATATCCTGCATGACTGATACAGCGCCTGCTGATACTTTCTCAGCATCTGCATGGGGTACAGTTACCGCATCCGAATCCTTATCTTCGATGACTACGGCATTTAACAGCGCCGTCTGTCTTTCAGAAAGCGACATTTCTTCCCATTCAGACCTTGTGATATACGAAGGGAGCATAAACCCAAGACCCAGAGCATTATCCGCTTCATAAAGATGCACTGTTTCTCCGTTTGCATCAACTGTTTTTCCTGTATCGCGGAAATCTGCCGGCACACGGTCTTCGCTTCCATCCTTCACATACAGATACTTTATACCAAGCAGTTTCTGAAGGATACTGCGGTCTCCAAGATTCTGGTACATGTAAGTTCTTTCAGCATTAAGACCGCTTTTCAGTATAAACTCAGGAACGTACTTTTCCGTCATACTAAGATAGTAGTTTGTGGTCATTTTTCCGCGGATATCCGAACTGTTTCTGGTAAAATCTGTCCCGATCTCCTCTATCCTGTACGCCGAATCATCATCTTCAGTAAGAGAGTCCGCACCATAAGCGGTGAGACGCTCATTTGATTCGTGGAAATACAAGAACGGCGCTACGCCTGCATTGTCTCCGTATTCAGAATACTCGTTATAAGCATTCACGAAAATACCCGCGAGAAGACATGCGATAACAACATAGTTTATCATCCTCTTTTTCATTTCAGAAGTCATTAAGAGGATCAGGACTATCGATGCATACAGCACGCAGAGAGAAACTCCGCCCTTTGTCCTGGTAAACTTCGTAAGCGCGGTATTTAAGACAAAAACGCACGCTGACACTGCTATCACTTTTTTCTGACTAAGTGAAAGCTCAGTAAAGTGCGGGATCATCCTTGCAACAATATAACTTATAAGCAGTGTGTAGCACCAGCCCCACCTGTTTGTTGCATATGCAAATCCATTTAACGCAAAACCAAAGAACGGGATCACCAGACAGAGCGTAAGTGCGCAGAACACTATTTTTAATCTGCGGTACTGTCCCTTAAGCGTAAACATCAGCACAACTGCTATTAAACCGATAGGTGTATAACCAAGCAGTGTATATGATGACGGGATAAAGTCTCCTGCAAATGACGGCAGCAGCTCCAGATAAAATTTGAGCGGATAAAATACAGATACTATCCTGTCTGCACCATATCTCGATGATGTCATCATTACCCTGACCGCAGGATAAAGAATGATGGACGCACTCATCATGGATGCCGCACCATATACCAAAAACCTCAGTACGGTACTTGCCGCATCCTTAAAAATTATAGGTCTGAACTCTGTCACATAGCGGAATACCGCGTAGCCTACCGCCAGTACCACCATCATGTAAAGAAAATAAAAATTACTGATGGCTGCAGCTGTAAGCGGAAGGATAAACGGCAGAGGATTTTTCTGTTCAAGAACATTATCCACACCGTTCAGGATATACGGAAACCATAAAAGGGGCAGTAAAAAGCAGTACTGGTGAAGGCAGATGAAAAGAGCCCACATGGAAAAGCAGTAGAGTAAAGCTCCTGCAACAGATTCCAGCCTTCCTGCCTTATGTCTCCTTGAAAAAATGGTAAAGCCCCATCCTGCGGTGTACAGCTTTATGAAAAACAGGACAATGTAGAACTTATCCATATGATGTTCGGGAACGACCACTGTAAGGATCGTAAAAGGATCACCAAGTCCATAGTAATTCATGGCAGTAAATACATCTGAACCGAATCCTATGGACATGTCCCACATCGGGATGACAAATCCTGCCCCTGACATCAGATTTTTTATTATAGCCTTAAATAACCGGCTGCAATACAACATTCCCATATAGTGCTGTTCTATTGCATCAAATTTCCATACGAATGTCTTATGGGCAATAAAAAACCATGAAAAACACAGCAGGAACATACCTGTAAATGCTGCACTGTACAACATCCAAAATGAATATTTCTTTTCTCTGAACCGCTTCTCTGCGGCTAAAAGGACGTCTTTCATCCGTTAATCCTCTTTACTCTGCTGTTTCAACGTTCTTTTTACGCCTTACAAGATAAAAACCTGATACTGCCATCGTTAATATGACAGCGGCTGCAAAACATGCTATTCCTGTTTCAGCAAAAGGCTGAGCATAGCGAAGCTCAATATGATGCGAGCCTTCCTTTAATTCAAGCCCCATCATTAATACATTTGCACGATGGACCTTTACTTCTTCTCCATCGACCCATGCTCTCCATCCGTCTTTATAAGGCATTGATATCACAAGGATCTTATCCGTACCGACTGTGATATCACCGGATATATGATCTGTATCCTCAATGACATTTGTAAGAACTTCTTCACCCAGCTTCTTTTCTGCCTCTCGTACTTCTGACATAGGTTCAGCGATCACGTCAAAGGAATCAAAGCTGTAAGTACCCATATTGCGGAAAGACAGAGTTATCTCCTCAGGAGTCTTCTCATCGTATCCAAGGTTACAGAGGAAATTATGTCTTCCGCTATAAGTAGATGCTCTTGCTGTGAGCACTCCTACAAAATTCTTATCAGTTCCGTCATCGATCATGATAGAGCTGTCCAGAACCTCTGACGCAAATGTATCCTTGCGGTAAACATTCTGCTTTTCATACTCTGTAAGAGCTGCCCATCCGGCTTCAGTATAGGAATCTCTTTCCTTCATGCTCCTGTATTTCAGCTTGTTGAATACCACATGAACCTCGGAGTCTTCCACCTGATCAAGCTTTATTACAAGGGATCCTCCCTGACCGATCACAAATGAATGGTCTGTGACCTGGGCATTTCCCTTTGTCTCTATGCTTTTCAGGATAGAACGGGATTTATCCTGAACAGTCGCTTCCGGAAAACTGCTGTCATCCATTACCGCACCGGTGAGCAGCGCTGATGTACGCTCAGATATGCTCATTTCACTGAACTTATCATCGGGCACATAGCTGTCATAGGTGTATCCGAGCGGAAGTGCATTGGGATCTTTCCATACAGACACATGTCCTACAGGCGTATCTCCCTCAGCAGCTTTTTCTGTGAACTGCACCGGGATCATGCCTTCATTTCCCTCTTCGGAGAGATAGTACTTCACACCTGTAAGGAGCTCAAGCGCACTCCTGCTTCCTACTCCGTTATAATTCCACTCTTCTGTTACATTGAAGAACAGCTTTGCAGTATAGTCCACCTCTACTCCGTTTATCAGCGAGAAATAGTACGCGTTCGCGCGCTTTTTTCTCTCGATGGCAGAATTTTGTACAATCTGAAGCGCAGACTCATCTATGCGGTAAACACCCTGATCATCGATCTCATCAAGGAGCTGGTCCGCATTATCCGTGGTAAGCAGTCTGTTTGCGGCGTTTCTGTCGATAAAGTTTTCCGTCATGTCGCCTTCTGTAATGGAATATCTGTACATTCCATTTGCGCCTGCTCCCAAAAGGAAAAATACCGTCATCACAGTAAAACGCTGGAGGGCATTTTCAAAGATCATTGAAAACAGCATAAAGAGCATCACAAGTGATAAGAGGCATGCATAGGAAAACATGGTCTCTTCGCTTCTTAACTGTGCAAAGAAAACCGATATCAGCATAAGTATCATAGCAACTGCTGAAATTCGCTTTTTCTCGTCCTTTGTCACTTCATGAAGTCTGGAAATGACCGCTGCTGTTATCATTCCTACTACAGCACCGTAAGCCCACATCCATCGGTTTACGACGTATGAAAAACCTGTCAGGGCAAAACCACATGCAGGTATGAGTGCTATCAGTGTGGAGATGATAAATGCGATCCTGTAACCGGTCCACTCCTTTTCCTTATGTAAAAACAGAACGATAACACAAAAAAGTCCGACTGCTGTGTAACCCATAAGAGTCCATGAACCCGGTCTCTGGGTGTTCATAAAGTATGCAAAAAAACGTACATAATAGCTGAAATCATAAAGTATCGGGACCGCTTTTTTTGTGCTGACTCTTCCTGCTGAAAGCATCACGCCGGCTGCAGGTATGATAATCGGAAGCGTAAACAGCACGCCGATCATACTCATTACGATAAATTTTGTAAGCACCGGCACCAGCTCTTTTATACGGATACCCTTGTATATGCGGAGATATCTGAATACGCAGTAGAGCACCAGGAGCAGAGCCTGCATGTAAAAGAAATAGAAATTACTTAATCCTGATATTCCTATAGCAAGGATAAACGGTACAGGGCTCTTCTTTCTAAAGATCTTTTCCGCTCCGTACAGTATCCACGGAAAATACGCTACCGGGATAAGAAAGCCGGAATGCATCGTCGCAAGGACCATGGGATATGCTGAAAAGCAATACATCATGGCACCGATAAGTGTGGAACTCCGCTTATTTCCATGCATAAATGAGAATAAGGAAAAACCTAATCCGCCGATAAAAAGCCTTTCAAAGAAAAGCAGAGCATAAAATTCCTCCATGAGGTTTTCGGGAACCAGCGCCGAAAACAGCATGAAAGGATCACCCATACCATAGTAATGATATGTTGTGAGGATATCCGCGCCATATCCTGTGAAATAATCCCACATGGGAAGGACCAGCTTGTGCTCCGACATAAGAGTATGCACAACCTGTTTAAGATATCTGCTGATATAGAGAACGGCATTATAGTGCTGTTTTATGCCGTCTCCTTCCCAGATCATAGTCTTTCCGTATAACACAAAATACCCGTACACCAGCAGTGCGGACACTGCAAAGAGTACGGTATAGCTGATAAAATATGCACATTTTTTTGCGCGAAAGCTTTCCAGTATGTTTTTTGCTTTACTGATACAATTATTCATCATTCCCCCGGTTAAAAAACCTGTGAATCATTAATCTATAAAAAATCCCGCGATATCTGATGCTGTTTCTGCGATACCGACTGTCTCATGACCATCGAGGTCCTCCGGGCTGTGGAATCCAAATCCGTAAGTCACCGCAAGGAACGGACTTCCAGCCTTTTCAGCTCCCTCTGCGTCAAAAACAGTATCACCTATCATTACCGCTTCTGATTTATCAACACCAAGTTCTTTACAGCAGAGATCGATGATATCGCATTTTTTCAGGTTATCCTGAGCATCAGAACCGTATATGCAGTCAAATACAGTATCAAGTCCGAACTTCTCACAGATGCGCTCTGCCATATCCTGCTTTTTAAGTGTTGCGACCGCAAGCTTTACGCCTGCTTCCTTCAGTGTTTTTAAGGATTCGATAACACCCTCATAGGGATCACACTCAAGAACATAGCCTTTTTCACGGTAAGACTTACGGAAGAGATCAGCTACGAGCTTTGCGTCCTCAAGCCTCAGACCATAATAATCCTTAAAACCGAACTGGATCGGCGGACCAATGAACATATCAACCTTGTCACGGTCCACCATCGGAAGTCCGGCTTCTTTTGAAGCATCATCTACTGCCTTTACGATACCCCTTTTTGTAAAAAAAAGTGTACCATCCATATCCCATAATGCTGCCTTATATTTTAATGATGCCATAAATCCTTGTCTTTCTTTGAAAACGTATCTTTATATCTCGTACTTTGTAGTCGTGAGGAAACGGATATTCATTCCCTTGCCCTTAAGCGTACGCACTACTTCACCTGTGTAATGATTGAGCTTCATAGCATAATCTGCTGCAAACTCATACTCCATGCCGGACTCTGCATAGTTTCTGCCGGACTCGGACACGTATCCGTCAAATCCTGCGAGCACTACTTCCTCTGCGCCTGTTTCTGACAGGAGTCTTAAAAGCATAGGAAGTGAATTATCCGGTATTTCGAACTTCATGTCAACAAGACCTGAATAATCCATAGTGTAATCAAAGCTTCCTGATGCCGGAGTCACATTAGACGTAGCAACGATCTTCATATCGGAACTGCCGTCTGATGCGAGCTTCGCAAGTCTTGATGAAAGCTGCATGTAGCGCTTTGAATTACTTAAGAACAGATAATCCAGGTGGTATTTCTCAGGCATAAAGTTGATCGCCATGAGCACCGGTGCCTCTGATGCGATGTAGTCTGTGATCTTTTCTCTCTCACTTACTACAGACGGACCGGGGCCGAGCACCAGTACACGCTTACCCTTAAGTGCCTCTGAAAGTCTTGTTTTATCCGAATCATCATTTATCGTATTGTTCTGATATTCAAGATAAAGCTTTTCGATATATTCCTGATTAAATGCCAGCGCCTCTTCCTTTGTGATCATGGCGAGGATCTCATTAATGGACTTTACGGAAAGAGTCTTTTTCTGAATAAGATACTGGGCATACTTCGGATGACAGTCATTGCTGGCGCAAAGGAAGTACTGCATCTGATAGCCCCACGGATTCTTCTCATAGATTTTCATAATGCATGTGTCGATCATCTCAAGCACCTGGCTTGTGTGATAGTGAGCATATTCGTGCTCATTCATCCACATGGTAAGGAGCTCGAGCGGGCAGTTTCCCGCAGACTTTCCTATTCCGTATGCAGATCCGTCGATTACTAGATCACGCTCTGACTCCATCTCCATAAGTGCAACCGTATTGGAAAATGCCTGCTGGAAATTGTTGTGGGCATGATAACCGATAGCGATGTCAGGATCAAGACGGCTGTCGATAAGGTCATAAATATGAAGAAGCTCTCTGCGGTCCAGCAGTCCATAGGTATCCACGATATACATGGCGATGGGATGAAGGTCATTTATCTCTTCAACAAGCTCTGCCATTTCTTCATCAGTATAGCCTGTAACTGATACAGGCTGTGCTCCGACGAGATAGCCCTTTTTCTTAAGCTCTTTACAGAAAGCTATAGCTTCATGTCTGGTCTTTTTCTTTATCATGACGCGGATACCGTCAAGCACGGAATCCTTTGCGTCCTTGATGTGCGAGAGATCGCATGTGCCGTAATCGATCATACCGAAGATCTGGGCATTTCTGTGATCAAGACCGGCAAAGATCCTGTCAATACCCTCGCTGTCCGGTGTCATCGTCCTGTCCGGATCAAAAGGCTCTCTCTCATCGAGGAAACCAACCTCGATATAGTCTATTCCTGCGGAAACTGAACGCTCGAAAAGGTTTATGATGTCTCCGCGTCCGAATCTCCAGTCATTTACAAAACCGCCGTCTCTTAATGTGCAGTCAAGTAATCTTATATTTCTCATTTTTCTCCTTGCTTAATACCGTTTCACGCCTTTGCTGCATGGCGGATAACACGGATCATGCGATCAAGACGTGCTTCATCCATTCCCGGATATACACCGATCCAGAATGTATTCTGCATGATGAGGTCAGTGTTTGTAAGGTCTCCCACAACACGGTATGCGGTGGTGTCATCCCTCATCTCATCAAAGCACGGATGTCTTAAAAGATTTCCTGAGAATAACATTCTTGTCTGAACGCCTTCTCTTTCTATTTCCTGAACCATTTCGTTACGGCTGAGTCCGCTTCCTTCCTTCACTGTGATAAGGAAACCAAACCATGAAGGCTTTGAATTTTCACAGGGTTCAGGAAGTATCAGTCTGTCTGAAAGGTCCTTAAGTCCGTTATAAAGTGTTTCAAAGTTTTCCCTTCTTCTCTTTACGAAGTTCGGGAATTTCTCAAGCTGAGCACATCCCACAGCAGCCTGCATATCAGTAGGCTTGAGATTGAATCCAAAGTGGGAATATACATATTTATGATCATAGCCCTTCGGAAGAAGTCCGTACTGACCGTCATAACGGTGTCCGCAGGAATTATCTACTCCTGAAGGACAGCTGCACTCTCTTCCCCAGTCTCTCATGGAACGGATTATCTTGTGAAGGAGCGGGTTTGATGTATAAACTGCGCCGCCTTCGCCCATTGTCATATGGTGCGGAGGATAGAAGCTTGATGTTCCGATATCACCGATAGTACCTGTGAGCTTGTCTTCACCGTTAATAGTATAAACAGTGCCGAGTGCGTCACAGTTATCCTCTACGAGCCAGAGACCGTGACGGTCACAGAACTCTTTTACTACGCCGAGGTCAAAAGGATTTCCGAGAGTATGAGCAATCATTACAGCCTTTGTCTTTTCGGAATAAGCTTCCTCAAGGCGTGTAACATCGATATTGTACTGCGGGATAGTAACGTCAACAAAAACAGGAACTGCACCGTACTGGATCGCAGGTGCTACTGTTGTCGGGAATCCAGCTGCTACAGTTATGATCTCATCACCGCGCTTGATCCTGCGGTCTCCGAGGAGCGGACTGGTAAGAGTCATAAATGCAAGGAGATTTGCGCTGGAGCCGGAGTTTACGATAGACACATAGGGAACACCGAGATACTCGCCAAACTTTTTCTCAAACCGGTTAGTATATCTTCCTGATGTGAGCCAGAACTCAAGAGAAGAATCAACGAGATTCAAGATCTCCTTCTCATCATAAACACGGCTCGCATAGGGAATCCTCTGTCCTTCTTCGTAGGGCTTCTTTTCGCAGTGGTACTTCTTTGCATAATCGGCAACAGCATCAAGGATCTGCTGACGTGCCTCTTTTTCAGTCATATTATTAAAATCCATTGTATTCCTCTTTACCAAAACATCACACACGGAAAACCGATTCTTCCATGTCCTGAAGGTATTCCTTTATTTCTTTCTCTGTCTCTGCCTTTACGTCACCGCCTGACAGATATACGTGGCTCCACTTTGCAGTCTTGCGCACAGCTTCGCCGACGCGCCATACCGGATGCCAGCCTATCTTATCCTTTATCTTTGTGCAGTCAAGCTTCAGGAAAGATGCCTCATGAGGGCCTCCGTCACTGTGATTCTCCCATACGAGTCCGTCGCCGTATGCTTTGCAGAAAAGATCTGCAAGCTCTCCGGCGCTCTTTACATCGCTGAGTTCCGGTCCCACATTATAGTAATCTGCGTACTTTTCCTTATCCTCGTACTGCTTCTGTGCGATCTCCATATAGACCGCAAGAGGCTCCAGTACATGCTGGAAAGGTCTGGTAGCCTGCGGATTTCTGATGATTATCGGAGTTCCTGCCTCTGCCGCGCGGACACAGTCAGGAATCAGACGATCTACCGCAAAATCACCGCCGCCGATAACATTTCCGGCTCTTGCCGTTGATATTGCTGGGCTGTCCTTTTCTGAGAAAAATGACTTCACATAACTGTGTGTCACAAGCTCCGAGCAGGACTTTGAATTTGAATAGGGATCATAACCGTCGAGAGGCATATCCTCCTTAAATGCAGTGTCATCATCCCTGTTAAGATAAACCTTATCGGTTGTGACATTGAGAACCGACCTCACTGATGCGTGATTTCTCACACATTCCAGGAGATTTACCGTACCCATGACGTTCGTTTCATAGGTATAACGGGGTTCTTTATATGATGTTCTGACGATGGGCTGAGCCGCGAGATGGAAAACTATCTCCGGCTGTTCCTCATCAAATACGCGGTTTAAGTGCTCATAATCACGAATGTCACCGATCTCAGAACGAAATTCGCCTTCATCAAAAAGCATATCGAAAAGCGACGGTTCTGTAGGTGCTTCAAGAGAGTAGCCTGTGACTCCGGCTCCTGCCATCAGCATGAGCTTTGTGAGCCAGCTTCCCTTAAATCCTGTGTGACCGGTTATCAGCACTTTTTTATTTTTATAAAAAGAAAGATCTAACATATTACCTCAATCCCAGGTCTTCCACGGAGCATGACCTGAAGCCCAGAGTTTTTCAAGCTGTTCCTTTTCGCGCTGGGTATCCATGCACTTCCAGAAGCCGTCATGACGGTATGCCATGAGCTGTCCTTCCTCTGCAAGCTTCGGAAGAGGTCCTTTTTCAAATACCGTATCATCGCCCTCGATAAGGTCAAATACCGCAGGCTCAAATACCATGTATCCGCCGTTTACGACTCCGGCATCCTTTTCCTCTTTTTCCGCAAACTCATGAACCTGACCGCTGTGTCCGAGATCCAGGACTCCAAATCTCTGATCTACGGAAATAGCTGTGATGGTTCCGACACGTCCATGCTGCTTATGGAACTTAAGAAGTTCTGCGATATTTACATCAGAAACTCCGTCACCATAGGTGAGCATAAATGTCTCGTCACCGATATAATCACGGATACGGCGAACTCGTCCGCCTGTCATGGTATGGAGACCTGTATCAACGAGAGTCACTTTCCAGGGCTCTGCATAGTGATTGTGTACTTCCATGGAGTTTTCCGCAAGGTCAAATGTAACATCTGACGAATACAGATAATAATCAGCGAAGAACTCTTTTACCATATGCTGTTTATATCCAAGACAGATAACAAACTCATTAAATCCATAATGAGAATATTCTTTCATTATGTGCCAGAGGATCGGCTTATCTCCGATCTCGATCATTGGCTTCGGTTTTAAATGGCTCTCTTCGGAAATTCTTGTTCCGAGACCGCCCGCGAGAATAACGACTTTCATACGATATCCCTTTCTTATTTCCGGTGAGGTCAAAACTCATATATGCCGGATCGCGCATATGAATACGCACTTAAACATTGATTATATCATAAGCCCCCGGCTTTTAAAACACACAGGAGCCTTCCTCAGAACGGCAGGCGTTTCAGCACCTGATGAACCGCAAACCAGCAGATTGGAATAATGTAGAAAACTGCTGTAAATGCGGCGAATCCCGCCATGTACAGATAATAGACTGAGACTCCGACAGGATTTTCTGAAAGTTTTATAAACAATTCAGCTGTCTCTTTTCTCCGTCTCTCATAAAGGTAGAGCAGGCACATGATAAGAGCTGTAATAATGGTGATCACTGCGCCAAAAACCAGTCCTCTAGGCATAAATGTCAGTGTTATCTCATTTACGCCGTCAGATATCGGTACTCCGGTAAATACCCCTGCGATATCAATAACATCATGCTTTTCCCCGTTTACTCTTGCCGTAAAGCCCGGATCTGCATGGATAGGGAGTATAGCGAGGTTCTGCTTGTCTGAACCTGTGACTGTGGCTTTTAATGCGGATTTCTCTACCGTAACCTTGCTGTTTTCTGCATTCAGTTTATCACTAAGTGCCTGAAGCTTTTCAAGGTCCAGCATATAAATACGTGCTTTTTCAGGACATTCCACTGTCACGGTCTCATTTTCAAAGGAACCAAGATAAACAAGGCTCATATTAAACCATGCAGGATACTCAGTATTGTCCACTTCTCCGATAGTCGGTACGGGAACTGTCTCTCCGTTCACCTTTATCGCTTCGGTATGTCCGCCCTTCATGTACAGGGCTTTGCTTCCATCGACGGAAATGTTCCGCTCTGAACCGCCGTCACTCTCTGCACGTTCCAGAATAATGCCTTCCTCTCCGTTTACAGCACTATAGAGCAGATTCTGGATATCATCGAGATTCATTTCTGAAGGGTCAAAGTCCTCTATACTGCTTCTTTCTGCTGCGATCACCGAAGGAAATGAAGCCTTATTATGATACAGACTGAATACTCCGTCTGATGTTTCTGCTTCGCCTGTTTTTTCCAGGATCGGGGCATCTGCTTCAAACGGCACGCTTGTCACAGTGTCAGTGACACCAAGCAGAGAATCAGTAAAAAATGTTCCGCCGGAATCAAGGATACGCATGAAATGTGTTCCGTATCCGAGCTTTTCAGCGCTCTTCTGCTGGGTTCCGGTAACTGTATTTGCCCACCCTGTGAAGGTTGCGCGTCCCATTACCATTCCATAGTTTGTATTAAGCTCTGTATCAGGGTTCTTTAACCTCTGTATCCTGTCAGTCTCAGGATCTTCTGTAAGCGTAAGTGCCTCTGCAAGCTCCACCGCAGTAGTCACATAAGTTCCCGACTGCTCAGGATCACCAAAAAACCTGTCGGTAAAGTGAGGATTTCCGTATCCTATGGCGGCTCCGATAATGAGCTCCGCAGCAGGTATCAGCACCATGAGACAGAGCGCTGTATTCTTTATAAAAACATGGCTTAATGCCTTTATTTTTCCGTAACGGACCACTGTGCAGACAGCAAACACAATGAAAAGCATTGCCGCTGCCTTGATCCAAAAGCTGTAAAGCTCCTGAACCGTCCAGACATCATGTCTGAAATAATAGTTAAGGACTCCTGCTGTCAGTACTGCGGCTGAGATAATGCCTATCCCTGCAGGAATGATCATTTTTTTGCACTGAAGTTCACTGTTTCCGCTTTCCTCTGCAAATGCGCCCGCAAAATATACCGCACCTGTAAGTATCGCAAAGGGTATAAGATACGCGCATCTGATAGGATAATGATAATAGGTTCCAAAGTGCCACAGGATATTTATGGACTCAAAGGGTATCAGCGCGCATGGGATAAACACCATGAAGAGAACTGTGACCGTCCTTTTTATATCTTTTCTAAAATGAACTGCACCAAAGATGATGACTGCAAGAGCGCACTCAAGGCCGTATACCTGCCAGCCTTTTACATAATATTCATCTGCACCTACGGAATTAAGGATAGACACTATGGTATCTACCGGACCTCCGCTAAGGTTTGAATTGAACCTTGATGACATGGTCATCTGGAGCACCGCAGGTATCAGCATTACCGCAGAAAGCGCAAGACCGCCAAGGGTTCCCAGCGCTATCTTCAATGCCCTGTCACGGCGGACACCTGCATTTTCACGCCCTCCGAGAAGAACAAACATCCATACACCCGAAAAGATAAGTATATATATGAGGTGCATGAAGCCGAGATAATAGCTCAGCGCCGTTGTGAATCCCAGCATTACCGCATAAAGGTAGGCTTTTCCTTCTTTCATCAGCCTGTAAAATCCAAGCGCCAGTATGGGAAGAAACACTGATGTATCAAGATATGTCGGTATCGTATAGTGGGTAAGCGTATATCCGCAGAGACCATAAGACAGGGCTGCAATGAACCGCGCATGGTAAGGCGCTTCTTTTTTCACGTATGTCACGAATACATACATGGTGCAAGCCATTCCCGCAAGGTGAAGCCCCATAAACACGGACAGGCTCTTCATCACCAGATTCCTAGGAACAAACAGGAAAAACAGATTAAACGGCGATATATTCCACTGTATCGCGCTTCCCATGGACAGATTCTGTCCTTCGTTTATATACCAGTCATAAAACAGGGCGCTTTTTCCATGAAGCACATCCCACAGGTGATAATACAGCGGGGCATTGGTCTGCCCCATGTCATAATAATCTATGGTCCCCTCTCCAAAAGGAAATATACCCTTAACAAGTAAAACTCCCATGAATATCATGAGAGTCATGAACGCAGGCGCCAGGCACTGCAGTATGTAATTTCTCTTCAGCTTTTCTTTCATGATTTTTTGGTCGATTCTCTTTTAGGTTTTTGAGTTTTTTCTTAGATAGTGACGGAAGCGGGGAGCGTTGTTTCCAACACATCCCGGGGAACCGACACGACGGTGAGCTAACTGCTGACTCCGACATAAGCACGCAGGACATTCGCTTCCAGTATATCTCTTGTAGCTACTGTCGCTCGCTTAAGACTCGCGTCAGTAACTACTTCGCGCATTAATGGAGATTCGCCTACGGCGAATAATGCGCTCACTCCCACTTCACGTTCTTACGCAGTCAGCGGCGTTGCGCTTCCTGCTGATTCATACTGTGGATCTCACCTGTGCGGTTCTTTACGGGATGCTTATGGAAAGCAACGCTCTCCACTTCCTGTTTTTCGAAGAACAGGCACGGGCAGGTACATTATCGTACTAAGCGGGTACTTGGCAGCCGAGGACAGAAGCGCGAGCATAGCTCAGGCGTGTGGAGCACTGTTTGAGGGCACTTTGTGCATCGCCCGTGGCATGAAAGCAAAGTGCCCGAGTTGCGGAACGCGCCTGATGATAGGCGGCGGAGCGCTGACGACGAGGCAACGTATCCGCGTGTACGATAATGTCCCTGCCTGTGCCGTCAAATACAGCAAGTGCTTCCCCGGGATGTGTTGGAAACAGCGAACACCGATTCCGTCACCGCAAACACCCAAAACAACAATTTTGTCGTCCGTATTATAACGTGTTTTCAATTTTATGTACAGAATCCACGGCTCAGCGTTATAATCATGTCATGATGAATACAACAAATATGACAAATAACTTCACAGAAGACGAACAGATGCTGAACGTCCTGATAACAGGAGCCTCCCGCGGTATCGGCCGCGCTGTTGCCGAACGATTTATCGAAGAATACGGCGATAACGTGACCCTCTGGCTGATATGCCGTAAAGACGTCCGATCCCTTGACGATCTGCCGGGACACCACTTTGCAGGTGACGTCGGCGACTTCGCTTTTGTGCGTGACATTATCGATCAGATGCCAACCGTTGATGTCGTGGTAAATAATGCAGGTATCTCATGGATCGGACTCCTGCAGGACATGACTCCCGATGAGTGGGACAATGTCATCCGCACCAACCTTTCAGGAGTGTTCAATACCTGCCGCAATGCCATTCCGAAGATGGTTCAGGCTCAGAGAGGCCGTATCCTCAATATCTCCTCTGCATGGGGAAATGTCGGAGCATCAACCGAGGTTGCTTATTCCGCTTCAAAAGGCGGTGTAAACGCCCTGACCCGTGCGCTCGCAAAAGAGCTCGCGCCAAGCAACATACAGGTAAACGCTGTAGCATGCGGTGTCATCGATACCGATATGAATAAATGCTTCACCGAAGACGAGAGGAGCGCTCTGATCGACGAGATCCCTGCATGCAGAATGGGAACTCCGCAGGATGTTGCCGATCTCATACTCAGCCTCTCTAAGGCAAATAACTACTTAACAGGTCAGATCATCGGTCTTGACGGCGGATGGATCTGAAGCCTGATATCTCAAGGACATATCTATAAAGCACGAATACTACAAGCGGTGCGACCTGCATCATGACACGGTTTCCAGAGTCACTCATGCGGATCGCAAGAACACCGCCTCTTGCCCAGCATACTGCGATGGATGAGAGTATCACTACAGGGACGACCGCTGAAACACAGCTGAGTTTTCCCTTATTTTTTATGAAATCAACTGCTGTAAATATGAACAGTATCAAAACCACTGCTCCGAAAATTCCCCATCCGTTGCCCTGACGCACGTTCAGGATAAAAGCTTTCACGTCTGTTACATAACGTTCTCTGCTGATAACGAATATTCCCGCATTTCCGAGAAGGAGTAATGCCACGAGGAGTGTCGGTATATAGTCTCCCGGCACAAAGCGCCGTATCACTGCCACATATACCACTAGACCTGCCACCATGGCGATCATCATCGCTGCCTTTTTCCAGTCAAGGAAGCTGTAGAGCGGATCGATACCCATTCGTCCAAAGAACATCATGTAATAACCCGCAACCGTAAGGAACAGAGGCAGACAATATGTTAAGAGCAGTTTCTTTCTCTCAGTTTTGTAAACAGAGATAAGTACCGTAAATACTGTCATTATGACACCGCCCTCCATACGGAGCATCGATATCATACCCACAAATAAAGCCTGTATCACGAGATAGTCGCTTGTTTCCGTATCTTCCTCCGCCATCTTGACTGCGAGATAGAAAGCTACGAAAAAGTACTCCATGAAATATGCGTTTGACAGTACCCATACTGCCGTACCGAGGAAAGGCTCGCTGGTCGCGAGTACAAGCGCAGATAAAACCGCTGCCGCTGCCGCCATCTTAGCTGTGATATTTCTCCTCTGCGCTTCTTCCCTGCATGCCTCAAAGAAAATGAGCACAAAATTTATGTTCAAAAACCACTGGATACCAAAGGTCTCATCAAATCCGAAAAGGAAAGGCAGACAGTTCACTACCGCTGTCGTCTGTCCCACATTACTTAAAAACGAATCAAGCGTGGACACATAGAACTTTTCGGATGTGAGGATAGCTGGATAAGTTGAATAATAATAAACCGAATCATTTGAAACAGCCACAGGAAGAAGTCCCGATGCTGCTATAAGCGCGATCAAAAATGCCGCAAGCCCTGATAATACAAAGGTTCTAACATCAAAATCACTAAGACTTTTACCACGCTTTATCCTTATGATCCCGAGAAGGATCATGACAAGTCCCATAAATATCAGGATAGTCATGACTTCAAACCTGATTCCGACAAGGAGGAGTGTGTAACCGCTTAATGCATAAAAAGCCAGTCCCACAGGGTATGAGAGCAGTGCTGTCCATATACCGCTTATCCTGTCCCTTATCAGTTGTACAAAAATATGTCCTATAAGGAACAGTGCAAAGATCACAAGGACCTGACTGATATATGCAATCTTTGATCCCTGGAAAAGAGTCGTCATAACTTCATTCATTTGACATTCTCCTTTCCGGCACTATGAACCGTGCTTTTATAATAGTCTTCTGTCATGAGATAGAGATCCTGATCCTCTCCCCACACTGCGATCAGCTTTTTCTCTGGAGAGTCGTTATCGAGCATCACATAGATGTCAGGATAAAGATCCTGTCCACGCTCCTTTTCACGTTTCTCCGCAAATGCGTGGTAGTACCAGGAGTACCAGAAAGCTGTTGCCTGCTGTACGTGGTCCTTATTCAAAGGAAAAGCGTAGCGGAGCATGTCATTCGCACGTCCGAGATGCAAAAATTCGCCCTGATGAGGAAGGAAATTCTCTGAAACTGCTCCATCTCTTACGAGAGAATCATCCAATTCTACACTTCCGGCAAACTGCCTGAACCACAGTGTATAGTCATTTTCTATGAGATAATTTCTGTCAAAGGGATTTCCGTCCATCTCATCTTTACCGTAGGTTCCGTACATGTCATAGGTCTTAACTTCCTGTGACACCACGACAGTCCTGTTCTTCAGATACACTCTTAAAAAGAGATCAGGGTACTGTCCGTCAGCCAGAAACTCCTTAGCATACATAGTCTGTTTTTTATGCTGAAAAAGCTCCAGCTCCTCTGACAGATGCTTCGGGACCATGACAAGATTTAAGAGAATCAGCCCGGCAGCTAATCCCCCTGCGATAAATATTAGGTTTTGATTTTTCCCGTTTTGCTTCAAATCTTCTCCTCAGATAAGTCTCTTTGACATACTCTTAGATCAACGCTTTTTCATGAACTTTTGGATAAATGACAGCCCGTAATTTACAGAAAGCATGAGGCTGTCTCTCTCTATGATGCAGAATACCACCATGACAACGACTGCCATGACGGAAGTGATCATGATATTGTCGATAAACGCTGACGCTGCAGCAAGCGCTAAAAGAAGTGCTCCGCCTATCGCTGTCCTCACAAAATCATACTTTACCCTGTAGACCTTTTCTGAAAACAGTGATCCCATGGCAAAATAGATCATGTATGAAATACCTGTTGTAAGTGATGCGCCAACGCCCTTTAACACGGGAACCAGGAGCGCATTTCCGCAGATATTGCAGATGATCGTCACTGCACTTGCCGCATTAAGGTACATATTTTTCTTCTGGAACTTTATTCCCTGTACCGTTATCTCAAACATCATGGCAAATATCGGCATAAGGGTAAGGAACGGTATCATCTTGTCCGCCCCTCTGTAATTTTCGCCAAGGAGCAGTACTATGACTCTCCTGAACAGGATAAGCCCTGACGCCCCCATTACACATAAAAAGCGCACCAGCCGGAATGCCTGTCTGAAAAACGCCTTGGTCTCATCTTCTTTTCCGTTTTCATATCTCTCCATAGCGACCGGAGACCAGTATGCAAGAAAAGTATTTTTGAAAACGATGATAAGACCGATTATCTTCATTGCCGCGCTATATACGCCGAGTTCGTCATAGTCAGCCCAGTTTTTCAGTGCCAGACTGTCACAGCTTGATAAGAGCCATTCCATCAGGAGGACCATGATGAACGGATAGCCGTAACGCACCAGTTCACCTATGGGAACCGCCTCTGTACTCTCGTTTTCAGAGCTGTTTTTGTCACGTGTCTTTGTTTCCTTTGCACGTATCACAAGATATCTGATACCAAGGAACAGCGTTGTGGCCCCCCATGAAAAGGTCATAGCATAGAGCACTACGCGGAAATCATTTCCAAGGATCGTGACAGCTCCCAGTATCATTAATATGTTCAGGACCTTCTGGGCAATATTGATGTTGGAATAGAGCTTTCCGTTCTGAGACATCCTGACATCAAGAAACAGAAATCTTTCAAAGATAGATATCAAAGTATAGGCGATCACAAGGATCGTGATATCCACACCGCTCTTTTTAAATAACCAGTAATTTACCTCACCTGATGCGAAAATGTAGATGAGGATAAGCCCTGATACTATCATGAGCGCAGGACGCAGGCAGCTTCTCATAAGTGCCGCGCGATCCACATTTTTCTTGTAATAATAGCGGATATATGACTGATCGAGCCCCAGTACCGCAAAAATATAGATGCAGGACACTGCGATCTCGAATATACCTGTCCTTCCATACTCGTCAGTAGACATCAGACGTGTGACTATCGGTGTCTGTATAAAGCCCAGGAGCAGTACTATGAAGTTTCCGTAAAAAAAGGTCAGGAATCCGCCAAAGGCTGATTTTTTATTGCTCATATCAAACTCCGAGTATCTCACGGTACACCCGGAGATGTTTTTCAAGGTAAGCGCTTTCGGTAAAGTTATCCCTGTAACGCATATAGAAGTACTCCTGAGCGCGTCTCAGCACCTCAGGATCGTCCATCATGCTCTTTACCCGCTCCACTGCGATCTCAGGGTGATCCTTTGTGTAGAGATACTGAGGATCGCCGATGACTTCAGGCAGTCCTCCGACCTCTGTGGAAAGAACCGCACACTTACGGCTCATTGCCTCAACTGCTGCTTTTCCAAAGGATTCAAACTGCGAAGTCATGAGGAACAGATCGAGACCATAATAGTAACGGCTCATTTCTTCCTGAGAGAGATCTTCCTCGTATATCAGATTCTCTTCTCCGATAATACCGCCGATCTTCTGACGAAGTTCCGCTGCCTGCTCTGCATCACCTTTTTCAAAAAGTGACAGCACGAGATGTACACGGAACTTTAATCCTGCGTCATGAAGCGCTTTCACGAAAACAGGCACGAACGGCCAGTCCTTTTCGATGCAGATCCTTCCTGCAAACCCGATAGTGAACATACCGTCACGCTTTTTCCTGCTCTCATCATACTCACTGAATACAGGACTTATCGTGTTATATATAACGTTCAAAGGTCTGATAGTTGAGTTTGATTCCCACAGACCGCGGTTCTTTTCTGTAGTCGTGACGAGCATCGATGCGTCTTTTAATACCGGCATCATAAAGATCTTTGACCGCGTCCTGTAGCCGAAATACATGCCTCTGTCCGTGTAAAGATACGGGATATTCTTAAAAAACTTACGGATAAAGCCGTAAGTTATAAGAGACTCTGACATTTCGATGTGGATGAGATCCGGCTTTTCCTCGCGTATAAGCCGTAAAAAAGCCTTTATCCTTATAAAAAGATTTTTGATGCGGCTCTCTCCCATGGGATAAGTCCGCACCGTGAAATCATAATGAGATTCTTTATTCAGAAGCTCCGGACAGATCACAACCGGCTCATATCCACATTCCGGATGCTCAATAAGGGCATTGCAGATACTGATGGTAGAAAGCTGTGCTCCTCCCGGCAGATCTATGGGATATTCCATGAGATAAACAACTTTTTTCAAATCCTTCACTCCTATCATCTCTCACGATACCAGTTATTGTAGAGATATGAGCAGGGAGAAAGCGGTCCCTCTTCATAGTTCTTCATGGAACCTGAAAGCATGGCATCTGACATCTCAACGATCCTCGATGCTGCAACCTCGGGATTCCAGTAGGTCTGCATGTTCTGGTACGCTGCTCTTCCAAGCTCCTGAGCTGTTTCAGGGCTCTTTAAGAGGGTCAGGAGCTTATCTGTAAGGCTGTCCTCATCACCGCTCTTAAAAACAAAGCCTGTACGTCCCTGGGACACGAGGAAGGGTGTTGCTCCCGCAGCATGGCTCGCAATGACCGCGCATCCTGCTGAAAGTCCCTCATATATCACGGAACCCCATCCCTCAAGGAAGTTACTTGTCATGACAAAGATATTTGCTTTTTCCATCTCTGTCCTTGTTTCCTCAGGGCTCAGAAATCCCTTAAACTCTGTGATGTCATCAAGCTTTAACTCGCGAACGAGCTTCATCAGTCGCTTTTCTTCTACTCCGTCTCCTACAAATTCCAAACGGAAATCATATCCCTCATCACGGCATCTCTTCGCCGCACGGATAAGGAGATCTGCTCTCTTAAGCCTAAGGAAACGGCCTGCCCACAGGATCTTTACAGGCTTATTCTTCTTTTTAAGCTCGGTAAGCTCTGCAAAGGACTTCTTTTCTGCTGTTGGAAAATAGCCGAATTTATAGCATTTCCCGATATAGGAGTGCATAAATTTGTAGTCTGATGCACAATATGCGCTGGCAGCCAGCAGGTACAGATTTTTGTCCCTGTTCTGGTAGTGGTTATGATAAAACTTCTTCGCAAGGCGCGGGATAAAGACCTTTATCCTGCCCTCTTTAAGGGGACGCTCGGAATAACGGAAGGTCAGTTTATTGAGCTCCATACGCTTTGCGATCATGTCCTCGGGAGCTGTTCCCATGATCACTACATCACTTTTTTCTCCAAGCTCGTAAGCTTTCTTCAGATTTTCATCAGATTCATATGACTTTAATACATATGAAGGTGCTTTTCTGCCCCATCCCATATCAGAGCGGAACTGCTCCATTGGCTCTGTTTCCACAAATGTAAAGCCATCTCCCAAAAGACTGTAAAACGCATTACAGAGTGCTTCCTGATGATGATTAAAATAGTTCGAGAAAAAAGTCAGTGTTTTCATTGTCTACTTATCTACCCTGTTAATCTACCTTGTTAAGCCAGAACAAATTTTATCAGTTCAAATGCGACACATTCAAAGATATAGAGCGGGCTGTAGCCGTTCTCTCTGTAAATCCTAAACCTGCGCTTTATGCGGGGGATGATCTCCTTTGCAGGAATCCTGCTGCTGACTCCTCCCATCTGAAAATCAGCAAGCACGCGGGGAACTGCAACGATCTTGTATCCTGCGCGTTTTACCTTGAAATAAAGATCCATGTCATCGCTTATATCCCTGCAGCGATAACGGAACTTTTCGTACACTTTTTTGCTCACAAACTGTGTCGGATGGTTCCAGTCACGGCTGGTGGTGTACTTACGTACCTTCGCATGCTTGATGAAGGTCTTTCCGTCCCTCATATGCATCCTGATATCTGCAAATGCCAGATCACAGCCTGTTTCCCTGAAAGTACGTATCATAGTCGCTACCGCTTCCGGCTCATACCAGTCATCACTGTTGATGATACCGATGATGTCACCATGAGCGCGGTCGATTCCCTTATTCATGGCATCATAGATACCTTTATCCGGTCCGCTCTTTATATCAAGGGTATAGCCCTTTTCTTCGAATTTTGGACGGTAGCTCTCTATGATCTCAAGCGTTCTGTCTGTGCTCCCGCCGTCAACGATCAGATACTCTATATTTTCGGCGCTCTGCGCAAGTACTGATTCTACGGTACGCGCCACCGTTTTTTCTGAATTAAAGCATACTGTTATGATAGAAACCAGCATTACCTACTCCTGTGTCTATTGTTACTGATCACTCATTTTTCTCTTCAGCGCTTTCACCCGCGCTCTCAAAGCCCTCTGTAGAATCGTCTGCATTAAAGAGCACGAGAACCGTCTGGAATAAAAGGCGGATATCTAAGAGCAGGCTGAAATCCTCGATGTACATGAGGTCCAGTATCAGCTTGTCTCTGGATGAAGTATTGTATCTGCCAACGATCTGAGCAAGTCCCGTGAGTCCGGCTTTCATGCGGAGCCTGTAACGGAACTCAGGCATTTCCCGCTCATACTCGCTGACATTTTCGAGCATCTCGGGTCTCGGACCTACGAGAGACATGTCTCCGCGAATGATATTAAGGAGCTGCGGCAGCTCATCGATCCTGTATTTACGAAGAAAATGCCCTATCTTTGTGATACGGTCGTCTCCAGATGTAGCAGAAAAATTTTGTACATTCTCCTTCATGGTACGGAATTTATAAATTTCAAATACCCGTCCATGAATGGTCGCTCTCTTCTGACGGAAAAATACGCTTCCGCCGTCCTCCGCATGTATCAGTATCGCAGAGATAAGGAAAAGCGGGCTCAGAAGGATCACAAAAAATGCTGAGATTCCAATATCAGCAAGGCGCTTTACTATGCGCTGTTCAAAGGTCATCTTCCGTGCTTCATGTGCAAGAAAAGGCACATCACCAAACATCATCTCACGGCTCGTCATCTCCACGATGTCGGAGATATCAGGGTTCAGATAAATATTTATCTGATGCTTGTAGCAGTAGTTCACAAGCTCTGTGCGCTCTCCTGCCGGCACATCATAAAAGAATACCGCATCAGACTCCTTCACCATCTTTTTGATATCAGGATCATCATAACGCACTATGTTTTCTATCACGTATCTCTGTCTGAAAGAGCCAATGACACGCTCGATGTTGGCTTTTTCAGCAGTATTTGCAATGATGACTGTTGTGTGCTCTTCCGGTGTCACATAGAGATAAAACTTATTGCCTATGTGAACCATAAGGATCACGAGTATCCCCTGTAATATCAACGACAGCAGGAAAAATCCGAATGATGTGAGGCGGAACACCCTTCCGTTCGCATCATTGACATTCATGATGAGGAAAACGAGATAGGTGCCGACTGCCGTAAAGAACAGTGTGAGCTCCATCGCCAGGACTATCGTCCTGTTTTTCCTTCGTCCCACATCAAAGCTTCCGTAGATACGTGTCAGGGCAAATGCCATGATCACATACATTACACCCATGATAACCGATGTTCTGGAGAGAACGCGGACCTGCCTGTTCTCGATCCCGAGCATCACAAAAAAGAGCGCCATGGAACCGCCATAGAGCAGGAATTTGATAAATGTCATTATGCTGTTCTGAAAACGACTCAAAAATTTCTTCATACTCTGTAGACCGTTCTAAGGTACTCCTTAAATCTGACTTCTGCGCTGTACTGCTCCGCTCTTTCACGGCAGAGCATCGCTGTTTTCTTATTATCCCGTGCCTTCAACTCGTTTATGGCATTTATCACGCCGTCCATATCCCGGACAGGCACGACGATCCCCGTGTCAGGCGTAAGCGATTCAGGACTTCCGCCTGTTTCATAGGTTATGACAGGCGTACCGCATGCCATTGATTCCAGATTTGTAGTCGGGAATGTATCTTCAAGTGTGAGATTCACATAGATATCCGATGTGCTGTACCACTCTACCATTTCTTCGATACTGTCTGTGTGACCGATACCGATGACATTTGCCGGAAGATTTTTCATCTGCCCCGGCTTAAGCCCTACCATGACGATACGGGCGCTGTCCCCCAGACGGTTCGCCATTTCCATAAAGTCATCTATGCCCTTGCGTTCGCGCCACGGATTTGCAACGCCAAGTAAGAGCAGTCTGTCTCCGATTCCAAATCTCGTGCGGAGATCAGAGTCCAGATAACGGAATCTCTTCAGATCTATTCCTGTGGGAACGACGCTCACTGGATAGTCTTTAAGGAATGACTCACTGACCATGTCTTTAAGCCATGCGGAAGGAGTCACGAGCTCCATTTCAGGGATCCCTGTGAAAAGCTCCTTTTTCTCCTTAAAATTCCTCTTTGATGAATCAATTAAGAGTGACGCCGGATACTGATCCTTCTGCGGGCAGTTATGGCATCCCTCTTTTTTCCATCTGTCACACCCTATATATGCAAAATGGGTGCAGTGACCTGTAAATGTCCAGCAGTCATGCAGAGTCCAGACGATCCTGCGCCCGGGCTTCTTCATGTACTCGTCCTTCAGATACTGAAAAAGCATCCTGATATTTACGTAGTACCCGTGGACATTATGGAGATGGATCATGTCCGGCTCTTCCGCACGGATGAACTCAATGAGCTTTTTCGTGGCACCTATGGAATACATACCGTGCCTGTCTGTGATACGGCTCACTGCTCCGTGGAAATAGACATCACTGTCGGGACCTATCCTGTAAGTCCTGTAGTTATCAGGCGCACCGTTACGTCCATAGGCACAGACGCTTTCAATCCCTTTTTCCTGAAGTACATCCATAAGCCCCGTGATTATACGTCCGGTGCTTCCGCTGCCAACGATGGAATTTATAAAAAGGACTTTCTTCACTTTCGTGTACCTACTGCCGGATCAGGCTCTTCAAGGATCAGATCGATAACGCGCTTCTGTCCGTTTTCAAATTTCTTTGTAAGCTCCGCTGAACGCATCTCACGGCGGACATTCGGAGTGTCAACAAGCCAGCGGATAGTCTGGATCACTGTAGCATCATCAGTTCTCGTGCCGAGACCGAGATTTATGAATCCGTTCTGGATACCGCCGAATACGTGCTGTGCTTCACGCTCGTTCTGAGCGAGAACGATAGCCGGAACACCCATGCTCGCAAGCTCATAGATGGTACGTCCCTGGCTTGTTACAGCAAGATCCGCATTTTTCATGAACGCAGAAACACGCTTTACATCGTTATGTACAAAAATATTCTTCTCAGGAACGTCGACCACCAGATCCTTATGAGCGTATCCAAAGCCTGTGATAAAGTGGAACGCAGTCTCCGGCATCTCATCATGAAGCTTCTTTGTGATCTCATAGAGACGGCCTGTAAGGTCCGCAGGATCAGATCCTCCGAAGATTATCATGATATTCCTGCACTGCTCTGAGAACTTCTTCGGTTTTTCCTCAAGGAACTCATCGCGGATAAAGTAATAGTCAGAACCTTCGTATACGTTTCCGGGACGATCGGTGTGATTCTCATAAAGGGCATTTATGACTGCGTCCGCAAGACGCGCACCGCTTCCTGTGTCCTCGAAATTTACGATCCTGTCTGTATATTTTCTCTCAAGACGGATAAGTGACTCCTCTGTGTCGAGGATATCGTTTATCACGATGTCAGGCTTATAAGTCGCAAGTACCTGCTCATATTCAGTATCATTTGAGATGACTTCAAAGGGGAAGAAAGAGCTCTTGAGCCTTTCAATACCCATCTCACTTTCTGAATCCGTCACAAATAAAAGCTCATGACCGATGAGCTTATACGCAAGGGAGAGGCATCTGTAAATATGACCCATTCCGAGACGACGCTTTCCTACTGTACGGAAAAGGATCTTCTTTCTGCCGAGGATCGCCTCTGCTGTGATCCAGTCCTCGTAGGTATCGATATCCACAGCTTCCTCGGGCTTTGTCTCATAAACAGAGACATTTTCTCCGATACGGCCTTTCTCATTTACACATTCACGCTTTGTGATAAGGAATCCGCCTGTTTCCAAATAATTCTTCGGAAGGAACTGGGAATTGAGTCTTTCCTCGTAA
This sequence comes from Lachnospiraceae bacterium, assembly GCA_900168235.1. GTDB lineage: Bacteria > Bacillota > Clostridia > Lachnospirales > Lachnospiraceae > NK4A144. The sequence goes on along the minus strand of FUZG01000007.1, from coordinate 77,506 downwards.
TTCTTTACGATCTGTCCATCCTTCTCTGTCCATGAGAGATGCGGCTTATTTACGACACTTATGACTGTGTCAAAGCCTTCTCTCTCAAAATATGCGATAGCAGAAAGAACCGTTTTTACTTTAAGAGTCGGCGAAGTAGCCTGCATAGTGATAACAGTGTCGTACTTTACGCCCTTACGCTCTTCCATTTTGCAGACTGCATCATAGATCACGGGATCGAGTGTGACACCATCGGTGGCAAGCGCGGGATCACGCATAACTACATCAACGCCAGTATTTTCAACGATGCTTGAAAGCTCTTCATCATCAGTTGAAACCACCACGTCTACATCATATTTCTCTGTGAGAGCACAGGCATTTTCCACTGAATAAAGTATCAGCGGTCTGCCGTTCATGAGTCTCACATTTTTTCGCGGAATACGCTTAGAACCGCCCCGCGCAGGGATACACACAAGTATCTTCATGACTTAAAAAATTTCCTCCGGACGAAATAAATCGCCATGATTATATCATTCTTTTTTATAATTGCCAAAATAAGGGCTACTGCCGTGAGGAGCACGTACCGCAGTATCCAGTTGGGATAAAGTACTGACAGTTCTATTCCGACCGCACTGGTCACGATGACCATGATAAAGTACAGCCCGTCTGCATAAACCTTTTCCTTAAGGATAAATCTGGTGCACAGGTAGTGCATTATCATCAGAATAAAGTAACCGGCAAGAGTTGTATATGCAGCTGCTATATATCCGTATCTCGGTATGTAGTAAGCATTCAGCCCTATATTTATGATCGCAGCGATCACAGAGTTTCCGGCGATCAATGCTGTCTTTTTAGTATAAAGCTCAAGATTTACATAATTTGTATAGAAATACTGACACAGCGTTCCAAGTGCCACCGGCGGAACGACCCACATGGAATCCCAATATGTCCTGTTGAACATGAATAATATCTTCACAGCTTCCGGCGCTGCTGCTATGAAAAATATAGTCAGCACACAGCCGTAAAACATAAGGATCTTATTCTTCTCGCGGATCGCATCTCTGTTCTCCGCATACATTTGCTCATTAAACCACGGAAGCCAGGCCTGCCCCACTGCACCGATTATGAACGTGAGCAATGTTCCGATGGTATAACCAGATGTATAAAGACCAGCATCCGAAAAACCGCATGTATTTTGCACCATCGTCGTATCGATTCTTGACAGGATACTAAGCGACAGGCCATGCGGTATCATGGGTAAACCGATTTTTAGCGCATACACCCAATACTTCTTTTTATATAATGTCTTTCCGCTTTTCAGAATATTGATATAGCACCAGATAGCTACAGCCGAACTCGGGACGAGTGTTCCTAGTATCTTCATCAGTCCCTTATCTGAGGGAAAAAGCAGTATAAAAGCGACCGTCAGTACTACCGTTGAAATGGTGATAAATACAGATATCGCTATATTTTCTTTATACCGGTACTCAAAACGGTATTTATACTGCATATAGTCGATAGACGGAAATATCGTAAGATATGCAAAAAGCATGATGACCACGTACCTTGGGAAATTCATCATTCCTTCTGCCGGGCAGATGATCATCATAAGTATCATTACAATTAATCCAAAACCGCTGGACAAAGTCTGTATTGATGACATGAACTCATCAAATTCATCCTTAAAGTCAAGCTTTGCCCGACCTACACTGTAGATCAGGCATAAACAGGTCACTACTGTAATGATCGATACATAACTTAAAAAACTGTTGGCATATCCGGTTTCCTCAGTTGTAAGCAGTTTTGAATATATAGGTGCGGTTATGATCCCCACCGATCGAATGAGCACATTACTGATCACATACCAGAAACCGGACTTTACAGCCTTTGTACTGTTGTTTTCCATAAAATAATCTTTCGTAAAGTGACGTTGTAAATATTGAACATTCCAACGAGGGACGCTCTCGCTGAAAGATAAAACGTAACGGTACTAGCACCGCCAAATACGCGGTGCAAGAACTGACGTTTTATATTCCCCTCTTTTGGAACTGTTAAATATTTACAACTGTACTTCAAATTTATTTTTCACAGATCAACCCAACATATCACACATAAGGATCGTATCCTCTGCGATATCTGCCGCTGCCTTTCTGCCTACAACCTTATCGATGTCCGACGGTGAAATGCCTGTGCCCGGGCGCTTGAAAGTGAGCATATCTTTTGTGATAACTGTACCTGCCTTGATATCACAGGTTGTGACGATCGATCTTCTTGCATTTGCTCTTGCGGCACTCTCTGTTTCGAGTGCTTTTATCTCACTGTTTCCGCGGATCATATCAATAAGTGCGATGCCATCAAGGATATCTCTTGCATCCTCAGGATCCATCGCATGATAGTGATCATTTCCGACAAGTGATTTATTCAGCGTGAAATGCTTTTCTATTACAACTGCGCCAAGATTATAGGCAGTTTTCAGCACATCAAATCCCGGCTGAGGCTTTGTATGATCGGAATAACCGATATAGCAGTCCGGGAACTCCTTTTTAAGAGACTCGATCTTCAAGAGGTTTGCATCCTTAAGCGGTGTCGGATACTCAAGAACACAGTGAAGCAGTGTGACTTTCTTATCATTAACGCTATGGATCAGGTCTACTGCACGATGGATCTCATCGAGGTTTGATGCACCTACAGACAGAAGGATCGGCTTATTTTTACGTGCCTGATATTCGATGAACGGCAGGTTTGAAAGATCTGATGATGAGATCTTATATACCTCCATCAGCGGATCCAGATAATCTGCAGATTCAAAATCAAAAGCAGTTGATAAAAACTCTATGCCGATCGAGTCTGAATACTCTTTAAGTTCTCTGTACTCTTTTTCACCAAAAGAATCGAATTTTTGGAAAAGTTCGTACTGTGAACCTGTCGGTTCCTCTGTTCTGTCCCAATATGCCGGTGAAGCCTTTGCTGCGAGAGTTCCTGCCTTATAGGTCTGGAATTTTACCGCATGGATTCCTGCCTCGGCAGCTTCTTTTATCATGAGCTTCGCCGCATCCATATTGGAAATGCCCTTCTCTGCCGCAATATCGTAATAATTTACTCCGATCTCAGCGATCAGTGTAAACTTTCCCTCTTTCAGACGGTCAACAATGACACTTTTACTCATTTCTTCCTCCATCCTTCGGCACGTCATCACGGATTTCTCCGTTAAGCCACCTCTGATATCCCTTTTCATAGAAATAAAGGAGTTCCTGAAGCATTTCGTCAAACTCCGGTGTTTCTTTTGTCTTACCTGCAAAAATATCTTCTGCGCCGTCCATCAGCTCAAATATCTTCACTTCCGCGCCGGCTTCCTTAACTGCCTCCAGATAAGCTGCAGCCGAATGGATATTGTCGATCGATCCAAATGAACGGATTGCTTCCGGCAGATCCTCATATGAACGTATCCTTGTGACACCGTCGATTATCGAGAACGGAACATCACCGAATACGATGGATCTCTTTCCGAGGAGAGCTGCCTCATATGCAGCTGTTCCTGTTATAGTCACGACGCCCTTTGCTTTTGCGATCCAGGGCTTCGGGTCTTTATAATGATTTATCTGAACTACACGGACATTTGCGATCTCTCCGGCTTTTCTGTAAAACTCAGGATCACGCTCACCGAGCATTGCCTGATGCTCCTTTACATAGAGTTTCCAGCCAACCGGAAGTGACTTGCTGACCTGCTCGATAAGGTTCAGCTCATCCACGTAATATGATGCCTTTACAAATACGGATGACTCGGGGATCAGGTGAAGCGGCATATAAACATAGTCTTCGCCTTCCACCGGAACTTCAAATAAGCCGTTCGGCACAAGGAACTTTCTCTTACGCTTCATGGCATTCCAATAGTACTTGAGATAGGGCCATGTCTTTGCGTAAAGCATGTTGCTCTTTTTCTTTAAGGCTCTGTTATTTCCCTTGCGGTCCTGATCCATAAAGTAATTCCACTTACCGCGCATCACGCGGAGAATCCATATCCAGCTGTCTCTCTCATACTGGGTTGTTACAGAACCTGCAAATTCAGGGTTCATGATGTCGGATTTTTCTCTGAAATCCTTTATGTAATCGAGCGACTCCTGCATCTCGCTGTCAGAGAGCCTGAGCTTTTCCTCGTAAATTTTCCTGAAATAAGGGTCGATACCAAAGGAATTTTGGAAACTGGGATACTTCCAGTAACCGTATTTTCCATATTCGATCGTGAGATACGGTATCTTTCTCTTCCATGCGACTTCGCAGAGTATCGTTCTCTGAAGCTCTGCATTATCAAGGTCCAGGATCACGTCCGGCTGAAAATCATCAAGTACAGCGAATATCTTTTTATAGTTAAGTTCCAGCCAGTACTGGTTTTCTTCATCACTTGTTACAGGCCAGTACTCTCTCCAGTGATAGTGCTTGGTATTCTCCTGAGAGCTCATGAGCTGGAGTCCGAGAGTCTTGAAATGTGTGTAGTCTCTCTCGATATCTTTCAAAAAATCAAGATCCGCAGGTCCTTTTACTGAAGGATCAATGGGTCTGTCGAGAAGCGTACGGCTGCGCTTTCCGTGTCCTGCCGCATCTATACCGCCTGCATTTCTGAATCTCTCTATGCCCTCTACGAACTTATCGCAGATATCGCTTACGTCGTAAAGCTTGCACTCAGGCAGGTTTTCACGAAATTCCCAGATGGTATGCTCGTTATAGTAGCACTTTGCGAAATGGCTCTCGCTGGACATGATATAAAATGCGCCGACTTTGTTATCCTGCGCCAGATCCCTTGCAAGGAACCAAAGGGGCTTAGAGTATGTCTCTCTGCAGATGAACAGGATCTTTTTATTCTGAAATACTGAACTTTTCATGTTGTTTCTCCGCGCGCTGCTGTCCGCGCTTGGTAATGAGCTTTAAGCCCGGTCTGAAATATATTGCAAGGAATGCTTTTATACGAGTATTCCGGTTTATATAACTGTTTTTTGAAGCGTTTTTCCTGTGCTCACGTATGTATGAGAGATGCTCTGAAGCGCTCTCTTCGGTGAAGCTTCCGTTCACGAGAGCATTCTGGACACAGGTAATATGGTCATAAAGGAGAAATGCCTCGCACTGCTCCTTAAGTGACGGAAATCTCTTCTCTGTGTACTTGCAAAATTCTATGTCTGCTTCTGTATTGAGCTCTGACATAGTGCTTATCCTGGACAGAGAATCTGACCTTACACGGAAGTGATACAGAGGTGTTCTGTCAAAAACGATCTTATTCGCTTTTTCCACGATACTTCCGACTATATATCTGTCCTCTACATAGCGGTCTGTGGGGAATGTCACTCCTTCCCAGAGCTCAGCCTTGAAGAGCTTATCCCAGCAATGGAAAAAGAAGCCTGTGCCTTCAAGGATCATGCGGAATGAAGCCTCTGCATTGAGTTCCTGCACCGGCTTATAGGCGTCAGCTACAGAACCATCAGGATATTCGCTCCATTTTCCGCAGACTGCTATATCTGCAAGGTGCTCCTGAAGCATCTTCATCTGATGGCTTACAAAGCCCGGCTCTACCCAGTCATCACCGTCTACGAATGCGATGTACTGACCTGTAGCTTCCTTAAGTCCGCGGTTTCTGGCATCACCCACGCCGTTCTTTTTTATCACGATGGTCTTTACTCTGTCATCGAAATCTGTTTTTTCCCTGACGACCTCGTAACAGTCATCATAGTCCGGGTGCGCAGTGTCTTCTACGCCCACTACGAGAATGATCTCCAGATTTTTCCAATCCTGGGCAAGGAGACTGTCAATGCACTTTGGAAGATACGGTGCAACCCCTGCAATTATTGAAATGACCGATACTTTCGGCCCTAATTTCGGTTTTGTCACTTGTTTTTTATCCATAACTGACCTATTGTACCATGATTGTATTCACTACTCAAATTTAAGTACCGTTACCTAAAAGAGTTCAGCGCATCAAGAAATTCTTCACCGTATTTTTCATACTTAAATTCGCCGACACCGCTGATCTCCAGCATCTCCTCTTTTGTGTGAGGACGCGCTTTGCTCATGAGGATAAGTGTTTTGTCTGCGAAGATTATATACGGGTGGGTTCTGTGCTCCTTCGCGAGCCTGGTTCGGACTTCACGGAGTGCTTCAAAAATCTCTCTGTCACTGCTGCTCATGCTGTCAAGCATTGACTGCCTGCGCTGTCTCCGTGACAGACCTTCGGAAGCCTGAGCGCTGTACATGGCGCTTCTCTCTGAATCATACTCGATGTCTCCGATGCCCTCAGGGATATTAAAGCTGATATCACGGCTTCGGGTACGGGTGCGTTCTTTTGAAGCATACTTCACAGCTTCTCCTGTTCCGCGTCCTAAGCACACGGAGCAGTTATCGCACTTTGCCATGCCTGTTTCACCAAAGTATCTTAGGATATAATCTCTGAGACAGGTCTTTGAGAAACAATAGAATGTCATCTTTTTCAGGCGTTCTCTGTCCCGCTCACGGATGACTTCCCGCTCTTCCTCTGTCATCTCGTCGTTTTCATTATCGTGCTCGATAAAAAACTCATTCATCTTGACGTCACGACCGCTGTAAAACATCATACATTCAGCCATTTCGCCGTCACGACCGGCTCTGCCCGCTTCCTGATAGTAGCTCTCCATGTCCTTCGGCATATTGTAATGTACAACAAATCGCACGTCAGGCTTATCGATACCCATTCCAAAAGCATTGGTCGCGACCATTATCTGGACTTCACCGTTTATAAAAGCTTCCTGATTGCGGCTCCTGTCTTCCTCGCTCATTCCTGCGTGGTAAGCCGCTGCCGAAAAGCCGTCCTTTATGAGCCTGTCCGCAACCTTTTCCACGTTTTTACGGGTTCCGCAGTAGACGATGCCGGAAAGCCCCGGCATGGCATCTTCCTTTTCACGGATGTAAAAGCTAAGCGCAGAATCCTTATCCTTCGGCTTCTCCACCGCAAAGTAGAGATTGTCTCTGTCAAAGCCTGTTGTGATGCACTTAGGATCATTTAGCTCCAGGATCTTCTTTACATCCTCACGTACCTGCCTGGTAGCTGTTGCCGTATACGCACCGATCACAGGTCTCTTCGGCAGGCGTTTTACAAAGTCCATGATCTTTAAATAGCTCGGTCGGAAATCCTGTCCCCACTGGGATACGCAGTGGGCTTCATCCACCGCGAGAAATGAGATATTTACTCTGGCATCCAGAGCAAAATCAAGAAATCTCGGTGTATCAAGTCTCTCCGGCGCCACATATATGAGCTTATATCTTCCTGTCTTTGCGATCTCAAGCGCCTTTGCGTACTGCCCCGGCGTAAGCGAGCTGTTCAGATATGCAGCATGTATTCCTGCGGCATTAAGCGACGCTACCTGATCCTTCATGAGAGATATGAGAGGCGATATGACTATGGTTATGCCATCCGATAAAAGCGCAGGTATCTGAAAGCAAAGGGATTTTCCTGCACCGGTAGGCATGATTCCAAGCGCGTCCCTGCCAGAGATCACAGCCTCAATGAGTTCCCCCTGCCCCGGTCTGAACGACTCATAACCGTAGTATTTTTTCAATATATCTTTTGCGTCATTTAATGTTTTCATATATTACTTTTGGGCATACCCATACGTTCATCTCGTGTAAAGACCTCATGTCACGGCTCGGACAGACACTAAACTCACGCACTGTCCTCATAAACACGGTAATTTGTGCGAAACTCGCCGCATGAGCGGCTCAAACAGTTCGCACAAATTACCTATTCGGACAGCGTGTTCGCTAAGTGCTGCCGGCTGATTGTTCCATGAGGTATTTACACGAGCTGAACTCACGTTTTCACAAGTTTAAGTTTTATTCTGCGCTCTTTTCACCGCTTCAAGCCATGCATATCCGTCGCGTTCTGTAGGCTCTACCATGGCGCCTTCGCCCCATTCATTCCATGCGTTAAGGAAAACAAAGTCATTTTCCCGTCCGCTCACTTTATTTTTCAATGCGCGGAGCGTCTTTTCAAATACTTCAGGCGATGCTCCGGTATAAATAAGTCCCTTGTAATCACGCCTCGGAGTGTTGTCCCACTTTGCTATGATTCCCGGATACTCATTTTCCTCGTAGGGACGGGATGCGATGCTGTCAAGGATCCACCTTATGGGGATGCGTCTCTCGACGATCATCCGTCCTTTTCCTCCGGTGAGCTTTGATACCGCCATGTTCCTGATATGACGGAAACATATAGCTAAAATGTACTTAAAGCGCCTTATCCTGCTGAAATGGTGATTTAATGTACGTCCCGGTTCAAAATCGTACCAGCCGTCCATGATATCTCGTCTCTTATCGGATTCCTGGGCTGTATTTCCGCCGATCCAAAAAAGTCCGTCAAATCCTGCCTCAACAGCGAGACGGTCCCAACAGGCTTTCATTTCAGAAAGCTTCTCTATGTCATGAGTCCTGTAAATCTGAAAAACAGGTCTGTTTCCGACCTTTATGTATCTCGGATCCCTGAAAAAACGAAGGTTATACTCAAAGTGTTTTTTCCAGTCCGCTTCTTCTCCGTATTCCTGTGCCATGAGTACATTTTCCTGAAGACCGTACCATGTGCGGGTCCAGGTTTCATTCGCCCATGCGATGCAGTAATTCAGCTTTATCTCAGGATGGGACAGCAGTATCTCCATAGGCTTTTCCATGAGCTGTCTGCCCCTGAACCAGTACTGGTAAAAAGAAAAGCCGTAAACTCCGTACTTTTCCGCAAGTTCTGCCTGTCTCTTAAAGGTTTCAGGCTGGTCATTTACCAGATCGTAATATCCGTCAAGAGGTACTTCCGGCTGGTTATGTCCGTTAAAGAGCGGTTTTGCCCTTTTTACAGCAGTCCACTCTGTGTAGCCCTTTCCCCACCACTCATCATTTTCAGGAAAAGTGTGATACTGGGGAAGGTACATAGCTATGATCTTCATGAATCTATTTCTCCGCGCTCTGCTTCTTTCGCTATAGCGCCTATTGCGTAATAAAATACAGGCACTGCCAGTGCAAAGCTCATCATATTTGAACCTATCGAGATAAGGAGTGTAACGATTATAACACCCACTTCCGGTGCTGAAGCTTTAAGATTTTTGAAACCTTTTTTTAATACCAGGAGCATCAGGAATACAAAAAGTGATGTTCCGATAATGCCCATTTCTACGTAAAGCTTTGCCAGTCCGCCGTCTGCGATGAGATGCTTCGTGTATCCGATGGCTCTGTGTCCGTTTGCGCCAAGACCGTTTCCGAGCCACTTGCTGAACATGTTATTTGCTGCGCCTACCCACTGGTCGGAACGCTGTCCGATGGCTCCGGGGAGAGACACGAGACGGGCATAAACCTTTGCAAACGCTCCTCTGAACAAAATGAGGAGACCAAAAAATCCCGCTGCCAGGATACTGCACTCAACTGCAAAATACTTCTTCGGCAGCATGTCAAAGGTGAAGAACACGAGATAATTCATGTACAGAACTATCACGATAGCTGCCACCATTGCGGCTCTCTGATTACTGAAAAACGCAAGGAAAGCACAGAAAAAGAATATGATCTTTCCCTTTTTTCCCTCTGACTCTATAAAAAAGTGGGCAGCGGACAGCATCGCAGCCGCAGATAAAAAGCCCATGAGGGTACTTCCGATAACGGAATGCATGCGGACACGCATCGTAGGCGCATCAGGAAGCGAAACATATTCCAGACGGAACAGATAGTTTATATAAAACTGCGGTGCTGTGATATAGAGCACTATACCGAGGATACCGATGGCTGCCACCGCAAGGACAAAGTTCCTGTGGAAAGTGTCTCTTTTTTCAGAGAATCGTCCGAGAAAATAAAATCCCATGGGGAGTGCTGTTGTGAAAAGCTCTCCGAGATATACGGACACCGGCATTTTGGAGCCCAGCACAGTCCATATACCTGACAAAATATTGTACAGTAGCCAAAGGCACATTATAACATCCACTGCGGGGGCTTTCTTAAAAATATCCTTTATCATATCCCGCTTATTCACAGCAAATACAGCAAGAGATGCCCAAAATATCAGCATGAACACTGCTGAAAAAACTCCGGGATGGATAAGATCCAGTGAGATAAGGCTCAGTACATATACGAGCAGTATCGCAGGATAATACCATTCACCTGCTAAAAACATTGCTTTTTCTTTCATCTGCTGATTTCTCCCTCTGCTGCAAGAGCCACTATCTTTTTCCATGATGACTCTGTTGCTGCTGCAAATTCAGGCTTAACGGGGCTTATCTCCTGCCTGATGATCTTTCTCATAAGCTGAGCCAGCTCTTCCGGGCTAAACGGATCAAAGAACCGCGCATTATCGTATCCGAAAAGGACTTCACGTGTAAACGGAGTATCTGCCGCAAGAACCGGTACGCCAAACTGCCGTGCCTCTGCCGGTGGATAACCGAAAGTCTCGATATATGACGGGAAGATAAGCGTAGAAGTCTGATACCGTCTCATGAGCTCGGCTTTCGGAAGGGAGCCGAGCCACTCAATGGTATCTATGCTCCAGTCATCGTCTCTGACCCACGGAAGGTCAGTAGGTTCCAGCGTAAAGCAGGTCTTGAAGCCGTCAAGGCCTTCATTTCTAAGGATCTTTGACGCTTCAAGGATAACCCGGTGATTTTTGTAGTAGATAGGTCCCGCAGGGAAGATAAAGTTTCCCGGCTTCCATGATACTGACTCATCAAAAAATCCCGACAGATCCTCAACATTCGGAAGCACTGCTGATATCCGCTCTTCCGGGATCCCGTCCTTTTCCATTACAGCTTTTTTCATCCAGTCAGTCTGGACGATCACGTGATCTGCTTTTTTTATGGAGCTGTCGATGTTATTTGCAATGAGATACTGGTACATTGCAAGCTCACGCTCTCCCGCTTTCAAAAACGAAAACTTTTTTGTTTTCTGAAAGCCAAGAGGCTGATGCACATAGAGCACCGTGCGGACCTTTGAGCCGTCATCCTTTTTTAGCTTTTCTGTTCCCTTGGGAAGAGTATTCTGGAGCGACAGCACCACATCAGGTTTTAAGTCTGAGAGGAACTCCGCACCACTCACAGAATCAAAGGCAAGACGGTGCATTTTTGACTTCTTTACGTCTGACCTTACGATAACATGAAAATCCGGAGCATCCGGAGACTCTGTCAGAAGTCCCTCAGCTCCGGTTACAAAGAACCATTCATGTTCACATGCATTTTTCTGTACATAAGCAGCAAAATCCTGGAGCACGGTAAGCGCTCCGGTCTTACTTGCTGCGATATCCAATACTACGATCCTCATGTATGGTTCCTCCTGTGCTGCATGCACTGTATCGATCAGTGCTTAAGCCATACTGTCTCATTTACGATCTTTGTATAACTCTGGATTATCTTGATAACCTTTACGGAAACGTTGTTGTCTGCATAGTCCTCAGCCTCAACAACAGGTTCCTGATTTTCAAACATAGCTACTGCAAGCTCTACTGCCTGCTCTACGTCTTCCTGCTTGATACCGCCGATAACGATAGTTCCCTTGTCAAGAACCTCAGGACGCTCTGTTGATGTACGGATGAGCACTCCCGGGAAGTTCAGCATTGCTGACTCCTCAGAAAGCGTACCTGAATCAGAAAGTACGCAGAAAGCATTTTTCTGAAGCTTGTTATAGTCCATATATCCGAAGGGCTTCATGTTCTGAACCAGCGGATGGAACTTAAACTGTCTCTTTTCAATGAACTTCATTGAACGGGGATGTGTAGAGTAGATAACAGGCATCTGATACTTCTCTGCAATGCCGTTTATAGCATTCATGAGAGACATGAAATTCTCTTCGAGATCGATATTTTCCTCGCGGTGTGCACTTACGAGGATATACTTCTGAGACTCGAGTCCGAGGCGCTGGAGCACGTCTGATGCCTCGATCTTGTCCTTATATGTGTTGAACACTTCCTTCATGGGTGAGCCGGTGACAAACATTGTCTTGCCGTCGATTCCCTCTGAGAGGAGATATCTTCTGGAGTGCTCTGTGTAGGGCATGTTGATATCGGAGATATGATCTACGATCTTTCTGTTTATCATCTCTGAAACATTCCAATCCCAGCAGCGGTTTCCGGCTTCCATGTGGAAGATCGGTATCTTTAATCTCTTTGCGCTTATTGCGGCGAGAGCAGAATTTGTATCACCAAGGATCAGCAGTGCATCCGGCTTAACTTCCTGCATGAGAGAATAGGACTTTGCAATGATATTTCCCATTGTCTCACCAAGATCCTTACCAACGCTCTCCAGATAATAATCCGGCTGACGGAGTCCCAGATCACTGAAAAAGATCTCATTCAGAGTGTAATCATAATTCTGTCCTGTGTGGACCAGAACATGATCAAAATATTTATCAGCACACTTGATCACAGCAGAAAGTCTGATGATCTCCGGACGTGTGCCAAGGATTGTCATTAATTTAAGCTTGCTCATTTTTATGTCAGTTCCTCCAACCCTTACTGCGATTTATGGTCAGGCTCCGAGCTCGGAGCACTTAAACAGGCTCTGCAAAAGTATCCGGATGTCCCGGATCAAATACCTCATTTGCCCACATAACAGTGACCATATCTTCGTCACCTTCGTTTATGATGTTGTGGGTATAGCCTGTGGGAATGTCGATCACTTCCAGCTTGTCGCCGGACACATGATAATCAATGATCTCATCGGTTCCGATCTTTCTGAACTGTATAAGACCTTTTCCCTTAACCACAAGGAATTTCTCATTCTTCGAATTGTGCCAGTGCTGTCCCTTTGTGATGCCGGGATGGCTTATATTCACGCTGACCTGTCCTCTCTCAGGAGATTTCAGGAACTCTGTGAATGAACCCCTGTTGTCAACGTGCATATCCAGCGGATATGAAAAAGCATCTTCCGGAAGGAAGCTGAGATAAGTGCTGTACAGCTTCTTTCTGAAAGGATCCTTCATATCAGGCACCTGGAGGCTTTCACGGCTCTCCTTGAATCCATAGATATACTTTGCGATATCGCCGAGCTTCACGTCATACACAAGGTTCGGCGGGAATACCACAAACTCTCCTGCCGGGAGACGTATGCCGGTCTTAAGTATACGCAGGAACTGGTCTACCACATCATCAACGTATGCGAGATGAAGCAGTGTCTCAGGATCAATTATGCTTATCGGAAAGTCACGGGCGATATTGTGACAGAAGGTTGCGATAACTGTGTTGTAATTCGGTCTGCTCCACTTTCCGAAAAGGTTCGGGAAACGGTAAACATACACGGGAACATCATATTCTTTTCCGTATACGAATACTTCTTCCTCAGCAGCTCTTTTGGACGCGCCGTAGGCGTTATTAAGCCCTGCCTGAGTGGATGATGATAAAAGTACCGGAACGAAGTTTTTATGCTCCTCCAGGAGCTCTAAAAGCCTTTTGGTAAGTCCTGCATTACCTGTCATGAACTCAGACGGGTCCTGAGGGCGGTTCACTCCTGCAAGGTGAAAAACAAACTCACAGTCAGCAGTATATTTTTTCAGGTCTTCATCAGAAGACTCACGGGTAAATTCGTAAATATCCGTATACCCTGCATTTCTTAAGTTCCAGACGAGATTTCGTCCGAGAAAGCCATTAGCACCTGTAACTAAGATCTTCATTCTTCTATACCGGCCTCTCTCAGTCTCTCATGGATATACTCAAGCTCAAGAAGCTTCTTCTTAACTCCCTCTACATCGAGGATAGTTGTGTTGTCAGAGTTAAATGTATCAAACTTCGGTCTCTCTGTATTGCCTTTGATGAAGTATTTATCATAATTCAGGTCTCTGTTGTCGGACGGAACTCTGTAGAAATTTCCCTCATCGATAGCTCTTGCACACTCTTCGCTGGTAAGAAGCGTCTCAGCCATCTTTTCGCCATGACGTACACCGATCACACGTGTCTCATGATCCTCTGCATGGAAAAGCTGCTTAACAGCCTCAGCCAGTACCTCGATGGTACATGCCGGAGCCTTCTGAACCATGATGTCACCTGTATGTGCGTTTTCAAAGGCGTAAAGCACGAGCTCAACAGCTTCTTCCAGAGACATGATGAAACGTGTCATCTTCGGCTCTGTGATAGTGATCGGTCTGCCTTCCATGATCTGATCAATGAAAAGCGGGATAACAGAACCGCGTGAGCACATTACATTGCCGTAACGGGTTCCGCAGATAAGTGTATGCTCAGGCTCAATGGTACGGCTCTTTGCTACAAATACTTTCTCCATCATAGCCTTACTGGTTCCCATCGCATTAATAGGGTATGCAGCCTTATCTGTTGAAAGGCATACTACCTTTTTTACACCCGCATGAATAGCCGCAGTGAGCATGTTGTCAGTACCGATGACATTTGTCTTTACTGCTTCTACCGGGAAGAACTCACAGCTCGGAACCTGCTTTAATGCAGCCGCATGGAAGATATAATCTACGCCGTACATTGCATCTTCAAGAGACTGCAGGGAACGTACATTACCGATGTAATACTTGATCTTCGGATTGTTGTAGAGATGGCGCATATCATCCTGTTTCTTTTCATCTCTTGAGAATATGCGGATCTCCTTGATCCCTGTATTTAGAAATCTCTTAAGTACAGCGTTTCCGAATGAACCTGTACCGCCTGTGATCATCAGTGTCTTTCCATCAAAAATTGATTCGTTCACAATATCCTCTTTTCTAGGCTTATATAAATCAGTACCCTCGCAGATACTAAGTCTTATCTCTTTGCGGCTTCTTCCAGTAATTTAACGGATCTCTTTACGTCAAAGTGCTCTGTAAGATAATTTCTGCCGTTCCTTCCGAGTTCTCTGAACTGCGCTCTGTCAGCCGTGATCTTTTTCACGGTATTGCAGAAGCCTTCCACATCATCGGAAGCGCACCACCATCCGCATCTTGCCTCATATGTTACCAGCGCGTGGATATCCGTTGCCCGGTCTGTCACGGCAAATACAGGCTTTGCGAGCTGCATGTATGACAGGATCCTCGAAGGATAGTTCGGGATCGTAAAGTCGGGACTCAGGGATACGATTCCTATATCTGCTTCAGCCAGACGCTTTTCATATTCATCCCGCGGAAGCTGCTGCTCTAATACTAAATTCCGCGGTTTTTCTTTATCGATAAATTCTCTGATCCTTCCGGCTTCTGTTCCGTCACCTATAAATAAAAACCTTGCGTCTTCGAAGTCTTTCAGTGCTTTGATGCCTTCAAGCAGAAAATCCACCGCCTGAGGCCGTCCGAGATTTCCTCCGAACATAAATGTCACAGGTTTTTTATCAT
The DNA here is from genome assembly GCA_900168235.1 of Lachnospiraceae bacterium. GTDB lineage: Bacteria > Bacillota > Clostridia > Lachnospirales > Lachnospiraceae > NK4A144. The sequence continues at coordinate 62,242 of FUZG01000007.1, read as the reverse complement.
CTTCTTCTACGGTCTCTGCCTGCTCAGGAAGTATACGTACCGTATTAGGGAATATCTCAAGCTTGTCGGACGGAATATAGGATTCTTTCTCGCGGATATATCTTAGATTAGCATCTGACATACATCCTATCACATCAGAATCCCTGTAAAGCTTCCGCTCCATCTGCCTGAAATAGCGATGCAGAAGTCCTCCGTCTCCCATCATCTTAAGGTCGACTGCGTTCTGCGGAAAGATATCCTTAAGCATCAGGTAATTTACCGCATTGTAATGGCGCTTAAGCGGCTTCAGTATTCCCGCAAGGGTTATGGGAGGCGTGGGATAGATAATGATATCTATCTTTTCATCCCAGAAAAATCGCTTCACTGTACGAAGTATCTTTCTCCCGATAGTGAGCTGTATAAGCCCCTTTCGTATCTTGTCCGCATGAAACTGATCCGGAAGCGTCACATATGCTGTGCGGATATTTCCCCGTATATCAAGTTTTGTATCATCCTGACCTTCAGATGTTCCTGCCGCGATCAGTACCTCGTGACCTGCTTCCGCAAGCGCTTCAACAAGATCCAAATATATCGTAGATGAGGAAAAACTGAATTTCTGAAATAAGCACAATACTTTCATAATGTCATGTATCACTCTCTCATTGTAGTTCCGGTATCGTAAGGAGATCTGTCAGCTTCGTGAGCGTATATGTCTCACGTATGCCTTCCCTGTATTCTCTGTCACGGTACACACCATCCTCACGGGTTATCCTGGCCGTAGGTATCCCGCAGGTGTGATTTATATAAAAATCCTTTTCCGGATTATCCCCCACATACATAAGACTGTTAAGTGGAACCCGGAGGATATCCGCTGCCTTCTGAAATCCCTCAGGCGAAGGTTTCCATGCGTCTTTTCCGATCTCATCCGTGAGGATCACTACATCAAAATCATCCTCCGCACGAAGGGCTTCTACCTTGTTTCTCTGAGTTACCGCATAACCGTCTGAAAGGATTCCGAGACGGAATCCTTTCTGTCTGAGTCCTTTCAGGGTTTCCGGAACGTCGCTCTGATAGCCGATCACAGGCTTGTGTTCCCGATAGATCCTGACTAAAGTCATCACATTGTCACGGCTGTCCTCGATATCCACAGAGCACAGAAAACGGTTAAAAACCTGCTTTGTATCTTCTTCTGACAGTTTCACGAACTTTTTATAAAGCTCCTCTGCCGTGAAACGTCCTGAAAGAGATATTCCCTTTAGGCTCTCTTCCTCTCCGGAAAGTGCCTTTGCCACAGCCCGATATCCGCTCCTCACATAATCCATTTCGGAAATAAGCGTGTCGTCCAGATCAAAAATAACTGCCTTCGTACTCATACTCTCTCTCCATGTTCTCATTCAGCATGATACTCTGGTCGAAACGAAGGAATGTCAGATGATCCCTGAAATTTTCATTATATTCAAGTTCTTCTCCCTGAAGAAGTCTATAGAGATTCTCACAGGAATCGGCGCCTGCCATGATGGACATTGGTGCGCCTCCGCCAAAGCGGGGATTGATCTCGATATATTCAATACCGCGTTTGGTCTTCATGCACTGGATCGTGATGTGCCCTATAGGACGAAGCTCCTGCATCAAACGGGTCACATCCTTCATGATCTCGTGATCTCGTGTGATAACACCCTTTGCGATCTCACCGCTCCTTGTTGCGATACGTATTCTCGGAACAAGGGTTATCAGGTGACTATTGAAGTCAAGGAATGCATCGATCGTATATTCAGTACCCTCCATAAACTCCTGAACGATGGGTTTATCAATGAGTTTACGGTAGGTTGCGAGTTCTTCCGCATTATTTACCTTAAAAGCATTGATCGAAGAACTGCCGTCAAGAGGCTTTATAAAAAGCGGGAACTTAAGGTTCTCAACATCATCAAGCTCCTCTTCCGTAAGCATCCTCGGAACCTTGAAACCATGCTCCTCAAGGAAGCGCTGTGTATTCTTCTTGTCTCTGCATACGTTGATAACGCTTTCATCAGATACCAGAACTTTCGCCTTGGTCTCAGACTCGATCCTGTCCTTATTTTCGGAAAGAAGCCTGAGCTCTGTGTCGATAGTCGGAACTATGAGCGATATCTCAAAATTTTTGCATATATTTATTATGGAGTCTATATACTTATCGCCCTCGGATATTCTGGGAACGATCTCATTAATGTCTGCAAAATAAAGAGCAGGGGCAAGTTCAGAACAGTCTGCGGCAACTATATTTCCGCAGATACCGAGACGGTCTCTTGCATTCTTAAAACAATTAATGAGTTCCACTCTGCGTCCTGCAGACAGGATCAGGATATTTATCATTATGACTTATCCTCCTTTTTTCCGGTTTTCTCCGAAGTTCCCGTAAAAAATTCCATAGTGGCTGAAGTTTCGGAGCTTATCCCCTCTCTGTGAAAGACTTTTCCGACTGTCATGAGGATTATCTTCACATCCATTAAAAAGGACAGGTTCCGTACATATTCCACATCATATTCAAATTTCTTTTCCCAGGTTATTGCATTCCTGCCATTAACCTGTGCAAGTCCCGTAAGTCCGGGAAGTACATCGTGGCGGTGCTTCTGCTCCTCATTATAGAGCGGAAGATACTGCACCAGAAGAGGCCTCGGGCCAACGATGGACATCTCACCCTTAAGGATATTAAAGAGCTCCGGAAGCTCATCCAGAGATGTTGCGCGGAGTTTCTTTCCAAAGGATGTGAGACGTACTTCATCAGGAAGGAGATTGCCGTCAGCATCTCTTTCATCTGTCATACTGCGGAATTTACAGAGTCCGAAGATCTTTCCGTTAAGTCCCGGTCTCTGCTGCCTGAATATCACCGGACTTCCAAGCTTACACCGTACCAACAGTGCGGTTATGAGCAGAACCGGCGAAAGACAGATTATCGCAGTAAGTGACAATACGATATCCAGAAATCTTTTTATATATCTTCTATAAATCATTTCCTTACCTGACGTTTGCGTAAAAATTAATCATCAGAATCTACAGGCATGTGATAATCCTTGAAATTGTAGGTTCTGAGCTTCTCGTCCTCTTCTACGGCTTCCTTTGCATCCTTAAATCCATTGTGTGTCTCACCCGGTATGTAAACACCCGGTGTGTACTTGTATGTAGGCACAAGTTCACCTATCCAGTGATGAACATCAAGATGCTCGGATCGGGAAGCGTTATCAAGAGCGTGCAATTTTTTGTAGAAGCACTCCTCGTCAAATTCAATAGGTTTACCTATATGAATGAGCTTATTCGGAGTATCCTGCATGCCCTCTTCCTTCATGAGCATTTCTTCATAAAGCTTTTCGCCCGGTCTTAATCCGGTAAATTTGATCTCAATATCCTCTCCCGGAACATATCCTGAGAGACGGATAAGGTTCTTCGCCAGATCAAGGATCTTTACAGGCTCTCCCATATCAAGGATAAAGATCTCTCCGCCCTTTGCATAAGCACCTGCCTGAAGCACGAGTGACACAGCTTCAGGAATAGTCATAAAGTAGCGGATGATACGGGGATCGGTAACAGTAACCGGGCCGCCCTCTGCGATCTGCTTTTTGAAAAGCGGGATAACAGAACCGTTTGATCCAAGCACGTTTCCGAAACGCACCGCAACAAATTCTGTCTTTCCACGATGATTATAGGACTGCACGATCATTTCACAGATACGTTTTGTAGCACCCATAACATTTGTGGGATTTACAGCCTTATCTGTGGAGATCATGACGAATTTATCTACGCCGTTATCAACAGCCGCCTGAGCCACCTTCCATGTACCCATGACGTTATTCTTTATCGCCTCATTCGGGCTTACTTCCATTAAAGGCACATGCTTATGGGCTGCCGCATGGTAAACGATATCCGGGTGGTATGTCCTGAAAATATCATTTACACGCTTGGTATTACGTACAGAACCGATGAGCACCTTGAGATTAAGCTCCGGGAACTTTTCTGCAAGCTCCTGCTGGATGTCATAGGCGCTGTTCTCATAGATATCAAGGATAATGAGCTGCTTCGGGTTATGTGTCGCGATCTGTCTGCAGAGCTCGGAACCGATGGAACCGCCGCCGCCTGTGACCAGAACGACCTTTCCTGTCACATAAGCCATGATAGAGTTCAGATCTACCTGTATGGGCTCACGTCCGAGGAGATCCACTACATCAACCTTTCGAAGCTGGCTTACGCTTACTTCTCCGTTTACGAGCTGGTAGATACCCGGAAGAGTTTTCAGCTCGCACTTAGTCTCTTTACAGATATCAAGGATCTCTTTCAGCTGTGCTCTTGATGCACTGGGCATAGCGATGATTATTTCGTCTATGTCGTACTTTGCAGCAGCTTCCAGAATATCATTCCTTCCGCCGACAACCTTTACGCCGTGGATGTAATTACCGATCTTTGCACGGTCATCATCCACAACGCACATTACGCTCTTTTGAATATATTTACTGGTGTTCATCTCGCGGATAAGGGAATTTCCCGCTTCTCCCGCGCCGACGACCATTACATTCTTATTTCTCGCGGTCTCAGTCCGCTTCTGGACAAAGGTCCTGAAAAGCCGGTATGCGAATCGTGACACCAGCACCAGCGCTGTGAGCACAAGGGCATATAAAAAGTAATACCCTCTCGGCATCGCATATCTTAAAAGCAGCATCCCCGCTGCCTGCGCGGCACTCGCCACCATACACGCGGATACCGTTGATGTCATTTCCGGTATACCCGCATAGGTCCAAAGACTGGAATAAAGATGGAACAGATTAAATATGAATATCGTTAAGACGATGTTTATGGGAAGGAAACGCCATATATTTTCCTGCCATGCGTAGCCGCCTGCCGTCGCGAGCAGCTTAGCATATGAAAGATCGAATCTGAGCAGTATTCCAAGAGCGCACGAAGCCATTACCGCAAGCACGTCATACGTGATAAGCCCCATGCGGCGGATTAATAATTGTTTATTTTCAATAAGTTTTTTCATGATTTATTTATCGATTCCGACTGCACTATGACCTTCTACATGCCATTACGCAGCATTTTTCAGACAATAACGGGCAAAATGAGCCCATGGTTCGAATCATTATAGCAAATACACATATATCAGTCAAAATCACGTTATCTGCTGGCCGTTCCTCCGCACTCCGAAAGCAGGAGCAGTGCAAAGAATATCATGCTGTAGGGCGGAACGATAAAGCAGTTTTCAAAAAACGATGCCGTGAGGAGCGCAAAGACTCCCGAAACCGCAAGTCTCCTGTCCGGATACCATCTGTAATCCCATCTTTCGAGACGGAAAAGCGCCCTGTATAAAAGCCACATGAACAGGATAAATACAGGAATACCGTGAACCGCAAGGATATCAAATAATCCGTTATGGACTTCAAAAATAAAGAAGCTCTTTAGCTCATAGGATGAACCGACACCTGTAAGAGGCTGTTTTATAAGAGCTCCCCACAGTTCAGACCATATCCCTTCTCTTCCGCTCAGCACGTCCTTATAAAGTATCCGAAGCTGAAAACCTGTAGCTCCCAACGCAGAATAAAGCCCTGTAAACGCAATACTTCCAAGGGTAAATATAACGCAGAGCGCTCTGAAGTACAATTTTTTGTCCCTAATATGATGGAGCAGGAGCCACACCATTCCGAATACCAGAAGTGACACGATCATGGATCTCGCGTGATAGCAGATGAGAAGAAGCATGGTAGCTGCGAAAAAAACAGCCTGTACCAACTTCAGATACTCAAATTCCAGATCGTTTTTTATATACTCAAGGAATACGACACCCATGAGGAAGAACACCAGAAATGCCAGTCCTGCCATATTGAAGCCGTAGTCCCACCTGACAACCGCGTACCAGGGTATCAGAAGGATACAGCCGCATCCTGACAGGATCCTTTTCGTGTTCTCGGATACGGTTATCCTTCCTGCAAGGAAAAGCACCAGCGTCATGCTCCATATAACGAGCGCAGCTCCCTTATTTGATCCGAGAATGAAAAGATTCAGGAGCGCCAGCACATCCGCTGCCGCCATCACCGCAAGATCTGCGATAACGTGTCTTTTATCCTCTCCTGTAAATAAGTCCCTGATATCGGTATTTATGAGAAACAATGCTCCTGATCCCAGAAACAATATAAGTGTTCCGAATCCGGATACCTTCTCATAAAAGGGCTGCCACAAAAATGATGACAGGTAAAACCATAAAAACAGCAGGATCACCAGTATATCGCTATATTTCTGTCTTGATTCTTTAGTCAGCATCTTGTCTTCTCTTAATAAACTTTCCAATGACCATCATTGCTTCTCCCCTGAACAGGAGTAACAGGATGATAACGATCCCTGTATTCCACCAGAAGTAATTCTTCATGTTAAAGATCACCATAAGGGACTCGATGACAAGGAGCATCAGAGCCACTGCATCCCTTACGATATTAACTTTCAGCTTCACATGCTTTCTCACGAAAAGAAATGCCAGCGCAAACATCACGAAATATGAGCACAGTGTCGCCAGCGCCGCACCAAAGGTATTGAAACGCATGATACCAAAGTAATTAAGGATCACGTTTACAACTGCTCCGATACCGGTCGCCCGTCCCATGCTCTTTCCGTCACGGAAGGCGAGCGCAATGGATCCTAAGAATCCTTCAAGAGCACCGAATATCACAGACACCAGAAGAGGCGGAACAAGTATCCATGCTTCATAGAAGCCTTTCTGGAAAAGAATGGAAGCAATGACTTTCAGAAACAGGATTATCCCTGCGCATCCCATTACCAGAACCGCTTCATAAGTGCGGTACATATCGGAGAAAAACTTTTCACGGTCTTCTCCTTTATATTCCTTCACCGCAGACATCTGCCATGCTTGTGCAAATATACGCTGGATGGTCTGAAGGATCGCCGGGATCTTATAGGCCGCACCATACAGACCGTTCTGTACTGCACCGAGCATCAGCAGTATGTAGTAGCGGTCGATAGCATTATTGACCCAGCTTGCTGTGGAATAGAGGAGCATTGATGCGCCGTATTCTGTCACTTCTTTTTCGAGAATGTCATTATCAGCACGTGATTTTTCTCTCTGGATCGCACTTTTCAGCTGTTCTCTTCCGCCTATCAGCAGGAACATTATCAGAAACGAACCTGTAAATGCGATCATCTGGGCAAGAAGATATCCCAAAAGCTCAAGCTGCAGCACGAGGAGCAGGAATAGATTTGAAAGTATGACAAACAGCGTACATGATACGCTGCCTGTGATCATTATCTGAACCTGCTCAGTTCCCTGACAGTAAAGGAGCATAAATTCGTACAGGCTGTCGCAGGTATAGAGCACGGCAAATAACAGCAATATGACAGGAAGCGATCTTCCTGACATAAATACAGGTCTCGGAAGCTCTGTATTCAGGTAGAGCGCTGTCAGTACACATACGGTCACTACGATGATGATGGAACGGATTACTTTTTTTAATCCAAAAAGAAGTATCCTGTCCCTGTCCTCAGTGTGATCCAGCCCAAATCTCAGCGCCGACTCTCCTGCATTCATTGACAGAAGCGGCACAAGAAGCAGCAGCGTTGTCTGCATGACATCCGCAATACCGTACTGTGCTTCCGTCAGAACCGCTGTATAGAAAGGAACGAGGCAAAAGACCAGAACCTTTGAAACAAAGGAGCTTATTGTAAAAAGCGCCATATTATGAAAAAGATACCGATACTTTCCTTCCTTCATCTTGCCTCTCCATTGCCCTTAACACTGTGTCCCGCAAAGATCACGCAGAGCAGGAATAAAAGTAACGGCGAATAATCTGCCCACATGAGATCCATATCAATAAATGACTCGATAAAGATTGCAAACAGAGCTGATGCCGCACAGAGCTTTTCAGTCGATGCGTTCTGAAGCGCATCTCTTATCTCCCTGAGTCTGGTCCATAAAAGTATCATTGAACCGATGAAAACCGTAAGTCCGTAAACCGCGAGGATATCGTACATCGCATTATGGATATTATATTCAAAAAAGCTCTTAAGATGCCGTCCTGAGCCTATTCCGAAAAGGATCTGTCCCTTAAGGATATCCCATACCTCAAGCCAGATCTGCTCTCTTCCGGAAAAGATATTTTTGTAGAAAAACGGCAGCTGCATATTAAATCCGGTATTTCCGAGGACCACGTAGGATGCTACGAAAAGCAGTGATCCAATGGTCGAAAACAGCACCAGCGCGTTAAACGCCCATTTTTTCTTCACAAAGAACTTCATTCCCACATAGAAGAAAAAGAGGAACAGGAAAAGCGCGAGAAAAGCGCCGCGAGCCAGATGCCAGAGCACGAGAGTCACGACTCTTATAACTGATATCACTGTAAAGAAGCCGTAAATCTCTTTTTTTGATGTGATCTTTGATAAGAGCACCATCGCTCCGAAGAACGTAAATACGGTTACTGTAGCTCCTGTGTTGGAATTGTAGGAGAACGCCCTGTCATATACGAACCACGACACAAACATCAAAAGGAAAAAGACTGCTGACACTTTTTTCTGCATATCCGTGAACCGGATATGAGGTGCCAGATACCATATGAGCATAAAGTCTGCAATGATGAGGAAGCATCCCTTATTTGACCCGATGATAAAAAGATTCAGAAGCGACACCGCGAGCGTCACTCCCATGACCCACAGCATCTTGTCACCGGTCCTTAATGCCTTTATCCAGTGGATATTATTAAAGAAAAGCAGCACCAGCGCCGCAAAGACTATGCTAGTATTATAAACTTCCGTAACATGATAAAACTGAGGAAACGTCCATGTTCCTGCATAAAATATCATCAGAATGGCAAGTGCTGCCCAGTTCAGGATCGTCTGTCTCGCAGAAGATCCCGGACGATTTTCTGAAGTTCCCTTGCTCTGCTGTTCCATGAAGTTGACTCCTTATCTATTCCTTTCAGTAGACGGTCATGATTTCCGTCCGACAAAAGAGCCCGGATTTTATCCGCGATTTCCATCGGATCGTCCGGGTCATGAATGAGATCCTTTTCCTCCGTGCCTTTCAGGACAGAAAGCACACCGCATCTGTCCGACAGGAGCAGGTCTTCACCTGCAAGGAGTGCCTCTATCGGGGCAAGTCCAAAGGTCTCAAAAACACTGTTCTGTATAAAAAGTGAATGTTTCTCATATTCTGCCTGCATGGCTCTGGGGCGTATAACCCCAAGGTCCCTTACACATGAGAAACTCCTTATCTTCTCCGAATCGGCTCCATCAGCTCCTGCAACTGTGAGAGTGAGCTCAGGATAACCGTTATTTCTTAAGTACTCTACTGCTTCTGCAATACGGACGATGCGTTTCCTCGGCATGCCTCCGCCTACCGACAATATGGACGCGCTTCGTTTTTTACTATCCACACCGCTTTTGGAAGTCCTTAATTTCTCCCAGCTCACGCCGTTTGTTAAGAACCCCACTTTATCCCGCATCTCAGGATAGTGATTCCCTAACCATTTTGCAAACTGCTCAGAAACTCCGAGGATCTTATCCGCCATCCTGAGCATCTTCCGCTCGTCAAGCGCCATGGCAACATCCGGCACGAGATTTATCACGTCCTCATGCTCCACACATCCGTGCATCAGATAAATGCTCGGTACATGAAAGACCCTTGCGATCCTCATTCCAAGAATATTCTGTCTAGAGTACCCTGAGAAAACAGCTGCGGAAGCCAATGGCATTTTCAGCAGTAATTCAACCGCCCGTCCTGCCTTATTTCTGTGCTTCAATGTCAATGTGTTTCTCGGAAGGGCATTTTTAAGCGCAAGAGTGGCATTTGCCGGACCTGTTCCGGAATAATCATCGCCTATGAGAAAGATCCTGTTCCTTTTCATATTCTCTCTTACCTCCGCACATCCATCTTACAGCCTTTATCACGGATACTCCTGAACCAAAGAGCTTTTTCTTTCTGACAGCAAACTGCACACAGAGCGGAAACCAGAGTATCCGGCTCATGCGGTAGTATCCGGCTCCCCTGTTTCTGAAAAATTCCCTTGTATATCCCTTGAACCAGGTTGATTCATTAGGAATAAGCTCTGCAATTTTTTGCGGTACATACGTAATATTAAGTCCTGCCCGCATGCAGTCCCATAAAAAAATATTTTCTTCACCCATCGCATACTTTGCTCCGGCGCCAAAGTCTTCATCCATACGGATCCCCGTCCTTTTAAGCGCAGACACGCGAAATGCAACTTCCGGCGAAAATATCTTCATGGCATGAAGCCGTCCCAGCTTCTTTTCGCTGTCATATACAGGAACCTGCCGTTCAGGTCTTTTTATGAAAAATACGATGATATCTGATTCCGGATGCCTGTTAAATGCATCAGTGATCATCCTCTGATATTCAGGAACGTATCTGACATCGTTATCGCAGAAAATACAGATATCGTTTCCCATATCCTCTGCGGCTTTTATGGCTCTGTTCCTGCTGCGGCTCAGTCCCCGCTCAGGAACGGTTATCATACGGACTCTGCGGTCATTTTCCGTGAAAACTGCATCATCCTCATGATCACTCTGATTTATGACAACGGCGTCTCCTGTGACACACAGCGTATCAAGGATACTCTTATCCTCAAGGTGCATCGCAGAGAGCAGTACTGTCATTTTGTTTTCAGCTTGTCTCTTAGGGGTCATATACGTCTCCCAACAGCATGCACAGCATAGAAAATAAAGCACCATGCGCTCTTAACGAGACTTAAGTGCTCAACATTCCTGTACAGGTTCCAGATACGCTGGATCGCGACTTTTTTATTTGATGAAAGCGTACCGCTGCTCCGCCTGTACAGAGTCAACGGACGGTCCAGCCCCCATGCCGAGTATCCGCTCTTTAAGACCTTCCACCACGTGGCTGTGTCTTCGCTCGGAACCTCAGGCATATGAATCTGCTCTTTTGACAATACATTCATGTCAAACATCACTGTACTTGTAAAAATAGTGGTATTCTTAAGCGCCTGCGAATAATTTATGCTGAGCGGGACTCTTACTATCCTGTCGATGCCCACGCCATCCTCATCCGCGAACTCATATCCGGTAAAAGTGAACGCCTTTCCGATCTTTTCCTGAAACTCAAGCTGCATCCTTAATTTCTCAGGTTCCCAGATATCATCCGCGTCCAAAAATGCGATATATCTGCCTCTAGCAGCATCTATACCCACATTTCTGGCATTAGCCGCACCTTTTCCGTCACCTGTATCAAGGAGACGGATTTTTTCCGGCTGTCCCTGTTTTTCATAGTCCTCTATAAAAAACCGGATCTTTTCAACGCTGTCATCCGCAGAATGATCATTTACCAGGATAAGCTCCCAGTCCTGATATTCCTGAGAAATGACGGAACGAATGGTATCGCAGATAAATCTCCCGGCATTATGGACCGGCACCACAACGGAAATCATCAGTTGTTATTCTCCCTCTTTCCGCCGGATTCTCCCTCATCCCCGGCAGTTACTGTTTCACTGGTACCCTCCGTGCTCTCCTTTGTAAACAGTATCTTGCACGTCAGGATCATGAGCTTAATATCAAGCCACAATGAATACTGTTCGATATAGTACAGATCAAATTTCAGCTTATCGTACGGCAGTGTATTGTACTTACCGTAAAGCTGGGCATATCCTGTGATACCGGCGCGAACCTTCATCCTGTAGGCAAATTCCGGCATGGATTTCTTATACTTTTCTATAAAAGCCGGTCTCTCAGGTCTCGGACCTACGAAGGACATGTCGCCCTTAAGAACATTAAAGAGCTGAGGAAGCTCGTCTATCCTGCATTTACGGATAAATGCACCCACCGGTGTGATTCGCGGATCCTTCTCCATTGCAAGGACCGCAACTCCTGCACTCTCTGCATTTACGATCATGCTTCGGAATTTATAGATTTCAAATTCACGGGCATTTTTCGTGCATCGCACCTGCTTATAAAGAACGGGGCCGCCATCTGAAAAATGGATGATGAGCGCAGTGACGATCATTATAGGCGATGTAACGATTATAAGGATAAGCGCCAGCACGATATCCATGGCTCTCTTTATGATACGTTCCTCATATTCCAGCGGATTTCCCTCTGTAAGGAGGAGCGGTGTATCAAAAAGATGCACAGGTGTCGAACCGTTAAGGATAATGTCCGAGATTTTCGGCATTACATATATTCTCTTGGAATTTTCGTAGCAGAACTTAAACACGTTATTACGTGTCTCAGCAGGAATATCCCACAGCATTATGGTGTTGTATTTTGAGATCACGGATACAACCTTGTCCCAACCCTCATCGGTGCTGATGGACTCTGCGATATGGAACTGATCCCTTCTTGTCTCAAGTTTATCCTTAAATTTTCTTATGGACTTTCCTCTATAGACCAGCAGTACGTCATAGGGTCTGAAAAGCCTCTGATAAACCTTACCTGTTGCTGATATCCAGAGTCCTGAGAACACAGTCTGGAGAACAAGCACCACCAGCACAGGAAGAGGATTCGGCACTTTGTAGGACAAAAGCATTACAACAAAATAAAAGAACGTACCGGTGAAGAGCGCCGTAAAGATAAATGAAAACATGACTTCACCTATCTTACGGACACCTACCAGCAGTCCTCCGAATACTCTTCCAAGAAAAATGAATACTCCGATATACAGGGCCATTACAAATAAGTGACCCTTAAAATACAACTGAGTTCTGAACTCCAGGTTATATATCTGATTCAGGACATACAGGATCGCTCCCGAATCTACAACGATCATGACTGTACAAACAGCCAGCATATAAAGTCGACGCAGTGCGTCTGTCGATTTCATTGCTCTCATTCTCATTTATCGCTTTCCGGCAAGCATCAGTGCCAGAGCTCCCGGCACCCCAAATACTGACAAAGACACAGGCAGATACTCTTTTTTCCTGATATCGGCCGCTGCCACGCCTCTGAACCTCAGATAGTGACTGATATACTTAAGCTTCAAAACAGAAAATCCGGTATACCTGGCACGGTTTACATAATACAAATACCATCCGGTAGGATTTTCCTCCCTGAGAGCCTGAACCCGATCGGTAAGTCCTGACTCCACAAGCTCGCAGATAGTCAGTACCTTCGGCATCACCGCAAGCACGTATTCTCTGTCGATCTCGTCATACACAACATCTTCCGGCACATACTTTTCTCCGGGTATCTCCGGAAAAAGATGATTTTTCAAGATTTCTGTCCGAAAGACAAGCGTGGTCTCTCCATGAAAGCCGTTTCTGTAAAGCCCCTGAAGCGTACTGAAATCCACCTCCGGCATCACTGCGCCGTAAAGTGTCTTTTCATGATCCTCGCCCTTATGGGCTACGATACCGCCGCAGTCCTCTCTGTCAGCTACTTTCGACCACTTCATCAATATATCAGAAACAGCAGTTGATGTAAAACAGTCGTCAGAGTCAAGGCATACAAAAAGCTCAGTATCCGCAAGGCGTACGCCCACATTATGAGCCCTCATCTTTCCGCCGTTTTCTGTGCGGTGATAACGGATCGATATTCTGTTCTCTTTGATCCATTGATCCACGAGCTCTCCTGTGCCGTCCGTTGAGCCATCATCGACTATAAGCCACTGAAAGTCCCTAATCGTCTGTGCGCACAGGCTTTCGTAAACTCTGGGCAGGAGCTTCTCCCGATTATATGTTGGTGTAAAAACTGTAAGAGTCAAAGATACCTCCTGCATCAATTCCAAAACTGCGTATAATCGGCAAGTTCCATAGGTCTGCGTTCCGGCAGGTCATAGTGGAGCACGACTCTCGTTCCTGTCGTACCAACCTCTGTGAGTCCCGATTCTTTCAGGTAATCGATCACAGGGCTTTCCTTCGATAAAACAATAAATTCCGTATTTGTTTCCTGCATTGACTCGAGGAATTTTTCCTCAGGTATCGCAACATTCTTTGTGATGACGTTCAGCAGACGGTTCACATGGGTATTCTGCTCTTTTACCTGATCATCCTGCTCCTCGTTATTAATGACCGCGAGATACTGGGTCCTGTCAGCTGTGAGAAGTATCGAGGCATCATACTGCCTGATCTCCATCTGCATATTAAAATCGCAGAGCGCAACAGGATACTCTACTTCAGAATTTTCCCTGATAAGCTTACTTACCGCAATTACCTCATTCGGAACCTTGTATGTATTTTCCTGAACGGTATATCCGTCTGCATACGCAAAAGTTCCCGCACCTGCAAGTACCATCAGGATTCCTATCGACAATATGATCCTTCCGGCTCTGTTCTCTGTTTTTTCGAAAACAGACCGCACCGCAGTATAAGCCACCGTGACTATCACAGGCGCGATCCAGAAAAATCTGTAATACTCTTTATTTATATCAAAAAAGTGATTTATCAGTACCGGAAAGACCGGATTGAAAACCGTTAAAAGCAGCATAAGCGCAGGATATACGAAATACCTCCGCTCAGCCTTTGTTCCCCTGATAAGGAGAAACAGGGCTGCAAGCGCCCACAGGAGCAGATAATATCCGCCTCCGCAGTAATACTGTATGCACTTTATAGCATAGAGGAGTCCTTCCCTCTCGACTGTAAGTGTCTGCAATGTTTCACCTCATCTGGGATATGTGTAGATAACAAACATACCGCGAACATAAGCTACATACATCAGTACCAGTAAAAGACACGGTAGCACACAGATAAATGCCTTTATAAGTACCGAGAATCTGCGTTTTATAACAGCTAGCGGCAGTGAGAAAACCGCAACCGCAGTAGGAACCAGCATATTCGCTGAGTTTGAAAGCACTGCAGATCCCGTAGCCGTCATAAAGATCATGAGCCAGAGCATTTTATCCCTGTCATCCTCTATCAGCTTCAGATAAAGCAGGAATATAAGGGGCATCACAACATTTCCGAGTATAGCCTTTCCCTCGTACGTTCTCGTTGTGAGGAACGCAGATGCGGTATATATCGTTGTGAAAAAGAAGTTCATGAAACCGCAGAATACAAGAAAAAGAAATGTCTTTCTGTAATCTTCCCTGAATAAATGCTTTCCTATCCTGTAATAGATAAGATTTGAAAGGATTATGGTGCCTGCTTCCATGACAGTCTTTGTCCAGAGAAGCGGGTGAACTCCTGTGAGACGGCACATCACCGCATCATTTAACGGGTAAGTCGCAAAGAAATATCTCATTTCAAAGTGATCCTGCCACATTCCTGTATAAGGATCATAGATATTAAGCATATCCGTCTGGAGCGATGTTGTAGCTGTTGACACATAAAAAGCCGCATCAAGAGTAAACTGGTAAGCGTGAATGATCACGATAAGCTCCGCAAGTACCAGCACCGCCGACAAGACGGCAAACTTTTTATGAGAGAGCAGAAACTTTCCGGTCTCAGATACCTTGACCGCGAGAAGCTTTCTATTCAGCACCACTGCGGCTATCACAACTACCGCCAGTATGACTCCCCATATTTCCGACAGCAGTGAAAGGGGACGCCACTTCAGCATTATCGGGACGCATACCAGTTCAAATAAAAGATAGTAAAGAAAAAATCCCGTAATAACAGAAACGGTCGCTGAAAACGGACGGTCTTTCAACCGTCCGGTCACCAGCGAGCCGAATGCTGCATAAAGTATAAAATTAAGAATTATCAGGGCTGTCGCTATTAAAAGCTGTATCATGAATCCGTCCTGTCAATTTCGAGCATTTGAACCCTTGGAATCAAGCTCCTTATGCATATCCTCAATGGATTTTTCCATAGAAGTGATACTTCCGTAAAGGGTATTGATCTTACGGTTCAGCGTAAATATCGCCCCGATGGATACCAGCAGATATATGGCGAAGATCACATAGCCTGTGATCAGTAATCTCCATTTTTTCTTATTATCCAACAGGTCCTCCTCTGCTCCGGCGTCCTGATAGGATGAGCTCTCACCGCCTGACAGCCCCTTGCCGAAAAGAGACAATAGTGACTCAAGCGGTCTTTCCGTGAACTTCACGGTCAATATCAAAAGCAATCCACAAACAACCAGAGCTATCCTTACGATCATTTTTTCAGATCCTTTTCATCCTGAGCGAGGTACCACTCGTACTCTCTGCGGATACCTTCCTCAAGATCAACCTTTTCTTTCCATCCGATAGAATGAAGCTTTGAAACATCGCAGAGCTTTCTCGGTGTTCCATCCGGCATATCGGAGTTCCACTTGATCTCACCCTCGAAACCTACGACCTTTTTAACAAGCTCAGCAAGTCCCTTGATAGTGATTTCTTTTCCTGTTCCGATATTTACATGCTGCTCTCCGCTGTAGTTCTCAAGGAGATATACGCAGGCATCAGCCATATCATCAACATACAGGAACTCACGGAGCGGTGAACCTGTTCCCCAGAGCTCTACGAAAGGAGCGTTTGCCTTCTTCGCATCATCAAACTTACGGATCATAGCCGGCATAACGTGGCTTGTTTCAAGATTGAAGTTATCATTCGGTCCGTAAAGGTTTGTAGGCATGCAGCTGATGAAATCATCGCCGTACTGTCTCTTGAAAAACTTGCACATTTCCATTCCTGAGATCTTTGCAATGGCATAAGCCTCGTTTGTCGTCTCAAGAGGTCCTGTAAGGAGCGCATCCTCCGGGATAGGCTGAGGTGCCATCTTCGGATAGATGCAGGAGCTTCCCAGGAACAGCAGCTTTTTAACGTGCTGGTCGTGTGCAGCCTTGATGACATTACACTGGATGATTGAATTGATATAAATGAAATCAGCAGGATATGTCTGATTTGCATTGATACCGCCTACATGAGCAGCTGCAAGAACTACATACTCAGGCTTCTCCTCTTCGAAGAAACGGAAAACCTCTGCCTGGTTAGTCAGATCCAGCTCATGATGTGTACGTCCGATTATATTTGTATAGCCCTTTTCCTTAAGGCTTCTTACGATGGCAGAACCAACAAGTCCGCGATGTCCTGCCACGTAGATCTTTGCATTCTTCTCGATCATTTATCTGTCTCCGGTCATGGATCTTATTTTGTCTTCTTCTGAGATGCGATATATTCCTCAGGTGTCTGTCCTGTGATGTCCTTCATATCAGCTTCCATCATCATCTTTACAAGACCCTTGAAGTCAACCTTTCTCTTCCATCCAAGTTCCTTCTCTGCACGGCTGGAATCACCCCAGAGAAGCTCAACCTCTGCCGGACGGAAGTACTTCGGATTAACTTCTACGTAAACCTTACCTGTTACCTTGTCGTAACCCTTCTCGTTTACGCCTGTGCCTCTCCATGCAAGATCGATGCCAACTGCTTTGAACGCCTCTTCAACAAATTCACGTACAGAATGAGTCTCACCTGATGCAAGTACATAGTCACCCGGCTTATCCTGCTGAAGGATTCTCCACATACCTTCTACATAGTCGCCTGCGAAGCCCCAGTCACGCTTAGCATTGAGGTTACCAAGCTGAAGTACATCCTGATCACCCTTAACGATATGAGAAACTGCCTGTGTGATCTTTCTTGTAACGAAAGTCTCACCTCTTCTCGGTGACTCGTGGTTAAAGAGGATACCGTTGCATGCGTAGAGGTTATAAGCCTCACGGTAGTTTACAGTGATCCAGTAAGAGTAAAGCTTTGCAGCTCCGTACGGGCTCTTCGGATAGAACGGAGTCTTCTCAGACTGAGGAGCTGTCTCCGGGATACCGCCGAAAAGCTCGGAAGTTGAAGCCTGATAAAATCTGCACTTGATGCCGTTCTTCTTAATAGCGTCAAGAAGACGGAGTGTTCCGATACCTGTTGTCTCAGCTGTGTACTCAGGAACCTCGAAGGATACGCCTACGTGTGACTGTGCAGCAAGGTTGTAGATCTCTGTAGGCTGGATCTGCTCGATCAGTCTGTTCAGATTGCTGGAGTCAGTCATATCTCCGTAGTGAAGGAAGAATGTCTTGTCCTTCAGTTCCTTATTGTAGTAAAGGTGATCGATACGCTTTGTATTGATGCTGGACTGTCTTCTGATGATACCGTGTACCTCATATCCCTTCTCCAGCAGCAGGTCTGCGAGATAGGAACCGTCCTGTCCTGTAATACCTGTGATCAGTGCAACATTTCTCATATGATAATCCTTTCATTTTTACGCCGCTCAACCGGCTCTTTATCTTACTTGGAACTGCTTTTGCCGTTCCCTTTCTTACTTCATTTCAGCAATATATTCCCTGATGGCATCTTCCCAGTCAGCGAAGCGGAAAGATCCTGTGAGACGGAACATATAGTTATCAAGAATAGAATAAGCAGGTCTGTCTGTGCTCTGCGGATTCATCTTCTTATACTCTTCTGTGGTGATGTGATTAACCTTTGTATTTTTGCCTGCAAGCTCAAAGATCTTGTCAGCAAAAGCTGCCCAGTTTGTGTCACCCTCACATGTGCCGTGGAAAAGACCGTAATTATCTGTAGGAAGCAGATAATGGATAGCCTTTGCAAGCTCCTTTGTGCTGGTGGGAGTTCCTAGCTGATCCTTAACTACGCTCACTTCATCGCGGTTCTCGCTGAGCTTCAGCATAGTCTTTACAAAGTTATTTCCATCGCCGTAGAGCCATGCTGTACGGATAGTGCAGTATCTCTTTGCAAAATCCTTCACAAAATTCTCACCTGCGAGCTTTGTTCTTCCGTACATGCTCACCGGACCTGTCGCATCAAATTCTGTGTAAGGTCTGTTTCCGTCTCCTCTGAAAACATAATCTGTGGAGATATGGATAAGCTTTGCATCAGTCTCTGTTGCAGCAATGGCAAGGTTTCTGGGGCCGATAGCATTGATCTTGTATGACAGATCTCCATCTGTTTCCTGTTTATCAACCGCTGTATAAGCAGCACAATTTATTATCGCATAAGGCTTCAGTTCCCTTGCTACAGCAAGCACCTGATCCACATCTGTGATATCCACGGCATGGATACCATTGCCCTCAGCAACATCTGTATTGTAGATGGTGTATTCAGTACTTCCCGCAAGTTCACGGTTCATTGCTCTTCCAAGCTGACCGTTGCTTCCTGTAACCAGCAGTGTTTTCATGATCGCTTATATCCTCCGATTTTCAATGACAGTTCTATCTGTAAAGCTGCCCCATGATTAACTGAGATATTGTAACACCTTTTTTATATCTTGTCACGAATCCGTTTTTTATTACGCTTTGCCTCTGTATGTCATGTTATAATACTTCCCGAAATTAATAAGATAAAGGAGTCTATCATGTCCGGCATTTTTTCTGCTGATAAAGCCATCGGATTTATAAAAAAAGAACGTATACCCCTTCTGGTATCACTGATCCACTGGTTCATAACATTTTTTACCGACCGTTTTGTTTTCACGGTCGCTCCAATGACCGAGCCCCTGAATTATATCCCCTGCAAGGCGATACTGTTTATCATGCTTTTCATCGTGTGGCGCGCCATTATACGGCACACCCCCGATACCATGAGCATCCTTAAATATGCAGGAATATATTTTATCCCTATAATAGCTGTGCTCATTTTCAAGCTTCCCGAGGGCTTTCTTTCAAATGACGAGACCCTGATATTTCAGGAAGCTTCAAACCTTGCGAGCTACACATGGTTTTACTATCTGACCACCTGGTATTACATCATATCGATGATGGTGATCCCCGCCTGGTTTGGACCGATCCTTGTTAAGGTCGCGATCCAGCTTTTAGTCTGCGGATACACAGTACACCGCCTTTCAGCATACCTTTCTAAAAAATACGGTGCCGTACAGTATCTCACATTCTTTATACCTCCGGTACTTGCCTATACGACCTCAGCCCATCGTATACCCGTGTATTTTTTGGTGTACATTTTCCTGATCTTTACGCTTTTGATGGATGGACTCGAAAAAAAGTCCGCATCCTCGCTCAAGCTTTTCTGGATCATGGTCCTTGGTGCAGTACTCACTCAGTGGAGAACAGAGGGCATTTACTTTGCAGTGATCCTTCCGATCCTGCTGTTCCTTACATACAGTGACCTTCGTACAAAAAAGACCGCTGTACTCATAATCCTCTGCTCAATCCTTATACAGTACATAGTTGCGATCCCGCAGAACGGCATCCTTCCTAACAGAATGGATGACAAGGCGAATAACCGCATGGGTCCTTTCTATGCTTATACTATTACAAATATGATGAGAAACGGTCTCGACCGTGATAAAAACCGTGAAGATCTCGAAAAGGTCTCCCACTTCCTTGATATCGACACTATCGATGCTATTAATCAGGATCTTGGCGATATCAACTACGAAGACGTGCTCATCCTTTACTATCCGGGATATACAGGAAAAATCGAAACTGCCACAGCCGGAGATTATGCGGTCTATACGGAAGGATGCCGCAATATCTTTATAAATAATCCCGACGTGCTGTTAAGGACAAGGATCGGTGCTTTTGACTATGCAGCGACACCTTATGACATCAAATGGGATCAGGGCGGCATAAAGGGCTTTCTGCTCTTCGCAGTGAGCATCGTAAAGACTATTGCCTATAACCTTTATATACCTCATATACTGCTCTTCCTCTGCTGCCTTTACAGCCTGATCCGCAGACGGTGGTTCACGTTTTTCATGACCGGAGGGCTTATCGGGCACTTTGTCATCGTATTTATAATGGCGCCTGCTTCATATTTTAAGTACTATTTTCCGATCTACTTTACGATGTACTTTTATCTGATACTCGTATTCATAAGTCTCTTATGGAATCATTTCCATAAAGAACGCAAGATATCATTTATACGGTAAAGAACTTCTAATCCCGAAAACAAGTTACGCTAGGCTCGACAAAACCTCGCCAAGCGAACTTGCATAACACGCACTAAGCTCGAAAATACCTCGCTAAGTGCTCCGAAAATAAAAAAATAGCGGAGCTGTGATTCAACCTTTCACAGCTCCGCTATTATTTTTGTTTACTTATTCGCCGAGGCCACTCTCGATAGCATTAACCAGACGCTTCAGAGCTTCGCCTTCATCTTCGCCTTCACAGACCAGTTCGATCTCATCACCACACTTAACGCAAGCACCCAGAACACTAAGTACGCTCTTTGCATTTGCAGTGTTTTCACGAAAACGGAACGTGATCAACGATTTGAACTCCATTGCTTCCTTACAGAGGATTCCTGCAGGGCGAAGGTGAAGTCCGGTCGGATTCTTGATAACGACCTTCTGACTGACCATATCGCATTTCCCTCCAGTCGATTAGTATTACAGACTATTCATCTGCGCTCGAGAAAATATCCATGGTTATTATAACATCAACAATCAATTTATGCAATTTATACATAGCACGCAGCACGAATTATTTTTTAATTCGGCATTGTGCATATTTGTATACACATTTTCTAAAGTTATTATACAAATCTTAGAATACTGTCTTTTCGATCAGCTGTGCAAGCTTCTTTGCATCCATGTCAATAACCTTCTGATCTTTTCCTTCGATCATGACACGTACGAGAGGCTCAGTTCCTGAAGGACGGATGAGTATCCTGCCTTCGCCGGCATACTTCTTTTCGAGAGCCGCGATAGCATCTGTGATCTCTGTGTACTCCATGTACTTTTCCTTTTTATGGTTAGGTACCTTTGCATTTACCAGAGCCTGCGGAAGTACATCCATAATCTTTGCAAGTTCAGAAAGCTTCTTGCCGCTGAGTTTTATCACCTCCAATAAATGAAGCGCAGAAAGGAGTCCGTCACCTGTCGTATTTTCATTAAGGAAGATAATATGACCTGACTGCTCTCCTCCAAGAGTTGCGCCGATCTCTCTCATGTGTTCCAGAACATAACGGTCTCCGACCTTTGTCTGGTCCACACGGATGCCCTTTTCCTTACCCATGAGAAGGAATCCAAGGTTTGTCATTACAGTAACGACGATAGTGTCACCTGCAAGAGTGCCTTCTTCCTTCATATGATTTCCGATGATAGCCATGATCTCATCGCCGTTTACCACATGTCCGTTTTCATCAACTGCCAGCAGACGGTCTGCATCACCGTCAAATGCAAGTCCAACGTCAGCTTTCTCCATTACAACTCTTGCACAGAGCTCTTCCATGTGAGTTGAACCGCAGTTGCTGTTGATGTTTGTTCCATCCGGATTGTTGTGGATCGGGATAACCGTAGCACCAAGCTCCTCAAGTGTCTCGATAGAGGTGATATATGAAGCTCCCTCAGCACAGTCTGCAACGATCTTCAGACCGGTGAGATCTGTCTTGATCTGACGCATAGAATGGCTGATGTACTCTTCTCTCGCATCTCTTCTGTACTTGATCCTTCCTACTCCTGATCCTGTCGGCTTCGGAAGATCCTTGTTGTTGTTACGGATATATTCTTCGATCCGATCTTCCATTTCATCGGAAAGCTTGTAACCATCTCCGTTAAAGAACTTGATACCGTTAAACTCAACCGGATTATGAGAAGCTGAGATAACAACTCCGGCATCAACCTTATACTTTCTTGTAAGATATGCGATAGCCGGTGTAGGAAGAACTCCTACGTAAACCGCATCAGCTCCTACTGAGCAGATACCTGCCATAAGGGCGTTTGCCAGCATATCTCCTGAAATACGTGTATCGCAGCCAACCATGATAGTCGGGCGATAAGAATGAGCCTCAGTAAGAACATAGGCGCCTGCGGCACCAAGCTGCATTGCGAGTAAAGGTGTCAGCTCAGTATTCGCAACTCCTCTTACACCATCTGTTCCAAACATTCTTGCCATAACAAATAAATCCTTTCATTAATACCACTGCCGCTTCGATCCTGCGGTTTTTCTATCAAAACAAATATTTATCAGTCTCTATCGACTGTCTGACTATCATCGTCATTTTTTTCCTCGGAATCCTTCTTTCCATCGGAATCAGATTCATCCGAATCCGTGTTTTCAGCACCGGTTCCTTCTCCATTCTGTAGCAGTACTTTCACCGATACCGCATCCTGTGTTACACCACTCGGAAGACTCAGGGTAACATCTGCATCATACAGCTCCGGAGAAACCTCTCCATCTGCACCGATACCGGACAGAGAAGCTGTACCTGTGATATCAGCTGCAACGAGCGAATTTAGAACGGATGACATTCCCTGAACCTCAACGGTAAATACGCCTGTAGGATTCTGGAACGCTGCATTCATGCCTTCCGGCACATTTTCTACCGTAAGATTGGAGATCGGTACTGCAATAGTTCTGCTCTGCGCAGCCTCTATCTTAACCGTTACGGCAATCTCTGACTGTGAAGAGTCCACAAGATAAATGCCATTCGGCAGATATCTGCTGATATCCACGCCAACCGTGACATCGCCTGTTGCGCCTGTGATATCCACAGCCGTCTCCGGGATGGACACGGACTGAACTGCTGCCAGATCTCTCGATTCTCCCGTGATGTCGATATTCTTTATCGAAGTCTCAACAGTACCTGTTGCAGAGTAACCGACTGCAGGAGTACCCGAAACAGCCGCGGTCACGGCAACAGTCTTTACTTCCCACACATCAACCGTTACATTTGTATCCTTCACTGAAAGTGTAAGCGATGATGTGTCTACAGGACTTCCGCTCTCATCAACGAGCATGATTGGTTCAGTCGAGTGGATCTCACTCGTCATTCCTGAAACATTGAGTCTTACCACCGCTTTACTTATGCGGTCTACAACCGACTCCGGCCCGGAAACCCTCACAACATTTGTAGTGAGAGACTTACTTCCGACCGTATATCCGTCAACAACCTCTCCCGATGTCTCCACCTGGATCTTGTACTGTGACTTCTTCAGATTCTCGACCAGTACTGTAGCATAGCCCTGTCTCGGAGTTACAGACTGTATCCTGTCTGCATATCTGGTAGCCTTGACTTCGATTGGAACCCGATTTCCATCAAGCTCAGTCATGTCGATAGAAGCCTTAAAATCATCTCTGGAAAGTTCTGACAGAATGGATCTCTCAGCGCGGACGCTGATAGAAACAACCCTGCTGGAATCCGCAAGCTCAAATGCCTTGCCGTTCTCCTCCATGATATCCCCGTTTTCTATAGTGATGGGAATAGCTGTAAAAGGAAGCGTCATGACCGGATTGTCGATACTCACGACAACAAGCCACAATAAGAAGGCTATGAGGAGTGACAAAATCTTCAGCCACGGGTTAGAAGCAAGAGACTTTCCTACTGCTTTCAGTGTCTGGATCATGAACGATCACCGCCTTTCCCTTTCCAGAAAAAGAGGCGTCGTTCCTCCTGGGTCCTGTGTACTTTATTCTGGAGTTTTATCATACGGTTCCGAACGAACTCGGCATCAACAGCCCTGAACAGTTCGCCTTCATACGCAATAGATACACGTCCTGTTTCCTCGGATACTATCAGCGTCAGCGAATCTGTCGCCTCTGATATACCCACACCTGCACGGTGGCGGGTTCCGAGTTCCTTTGAAAGTTCCATGTTATCCGACAGAGGCAGATAGCATGTAGCGGAAACTATGCGGTCGCCCCGAATAATGACTGCTCCGTCATGAAGAGGCGTATTATGCTCAAAAATATTGATGAGAAGCTGGCTGCTCACGATAGAATCGAGATCTATTCCGGTCCTCTCATATTCTTCCAGATTATCATTCTGTGCGAGAACGATAAGTGCACCGGTCCTTGCACGGCCCATTTCGAAGCACGCTCTAACGATCTCATTCACAGTCTTATCAGAAAACCGTTCATCCGAATTGGTAGAGACATTAAACGAAATAAACGAGCTGAAGATATTCTTTCTTCCAAGAATATCCAATGCTTTTCTGAGCTCGGGCTGGAAAATTACCACCACTGCCATAATGGCAACATTCAGAGCATTACGAACAATCCAGATGATCGTATTCATCTGAAAAACATATGCCACAAGAATAAAGAGAACGATCACAACAATGCCGCGGAGCAGCGACCATGCCTTCGTATTCTGGATCCAGACAAGCACTTCATATATAAGAAATGCAATGATCAGAATCTCCACATAGTCTGTTGTGACCATTCTCGGTATGGAATCAAACGATATGAACTTTTCGAGATAACGTACAAAATTTGCGATTCCCGTCATGAATTCGTCCGTCTGCGTTCTATGCGTTCATACGAGCGCACCTTGCTATTATCCTCACTTCTGCGTCCCGCTGTGCTTATATTCTTTACTTTCTTCTCCGGAGCGGATACTGAAAGCTTCGGCACAGCTTTGACGTAGTAGTAATATTCATCATCTTCAAACTGCAGATATTCTGTCCGTGTGTAATCAACTGCAAGGAAAAAGAATTCTATGCCCATTGTAATAGCAAAGGACACGATAGATCCGAGCAGCAGAAAAAGAATGTTTATCTGCAGATCATAAACAAAATCACCTACAAGGAAAACCACAACATTTATGATGGAACCTGCTGCAAGAGCAATGATCCTGCTGTGATCCACCGACAGACGGCGGATAAGGTACACAACGATCACGGTAACAGCAAACGCTGCCACAGTAACCCGCATGGTGCGGTTTCCCACAATGCCGTTCATAAGGGTCTTTACCTGATTTACAGCGCCCTCTATATCTCCGTCTGAAAGAGAAGCATTGTTTTCCTTAACATACCCTATGGTGTAATAAACTATCGCTCCGCATGCAACTGAAACCGCAGAAAAAATATTTCCGCGAAGTCCAAAACACAATGGAACGGTACTGGGAACGTGCAGTGCCATTGCTAACGGTGTCAACAGAACACCAATACCGTCCTTCGGTGAAAACCTGAAATAAAGAAGGAACAGCAGCATAAACAGGATAAGCACAACACCTGCACATATGATCGAAAGTTTATAGAGATGGAGCACAGTAAAGCCCGCTGCAAAAACCAGTATTGCATTTACAGGCAATACAGCGTTTACCAACGCGACTCCGGCCATCAGCACCGGACTTTTCAGTGCTTCCATATATCCGATATTTCTATTGATCATTAAATAAGTGATCAGCGCCAGCAAAAATCTCAAAACCGGTGTTATAAACACCTCGTACTTTGCATAAAAATCCCCAAGCCGGTCTCTGATCAAAAGTAAGTTTGCCATAATTATTGTCTTTCATACATTGAACTAAGCTTTTTCAGTGCCTTCTGATAGATCTTGACATCCCTGTGTGCCTGCGTATATCTGTAGGAATACAGGATATATGCAAACAAAAGAAAGATCAGCAGTACTACCAGATATTCCCGGAAATATCCTTCCGCCAGACCAACAAAGTCCGTCTCGTAGAATTCTGATATAAATTCATCAAAACGGCAGAACAGACGGATCCCGACGATCAGGATAAACGCCAGTGTCACTGACACGGCAGTCTTCAGCATATGAAAGCCAACATAATCGCTGCGGAAATACTCTGTGATCGGAATGGACTTACTGCCTTCATTTTCCTCGAAGGACGCCATCCTAGTCATTAGTTTTATTCTCTCTTCGTTCAGCATAAGCTGTATATTACCGGTTTCTTAAGAATCTCATCTTTGAGCCGCTCTCAACAGCAGGCTTCTTAACAGGTGCTGCAGGCTCCGGTCCCTTAATAGAATCAGCCAAACCGTTTGCAACCTGCTTTTTGCACTCATCGCAGAAACGTCCGGAAAGGATAGGTGTACCACAGTTTTCACAAGTGAGCTCTGATCCTTCAAGTGATGCAAATGTAAGACGTTCTTCCCTGAGCCACTGCTTGATCTGACCTACTTCAACTTCGCAGGCTTCTGCAGTAGCTGCAATATTTGTACCGGGATTTTCAGCGATAAATGCCTTAACCTTCTGGAAATCTTCCTCTGCCTTGGCAACGCACTGCGGACAGATAACCGGACCTCCTATGTGATTAAAAATTCTGCCGCACTTTCTACAGTTCTTTACATTCATATTTTTCCCTCTCACTTTCCCGAAGCAGAACTTCCCCTGAACTGCCTCACCTTCAGACAACAAGAGTCACAACGGTGTACCGGAGCACAATGTCAGACCATAGACTTCACGCACCCCTGCCCCTTTTAACAAAAATGCGATCTCATCTAAAGTACTCCCGGTAGTATATATATCGTCAATGACAATTACTCGCTTTAATTTTACATCACATAAACTTAACTGAAAAGCCTTTTTCAAATTTTTGCGCCGCTCTTCACGGCTCAGCATTTTCTGCGGTTCGGTATCCTTTACCCTTATCAAAAGGTCATTTCTGACAGGTATCCCAAGCATATCCGAAAGCTTAAAAGCCAGTATTTCCGCCTGATTAAAGCCCCTTTTCTCCTGTCTGTTTTTATGGAGCGGGACAGGTATCAATGCTTCAGCCTTTAAATCCATGATCTCATTTTTATACATTTCGGAAATGGCTTGTGCAAAAAACTGTACATATTCACGCCTGTTTCCGTATTTAAATCTAAACACAGATTCCTGCATCGGATCATTGTAAACAAAAGCCGAAATGCACCTGTCAAACGTGTGTGATACCGTCACACAGTCCCTGCAATACTCATCAGTATCAAAAGAAAGCATTCTTCCGCATTTCCTGCATCGGGGTTCCCTGACAGGCACCAGCTTTTCTGCGCACGTCGTGCATATCAGATGGCCGCGAAACGGCAGGGCATCATCACACACAGGACACCTTCTGGGATAAATAAGATCCAGCAAAAATTCTCCTGTCTTTGTTAAAAAGTCCGGCACCCTCTCCTTTCCGCTATTATTGCATTTCATTCGATATTTCTCCAATGAGATCCCCCTGTGATCCGATTATCCTGTCTTTAAGGCTGGTATAACGGATCTGTTCCCGCGTATTTCCGATCATATGCTCGATGGTGTCCCGCCTTCCGATCAGCATCACACATTTTCTTGCACGGGTTATCCCGGTGTAAAAAAGATTCCTGTTCATAAGAAGCTCAGGTCCGCTTAAGAGCGGCATTACCACAGCCGGATACTCGCTTCCCTGAGATTTATGTATGGTGATAGCATATGCAAGATCGAGTTCTGACCGTTCACCAGGCTGATATACGGCTACCCTGTTATCATCAAATCTCACTGTAACTGTCCCGGTCTCACGATTTATTTCCGTGATCGTTCCCGTATCTCCGTTAAAAATACCTGTACCCGACCGTTTAAGGACTTCACCCGGAATCTCCTGATTCCACTCCTGCTGATAGTTATTCCGTGTCTGCATGACTTTGTCTCCGAGACGAAGTATACCGTCTCCGGATTCAACCTCCGCTTTTTCGGGAGATGCAGGATTCAGTGCATTCTGGAGACGTCTGTTCAGATTTTCGACACCGAGTACTCCTTTTCTCATGGGTGTCAGCACCTGTATCTCTGAAGGCGCCGCCTGCACGTACGGCGGCAGCTTCTTTGATACGAGATACACTATTCCTTCCATTATCTGGTCAGGATCGTTCCTGTTCAAGAAAAAGAAATCCTTACTCTTATTGTCCATGGCAGGAACCTGTCCTGAAAGCACCGTATGCGCGTTCATGACGATGTCACTCTGCTCAGCCTGTCGGAACACCCTGTTGAGCGAAACCGCCTTAAAACATCCGGACGAAATAATGTCCTTTAATACTGATCCCGGTCCAACGCTGGGAAGCTGGTGCTCGTCTCCTACCATAATGAGCTTTGTTCCAACCGCAAGTGCTGACAGAAGCGAATGGAAAAGCCATATATCCACCATGGACATTTCATCGACGATGACCACATCAGTTTCCAGCGGATTATCCTGATTTCTGGCAAAGGACCTTATCGCCTGATTATTGTCATTGTCCTGGGGACCTCCTGACACTTCCAGCATACGATGGATGGTGCGGGCTTCCATTCCGGCAGCTTCGGTAAGACGCTTCGCCGCGCGTCCCGTAGGAGCTGCCAGCATTACATCCATTCCCTTTGACAAAAAATATCTGAGCAGAACCTTTATCGTCGTGGTCTTTCCTGTTCCCGGTCCGCCTGTCATTACAAAGACACCGTTCACTACAGCTTCTTCCACAGCCTTTCTCTGCTCATCCGCAAGGACTATATCATTCTTGTGCTCGATGTTTTCTATCTCATGCGCAAGCTCTTTCTCGTGAACCTCTTCTTTCAGATCAAGATCCATTAGTCTCCTTGCACTGTCAAGCTCCACCTGATACAGAGACTTTAGATAAATACGACTTTCATCATGCTCGTTCTTTACAACTATCCTGCGGTTCATTGCGAGATCCGCAAGCTGCTCCTCGACCGCTTCCTGCTCAACTGCCAGTAACGCCGCCGCTTCCTGTAAAAGTTCTTCCTTCGGAAGATAGATATTTCCCTCTCCCTCAGCAAGAGTCAGCGCATACAGGACTCCTGAGCGGATACGGAAATCAGAGTGACGGTCAATTCCTCCTCTTTGAGCAATATCATCCGCCGTTTTGAAACCGACTCCCTCTACCTCTTCAGTCATGCGGTAGGGATTTTCGGCGACGACCGCATAGACCCGTTCGTGATACTTTTCATAGATCTTCAGGGCCAGCCGGTTAGAAATACCGTATTGCTGCAAAAAGATCATCGCCCTCCGCATACCTGTCTTTTCTTCAAAAGATAGAGCGATATCCTGAGCTTTATTCATGCTGATGCCCTTTACTTCAGCAAGACGCTCCGGTTCTTCTTCCATTATCCGAAAAGTATCTTCACCAAATTTCTTTACTATACGTTTTGCGAGAGCAGGACCTATCCCCTTTATGCTTCCGGCAGCCAGATAGCGAAGTATCGATTCCTTGTCCGTGGGCTCGTGGATCGCGCATTTTTCTGCCTGAAACTGTTCTCCATATTTTGCGTGGTAAACAAATCTGCCCTCTGCCGCAAGCTCTATTCCTTCTTCCACTGCCTGCAGCATTCCCACAAGTATTATCTCGTCACCATCTTCCGTCACGAGATTCAAAACCGTATAGCCATTATCGGGATTTCTGTAGATTATATGCTCAACCGAGCCCTGAATTGATTCCAAAGATTCCAAGATATTCACTCATAAAACTGGCGGTCAAATATCTGACCGCCAGTTCTTTCTGTTATTTTTACTATCGATCACGCTTCTACTACCTGAACAGTATCTCCCGTGGACTCAGCTTCATCTGAATCCTCAGATTTCTTTTCTGCTTCAGCAGTTCCTGCGCCATTTGCTGCAGCCGCCTCAGCTGCACGCTTTGCATCTATCTCCTCTATGGTCATGCCCTGATTTCTCTTCATCTGCTCATACATCTGCTGTGCGAGCCCGACACTCTGGGTCTTTGATGCCATTGACGCGATCTCTCTCGCAAGGTTATCTTCCCAATAACTCCTGAGGGTTGATGACGAACCGGACTCCTCCGAATCATCCCTCATAACAGTCTTCTGAGCACCCTTAAAGATCTGCTCTATAAAATACTCTTCAAACTGTCTGCATGCTTCCAGAAGTTCTTTATCTGACGCATTTGAATAATCCGACTTAAGCCCCGCAGTCTTTGATGCGCTCAGCGCATTTTCCGCCATCTGGGATGCATAGCCTGTTCCGATCTCACTTAAGGACGACATACACTGTCACCTCCCTGTCATCAGCTCTTCAGCTGATTCGCAAGCTGCATCATCTCATCAGATGTTGTGATCGCCTTTGAATTTGATTCATAGGCTCTCTGCGCGATGATAAGATTTACCATTTCATTTGCTATCTGAACATTTGATGCTTCCAGATAACCTGCACGGATCTCAGATTTTGTCAGGTTATTATTGGTGTTCTCATTCATAGCCTGTCCTGATGCTGCAGTTACGGAATACAAACTGCTTCCGATCTTATCAAGACCTTTGGAGTTCTGGAACTGCCAGAGTCCTATGGTAATTCCCATATTCTTTAATGCACCGGTGTCATCAGGATACATAAGGATACCATCATCACCGATAACGATCTTGTCTGCGATATAATTTGCGCCTACCGTAATGGGATTTCCTGCATTATTCAATACGCGCATACCATCTGAAGTTGTAAGTGAGAGGTTTCCTCCGGTATTAAGAGCCCAGACAAAATTACCATTTCGTGTGTAATATGTAGTTCCGTCTTCACCCTGGATCCCAAAGAATCCTTTACCGTTGATAGCCAGTGCTGTATTGCTGTCCGATGCAGTAAAAGCACCCTGCGTAAATTGCGAAGTGATAGATGAATTTCTGACACCCAGACCGATCTGCGCGCCAATAGGTTTATTAACACCATTCGCAGTAGTGGTCTTCGTCTGGATAGTCTGATAAAGAAGTGACTTAAACTCATTCGTCTCGGTTTTGTAACCGGTCGTGTTTACGTTTGCCAGATTGTTTGCGATCGTATCAACATTATTCTGCTGAGCGATCATACCGCTTGCTGCCGACCATAAAGAACGTACCATAACATATCCTCCTCTGCTGCCTCAACCCTGAAGTCACAGACTCTCAGCAATTCCTATCAGCTTATCCTGCCGATATCATTAGCTGCGATCTGAAGAGTTCCGTCAACTGCCTTGATCATCTTCTGATTCGCCTCATACTGGCGCTGAACTGCGATCATGTTGACCATCTCTTCAACAACATTTACATTCGACTGTTCCAGATAACCGGAGAGCACCTGCGTCGTAGCAGCCTGCTCTGTTGCACCATCTACTGTCTGAAGGAGATTTTCTCCATACTTTTCGAGATAATCGTAATTTTCAAAATCAATTACGCCTATGGTTGCCTGCTGTGCATTATTCTGATAGATCTGACCGAACCTGTTTATATAAACTTCCTGGGTCGGATCCAGTTTAATGTGATTTCCATTGGAATCGAGGACATAATCCCCATCCTTTGTCACCAGGTTTCCATCTACATTCAGAGTAAATGAACCGTCTCTTGTATATTTAACGGAAGTATTGCCTGCTTTATCAGTAAATTCTATTTCGAAAAAGCCCCGGTCTGAAAGTGCAAGATCAAACGTATTATCCGTTTCATGAAGTGCACCTATAGAATAATCGGTATAATTCTCACCAATCTTAACACCCGGATTGGCTACTCCCATTCTTTTTGGAAGATAATATTCTGATTTGTCTTTTATATCGTAAGCAAGTATATCACTGAAGGATTGGGACGTAGTACCTTCTTTCTTAAATCCCGTTGTGTTCACATTCGCAAGATTATTAGTCAACGTATCCATACGATGCTGTTCATTGATCATGCCTGTGTAAGCGGTATATAAGCCTTTTACCATATCCCAACCCCTCCTGAATATTCTGTTTTATGAGGAAAGATCGTCTCTGTATCCGGCAAGGAACTCAACATATCGACCTGTTCCGATAGCAACTGCTGTCATCGGATCCTCCGCTGTCATGGTATTGATACCAGTGCGGTCTGCGATAAGTTCCTCAAGACCTCTGAGGAGACTTCCGCCTCCTGTAAGAACGATTCCACGGTCTGCGATATCCGCTGCCAATTCCGGCGGTGTCTTCTCAAGTACACCGTGGATCGCTTCAACGATCTGGGAGGTTGTCTCACGGAGTGCTTCCTCGGTCTCCTCGCTGGAAACCTTGATAGTCTTCGGAAGACCTGTTACAAGGTCACGTCCGCGCACATCCATATAATCAACTTCCGGCATCTTGAAGCATGTTCCGATCTTGATCTTCAGATCTTCTGCTGTTCTCTCACCGATAAGAAGCTTGTGCTTCTTTCTCATATAACGAACGATCGCCTCATCAAAATCATCTCCGGCGATCTTGATGGATGTAGAAACTACTGTTCCACCAAGTGAAATAACTGCGATATCGGATGTACCACCACCGATATCAACGATCATATTTCCGCAAGGCTTGCTGATATCGATACCGGCTCCGATCGCAGCTGCGATGGGCTCTTCGATGATAGCCACATCTCTTGCACCTGCCTGATAAGCAGCATCTTCAACAGCCTTCTGCTCAACTTCTGTAACACCGCTCGGTACGCATACACTTATTCTCGGTTTACGCCAGATCTTCTTTCCGACTGCCTTCTCGATGAAGTGCTTAAGCATTTTCTCCGTAACGGTATAATCTGAAATAACGCCCTGACGAAGCGGACGGACTGCAACGATGTTGCCGGGTGTACGTCCGAGCATAAGTCTTGCATCCTCGCCAATAGCTCTTATTTTATTAGAGTCCCGATCAAAAGCGACAACAGAGGGTTCCTTCAGGACAACGCCCTTTCCTCGAATGTAAACAAGGATACTTGCAGTGCCCAGGTCAATTCCAATATCAGTAGCGACCATTTTCGTTTTCCCCTTTCAGTGAATAACAATGATAAAAGCGGATGATTCCGCATTGAAAGCATAGTAAACTAAGCGTATAAAGCTACGCATACATTGTTATTATACCCAAAAACGTCGCCTTGACAATAAGAATTTAGTATTTAATAAATTCTTTCCAATTCAAACTGTTATTCGTTTTTCTAACCTATGGATATTTCCTGATAAGTTAAAAAAAAGCCATGCACAGACCATTTCCCCTGTGGGGTTCATGCATCCATGCACGGCTTAACAGTCTAGTCAGTTCCTTCCGGGTCCTCTTCTATTACACCTTTTTTATCGGCAGTTTATGTCACTGTCTTAACCCCCGCATGAAACTTAGGACTTTTTGTGCCATTTATCCAGTTCTCTTTTAATGTACTTACCTGTATAAGAAGCTTTGCACTTTGCTACTTCCTCCGGTGTACCTGTGGCTACGACCGTTCCGCCTCCGTCTCCGCCTTCGGGACCCATATCCACGATGTAGTCACCGCACTTTATCACATCAAGATTGTGCTCGATGACGATCACGGTATTCCCGCTTTCTGACAGTCTGTGCAGGATGGTAACGAGCTTACGGACATCCTCAAAGTGAAGTCCCGTCGTAGGCTCATCCAAAATGTAGATAGTCTTTCCGGTGCCTCTACGGCTGAGCTCCGACGCAAGCTTTATTCTCTGGGCTTCACCACCTGAGAGCTCAGTGCTGGGCTGTCCGAGCTTCACATATCCCAGTCCCACATCATAAAGCGTCTGTATCTTCCTTCTGACCGATTCCACATTCTCAAAGAATTTCAGCGCTTCTTCTACAGTCATATCCAGAACTTCGTAGATCGTCTTTCCCTTATAATGAACTTCCAGCGTTTCCCTGTTGTAGCGCTGTCCGTGGCACACATCGCAAGGTACATATACGTCAGGAAGGAAATGCATCTCGATCTTTACGATACCGTCACCCGCGCAGGCTTCGCATCGTCCGCCCTTTACGTTAAAGGAAAACCGTCCCTTTGAATATCCTCTTTCCTTAGCCTCTACCGTTGCGGCAAAAAGATCTCGTATCTGATCGAATACACCTGTATATGTAGCAGGATTTGATCTGGGTGTACGTCCAATGGGAGACTGATCGATATTGATAACCTTATCTAGCTGCTCAACTCCTTCGATCTTGTCATGCTTTCCCGGAATGGTAAGAGCCCGGTTAAGCTTATGAGCAAGATTTTTATAAAGGATCTCATTAATAAGAGAAGACTTTCCCGAACCTGATACGCCTGTCACAACAGTCATGATGCCGAGCGGAAGTTCCACGTCGATATTTTTAAGGTTATTCTCACGTGCCCCGCAGACCTTTATCCAGCCCGTAGGTTTACGGCGTTCCTTCGGAACAGGAATACAAAGCTCACCCGAAAGGTACTTTCCTGTAATGGACTCAGGGATCTTCATTATCTCTTCCGCTGTTCCCTGTGCTACCACTTCTCCGCCGTGCATACCTGCCCCCGGACCTATATCCACTACCTGATCCGCTTCACGCATGGTATCTTCATCATGCTCTACCACAATAAGCGTATTTCCCAGATCACGCAGCTTCTTTAATGAGTTTAAGAGCTTATCATTATCCCTCTGATGCAATCCGATACTTGGTTCATCAAGGATATATGCAACACCTACAAGTCCCGATCCTATCTGCGTTGCGAGACGGATACGCTGTGCTTCGCCTCCAGAAAGTGATGCTGTCGCACGGGAAAGCGTCAGGTAATCCAGTCCAACTTCCACAAGGAACTCAACTCTCGAATGGATCTCTTTAATGATGCGCTTTCCGATCATCTGACGGTGCTCATCAAGCTGAAGCTCATCCATAAATTCCAAAAGCTTTCTGATAGGAAGGCTTGTTACTTCATATATATTCTTGTCTCCGACAGTTACTGCGAGAGATGTCTTTTTGAGCCTCTGACCACCGCAGGACTGACATGGTGTGACCCTCATAAATTTCTCGTATTCTGCCTTGCTGGAATCAGATCCGGTCTCGCGGTATCTCTGCTCTACATTCTTTATCAGACCTTCAAAAGGCACATCATACACGCCTTCAGAACGCTGACCTTTATACTGGACTTTCAGTACTACACCGTCTGTTCCATATATAAATGCATGACGGACTTTTTCCGGAAGCTTCTCATACGGCGTATCGAGAGAAAATTTGTAATGCTCTGCCATCGCTTCGAGAAGAGCATGAGAAAAACTTCCCGCATCCTTTGAGGAAACCCAACCCTGAACCTGGACACAGCCTTCATTAAATGAAAGGGATTTATCCGGTATCATAAGGTCCTCATCAAACTCCATATGATATCCGAGACCCATACATTCAGGACAGTAGCCAAAAGGATTATTAAATGAAAAGCTTCTGGGCTCGATCTCTTCTATGCTGACACCGCAGTCAGGACAGGAGAAACTCTCTGAAAAATTAAGTGTCTCGCCATCGATCACGTCTACCATCATGAGACCGTCTGCAAGAGACAGCACATTTTCGATGGAATCCGTAAGTCTGCGCTCAATACCGGGCTTCACCACGAGACGATCCACTACTATCTCGATGTTATGCTTTATGTTTTTATCAAGAGTGATCTCTTCCGTGAGTTCGTACATATTTCCGTCGATTCGGACGCGGACATAGCCGCTTTTCTTTGCCCTGTCCAGAACCTTTTCGTGACGTCCTTTTCTTCCGCGGACAACAGGTGCCAGCAGCTGGATCTTTGTCTTTTCAGGAAGCTGCATGATCTTATCTGCCATCTGGTCTACGGTCTGCTTTTCGATCACGCGTCCGCACTCAGGACAATGGGGGATACCCACTCTGGCGTAGAGCAGACGGAAATAGTCATAAATCTCCGTTACAGTTCCCACTGTGGAACGGGGATTTCTGTTAGTTGATTTCTGATCGATGGAAATTGCAGGCGGAAGTCCGCTTATTGCCTCAACATCAGGCTTTTCCATCTGTCCAAGGAACTGGCGCGCATAGGAAGACAGGGATTCCATGTATCTCCTCTGTCCTTCCGCGTAGATCGTGTCAAATGCCAGTGAAGACTTTCCCGATCCTGAAAGTCCTGTTAATACCACCATTTCATTTCTGGGGATATCGATATTTATCCCTTTAAGATTGTGTGCTTTTGCTCCGCGTATACGGATATACTGACTGTAATTTTTTGTATTTTTCTTTTCTTCCAAAATGATTCTCCCGGCATGTCGCCATACAGGAACAAGTGTTTGTAAGGAATCTTAGCACAGCCACCCGACAAAATCAACTAAAGTTTATATAAAGAAAATATCAAAAAAAATCCCCGGAGTACCGATTTACACGGCTTTTCCGGGGATTCACACTTATTTTATCCGATATGCTTTTTTACCATATTGTCCGTATAGGAATTTGTCCAGCGGGTCACTACGATACCTCTGCGCTTTGTCGCACGGAAGATAAGTCCTGCCACCTGCTGAAGGTACTGCATCGTAACCTTTGAGCTGAGCTTTGACTCACCGCTTGTTCTGTTCTGGAATGCATACGGGATCTCGATAACAGATCTGTACTCGCTCATTGCGAGGACCTCGATCATGATCTTCCAGCCAACGGGACGAAGATCTGCATGCTCGATACATTCCTTTCTGAACATAAATAATCCGGATGTAGGATCGCTGATCTTTCTGAGGCACGGAAGCGCGATCTTTCCGATCCAGCGTGCTGTACCTGAAACCAGCTTTCTGTACCAGTTGAGTCCGCCGTCATCACCGCCGGGAATCATTCTGCTGGGGATACAAAAATCTGCACCTGAACGAAGTGCCGCATACATGGGTCTTAAGATTGCAGGCGGATGCTGAAGATCTGCATCCATACATGCAAGGAAGTCACCCTTTGCGATACGGAAGCCTCTGATAACAGCAGTTGCGAGACCTGTCTCATTAGTTCTGTGTTCATAACGCACGCGGCTATTTTCTTCTGAAAGCTTCTGAAGAACCTCCGGTGTCTCATCTGTACTATCATCAATAAAAACTATTTCGTATTCAATACCATTCAGGGCATCACCGATCTGACGAACCAGATTTTCTACATTGCCCTTTTCATTAAAGGTCGGAACGACCACTGAAAGCATTTCCATAATGTTTCCTTTCAGCTGTGATATTTTTATACATATTGTATATGTGCACAGCCTTTTTCTATTATAAAGGTCACACTATTTGCGTCAAGGAAATAATTGCACAAACACTTATGCAATATCATGTGCATGAGTTCCAAAATCATGTAAATGAATTTAGATTTGTCCGAAGCTCGATCATCTTGTCCCTAAGTTCCGCTGCCGTTTCAAAATCAAGCTCCGCCGCCGCTGCCTTCATCTTCTTTTCAACCTTCTTTATCAGATCCTCGAGTTCCTTCTTATCCATGGATTCAGGATCCTTCTTAAACTCATACTCACTCTTTGCAACAGACTTTGTAAGCGAGATAAGGTCACGAACGGCTTTTTTTATGGTCTGCGGCATGATACCGTGATCTTCATTGTATTTCTGCTGGATCTCACGTCGTCTCGCAGTCTCATCGAGACACACTCTCATAGAATCCGTTATGGAATCCGCATACATGATAACGTGTCCCTCGGCATTTCTCGCCGCGCGTCCTACTGTCTGTATAAGAGATGTTGCGGATCGTAGGAATCCTTCTTTATCCGCATCAAGTATCGCCACAAGAGATATCTCCGGTATATCCAGACCTTCACGCAGAAGATTGATACCTACCAGAACATCAAATACATCAAGGCGCATATCACGGATTATCTCAGCACGTTCAAGTGTGTCGATGTCTGAATGGAGATAACGCACTCTTATGCCTACTTCACGTAGATAATCCGTCAGGTCTTCTGCCATTTTCTTTGTAAGGGTAGTGACCAGTATCTTATTCTTCTTTTTGATCTCAGCATTGATCTCTGTCAGCAGGTCATCGATCTGTCCGGTAGTCGGGCGGACATCGATTTCAGGATCAAGAAGTCCCGTAG
This sequence comes from Lachnospiraceae bacterium, assembly GCA_900168235.1. GTDB lineage: Bacteria > Bacillota > Clostridia > Lachnospirales > Lachnospiraceae > NK4A144. Next base: position 24,050 of record FUZG01000007.1, on the reverse strand, counting down.
GGCGGATGAGCTGCTCTGCGCGCAAAAGTTCGTGCTGTGCCTCATAATCCGCAGGCGTCGCAGATACAAAAAGTATCTGATTTATATGCTGTTCAAATTCATCAAACGAAAGAGGGCGGTTATCCCTTGCGCTCGGAAGACGGAATCCGTACTCCACAAGCGTATTTTTTCTAGACAGATTTCCGTTAAACATGCCGCCTATCTGCGGGATCGAAATATGCGACTCATCGACTATTATCAGGAAATCATCCGGGAAGAAATCCATAAGTGTCGTTGGCGGTGTTCCCTCAGGCATACCTGACATAGGTCCTGTATAGTTCTCGATGCCACTGCAGAAGCCGGTCTCACGGAGCATTTCTATATCAAATCTCGTTCTCTCTGATATTCTCTGCGCTTCAATAAGCTTATCCTCGGAACGAAAAAATTTCACACGTTCATCGAGTTCTTTTTCGATGCGTGCTATTCCTGCTTCCATTTTGTCCTTTGGCATTACATAGTGGGACGCAGGGAATATGGACACCTGACGAAGCTCTTCTTTTGGATTGCCCGTTAGGACATCAATGGTCACGATCCTGTCTATCTCGTCACCGAAAAACTCCACTCTTACCGCTGTATCATCTTCCTCTGCAGGAAAGATCTCAACGACGTCACCCCGTACACGGAAAGTTCCGCGATGGAAATCCGCATCATTTCTGGTGTACTGGATTCCTATGAGTTCATGAATAACGTCATCCCTGTCCTTTTCCTGTCCGGGACGCAGTGACACGATCATTGCGAGATAGTCATCCGGCGAACCGAGTCCGTAGATACACGAAACAGACGCTACCACTATGACATCTTTCCTCTCCGAAAGCGCCGCTGTCGCCGCAAGCCTCAGTTTATCGATGTTGTCATTTATGGATGAGTCTTTTTCGATATAGGTATCAGTTGATGGAACATACGCCTCCGGCTGGTAGTAGTCGTAGTAGGATACAAAATATTCCACAGCATTATCCGGAAAAAATTCCTTCATCTCAGAATAAAGCTGTCCCGCAAGCGTCTTATTATGAGAAATTATGAGTGTAGGCTTATTTAGCTTCTCGATAACATTCGCCATGGTAAAGGTCTTTCCCGAACCTGTTACTCCGACCAATGTCTCGCACTGATTTCCTTCCTGAAATCCTTTTACCAGTTTTTCGATAGCCTGAGGCTGATCACCTGTAGGCTTAAAATCCGACTTTAATTTGAAATGATCCATGATCCGCGCTCTTTCCTTTTCTAAAAAGGGCTTTCGGGATAATGCAACATTTTTTGTCACTTCCTGAAAGCCCACAACAATCTCTGTATTTTATTATATGATGACGAGGATCAAAGTTCATCCCCTTTGCTTCTTATATTATCTCTTCATTTTCCCTTCATTTTATTCACGGCTTTCAGCATTTTTTCCAGATCTCTTCTGATAATAGCCTTATTATTATCCTTGAACGCTGCGCTGATACGCCCGAGATAATCTACATCCACAAAAGGATGCGGAACTTTTCCTAATCTGAAAAATTTCGTTCCGAAAACATCTTCACTTACCCATTCTGCACCCGCAAACTCAATTACACGATGACTCAGAAAAGCAGCCGCCTCAAAAATATGCTCCGTTCTTGTTATCTCATCTGCGTTTTCATCCATATCCTCTTCTATGAGATTTATCCACCCTGAAACACTTTCCTCATCGAAACGGTCCACAACAGGCGCTTTCCTCTGGATGAAACGTTCATCCAAAAGATCATGTTCTGCCTCAAGCCGAACATACTTACTTCCTGTCTGGTCATTCGGTTTTAGAGAACTCAGCTTTTCAAGTCTTGGAATCCCTTTATCAATTATAGATGCCAGGATTTCTTCCAATACGACCTTCAGATTTTCTTCTGTACCATCGTACTCCCAAAATCCATCTGCTGTTCCTGCCTCATTCTCTGTCAGGATGTTAAGAATATCGCTTCTGATACCGCCTTTTCCTGCATCGACAAAAAGCTGATACCTGATCTTATTTTTATCAAACCTGTGGGTATAGATAACAATTCTCTGAACACAACCTTTTACCGTTCTCTCATATGCCCAGTTCCCATCTATGGTTTTCAGCTCTCCAAACCCGACCTTTTCCAATTCAGGCGAAATAACTTCTTCTAATTCTTTTTTCATACTCATAATTCCTCTTAAGCCATGCACGGATCTAATCCTCGTACTACTCTCAATAATTAGAAACCAAATTCAGGAACCAAATTCTGTACACATGGTCCGACCGAAAAATTAAACTGTTGGATAGCTTGCATGAAGAAATTTGAAAGTGCTGCCAGGCCCGATCCTATAGAACTAAATGCTATCGGATCATCTGCTACGCCTGCACCCATCGTAAAAATATCATCCAGCAAAAGCGCTATTCCCAGCAGTAAAAGCCCTAATCCGACAAGAATACCTATATCATCCATAGTCATTTGTGTCGCATTAGCTTTTTCTGCCTCTGTCTCTACCTGTTCCTGCTCCTGTTCCTGCTTCTTTTTTTCCCAATCATACCGATAATAGATCATTCCATCTTCTGTTCTATATTCTATCATCCAATTTTTAAATGTCTCGCTCGGAAGCATGGGCATATTATTAATCTGATCATCAAGGCTGCTTCCTTTTTCAACCTGCCATCCCTGCCAGTCTTCATCAAACTGTCCTACCATCTTCACAAGAAAAGCAATGGCATTTACATAGCGTCCCAGCTGTTCAACACCCTTTTCATGATTTTTCTCTCCCGGTGCGTAACTTCGATCGGGTTTAATCTCATAAACTTCAATAGTTTTTGTTTCAAAGTTTACAAGGATAAGATCTGCTCTTCCGCTTCCGCTTTTTGTCGGAAGTCCTATAGGTATTATAACCTCTGTGTTTACCTGTGCATTTAAAATATCACTGTATCCGTTCATCAGCATCAGATAATGCTGTAATGTCATATGGGCATCTTTGCCTAATATAGCCCAAAACGGATTAAGTCCATTTGCATCCAGAAAATTCAGCGGCGAATTCAGGCAGTAACCATACCTGTTCTGAGACTGAGGCAGATTATTTATTCCGTGGATCTGATCCTCTGCCATAAATCTGCCGGCATTGGGGTCGTAGAAACGCGCCTGTGCAAAGAGTGCGTCCCCGTTTTCTTCTCTCTGATATCCGGTGAAGGCAAAGGGCTGGATCAGATTTCCGTCTTTTGTGTAATCCCTGCTCCTGTCCCTGCTGGCAGGCATACCTGTATCAATATCAATGTCTCTTCCAAATTCATCATATGCATAGGATGCCGCCGCATAGCCATCCGTGCCTGTGAGATATACAGGGCTTCCGAGCTCATCCTGCAGGTAGAAATAATCCTCGTCTGAGCTGCTCATGCTTACCACATTATTATCCCACGTATAGCGCTCATCTTCACCATTTATCGTGCGTTCCAGCAGATTAAATGCATTCTTTGTGAGGTCACACAGATACTCAATGCGCTTCACCTGTTCTTCACTTCCGCGAAGATCCGCAGAAACTCTGAATCCCAGACCATTGTAGCTATATTCCGTTTCGATTCCCTTAGAATCAACAGCATTTGCCAGCTGGTTTACAGCAGAATAATTGTACCGGTCACTTAAAACTCCCTTTTCAAAAACTTCGGTGATATTTCCTCTGCGGTCATATCGGAACTCCTTGTCCTCTCCGTTCACAGACAGCAGACGATCCATAGCATCGTACTTATAAACAATTTTTTGTCCATCACTCTCAAGAGAAGTACGATTTCCAAAGATATCATATCCGTATTTTCTTAAAAGCTCTCCGTCCTTTAATACATTTGACAGACGTCCAACTTCATCATAGCCGTAATCCCATTTTCCGGAAAGAGCCGGCATATTTCTGCGCTCGCGGTCAGCTCCCGTCACTTCGCCAAATTCATTCCGGCTATATATATACCTGTCAAGAACTCCGTCAGGATCCATGCTTATCATGGATTTCAGATTACCTCCGGGGAAATAATCATAACGGACTTTATTTCCATTCGAGTATGTCTTTACCGATAATCTGTCCGCTTCATCGTAGCTGTAATCAACCCTCAAGTCACCATGGATCAGCTCTTTAAGCCTGTGATCTTCATCATAGTGATATTCCGCTCTTTCTCCATTGGGATATATCAGGGCAGTTCTCTCTCCCGAAGCACCAAATTCATAGGAAACTCGACGGCCCTTATGATCACGGACCTCCGTCACTCTGCCAAGAGCATCTCTCATAATCTCTGTATTTCCAAGCCAGTCGGTAACTGTCTTTATGCATCCGACTGCATCAAAACCAAAGGTGACTGTTTTCCCGTCACCATATATTACTTCTGTGAGATTATCTGAATTATCATAACCGTACTCTGTCCGATATCCGTCCCTGTCGGTCCTTGCAGACAGCCTTCCAAATTCGTCGTACTCCAGCCTTTCCACATTTCCAAGTGCATCCGTTGTGGCAGTACGGAGTCCGTCCTTTCCGTATTCATGGACAGTCACATGACCATTTTTATCTATACGGACAGGCTGATCCATCTCGTTATATTCATACGAAACCATGCATCCGGAAGGATCCGTCACATGTGACAGCTGTCCTGATGCCGTATAAGCGTAAGTGCAGACCCTTCCGCTGTCATTTTTCTCAATGATCCGTCCTCTGCTGTCATATTCAAAATGAATATGTCTGCCTTCCTGCCCTGTGACATCAGTAACTCTTGAATCCGCATCATAGGAATATCGTAAAAAATATCCATCTTTATCAACTGCTTCGATAAGCCTGGATGCCTTATCATACTTAAAAGTCCGGAACGTCTTTTTATTTACTAGTACCTCAGTAACTTTTCCGAGTTTGTCATAACGGTATTCTGTGACAACACCTTCAGGATCTATTTCCGCAATGAGTCTTCCGAGTACATCATATCTTTTCTCTGTTCTGTTACCAAGAGCATCTGTTTTCGCAGTCAGACGGTCCATGGCATCATACTCAAAATAAGTGCTTCTTCCCTCAGGATCAGTGGTACTGACTATTTTTCCGGATGAATTATACTCAAATCTCCATGTATTTCCGCTTCCGTCAGAAACACTTATCTTTCTTCCAAGCGCATCATACTCAGTTTTTTCACAGACTCTGCCTGCTCTTCTGACCTCAATTACCCTGCCCATCGGATCATGTATGTACTCAGTTTTTCTGCCCTCTGGGTCTGTATATGAGGACATGTTCTGATACTGGTCATATTCCATGCAGACTTTTCCGCCGTTTGGCAGACGCATTTCCTTCAGCTTCATCATCTGATCATAGGAAAAAGCTGTGACATTTCCGTTTACATCAGTGATTTCTGATTTTTTTCCTATCTCATTGAATTTTGCCTTAGTAAATGTGTTGTCACTATAGGTTATAGAGCTTATCTGTCCGTCATAACGATAGGTATATCTGGTGGAGAAGCCCATAGGACTCCTGACCTCAGTACAGTTACCCGCATTATCATATGTATATTCATGACGGTTATCCTCTGCATCAGTCTCAGCCACTCTGCGGTTCAACGCATCATATTCAAATTTCTGTACATACCCCATTGAATCCGTGACCTCTGTCACGTTTCCACGTACATACTTTGCACTCCTCTTACTTCCATCAGGGTATTCAATTTCCGTACACTCTCCTAAAAGATCATACTTATATCGTATCTCATTATTCTCAGGATCAACGGTTCTAATAAGTCTTCCGTCTCTGTCATATATAAAACGCCATTCTGCACCATCCGGTCTTTTTACCGCATAAACATGATCACCACTGTCATATGTTATGGATATTTTCTCACCCAGCGCATTTATAATTCCGGTCACATGACCCTTTGCATCATAAGTGTACCGGGTAGTATTGCCCATCCGGTCTGTATATGCGATCTTATTATTCCTGTCATCATATTTAAAATATTCAGTTCCGTTTTCATAAACCGTTGCGGTATGACGGCGCTTTTCATCGCGGATATACCGGATCACATTTCCATTCTGCTCTGTGTAGACTGTCTCGTTTTTGGAATCATCATATCTGAAGGTCACGCGTCCATTGTCCGCATAGGACTGCTCTATTATCCTTCCGTCATCCCCGTAGACATTCTTTACATTAGGAACAGAATTTCCACGTCCCATTGAATGTATCCTGCCGGACTCATCATATGTTATGCGGATCTCCGGCCCTTCAAGGGGACATATTTTTGTAAGGCACTTACCATTTTCTTCATCAGTATAGCAGTAGCTTACTTTACGTCCGGTATGATCGCATACTTCTGTCAGATATCCTTCTTCATCATATGTAAATATAAGCTGATTTCCATTCAGTGCGCTGACACGAAGTACCCGCTCAGGATGTGAAGGGTCACGCTCTATGCTTATCTTTCCGCCTGATACATAGTGCAGATCCTTAAGCCATCCGCTTTCATCATACTTTTCTTTCCATCCGCCGCCGTGAGTGATAGTCCATCCGCGTCCTGATTTCTTTAATCTGCCCTCTTCACCATGGGCTTCGAGGCTCAGTTCACCCTTTTCATTTCTAAAATACAGATGCTCACTTCCATCATCCCTCAGCACAAGTATTCTTGCCGAACCATCCTCATTTTCTTCTACAGTGACCTTCTGATAAAAGCTGCAGCTCCAGCCCCTTCCAAATACAGTCTTCTGATCCGAGAGCGCATTGTAATATCTCGTAAAGCCAAAGGACGGGCTTCCTGCAAGATAAATATCTTCCCAGTGCCCAACATAGTTTCCCTCAGTCATATTTACAGGGTCACTTCCAAATACGCTGCACCGCGTAGCTTCACCGCGAAGATACTTATTGAGCTGGGCTACATAGGCCTCAAATTCCTTTAATTCCTCCTTTGTGAGCACATCCTCAGGATGAAGGAGCTGCTTTTGAAGTTCTGTCTGATGTTTATAGTCAAGGATAACGCTGGAAACATCTTCTCCGCCCGCAGCACTCTTTATCCTGCGGATATTTTTCATGATCATATCAATGAGTTTTCCGAATTCACTGCTGTCCCCAACATCATTTTTATGTGCATCATCAAATGAAAGAAAATCTTTTTTATGAGAAGGGACCAGTCCCGACAGACCATCCTCATCCGTCATCCTCTTAAATGAAGTCACTGCTGCGTTGGAATCCGGCACATTATAATGAAAAAGTCCTCCGAGTGTACACTCACTGTTTAGGGCTCTCGCTGCATTCTTTATATTTTTGGAAACAGTATCAAAGGAAGACAGATACCCTGAAAAATCCTTAATAACCTTCTTTAACTTTTCTTCCCGGTCTACAGTGTTATCCGAAGCATCCACTGTTCCGTCAAATTCATTGATCAGAGACTCCTGCTTAGTCTGAAGCAGGCGGATCGCTCTCGCCATTTCGTTCAGCATAGGGATCTGTACATCATTTACAAACTTCCTTGCACTCTCTGCTTCATCTCCCGTATGCTTATCATCATTGGCAAACGCCCTTAATGCATGCTCCAGCTCTGTAATTGCTGTATAGTAATGCTCATATCTTGTAACACAGTCTGCAAAATAATCCTTTATTTTTTTCTCGTCCCAGATGATCCCGCTATCCATTTATATACGCTCCTTCTCGCTCACCATAGTGTACGTCTTTTTATACATTTCTATGATAAATCATTCGCTTTGGGAATAATCCGGGACCGATTCTCTAATTATTGTTTCTTTCTTAATTCTTTCTTAAACACACTGATTTTAAGCTGTTTTTCCGTACAATATACAGTATTTTGTGCACACTAAACCCCTGAGGGATCGTACTGTCCGCTCAGGGGTTTCTAAGTCATATTCAATATCCTTACAACGGTTTGAACGCGTACTTTGCATCAATCTTTTCTAAGAACATGGCGTTCTTTCTGAGACGATAGACCGATCCGCCTACAAGCTCAACAACCGCTGCCCCGCTCTTTGCACATGCCACATAGGATTTACACAGCATGTCGTAGGCTTCCTCCGTCATCGGTATCAGATAGTCGTGCTTTTCGTGCTCCGTCGAAAGTATCGCAAAGCCCTGCTTGTTAAATCTGATGCCATAAAGTGTACAGATCTCTACTCCGTTTGTTCCGTCTTCTGAAATACATGATACCTTTAACAGCATGATTTATCTCCCCTCCTCGTGATGTTTACGTTTTATTGAATACATTGCTTCATCGCCCTGATGGATCAGCTCGTCAATATCCATGCTCTTTCCGTCAGTTGAAACCATTCCTATGCTGACAGAAAACCTGCTGTCCTCCGAGCGAAACATATCCTTTATGGATCTCACCATTGAATCGCACTGCTCCTGAATCTCTTCCTCTTCAGGAATCCCTTCTATCAGAACCGCAAATTCATCGCCGCCAAGCCGGAACGCGATCCCATTCGGGAATATTTCCAATATGTATCTTGCCGTTCTGCGAAGTACATCATCACCTCTGTTATGACCGAAATTATCATTGATCTCTTTAAAGTGATCCAAATCCATATAAAGCAGAGTGACAGGCTTTCCGCTGAGCTTTTGAACGTACTCATAAAAATATCTGCGGTTGTAAAGATTTGTCAGCGGATCCGTATTTGCTGCCTGAAGGATCTTCCTCTCATAATTTCTCTCAATAGTCACATCATGGAACAGTACAAAAAAGCCCGAACTGTTAAAGAAGTAGTCACGTATCTCCTGCTCCACTACAACGTAAATAAATTCAATACCCTTTCTTTCAAAAACAAATTCCTGACTCACACTATGTTTAGTCTCATCACGTTTTTTCTCAGAAACAGGTTTCAGGCACTCGCTCTTCCAGTTTTTGTAATCAAAGGATGCAAGCAGTGCGCCATCGATCTTGAACACTGACTGGAAATACGAATTAACCTGAACTAATCCCCATTCAGCCGTACAGATCAAAAGCGGGAACGGTATATTTTCGATAAGGAGTGACAGCTGTATGCCCATGTTGCTGAAATCAGAAACATTGTGGGCAACACCGACCGTTCCTATTACTTCATTATGTTTATTAAAAATAGGTGACTTATAGGTGATGAAATGCATCATCCCGTCCCTTGTTTTTACCGGTTCCTCAAATACCAGCGTGCGCTTTGCAGAGATTACCTGCTCTTCTGATTCCAGACACACATACTCTCCTGAAGAGTATTCCTCAGGAGTGATATCCCATATGTAATAGTGACCTCTGCCTTCCACATCTTCCCGGGTCTTGTGCACAGTCTGCGCAAATGCCTGATTCACCATCACATGAGCGCCTTTTTTATCCTTAAACCATACAAGCTCAGGAATATGGTCGATCGCCGTATGAAGGAAAGTATCGTAGATCCACTCATAGGCTTCAGTCGTTATAAGCTTTATAAGCTTCTTAAATCTGAAGGTCCTCGCGTCTCCGCTTTCCTCTGCGGGCCACAATGCAGTTATATAATCCGGTATAGTGCAGTCTTCTGCGAAGCTTTCTATATAAACAGGATAGTATCTGTAGCATTCCTCTGCGATGATCTTGTTTTTCTCGATCTCCTCCATAGAAGACGTGATGATCACCACAATGCTTTCCGAATCATACTTCAGCTGCTGCCCCGAATGGACAGTCTGTATCCAGCAGTCAGCGCCCTCGATCGGAAGAGCCATCTTAAGACATTCCTCAAGATTAATGGAATCCGAAAGAATATATATTCTTATTTTGATGTTTTCCATTTTCATTTCAGCAGCTCTCCATACTACACAAGCGCACACTACCGTTCTATCTGAATGTATCGGCATAATTCGTTCAGAATAATATATACGTATTTCATATTTTTTAGTACAGAAAAACCGCACCCCATTTGGAGTGCGGTCCTCTTTGAAACATTTTTTTGTATTACTTTACTGTAACCTTGCAGGTTCCTGCGGATGTGCCGTCAACCTCTGCGGAAATCTCTGCTGTTCCCTTGGAAACACCATATACATTTCCGTCTGCGTCAACTGTTGCAACACCCGGGTTGCTGCTTACCCACTTAACGTTTCCTGCTGCGTTCTTGATCTTAAGTGTTACTGTTGATCCAACCTTTACGCTCTTTTTCTTTGTTCTGAGCTCAGGAAGCTTTACCTTAAGAGTTGCCTTGACGCTGGTCTTACCAAACTTAACGGTAATCTTTGCAGAACCGCTCTTCTTGATAGTGATAACGCCATTGCTGTCGATCTCTGCAACATCCTTCTTGGATGACTCATAAGAAGTCGGTGCTGCATATGTTACGCCTGTAAGCATCTCAGAAACATTGATGCTGTTCATGCTTGTAACTGTGAGCTTCTTCATAGCCGGGCACTCAGCATAGAGTGTTACCTGCTTATTCTCACCGTTCTTTCCGATGATGTCTACAGTTACTGTACCTGTCTTCTTAAGAGTGATCTTTCCGGACTTGGAGATCTTCATGATCTTCTTTTCAGCCTTGTCCAGATCGTACTTCTTTACCTTGAAGGAAGGCTTGAAGGTGAACTTTCCGCCCTTAACGAGAACTACATTATTTGTATTCTCATCAAGTACGCTGCCTGTAAATACCTGAGGTGCAGTCTTCTGAGGCTCTGTTCCCTGTCCCGGATCTGCCGGAGTAGGATCAGGAGTTACAGGTGTCGGATCGGGATCTACCGGTGTCGGGTCAGGATCTACAGGTGTAGGATCAGCTTCTGTAAACTCAACCTCGTTTCTGTAGAGCTTTCCGATCTCTTCTGTGTTTACTGCTCTGTTAAAGATAGTGAACTCGTCGATAGCACCTGTGAAGAACTCACCGCTTCCCCAGTTAGCCTTACCGATCTGTACGATACCGTTGTCGCCAAAGATATCAGAAAGATCATATACGCTTCCAACACTTGCAACCTGCTTGCCGTTAATGAAGAGCTTTGAACTATGCTTTGACTCTACGATAGTTACCATCTTCCACTCATCACCGGGCTGTGCTGTGGTCTCTGCGTTGCTGGGTCTTCCGCCGTTATTATTGTATCTCTCTACTACCAGACGGTTATTGTTCTTCGGATCGATAACTCCGAGATACGTCTCGTAGCTGCCGCTCTGAGCCTTGTCACTCGGTGCAGCGTAGAAGCTCCACTTTGTGCTGCCGTCCTTCTTTGTCTTACTCCAGTAGTTAATGGTGATCTCATCCTCGCCTGTAAGAAGAGCAGAACCGTCCTTCTTTGTAAGGTTGAGCCACTGTTCCTTTGCACTGTCGAGTGCTACTGCGTTTCCGTTTACACCCTCAGTAAGTTCATAGCCGTTATTTGAATCTGCAACAGCACCCTTTCCTGCGAATCCGCTTTCCTCATCATCAAATGAGAAGTGTGCTACTGCTGCCTCGTTAAGAGTTGTATCCGGATTTTCGTTTTCTGTCTCTGCAGGCCACTTCTTTTCGATGGCTGCATATTCCTCTGCTGTGATAGGCATTGCTGTACCATGTCTCATTGTTGCAGGGAATGAGTAATCGTTTGCGTCAACCTTTGTGAATACACCGCTTCCAAGGTCATCTGTTACTGCAGGATAGTATCCTGAGCCTGTGCTGTACTTATCAAGGAGGAGAACCCACTTATCTTCGCCGTTGAGCTTAAAGATCGTTCCGCCCTCAACACCTGTGTTCTTGTTAAGGAAATCAGAATGAACTCTTGTCCAAGGTCCGTCAAGTGACTCAGCTCTCTCAAGGAACTCATATGTTCCGCTTGCAGGATCGCTCTCTTCCATCTGGAGATTGCGGCTGCCTGTGCTCTCGATCTTTGTAAGTCTGTAGTAAACTGTCTTTCCGTCCTCTTTTACGGTGCATACGGAAGTATCGATAGTTCCGATATCCTCACCGTTCTTATTCTTCTTGCTGATCCAAAGTTCAGGCTCAGAGAAGTGGAGGAAGTCACGGGTCTTTGCATAGTAAACATGCTTGATGCCATCTACATCAGAGGACCAGTATACATAGTACTCACCTGTCTCCTCGTTGTAAGCTGCTTCAGGAGCCCATGTGCATCCTGCATTGTCTGTTGCAACCTTGACCATTCTCTGGTCACTCCAGTTTACAAGGTCATCAGACTCCCAGATCATGAGAGACTTGCTTCCCTTTGTAGCTGCTCTGTTCCATTTATCTGATCCGCCATTAAGGTTAATGGAAAGATCTGTTGCGAGGAGATAGAATCTGTCTCCCTCTGCACTTCTGATGATGAACGGATCACGAAGTCCCTTTTCACCCATTGCTGAAGTGATAACAGGAAGTCCGTCGTTAAGTGCGCTCCACTTGTAACCGTCTTTACTGTCAGAGAAGTAGATCTGCTCTTCCTGCGGGTTGCTCTCGCTTCCTGTGAAGTGAGCGAAGATATAATCCTCTGTCTTTACTTCTGCAGGAGCTGCAGCTACGTGTACAGTAAATTCCTTTGTTACGCTCTCGCTGCCAAACTTGACAGTAGCTGTGAGCTTTACATCCTTGTCCTTATCAGAACGTGTTACCTTACCTGCAGCAACCTTTCCTTCTGCCTTGTCTGTTACAACAGAAGTATCATCTGACTTCCATGTGATGGTTGAGCCGCTCTCACCCTTTTCAGGGAGATAGATGTTGCCGCGAACATTGTCTGCGTTGAGGATAGTCAGAGCATCTGCATCAGCCTTTACTCTGTCGCTTTCCTTACCAACAGTTACTGTCATGCTGAAGTTCTTCTTATCAGCAGAAAGTGATGCTGTTTCCTTAGTTTCAGTATTGTTAAATACCGGACGTCCGTCCTTTGACCATCTTACATATGCGAGATTTGCATTTCTGCAAGGATCGTAAAGAGGCTGGTCACTTGCCCATTCACACTGATCTTTGTAGCACTTCTCATCTCTTGAATGGTAAACAAGGATGACATTTCCATCCTTATCAGTTGTAAAGTTGTTGTGTCCGGGACCATATTCCTTATCAAGGTCCTTTGTCTCAAGCACTGCTGCAGGAGACTTTGTCCAGGACTCAGGATCAAGGAGATCCTTACCCTTCTTTGTGCTGAGCATTCCCATGCAGTACTCAGGTCCTGTTGTGGAACCGGAGAATGTAAGGAAGATATCGTCACCCTTCATGAGTACGCCCGGACCCTCATCGATTTCCTGAGAACCGTTCTTTTCCCAATCATAATCAGGCTCAGTAAGGATAACCGGATCAGATGCAAGCTTTGACGGATCCTTTGAATCCAGCTTAGCGATCTTAAGGATAGAGATCTGTCCGCTGTTCGGCTTGTATGCCCATACAACATAGTCTGTTCCGTCTACGTTGAATGTAGTCATATCAAGTGAGAATGCATCAAAGGAATCTGTGTAGCTTCCGTCTGCATTTGTCATACGAACAGGCTTTGTCCATGAATCAGGATTAAGCATATCCTTCTCATTTGTGCACTTTGTGATGTAAGGACGGATCGACCATACATTGCCCTTTTCAGACTGTCCTGCAAAGAACATGTACCATGTTCCGTTTACCTTATGAAGCTCAGGTGCCCAGATATGGTGGCTGAGCTCACCGTTTCCGGAAGCTTTCCAGATGATGTTGTCTTCTGCATCTGCAAGACCTTCCAGTGTCTTGCTCCTTCTAAGTGCCAGACGGTCATAACCGTTGTCTACGTTATGATATGCAGGCCATGAAGAAGTGAAGTAGTAGTATCCGTCTGCTTCGTTATAAACGATGTACGGATCTGCTCTCTGCGGAATTACAGGATTTCCGAAGTAGGAAAGCTTACCTGTAAGCTTATGAGTACCTACGCTCATTCCCTTAGTGGAAGTAACCTTGTTTCCGTCTTCGTCATACCAAACGATCTGTGCGTCTGTCTTCTTTGTTCCGTCAGAGAATGTGATCTCTGCCTTTGTTGCAAGGCTTACATCAGCATCCTTATCAACTGTGAGATCCTTGATCTCATCAACCTTTACATCTGTAGCCTTTACATCAGATGTAGGAGCTGCCGGCTGGTCCGGATCAGCTGTCTCTTCTCTCTTTGTATCCTTGTAGAGCTTCTCTACTTCTGCAGATGTGAGAGCACCCTGATATACACGGATATCACGAACACCGCCCTTGTAGAGCTTGTCTCCCTTGTAACCTGATCTTCCGACATAAGCTGTCAGTGCTTCTCCGAAGCCTGTAACAGTCATATCGTCTGTTGACTCATCAGAAACCTTCTTGCCGTCATAGTAGCCTGTGATGTGGTTAGAAGAAATAACTGTTGTGTACAGATGCCAGTCAGAATCTGTTGTCTGGTTTGATACTCCTGTCTCAGTAGTCCAGGGTGAAGAAGCATTCCTTGACTTTGTCATAACAGACTTGAAAAGTCCGTTCGGGTTGCAGGGGTTAAGGATATGGTACAGTCCCGGCTGACCCTTGCTGTTCCACTTGGAAGAATCCTCTCCCATGTACATAGCGCAATAATCGCCCTTACCTGTCTCATTCTTAAGCCACAGTGACATTGTAAGGAAATCCTGACCTGCGAAAAGTTCCTTAGGAAGCTCAACGTAAGCATTTCCGCTGTTATAAGCTCCGCCCGGAAGGTAAAGCGCATTATTCTTAACCTTTGCACCCTTACCTACGATCTCAGCGTTCTTTCCGTCTGCAACTGTATTCTTGAGTTCTGTTCCGTCTGCTGTCTCAGAAAGCTTATCAAGAGAATACTCTGCAACGAGCTTTGTCTCCTCTTTCTGCTCTTCCTGTTCCTTCGGAAGTGTTCTGCCGTACTTCTCACCGAGTGCCTTGTACTCATCCTCTGTGATCTGTACTACAGTTCCGTGACGCATTCTTGTAGCAAATGAGTAATCTGTGGAAGCATACCTTGTGAACTCACCGCTTGAAAGATCGCCTGTGTATGACGGATAGTATCCGATACCGCCGTAGTTATCAAGGAGCAGGCACCACTGATGATCCTTATCTGCATCATCCTCGTTAAAGCGGAACATTGTTCCACCCTCGACATGTACCTGATCATTGAGGAACTTTGACTTTACTCTTGTCCATGTTCCATAGAGGGAATCAGACTTTTCGATCATCTCGAACTTTCCGCCCTTAGGATCGCCGTCGTCAATGATCGCATTGTCGCCTGCCTCAACCTTGGACATTCTGTAGAATACAGTCTTTCCGTTTTCATCCTTCTCGGAATTGATGGTTGTATCAATGATATCTGTTACATCACCATTCTGGTTCTTAAGAGTGATCCACTCCTTTGTTTCTGAGAAGTTGTAGAAATCACGGGTTGTGCAGTAGTAAATATGATGATGACCATCTACGTGAGATGCCCAGAATACGAAATACTCTCCTCTTTCCTCATCATAGAAAGCTTCCGGAGCCCATGTGCAGCCTGCATCGTCGATAGCAACCTTTGCCTGTCTCTGCTCGCTCCAGTTTACGAGATCTGTTGACTCGTAAATCTCGATGTACTTGCTTCCTGAATCAACAGCTCTTCCCCATCCCGGGATATCATGGATGTTAAGGTCTGTTGCGATAAGGTAGAACTTATCTCCCTCAGGTGAACGGATGATGAAAGGATCACGAAGTCCCTTCTCACCAAGAGTGGATGTAAGTACCGGCTCGCCGTTATTAAGAGCATTCCAGTGAAGACCGTCTTCACTGTCATCGAAGTAGATCTGCTCTCCGTTCTTTAAGCCTTCGCCCTTGAAGTTTGCGAAAAGATAATGTGTTGTCTTTTTCTTTTCAACAGCCTTCTTTACAGTAACCTCGATTTCCTTTGTATCTGTTGCTTCACCGTAGGTAACTGTTGCTGTGAGCTTAACCTTTGTGTCTTTATCCTGACGGGTTACGACACCGGCCTTTTTCTCACCTTTATCCTTATCAGAGATAACTGCGCTGTCAGATGACTTCCAGCTGATCTCTGAACCTTTCTCACCCTTAGATGCAAGATAGATATTTCCTCTTACATCGTCTGCGTTCGGGATCTCTATACCATTAAGATCCTTTTCAACGCGCTCAGCATCAGTAAGGTTGTTTTCTTTTTCTTCCTCTTCCTTCTGAGCCTTCTCGTACTCTGCCTGAGTCTTTTCAAGCTGAGCCTTCTCATCATTGTAGATATCTGCTATCTCATCAGCTGTGAGTGTATCTGCATAAACCTTGTAGTTATCAAGTGTTGCGCTAAGATACTCACCGCTTTCCCAATTTGCTTTACCGATCTGGAAGATTCCGTCTTCTCCTCCGATGATCTTATTTAATTCCGGCTGATCCTTAAGTGTATCCTTAAGCTCACCGTTCACGTAAAGCTTTGATGTATCTTTATCTTCTGTGATGGTAACCATTCTCCATCCGGAGTAATCATCATTAGAAACGATAGACGGTTTTCTGCCTCCCTCATTGTACCAGCGCTGTACTTCGATACCGGTTTTCACATCAATCACAGCGAGATACTTCTCATTTGGATACCCGGGCTTCGCATGCTCTTTTGATGCTGCGTAAAATGTCCAGCCCTGATTACCGCCTTTTGCATCTGTCTTGATCCAGTAGTTTACGGTAAGCTCGTCATGTCCGCTGAGAACATTCTTACCATCTTCGTCAGTTACGTTCAGCCACTGCTTCTTGTCTTTATCAAGTTTCAGTGCCTTTCCGCTGACTGCATCGCCTGTAAGCTCATAGTCATTCTGAGCTTCTGCAACGGCGCCTGCTCCCTTGAAGCCGTCTTCATCGTCAAAGGTGAACTCTGCGATAGGCTTCTTGCTGCCGTCTTCCGCCGCGAATACCTGTGTTGCGCCGGCCGCTGTGCCGAGCGGCGACACCGTCATCGCTGCTGAAAGAAGCAGGACAGTTAGTTTCTTTGTCCTTTTTCCCATAAAAAGACCTCCCATAAGATGCAGATTTGTACATAAGTCTCCCTTAGTATGTACGAATCTTAAGACAATCTTAACAAAGTCTTATACTTGTAGCAACGAATTTAAAGTATTCTTGTATATATTTTTGCACAAAAAGAAGCATTGTATGTATATCTCAACAATTTTCTCACATACAATGCTTCTCGTTTTTTGGCTATTTAAACAATACCAATTTTTTCGGTATGTGCATTTAGCACCATTAGACAAACCTAATTCATTTAGTTATAACGATTTGATACGTACAAATATACAATTTTTTGTACCTATCTTCCCCGTCTGTTCCTGCCAAGGAAGAACATTTTCGCTCCTGAGTTGGTCTCTTTTTCCTTTTCAGCCTTCTCCTGAGCCTCTTCTGTATACTCTCTCGCTGTGCCCGCTGCCAGCGCAAAACGGTATTTGCAGTCCGCGCAGAACCGTCCTGATGTCAAAGGCTTACCGCAGTGATCGCAGCTGAGTCCCGTTCCCGTGATCTCCACAAACTGAAGACGCTCTTCCCTGAGCCACTTCCTTATCCTTTCAGGTGCGACTTCACAGGTTTCCGCAGTGATATAGAGAGTTGCTCCGGGATAATCATACAGAAAATCCTTTACTCTCTGAAATGCACGGTCTTCTATTTTTTTACAATCGGGGCATATCCTGTCACCAAAGCCCGGATACTGGAATAAATGGCCACATTCCTTACAGTTCTTAACAGAAACGTCCATAGGCTTCTCCTGTTCCCAATTCTGAATGTATACACTCCTGACAATCAGTTTATCGGCATTTTGAACCTATTGTGTACGCTTTTTGCCCTTAATACCCATGCACAAAATATCGTACAAATGTATAGTGAAAAAACTCCTCAGCCATCATCTCTTTTTCCCTTTTCCATACTTGCAAAAACAATGCGGAATAAACGTTTCCCCTGAGCAGATAATCTGGTACAAAAAATTGATTTCTATTCCTGCACAGTCCCGGTCTTTGATCAGTACGTACTGGCAGAATTTATCCATAGCGGAGATTTTGAGAGGCACATAAACAGGGTCCGAAGGGCAAGACGAAAGAAGTAAAAATCTCGTTCATTATTTGTCAATTATCACTTGTACCCAAATCTGTACAATCAGTTTTATGCAGGATTTTAACGATTTTAAACTACACGTTCATTGTGTTATGTAAACAGATATGATAACATTTGTTCGTGCGTTCATCGCACAGAGAAGTGCCCATGACAGGGTGGATGCAAATAAAAATGCCTCTCCTGTCTGCAAACGGGAGAGGCGGGCTTTATAATTGGGAGTATCATATGAAGAACAACGAATATAATTCATCAAAACTTGCCGTTATATTCCCGGGGATCGGCTATCACAAGGATAAACCGCTTCTGTACTACGCTGCAAAGCTCATGCAGAGCAAAGGTTATGACATCCTTAACATCAGCTTTTCAGACATGCCGTCAAACGTAAAGGGCGACGCTTCACTCATGCGGAAAGCCGCGGATATTGCATCCGCTCAGACTTCCGCTCTGCTAAAGGATGTAAACCTGTCTTCATATGATGATGTGGTCTTTATCGGAAAAAGTCTTGGTACGGTCGCACTCTCAAAATACGCTTCTGAAAATGCGCCCAATGTCACTCAGATCTGGTACACCCCTGTTGAAGCAACTTTTTCCTTCTGTACTCCTGACTCTAAAAATATAATCGCTTTCATCGGTGACAATGACCCGTGGTCCGATCTGTCCGTGATAAAGAAAAGCGCAGAAGAATCTGACATAAAATTGCACATTTATCCCGAATGTAATCATTCACTTGAGTGCGGCGATCCCTTCCGCAATATAGATGTCCTTAAAGACGTGATGGAAAAAACACGCGATTTCATCAGATCGATATCTGCTTAAATCCAGCGTCTCTAAGCTCAGCGACCCCGTGAATATCCTCCGGCGAAGTCCTGCAGCAGCCGCCGATAAACGAAGCTCCGACTCTTTCCCACTCTTTAGCACGTTCTGCAAAGCTCTTCCCGTCGGGTGCTCCGTTCCAGACCTTCTTTATTCCGTCATAAATCTCTCCGCTGTTCGGATAGACACAAACCGGAACATCAGTATATTTTCTGTAATTCAGGATGATATCCGCTACGATCTCAGGCGGTGTGCAGTTCACTCCGATAGCTTTCAGGTGGCTGAATTTAGACATGGTCTTTGCCACATTCTCGATGTCTGTGCCATCGCTTATCTTGTTCTTTGTCTTAAAAGTAAAGCTAACCCAGAAATCGCATCCCATTTCTTCCAGAAGCTCGCCCACAGCCTCAGCTTCTGCAAGCTTTGGACAGGTCTCAACCGCAAAGATCTCCGCTCCCGCATCCTTCAGGATCTCAATTCTCTTCCTGTGGAAATCCTTATACTCATCCTTCGTGAGCTCATAGGAACCGCTGTACTCCGAACCGTCCGCAAGATATGCGCCATACGGTCCGATGTCACCTGCTGCCACAGGATAAACCCTTCCGTTCTTTTCGCCGGATTCCTTCCACCACTTATCCCTTGCATCCTTAACGATCTCCATGGACTTTCGGATAAGCGCCTCCGCTTCATCCTCACTGTAGCCCGCTGCCACAAATCCGGGAATTGTCGCCTGATAGCTGCAGCATGTTATCACGTTTGCTCCGGCTTCCATGTAATCCCTGTGGATCGCTGCGATAGCATCAGGATTCTCCTTCAGAAACTTCGCACTCCAAAGCGCATCACTCACGTTGAATCCGCGCTTCTCAAGCTCAGTTCCCATTGCTCCGTCCATGACAATAAGTTTTCCGCTATTTATAAATTCATCAATTCTTCCCATTAAAAATCTCCTCACTGCGCCTGGCGGCACAATTTTCAGTTCTTTTCAGCCTTACAGTCAAAGGATACGTACTCGGGCTTCTCTCCCCTTTCCTTTGCAGGCAGATATCTCTTCCAGAAATCATCAAAGAGCCTGAATATCTCCTTATGCTTTGCTGCGATGATAAATATCGTGATCAGCACATATACCGCAGAAAGTATATCCGTAAACGCCCAAAGTACGTCTGCCTTTATATTATAAAAGATGACGCAGGGTATCATATAGTAGATCATGTAAACAGGCATCATTTTTTTGTTCGCCTCAGAATCGCCAAATGCGTAATTTACGCTCTTTTCACAGGTGTAATACATACCGATGATGGTAGTCCATGCGAATACCGCGATAGCGATGGCAGTGAGCTGTCCGCCAATCTTTCCGTAAGCTGCTGTAAAAGCAAATGTTGTGAGCGCTCCACTTGTAGCATCGCTGTCATAAAATGATCCTGTCATGATAATAGTAAACGCTGTGATAGAGCACACGATCATCGTATCAAGGAAAATCTCACCCCAGCCCCACAGAGACTGACGGACCGGATGGTCTGTTTTTGCGCTGGCATGGGCTATCATACCGTAGCCTGTACCCGCATCATTAGAGTAGATACCTCTCGCAACACCGTACTGGATCGCATCACGCACCGTTGCACCTGCGAAACCGCCCATTGCAGCCGTAGGAGAAAAAGCGCTCTTAACGATGAGCATTACAACTCTCGGAATCTCCTGATAGTTAAAAATAATAACGCCAAGACCCATAATGATATAAAGCACCGCCATGATAGGAACTGCCTTACTCATGACATCCGAGATCCTGCGAAGACCGCCCCAGATAGTCACGAGACATGTGATTCCGATGACAATGTCTGTGATAACAGGCTTCACTCCAAACGCCTGATTTATCGAGCTTGTAACAGCCTCGGTCTGCACACAGCAGGTCCACGGTCCGAATACAAAGCAGAATACCGCGAGAACGATCGCACCCTTTTTCCATCCAAAAGCATTTTTCAGCACAAAGGATCTGTCGCAGACATACTCATCCATAGACTTCTCATAATGCTCTCTGTAACGCTGACCGATTATGATCTCGCAGGCTTTCGTAGACATACCGAAAAATGCTGAGATCCACATCCATATAAGCGCCCCCGGACCACCGCTCACGATAGCCGTTGCCACACCGCTGATATTTCCTGTTCCGATAGTATTTGCAAGAGCGGTACAAGCCGCACGGAAACCGGATATAGTTCCGGTTCCTTCGCTCTTAGAAAACATCGTGCCGTAGGTATTTTTGAAGTTAAAAACGGGCTTCCTCTGATACCTGAACGCAAAACGCAAAGAAAGGATGATTCCTGTAGCAAGAACCAGGACCGTCATCCAGTTTCCCCACATAAAATCATCCACTGCATATAAAATTTCCGTTATCTTTTCCATCTCTTGTTTTCCCCATTCACCGTGATAAAGTATTAAAATATCATATCTTATCTTTTCAGAGTATGTCAATATGAATTATTTCAATTCTCAAAAACACAGTTATCCCGCCGCTATCAGGAAGCGGAGAGCGTTGCGTTCCATGAACATCACGCAAAAAGCCTCCCCCGCTTTTTCACGGGAGAGGCTTAAAAATCCTACGGATTGCACCTTTTACACGGCACATAACCTGCACCAATGGCTTCATCTCTGGTGTTGTAGGGAACTTTATTCGATTCCTTCATGTCATTCACGGAACTGCATCCTGCGATATGGAACTTTCCGGTATTTCTGTTTGCGATGTAGTTCGCACTGTCCACGGTAGGCGCAGATGCGGGTGTCTGTGCGGAAGCTGCCTTATTATCAGCAGTCACCGTCTTAGCCTTCTGAGTTTTTGTACTCTGAGTCTTAGCGCTCGAAGCCTTTGTGCCCGAAGTCTTCGCCGCGCTTACATCCAGGGAGTTTGAACCATCCTTGTAGTTGATCTTCACTCCCGGCTGAACGTTGTAGCAGAAAACACAAAACGAAATGCTCTTTCCCTTGTCCTCAACCGATGACGCTTCCATGAGGACTCCGTTTGCCAGCAGGTTATCTCCGTCAAAAATAGGCGTAACCCTGTACAGCACATGCTTATTTTTGTATCTGACATAGTCTGCCACCTTATTTTCAAAAGGGAGCATACCGTCCACATTCATGTACCTGGTTCCGGTTATCAGATTTTTAGGATTAGCATTTTCTCCCGCAAGCTGAAAACCGATGAGGTGACACCTGTTGTAGAGATACGGCGGTTCAGAATCAACAATTCCTTCATACTTCGCCTGATTCCAGCCCGTAGGCTTTATCATGCCTATCTTTCCGCGTTCCTCAGTAGGCATGATGTCCTTGCCGAGCACCGCATAGGCTGTACCGCATCTTCCGAGCTTATCTAATGAAGCGTAGTTCTCTACGGATTTTGTAACATACTCACTGGACTTAAAGAACGGCTTATTCCCATTGATCTCGACATACGGCTTTTGGACTTCCTCATAAGCAGGTATCTGTGTCTTACCATACACAGGAACCGGTGCATTTTCATGTACTGCAAACGGCAGTACACATACTGCTAAAAGCAGTAGAAAAGATAACCATTTCTTCATAAAACCCCCTAAACATGATCTATCAATGCTTATATTTTATTGATGTAATATCTGTTCTTCCTATCTGATCCGGTCCCTGTAATGTATATCGATCCAATCCGCTCTCATCCTGAGCCAATCTGCAAGCCAACTTACCTGACTTTCATATGAATTGTCGCCATATGCGTAGGAGACCTTATTATTCTCCTCTTCAAAAAGCACATTCCATCTGATGAAATTCATCTCTGCACTGGTTCTTATATTCCCTATCCTTGCCGGCAGCTCGTCAGCCGCCCTCATAAAAGCTTCCCTGACTCCGCCGTTTTCGTAAACATCCCTAACAGCATCCTGAAAGACAGGGTTCTTTATCATCCTTCGATAATAGTCCTGTTCCCGTGCTGTCCATCCGTCGGGCCAGATATAATCCTCTTTTCTGAAGGGCATATCTATTATTCCCGCAGTCCTGTCATAGTCCCAGGCAGGTCCCATGTGCATCTTTGCCTCATCGCTCTTCCAGTAGAGATACACACTCCTCAGTGTAGGATCTGTGGTCTTTGAAAATTCCTGAAGCCAGTAATATCGGGCAAAAGAATCCAGATCACAATCCGACAGATCCGACTTAGGATCATACATTTCATTTATAACTTCCTGAATATAGGGAATAGATCTCTCGATCTTCATTCTGTCCCTGGTATCTCTGAGCTCACCATACATGGGCTCATACTCTTCAGTACCCTTTTTTTCTGCGTCATCATAGAGAAAAAATGAGTAATTATTCCTGTCTACACCAATGCAGTAGAGATAGTCGTTTTTATCAATATCAACCCTGTTCTTTCCGACCTCAACCTTTTCGCAAAGTGAATACGCGCCGTGATATTCACCGTCTATAAACAGATCGACCTGTCTTATATTCGGTGTATATGCTATCCCGAGATCCTTTGCAAGAGACAGAAAAACCTCATTTCTCAAAAGAGAAAAGTCGCCGGCATTAGCGAGCAATACCCACGTTTTTGCCTTTCCCATCCCCAGCAGACTTTCTCCCTTTGCCAAAGTGATCTGATAGGGCTTTTTATCATCTAACCACGTCGTGTTTCCTCTGCCTCTTATCACCATGGAATCCATTACGAGGAAGCCGTCTCTGTCCCACATCTCCATGGTTCCTTTTGAACTCAGATCGTGATCCTCTGACGATTCTATATCTTCAAGAGACGGATACCCATCGGCAAACGAAAGATTTATCGACGGAAGCTCCGATTTCATGGCAAAAACACTTACTCCGCATATCTCAACAGGATCCTGTTCAAAATCATGCTCGAACCGTTCAAGAAGCTTGCCATCCTCTCTCTCCGAGTAAAATACAAGATGCTCCAGATCCGCTGAAGACGGAAGAAAAATGTAGACACCGCTCCCGTTAATAAACCCCTGAGTATCAAAGTAAAGTCCATCGTTCTCCGATGCCGGCACAAAAATCCCCGAAAAATCTTCCTCCGATGTAAAACCAACTGTTTCACGAGGTCTGACCGAAGCCGCCGCAGTATAATATATTATCAGAACAAAAAGTGCGGCAAACGCTAAAACCGCTATGATCAAAGTCTTTATATGTCCCCAAGCCTTCATCCGCTTTTCCTCACACGTCACATTTACAAAAAAACTCGCAAACCCCATACTACTAATGGAGCTTACGAGTCTTGCAAACTAAGCGATAGACGGGATTCGAACCCGCGGTCTCCACCTTGGCAAGGTGGCGCTTTACCAGCTAAGCTACTATCGCATTTAT
>FUZG01000023.1 GCA_900168235.1 Lachnospiraceae bacterium | reverse complement strand
CTGTCACATCGGAAATAAAACCCTCTGAAGCTTCAAAACCATATATATCCATTAGCGTATCGGAGATTTGACGAGTAGTCATTCCTTTTGCATACATAGATATGATCTTCTGGTCTATATCCGAAATATCCTTTTGCCTCTTTTTTACTACTTGTGGTTCAAAAGAAGAGTTCCGATCCTGAGGTACATCGATTGTCAAAGAACCATAACTTGAATTTACCTGCTTCTGTTTATATCCGTTGCGATAATCATCTGACGCATATCGTTCTGACTTACTGTAACCTAGATGCTCGTCCATTTCGGATTCCATCATTTCTTTGATAGTACCGCCCAGAAGATCCTTCAGAGCATCCTGAATATCTTCTGCCGTCTGGATATCGTATTCTTGAAGAAGCTGTTGAATAATCTGACGTTTTCCGTCAGTCATTTGTACACGGTGTACAGGTTTCTTCTGTTTTCCCATCATTAAAGGCCTCCTTTGAAAAGTGTATCTCACAGGAGGCCCTAGGTCATGTATTTTTTATATTTACAGAAAAAATGTCACAGTCTCTATTTCTTAGTTTATGATTATTCATTTTCCACAGAGCACTTCTAACTATACCGCAGACGCAACAATGATTTAAAATCCTCCGGCCTGATATGCTCTTGCAATTACATAAGACGGTTCATAAAATGCACTGCAATTATAATTATCGATCACATCGCAAATTTCATTGTTATAAACACGTATGATACCATCCACATAGTCTTCTTTGGACTCCAAGGTATCATTAATAAGCCGTTGATATACCTCTCCCATTTCCAACGGAGTAGGTATCTTTTCTGCCAACGATCTATCCACATCTGTAATATCAAAATTGCTGTTTTGCAAATGATAGTCCCTGATCCAATCATCTTCCACCTTTAGCGGGTTCTCTGAATGAAGAACATTTGCAACACTGATAAGATGATATAGTCCATCTTTTCCGATCGTGTTCACAACATATTTATTCTTCTGATGAATGTGTCTGGCTACTCGCTCTATCATATAACACATAAAGTACAAATCATTAAGTTCTATCTCTTCATCAGGGAAGTATTTATTCTTCATAAAGTTTCACTCCCTTCAAACCTCAAAGTTTTTAACGCATTTTCTGTACAAAATACTATCTGATGTGTTGGATAATTAAACTTCACAAGTTCCCAGAATGCTTGTCTGGTTATTCTTCCCTCAATAAAGCCTTCAACAAAATTCCAAATCTGATCATCAGCCATTGGTCCTTCTACAATATCATAGTCATGATTTTTACCACTTCTGCATTCTGCCACAAAATCAAGCCACTCATCGGTCATCTTAGGAAATTTCATAATTTTAAGTTCTGTATTTTCAACATAAGTATATCTACTTACAACAGAATTACCTTTTCTGGTAAGAGCCCAACGCTTAGCCTGTTTCTCCAAGTTAGTGCAATAAAATCCATATCCAAAATCCTTGTAAAATCCATTCTGAATCACCTTCGGTTTGGCAACCTCAACGTTACTGCCATGATAAATCGTGCTCATTACATCTTCCTCACCAATATGCGATACGCTTTTTCGCTTCATTTTTTACAAGGTCACATTCCAATATATTAATTCTCCTTGCCATCTAAAAGCATTATATCTCAGATATACTTCAATATACAGAGTATCAAATTTTAATAATATCCTCCCTGTCATTTGAGTTTATAACCATCTGAAAGAATGACTTTTGAAATGCAAGCATTCCAAAAGCCATGAAATGGGCAATGCTTCGCATTCATAAATTGCCCATTTCTGCTCAGTGAAAACTTTCATACGAAACCCGCAGTAAATGCGTGTTTCTGATCCTCAGTTTCAAAACATATACTTATGTAAAATAAAAGCAGCCGCTGGCCCACATTTAGGCCACGACTGCTTTTATTTTATCTTATGAAGTTGCCTACTTTATTTTTGCCTTGAGCTTTGAGGAGTATTTTCTTCCGTCGATCACTACTGTGATCTTTGTGCTTCCGGCTTTTTTAACGGTTATCTTTCCGTCAGTTGTTACTTCTGCTACTTTTGTATCTGATGAAGTTACTTCACTTATCTGCGAATATGTCACATCTTTCAGCATATCGCTCAGAGCATATGTACCTGTAGATCTTACTGTGAGTTTCTTCATCACAGGCTTTTCTACGATCAGCTTGTACTCTGCTCTATCGCCATTCTTTCCTACTGCGACTACAGTAGTTTCTCCTGACTTCTTTGCCTTTACGACACCCTTCTTTGATACTGATACGATCTTCTTATTAGAAATCTCATATTTCTTTACAGAAAAAGCAGGGTTGATCTTGTACTTATTCTTTGCTGTGAGGAGCGCGGGCTTTGCAGATACCACGATGATACCGTTTACAGGTCTTACAACTGCTTCATTCTGAGAAGCTGTATCCTCTGCAGGTGAAGGCACTGGATCAGGGGCAGGAACCGGATCCGGTGTCGGCGCAGGATCTGGTTCAGGTGTAGGTTCAGGTACCGGTTCAGGATCTTCCTTTGTACTCCGTATTCCGATAAAGCTCAGTACAGGATCTGCTGAACCAGTCTTACTGATAGTAACAGTAATCTTTCCGTCATTATCAACAGTGAAGGTCTGATGTACTTCCTGATCCTTTGCAGTTGATGCAACCGTAAATGCCTTTACTCCAAGCTCTGTACCATCTGCATCTGTGATCTTTATCTTAGACGGTCTGGAAGTATTCCACCATTCACGGAAACCTGCCGTAACCTTATATTCTCCTTCCGGCAGATCAAAGCTATAAGTAATGTTCTTTCCGTTTGCAGCCCACCATCCATTTGCAAGATAGTCATTTCCCTCGTACTGTCCGAGGTCGAATCCGGAAGACTTTTCGATTTCTGTTGTTCCCTCGTATCCTCCGTTTCCTTCTGTATATTTCTGATCTGCTTTATCATTTATGAGCTTTGATCCTAATTTTTTCTTTAATACATCAAAGTACTCTGAAACTCCCTCTGAACCGCAGTCAAAGAAATATACCAATTTCTGATCCACAATACTAACTTCGTGATCAAAGGTTCTTCCTGACTCAGTAAGCTTGCCTGTTACGACTACTGTACCGAGTTTATCCATATCCTCTGTATTTGTGGTCCAGCTTACCTTTTCTTTCTTTTCACCGTTTCCGTAATTTACGGCAACACTATCCGGCAGCTCACGATCAAGCTCAGACAGCTTATTTACTTCTGTGGGAAGAGAATCTGTATCAACCTCAAAGGTTCCCATGTTATCGAGCTTATCAAGTGTCCAGTTCTCATACTTTCTGAGTACGATCTCATTTCCGGGCTTAAATTCTACCGGAATCCATACATATCTGGAATCACTTAAATCTCCGCCGTAATCAGGATTGTGCCAGCGGTCTCCCATGTAAACATATTTGCCCGCTGCCGCATCCACTGCAAATACACAGGTGCTCTGTGTATCAAATGTTGTGCCCTTTGTATCACCATCGCAAGGATCTCCGACAGTAGTCCAGGGTCCGAGAGGATGATCAGCTACAGCATAACTTGCTCTGTTGGGTGACCATCCGGAGCATGCAGATGTAATGATGTAATACTTTCCTTTGTACTTGAACGGAGCGGGAGCCTCACGGCTTGCGCCGATAAAGTTTCTGGTGAAATCAGACTTTTCCAGATCTTCTCCTGAAAGTCCGGTTCCCTCTTTATTTCCTGCGATTCCGGTATATTCATCATTTAAGCGCGCTGCATACATAGTCTGATTGCCGTCAGATGAGTAATAAACATAAGCATCTCCGTCATCATCGACAAACAGATTCATGTCACGGACAGAACCCTTGACCGTATCCCATCCAAGGTCAGCGTTTTCACTCTCTGCGAGCTTATAACATCCAAGAAGACGGAACGGTCCCTCCGGACTGTCGCTGACAGCAACACCTGCACGCGCTTTGCTGTAACGGCTGCTTTCTGTACGATTTGAAGACATCATACCGTCTGCATGGAACCACATTACATATTTACCGGTATTGCGGTTGTAGATTACCTTTGGACGCTCTATAACACAGCGGTCTCCTGCTATATTCCAATAGGTCTCTTCAAGCTTACTGCTGTACTGGCTGTCGTCAGCCTTCTTTCCCTTATAAGAGCTGTACAATTTTTTGAAGTACTCATCTTTCTCAAATACAGAAAGATCCGCTTTATAGTCCTTCTCAGAATACTTGCCGTAATCATCACCGGGGATGATCGTTCTAAATGCGATTCCCTTATCTTCCCAGTTATAAAGGTCTGATGATGTGTAGAGATGTACACCGGTCACAGGATCCTGACCATCTGTCTTGTCTTCACCATACCAGTAATATTTTGTTTCTCCGTTTACAGTAAATTTCTGGATCTGACCGCCATGCGCCTGTATCTTGTTTCCATTTGTATCATACATACGCTCTCCGGCTGTACCGGTAATGGAATCATAGGTCACATGAGTGTCTTTTTTAACTGAAACAATGATATAGCTGAGTACAGGATCTTCTCCGCTGTTCTTTCGATTCGGGTTATGAACCATGACATTCAGTTCGTGATCCTTAACACTTACATCAAAGCTTCTCTCTGTAACATTTCCTTTTACAAGGCTTACGTTTCTTGCTGCTTTTTCTCCCTCAAGCTCTACATCAACGGATCTTGTATCCCAGGGATTTTTTACACCGATAGTTACGGTGTAATCAGTTCCCTCTCTCTCAGGAAGCGCAAACTTATAACGGAATCCGCTGACATTCTTTTTGAAGCTTGCATCCGGGTCCATGTAGATATAAGTATCTGTCAGTGCTGATGTTCCTGAACCGCCGTTTACGATCACAGAATTTTCATCATTCGGCTCATATCCCCATGCCAGTCCTGTTTCAGGATCTTCTGCATATTCCTGGTTGGTCTCGGACTGATATACGCCCATCCTGTATCCTGATGGAACTGAGTAAACAGAGTTTCCTGTACTTCCGCAATTCACCAGATAAAGAATACCGTCATTTGCGGTAATGTCACTTTCTGTAATCTCTTTCTTTTCTGAATGTTCTTTTCCGTCATATGTCACACCATCTACGATATAGGTCGTGATGGAATTTGCTTTCAGAACTGCTGTAAATTTTCTGTCTTTAGTATCCGCAGATATATCATCCGAATCTGATACATCAGCCCAGTTCTCACCGTCCTCAAGTGTTCCGCTTGTTCTGACTGCCTGAATCTTGCTTCCCATAGATGCAAACTGGGACAGATCAAATACTCGCTTTACATCCTCATCATCAGTATTAAGCGCAACGATCACTGCTTTCTTTCCATTTTTGTCATATGCAGCGATCACACCTGCGTCATTTCCTGCAGGGATTATGGAATAACCCGGGCGGATATAACGGGAAATCTGGCCAAATCCATAGTACTTCTTGGACAAATATACTTTTTCGTTATCATGATCTGCAAATGCGATTCCCCAGAATCCCTTGCTCTCATCAACATCTGCCAGGAGCTTTTCTATGCTTGCATAGTCCTGGGTTGTCTTACTGAGTTTTGAATCTGCGTGCATATCGATAGCATTCCACAGAATCCATGCATTCGCACCGAGACCATTGATATCAGTCATCAAACGCTCTGCAAGACCAAGAGCTGATGTCATCTCGCCTGCGTTTGTACCTGCTCTGAATGTTCCGTCAACCTCTGACATCCACAGGTTCTTTCCTGCTTCCTCAGCAACAGCCTTTAAGCCTGAACGATTGCTTCCGCTGTAAGTGTGAGTATCGATACGGTCAACAGCCTTCTTTGCTTCATCATCAAGCTTTTTAAATGATGTGATCTGCGTATCAATGCTTGTTTCGTCTGTACCTGAAAGTACTATATCAATGCCACGCTTCTCAAGCTCATTATTAAGCTCATTCAGGATCTTTGACTGAGACTCGCCCTGATCAAAGTGGCATCCTTCCTGCTTTGCACTGTATGCACCCCAGTAATCGGTATAGGGCTCGTTCATGGGATCTGTACTCTGGAATACGATACCGTTCTTATTCCAGTATTCGATCACATCTGCCATATAGAGCGCAAAAGCATGATAAGAATCCGCTCTGAGATTATCATCATTCGCATCCTTTGCTCCCGATGAGCATCCGCTGTAGGTCATGAAGTACGGCGGTGAATTGGAAAATGCTTCTGCAACAAATTCATCACCTGACTCACGAAGCGCAGCCTTTACCACATTTATCTGGTTCTTATCTGCGTCCCAGTCATAGTTCCAGGCATAACCGCAGTCCATGTCATACTGATCAAAATTGTCTTTATAGTAGCTTTCTCCTTTTTCTTCAGATATCTTTGTCACATCAACTGCATATCCCGGAACTACTGAATCAGATCTTGTGATATGAGCTTCGTGAAGGAAAGGATCTTCGTTTTCATTCTCGCTTTCTTTGCCGTCAGGAATGACCGCCATTTCTACGAAGTCAAGACCCCAGCCTGCGTGTCCGCCGATACGGATGGTATTTTCACCCTCGTTAAGCTCTACACCGTTTAACTCAGCTACAAAGAGCTTGTGGTTATTTCCGCTGGCGATCGTGTTTCCGTTTATGGCAGTTCCTGTTGCGATATACTTATCCTTGCCATTTACGCGGATAGCCATTCCTCTGTCATTTGAACCTGACAATGTGAGAAGGAGCTTCACCGTATACTTTCCGGCCTTCTCTGCATTAACCTTATAGAAAAGGTTTCCGCCGCTCTCTGCCTCGGACTCAAGGCTGTTGATCCATCCTACATACTGAAATGTTCCGACCTTGTCGCCCTTATTAAATCCAAAGTCTGCATCAGATTTTGAAAAAGAAACCTCTCTTAAATTTCTGTTTGTCCCCGGCGACATACTGCTGCCGTCACCATAAGGATTTGATGAATCGTCTTTTCCGAAGCCTTCAAGATCATAGAAAGAAGCGTCTTTATTTCTCTCTACACGCTCTGTGCTCTCTTCCTCAGGCTTTTCTTCCGGTACATAAGTATGATCACCGCCGCCCACATTGTAACGGCCGATGTTCATACGGAGTCCGTCATCACCATAAAAATAGTCTGCTGCCTGATCTGTAAGTTTTTCACTATAACCTACTCTGTTTGCCCACCAGCAGAGTGATGTTCCGAAACCTTCAAACTCATTAAGACCGTCACCGTCTGTATCATTTATAGATACTGCTGACATAGGACGGAGCTTTGTCACTGCAGCCTTTGCAGATGCCGAAGCTTCTGCTGCCGGTACTGACACGCCGTTAAAAACTGATGTGACCGTCAGTGCAGCCGCTGCAAGGACCGAAAGTCCTCGTGCTTTTTTCATATGTTTTACCTCCCTTAATACCTCCGGGACGCATAACTCTGCGTCACTATACCGTAAGTTTAAAAGAAAAAGCGCCTGGGATATATCACATATCCTAGGCACTTTTCACGCAGCTTAGTTTTGATAAGATATTAGGTTATCATGCACTGTAGAGCACGTTTTCTTTCTGAATCTTCCAGTCTGTACCTGTACCGTATTTCTTGCGGTACTGATTTGGTGTCATTCCGTTTACAGCCTTAAATACTCTGCTGAAATGACTCTGGGAACAGAATCCAAGGTAATACGAAATTTCACGTATCTTATACTCTGAATATCTAAGAAGATTTTCTCCTCTCCGAACTTTTTCCTTACGAATGTAATCAGTGATCGTGATCTTTTCCTGAACACTAAAGAGATGTGACAGGTAATCAGGATTAAGTTCAAGCGCTTCTGCAATCTCTGAAACTTCGATAGGTGAATTTAAATGAGAATAGATATAATTCTTTACCTGACGGATAACAGGATTTTCTGTGCGGGCTTTGTCTGCTCCCGCCTTCTTTTCCTGCTCCACGAGCCCTATAAAAGCATACTGGGCTTCTCTCTTAAATGCTTCGACTTCCGGAATATTATCGATCTTCTCAAGTTTTCTTATAAGGGAATCTGTTAAGGAGAAGGACTTCTCAGGGCTTACGCCGCCTCGGATGGCAGCTCTTGACGCAAGCGTGATATTTCCGATGGCAACATTCTTTCCCGAACGGAGCGGATCGTCCGCAAGGATTCCGATACTTCCTTCGTATGTTTCGGAAATGCTTTCTGCAAGCGCCTTTCTGTCGGCATTTTCAATGCTCTTAAGCTCACGCAGTTCTTCTTCATAAGGATTATGCAAAAATGAATTTTCGTTTCTTTCGAAATCGTCCTGCACGAGATCCTTCTTGTAATTTCGTACAGATGAAAAATATTTCTGGTTATTTTCCCAGAACTGAGCTTTTGTTACCTGCTCTCCATTCAGGAGATAGTGAAGCATGATGAGACCTGTTACCATCTCATCCATTTTTATCCTGACCATTCCAAAGTGCTTCATGTGGAAACGGCGCTCAAATGCCGGATAATCGCACTGATCAAATCCACCGGCAGCAACAGGACCTACTACCGCAAAATCTCCGG
Source organism: Lachnospiraceae bacterium (assembly GCA_900168235.1). Lineage (GTDB taxonomy): Bacteria > Bacillota > Clostridia > Lachnospirales > Lachnospiraceae > NK4A144. The sequence continues at coordinate 9,383 of FUZG01000023.1, read as the reverse complement.
CTCCGCCTATCGCTGCCACAGATGCGAGAACGATGGAACCATCTCCCACGATAAAGGGTGATTCCTCTTTAGACTTAATGTTAAGAATACGGACGATCATCTTATTTTTTTCAAAGAACTGTATTTCTTCCGGTCTTGCTCCATATGATGTCCGCAGTTTCTCGTTTTTATCAAATACAAATATAGGAGCGTGTATCAGACCCACCATCTGGGATAAAACAAAAGAAGATATCATCAGAACATTCCCATTCCGCAGCCGCCTTTTTCAGGACGTGCGGAATCATCCCCCATAACATATTCGGTCTTAAATGAGGCATTGATCTCTGCGATCTCCTTCTTACCGTTAATATAATCGTCATACATATCGATCATACTCTGCGGCACACCTTCACAGTCGACGCTGTCCAGTCCCAGTGCTTCGTTTACGATCTTCACGCGCTGCGCTACTGTCGTGTTGCGTATCAGTAATTCTTCGTTATTCAAGTCTTTACCTTCCTGTATTGTATTTTTGCGAACAATAAATGTCCGAAAATCACTACTTAAAAAAATATTTGGATTTCGTTCACAATTCGTTTGTAATTTAAACCAAAAATGGACACGAATAATTGTTACTATTTACGTGTCAAAGAGATAAAGCGTTTTGACACTCCCTTACAAAAGAATTTCTTTTTCATATTATAAGCCGTCTCCTGATGCTGCAGGAGACGGCTTCCTCCCTTTAAACGGCCTTTTTAATTCCCTTTCCGTCAAAGAGTAATACTTCACTTGAAAGAACGCTGTAAGGTTCTTTTTTGTTTATTGCATCGAGAAGCTCCTGACACTGCTCTACTGTGACATTTCCATCAACATCAACGAGGAGCGGAGACATATTTATGAGTCCTGTCGGAAGAATGTAATATCCCTTTGACTCTGTCTTCTTTGCAAGCGCCGGGATAAATCCGGGATGAACGATGGACATGATGCCGGATGTCATTCCCTTAATAGCCGGAACAAATACTCTTGCGCTGATATCAGGTATCTCTACGTCATCCTTGAAATATGACTTAAGTGCAGCAGGAAGATCTGTGATGATAGCTGAACCGATCTGCATTGTTCCGAAGAACTTTCCTGCAACAACTTTCATGAGCTCTTCACGGTTTACTTTCCAGCCTTCCATGATCTCATTTGTAACGTTGAATCCAACGCTTCCCTTCACGCCTTCGTATTCCATCTGACCTGTAAAAATAATGCACATATCGGCAAGACGGTAGAACGGACGGCCTGTTAAGAGATCATCTATTCCTTCATTTCTGATAAGTGAGCACATGGGAAGAACCTTATCGCGGTTTTCCATGGCGTATTTTTTAACCTCATTAATAGGAGGCATGGAAGCAAATTTTCCTGAGATCTGCTTATATGCTTCTGCTACTGCATCGTCCGGCTCTACATCTCTCTTATGCTGTTCTTTACAAAATCCCTCTGCAAAGAACTGAAGTCTGAAGAAGCGCTCTGCGCTGTCTGTAACTTCTGAGATCGGACCGACATTCAGCAGTAAAAGATCATCCGGAACCATCTCCTTCAGTCTTTCAAAGAAAATCTGCCTGTAAACTTCGTAATGTAATTGCATTTCTGTGTATCCCCTTTAGAAAAAAACTTGAACCTTCGGGCTTTGACACTGTTATTAATAACAACTCGCTCAAAAAAAGAAGCCCTGGATTTGTACACATTATTATACATTATCCAAGGCTTCTTTACAATGCATCTTACGCTCTGACCTGTCCGGTACCGCGTATTTCAAATTTATATGAGGTCAATGCTTCGAGTCCCATAGGTCCTCTTGCGTGGAATTTCTGGGTGCTGATACCTATTTCCGCACCAAATCCAAATTCAAAACCGTCTGTGAATCTGGTGGATGCATTTACATAAACGCATGCTGCATCGATTTCTCTCAAGAAACGGCCTGCATTTGCCTCATCGCCTGTGATGATGGCTTCTGAGTGATGAGTAGTGTAGCGGTTTATATGGGTGATGGCATCATCCAGGGTATCAACGATCTTTACGGATATTTCAGGACCGAGATATTCTTTTCCGTAATCTTCTTCGGATGCAGGAACTACATTTCCTGCTTTGAGGATCTCCATACACTCCGGATCGCCGTGAAGTGTGATGCCTTTTTCTGAAAGTGCCTTATTTATCTCAGGCAGTGCTTTTCCTGCAATATCTTTATGGATCACGAGAGACTCTGCAGCGTTGCAGACACCCATTCTCTGCGTCTTTGCATTTACGATGATGTCGACCGCCATCTTGATATCAGCAGTTGCATCTACAAAAATATGACAGTTTCCGACGCCTGTTTCTATTACGGGAACTTTACTGTTTTCAACGACATTTCGTATAAGTCCTGCTCCGCCGCGTGGTATCAGAAGATCTACACACTCACGCATTCTCATCAGCTCATTCACAGATTCATGTGAAGTGTCTTCTATAAGCTGTATAGCATCCTCCGGAAGTCCTTCTTTTTTAAGAGCTTCACGAAGTACTTTTGTGATGGCTTTATTGGAATCGATAGCATCTGATCCACCTCGAAGGATGCAGGCATTTCCGGACTTAAAACAGAGCGCCGCCGCATCAGCCGTGACATTCGGTCTGGATTCATAAATGATACCGATGACTCCAAACGGAACTCTTCTCTTTTCTATCTTTAATCCATTTGGTCTTTCAATGGTTTCAATAAGAGCACCGATTGGATCAGGGAGATCAGCCACCTGATAAAGTCCCTCAGCCATACCCTCAATCTTCTTTTCGGTGAGTACCAGTCGGTCCAGCATCGCAGAGCTTGTGCCCTTCTCCTCTGCTCGCTTCATATCCAGCGCATTTGCTGCTATGATCTCTGATGAATTCTCTGTCAAAGCCGCTGCAGCCGCACGAAGTCCACGATTTTTCTCTTCCGTACTGAGCACTGCCATTTTAACTGCCGCTGCTTTTGCCCGCTTTCCAAGTTCTGTCAGTCCTGTCATATCTTTCTCCCAGCATAAAGTAAGATTTTTTGCTTCTTTGCGTCCATTATACAGGTTTGATCAGGATTTGACATTGATGTTATTCACTTCATTTTTGATAAAATCATCTATTACAGGCATTAAAATTCTTTTTCCTGAAACATATTCTATCAGTGTAAGTAATACGATAAGTCCCGAAAAAAATAAATTTATCACTAGTAAAGCCATGGCAGCATCGGGATTAAATATTGCCGCTATAAGGCTTATCAGCACAAAAGCTATCCATACTATGCGAGATTCTTTTCCAAGACGAATTGATTCTTCAAGATAATAGTAATGGTCATCTTCATGAATCGAAAAATGGATCGCTGTTGATGATCTTATCGTAAGAGGGCCAAAAGTATAATACAGATCAAACCCTCTACTATCCTCCTTCATCAAAAATGATGATGGTCTCATCCGATTTTTCCAAGTGTAGGGGATCGTGCTCTTATTAATATTATCCATAAAAACATTAAAATTTTTCTTTTCAATTTTATACATGTAAAATATTCTCCCTGTCCACTATCACTTAAATTTTATTCACAAATTGTGCCATCGTCATCAACAACCCCCGGGAAAAATTCTATTGTTTCAGTATGCCCCTGTATGCCGTGAATATCAAAACCATCACCATACCCAACACTTACCTGAAAAGCTTTTAATTCTTCATTTGTATTTTCTGTCAAGGGGCTTGGACTTATAAAATCTATTCCAAATATCCCAAGAACTCCACCTGATATTCCCAAACTAGAAGATAGCCCTTCTAAATCCTTAACAGTATCAAACTCTGTTACCATGACTTGCGCCGAAATCCCTGCACTTGCCAATCCATAATAAAACTCATCATCATCAGTAGTAATAGCCTTTGATTTCTGAATTGCTATATTTCCCTTGCCATCAATTGAAACATCAATATCCTGCGACATACCCGCTAGTGCTACAAATCCCACACCTACCTTTGCAGTTAACGTCCATTTACCATTAGGATCTATATGGGTAATCGGATTATTACGACAATAGGTATATAGATTTTGACTTTCCGGATCCATCGTTGTTCCACGCATCAAATCCTCAGAACAAAATCTTCCGGTTTTAGCGTCGTAATATCTTGCATTAGCATATTTTAGATCACTTACATCATCAGATTGGAAACCTGTAAACGAAAACGACTGAATTTTCTTATTTTTGTTATAGTTGATTTCATGTTTTTTCCGACCAAATTCATCAAAACCAAATGCCAAGCTTACATTTCCATCTGTTCCGGTCAAATATGCAGGACTTCCCATTTCATCTTGTAAATAATAATACTTTTCATTATCCCGATATATTCCAATTACATTACCATCCCACAGATAATCCTCTTTTTCCCCATTTTTAACTCTCTGCAAAAGATTAAAGCAGTCTTTAGTCATGTCGGAAAAGTATTCTGTTTTTTCTTCATCCCGTGACTCATCCGGATAGCTTGTTATATCAGATACACGAAATCCGAGTCCATTATATACATATTCGTGAACAGCATCAGATGAATTTGATGATCTCACCATCATTCCCGTTTCATCATACACATATTTATGAATATCATTTTCAGAATTGATTTCAATCAGATTTCCACGAGAATCATATTTTAATTTATAATTTGCCTCATTCCCATCCGAATATTTTTCATTATATGAGATCAACTGATTTTGCTCATTATAGCTATAGTTTGTCTGACACCCTTCTTCTTCCATTAAAACTCGATTTCCAAAAAGGTCATACTTATAACTTCGTAGTATTTCTCCATCTTTTTTAAAATTAGTAAGATGCCCCATCTCGTCATAACTAAAGTGGAAGTATCCCGATAACTCCGGTATATCTCGACGTAGTCTTCGTATTTCAACTCTCTCGCCATTTTCATTATAAATGAATTCATTGCGATCAAGTATACCCTTACTATCACTTAAAATCATCGAACAAAGGTTTCCACCCTCATAATAGTCATAACTTGTTGAATTACCATTTGGCAGAATCTTTTCTGAAAGACGATCATATTCATCATAACGATAGTGAACACTCTTATCTTCAAATTGGATCTCGTTTAATCTATTCCTATCATCGTATATATACTTAGCACACTTACCATTCGGATAGATCATTTCCGTTCTGTTACCGGATCCGTCATACGCAAATCGAACAGTCTGTCCTGACGGATCTTTTATTGCAGATATATTTCCAACTGTATCACGCGTAATATTCGTATCTCCTGTCCAGTCAGAAAAACCAGCCACATGCCCAACCGAATCTAATGTAAAAATAACAGATCTTCCATCAGAATAATTGATAGATAATAATTTTCCGGACAGATCATATTCATAATTCGTGCAAAAACCATCACGATCTATTTTTGATGTAATTCTTCCAAAAGAATCATACTTATACTCATTACATGCACCAAGAGAATTTATTACCGAAGTAAGCCGACCTGCCAGATCATATTCATATCTTGTTACATTTGACTTGTTGGAAAGATTTCTTATAGCCGTTATCTTACCTGCTTTATTCCTATCATAAAGAGTTGTATTACCGGATGGATCTGTTACAGATTTTAGTTTTCCATTTGCATAATACGAATATTTAGTAACTCTATTATTATCCCTCTTTTCAATAATTCGACCGCGGCAATCATAATCAAACGAATACTCTCTACCATTTGAGTCCTTAATTCCAATAAGGTTAGATGCCTTATCATAGCTATATGAATAAGAAAATCCATCTGGAAAAATACGTGCTGTTACCATTCCATTAGCATTGTATTTCCGTTTTTCTTTCGTCTTTCCACCAAACATCACCTCAACAAGATTTCCTCTGGTATTGTATTTATACTCATATACTCTACCTTCTGCGTCTTTCTTTGAAGCAATTCTTCCCATTTGGTCATATGTAATCTGTTCACAGTTTCCATTAGCATCTTTAACAGATATAACATGATGCAAACGATCATACTTATACTCTGTTCGGTTTCCTGCCGCATCAACTATAGCAGACACATTTCCGGAATTATCATATTCTATATTTCTTTCTCTTCCACATCCATCTTTCTCTGAAATAATACGGCCAATCGGATCATAGGTAAAACTCTTTACAATATGATCTGAAACAGCTTCTGTCAGCCTATTTCCTAATGCATCATAAGTATAACTTTTGACATTATTGATAGCATCTACCTCACGGATAAGATTTGAATATTCATCATATTCTTTATAGTAATGTCCTCCATCCGGTAAAACACGTTCACTTTCTTTAAACATGTTATTATATTTGATCGATGTAATATTACCGTCCTCATCGGTAAATTCACATAATTTTCCCAATGAATTATATTTATTTGTTCTTACTGTCCCATCCGGATTTACTATTTTTGAAACCTTTCCGTTTAAGTCATATCTGTAACGAGTTGTATTTCCAAGAGGATCCGTTACAGCCGCAAGATTACCTTTATTATCATACTCATAAGTGGTTTTTCCGCCCTCCGGATCAATTTCAGCAATACGCTGATTTAACTCATTATACTCGAATGATTTTATACTTCCGTCTCCATACTTAATCTGAGATATGCAACCACGAACATATTTCATTTCTATCTTTGATCCATCAGCATATTCAATCTTTATACACTCTCCTAACGGGCTATATGTATATAATGTTTTATTTCCTTCAGGATCAATCCTTTTTGTAATATTCCCTTGCGAATCATGCCAAAATTTCCATTCGGAACCATCTGCTTCACTTACCGAATTAATTCTGCCATCACTATCATATGCAATACCGATTTTTTCTCCAAGAGAATTTATCACACTTGTAAGATTGCCACTCTCATCGTATGTTAATCGGGTTTTATTACCCATCCTATCTGTAAACGAAACACGATTATTTCTATCATCATAAGCACAATACTCTGCACCATTATTATATACGGTTGCAACATGCCTTTCCTGATCATCCTTTATGTACCGAACTTTATTTCCATTTTGTTCCGTATATAGCGTTTCGCCTTTTGAGTCATCATATTCAAATGATACGGATCCTCCATCTGCATAGTGCTGTTCCAAAATACGATCAAAGTCACCATAAACATTTCTTATTTTTGGCGAGTCATTATCACGCTTTATGGACGTAAGTCTTTTATTCTGATCATAACTAATATGACAAACGCTTCCGGAAATATCACATACAGCGGTAAGGATATCATCTACATATTCATACTTTACATTACGTCCGGCCTGATCTGTTACAGATAATAACCGTCCAGATTTATCGTATGAAAACTCCAATCGGTTACCATTAATTGAAGTTACTTTACTAACTCTTTCAGGATATTCACTATCTCGGGAAATTTTTATTTTTCCACCCGAAATGTATGAACAATCCACAAACCACCCCTCTTCATTAAAATGTTCTTTTTTTCCATCTTGATAAACCAATACCCAGCCCCGTCCGGACTTTTTTAAAATTGCCGGTTCACCATGAGCTTCCTGTGTTATAACGCCATCTTTATATTTATAGTACAAATATTCGCATCCATCAGATTTCTTTATTGTAATAGCATCTATATCTGCATCTTCGTTATCAACTGTAAGTTTCTGGTCGAATGAATGACTCCATCCTCTCCCCATAACAGAAATTTCACCTGAACGAGCATTATAATAACGTAAAAATGAAAGAGGCGGATTTCCTCCAAGACTGATATCTTCAAAGTGAGCAACATAATTTCCTTCAGTCATGTTCACAGGATCACTTCCGAAAACGGTTATACGATCTGCTTCACCTTTTAAATACTTTTCTAGCTGGTTGATGTATTTTTTATATTGTTTTTGCTGTGTTCTATCAAGAACATCTTTGGGTTCTTTAATGGCATTTTGTAATTCTACATTATGTGTAAAATTTGTAATAACAAGTTCAATATTTGCTCCATTTGCAGCATCTCGAATTCTTTTTATATTGTCAGTTATCATTTTAATAAGAGCACTAAACTCACTATTATCATCGAAATCGTTGCAATGCTCTTCATCAAATGAAATAAATGCTTTTTTATGAGAAGGAACTACCCCTATTAGGCCATTATCATCTACCATTTTTTCAAAAGCCACTTGAACATCATCAACAAATGGGAAATACTTTTCCGGCAAACTTTCTTCCGGCATGATAATCTGATTAGCGGATTCTGAGTCAAACATCCCCCCAAATGGACCTTGATTTAAACCAGCATCTGTAGAACTGCCTCTTTCTCCAGGACATTTATAATGAAACCTTCCATTAAGTGAACACTCGTCATTTAAGCTTTTCGCCACACTACGAATATTTGAAAACACATCTTTATATAACGAAAGAAATGAAGAAAAGTCTTTTATAATCTTATCAAGCTTTTTTTCATCATCAATCGTATTAGATGCTGCATCTACTTCAGAATCAAATGCCGCTAAAAGTTTATTTTGTTTTGTATGAAGCAATCTTATAACTCGCACCATCTCGTTAATCATCGGTATCATAACTTTACTAACGAATAGCCTTGCACTTTCTGCTTCCTCGCCTTGATGTTTATCATCATTTATAAAATTTCTAAATGAAGTTTCCAATGTTTCTAATTTATTATAATAATCATCATATCGTTTTTGACATTCTTCAAAATAGCTTCTTATTTTCTGCTCATCATAATGTATTCCTTCTGCTGCCATAAAAGTATCTCCTTATTTTATTCCTCAAAAAATGTACATTTCTAAATACAAGATACCAATAAAATCTTTTAGAAAAATTATTATTGTTTTAACATTTAATTATTTTTGTCTAAATGGCAGCCAAAAGAAAAATAGAAATTTCAACGCAATTTACTCGTATACGTAAAAAACGCATGCGAAAAATCGCATGCGTCAGACTGTAGACAAAGTCTACGACAAATATCATGTTTTTTACTAAAACTTCCCACACCGAAAAGGTGTGCTGAACCTTGAAAACTCAATAATGTAGGCAAATCAGAACCACCCGTCCAACGGGTGGTTTGCACTAGGGCTATAAGCCCTTGATACTAGGCCAGCGTCTAAAGGCGCTGGCTTTCTCTTTATACTATGGAAAGAATGCTCACGCATTCTTCCCACAGCTCCGTTCAAGCCATATTGCTCTTGACTCGTTGCTACCCCTTAAGGGGTATTTGTACTACTTCACACTTAACCCTTAAAAGGGTCCTCATATTCCTTTACACTCAGTTTATCCATGGCTATATCGTGCTTTTCCTGTTCCTGAATGTACTTTCTTATTGTGGCTTCATTCAATCCTACCGTACTTACATAGTATCCTTCTGCCCAAAAGTGACGATTTCCAAACTTATATTTCAAG
>FUZG01000024.1 GCA_900168235.1 Lachnospiraceae bacterium | reverse complement strand
TGAGACAGTTCGGTCCCTATCCGGCGCAGGCGTAGGATATCTGAGGGGAGCTGTCCTTAGTACGAGAGGACCGGGATGGACGGATCACTGGTGCACCTGCTGGAAACCAATTCCACAACAGGGTAGCCAAATCCGGATCGGATAAACGCTGAAGGCATCTAAGCGTGAAGCCGACCTCAAGATGAGATATCCAAGGATTTTTGAGATCCGCGAGACCCCCTGAAGAGTACAGGGTAGATAGGATGGAGGTGGAAGCACCGTGAGGTGTGCAGCTGACCATTACTAATAGGTCGAGTGCTTGTCCAAGATAAATCGGGAAGTTATTTCAGGATGAAAATTTGATTCGAGATTCGGTTTTTGGTGTACATAACATCAATATTCCTCGATAGCTCAATGGTAGAGCACTCGGCTGTTAACCGAGTTGTTGCAGGTTCGAGCCCTGCTCGGGGAGTTATTTTTATGAAAAGCTGTATTTGCCAGCATTTGGCGACATAGCCAAGCGGTAAGGCAAGGGTCTGCAACACCCGTATCACCAGTTCGATTCTGGTTGTCGCCTCTGAAACCTGAAAGTTTTCGCTTTCAGGTTTTTTTGTGTTTAAATCAGCTGTCGGAGACGAGCAGATCTTCCATTGCCTGAGCGGCACTGCTGAATGGGTGACGGCTGTCGTATATAAGGCTGATCCTTCGCTCCGGTATCTTTTCGTGAACGGGTATCTGAAAAATATCTCCTCGCTGGATTACATCATGTGCATATAATTCAGGAAGAAAACCTATGCCGATATTATGAATGACAAGTGAAAGCAGCTGATCGGTGGTTGCTGCTTCTATATCTCCTTTTAGATTTAGTTTATGTGATAAAAATAAGGTCTCAAAAAAATGATATGTCATGGTACTTTCGTTCAGACGTATCAGAGGGTAATTTGCCAAATCTCGAAGGTGAAGCGTTTGTCCTTTTAAGAAAGAGAAAGCTGTTCCGCCGATGAGGATATCGTGAAACGGAAGAAGAAGGATCTCTTTCATGGGAGATTGAAGCTCAGTTGGAGTGGTGACAACGGCAAGATCGATACTACCGCGTTCCAATGCATGTATAGCCTTACGTGTAGAGTAGTTCACCAGTTTCAGACGAACGCCCGGATAACGTTCATGAAACTGCTGAAGTTTATTAAGTAAGAAAATATTCAGTGCAGTCTCACTGACACCTATGGAAACACTTCCGCTTTTAAGGCGTGATTTATCAGTTAGTTTCTGTTCACCTCGCTGCAGCTGCTGGATGGCGATGCTGACATGGGAGAATAATTCTTCTCCTTCCGGGGTGAGCTGGATACCGCGGTTATTTCTGAGGAATAGTTTGCATTGCAGATCCTCCTCTAACCGGTTGATCGTTCTTGTGATATTTGGTTGGCTTGTGCCAAGTTCTATTGCGGCCCTTGAGAAATTTTTATATTTGGCAGCATAATAAAATATTCTGTAATAATCATAATTAACATTCATAAACTACTCCATTAAATAAGAAAAAATGCCGATAAAATAAAATGCAAGTGTGAATATTTGAGTGCATAAATTTCTGAGCAAAGGGCAAAAAGACGATATTGTTTTGGGCAATATGCAGTTTATGCATTGATTTTGTGTTATATCATATGATATCAGGTTTATCGACTTTGGTTGAACATACCGATTGGGGTCAGAAACATATGAAACACAAGATGATGTTGTTCAAAACCAGCATTTTCTGTGATACGGGGGTGAAAATAAGTCAATATATCAAAAAGCTATAGTGGAAATAATAATTATATATTTTACATATTTCAAAACGCGGAGTAAAATGAATTTTCGCTGGCGGTTGTCTTATTTTTTGAACATGGACACTGTTCAAAAATATGTTTACGGATCGACTGAAAATATAAGATGCCGTAACGAAATAATAATCAGACTTCCGTGAAATATGTTTAGGAGGTGAGATTTTGAATCTAAGAGAGAAGCTGATCGAGGAACTTGGTGTAAAGACCCTGTTCAAGATTGGCCCTGTCGCAATTACGGAGTCAGTGGTAAACACCTGGGTGTTGCTGGCGATAGTTGCGGTGGTGTGTTTACTGCTTACCAGAAACCTCAAAGTGGAAAATCCCGGAAAGAGACAGTTATTTGTCGAAACACTGGTTGAGTGGCTGCAGAATGTCACAAAGGGTATGCTCGGTGAACATGCTATTGGCTATGCCGGATACATAATCACAGTAATGGTGTTTATTGCGATATCAGACTTGTCGGCAATTTTGGAAACACAGGTTGCTGAGGGCTATACGTTTATGAAGCCTCCTACAAAGGATCTGAATGTCACGATCGCATTGGCTTTGGCAAGTATCGTTATTGTAGAAACAGCTTGCATTTTCAAGAAAGGTTTTGGTGGCTATCTTAAATCAAAGACACAGCCTATCGCGATAATAACGCCGATCAATATTCTTGAAATTGCTATCCGTCCGTTGTCTTTATGTATGCGACTTTTTGGAAATATCTTCGGTGGTTTCATCATTATGGAACTGTTGAAGTGTCTGGTGCCGTTTGCGATACCTATTCCATTTAGTTTCTACTTTGACGTATTTGATGGATTGATTCAGGCATATGTATTTGTATTTCTTACATCTATTTATATAGGTGAGGCTGTTGAGTAGAAATAGATACAGATGGCTACCGGCTCGATGACAGGGCATTATAGAACAACGAGTCAAAATCTGAAGTTGTTCATTATAGTAATAATGTTATAAGCAGAAATGATGTGTAAATGTCATTTCTTGTTATAAAAACAGAGAGTGTGCAGAACATTTCAGTGTGGAACGTCGCTGAAATGCTTGCCGGTCTGATGTATTTTTGACCGGATGGACTACGTTCCGGAATGGAGATTAATATGAGTTTAACAGCGATTGGAGCAGGTATTGCAGCGATTGGATGTCTTGGTGCAGGTGTAGGTATCGGTATTGCGACAGGAAAGGCATCTGACGCAGTAGCGCGTCAGCCTGAGGCTGAGTCAAAGATCCGTAACATTCTGATCCTCGGTGCAGCTCTTGCAGAGGCAACAGCTATTTATGCTCTGGTAGCAGCAATTCTGATCATTTTCATTATTGGTAAATAAGGAGGCAATGACGCATGGATATCATATCCATTCAACCGGTCAGCATCCTGATCACGATTGCTAATATCATTATTCTTTATTTAATCCTTAGACATTTTCTTCTGAAGCCGGTCAATGCTGTTCTTGAAAAGAGAAAGGCACTGCTTGAAGAGGAAAAGAACAGAGCTGAGCAGATTAATGAAGAAGCAAATGAATATAAGAAGCAGTACGAGGCAAAGGTTGCTGAATTAAAGGCTAACGAAAAAGAAACAATGGCTGAGTCTGCCAGAAAGGCAGCTAAGGAGTACGATAGGATTCTTCTGGATGCTACAACACGCGCAGATGAGATCATCGCAGATGCCAATAAAAAGGCAGAAATGGATGCGAAGAATCGTCAGGCTGAAAAAGACAGAGAACTTGCCGATATTGTTGCAGAAGCTGCAAAGAAGATTGCGGCTGCATCCAGTAATGCGCAAGTGGACAGAAGCCTGTATGATGAATTTCTGAATAAGGCAGGTGAGGACGATCTTGAGTAATATTAATTCCGAAACGACTGTAGAGAAGGGTAAACTGATCTATGTCACAGAACCTAGCGAGAAACAGCTTTCCGAGATAAAGAAGTTTTTATCAGACAAAGTCGGAATTGATAATATTGAGCTGGAGCTTGAAAAAGATGAAAGCCTTGGCGGCGGTTTCATACTGAAATACGGCAGTCATGAGTATGACTGGAGTAATGCAGGACGTGTTCGCCAGCTTGAAAAAGTCCTTGCTAAGGGATTACACAGGGCGCAGACAAATGCTGAGAATCTGATAGACATTCTTAAAGCAGATGTAAAAGAATTTGAACTGCAGGCGAAGAGCAACGAAGTAGGTACAGTTACTTGGGTTGGTGATGGTATAGCAAACCTTGAGGGTATTGATCATGCTCAGTATGGTGAGATCATCGTTTTTGATGATGGCACTAAGGGTATGATAATGGATATCCGTTGGGATGACGTTGGATGTATCCTTTTTGGAAGCGATCAGGAAATCCGTGAAGGTATGCATGCTGTTAGAACAGGTCGTCAGGCGAGTGTTCCGGTTGGACAGAAATTCCTGGGCCGTGTTATCAATGCATTAGGTGAACCGATCGATGGTCTGGGAACTATCACGGCAAGCGCCCATAGACCGATCGAGAACCCTGCACCTGGTATCGTAGACAGAAAGTCTGTAAGCGAGCCTATGGAGACAGGAATCCTTGCGATCGATTCTATGTTCCCTATCGGACGCGGACAGAGAGAGCTGATCATAGGTGACCGTCAGACAGGTAAGACATCTATCGCGCTTGATACGATCATCAATCAGCGTGGTAAGGACGTTATCTGTATTTATGTTGCCATCGGTCAGAAGGCATCTACTGTAGCAAAGCTGGTTACTACACTTAAGAAGAATAAGGCGATGGATTACACTATCGTTGTTTCTTCTACTGCAAGTGATCCTGCACCGCTTCAGTATATTGCGCCATATTCCGGAACTGCTATGGCTGAGCATTTTATGCATGAGGGAAAAGACGTACTCATTGTATATGATGACCTTAGTAAGCATGCTGTGGCATACCGTTCAATATCACTTCTTCTGGGAAGACCACCCGGCAGAGAAGCGTACCCCGGTGATGTATTCTATCTTCATTCCAGACTGCTTGAGAGATCCAGCAGACTGTCACCGGAGCTTGGCGGAGGTTCCATAACTGCACTTCCGATCATTGAAACACAGGCAGGAGATGTTTCTGCATATATTCCGACAAACGTTATCTCTATCACTGATGGACAGATCTTCCTTGAGAGTGACCTGTTCTTCTCCGGACAGAGACCGGCGGTAAATGTAGGTCTTTCTGTATCACGAGTAGGTGGTGCGGCTCAGACAAAGGCTATGAAGAAAGCAGCAGGTTCTCTTCGTATCGACTTGGCACAGTATCGTGAAATGGCTGTATTTACACAGTTTGCATCCGATCTGGATCAGTCTACGAAGGATCTCCTGAATCATGGTCAGGCACTGATGGAACTCTTGAAGCAGCCGCTTGAGCATCCGCTTACTATGGCTGAGCAGGTTGTTACGCTTATCGCGGCTAATAACCGTATGATGATGGATGTTCCTCAGAAAGAGATCAAGAAGTTCCAGCGTGGAATGCTTGATTATATTAGTGAAAATAACCAGAGCATAATGAGCCAGCTGGAAACACAGAAGCTTTTGACAGATGATCTGAAAGACCAGATCATCGAAGCTGTTAAGGAATATAAGCAGCAGATGTCAGGCGAGACAGCTTAAACATAATGAAATGCAGGTAATTGAATGGCAAACACGAAAGAAATCAAGGACAGGATCAACAGCATAAAGCAGACGCAGAAGATTACTAATGCGATGTATCTGATTTCTTCGACAAAGCTTCAGAAGGCGAAGAGGGATTTGACGAAGACTGAGCCGTATTTCTATGGAATGCAGGCAATGATCGATCGTCTTCGCAGACATATGCCGGATGTTGACAGCCCGTATCTTAATGATTATGGAGATATTCCTGAAGAGGAAAGGGTTGTGGCTTATCTGGTTATCACTGCGGATAAGGGTCTTGCGGGTGCTTACAACCATAATGTCCTGAAGCTTACCGAGCAGGAAATGGCCAAACATAAAAATACCATGCTTTTCGTAGTCGGAGAACTTGGAAGACAGTATTTTGACAGCAGGGGAATCCCGATCGATGAACAGTTTCACTATACAGCGCAGAATCCTTCGCTGCATCGTTCGCGTATGATAACCCTCAGATTACTGGAGCTTTTTTCAGAGGGAACAATACATGAACTGTACATTGTTTATACAGCGATGGTAAACAGCATGGAAGCTGAAACAATGATACAGAAGCTTCTCCCTCTGGATGTTAGTGAACCCCAGATGGAAATTCCGCTGGACGTAATTCAGGAGGAATTTATCCTGAAGCCATCACCTGAGGCAGTTATTGAAGCCGTTGTACCAAATTGTACAAATGGATATATATATAGTGCTCTGGTTGAATCATTTTGTTCGGAGCAGAATGCCAGGATGATGGCTATGCAGTCTGCAAATAAAAGTGCGAATCGTATCCTGCATGATCTTAGTATCCAGTATAACCGGGTACGACAGGCAAATATCACGCAGGAGATCACTGAGGTCTGCAGTGGTGCAAAGGCGCAGCAGGCAAAGAGCAAGGGCGGTCGCAAGAATGGCAGACGACGGAAATAAGAAAGGAACTATATGAACAAGGGAAAAATTGTACAGGTCATGGGACCTGTCGTGGACGTGGAGTTTGAAGACAAGAACGACCTTCCCTATATTAGAGATGCGCTGGTGGTCGATAATAACGGCCGCAGCACCATGGAAGTAGAACAGCATATCGGTGATGGTGTGGTAAGGTGCATCATGCTGGATGCCAGTGAAGGACTGCATAAAGATATGCCGGTTCTTTCAACCGGTGGTCCTATTTCGGTACCTGTCGGTGAGAAGACACTGGGAAGACTGTTCAATGTCTTCGGAGATACTATTGATAACGGTGAACAGCTGAAGGATACAGAGCATTGGTCTATTCACAGAGAACCGCCGAAGTTCGAGGATCAGTCTCCTGTACAGGAAGTTCTTGAGACAGGAATCAAAGTTATCGACCTGCTGGCTCCGTATGCCAAGGGTGGTAAGATCGGTCTGTTCGGTGGTGCCGGTGTAGGTAAGACTGTGCTTATCCAGGAGCTTATCACAAATATCGCTAATGAGCATGGTGGATATTCTATATTTACAGGTGTCGGAGAGCGTTCCAGAGAGGGTAATGATCTTTGGAGTGAAATGACTGAGTCCGGAGTTTTGAAAAAGACTGCGCTGGTATTCGGTCAGATGAATGAGCCGCCGGGATCCAGAATGAGAGTTGCGGAGACCGGACTTACAATGGCAGAGTATTTCCGTGATCAGCAGCATAAGGACGTGCTCCTCTTTATTGATAATATTTTCAGATTTGTACAGGCAGGATCAGAGGTATCCGCTCTGCTTGGACGTATGCCGTCTGCGGTTGGATATCAGCCGACTCTGGCAAATGATCTGGGTGAACTTCAGGAGAGGATCGCATCTACAAGAAACGGATCCGTAACATCAGTACAGGCTGTATACGTGCCTGCGGATGACCTTACAGATCCCGCTCCGGCAACGACATTCGCACATCTGGATGCTACAACGGTTCTTTCCAGAAAGATCGTTGAGCAGGGTATTTATCCTGCGGTTGATCCGCTGGAGTCATCATCCAGAATCCTGGAAGCAGATGTTGTAGGTCAGCAGCATTATGAAGTTGCCCAGAGCGTTCAGCAGATGCTTCAGAAATATAGGGAGTTGCAGGATATCATTGCTATCCTTGGTATGGAAGAACTTTCTGAGGATGAGAAGAAGATCGTATATCGTGCAAGAAAGATCCAGAAGTTCCTGTCACAGCCTTTCCATGTAGCAGAGAATTTCACCGGTATTCCGGGTAAATATGTTTCTATCGCAGATACTATCAAGGGCTTCTCAGCGATCGTCAGCGGTGAGGCTGATCAGTATCCTGAGGAAGCGTTCTTTAACGTCGGCACAATTGATGATGTAGCAGAGAAAGCGAAAAAAGTGTAATGGCAGATACTTATTTCTTTCGGATCATCGCCAGTAATGGTGTGTTTTTTGAAGGCAAGATAAAATCAGTCATTTTACCGACTATTGATGGACAGATAGAATTGCTCGCACATCATGAAGAGATGATCATTGCGGTGGACATAGGTTCACTGAGATTCAGGACGCCCGATGATGAGTGGCATCGTGTGATCGTTGGCGTCGGTACAGCACAGGTGGCTAACAACAGATGTACGATCCTTGTGGATACTTGTGAGCGACCGGAAGATATCGATCGCGTAAGAGCCGAGGCTGCTCTGGAACGTGCAAAGGAACAGATGAGACAGAGAAAATCCCTTGTGGAGTACAAGATGTCTAAGCTGTCACTTGCCCGTGCGCTGAACAGACTTCGTGAAACACATGATCGTTCTATATGATGCATATCAATGGGGCAGAAGCAGCATGGCTGTTTCTGCCCTTTTCAGTACCTTTGTATGCCTTAGAATACTTGCAAAGCGCATTTCTTTAAGGTATAGTTTAATGATTATTGGAAATTTTTTCGAAGTTGTCTGGCAGTGCCGGAATTAACAATCATTGCGATTGGAGGAAACATGGAACAGGAAAAAATTATTGTTCTGGACTTTGGCGGACAGTATAAACAGCTGATCGCAAGACGAGTTCGGGAATGCAATGTTTATTGCGAGATTCATCCTTCAAATATCGGCCTTGATAAGCTCAAGGAACTCGATCCGAAGGGAATCATCCTTACAGGCGGACCGAACAGTGTATATGCTTCAGATTCACCGACATTTGATCCGGAAATCTTTAATCTGGGTATTCCGGTACTCGGTATTTGCTACGGTTCTCAGCTGATGGCACATCTGCTGGGTGGTGAGGTAAAGACTGCACCCGTAAGTGAATATGGACATACAGATGTGTCTATAGTTAAGCGCGACTCTGCACTTTTTGCAGGAGTACCTGGCATCACTACTGCATGGATGAGCCATACTGATTATATCGCAGAGCCTCCGAAGGGCTTTGATATCAGCGCGGATACTCCGAATTGTCCGGTTGCGGCTATGGAGGATGCAGGAAGAAAGCTTTATGCTACACAGTTCCATCCTGAAGTTGTTCATTCAAAGGATGGTTTTACTATGCTGAAGCACTTCGTAATCGACATTTGTGAGTGCAGTGGTTCCTGGAAGATGGATTCTTTTGCTGAGTCTACTATTAAGGAACTCCGTGAAAAGATCGGTTCTGACCGTGTGCTTCTGGGCCTTTCCGGCGGTGTTGATTCTACTGTTACAGCAGTTCTTCTTTCGAAGGCTATCGGAAAGCAGCTTTACTGTGTATTTGTTGATCACGGTATGATGCGTAAGGACGAGGGTGACGAGGTTGAGGCTGTTTTCGGCCCTAACGGAAAGTTTGATCTGAACTTTATCCGTGTCAATGCCGGAGAAGAGTACTTCAAGATGCTGAAGGGTGTTGAGGACCCTGAGCAGAAGAGAAAGCTCATCGGTAATAAATTCGTAGAGATCTTTGGTGCTGAGGCTCGTCGCCTTGCCGGCACAGGTGGATTTAAGTATATGGCACAGGGAACTATCTATCCTGACGTGGTTGAGAGCGGAATGGGTAAAGACGGTGCTGTGATCAAGTCTCACCACAATGTTGGCGGACTTCCGCATGACCTGGTCGTTGAGCTCGGATTTGATGAAAAGCCTGTTGAACCACTTCGTGCACTTTTCAAGGATGAGGTTCGTAAGGCTGGTATCGAGCTTGGTATCCCGGCAGAGCTGGTTTATCGTCAGCCGTTCCCGGGTCCCGGACTTGGTATCCGTGTGGTTGGTGAGGTTACTCCTGAGAAGGTTCACATCGTACAGGAAGCAGATGCTATTTACCGTGAGGAGCTTTCCAAGGCAGGCATCGATATGGGTAAGGGTCAGTTCTTTGCAGCCCTTTCCAATATGAGAAGTGTCGGTGTCATGGGTGACTTCAGAACATACGACTATGCCGTAGTTCTTCGTGGCGTTATCACTTCTGATTTCATGACTGCTGAGGCAGCGGAGATACCGTGGAGTGTTCTTCAGACATGTATGAATAGAATCATAAATGAGGTCAAGGGCGTAAATCGCGTAATGTATGATCTTACGAGTAAGCCGCCTGGAACGATAGAGCTCGAGTGACGAACGTATGTTTGAGTGATATATTAAGCCCGATTTTCGCTTTTTTGCGGGAATCAGGGCTTAATTTGATATTGGACTCGAATTATGAAAGGTTGAAAAATGTCATTAGAAAACGAAAAGAGATATTTGCTTTTACTATCTTCATATCAATTATCAAAGAATAATCCTGCTCCTACAAAAGCACAGGTGTTGGATAATATTGAGGACAATGGTTGGATCATACTAACAGAGATAGATAAACAAAAAAAACAGAATAGAAATGAGCTTGTGTGGCGAAATGATTTGGCTTTTGTAAGGAAACATTTGGCTCAGAACGGTTGGTATAACACAAGCGAGAATAATAATTGGGGTATCACAATAGAAGGGAAAAAGTATTTAAATGAACTACATAAAATAATATCCTTGGATTTGAGTGATTTGAACAAAGTATCTTTAAATGCTGTAAATTATGCAAAATCAGTTTTGCCAAATATTCAAAATATGGAAGCGAGTAATTCTAGTCAAAATTATTTTGAGTATGAAAATTTCCAAAATATTGATGGAAAGGATAGATATGCGCTTATAAAGGCAAGAGTTAATCAAGGTGCAATAAGAAAAAATACCCTTAAAAAATATGACACACAGTGTGCATTATGCAAGCTGAGATTTGAACCTTCATTAGTTGCAAGCCATATAAAAGAATGGGCTGCTTCAGATAGTACGGAAAAGGGAGATTTAGATAATATATTGTTATTATGTCCAAATCATGATGCTCTTTTTGATAAACATTACATATCCTTTGATAATGAGGGAAAAATTATGATTAGTTCGAAACTGAATAATAATGATAGGGTGCTACTTAATATACATAACGATATGAAAATAGATATGAATGATAAAATGAAAAAATACATGGAATGGCACAGAAAAAAATATTTGCAATAGATGATTAGATAAGGAAAGATTATATAATTTTGTAAGAACTGATGGTCTTAGTAGTATATTAGCATGACTACTAAGAGGCTATAAGCGATAGAATATCTCCCAATAGATTTAAGGTATCTATCAAAAACTGTACAATTTGTAAGGGAAGTGAGTTAGTTGGAAGAAAGAAATTCTGATATTATGAAATCGTTTGTTTATTTTAAATTATCAGAGAGAACTTGAGATAGTGAGATTATTACAGATATATCAAGGGTTCATGAATATAAGGAAGGCAGGAACTTTTCCTTCGGAAAAAGCTATCTGGGTTAGACTGTTTGACTGAGATAGTAAAGGTATAAAGTGCGGAGGTTTCTAAAACTTTTGAGGGCATTATAACTACGCGATCATGTCTCGAACAGTTTGTAAAGGATAAAATAACTCTTAGAAATAGGGACGAGTAAGAAATCCTGGTATATCCCAACGTGTTGAATTTTGCTCATGAAAATTATGAAATGATTTCAGTTAGGTGTAATTTCATTTTGCAGATGATGGAGGCTTTGGGATATGACATCGAGCTACATTATGTGAAGATGGAGGATAAATGTATAAGATATCAATAGATGAATATCAGGAAATAATGACATACTCGGATTTTTTTCCCGGACCAATTCCTGATTTACAGGAGGAAATAAAAAGAATTGATTTAGCAAAGACAATATCCGCAATATGTGAATTGATTACTGTTAGGAATAAGGTCATTACAAGTAAAATAGAAATACCCTTTATTGGAAATCGTGAAGTATATATACCATATCAGGCGTTGCTAAAAAGTAGATTTTGTGGAATAAAGCCAGATAGTCCTATAGAAATATTTTCTGATGATCGCTTAAAAAAGAGTAAACATATCGTTGCTTTGCAACCAATGCTCATTTTACTAAAAGCACTTATAAAATACACAGATGATTTGCAAATTATTCGAACTGATTTTGACTTAATCGATGATGATTATAGACAGGCTATTAAATTGGGGTTAATAGTTGCAGAAGAATTGAATAAAAAAGATAAAACTATGTTTTCAGCATCTAATTTCTTGTATGGAACATATCATATTAATGTTGACCATAATGTGGCTGCAGAGATAGTACGTTCCTACTATTTGTTTGCAATTTTGAATAGAAATATTGACTTGTTTAATGAAGATGTTAAGAGGGAATATAGAGATTATTGGACTGCTTTTTCATCAAAATATGAGTATTCGATTGAAGAGTATTTGTTTGTATGTTTTAGAGAACTTCAACAGTATTATGACACTGATGCATATTTATCATATCACTCTACTTGGTTTGATCCTCATGATACATATGCTGGTACGAAGATGGAATCTATTGCGTCAATGGTGATTGAGGATATAAGTACCAGCCCTGAAAGCTTAAAAATGTGGTGTACAGATACATATGATGAGATTTGGAATTTTCAATCTTTTTTGAGCACTCCATTCATAAAGTCATCAAATGGAATGTATATTT
Organism: Lachnospiraceae bacterium; assembly: GCA_900168235.1. Taxonomy (GTDB): domain Bacteria; phylum Bacillota; class Clostridia; order Lachnospirales; family Lachnospiraceae; genus NK4A144. The sequence goes on along the minus strand of FUZG01000024.1, from coordinate 1,326 downwards.
CTATAAGCGATTTTACTTTAAAGAACATTTTTTTTGAGAATTTGTTTTGGAAGGTTAGAGAATGCTTTCCACATGAAGATAGTAGAACTATGGCATTTTATGGAAGACTATATGAAAAGTATATTCAAGACCAAACAGAATCCGTTGTTGCGAAAGCTAACGCATATAAATATATTGATGAATTCTCCTATGGTAAAGGAGAAGGAAAGAAATCATCGGATGCTTATATTAAAAAGGGAACAAAATTACTTGCTATTGAAGCAAAGGGGTTTTCCGTGTTGTTCGATTGCCTTCAGAATAAATCAGTTGATAGAAATCTGGAGAAACTGTATATAAAGCCAATTTTACAGGCAGACATTGCTTTTGCGAATAATAAAGAACGTGATGAATTCATAGATGTCAATGAACTGTATATTGTATCTGTGACGATGGATAGTATAAATGCTGTGCCAGGGTATATTGAAAAGTGCAGTAAAGTAATATATGAAAAACACATCTCACTTGAACTGAAGGGATTCTACAATATTAGTATTGAGGAATATGAAATGCTTATGTTCCTTATTGAAAATGGTGCAGACATATTTAGTATAATGGGTGAGTATTTAGGTGAGGCAACGCTTATGCCGTTTTCAAATTATCTAAAAAAATATAGCAGTGAAAAAATTGAAATGACTAGCTTTATGAAGCAGAAGTATAACGAGTTTGCTGAAAAAATGAAATCTGCTTATTGGAAATGAATTAATATGGTGTCATCAAAAAAATAAAAAATGTCAGTCCCATATGGACTTCGGTTTGCAAAAAAAGCTGTATATGCGTGATTGAGAGAAAAGAGCGTAGGTAATTTAATACTTACGCTTTTTTTAGTAGCTAAATATATTAGCAAGTTTTGCATTTAAGTTATTGGTTCAGAATATAAAAATGGTTTAATTCGTGTTTAACTCGTTTTTAACTCGATAAAAATCGACATTTGAAAATGAATGAGTTATAATTGAGTTAAAGTTGAATTAAGGTGTTGGAGTCGGGCGGAAATCGCCACCCATAGTCGCTTAGAAATAACCAATTTCAGTCGTTCAGAAATCGCCAACGCAGCGGCTGACTCCTTCCTTTTAAGGCTTTGATTTTGCTATCGATACAGGATCCCCTGCCGAAAGAGAAATCGTTTCACAACGTTTCCCACGATAGCTGTTACCTTTGATCATAAATACTGTAGCTACATCGAAGATTCTGTCCAGTGAGCACAATAACGATGAGTCCTCGCTGAAGTATTCTCCCCACTTATCCGGTCCAAGATTACTTGTGAAGATCATCGTATTCGGACCTTCTTTG
>FUZG01000025.1 GCA_900168235.1 Lachnospiraceae bacterium | reverse complement strand
CGTCTAAAGGCGCTGGCTTTCTCTTTATACTATGGAAAGAATGCTCACGCATTCTTCCCACAGCTCCGTTCAAGCCATATTGCTCTTGACTCGTTGCTACCCCTTAAGGGGTATTTGTACTACTTCACACTTAACCCTTAAAAGGGTCCTCATATTCCTTTACACTCAGTTTATCCATGGCTATATCGTGCTTTTCCTGTTCCTGAATGTACTTTCTTATTGTGGCTTCATTCAATCCTACCGTACTTACATAGTATCCTTCTGCCCAAAAGTGACGATTTCCAAACTTATATTTCAAGTTTGCATGTCTATCGAATATCATAAGCGCACTTTTACCCTTCAGATATCCCATAAACGACGATACACTCATCTTCGGTGGAATGCTCACCAACATGTGTATATGATCCGGCATTAAATGTCCCTCTATTATCTCAACGCCTTTATAACTACACAGTTGCTTGATGATATCTCTTATATCCACCTTGTATTGATTGTAAATTATTTTTCGCCTATACTTCGGAGTGAAGACGATATGATACTTGCACATCCATTTAGTATGCGCGAGCGAATATTCTTTCTTCGCCATAGCTACCTTTCCTTTCCGCAATATTGCCTGAACAACTTTATTGTCGGCGGAAAGGTAGCTTTTTTGTATAACACTTGACTCGCACCCGCATAGCGGGTGGTTTATTGATTCGGTGCTTTCCATTTTTGATTCGCAAAAACTCCAAGCCCCGAATCAGGCTAAAGCCCATAAACAAATCCTGCACTGCCGGTTGACCGGCGGTGCAGGATCCGGATATTTTTCTTAAACTATCATGAACCGCTGTTCTCTGAGAAATACTCATCCAGAGCGTCCTGCTGCTCCTTAGCTACATCCTCAGATGACTCAGAATTGTCGAAAAGCTTCTGTGTTGAAGACTTGTGAACTTCAGCAACGGAAGACGGCAGATACTGATCCCACCAGAGCTGTACGGATGATGCGTTTTCGATGATGCCGATGATATCCTGCCAAGCGGGCTCGGAAGAAGATGCGCCCTTAAGAGGCGGAAGGTTACCATTGTCGATGTCGAGCTGCTTCCACTCATCAGATGCATAGTATGAAGCCATCTTTACAGCTTCCTTCAGCTTGTCGCCTGTGCAGTTGAAGGAGATAAAGTTATCACCAAGTGTTCCAAGAACTGCTGTCTGATCTGCGCTGGACTCAGCAACTGTCGGGAATGCGAATGCGCCGAGGTTCTCATAGAAGTCAGGATTCTCAGACTTGATAGAAGCAACCTGCCATGAGCCGTGAAGCATCATGCCTGCGCCCTGGTAAAGGAGTGCTCTGTCTTCGCCGTTATCCGGTGAAAGTGAATTTACACCTTCAGGGAAGTATCCCTTTGTAACCCATTCACTGATCTTGTCGCCTGCATACTTTGTAGCATCGCCAACAAGAGAACCGCTCTGGTTGTATGCATTTGTGATAATGTCAGATCCGCCGTAACGTGCTACAAGGTAGCAGTAGTACATGGAACCTGTCCACTGTGCGCTGTTTGCAAGTGCGAAAGGTGTTATACCGTCAGCCTTCATCTTCTCGCAAAGAGCTTCCATCTCATCAATTGTCTTCGGGATCTCATATCCCTTTTCCTTCCACATTGCCTTGTCATAGAAGACAACTGCAACGGACTGATTCTTAACAGGAAGTGCGTAGATTTTTCCATCTACTGTACACTGCTCAAGAGCAGCCTCATTATACTTATCACGAAGTCCGAGCTCATCAACGAGATCTGTGATGTCCTGAGCATATCCTGACTTGATATACTCTCTCATCGGACCGCCTGTCCAGTGGATGTACATATCAGGGCACTCGCCTGCGCTCATTGCTACGGAAAGTTTCTGTTTGTACTGATCATTAACTGTAGGAACCTGATTTACAGTGTATCCGGATGTAGGAGCATCATCGGAATTATACTTATCTACTGCCCAAGTCCAGATTGTCTTATCCGGCTCGTCTGTTGCGATATCCCAGAAGCTGATGGTCTTGTCATCACCTGCTGCAGCCGGAGCTGCTGCCTCTGAAGAACCTGCTGCTTCTGTTGCTGCGCCCTCTGTTCCTGCACCTGCGGGAACTGTCGGCTTCTTTCCGCCACATGCGGTAAGAGATGTCACTACCATGGCTGCTGCCATGATCGCTGCAATAACCTTCTTTTTCATAAATCCTCCTTAAATATTTTGTAATCTTTTCCCTCTTTTGTGATGTGATTCATCACAACTGTTGTTAATAGTATATAAAAAATGCTATTATCCTTATATCACTAATCTGTTCTTTATTGCACAATTCTTTGTATTGTGTTTTTTCATAAATACAACAACTTTTTCCGGAGGTGCATTTTTTTGTCTAATAATCCAGATTACTCACTTTTCTATGCATCATCAGAACTTCACACCCTTGTACGTGTCACCGACAACAATCCTGCCTCAGGCGAAAATGTTGTTACTGCGCCTATGTCCGTAGGCTCTATCATCGATTTTTCAGATTCTTTTGTGAGTACACCGCTCCTTAAATATCAGGATATGTACGATCTTTCCAGGAAGCATCCCCTGATCTTCACTATAGAAGGGATGTTCTCATACTGTGCCATAACCCGTGACGAAGATTTCGTCCTTGTGGGTCCCGTGCGCTTTGACACCACTGTTTATCACCGACACATCTTCACCATGAAAGCCCTTGAAGTCGATGAACTTCCGGAGAACTTTGATTACTGGTCACGCTCGGTCCCTCTCTGCTCTTTTGATTTCTTTATCTCTACCATTCTCCTGCTCGCAAATGAACACCGTGACGGAAGCTCTGATGCTCCTTTTTTTGATAAAACAGCGATCATCGTAAAAAACTGTGTAGACCAGCTCACTGCAAAAAGTGTGCCACACGCTCTCACCATGACATCCTTTAACCGTGCAGAGGACGGCTTCGTGCATAATCCGTACAATCATGAAGTGCGCGAATGTCATTGCGTGGAGACCGGAGATATCGAGGGATTAAAAAAGGTTCTTAATGAAGACTTTACGGGCAGGCTCGGAAAAGTCGGATTTGATCCGCTCCGACAGGAGATAAATATAGGTATCGTTACCATTACTATCGCAAGCCGTGCAGCTATCAGAGGCGGTCTGCACTACGAGCAGGCTTTTTATATAAGCGATATCTCTATACAAAAAATGGAACAGTGCCATGATGTGGCTACTGTACGTCAGATATACAGAAATGCGGAATACCAGTACTGCAGTCTGGTTCACGAGCTCAAGGAGCAGTCTGCCGCTGCACCTGCAAATATCGAAAACAAAAATATCTCACGCTGCAAGGACTATATCAGTGCCCACCTGCACGGCAAGATCACGGTTTCAGAGATTGCGAGCGCCATAGGACTGGAAGCCAATTACCTGTCTGCACTTTTCAGAAAGCAGGAGCATATAACCCTAAAAACCTACATTCTGAAAGAAAAGATAAGGCTCATCAAAAATCTGCTCGCCTATTCTCAGTATTCATATATAAAGATCGCGACTTATCTTGGCTTTTCATCCCAGAGCCACCTGTGCCGGGAATTTAAAAAAGAAACCGGCATGACGCCCAAGGAATACCGTGAGCGTTACACGCCGGAAGATTTTGCTAATGATAGTCTGGATATGTCATGGGACTGAAAGGAGGAGCAACGATGAAACAGTTACTTTTTGTACTGCTATTTTTTATCGGTGGGATCATATTTTTTAACAGAAGCGCTAAAGCAGATCTGCCAAACGAATTTGTATTTTCTCAGAGCTCATCGGATGAAAAGGAACTCTGTGTGCTTAACCGGAAGTGCGATGTGAATACACTCGTAAACAGCGGTTTCAGCGGAATAGCTTACCGGGGCGATGACAAATATATCTGTATCGATAAAGGCAGCCTTATTCTTCTTGATGCGTCTGACGGAACAAGATCCGAGCTATGCAAAGTCCGTAATAACTACGCTGATACAAATATTTTTCTGACGCCGGATCAAAGGTACGTGTATTTTGCAGATGAAGGAGAAAAATTTCAGTACTCACTTAAGCGTTACTCCTTTGAAGATAACAAAACCGAAACCGTGATACCGGATGCCGACAGCGACATCATGACCTCTGATATCTATGTATCACAGGACAATGAAACAATCTATTATCTGGCTGACGGTAACAGAAAATATGCTCATCACCTGAACTATAAATTAAAAAGCATTGATTCATTCAAAAGAGAAACGACTATAGCAGAAGATGTTGTAGATTTTGATGTAAGCCGTGACAGATCTTTTATCATATTTACGAAAGCAACAGATGCTGAAACAGTTTTTTACCGCCTGGACTTGACTCGCGGCAAGGAAGAAAAACTGTTCAGCACCCGTAAAAATGTCAGCTTCGTAAATATCAATGACAGCGATGACAGTTGCTTTGTATATGCGACCTACCGGCTTGACTGGTTTAACCAGCGATCCGGTGAACAGATCCGAGTTTATGACCTGGAATCAGGAAAAGATGAAGTTATCTATAAACTGAAGCGAGGCCATGTCTTACTCGGTTCATGCTGGGGGAAGTAAAATTTTCGACTTACTACATAAAATAATCTCCAATACCTTTGTTGGAAATACAAATCGCTCAAACATCCAAAACCCCGACACGTTTATTTAATTTCCGTGTCGGGGGCTTTTAATTAATACTCTGCATCAAGTTTCTCTAAAAACTCATCTGAGCAATCGCTCTTGGCGTAGGTCTGCTCCGGTGTAGGGAACGTACCAGCCTTTACTTCTGCATCATATGCGCGGAAAGCTTCTTTCATCTGCTCTCCGACATTTGCGAATCTCTTTACGAATTTCGGAACAAAATCTCCTGTCATGCCAAGCATATCCTGATAAACCAGAACCTGCGCGTCACAACAGCTGCTTGCACCGATTCCTATCGTGATGATATCAAGCTTCTTTGTAATAAGTGCTGCAAGCTTAGGCGGTACGCACTCCAGAGTCACTGCAAATGCACCTGCTTCCTGCACTGCAAGAGCGTCCTCAAGTACACGGCGTGCGTTTTCTTCACCTTTTCCCTGTACCTTGAATCCACCGAAGGCGTTTACCGACTGAGGTGTCATTCCGATGTGAGCAACAACAGGGATTCCTGCGTTAGTAATGAGACGGATCGCGGGTGCTATATCCTTTCCGCCTTCAAGCTTAACTGCGCTGCAGCCGGTCTCTTTCATGATCCGTCCTGCGTTCTGAAGAGCCTGCTCCGGAGAAACCTGATAGCTCATGAAGGGCATATCTACACATACAAAAGTATTATCGCATCCCCTCACAACGCTTCTGCCGTATACGATCATCTCATCAACAGTAACAGGAAGTGTATCCTTGTAGCCCTGCATTACCATTCCGAGGCTGTCGCCCACAAGGATCATATTGATACCTGCTGCGTCTACAAGCTTTGCTGTAGTGTAGTCATAGCATGTCACCTGCGAGATCTTTTCTCCGCGTGCCTTCATTGCCGCCAATGTAGAAACAGTATTTTTGCTCATTTATAAGTTCCTCCCGTAAAATACTTTCCATTTCGGAAAAATCTGTTTCCGGATGTTTTGCTCTGGCTATCTGGATAAGATTGGAAGAAACCGTACAGTAGAGTTCTTTTTCTTTTTTCGTTGGAAAACAATCTATATGCTTCTGAACCGTTTTTATATCATTTCGTTCAACCGGTCCGGTAAGCGCATTTACGACTCCGTCATTCAGCACATGCCCGATATTGCTCTTTACCAGTGGTGTGAGCGCTTCTCTCGCGGACTCGTCAGTGAAGCCGCATTTCGTCAAGAGATTCAGGCTTTCCTGCATGAGCGCGCATACAAGGTTGCTTGCTATCGCACATCCAGCGTGATAGCTGACCTTAGAAGCCGACTCTATGATCTGCGTTCTCACGCCAAGCGCTTTCAGCTGTTCTTCCCATTCAGAGACGCATTTAACGTCTCCTTCAAGGCAAAAAAATGCACCCGTTAATTCCCTGTAAGTCGTAAACTTATCACTAATGGGAAATAACGGATGTATAGAACATGCCACAGCGCCTGTGTCTTCGATCCCCGGAAATGCTTCCGCTGCCGAGATCGAGCCACTGCAATGACAGATTTGTTTTCCTCTTATGTCGAACTTTCTTAGCTCTTTAAATATTTCTGTGATCACTCCGTCCGGAACAGTTATAAAAATCGCGTCACTATCAGAAACCAGTTCTTTTATCCCGACGTAACATTTTGTACCTGTAAATTCCGCTGCCGCTTTCGCCGATTCTATATGCCTACTGAAATAACCGGTCATACGAACCCCGCCCTCAGAGAAAAACTTTCCGAGAGAACAGCCTACTTTTCCTGCTCCTATAAAACCTACTCTCATCGTATCGACCTCCTTAAAGAGATGACGCGATGCTTTTGTTCCTTTTCAGATGATCCTAAAGAGTCTGTTCGGTATAGTTCCCACCAGGAATACCATCCGTTCGTTGTTTTTTTAACAACCTCTTGAAAATAGCACAGAGCGCAGTGAAAGTCAATGTACCTACACTTCCTTAGCCTTCCAGCCAACTAACTGTTACTGTTCACTCGCTTACTGCTCGCTCCAGTAACAGATTTTGCAAATTAAATCGCCTCCGGCGATGGGCAAAATCATATTGGCTTTCCTTGTCTATTGGTTGCAATCTCCGCAGATTCATCACATTTGAACTCGAATAAATATATGTAGTCTCTCGTTTCAACCTTGCAATCAATACGTCCTGTAAATGTATGTGTTTCGCACTGTACCAGTTTTCCAAGCAGTGTAAAAACTAAATAAATTACAGATTGAAAATAATGTTCAAACGGATCCTTTTCAATCGTGTATGCTATATTTGCAAACAACGCTGTAAGATATTTTCTTATTTAATCAATCCGACCATTTTCTATGTAATCATCAAGAGTGAATATATCAAGACTATTCCCAGCTGTAGCTTTTGGCACATATGAAGGCATCAGACTCTCGAGGAAAGACTACGATAGACGCATGGACATTATGGTCTGTGCGTCTTTTTTGTTAATAGTTTCTAAAGGGGAGCCTTTTTGTACTTTTAAGGCATTATGAGCGGATTCCATGATTTTGTAATGAAGTCATGGGGTTTTTTATGTTTTCAGAGTTTACTTATTTTTTATAATTTTGAATATAAAACCTTATTGACCTGGAGTTAACTCCAAGGTGTAAGATGACCATATCGAGCCCGAGAGAAAGATGAAACTACATATGATTTTATTAGAGAATGAGGTGCTTTGATGAACGATATGGTTATTAAGAATAAGATTTTTGATGAAGAAAGAGCTCTTTATGGGAGTAAAGATATTACGGTGACAGACTGCAGATTTGATGGTCCGGCAGACGGCGAGAGTGCTTTCAAAGAGTGCAGAAATGTGGTAGTGAAGGATAGTTTTTTTAACTTAAGGTATCCGTTCTGGCATGACGATAAGCTGGAGCTTGATAACATCGAAATGACTGAGAACTGCAGGGCTGCGCTGTGGTATACGAACGATGCAGCAATAAAGAATTCCGGAATGCACGGCATAAAGGCATTGCGCGAGTGCTCAAACATAAAAATTGAGAACTGCGACATAATCTCACCTGAGTTTGGATGGTCGGTAAAAGACATTACGATGAAAGATGCTACTGTTCAGGGCGAATACTTTATGATGAGGTCAGATAGACTTCATTTTGAGAATGTCGAACTAAAGGGCAAATATTCTTTTCAGTACATCACAGATTCAGTTTTTGAAGACTGCAACTTTGATACGAAGGATGCTTTTTGGCATGCCCAAAATGTGGTTGTGCGAAACTGCGTTGTGAAGGGCGAGTACCTTGCATGGTATTGTGAGAATGTAACATTCGAAAACTGCACAATAATCGGAACCCAGCCGCTTTGTTACTGCAAGGGTCTGAAGCTCATTAACTGCAAGATGGTTGATGCAGATCTTGCTTTTGAAAAGTCTGAGGTTGAGGCAACCATAACAACTCCTGTTATCAGTATAAAGAATCCTCTTTCTGGTGTGATCTCAGTCCCTGAGGTTTCGGAGATCATTATGGATGACGAGAATGCGGCAGGAAAGATCATTGTTAATGGAATCGAAAAATGCGCCGGATAAAATTGCGGCGTGAGAGATAGGAGATAAATGCCATGACAATCAAAGAGGTTTGTGAGAAGTACAATCTGACGCCTGATACCCTGCGTTACTATGAACGTGTTGGTGTCATTCCTGAGGTCACAAGAACTGCCGGAGGCATAAGAGATTATCAGGAAGAAGATATTGGATGGGTAGAAAACGCAGTATGTATGCGAGATGCTGGAGTTCCCGTGGAAATGCTGATTGAGTATGTAAGGTTATTTCAGCTCGGTGATGACACAATTGAGGCTAGAGCAAATCTTTTGAAAGAAGCTAGAGAGCAGATTTTAGCGGCAAAGAAGAAATACGATGTTGCTCTGGAAAAACTTAATTATAAGATTGGACGCTATGAAATAGCACAGGAAACAGGTAAGTTAACTTGGGAATAAGAAGGAGGAAGGTAAAAAATATACGAGATTTTAAGAAAGATCAATTCCCCTGAAGATGTTAAAAAACTGAATAATGATGAGCTTGAAATACTTGCAGCAGAAATGAGAGAAGCGCTTTTCAATAGGCTTACTAAAATAGGAGGACATTTCGGTCCAAACTTTGGTATGGTTGAAGCAACAATAGCACTTCACTATGTCTTTAATTCTCCTAAAGACAAGTTTGTGTTTGATGTTTCGCACCAAAGCTACCCGCATAAGCTCCTCACTGGCAGACGTAACGGATATATAGATGATGAGAAGTTTTCGGAAGATTCAGGCTATACCAATCCTGATGAAAGTGAGCATGACTTTTTTAATGTTGGTCATACTTCAACTTCTATAGCTCTTGCAGCCGGACTTGCTAAGGCACGTGACCTTCGAGATGACAGTGAGAATGTAATAGCAGTTATAGGAGACGGTTCTCTTTCGGGCGGCGAAGCTATGGAGGCATTGAATACTTGCAGTGAAGTCTAACCGTGTATGCAGAGGTCTGTACAGGGACGGGATAAATACTTGGAACGCAGACTGTGTGGGAGCCTATAACATCCTCCGTCTGTATCCGGATAAAAATAAGATAGACATGGGACTGGATCCCATGTCTATCAAAATACCTTATGTAATAAAAGTAGCTGCCTAAACAGCAGTATTGGTGTTATGGACGCACCCTGAACCTACGTTGAAGTTTTCAACGCGCATCAGATGCTCGGCAATTCAATTACCGAGTAGTTCACTGGATTCTCTCTACGAAGCGCCGTATTTACTTAACTTTTACCTTAATAGTGTATTTTGCTGCACCTTTTCCGGAACCGTAGGTTGCTGTAATCTTTGTGCTTCCTTTTTTTACTGCAGTAATCTTGCCTGTGGTGCTGTCAACCGTTGCTACAGCAGGCTTTTTGGATATATAGTTCGGTGACACACTTATGGCTTTCTTTGTATACTTCGATGCTTCTATGGTCTCACCGGCAGTCATGGTGATTTTCTTCTCAAATTCAGGAAGTTCAGACTTAAATGTATGCTCTTCAGCCTTCTCCCATTTTCCCTTTTTCACCTTTCGATAAAGAGAAACTACTGCACTTCCTTCTTTCTTCGCCTTCAGATCACCCTTACTTGAAACCTTGAAGATCTTACGCTCCGACTTGTTATCAATTTTGAATTTATATTTGTACCCCGATTCACCATAGGTCTTGTAAAGCGATTTAATGTTCTGCTTACCCTTTACTACTGCAAGATTTGCACTAACAGGTGTTTCTCCGGAACTGCCTTGTCCACCGTTACCTGAGCCACCGCCTTCTCCGCCTTCCTCTCCTGAAGATACGTACTGAATCAGTACATATCTCTTAGAAGCCTTAGTGCCTGATGTTATTGCTGTAACATCATCCGCTTCTACATCAGTGATAGGGCTTGCACTTTCGTAGGCAAATGTATCCGTGCCTAAAGTGATAATTCCACCCACTCCCGGCGTAGCAGCTTTTCCTGAAACTGCATACATTTTTCCGCCATAAGCATTTACAGGTCCTGACGCACCATTGGCATCAGATTTTCCAATTACTGTAATTTCTCCTCCATTCAATTCAATCGTCCCATCCAAAACACCGAATGGTGTAGCATTGGTAGTCGGACTAACATTCTCACAGTGTATACTTCCTCCATTAACTGTTAGTTTAGCTACTGAAGACAAACGAAGTCCATAGCTATTCAAGTGTGAAGATTGCAATACAACATTACCACCATTTATTGTCAAGCCAGCCATTCCACCATAATCTATCTTACTTAATCCGTCATAACCTTTAGCCGTCATTTTACCTGACTGATTTTGCTGACCATAAATTGTAAGCGTTCCATCATCTGTAAAGTATATTCCCCCTTTACCTGAAGCACCTCCTATTATCGTAAGGTCAGCTCCATCCATAAGGATCAACTTCACATCACCTGACGCAGACACATTCGAATTTATATTCACAGTTTCTTTTACCGCATACCATCCTTCATTCTCATTAGATGAGCCTGTCAACGTTGTTGTCGTGCCAGTGATCATTGTACACTCCGCACTTCCATCTCCCAGTGTCACTTTGTGATTAGCATCAACCGTCACTTTTTTGTACAAAACAGTAGTTAAATCAGCTGCCCTCAACTCCGTTGGAGGCATCATGATCGTAAAGATAACTATCGATAGTATTATTCCTATCAAACCCTTTATACTTTTATGTACGCTTCTACGCTTGCTTCTATTTTCAAAACTCATATACAACCTTGTTTCTCCTTCCTATTCCCTTTTTCCGTACATCATAGTTTGTGGCAAATTTATGTACACATAGTATATAGATGCAGCTATACTCGCCATCTGCCATAGAACTATTTATAACCTCCTTTCCTGCTATGACAGATAAAAATAAAATTTTCATGTTTCTCAAAATCCCCTCTAACCAATATCTAAAAACGCACACAAAAATGCCAGATATCAAAAAGCTTTTCCGCTTCCTTTAATATCTGGCATCATATATACACTATTTATTCTTTTGCTATTATTGATAGCGTTATTATCTAATCTGTCTGTCTGTCTGTCTGTCTGTCTGTCTG
>FUZG01000027.1 GCA_900168235.1 Lachnospiraceae bacterium | reverse complement strand
TGTTGGAGTCGGGCGGAAATCGCCACCCATAGTCGCTTAGAAATAACCAATTTCAGTCGTTCAGAAATCGCCAACGCAGCGGCTGACTCCTTCCTTTTAAGGCTTTGATTTTGCTATCGATACAGGATCCCCTGCCGAAAGAGAAATCGTTTCACAACGTTTCCCACGATAGCTGTTACCTTTGATCATAAATACTGTAGCTACATCGAAGATTCTGTCCAGTGAGCACAATAACGATGAGTCCTCGCTGAAGTATTCTCCCCACTTATCCGGTCCAAGATTACTTGTGAAGATCATCGTATTCGGACCTTCTTTGTTATATCGGCGGTCTATGACGTCAAAGAACATGCGTGTGTTTTCTTTATCAAAAACGCAGCGTCCGACTTCATCGATAATCAAGCATGAAGGCTTTACAAGGCCGTTTATCACGGAACTTTCCCTACCGAACCTTCTTGCTTCGGTAAATCGATTGTTGAGCTCGGTTGCCTTTAGAAAATAGACTTTCATACCCATGAGACAGCACTCGCGCCCAAACGCCATAGCCAAGTGAGTCTTACCGACTCCCTGCGGCCCGATAAACGCCAGATTCTTGTGCGCATACAGCTCTGCAAGAGACGGCAGGTTTTTCAAGGCATCTGACTGCCTGCCGTGTATCAGTGAGAAATCAAAGTTTTCAAAGGTCTTGGGTTCTTTGAGTGGAAGGCGGCTCAGACGAAGCTGAGTGTTTATTATAGTCTCTCGTTTCTTCTCTTTTAGATAATCGACAAAGACCGATATAGCCCTGATTCCTTCTTCTGATAAAGAATTATTAACAGCCAGGTTTGCGACTTCCTGTAACTCGATGTCGAGCTTGAGATAATCCGCAGCCTCGTGGATCATTGAAAAAATTGATTCATCCATTCCACAGGCCCTCCTCAAAGTTGAATCTCTCAAATCCGGATTTAAACTTTGGCGGATCGATCTGCTGGATTTTGATCCTTACCGGTTCAGAAGGACGTTCTTCCGGCTGATCGAATGCGTACTGCTCCTTACAGAAACTGTCCCGACGACTCCAGGTGACATCGTGGGTTGTAAGCTGTCTGTTCATGTGGGAATCGTAGATGTACAGCGTATATCCATCCCGCTTAACTCTACAGGTTTTTTCAGTATACCAGTATGGAACACCGAATCGGCGGCCTTCATAGTTAACGAACCCATCAAAAGATATCTTGCGTTCTGGGCAAAGATAATAAGCGAGCTCAATTGTATCCTCGAGCTTATACGCGCTCTGCATGCAGAGCGCGGCGTGTTTATCGTCCGGGATGCAATCCACTGCTCTGTGATAAGCAGCGTTCTGACGGCTACACCAATCGTTGGCTTCATAGTTAAGATCAGTGAGTTCAGTAAATACTCTGGCTGCCAGAAAGTTATCTTTAACAAAACGTATAAGGCGCTCTACCGCCCCTTTTGTAAATGGATGGCGGGGCTTGCACAGTTTCGTATTAAAGCCGATGTTGCCCATAAAAAGCTCATAATCCTTCTGCCAGACTGGATGCCCTTCGCTGTCACGTCTGATAACAACACTCTTCATGTTGTCTGTAAGGACAGTGTCTGGAATGCCAAGATACATAAAGGCGTGAATCATTCCTATAAAGAGGTTCTCCTGCCTGGCATTGGGAAAGAACTCGATATAACGTTTCCCACAAGAGTGGCAGATCATGGCGAAGCAGGCTATCTTGTACTTGACTCCGTTTTCGTTTTCAACTTCGACGAACCCCCAGTCCATCTGATAAGCCTCACCCGGAGCAGTCTGATACCGTCTTCCGCGATTACCTTGAGGTGCAACAAGTTGGCGTTTTGCAGGAACAAGATCGCGATGAGCTGCAATGTACTCTTTTACTACAGTCAGACCGCCTGTGTATCCGCTGGCAGTCAGACGATCATAACAAACGGATGAATTAGTAACGCCTTTGGATAACAGGCTATCTAACATACCTGTAAATCCTGTGAGTACAGTCGTCTTAGCCTTCCGGCCAGTAAGGCCGTGTGGAGTATCGATAAAATCATGCTCCTTCAGCCGGCGGAGTTTTGCCCTGGATATACCAGTTCGCCGTTCAAGTTCGGCGAGATTGACATGCTCCAAATCGAACTTATCACCAAGTTCGCGCTTTATTTCGTTGAGAGCTTGTGCTATTGTTTCAGTTAAGTCATTGTTTTTTCCTTTCATCAATCGATTTAGCTGCTGCATTGGCATACAACAGTTTAGACTCGATGAACGAAAAAGCAATGGCTGTTTTTGTTCGACTGAAAATGGTTGTTTCTTTCCGTCCCGAATTGGTTAATTCTTCCCG